>NZ_CP011456.1:0-1200000 GCF_001277295.1 Anabaena sp. WA102 | reverse complement strand
AGAAGCCTCCAGCCAGGTAGATAATTCTTCTTTAAATAACCCTAGTTTTAACCCTAGATCATTTGTTGCCAACAATACCAGTGTAACAATTCCTGCCCCAAAAATAAATGAGCAGGTAGAAGGGATTGAAACTCCGGCTACCAATAGTGTGGCTATCCCAGTCCCAGTGGTGACACAAGAGCAAGAACAGACTAATTATCCTACTATTGCTAACCGAATAAATGTTCCTGCACCAATAGTCCCAGATAGCCAAGGGCAGCCGACTATTCCTATTGTTATTCCCAAAGCCTTACCTACTCCCAGTAACTCTTACGGCTTAGGCGGTGATGCTCCATTACCAAGAGCTTTTTCCCAAAAGCAGGGTTCACAAAAACCCGTGCAAAAGGTATCTAAAGCCAAAGGTAATGAACGTATCCGTAGCTTGCAAGCAGAAATTGAGAGATTGCGTTATAAATACCGCGCTCAACAATCTGGTGTAGCTGTTACAGCCCCTGAAAACAATATTCAGTCTGTACCTGTTGCTATTGAATCATCTAATAACTTCACAGTATCTCAAGCGAATGCCATCCAGATTGCCGTACCTCAAGCAATATTGCCCAGCTACAGCAATCAACCGCTTAAGACTCTGGTAACAGCATCCGCTCCCACCAACGAGCCAATTAACCCAGAATTTCTGCCTAGCAAAACTGGCGCTAGATGGAATTCTCCCCCCAAATCATCTGGCATTAAGTTAACAGTACCTCCTGCTCGTACTAGTGCCTCTGACTCTTTAGGAAAATTGCGAGGAACTTCTGTTTCTCCCGCTTTACCACCTATAGCCGCAGTGGATATCCACTTGCCTCAGACCACTGAAGACAATCCCAGTTTCCCAGCTAATTCTTCCACCACAGGCTACATTTGGCCTGCTAAGGGAGTTCTGACATCTGGTTATGGCTGGCGCTGGGGAAGAATGCACAGGGGGATTGATATTGCTAACTCAACCGGCACACCTATTTATGCTTCATCTGCTGGTGTAGTGGAGAAAGCTGGCTGGAACAGCGGTGGTTACGGTAACGTTGTGGATATCCGTCATGATGATGGTAGCCTGACTCGCTATGGACATAACAGCCGAATTTTGGTGCAATCTGGTCAAAGAGTGCAACAAGGTCAGCCAATCGCGGCTATGGGTAGCACCGGTTTCAGCACTGGACCTCATAGTCACTTTGAAGTTCATCCATCTGGCAAGGGTGCTGTTAACCCTATCGCTTTCTTACCCAATCGCATTTAATTCTCGCTGGTTGGGGATTTAGTGATTTTTTGGTTAATCGAGGGAGGTGAACTCCCTCTCTTTATTTTGAAAGTAAAAATCTGGAAATTGATAGTTGTCAAATGCAAATTGGTGTGCTATCTTAAGATAAGTTGATAAAACAACGTGGCTCAGTAGCTCAGTTGGTTAGAGTACGGGACTCATAAGCCTGGGGTCGTCAGTTCAAATCTGACCTGAGCCATTTTTAAAACATTACTATATCAGGGTTTCAGCTCCTAGTCATAAAAAGTTCTAGAGGGCTGAATATTTGTGTTTACACCCTTTTGACTATTTTTTGACTATGCTCTGCAAACCTAAAATAGTCAAGGATAGTCAGTGAAAATTGGAATTGAAACCCTTGAAGGTCGTCTTAGATTAAGATTTCCTAGAGCTTTGTTTGCTGGTAATCAGAAATACTTGTCTTTGAATCTAGCTGACAGTGTTGAGAATAGACTTGTTGCAGAGATGAAAGCAAGGCAGATAGAGCTAGATATCATAGCTGGCTATTTTGACCCTACTCTGGCTAAATACAAACCTGACTATCAGGCTGCTAAAAAGGAAAAAACATCCACTTTACTAGACTTATGGTGTGAGTATGTTCAGTTTAAGAGTAATCAAGTGGAACAGTCTACTGTTATCAGGGATTACTCACTAATAGAGAAAAGAATTAAAGCACTACCTACTGGCGACATTAAAGATGCAATCCTCATTAGGAATCATTTACTAAGTAATTATTCTGCTGAAACAGCCAAGCGTACCCTTAAACAGCTTAATGCTTGCTGTAATTGGGCTATTACATCTAAGCTAATAGAAATCAATCCCTTCAAAGATTTAGCTAAAACTATTAAAACCAAAAGGAAAAATAATACTATTCTTACTTTTAGTCAAGAAGAGATAGCTATTATTATTGATGCTTTTGCTAGTAATAAGTATTGCCCTAAATACTCTCCCTTGGCACATTCTTACTACACTAATTATGTCAGGCTTTTATTTTGTACTGGGTGCAGACCTGAAGAAGCTGTAGCCTTGAAATGGAAACATATTAGTTCAACACATATCACATTTGCTGAGGCTGTACCTTCTGATGTCAGGATAAGGAAAGACACAAAAACTCACCAAATTAGATTGTTTCCTATCAATAGTCAACTGAGAGAACTTTTGAATGATATTGGGTATGAAGAAGCTGAGAAATTACTTTTCTATAATCGCAATGGTAGAGAGCTAAATACTCATAACTTTCTCAATAGAGTATGGAAACCAGTATTAACTAATTTAGTCAATGATAAGTTGATTAGATATTATTTACCTCAATATAACTGTCGTCACACTTTTATCACTCTATGTTTGGAGGCAGGTATTAGTGTTAAACAAGTTGCTGATATGGTGGGTAATTCTCCTGAAGTAATCTACAAGCATTATTCAGGAGTAATCAAACAACTTGAAGTTCCAGAAATATTTTACAAATAAATTATTACTGGCTTATACACTACTTGTTTTCTTTTTCTCCTTTGCTATTTCTTTCTCAATTTTCTTACTTAGTTTCTGAATTTCTGAATCAAACTTTTTTTGCATTTCAGGTAATTCTTTAAGGATGGCTTCTAAAACTTCTACCTTTTGACCTTCTTGCTCCTCTGCAAATACTTTTTGTATTGCAGTATTCCAACCAGTTATCAAGTCTGGTAGGGTTGAAAATACTATGTTAATTTCATTTTTGATTGGTATTGGCATTGTTGAATACCTAAATAATAAAGGTTAATTATTTCCATTATAGAACTAAAAACTTAATTGGAATAACCTGATTTAAGTAATTTAAAAAAATCACCATGACTGACTCAATAGATATAACTCAGTTGATTTTAGAGAAACATCCTAATGCAGATAAATCAATTTTAAATAGGTTGAGATTATTAATTGAAAAGCATAACCTTAAATGGATTATCTTTGAAGAAGAAGTAACTTTTGTTATGAAACATATTTGTGAAGCTAAGGGGGTAGAATTAAATGACTTTGCCAAAAACTATGTTATTGGTAGGGAGTATTATCTTCATGGAAAGGTTACTAAATTAGAGGGGAAAAGTCTAAAAATCTTTAAAGATAGCTTTAATAAAAAGTATGGAAGATATTTTCATAAAGTTAGAAGTTTATGGGTGGCTAATTATTTAGGAGCTTATATTTATCTGGACGATTGTTGCTTAGATAATCCTAAAATGTATTTTGTAGAAGTTGACATTGAGCGAGAGTACAGAGCTAGGTTTGGTGGAAGTAGGCAGCAGAAATTAAGAAAAGGTAGAGTTGATATAGTTAATGGAGATGAGATAATAGAATTTAAAAAAGATATTATAGACTGTAATGCGGTAGGACAATTACTAAGATACCTGAAGAGTTGTAATAAAATTAAAGGTAAATTAGTGGCTCTACAGATTCATTCAGATGCGTTAGGTTTAATAGCAACATTAAATAATTCAGGTTTTGATATTAGTTATGAAAAAGTTATTTTATATCTTGATAAAAGCAACTGAATAAAATATAAATGTCTCTCAAATACTGAGTATATGTCTGTATATATATTTCAGTAATTATTCTGTAAGGAATGGGCTACTAAAAAGTTATTCTGAAATAGGAGTCTTGAAATTAAATACTAAGTGAATGGCAGATAATAATGCAGGTGGAATAATTGGGACTATTCTTGCTCTTGTGATAATGGGAAGTTTTAAGTCTTGCATGAGAGGGATGTATAGCCCTAATAATAATACATTCCATCCTCCATCTAGTTTTGATGAACAGCGTGAAGCAGACCGACAGTATGACAGAAGGAGGGGAGTTACACCATCTTATTAGTAGCAGATATCTCTATCGGCAAATATGGTAAATGGTGACTTGATGAGCAGCTAATTTAGTAGTTGACTCATCAAGTTTTTTGATGTGAATGGGGGCTGAGGGTTTAAGATTCTGCTATTTCTTTAATTTTCTGCATTAAGTCTTGCTTGGTGCTAATTTCCTCCCTTGAAATTACCTCTATTCTGTATGCAACATACAAATCTTCAAAAGCTTCTTCAAGCGTGTTTTTTACAGAATCAAGTTTACTTACAAATTGTTGATCATCATCATTATGTACAGTAAAATTCTCACCATAAGGCATTGAATTTAAAGCCCCATCTACTGATAAGTAGGAGCTATATAATTTTTTGATTGCTTCTTTTCTTGCTTCTTGAGCCTTCATAATTACACACTTGGTTGATTGATTACAGTGGGATTGTATACCATTAGCTATTCAGTTTAGGTGATAGTGTTCACTATAGTGCGATCGCTCCCTATTGAGAACTCTAATGGTAAATGGTGAATTGATAAGTCAGCTAATCTAATAGTTGATTTATCAGGGTTTCTTGATATGAGAGGGGTAATTAAAGTAAACTAGGTATGTCTAAGTTTAATTCTCCACTTATATACATATTAATTACATCTAAATTAGGTGCATATAAGTTATCAGCATCTTCAAAAATCGTGATGGTTGCCCCATCAACCATAGCTATATTTTCTAGCTGACAAGCAATAGACCTTTGAGTATCCAGTAAGAATTGACGTAGCTCTGTTTGTTCTCCAGATAATATATTTCCAGTCATTAAAATGTCGGTTTCTCTTAACTGATTAAAGGCATTTAATAATTTACCAGCAGCCTTTCTTCTCAGATCCATAGCAGTTAGATTTTTATCTTCCACAATCTCATTATCAGTCATAATCCACACCTGGTTAAGTACCTAAACACAATAAAGCATCCTATACATCAGGTATGTGATTCAGGTCACTGTGATGCGATCGCTCTACTAATGATTACTATAGGTTCATGGGTAGGAGGGTTTCATTCTTGCAAGGTAAGGGATGAAACCTAGAGGTACGGAAAACCCTACTGGGTGGTATTAGTGTATTAAAAATAAAATGATGGCTGTAGTGTAGCCATATCTAAAAATTATGTCAGTACCCCCATCTAAGATCATTAAAACTTACACAACTGGTGAAACAGTTGAGGAAGAACTTGCTCCTGATGAGAAATTTGAGAAAACTGTAGAGGCTATTGAGGAAGTAACCACAACTAGCAAAACAGGGGTAGTAGAGGTGACTTTAAAATTGGAATCTGCCCCAGTTAAGAAACATTAATATTAAATGATTAATTTAATGAGTTAGTTAATATTGTAGCTAACTCATTAAATTCTCTTAATATGAAAGGGGTAATGTTAGTTAACTTGTTGATATTACTCTAGGGATGTTTTTATAAATTCATAAAGTTTATTCCAATCAATTGCATCATCAGATTCAGTACCCTCATACTCCTTAATCTTAACTCCATTAGCTCTAGCTAAAAGGTCTATATTCTGGTAGTGAGTACCTAACTTCTCTTGCATACCAAGGAGGAGTTTATATAAAACCTCTTGAGTATGATCTTTTTTATCTCCTTCCAATACCTTCCCAATAACGGTACTAATCTCACTTAGTATCTTATAACCCTCAATTACTTGATTAATGGTTTCTGTTCTTTTTTCCTGCATAATCCACACCTGCTTAAGTACCTAACCACCATATAGCACCTTATACCCTAGCTTTGTGATTAAGGTCACTTTGATGCGATCGCTCTATTGATAGTTGGTATAGGGTATTAGAGGGGGCTTTTACTATCTAAGTAAAGTGAATTATCTATAGTTGCATATAACACTTGCAGTATCCCAAGTAGGAGCATGCGAGGTGTGTTGGAATGGCTGGAAGCTATACAGTGCAATGGATACAGAGTATTATTTTTACTATTATGACATACCTATGGTATAGTAGACTTTACTTTCTCTTATCCTGTATTCCCTTTCTACTACTTTCCCTTTATTCCTTCCTTGTCTACCTTATTCCTAACCTTTATCCTTACTATCTATATCCATACCTGACTATAAAATTTTGTCTAACTATGCTTTAGTTAACTTAAGTAGGTTTTATTGGGTTAATACCCATAACTACTTTGTAGAGGTTCTATTATCTTCCACTAAATAAGGTTATACTATCTCAGTGAGTTAGAGTAGTTTTATTAACTAAATGTTAGCGTGCGAGGTGTGTTTTTAGCCTGAAAGCCTTACTGTATATAAGTTATAGTATATCCATTAACATACCTATGGTAGTTTACTATGTATCCTAATCCTTTATCACTATCCCATCCTTACCTTCCTTTCTTACATACCTCTTTCTACTTATCTACTCCCTATTCTAGCTAACCTTCCCCTAACTATAAAATTTTGGTGTCTCAACACCTTCAGTTAACATATATGCTAACTTCTACAAGGGAATGTAAGATAGCTATTGTATATAGTTAATTATATATATTCTCTCAAAAGAAGAGGGGGGTGAGCGAAGCGAACCCCTTACAGTTTACTATTGTTATTACTTTCCTGAATTATTACCAACCTAGCAATCAGTTAACTCATCCCCATATATAGCAAAGGAGGCACTAATTAACTTAGCCTCTCCTTTGGATTACCCTCTAGGTATTAGATGAATGATTTCTCTTCTAGAACTGCATATCTCAAACCTGATCTTTCTACAGCTAGATCAACTGCCTGCTGGGGGATAGCACCAATGGTTACTAAACCATCATGTTGGTTGTTCATTGTCTGGAACCCATACACAGGACCCAAAGCAGTGAGGTGATGTATAAAGCCAGCTTCAGCCCCCTGTAGGAAGAATGCACTCAGCTTTCTCTTAAGAGTGTTTACATTAGTCCACTCACCCTTGGCATCCTTATAATGGGTAAGCTCAAAGCCAATACCTGTTCGATTAACTACTTTATGTATTCCTCGTGGGTAAATAGAGTGCTTCACAATGTATCGTTTAATCAACCACTCCTGCCAGTTATCAATAGATACCTTTAGAGGTTTAACTACTGCGTAGAACTTTTGGTAGTAACTCAAAGCTAACTCAGGGTTCCCATTTGCCTCCTGATAGAAACAATTAAACAAGGCTCTAGAAGGGGCAGCATCAGTTTCAATCAACTCACCATTTACTTTCTTAACAGCCTTTACAGGAGCAAAGTCTTTTACAGTAACCTTTTCAATCATGAAAGCTCCCATGACTAGAGCTAGAAAGCACTCTTTCCATCTATCCTTACTGACACCCACCCTATCAGCAAATACCTGTTTATCTTGCTCTAAGTAGTTAGTTAACCAAGTGGTGTCAATCTTATCCTTCCACTGAGCATCATCATTACAATCCTCAAACTGCTGAATCAGACCCCATACCTGACTAGACTTTAAATCATAGTTCTTTAGATTAGGTACTCCACTAAAGCCAGCTTGCTTCATAGCTCGACTACAGTTTTGCATACCTACACCTGCTTCTGTTACTCTGCCACTCATCTGTGGACCATTAGGACTGAATATAACTCTGTAATCTACAAAATCACCATGCTCATTAACTGTATTGGCTAGTATCTGTTGATAAGCACAGTTATCAATTGCTAAGGCTTTGCGATCTTTGTCAGTTCCACTACCAAAGATACTGTCTGCTGCACTAACTAACTTATCCATGTGATCCCTGATAGCCTTTAAATTAACTGTACAGGTTTCAATAAGCTCTAGAGCGTTAAGTATCACGTCAGGGTAATTGTGACCAGATATATTCTTAGGGTATCTAGGTTCCTTGTGTCTGTTAATTACTTTACCAGTCATCAGGTCATAATATTTAGAAGACTTGGCTTCTACCAGTGTCTTAATGCCTGAATCCAGTAACATCACCAACGCAGATTCATGGATGCGGAACTCTCTAGATAAGCCATCTTTCTTTGAGTAGGTTTGGCTAACAATAGTACCATCTACAAGTTGAAAAGTACCCAGATGCTTAACCTCAATTAGCTCCTGTTCAATCATCTTATCAATGGCTAACTTAACTCTCTGAGTCCATTGCTCCTGCATCAACTTGAAGCTAACAGGAACCCAACCATCTTCCCCTTTTGAGAGACTCATTAAGGTAGAGGAATACACATGAACAAAGAATTGATAGTCAGCTTGGGAGTAATCTTTAAGTAAGTTGTCTAGGAGGACTTTAGTGGACTCTGGACTTCTGTAACGTTTGATGATATATCCGTTTGTCATATTCAGTTTTTTCTATTCAGTTGTTTATTGAGTTTGGTGAGAAAGGGAGCAGCTAAAGGAAACTAACCTTTACTTTTCATCTTCTAGATATCTTAGCTCCACTTCAATAATATTATCATGATCTATAGTATTTGTAAATAGCTAAATGTGTACTTTATGGGCAGCATGAGAATTATTGTAATAATTTATTTATATCAATTAAATTAACGCATTCTTCCAAAAGAGAACCTCATATTTACGCCCACCTTTTATAACTATCCTTTTGGTAATCTTTAAACATCAGGAAACAGACACCTGATACCAACAATTAACAAAGGATTATATTATGTCAAATGATTTGAGTATAGCTAAAGTTGTAATACTAACAGGATTGGGGATTGTGGGGATAGCCACAGCTAACCCAGCTATAGTAGGGGCAGCCACAATAGGACTTAACCTAGAGATAGTAAACAATATAAATAAGGCTAAAGATAAGGATAAGTAAGTTTAGTTAAATAATATTAGAAACCTCCAACTGGGGGTTTTTTAATGTCAACTATTACTAAAATTATGCCCACATAATGCAACTACTATTGTTGTATATTATTAAGTATGAGGAAACAAACAAAACTTATTAAATACCCTCCTTATAAATTAAAGATTATGAATAACATTACAAGCACTGAATCCTTAAAGACCTCTATTTTTAACGCTACTCCAAATGCTGACCTAACTGCAATTGAAGAATTATGTTTATTGACAAGAAAGCATAACTTAAAGTGGGTTGCTAGAAAAGATGGTACAGATGCTTATTACATTATGAGTCAACTGTCTGAATCTAAAGGTTTAGACTCCAAAGATTATGTTAATCACTGGGCTAATAAAGCTAATTTGACGAGTAACTTTAAAGGTGAACCGTCAGAACCTTTATCAGGAAAGAGTTTGTTACTAAAAGGTGACGAGTTAGCTAGATTTAAGACCTCTTATGAAGAAATTTATGGGGAATCCCTTGGGCGTATTAACTCACTTTGGGTTGGCAATTGGCAACATTCTTATTCTTATTTGGTTCAGGGGCGTACACAGGTAGCTAAAGACTTTCAAAACTTAGGTTCTAAATCAATTGAAAAATTAGTTTTACAAGATATTCAACCTATCAGAATTGATGAGAATACTTTACAGAAACAAATCATTGAATTAGCTTCTTACAGTAACATTAATTTTAAGTTTGAGGTTGGGGTCAAGAATACATTTTATACTCCAGATGAAGCTAGTCACAGACGTTGGGATTGGATCGAAAGATTACCTAAAGTTACCAAGATTTATGAGTTAAAATCCCACACTCTAACTGAGCAAGATGTAAGAGTTACTATATTTGATAAACACTATGTTGAGCTTGCTTTTGAAAGATATCCTGGTAAACCAATTGAAATTATATTCTGTAGTCCTAAAGGTATTTCCTGGGAAGCTAAGACTCTAATTAAAGAGTTGATGAATAATCAAGAGGGATATGTTAATTTACTTGGAGTTAAAGTAAAGATTACTTTTATGGACTTACAAAACATTGCTCAAAGATTAGTAACAAACTTTATTGAAAGTTCCCCTATGGAATCCTGGTTCTGGTTACTCAATAAGTTGAGAACTGAAGACCTCCAATATGTAGTTTCTCCCCGCACAGTAGCTAAATTAAATGACCAAATAACTGAGGGGTACAGAACAGGTAAATTAATTAAAAAGTCTAATGTAGTTCAGTTAAGACCTTATGGAGAAGTAGCAGCTTAATTCAAGAAATTCTTCTAAAAATAATCCGTTAATCCTCCTACTTAGAGGAGGATTTTTATTAGCTTAATATCATATTTACCTACTAAATACTATTAACATTTGTGTATATTTATTATATAATAGGAATAGGGAAAGATTAAGCATGGACACACTTAATAAAGCCTTCCAACTCTATTTACAAGGATACTCTCTGAGAAATTTATCTAAAAGATTTAATATACCTAAATCTACTTTATCTTATCAGTTTAAAAAGGCTTTTGGTTTAGACTACACCAATTTGAGAAATAGTTATGGGGCGATACAAGTAATCAAAGAATATATCCATAACCCTGATATTTCTACTAAGGATAAGCATGATATTAAAAGGTGGTTGAGTAATAATCTTTCTACTATTTTGGAATCTGAGACTGCTAATATTAAAACCCCACTCTATTCTGATAGATACTTAGATAGATTAACCTTTAAAGAATGTTCTCACCGTAGTAAAGATTGGAAGCAATTGTTTGAAGTTATCCTCAAGGCTTAATTTCTAAATATATTTACTAATTATTATTTTTTGGATTATAAATAAATGACTACTTTAGCTACTTCCTATATTGATTTTTATGATTTGGATGAAGTTATGAGACTCTTCTTTCAAGGTTTACTGGATGATATTGATTTATATATGTCCAACCTTTACAAAGATTTAACAGAACTACATCCTGATAACTCATTATTTGGTCAGATTTGTGCTGATGAACTTACTAAATGTATTTGGGGTTTGACTAACAGGGAGAGGGCTGCTATAGATTACCACTACAACAAGTCTGAAAAGTCCAGAATTATTCTGACAAATATCTATCTAAATGAAGGTTGTAGTTCCTCTTTTGAGAGTTTTGTTGAGATTGCTTTCATTGAGGCTATGGAATATTTATCTTTTGAGATATTGCAGATTCTATAACTTTGGACAAATGTTTACTTGTATAGAAACTTTTATAAACTTCAGGTGCTAATTCAGCACCTTTTTTGTTGAAAATATGAAGAATCCTAGATTAAATGAAATACAAAAGGACTTCATCTTGTTGTTGGCTACAATTCAGCCACATTTAAGTTATGAACAGATGCAGTCTTTATTTGAGAGTAAGTTTAATACACCACTCTCTCACAAACAATTAAAAACTTTATTGAGGAGAATTAGACCTTTAATAGCAGAAACCAAATCTTCTGAGGATTTAACTTATGCACTTGCTAAGAGAGTAGGGTTAATTAATTTAACAGATAAAATCAATAGATTAGTGATTCTTGAGGAGTTAGTTCATAAATCAATTGAAGGCTCTCCCCATGAAGTACAAACTGCTAAAGGTACTGCAATTACCATTAATAAAAAAGATTTTACACTAGCTTTAAATGCTCTTAAAGAAATCAGAAATGAGGTAGGAAAGGAAACTAATGAAACTATTAATTGTCCTGTCATTATAGGTGACTCAGTACCTCCTAATCACCCTGATTATCAGGAGTTAGAGACTGATGAAGACCTCTAAAAATAGTACATTTAATATTAATCTCCATGTAAATCAAAAGAAGATATTTTTATGTGATAAACCTTATAAGTTATTAGTTTGTGGTAGGCGGTTTGGTAAGTCTCATGAATTAAGAACTGAAGCATTAGTGGCTGCATTAAGTTTTAATCAACCTTATGACCCTAACTTTCCTCCTACTGTAGTAATTGCCATGCCTACTCTAAAGCAAGCTAGACAGGTACATTGGAAGGCTTTAAAAGGTATGTTAAAGAATGCACCTTTTGTACAGAGTATTAATAATTCAGAACTAAGAATATCTTTTAAAGGTAATAAGCCTGATGTTATTTTAAGAGGAACAAATGAAGATGATGGAGATGGATTAAGAGGATTAAAGATTTACTTTGCTGCTGTTGATGAGTTCCAGGATATAAAAGTTGGTATTTGGGATAATACTATATTTCCTGCGTTATCAGATACTCCAGGTTCTAAAGCTCTATTATGTGCTACTCCAAAAGGTAGAAGTCATCCTTTATATAAGTTTTATCAAAAGATTAAAGATTTAAAAGAATGGGCTTATTTTAATTTTTATACTAAAGATAATCCTCACTTTCCTAAGTCTCAATTAAGAATTGCTAAGTCTCAGATGCCTCCAAAATCATACAGACAAGAATTTCAAGCAAGCTGGGAAGATTTTGATGGGCAATTATTTGACCAATTAAATGATAGTCACTTTATTAGTAATATTCCTTCTGACCTTAGTTTTTATATTGGTTGTGATTGGGGTGATACTAATCCGGCTTTTATAGTGGTAGGATTATCTAAAGATTACTCAAAGTTTTACATTGTAGATAGTTGGTTTAATCAGTCGCAACAACCTATAACTCAAGATGAATTTTTAGATAAGTTAGCTGCTGCTTGTACAAAGTATAAAATTTATAAAACCTATCTACCAGATGATAGACCTGCTGCTATTAAGTCAGCAAGAATATTAGGAAATAAACAAGATATTTCTGGGCTGAAGAGGGCAGTTCAAGTGAGTAGAAGTCAATTAGGTGTGATGAGTTCTATTGAGATAATTAATAACCTCTTTTATCAAAATAATTTATTTATTAATAGTTCTTTAACTGAAGTTAAATCTCAGTTTCAAGATTATCACAGGGCATCTGATAAAGATGGAAATCTATTGAATAAACCTGCTGATTGTCAATCAGACCACTTAATTGATGCGGCTAGATATGTAATTGCTTTATTGTATGTATCTATACAGAATAAAACATTAAAATTAAAATCATAATATGTATCCAAATAAAATAAAGTTAACTATTTTAGAATCTCAACATTCTGATTATACAAGAATGCTTCCTGCTTTGCAGGAAATTGATTTACTTGTTAGTGGGGGTTACAAATTAAAGGCTGCTATTAAACAGTTTTTACTTCCAAGACCAGGGGAAGAATTAGCGGTATATGAGGCTAGAATTAATAAATTTACTTACTTAAATATTTTAAGCATTGCTATCAATGAGCAGGCTTCTAAATTAAGTAATGCTACTTTGACTATTAATGGCATAGAAGAGGAGACTAATTCTGCTTTTTGGAGTGCTTTTAGGGAGGATACTAATTTAGCTGGTAGGTCAGAAAAGAATTTAATAGCTCTGATTTTTAGGGAGCTTTTAAAATTTAAAAAGTTGTATCTTCATGTAGATAAGCCTTACTTGAATATTGATATTCAAAATAAATCTCAAGAGGAGTTTTTGGGTATTAGACCTTATGTAATTCATTATTCACCTTTTCAAGTTGTTAATTGGTCGGAGACTAAGGGTAAACTTGACTGGGTTAAAGTTAGACAGATTGTGGAAGATACTTCTAATCCTTTAGCTATTTCTCAGAAAAAAGTTATATGGACTTTTATTGATGATACTTATATTGCACGTTATGAAGCTTTTGTAGAATTAGATAAATATGGCAATATCTCTACTGTAGCAGGGGAATTTGTTAATGATGATACTACTATTCCAGAAATGTTGAATAGCGTAATAAAACTTTACATATTGAAATAAACTTAGCCTATAAGTGCTATTTTTCATCTTATCCAAATAAGTTTTCTAAACCAATGAACATAACTTATTTCCTGACACATATAGGACTGAAGATAACGGAGTTTATCTAATAAAGTTTTGCCAAATTCTTGCGGTATTTCTATTAGTTGCAATATCAAATAAGCGATTAAACAGCACATTATCTGAATTCTAATTCCATTCTCATTCTTTGTCATAAGTCTGTCTAACTTGAGGTGCATTTTTAAGAATTTCCATAACAATTCAATTTGCCATCTTTGTATGTAAATTTCCATAATCTCTTGATTACTAACTTGCTCTTCTCCTTCATTTAATAAGTTTGTTGCTAAACGAAATTCACTCTTAGTTTCTATATCACAAAATGCTACTACTCTAATTTCCACTTCTCTTTCATCTTTGCCAACTTTACAATTACCATTTTCTAGCATTTCTAAAGTGACATTATTTTTAATTCTTAAGACAAAAGCTTTATTTTTTTGTTGTTTTAATTCAGATATTCTTTCGGAGGATGCAAATCCTCTATCCATTATCCCTACTCCTTTTGACGGAATTGCTTCTACTGTTTCTTGTCCATATTTATGGTCATGTCCTTGCCCAAAATGAATCACCATTCCACCAACTTCTGATGTCAAACTATCTAACCCACAAAATAGTTTTACTTGATGATATCCTTGACTCCATAATAATTTACTTGTTAATGTAATAATTGTTGAATCTATAGGAAATAATGCTTGGGTTTCTTCCTTTCCTTTTTTCTTTCTCAGTTGATTGTTTAATTCAGTTATTATCTCCAAAAATACTTGAGTATCTCTCTTTTTACTTGCCTTGGAAAAATTTGATATTTTTAAATCTATCCCTTGATTATTTAGTCTTTGAAATAAATCTCTCATACTCACTATACTTTTATCCATGACATACTGTAACCACACTGATACAAATGAAAATGTGTCCAGAACTGGATAATCTTTTTTGGGCAATGGTTTCAATATTGTTTTGACCACTTCTGGGAAATTCTTTAAGCGCATAATTTGATAATTCTTTATCTAGATTTTTTTAGATTGTATCAAATTATGGTACTTTTTTTTAATCTTTTCCTAACATTCAACACTTCTGGTAAGAAGGGTATATACTTTGTTGCTAGAAGCTATAAGTTAGGAATAGATGACACTCTTTACTTTGATATGGCTATTAGAGTACAAACCTCAGTTGGGCTTGTAGATGTGGCTATAGTAGAGGATGGAAACATTACTAAAGAAAATGTAGAGGAAATGGCTAAGGAGTATCTAGAGTTAGCTAAGATGATTAGTCTGATTGAGTAAAAATTTGAAATCAAGGTCTAGGAAGAGGTCCATTATAATAGAAAGCATAACCACTACCTCCAACACCATAAACAAATTCTTTTTTACCATTGGTTTCATACTCTCCTGCAAATCCTACACCCCAATCAGGTTCTTCTTCAAGTTTCATTTCTACAAGACAGGTAACAATGTTTTCTTCAGAAGGAAACGGTATCCATCGAGTGCATTTTGGGTTATTAGTTAATCTTAACCTATCAGGTCTTTTATCCCAAGATTTGTAAACTACAACCATAATATAATCACCTTCCATATAAGTCTTGATGGTGCATCTACCTTTACCTATAATACCAGCAGTTGTGTGAAGACGGCAGGAGCTTTTTACATTTCTCTGTTGAGCAAGAGCGTTATTGGTGGTAAATAAAAATGATAATACTGATAGAGAAACAACAAAAAGTTTAATGGGTTTCATATTTTTATCCTGATATAAATGAGAAAATTCATTAATTCAATTGATTACCACAATGCTTACAAACTTTAGCTTCTTTCTTTACAACTTCTGCACAGTAAGGATAATTATTTATCTTTAAAAGTTGACTGAATCAAATTTTTAAATTTAATAATTTTAGGTTTAGTATCTAACTTCAGTGTAGATACATAAGGATTATAATTACTTCCATAGTGCAGTCTTCTTTTTGCAACTAAACCATAAGTAGCAGCTAATTCTCTGGCTTTACCACATGAGAGGGAGTGACTTCTTTCAAGTACACTTTGTTTATTGTATTCAGAATAAAATCTAAAGACAAATTTATAATTATCAGCCCTTGTATAACCACCTAATGCAGCATTACAATGGTCAAAAGCAATTCCATAGGATTGTGCAAATGCTACATCTAACCATGAGAGAATGCCCTCATAAGGCTTATCTGAGAGATATTTAGAAGGGATATATATATTAAAAGATATATTTTCTTCACTTTTGTAATCAGCAACCATACTAAGAGGAGCTAATTGAGCTTCTACTTTGGAAGTAAGATTAAATAAGGTGGATATGCTAATAGCTAATGTTAATGATAAAGTGTTTAATTTCATAATTTTTAGTTGTTAATATATGGTGATGATTTGTGGGGTGAAGAGGAACAGGAAGTAACTGAGTTTTCAATGTTAAGGGCTACTTAGTTTTACAATATTTAAAGTCTGTTTCTCTCTTGCCTACTTATTACTTCTGTTATTATGTCATATAGCATACTTGGCTTAAATTGCTGTCCTATAATTAAATTGGATATTAATCCAACTATAAGAAAAACTGGAAGACCTAACCAGAAAAGAACAGAAAATCTAAACCCAATTTCTCCTGTTAGAATTACTGACACAAAATTACAAACTAGACAAATAAGCAAACCTAAAACAGTTCTTTTGATAAAAGTTTTAAGCTTTAACCTACCTCTGATTACGTTTCCTAAATCGTAAGACAAAAAGAAGAAAACTTCTATATTTACTCCAGCCAAAACTAGGCTTAAAAATACCAGAACAATATATATTATTACCATAATAACTTCCTTATTTCTCAATATTAAAGGCTACTCAAAAGTATGATGTAAGAATTTTTACTTCAACTTATAATCTTTAACTTCAGGTAACATCTGAGAGGCAGCACCTAATACTTTTGCCATAGCAAGCTTCAGTCTTGGATTTTTCTTGACTATTGCTGCTAATTTAGGTCCCCAAAAACTATATAAATCTATAAAAATACGCCCTAATAAATATTGGGATAAATATTTATCTCTGAAGTGGCGGTACTTAATAACTTCTTTAGCATAAGGTGTACCAAAAGTAGCTGTTACCACAAAGCAATCACTGGAGGAGTTTGGTTGTGAATAACTATTTTGTGTATTTACTTGAGTGGGAGGTGAATCAACTTCACCCTTAACTTTTTTAATTATTAAGATAACTTCAACAAGAAGTTTTGTTTCTAAACTAGCGATCCAATAATAATATCTTAATTCTCGTTCTTCTCTCTTTTCATATATTCCAAAAGTTGTTGAACTAAGGTACTTCTCAGCCTTAAATTTACCTGTTTGAGATTGGGATAATAAAGAAGTTGTATATTGAGTCATCTCAGTAAATCTCTGCTCAATAGAGTAACCTTTTAATGCAGACTCATGATAATTTTGACTGAGATTGTTAGCAAAACGTAAAAAAAATTCTACAGCAGTACAGTTATTTATAGCATCCTGACTAAAAATATCAGTTCTGTCAAAATATTGTTGATTTAAAAAATTAAAAGATTGAAATTTAATTATATCTTCATGACTTATTTTATTCAGATATTTGCGATATTCTTTTTGGAAAGCCTCCACTAGTGCAATTGAGTATTTGTCAACTGTTTTAAGATCACAGGTAAAATTTAATAAAGGAGCTTTTTCTTCCATAACACCCTAGTTAATTTTATTAATGTAAAAAAGTATGCGAATTTAATCACTAATTTGTAGAATTCTAGCTGGCAAGATGTCAACAGCACAAACTTAAACCAAATTATGAGTATAAAATTTACTTGCTTAATAAGGAGTAATGGTTAGTTGTTTCATTCTGTCCTCATCAAAATCTATTTCTGCTGCTCCCCAATCTTGTAGATCATCTTCATACTCTTCAAAGATGTATATAAGTTTATTGTTACTTCTCAGTGTAATTGTACCTTTGTACAGTAAATAGCTATCAAGCATAAAGTTATCTTGCACTCGGTAGAGTTGACCTTTTTGTAACATAATTTGTAATGATTGCAACTTTTTAAACCATAGCAGGGGTGTAATTAAGTTGTCAAGAAGGGGATAATATGCTGTGCAATTTAGAGCAACAGAAAGTACCTGAGTTTTCAATGTGGAGGGCTATTTAAGTGAGATTTTTAGTAAGTTCCCAAATGCGATCGCTCACTAACTTGGTAGCTACCTGCATCTGGGAAATAATTTCTTACCTTATTGAGTTGTATTACTTGTGATAGCTTGCTTGATCACCTAGTGCATCTAAGCCACACACTTTATTGTTATTATGGGTTTGTGTTTTTGTTTAAATGGAAATCCAAAAAATTAATACTCTGTGAGTTCTTATTTTCTTGGTGCATTGTGTAATCATAAACATCCCAAGTTATCCCTTCATGAATAAAACTGGCACGCCTTTGAGTTTGAGGTTCTAGCATTACATAACCATTTTTTTCTAACGCCAGTATATCTCTCTGATCAATTCTAGCCATAGCTTCACATTGGATAATACCTGGGTAAGGAGAAAAAGGCTTAGAGTAAATACAAAACAGAGAACACTTGATTGTTTGTGCTGGTAGAAAGGAATCCCCTGATCTTAGTATTAGCTGAAGATCAATATCTTGGTATTCTTTATGTGGTGTATTTGACTGCATAATTTTCCTTAAATTGGTATTTTATCTGAATGAAGAAATATGGTACAAATAATGCGTAAAACTATCTATAAACCTTTTTGGCTTTTACTGATAACTTTACCTTCAGAAAATGAAACTCTAACCTCAGACCCATTCATATTTTTCCATATCCAAACAGTAGGAACGTAAGTTGCCCAATGCTCAGAGTTATCATCACTTGGTTTCTCACCCATAATATCAATAACTTCCTCGTAGCTCATCTCATTCTTAATTTTATCAAATTCTTCCTTTGTGGCAACATTATTTAATATTGAACATGAAGAAACAATAACAGATAACAGTATAAATTTTATTGTTTTGCTTATCTTATTCACAAATATCCTTAATGTAATTCTTACAACTTTTTAAAGAGTAGCAATGGCATACTGAAGATGTCAACAAGGTGATGATATGCTGTGCAATTTAGAGGAACAGGAAGTACCTGAGTTTTCAAGATTGAGGACTTCTTTTATCAGCGTTGTTTAACCTCAAATTCTTCCATGCGGTAACACACCCCTAGAATTAATCCTTCTATCATGAACCCTAATAATGCAGCAGCAAACTCTCTTTCAAATAATAATTGTAAAGACACATACATCATTGGTAATCCCATAAAAGAGTAACCAAAATACCTCACTAGCTTGGGTAGTCTTATAAATATTTCTCCAAAAAAAATTGCAGCAAATCCAAAACCAGCTATGCAAATTGGGATTAAAATAAATAGAAGTAATCGCCCAACAACCTTTGCAACTAGAAATTCCATAATTTAATTAAGACTTATTTTGGTGATTTCCTCAAATAAATTTGTTACTAAACCCCGTCTAGTTTGAAACCTATAGTTTTTGGTATAGGAAAATATCCACTTTTCAACATGGACGGAGTGTATACCAGATAGGCACAGATTTATTCTAAATTTTCTTCTTTTTCTATGTATTTTTTTTCAGTAACTTTATTATGTGAAAAAGTTACTTGTACTTTAGAGCCATCTGGATTTTCCCATATCAAAATTGTAGGAATAAAGTTTGCCCAATCTTCATGATTATCATCATCTGGATCACCAAATATTTCCTTAACCTCTGCCTCCCACATACCTAGATCAATCTTATCAAAAGCCTCTCTGGTAACATTAGCCATAGAAATTTTTACTCCATAGTGAAGGACAATAAGACAAGACTCTTAGAGAGATAAGAGCCTGAGAATGCTTGATTTTAGCAATCTACCCAGGTAAATCTGTGGCTGTAGTTTCCTGAGATACCACAACACATCAGTCTTATTGGTAACAATGTAATGGGCGTGAACTTAATCACAGTCAACCTTTACACTGCTGGTACAAGGGGAGTAAACTTAATCACAGTCAACCCTTGGGTTTTGTAATGATTGCAACCTTTTAGACAATAGCAGGGGTGTAGTTAGGTTGTCAACAAGAGGATGATATGCTGTGAAAATTATAGAAACACTTATTTACTTAGTTTTCAGGTATCAAGGCTGCTTAGGATAATGTTAAGATTTATGTACTTTTTATAGTGAGATTTTACTTACTAACGTGGGTATCATAAGATTACATCTACCAGGTAAGTTAAATGAAATCACTTGTCACTTCACTTTTAATCTCAGCAGCTATACTTCTAGCCGCTACACAGTCAGCTAGTGCTAGACCAAATGACTGTCTACAATTTAAAGAAGAGGAACCTGTTAAGGAAACTATAATTAGGAAGTTTTCTGAGTTTGATATCCAAATAGAAGTAGCTGCTAACTCTAATGCAGTTTTACTAGATACAGGAGAAGTATTAATAGTAGACAGAGGAACTTACAAATACCTTAGATGCTTACAAAACAACCCCAATGCTTTAGGTAAGGGGATTTTTGGTATTCTTCTTTCTAAGGGTAGTCAAGTTAAGTATGAATTGTATAATGCCAAGTCTCTACATAGAGTAGGGTATGATGGCAGGTTTATTGTCTATACAAAAGATCATAGTTACATAGCTATTAGGGTTATGAATAATCAAGGAGATACTTATATAAGCTTATATGGTGATAACTTTCCTAAAGAAGAAGAGGCTATAAAAAGGGAAGTAGAAAGTCTATTAGTAATCAATAAAGGAGTTCAGGTTTTAGAGAACTAAGTGGAGTTAAGTCAAAGTTTACTAACATTCCGCTTTCAATTTGACTTGGGGACTATAGCCTGTGTAAATTCTAAGCTTTGGTTTCTACAGTGTCAAGATTCCCTCAAGGGGGTTGTATAAGTCCTTTGGAATAAAGGTATTGACTATTAGTTGACTATGAAATAGAATGTAACAACCTGAAGCTCTTGATATAGTTGGCTTTATTCTGGGACTCATAAGCCTGGGGTCGTCAGTTCAAATCTGACCTGAGCCATTAAAAACAATATGATATATAAGGGTTTTCGTGATTTTACAAAAGTCCATGTCCCAACTGTTTTGAGTATAATTTCCTGACTATCCTTGGTTTAGCTATCCCGACAGAAGCCCCACGTCTCACTCTTAGGGTGTCAGCTTAACTTAAAACCTCTATCCCGCAAAGAACTCAAGTCATCTCATTCCCAGTCTCTGACTGGGAATTAATTCCAGAAGGCTCTGCCTTCAATGATATTAGGGAACACCAAAAAATAAATTACCCGATTTTGTGGGATGGGCATCCTTCCTGCCCGTCCTTGATGGTTAGCGGGCTTTTCGTCCCGCACCACAAGAAATTTTTGGGTATTTTTTTAATTGGAAGTCCCTTAGAGGCAGAGCCTCATCAACTGCATTCCTAGTCAGAGACTAGGAACGAGGTTACGAGGTGTGGTAGGGATTTGAGCTTAAGTTGACACCTGTGAGCTTTGACTTTACCCCTACCCGGAGAATCAAATAATTAAGCCGTGTTGGGTAGACAATGAGAGTGTCAAGGCTTTAACTTGTCACCAATGGATATCCTCTATATCATATAATATAAAAATTGTCAATCCGTTAAAGATATTAAAGTCTTGTCTATCCTCTTTGGGATGCGGAGCAAAAAACTATTTGGCACGATAAAAAAAGTTTCTCTGGTTGCCTAATGCTCTTTCATCACACTGGGTTGAAACCTTATGGGAAATACACCTCATCATATCACAATACCTTAGCCAAATTACGAGGGGTAGAAACAGCGAGCAATAATCAATTACAGTGAAAGTCCTGCCAGAGAGGAAGCGTAATAGCGATGACCATTAATCCATCTGAGCAAAGGTTATTAGAACATTTTGAAAGAAAACGTTGGATGATCACCATTGCCGCTGTCATCATCCAGTTATGCTTGGGAACTGTCTATGCCTGGAGTGTCTTTAAAAACGACCTCGTTGCCAATCACGGATGGGATGAAGTACAAACTTCTGCTACTTTCATGATCTGTATTGGCATGATTGGACTAGCAGCAGCCTTTGGAGGAATTCTAGTAGATAAAAAAGGTCCAAGGTTAATTGCTACACTAGGCGGACTGCTGTTCGGGATAGGAACGATTGTTGGGGGAATCGGAGTTCAGACGGAAAACATCCTGATTCTCTATCTGGGTTATGGACTTTTGGGAGGTTTGGGGAACGGTTTCGGTTACGTTACCCCGATTGTCACTCTTATTCGCTGGTTTCCCGACAAAAGAGGTTTAGTTACTGGTTTAGCCGTTATGGGATTCGGTGCTGGTGCTTTTTTTATGGGGAGGGTAGCACCAACTAATATTGCTGCTTGGGGAGTACCTACTACCCTCTATATCTGGGGTGTCATCTTTTTGGTTTTGGTAGTTGGTGCAGCTATGTTTTTTGACAACCCTCCCCATTGTAAATTGCCAGTTCAATCGAATTCTCAAGCAGATGCCACTCCTGATGATGACCCCTTTACTTTTGAAGAAGCCATTCATACGACCCAATGGTGGCTGGAATGGACAATGCTGTTCTTAAATGTGACAGCAGGGATTGGTTTAATCTCTCAGCTTTCTCCCATTGGTAAAGAACTTTTTCGTCCCCTAGCTAACAGTAGTTTATCACCTGAGCAACTCATTATAGCCATTGATGATGCTGGGGGATTAGTGGTGGCTATTGCTTCTATTTTTAATGGTCTGGGAAGACTTTTCTGGGCTTGACACTCCCCGGTCTAAAGACGCGGGGATTCTTAATCGAATAATTGTCAAGACAACTGCTCGAATAATATCCGCTTTTCAGGTATTACCTTAGATGTACGGTTCTTGCCCTGATCCTGTTTGCCATTACTGGCAGAATCATCTCTGCTTGCGGTGAGCGAAGCCGAACTGACAAGCGTAACTTTCCGAGAGTCCCCCGGTAGGTTTTTAATGTCTTTGCTGACAAATTAATCATATCACGAATATGGATTAAAATTTGAAATTATTTCAAATTTTTAAATTAATGTCAATGCAGGATTTATCCTGCCTCTAGCCTTCATCCCTTGTCTAAAGCACAGATGTAGCTTCCTAAGTCAGCTACATCTTCAAGGGTTTTCGGCATTTCCCTTATAAAAGCCAGAACAATGGCTCAACAAAGTTCATTTACTTGAGATTATGAAAATGCCGAGACGCTACTGGGAAACTTACAACGGCGAGACATCACCTCTGTTACAGATCCACGACTATCTTCGTTCTCAGAAAACTGCTCTTGAGACATCGGACATCAAAGCATTGGCAGAGCAGGTAAAATTACCAGAAGCAACAGTACGAGGTGTAATCTCCTATTACGCTGATTTGCAGGATCATCAGGTTTCGACGCGAGTCTGTCAAGGAACATCCTGTATGCTGGCTGGTTCAGGTAATTTATATGACAACCTCCAGAAGTATTCAAAGTGTCAAGTAGCTTACTGTCTTGGATATTGCGATCGCTCACCAGCCGTGTTAGATGCTCAAGATCGGCTATTATTTCACCAGGAAGCCCGAAATTTACCAGATAAATGTTCAGGATCAAAGGTTGAACAACCTCAGCTTTCTGTGCGCTGTCTTGCCCAAGAACCCCTAGTTACGGTCCGTTTAGGAGATGACTATTCCCAGTTAGAAAAAGCTAGAAATGCAGGAGTTTACTCGACATTTTTGCAAGCCCTTCAAAGTAGTCCAGAAGATATCTTATCCACCTTAGAACGCGCTGGTGAACGGGGACGTGGGGGCGCAGGTTTCCCCACAGGCAAGAAATGGCGGAGTTGCGCCCAAGCCAAGGGAGAACCACGTTATGTTATTGCTAACGGTGATGAAGGCGATCCAGGCTCTTTCATTGATCGGGTACTCATGGAAAACGATCCTCATGGGGTTGTTGAGGGAATACTGCTGTGTGGATATGCAGTAGGCGCAAATCAAGGCATTGTGTTTATTCGTTCCGAATACCCCAAAGCGATCGCACGGATGCGAGAGGCGATCGCCCAAGCCCGTGCTGCTGGTATTTTTGGTTCTCAGGGATTTTTTCCCTTTGAAATCTCCATTTTCCCTGGCATGGGTAGCTATGTCTGCGGCGAAGAAACTGCCATGCTGAATGCGATTGAGGGGTTACGAGGCGAAGTGCAAATTCGTCCTCCTTATCCCACAGAAGCAGGACTCTATGGCAAACCAACCGTAGTTAATAATGTAGAAACCCTAGTTAATATTGCCCCTATTCTCGAAAAAGGTGCTGAGGCTTATGCCGCTTTAGGCACAAAATTTAGTTCTGGAACCAAAGTCATCTGTTTAAATCATGGTTTTGCCCGTCCGGGGATTGTGGAAGTAGAGTTTGGAACTACCGTGAGAGAAGTAATTACCGAAGCGGGGGGCGGTGCTGATGGTAAACCCCTAGAAGCGGTATTGTTGGGAGGTCCAATGGGCAGTCTGTTACTTCCTGATCTGTGGGATGTGCCAATTTGCTATGAAACAATGGCTGAACAGGGGATTCAGTTAGGACATGGGGGCATAGTGGCACTGCCAGCGGGTACAGATTATCACGCCTTGTTAGAACATTGGCTCAAGTTTATGAAGGATGAATCCTGCGGTAAATGTGTTCCCTGTCGTTTAGGTTCTCAAAAGGCTTGGCATTTGGTACGCAATCAAATCCATCAACCACAATGCCAATCGCAACTGGAACGACTATTTGAGGTAATAGAACAAGGAAGCCTCTGTGCCTTTGGACAATATATGCCAGATCCAATGCGCCAGATGATTGAACATTTCGGAGACCGGATTTTTCAGTCAGGAGTAGGAGGATCATGAATTCACCACAGGCAAAGATTAACGGACAGATTGTTGACATCAAAGACGGTGAAACTATTCTCCAAGCAGCAAAACGACTGGGTATGGAAATTCCTACTCTCTGTTACGCTGATGGAATGCACCCGGAAGGGGGATGTCGGATGTGCTTGGTAGAAAGTAACCAGAAAAACCGTCCTTTGGGTGCTTGTCACACCCCTATCCAAGCGGGCATGAAAATTCAAACTCATACACCCAAACTGGAGGCATTGCGGCGGGATATTCTCTCCCTTTACCTAGATAATGAGCAACCTGTTTTTCAAGGTAATGGACAAGAAACTAAGTTTACTCGGTTGCTTCAAGATTATCAGTTAACAGCCATTGCCAACGCTCACCCTGCCAAGGTAGATGAAAGTCATCCCTACCTCAGATTCAATCCTAATACCTGTATCACCTGTCGTCTTTGTTTAAATGCTTGTGAACAAATCCAGGGGCAGTTCGTTTATAGTGTTGCCGGTCGGGGTTCAGAAAGCCATCTGATTTTTGGTGCAGGAAAAAGTTTTGCCGAAAGCCCTTGTGTAGCTTGTGGTGCTTGTGTAGATCAATGTCCTACAGGGGCAATTAGCGATCGCAATCGCTTTACAGCCTCTCACATCGAAACAGTGACTCAGACAGTATGTGGTTACTGTGGGGTGGGTTGTCGTCTGGAAGTAAGTACAGCCCAAGGAAAAGTAGTACAGATTACTGGCGTTCCCACAGCCGTGGTCAACCATGGACATTTATGCCTGAAGGGACGCTATGCTCATACTTACCATCACTCTTCTGAACGCCTGACTCAACCCATTAAGCGGGTTGGTCAGGAATTTCAACCCATTTCTTGGCAAGAAGCCATTGAATTGATCGCCGGTGAATTATTGAGAATTAAGGCAGAATATGGCAAGGATGCACTAGGGGTCTTTACCTCTTCACGCTCGACTAATGAGGCTGCCTATCTCCTCCAAAAACTGTTCCGCACTATCATCGGCACAAATAATATTGATTGCTGTGCGCGAGTCTGTCACTCCTCTACCGCTACCGCCCTACAAATGGTAACTGGTGCCGGAGCCGCCACTGCGTCCTATCTCGATATTGAAAAAGCTAAATGTATCGTCATTGCTGGAGCTAACCCTACGGAAGCGCACCCGGTCATTGGGTCGAGAATCAAGCAAGCGGTGCTAAAGGGTGCGCGGCTGGTGGTCATTGATCCGCGTCGCATTGAATTGGCAGAATATGCAGATATACACCTACAACTTCTCCCTGGGACAAATGTTCCTTTATTGAATGCCTTAGCCAAAGTCTTAATTGCAGAAGACTTGATCAACCACGACTATCTTAACGAGCGTGTCGAAGGCTATGAGGAATTTCGCGCCTTTGTCAATCATCTTTCTCTCGATGAAATCGCCAGTATTACCACTGTTGAAACCAACCTGATCCGGGAAGCTGCCCAGTTAATCGGTAGTTATGGTCAAACCCTATTTGTGCATGGTCTTGGCTTATCGGAATTAACCCAAGGGACTGCTTCTGTGATCACCCTATGTAACCTGGGAATGCTCACCAGTAGTATTGGCGGCGAAGGTGCGGGAATGTTGCCCTTGCGAGGACAAAATAACGTTCAAGGTAATGCAGATATGGGCAGTATGCCTAACTTGATTACCGGATATCAACCGTTAAATGATCCTGCACTGCGGCGGCGTTTAGAACGACTTTGGGGAGGATTACCACCAGAACAACCGGGACTGACCAGCCAGGAAATGATTGATGCTGCTGCACGGGGCGAAATCCGCGCTCTCTGGTGTCAGGGGGAAGATATGGTTCAAAGCGATCCGAATGAAACTCACGTCAGGAAAGCACTCTCTAACCTAGATTTTATGGTAGTCCAGGATTTATTCTTCTGTGAAACAGCCCGCTATGCTCACCTTATCTTACCCGCCGCCGCCGCTTTAGAACAGGAGGGAACTTTTACCAATGCTGAACGGCGCATTCAATATGTTAGACCCACAGTACCATCTCCCGGAAAAGCACGACCTGACTGGGAAGCTATCCGTGATGTTGCCGTGAAAATGGGAGCTAATTGGCATTACCAACATCCTGGAGAGATCATGGATGAAATTGCCCAGGTTGCACCCCACTATTTTGGTGGTGTCAGCTATGCTCGTCTGGCAGGGGATGGCTTACAATGGCCTTGTCCCTCTCCTGACCATCCAGGAACGGTTACGGTACACGCTGATCGCTTTATGGGAGGTAAAGGGCAATTGGTGGCGATTGACTACGTACCCAGTCCTGAACATGGGGTCAAAGGATATCCGTTCCTTTTAATTACTGGGCGGCTGCTGGAACATTATAATGTTGGTACCATGACCCGTCGCACGGCGAACCAAGAGTTAGTTCCTGAAGATGTCCTGGAAATTCATCCTGGAGATGCTGATCAGGAAAACATTGCTGATGGGGAGCAAGTCAATCTCGAAAGTCGTTGGGGAAGTATCCAAGTTAAAGTCAAGAAGTCTCGACGCATTGCTCCTGGAACTTTGTTTCTCTCTTTCCACTACCCAGAAACCCACACCAATCGCATCACTGGTCCTCATTTAGATCCCCAATCTAAGTGTCCCCAGTATAAAGCTGTTGCTGTTCGCCTTCAGCCAAATAAATCTTAATTTGGTTACCGCGAGGTCCTATGAAAACCTTCAATAAAAGCAAAATCAAAATGCCAGTCTGGGTAGTCGAGAATGGTAAAAAGCGACTACGACAAGACTATCTCACCACTGAAGAACCGTTAGAAATTCGCTTAGTCTCCTCACGTTGCACCGTAGCTATTACCATGCGTACCCCAGGGGCAGATTTTGCTTTAGCGGCTGGCTTCCTCTATAATGAAGGTGTGATTAGTTGTAAACAAGATATTCAAACCATCAGCTATTGTGTAGATGAAAATATTGATGGTGAACAACGCTACAACATCGTTAATGTAGAATTACGTCCAGGGTTAATTGTAGACTTACAACCTTTAGAACGACATTTTTACACCAATAGTGCCTGTGGAGTCTGCGGTAAAGCCAGTATTGAGGCTTTGAGGCTGCGGGGTTATCCGATGATTGCTGCTGAAATGATGGTGACACCTAAGTTACTCTACAGTCTACCTGATCAGTTGCGGGCTGCTCAAGGTGTCTTCAATGCTACAGGGGGGTTGCACGCTGCGGCGGTTTTCGATATGCAAGGACAACTTTTAAATTTACAAGAAGATATAGGCAGACACAATGCTCTAGATAAATTAATTGGCACTGCTTTATTAAGTTGTGATTTACCTTTTCATAATCATATTATTATGGTTAGCGGACGTTCTAGTCTTGAAATTTTACAGAAGTCTATAGCGGCTAGAGTACCTATTGTTTGTTCTGTGTCTGCTCCTAGTAGTTTAGCTGTGTCTATGGCGCGGGAATTTGGTATTACTTTAATTGGTTTTCTGCGTGGGGAACGATTTAACGTTTATTCTGGCATAGAGAGAATTTTTACTACCTAAGGGACTTCCAATTAAAAAAATACCCAAAAATTTCTTGTGGTGCGGGACGAATTGCCCGCTAATCATCAAGGACGGGCAGGATGCCCATCCCACAAAATTGGGCAATTTATTTTTTGGTGTTCCCTAACAGTGTAAGTAGTCGGACAAAATTAAATTCACTCGTTGAGAGAGGGAACAGGGAACAGGAAAAACTCATGTTTAAAAACATGAGATTGAAATAATGACACGGTCACTGAGCGGTGTCGAAGTGCTGTTTTTTTCGTGCTGCGCATCTTTTAAAAACATCCTTTTTTTGACTGAGCTTTAAACTGGTGCAACTTTTGTTTCTTATTTGCTCCCTGTTCCCTGTTCCCTGTTCCCTGTTCCCTGTTCCCTGTTCCCTTCTTTTGTAAACTCTGACTTAACCCGCACCTGTGGTATAATATTTCATCCAATAGTCTTTTGTTGTTGATATAATTGCTTAAACAGAGCTTGCTGTTGTTTATGATCAACAATGGGCTGGGGATAATTTGTTCCATAATAATCTAACGGGGGAATTTTCCCAGTTACCAAGTATTCTGGAGATACATAACGCAATTCAGGTATCCACTGACGAATATATTCTGCTTCGGCATCAAATTTTTGGGTTTGACTCGCAGGGTTAAAAATCCGTAATGGTTGAGGGTCCATACCACTAGAAGCACTCCATTGCCAGCCTCCATTATTAGCAGATAAATCACCATCAATGAGTTTCTGCATAAAATATTTTTCTCCCCATTGGGGGTTAATAATTAGATCTTTAGTCAAAAAACTGGCAACAATCATTCTACATCTGTTGTGCATCCAGCCAGTTTCATTTAATTGACGCATGGCGGCATCTACTATAGGATAGCCGGTTTTTCCTTCACACCAAGCTTGAAAATACTTTTCGTTATTTTGCCAAGGGAAGGTTTTAAAAGTGTCTCTATATGCACCCTTAGCTAATTCTGGAAAATGGTACATAGCGTGTTGATAAAATTCCCGCCATGCTAATTCCTTTTGCCATGTTTGGATACTGGCATTTACTTCTTCACTGTTACTATTTTCCAGTGCTTCTATCGTAGTTTGCCAAATAGTTCTAATACCAATGACACCAAACTTCAAAGCGGCACTTAATTGAGATGTACCATCAATTGCGGGGAAATTCCGCTGTTCTTGGTATTCATTAATAGCAGATTTGGCAAAATTATCTAATTTTTCTTGTGCTGCTAATTCTCCGGGAGAAATTATTAATTCTGCATCCCAAATAAAACCTAAATCTGCGGCAGAAGGTAAATTAATAGTTCCTGTGAGTTGAGAAATTTCTTGTTCTTCCGCTGTTAAATTTTCCAGATTTGCTAAAGTTTTAACTGGTTTAGCTTTAGATTTAGTAATCCAATTTTTCCAGAAAGGAGTATAAACAGTATAGGGAGTTTTTGCACCGCTAAAAATTTCTGTTGGTGAATGCAATAACTGATCCCAATTGTCGTTAAGAAATTCAATTCCTTGAGTTTCCAAAGCCTCAATTACTGCTAAATCTCGTGTTTGGGAATAGGGTTCAACATCCCAATTCCAAAATACGGCTTTTGCTTTTAATGCTGTTGCTAATTTGGGAATTGCAATCACAGGATCATTTTGCAAAATTAATAATTGACTACCTGCTTGCTGATATCTTTCCTGAAGAGATTGCAAACAGCCAATCATATATTCTACCCTAACGGGGGCAATATCATCACTTTGGAGAATTTGGGGATCTAGACAAAATACACCTACAATCTTCGCACTTTTTTCTCTAGCCGCAGCTAGTCCTGTATGATCAGAAATGCGTAAATCTCGACGATGCCAAAACAGAATTAAATCAGACATTGAGTATTAATATAGTTCTGATGTACTAAAATAGATTATACCAATTTTATATGAAACTGCTCAGAATAATTATCATCCGTATTCATCGGCGTTTATCCGCGTTTATCTGCGGTCAATTATTCTTAAAATCTTACTTTCCGCAGCCTCAATTTAAATTATACTACATTCCTAGTCAGAGACTAGGAACGAGGTGTGGTAGGGATTTGAGCTTAAGTTGACACCAATGAAGCTCTTGCTTTACCCCTACAGATCTGGGTTCTTTGTCATTTGGCAAAAGTTTAAATCTCACCCGTATTTAGTATAGTATGACACCAAACTTGCACAACCCGACCTGTAACTTCTTGACCAAACCAAGGAGTATTATAAGCAAGTGTCTGGAGATTTGCCTTGTTTATATGCCAAGTTTGCAACGGATTAAATAAAGTTAATTCGGCTATTTCCCCGGCTTGAATGGCTTTAACTTCTTGTTGCAAACAAGCTGCTGGTTGATGACTCAAAACGCGCCATAATTCTGAAGCTGTAAATTCTCCAGTGGTGACGAGATTTTGCCAAAGCAGGGGTAATGCTAATTCTAAACCAATTGCCCCCGGTGGTGATTCCCCAAAGGCTTGAACTTTTTCTTCATAAGTATAAGGTGCGTGATCAATAGCGATCGCATCTATGATCCCAGTTCGCACAGCATCCCGTAAGCATAACATATCTTGGTGGTTTCCCAAGGGCGGATCTAAATGTAAGGATGTGTGATAGCTTCTAATAGCTGTTGTATCTAATAAAATGTGCATCCAGGTTGTACTAGCGGTAATGGGAAGACCTTGAGCTTTAGCTTTAGCAATTAATTCTACACTACGAGCAGTAGAAACACGCATAATATGAACTGGTGTACCAATATCCGCGACTAATTCTAATAAAGCGGCAATTGCTGTTGTTTCCGCACTAACTGGAATGGGAGATAAACCTATTCGCAAGGCTTCTGCACCGTCTCTGATTTTACCATTAGCGGCCAAATGGCGATCGCAAGGCCAAAAAGCCACAGGTTTACCAAAGGGTTGAAGATACTCCAAAATCCGTCTGACTATCCCCAAATTCTCCCAAGGTTTAGCATCAGTAAAACCCACAACCCCCGCTGCGGCTAAATCTGCTACCTCTGTTAATTGTTTACCTGCTAGATCTAAGGTAATTGCTCCCCAGATATGCAAATGGGGAGAAGCTTTTCCTCTATCTCTCTGTTGCTGTAACTGTGCTACTAAAGCAGGTTTATCAATGGGTGGTGATGTATCTGGTAAAACACCCACTCTAGTAAAACCACCCGCTTTAGCAGCTTGTAAGAAAGAACTTAAAGTTTCTCGTTCTTCAAATCCAGGTTCGCCTGAATGACTATATAAATCAACTAATCCAGCACCAAGAATTAAACCTTGACAATCACGAATAGAAGTATCGGCACTAAAATCTGTAATTTGCGGAGCGACAGCTTGGATATAACCATCAATAATTAATACATCTGCTACGGTATCAGTTTTCTGAACAGGATCAATTACTCTTACTTGTTTTAATAGTTCTTTAGTCATTGGTCATTAGTCATTGGTCATTAGTCATTGGTCATTGGTCATTGGTCATTGGTCATTGGAAAAATTCTTTCTCACTCCCCCTACTCCCCCTACTCCCCCTACTCCCCCTACTCCCCCTACTCCCCCTACTCCCCCTACTCCCCCTACTCCCCCCACTCCCCTACTCCCCCACTCCCTAAACCAGGAGTTTAAAAGAGGTAAATACAGATTTACAACCTATGCAGCAAATTCAAGCCATGCGAATCAGTACCACAGGTGCTAAATAAATTAAATTTTTCCGCTAATTGTTGAACTTCCTCAGTTTCCACCACACTAGGTTTCCAAGGTTTGGGGTTATTGTAAGCGTAGAAAGTTTCAACACCATCAATACCATCACCCGCAGCCGCAGGAATGAGGTCAAAATGCGATCGCCTATATCGGGCTGGGTGAGCAAGTACCGCTAGTCCTCCCGCTTCATGAACAGCTTTAATAACGTTAACTGCTTGATAAGCCTTACCTGTGCTAGGAATTTTTTGTAAATATGGCTGCATACTGGGATGTTCTGACTCAAAAGCATAAGCCAGAATGTGAACTTCATTATCCAGCAGATTGGCATTAATTTCTGCACCACTCCACAGATATGGAGCATGAGCATCAGGATTACGCCATTTCCAATCTTCTAACCAAACCAGGGCTGCTTGGTAGCCACTAATACTATGATGATCAGTGATAGCTAACCCTTTTAAACCAATTGCGATCGCTTGACCCATCAAATCACCCGGTTTTAGTTTGCCATCGGAGTGAACCGTGTGCATATGAAAATTAAATAACTGGGGACAACTTTGTGCATCAATGCGTTGGAATACTTGCTTTAGTAGTTCCTTAGAAACAGTAGTCCGGGCAAAATTTATAACCATAACCCCTCTACACAAAAATTACATTCTTCTCAAAACACCAACACGCCACACTTGTAAACGAGATATAACTAATACCACTAACCAGTAAATACAGATACTTCCTCAACGGCACCAATTCATTTTTGCAATATGTTAAGACTACGTTAGCAAATATTAACGCTGATGGCGATGAGTATTTTTGATTACTTCCATCAAGAGAATATAAATTTTGCGTATAGTTTCTATCTGTTTACCGCCATTGTCACCACAAACTGATCAATTCACCTGCTCCATTGATCACTTCACCAATTACATTAGCAGAGATATCCTGAGATTGAAAATGAGTAATTACCTGTTCTGCTTGCTGAGGTGGAACTAATAACACAAAGCCAATACCCATATTGAATGTATTATACATAGCCTCAGCACCTACAGAACCAGCCGCAGCTAACCAATGGAATACAGGGGGAACAGTCCAACTATCAGGAATCATCTTAATTGATTGACCCTTGCTTAAACATCTTGGTAAATTTTCTGGTAAACCACCGCCAGTAATGTGAGCCATGCCATGAACTTCTAAACCTGATTGCAACGCAGCTAAAACAGATTTTACATAAATGCGTGTAGGTGTAAGCAAAGTTTCCCCAATAGATGCACCATTGAATAAATCTGGGGTATCAGTCCAAGCAAAACCACCATCACTGACAATTTTTCTGACCAAACTCAAACCATTACTATGGACACCTGAACTAGCTAAACCGATAGCTACGTCCCCCACCTGCACCTGAGAACCATCCAACATTCGGCTTTTTTCCACAATTCCCACGCAAAAACCAGCCAAGTCGTATTCACCAACCTGGTAAAAACCGGGCATTTCCGCCGTTTCTCCCCCCAATAAAGCCGAACCCGCCAATTTACAACCAGTAGCTATCCCCGCTACCACCTGAGTTAATTGTTCCTTATCTAACTTACCTGTAGCCACATAATCTAGAAAAAACAGCGGTTCTGCACCCGATGTCAACACATCATTAACGCACATCCCCACCAAATCTATGCCCACAGTATCATGACGGTTGAGAATTTGAGCTATTTTCAGCTTTGTCCCCACACCATCTGTCCCCGAAACTAAAACTGGTTCTTTGTAACCTGTAGGCAGTTGAAAGCAACCACCAAAGCCACCCAGTCCCCCCAAAACCTCTTTTCTAAAAGTGCTGTGAACCAAATTGCGAATTTGATCTACAAAAGCTCTACCTGCTTCCACATCAACGCCTGCATCCCGATAATCCATGCCTAACTACACCGTTATCAATTCATAACTTTAGGTTATTATTATCACACAATTTAGCTGATAAAACCTCTTCTGATCAGGAAAATGCCATTCGTACGACCCAATTCATTCGCAATCAAGCGATAAGACATTGCATTGAACATAATTTAAAACCTGATACAGCACCTCTTGATGTTATGAGGTACAGTTTTTTATCGCCAAACTCGTAGGGGCGCAGGGCCTGCGCCCTCCATTATTGTTGTTGTCAAAAAATCTCCATGAAACTAGCACCGCAAGGCGGAAGTCAAAAGTCAAAAGTCAAAGGTCAAAAATAATATGGCGTAAGCTTTTTAGTGATTGAGAATGGTTGTTTTATTTACGCCGTGCTGTACTAGTAGTTCGTCAAATTTATTTATTTTGACGGGTAATGACCGGAAAAAACTTCTGTTCTTCCCTCCCCTACCCCCCTACCTCCCCTACCCCCCCTACCTCCCCTACCCCCCCTACCTCCCCTACCCCCCCTACCTCCCCTACCCCCCTACCTCCCCTACCCCCCCTACCTCCCCTACCCCCCTACCTCCCCTACCCCCTTCTCCCCCTACTTCCCTCCACCCGTCATTTTCGGGTTGACAGACTACTAGAATCCCCGTCTTTTTAGCAATACAACAGAGGGCGGGGTTTCCCCGCCCCTACAGGCTTTACGATTTGCTAAGAGACTTCCAAGAAATAAATTATCCTAAGAAACGAACCACAGAGGCACAGAGTACACAGAGAGAGAATTTCTGCATCAGTTTTGGGACATTTTTTTATTTGGAAGTCTCTAAATGGATCTCACAAAGAGTGCATACCGCTATAACCAATTACCAACTACCTATTTGACAAACTTAGGCATAATTTCCGCAGCCGTAAATAAGCCAGAAATGCCCCGTTGACGCAATTCTTGAGCAGCTTTAAGATAACCGAAGGCAGGACCACACACATTGGCAGCCATACTAGTTTCATCCCCTAACGTGAAGGTATGAGTAGATATTTTTCCCTCAAAAGTGCGTCCAGTGATTTTCACATTTGTACTCAGGGGCTTTTTGGCGTTACGGGTATCAACTACACCGCCAACCGTGACTCTATCCCGTGAACAAATTCCCGCCACCTCTAACATCACATCATCGGCGTGTTCCATATTTTCCAAGGTTAACACCCCATCGGTCTGATCAAGTAACGCTTCTACCTCTGCGTCAGTCATGGCTCTAGCGGCTTCTACACTATAACCGGGCATATGACCAATATCTTCTCTCACAGTGGCGCGGTAGGCTTCCCAGTTAGCAATTCCCACACCAAAGGTAATGACCACATTGTGAATTTCCGCATAACTTTGGGCAGCTAAAGCGGCAGCAGCGGTTAATAGCCCAGGAGTAGCACCACAGCCAGTCATGTAGGTAATGCCGGCGGCTTGCAGTTCATCTTTCATGGATAGGAGTTGTTCGACTGCACTGGTGCGTTTAATGGCATCTACCAGAACACCCTGCCAACCGGCTTGAATAAATTCTTTGGCAACAGAGGGGATAAAGTCATTGGGGAGGTTGGGTAAAGCCAGGAAATAACCATCTACAGTGTCACCAGTGACTTGAATTAAATCCTGAATACTGTTGTTGCTTAATGTACCAAATGCTTCTAAATGACCGATTGTACCTTGATTTTGGTAAGTAGTAATACAAGATTGGGTGTTTAAGCCCTCAGTGGAGTAAGCATAGCCATTTTGGTCGGCGACGGCGACAAGAATCATTTCTCGTTTGCTGGAAAGGAGTTTTGCGGCTGCCTGTCCAAGTCCGCCAAAACCCAGGACTCCAACGCGGATAGGTTGGTTTGTTAGTGGTGTGTTCATAGTGATTTTTGTAAGGCGTATAAACCTAAATTTCCGTATAATAGCTAGTTATGTTGGAAAAATCTAGAGGTTTCCAAGTAAACGAGGTTTAAGAAGGCTGTTCTATTTTGCTTCAATCATCTAAACGTAATAATTTGCGGTAAAAGGATTTAGAAAAATCCGTGATTTTATTCCGCTTATAGTTTTCCATTAGTTCAATTAAAAAACTAATAAATTCAAAACTTGGCATCATGACTTCATAGGTTAATTCAGACGTAGAATCAAACTGTAACCGGCAAACGGTTAAGTCGGAGGGTAAGGTAGGATCATTCCAAGTGGCAACGAAGGGAACATTTTCACTACCTTCTATTTTGCGGTGTCCTTCTAACTCACGTTTTTTATAAAGAGTGATGGCATAGGGTAACAAATTCCGCTTATTACCCTGAATATAGGGTAGATACACGATAGATTGTTGCTGACTTGCAGGTTGGAGTTTATCAAAAAACGTATTACCAGTCATTGTTATATATTCCTTAAGTTAGCATGATATGGGGCTATTTTAGCCTTGATATTAGAGGCAGAGCCTCATCAACTGCATTCCTAGTCAGAGACTAGGAACGAGATGTGGTAGGGATTTGAGCTTAAGTTGACACCATTGAGCTTTTGCTTTACCCATACAAATCTAGGTTTTTCGTAATTTCTTAAAAGTCCATATCCCAACCGTGTTGAGTATATTTTAAACTACAGATGCTATTGCTTTGAGGGCAAAAATTTTCTCAATTATATCTTCAACTACCTTATCCGGTGTTGAAGCACCAGAAGTCACACCAACTTTAATTTCTCCTGCTGGTAGCCAATTTTCTGCAATTACTAATTCTCCTGTTAACTGCCGATGTTCAATGTTATTAATTGATTGAATCCGTTCTCCACAATCAATGTGATAGGAGGGAATACCTCGATCAAAGGCAATTTGTTGTAGTTGAGTAGTATTGGATGAGTTAAACCCACCAATAACTATGATTAAATCTACATTTTCTTCGACTAATTCTAACATAGCATCTTGACGTTCTTGAGTGGCATCACAGATGGTATTGAAATTTTGAAAATGCTGATTCAATTCTGTTGGTCCATATTTCTGCATCATTGTATGCTCCAGCATTTTACCGATTTGTTCGGTTTCACCTTTGAGCATGGTTGTTTGGTTAGCAATTCCTACTCGTTGTAAGTCTTGATCAGGGTCAAATCCTGCTGAACAGGCTTTGGAAAATTTGGCTAAAAATTCTTCACGATCGCCACCATTGAGAATATAATTAATGACATATTCTGCTTCTTTTATGTTTAAAACAATCAAATATTTCCCGGCAAAGGAACTGGTGGCAACTGTTTCTTCATGCTTATATTTTCCGTGAATAATTGAAGTATAATCACCTTTTTTGTGCTTTTCTACGGTGTTCCATACTTTGGATACCCAGGGGCAGGTAGTATCAACAATTTGGCAACCTTTATCATGCAATATTTGCATTTCTTGAACACTTGCACCAAAGGCTGGTAAAATTACTACGTCACCACTATTAACAACAGAAAAGTCTTTCAGTTTGTCAATAACGGGAATAAATTCTACTTGCATTTCTTGCATTCGTTTATTCACAGATGGATTGTGAATAATTTCGTTGGTAATCCAAATCTGTTCTGTGGGAAAATGTTGCCGGGTTTCATAAGCCATAGCTACAGCCCTTTCTACACCCCAACAAAAACCAAATGCTTGTGCTAGTTGGATGGTGACATTACCACGTTTGATGGTGTAGTTGCGATCGCGGATTTCCTGAATTAAGTTACTCTGAAACTCAGATTGTAACTTGGTAGCGACTTCCGCTTGATGACCAAAACCTTTGCGATTGTAATTGTCTGAATGTTGGAGGCTACGTTTAAAAGCTTTTGTATCCATTTTAGATTGACCACTAATAATTACTATCTTTGATTTTCTCGTGTTTCGAGGTGATTTAGATGGAAAATTTGGATTTATATCCTAGTTTTTGAGTTGATATTTTTAGGTTTAGTTGCTTGGGATGTTATTTGTTGGTTAGTATACATCTGTAAGGCAGTCCGCCAAACGAGATAACCTGGGGGACTCAGATGCAAACCATCGGTGGTAAAATCTGACCGAAGATTACCTTGTTTATCGGTGAATAAGGGATGTAAATTCAGATATTTCACCCCTTTTTCAGTAGCGAGATTATTCAATTCCTGATTCAAATTACGAATCCGAGGATTGGGAATTGCTAGGAGTTTTTCTTTTCCTTCCCAAGTTATCCCCTCCTCACCATGGGGCAAAATTGACTGAACGACAATTTCTGTTTGGGGGTGTTTTCTTTGCAAATAACTGATAATTTGCTGATAATTAGCTAAAATTTCCTGATCATCTAACCCGCGAATTAGATCATTAATGCCCACCATAATGAAAATCTTTTCCGGTTTGGTGCGATCAAAAAAATCTAATCTTTGCAGTAATCCATTGCTAACTTCCCCGGATATGCCCTGATTTAGCCAGCTTCTATCCTCAGGTAATAACTCCGGTGGAAACCATAAACTCAGAGAATCTCCCGCTAGTATGGTTAATCGCTGGGGATTTTTCCTAGCAGTTATTTTAGCTTCTTGCTTGAGAATATCCAACCATTGGGGATAACTGAGTTTATGACGGGGTCCTAATTCTGGTGCTACATATTGATTTTTCCAGTTCAGGTTAACTGGTTCTGAGGGATCTGGAATAGCTGTGGTTGCTAACACAGGGGTTAGCTTTTGCTGTCGCCAAATCAATAAGACGACCGCTAACATTAGGATAATATTAGTTAACAGTGCGAATAGTCCCCAGACAGGAAAAGTTTTTACACGATTAGACACGACGAAGAAACATTACGGATATTGAGTTTAATTGTAAATCTGTCAGTTGTCAGTTGTTAGTTGTTATTGGGAAGAAAAATATTCTCCCCTACTCCCCTGCCTTTTACTTATTAGAAATCCGATCTGCAAATTCGGAGTTATAACCTTCTTCCCCGTGTTCGTTGATATCCAAGCCTTGATCTTCGGTTTGATCTGGGACTCGTAAACCAACTGTAGCAGCAATAATTTTCAGAATGATCCAAGTTCCTACACCAGCAATAATATAGGCTATGGCGATCGCTGCTAGTTCCACAAATAATTCACCGAAGTTACCGCGCAATACCCCATCTTTACCACCGCTATTCACTTCAGTTGTGGCAAAGATAGCTGTTAGAATCGCCCCGATAGTACCTCCAACACCATGTACAGGATAGGTATCTAGAGCATCATCAACCCGCAATTTGTGCTTGAAACTGACAGCATAGAAGCAGACGACGGAGGTAATGAAACCAGTTAAAATTGCGGCTACAGGGGTGACAAATCCTGCCCCTGGGGTGATTCCCACTAAACCGGCGACTGCACCTGTGGCTGCGCCAACTGCGGTGGGTTTTCCCCGTAATGTAGCTTCTAGAATCAACCACATCAACGCCCCGGCGGCAGCGGATGTATTAGTAGCAACAAAGGCGACTGTGGCTACCGTGCCAGCGGATAAGGCACTACCAGCATTAAAGCCAAACCAACCAAACCAAAGTAAGCCGGCACCCAACAAAATAAAGGGGACGTTATGGGGAGGGCTAAGACGATCTGGATAGTTTTTTCTCGGACCGAGGACAATTGCGGCTACCAGTGCCGAAATACCGGAACTAATATGCACTACTGTACCACCAGCAAAGTCTAGAGCGCCGATGCCGCCGTATAAACCTAAGAATCCTCCCTTTGCCCAAACCATGTGTGCTAGAGGTGTGTAGATAAAGGTTGACCACAGGACTACAAATAGGCAATAGGCACGGAAACTCATGCGTTCGGCGATCGCTCCCGAAATTAAAGCTGGGGTGATAATTGCAAACATGGCTTGATAGATCATGAATGCTTGATGGGGAATTGTCCCCGCATAGGAAACTACCTCCGCAGGGGCTGAACCTTGCAGATAACCTGTGGTTTCTACACCAACACCATTTAACCCCAGCCATTGTAAACCACCAATGAAGGGTAAACCAGGGGCAAAGGAAAGACTATAACCCCAAAGAACCCAGGTGACTCCCACAATCGCCATCAACACAAAACTCATCATCAATGTGTTGAGAATATTGTGCGATCGCACAAACCCACCATAAAAGAATGCTAATCCCGGTGTCATTAGCATTACTAAAGCTGAGGAAATCAGCATAAATGCTGTGTCACCTGTATTCGGACTAGGCACGGTTGCTGAGGTTTCTGCCCAAGCATTTCCTGTTAACAACCCTACCAGTAAAAATAGAGTTAAACACCCAATGATAGTCAATTTTCTGAACACTTATTTTCATTCCTCTGTGTCTACGATATTTGTCTTCATTCAATACAATTCGTAGTATTTGCTACTTTTTTTTTCTGTCTTAAAAGCTACTCAACTTCTAATTTTCCAGTAAGTTTAACAAAAATCTTATGTTTTATGCGGGTTATATTTACAAAGTTATTTATTTTCTGATGCAATAGCCACATATTGCACTGACGCAGACTACAGTCCGGTAACAATTTTATTCTTCTTTCTTCTTCTTTCTGACTCCTGATAGCGCAGCGTGGCGTTAGCCACACTCCTGACTGGGCGCAGGCCCTGCGCCCCTACCTCCTGACTGCCCCTATATAGCAACTCAATTGTTGGCAGATTCTTGAATATCGGATTTAGGTACAGCACTAGGTATTAATTCAGAAATTGGAGTTGAGTTTACTGGTGATGCTAATTTAGGTACTTCTTGGGATATTTCCACAGGTGTAATTACACTAGCATTACTGACATAATAGCCAAATATTTTATCATAATTAGAGGCAACTGCTAAAAATACCCCACCTAAAATATATATTGGTAACGGAACAGGAACAGAAAAACCTCGTAACCACTTAAAAAATTCCGCCAAAGCAAACAGAATAAAAAAACATATAAGCCAAACACTCATCATTGCATCTGCTCCATACCAAGTCATCTTTTCACTTAATTTTAGTTGGAAATTTGTTGGGTTTCCTTGTGCCAACCCAACTTACAATAAATTAAGGGCGTTGCATGATTAAGGGTATGAATTTTAGTCTCACGCAAAGGCGCAATCACGCTTCGTGATCTCGAAGAGTAGACGCAAAGGTAAGATTTTTAAAGGTTCAATTTGGAAATTTCATACCTCGATTCAGCAACGCCTTAAGGAATCAAAACTTGTAACTCAAAAGTTGAACTTCCGTTTTTTCTGGCAAACTCTGAGAATTAACTAATACAGAATCATTGTTACTGCGGCGGACATTAATATTCACACTCTGCATCAAAGTTAGAAAATCATCTACTGGAGTAATGTCGCACTTGCCACTTTCAGCAGCTTGAGTCCGATAATGGGTAGGAATAACTAACTTAGGATTTAAGACATCAATTGCCTGTTTTGCTTCTTGATGATTATACGCTTTATCACTGCCGCCAACGGGAATAAATAATACATCAGGACGACCCATGAGAATTTTTTGTTCTAGGGTAATCGGTGCAGCAGAACCCCCCAAATGTAGCAGATTAATGCCACCTTGGTTTAATTTCCAGGCTATATTTTGCCCAAATTGTTTTCCACCCTTACGATCATGGTCTGTGGTAATTCCCTGAAATTTAACGCCCCGAAACTCATAGACACCCGGTTTATAAACTAATTTGGGATTTCCTGGTATTTTATCTATTGCCCCTTCATCCAATAATTGACTACTAATTAATACCAAATCTGATGCAACATTTGGGAGACGATATTTAGCTGTACAACCCAAATTGCTAAAGGGATTAATCAAAATTTTGACCTTACCATTGGTCAATAAAAAGCAGGTATGACCTAACCACTGAATTGATACACCACTAGATTGGGCATTTACTGGAACTTGATCACCTAAATTAGTAACTATAGCCGTTATTAAACCCGCCCCAGCGTAGCCTATCAATTGTCGTCGTTTCATAAGAATACTCGCTTTACAAAGTTCGCAAAAAATTTCTCAGCAATTCCTTACCCAAGGCAGTTAGGACACTCTCTGGATGAAATTGGACTCCTTGAATGTGAGGATATTGCCGATGTCTCACGCCCATAATTGTGCCATCTTCTACCCAAGCTGTAATTTCCAATACGTCCGGGCAAGTTTCCCGCTCAATCACTAAACTATGATATCTGGTAGCGGTTAAAGGATTTTCTAAACCTTGAAAAATTCCTATGCCTGTGTGGGAAACCTGAGAGGTTTTTCCGTGCATCAATTCTGGGGCGGAGACAATTTTACCACCGAAAACCTGACCAATACTTTGATGTCCTAAGCACACGCCTAAAATCGGTAGTTTATCTCCTAATTGGGCGATCGCACTGAGGGAAACTCCCGCATCATCTGGACGACCAGGACCCGGTGAAATTACCACTGCATCCGGGTTTAATGCCCTAATTTCATCTATAGTAATCTTATCGTTTCGTACCACTTGCAGGTCATCAGCAACTGGGAAATCTACTGCTAATTCTCCCAGATATTGTACTAAATTATACGTAAAGCTATCGTAATTATCAATGACTAATATCACAATTTTTACCTAATTTTATTTAAAAATATCCAATACGTTCCCTGAAAACGTCTCTAAGTAGGTGAACACAATAAAACCAAAGTGTGTAAAGAAAAGTAAAATCGCCCAAAGCTTCTTCACTCTTGCCTCTTGCCTCTTGCCTCTTGCCTTCCCATAACGACAATTTTCAATGCTAACCTACTTACTATTCACAATCTACCATCTAGAAAGTAGATAGAATTAATGTTGCTAAAGGAGGCAATATTAATGTAGAGGCAACCAATAATGCTACTAAAGCAGAAACAAGTACAGCACCAGCAGCACAGTCTTTAGCAACTTTTGCCAACTCATGATAAGACTGTTTGACCGTTAAATCTACAATTGACTCAATAGCAGTATTCACTAACTCTAAGGTCAAAACTAAACCGCTGGTAACAGAAATTATGGATACTTCTACTGTTTCTAACTGTAGAAATACACTTAATCCAATAGCCAAGGCGCAGACGGCTACATGAATCCGAAAATTCCTTTGAGTCTGAAAAGCGTAGGTAATTCCAGCCCAAGCATACTTAAAACTAACAAATAGATTAGAGGCAATCTGCCAGGAAAGTTCCCTATCTTTGGACACGAGTGTTGGTAAGCTATTATTGGTTGATGACGATGAGACTTTTGGGGGCATAGAGATGAGAATAGGGGGTGGGGGGAGTGGGGGAGTGGGGGAGTGGGGGATGTGGGGGATGTGGGGGATGTGGGGGATGTGGGGGAGGTAGGGGATGTGGGGGATGTGGGGGAGGTAGGGGATGTGGGGGATGTGGGGGAGGTAGGGGATGTGGGGGATGTGGGGGAGGTGGGGGAAGATTAATATTTATGGTTTTTATGGTTTTTATGATTCATTAACCAGCGTGATGGGTTATTGATCATAGTCACTAAACCAGATAAAACTTGATTATAATTACCATAAAGTTTACGTCCCGTTTCAATATCGAAGTAATTACATTTAACTGTAAATTCTATCCATGTTTGAGTTTCAGCAGATTCAGCTTCACAATCATTTAATTTAGCAACAAAAGCAGCCTCATAACGACGTTTACGCCAAGCTTCTGCCATATTCGCACAAACAGAACGAGAAGAACGACGAATTTGATCTGTTAGAGAATATCTTTCTTCAACAGGAAAATTTTTTGATAACCCAAAAATTTTCATTGCTGCTTCAAAAGCAATTTGATAAATTCCCAAGTCTCTATGAGATTTAACCATTGATATTGAGTTTGATTCTTCTAAGTTACCAATCATCTTCTTTCTCACCTCCTTTACTCTTTACTCCTTTACTCCTTTACTCTTCACTCCCCTACCTCCCCTACCTCCCCTACCTCCCCTACCTCCCCTACCTCCCCTACCTCCCCTACCTCCCCTACCTCCCCTACCTCCCCTACCTCCCCTACCTCCCCTACCTCCCCTACCTCCCCTACCTCCCCCACCTCCCCTACCTCCCCTACCTCCAACTCTAAGTTAATAATAATACCTATTTTCTTCAGTAATACAACTTGCTCGTTTAACATTGCTATCAAACTCTCTTCGTCAGGATGATCCCAACCTAACAAGTGTAGTAAACCATGAGCCGTTAACCAAGCCAACTCTGTAGACAAACTATGTTCCTGCTGTTGTGCCTGACGTTGTGCTGTATCTATAGAGACAATTATATCACCTAGATACAAGGGCATGGCATCCAGCATTTCTTCGCTTTGTGGTAAATCTGCTTCTAGAGATGCAAAGGCTAAGACATCTGTAGGTTTATCTTGTTGGCGATATTGGGAATTAAGGGTTTGAATTTCTGTGTCGGTTGTCAAACGCAAACTGATTTCATAACTAGGTGCAGTTGGTAAGTAATCCTCAAGAATTTCCAACCATTGCCAAAACCAGTTTTCCCAAGTTTCGAGAGGAATTGGGGAAGAGTCATCAAAGCAATTTTCTAAATATAATTCAACCTGTAGCGGCACAAGTTTTCCTCTCTTAGCGAGTAAGATATGCCAAACCCACGAGGACAGATAACAGTCCTACGGCAGTTAACGCAAAGTGTTTGAGGGAAGTGCCGCCTTTTCTAACCATGTTTCGCATGGCGAGTTTGACATAGCTAGGCTGGGGTTCTTTGGCAGGGGATTTTTCCATAATTAATTCATTATCATCTCTTTTCTTACTGTAACCTGTGTCAGGGAAATATAGCAAAGATCCCCGACTTCTCAAAGAAGTCGGGGATCTAAGTTACGCTTCAACTATCTGGTTTTCTTGCCGGAGATAGGCTTGAATGAACATATCAAGTTCACCGTTCATGACATCTGTAATGGCTGTGGTTTCGATGTTGGTGCGGAGGTCTTTCACCATTTGATAAGGATGAAATACATAGTTGCGGATTTGATTACCCCAGGAAGCTTCGACCATATCGCCGCGAATTTCGGCAATTTCTTGGGCGCGTTGTTCTTTGGCAATAACTAACAACTTGGCTTTGAGACGGGCGAGCGCTTTTTCTTTGTTTTGTAGTTGGGAACGTTCTTCTGTACACCGGACTGCTAGACCGGTGGGGAGGTGAACTATGCGGACTGCGGTTTCTACTTTGTTGACGTTTTGCCCACCTTTACCGCCAGAACGGGTGGTGCTAATGTCTAAATCTTTCTCTGGGATGTCTAGTTTGACGGTGTTATCTATTTGCGGCATGACTTCGATGCCGGCAAAGCTGGTTTGCCGTTTGCCGTTAGCGTTGAAGGGAGAAATTCTGACGAGACGGTGAGTTCCCATTTCGGAACGTAAGTAACCATAGGCATAGCGTCCGGTGATTTCTAGGGTGGCGGATTTAATGCCGGCTTCGTCACCTTCTGATTCTTCGGCTAGGGTGACTTTATAACCATGATCTTCTGCCCACCGGGTATACATCCGCATGAGCATAAATGCCCAGTCTTGTGCGTCTGTGCCACCAGCACCGGCGTTAATTGTCAGGACTGCACCTTTGTCGTCGTAAGTGCCGGAAAGGAGTTGTTGTAGTTCCCATTGGTCTAGTTCATGATTGAGTTTGGTAATGGTAGATTCCGCTTCTTGCAATAATGCTGTATCGGTTTCTAGTTCCAATAACTCAACAACTGCCCTGGTATCGTCTAAGTTGGTGTGCCACTTGTAATATTGATCTAAATGGGATTTTAGATCATTGAGTTCTTGCAGGGTGTTTTGTGCTTGGGTTTGGTCTTCCCAAAATTCTGTTTGGGCGGAAATTTGCTCTAAGTCGTGAATTTTGGCTTTGAGTGCGGGTACGTCAAAGATAGTCCTGGGTTTTACCCAGGCGGCTAGACAATGTTTCGATTTCGCGTTTTAGTTCTAATACGTCCATAATTTTAACTCAAGTTGCAAGGGCTTGAGATTTCTCGGTGATAATTTGTGATTTGTATTTTAGATTTTACCTATATTTTGGTAAAGTCTCAGGGTTTTTTAAAGGAGGAGTCAGAATGTAGGGGCGCAGGGTCTGCGCCCAGAATTAGAATTTAGGGGGAAATACTGGGGTATTTTTGGCTTTGGTGCGAGCTTCTATGGCTTGTTGGTAATCTGGTTTATATTCTATGGCTTTGTCGTAGGAGGCGATCGCCTGTGGGTATTGTTGTAAATTTAACAAGGCATTGCCTTTGCTGTACCAACTTTCATAATGATTGGGTTGATAACGGATGGCTTTATTATAGGAGGCGATCGCTTCTTGATATTTTTGTAAATTATATTGTGTATTTCCTAGATTATACCATACTAAATAATCATTTCCCTTTAAACTAATAGCTTTTTTATAAGATTCTATTGCTTCTGGATAGCGTTTAACTTGATGTAATGCCCAACCTCGATTATACCATGCTTGATATTGTTGAGGATTGATTTTAATCACTTGGCTAAAGGAATCAATTGCTTCTGGATACCTACGTAATGTCATTAATATATTACTTCTGGATAACCAAGCTGCGGAGTTGTTTGGATTATACTGGACTGCTTGATCATAAGCCTGGAAAGCAAATTCATAACGATTTAAATTAACTAAGCAATTACCCAAATTGTACCAAGCTAATTCATGATCAGATTTTAATTCCACAGTTTTTTTATAGGAGGTAATTGCCTCTTCATATTGTTTAAGGTTTTGGAATGCTAATCCTTTTTTGTACCATAATTCAGGATTATCAACTTGGAAATTAATCGCTTGTTCATAAGCTTTAATTGCATCATTATATTGGCTAATTTTTATAAAGATATCACCTTTAAGTTGCCACACTTTAGGGTCATCATTCTTTAGTTGTAAAACTTTATCAACAGTGGCAATTGCTTCTGGATAACGTTTGAGTTTGACTAAAACAAAACCTCGATTAGTCCAAGCTTCTAAATAATTTGGTTGAATTTGAATAGCTTGATCATAAGCTATTAAAGATTCTTGGTATTTCTTTAATTGAAATAATGCTTTACCTTTACCATATAAAGCTTGAGGATAATCAGATTTGATATCTATGGCTTTTTCATAAGTTGCTAAGGCTTCTTCATAGCGTTGTAATTGAATGAGAGTATTACCCTGATTATATAATTCTATAGCGTTTTTACTATTCAGGCGATTGAGCATAAATATTGCCCCGAAACTACCAATACCTAAAATAAATATTCCTAATAGCAATTTCCAGAATATCCCTGGGGTATTTTGGGGATTTTTTACTCGGTTTGGTAAGGTAGCAGGGGAAATAATTATTGTTGCCGATGAGTTTTTATTTAATTCTTGTAAAGCTTGTAATGCTATTGTTGCTGAAGCATAACGTTGGCGAAAATCATAACAGATCATTTGATTTAAAAATTGGGCAAATTCTGGAGAGACAGTGGCGAAATTTTGCCAAATTATTTCATTAGTTTCGACATCTTTTTCTAATTGATCAGGTGATAATCCAGTTAAAGCTTGAATAGCAATAATCCCCAAAGCGTAGATATCACTACTAAATTTTGGCGTTCCTTGTGCTTGTTCTCCAGGAGTATAACCGGGTGTGCCAATAGCAACTGTAGATTTAGTAATGTCTGGAGAGTTTACTAATTTGGTCGTAATTTGTTTGACTGCACCAAAATCAATTAAAATTAACTTATTATCTTGTTCTCGTCTGAGAATATTGCGAGGATTGACATCACGATGAATTACCTTTTGTTGATGAACAAAGTCCAAAATTTCTAAAATTTCTTGTAATAGAGAAATTACCTGATTTTGAGTGAAGATGACACCGGATTTTAATTCTTGACTGAGATCATTACCAATAATCAGTTCTTGAACCAGATAAAATTCGGCATTTTCTTCAAAGTAAGCTAAAAGTTGGGGAATGCGATCGTGATTTCCTAATTTATATAAAACTTGGGCTTCTGTGTCAAATAACCTCCGAGCTATTTCTAAAGTGGTAATATCAGTAGATTGAGGTTTGAGTTTCTTGACTACACACTGGGGTGAGCCTGGTAATTGAGTATCATTAGCAACATAAGTTTCACCAAATCCGCCACCTCCCAGGTAATTGGTGATTTGGTATCTGCCTACAAGGGTGTTTCCTAGCATTTCCTGAGCCTATTTGAATATTGTGTTACATTATGATAATCTTGCCACACAAAAATGAGGAGATGGGAAAAAATATTAATTAGTAGTTAAAAATTAGTAATTCAAATGTTAAAATCAAGATGATTCCTATAGATGATAATATTCGCAGTTGGCAAAAGCCTATTATTAATTATTGGTTGATTGGCATTAATGTAGTCATATTTCTCTGGGAAATAAAATTAGAGTGGAGTGATGAATTAGGAAATTTAATTAATAATTGGGGAATTATTCCATCTCAAATAAATATCTCAATTGCTAACGCTTTTTTTTACAATTCTGCGGCTTGGGTAATTGTATTTTGGCGGCTACTTTCTTTACCTGTATCCCTGTTTCTCCATGGCAGTTTTAGCCAAATCTTAGGAAATATGCTGTTTCTGTGGGTATTTGGAAAAACGGTAGAAAGTATTTTAGGACATAAACAATATTTACTACTTTATTTAACTGCTGGCTTTTTTTCTGGTATAGTCCAAATTATTTTATCCTCCGATTTAACAATACAAATTATTGGTGCTAATGGAGCTATTGCATCTATTTTAGGTGCATATCTGATCAAGTTTCCCCAGGCAAAAATATATTCGGTTTTGACTTTATTGGTTGTGTATATCCCTGTGGAAGTTCCAGCTATTTTATATTTATTTTGGTGGTTTATCCAGCAGTCATTTTATGGCATAGGGAGTTTAAATATGACGGGTGGTAGTTCCTTCTCTAGTGTGAGTTATTGGGGACAATTTGCGGCTTTAGTGACGGGTGCGGCTTTTATGAAAATTAGACAAAGACTTTAGGTTATTGTGATTTTTATGTGAAGCTGCACAGAATCATCAAATCCATCAATTCATCCGAATTTATCTGCGTTTATTTGCGTTCATCTGCGTTTAATAATTCTTGATATCTTATTCCATATCTTAATTTGGTATAAGGAAGTAAAATGGGGTAGTTCATATTGGAATTTTAAATTAACTTCAATGTCTGTAGTTTCTAGCATTACTGTTAAAGTTCCCGCGACGACGGCGAATTTGGGTCCGGGGTTTGATTGTATAGGTGCAGCTTTAAAGCTGTATAACGAATTTAAGTTTACTATTCTTGATGCAGGTGAGTTAATTATTCAAGTCTCTGGTTCGGAAGCCGCAAAGGTACAAACTGATGAGAGTAATCTTTTATACCAGGCGTTTGTCAAGTTATACCAATATATAGAAAAAACACCACCAGCGGTGAAAATAGAAATTAAGTTGGGTGTACCTTTAGCACGAGGTTTGGGTAGTTCTGCGACTGCTATTGTCGGGGGGTTAGTTGCTGCCAATGAGTTGGCTGGTTCACCGTTGTCTGAGTTACAGGTAATGGAATTAGCGATCGCCATGGAAGGACATCCTGATAATGTAGTACCAGCGTTATTAGGTGGTTGTCGTCTGGCTGCTACCAGCAAAAAAGGTTGGGAAATTTGTGATATTCTCTGGCATCGAGATATAGTTCCAGTCGTAGCAATTCCTGATTTTGAGTTATCAACCTCAGAAGCGCGAAAGGTTGTCCCCACAGAAGTCAGTCGTGCTGATGCAATTTTCAATATTTCTCATTTGGGTTTATTGTTGCGCGGTTTAGCAACTAATCGAGAAGAATGGTTAATAGCCGCCTTGCAAGATAAATTACATCAACCTTATCGCCAAGCTTTAATTCCTGGTTATGATACTGTGAATGCGGCTGCTGTGGCTGCTGGTGCTTATGGCATGGTAATTAGTGGTGCAGGCCCCACACTTTTAGCTCTAGTAGATATAAGTTATGCCAGATCCGTAGAAGCAGCAATGGCAAATGCCTGGACTGCAATGGGTATGAACTCAATTGTGCGATCGCTTCCCCTGGATCGGCAAGGGGCGGTTATTTTGTAATAGATAATTACAAATGCAGCAACACCAAACATCTATAGCAATCCTATTTGAGTTGAGAACGTATCGGTGATAACGTAGTGTGACTGAAGTCATGGGAAGGGAACAGAAGTGTTCCCCTACTTTAAACATTTCATTTTGTTGATTAACATTAAATTATCGAGTCCGATGCACCTTACAATATATATTGATTGTATGTGTAATTTGTAAATAACAAAAGGTAAAGTTATGACAGTTATTACTAATTTGCAGCAGATCTATGAAACAGATGACCATTTATGGTTATTAGAAACTATTAAATTATTAAAACAAAGTCGTTTTGATGAGTTAGATTTAGAAAATTTAATTGAGGAGTTGGAATCATTGGCAAAAAGAGATAAGCATCAAGTTAAAAGCCTACTAGAACAAGTAATTAGACATCTTTTATTATTGCAGTTTTGGACACAAGAATATGACAGAAATAAAAATCATTGGCGTTCAGAAATTAGAAGTTTTCGAGTCCAGTTAAAAGATAGATTAACATCTAATTTGTATAATTATTTGAATTCTATTTTTACAACTATTTATGAGGACGCTTTGGGTTATGTTCAAGAAAAAACAGGTTTTACTGTAAATTTTCCCGCAGAATGTCCTTATTCTTTGGAGGAAGTTCTTGATATTCATTATTTACCTAATTGATTAAGTCATTGTTTGTGTGATGTCTATGAGGATGTTTGAAAAGTATCAGAATTAATCGAGATCCCCCCAACCCCCCTTACAAAGGGGGGCTAAATTCCTCAAAGTCCCCCTTTTTAAGGGGGATTTAGGGGGATCTGCGGGTGTCAGATCCCACACGAAAAAGTTTTCAAACAACCTCTATGGAGTGTGAAGCGATTGTCACACACAACTAATTGACAAGTAATTAATGTATAAAATATCATGAGAGCGGATAAAACCGTGATATTATTAGATGCAATAGTGCCAGCACTTCGTAAGAATCGCTTATCGCTTAATTTAACTAAGTAGGTTGGTGTTGAAAATTGTCGTTATGGCAAGGCAAAAGGCTAAAGTATACATTGGTGAGGCTGAAAATGCTTATTCTAGACTTGTTGACCATGTATCAAAAAAAGAATTTTGGAATGAAATTATTGTTCAAGTAGATGACAAACTTGTTTTTAAATCCGATTGGTTGTTTAGTAGCCCATCAGCAGCAGCAAATGTAATAATGGGGCGTAGTGCAAACGGATTGAAGGAATGGAAAGATTCTTCCGGCAAAAAGTTAGATGAAATTGAGAAGCAAGAAATATCAAAAGCTAACAAACAAATTCAGCCAACAACTTAATGCGATCGCGTAGCACTGCTGCAAGCAGAGTGCTGTTCTTGCCGTGACTATTTTGATTGTCAAGCGATCGCCCAGAAGAAGTAACAGCTTTTTCACTTACCCCCAATCATCATATATATATGGATATGGAAAAAATCCAGTCAGAAATAGCAGCACTGAAATCTCAAATTCAAGCACTCCAACAAGAACGCACTGCACTGACTAATCATCATGTAGAATCGGGTGAAAACGACTCACCCCTAGCCATAGTTGAAGCTTACCGTCGTCAAGCCAGAGAAAACGTCCAACTATCTGCGGAACTTAAAGGCATAGACGATGCCCTATATTACCTAGAAAAGCAAATACAACAAAGGAAAGCTCATCTCAATCGGTATTTGCCCATGTCTATCCGCATCTCCCAACAACAAGAACAGCTAGAAGAAGCCAAAAAAATTGCTCAAGTTCATGCCGAACGAGTTAATGAACTAGCTGGAGAACTGGCAAAAGAAATTAAACTCCTCAAAACCTGCGCCGATGAACTTAGTCCCATGTATTGGCAAGTTTACTACAAACCTTTCATCACAGGCTTTAAGACCATTTCTGTCCCTTTCGTAAGATCAGATGGAGAAGTGTGGATGATTGTCAACCGTATTGTCTAAGAAACAGAGATAACTTTGATAAAAATTCAATTTATCCTCAAGCTGTTCATTATAACTAAAGACAGCGATATTAGTCGCTGTTTTTTTGTTGACGTTGCAAAAATTTACATTTAGAATGGACTCGCGGCATAATTTAGTAAGTATTTATTACTATCTGTCCTCCAAATTGGAAATCTTCATAAGAAATCGTTTACAGACGTAACGATTCCTTAATATAATGTAAACAAAAGCAAAACCAAAAACATATTGTCAACAGTGATGAATGCCATAGAAATTCCTTGGTTATCAGCCATAATTTTCCTGCCTTTAGTGGCAGCCCTCGCAATTCCCCTTATTCCCGATAAAGAGGGTAAAACCGTCCGCTGGTACGGCTTGGGAGTGGCATTATTAGACTTTGTACTCATGATTTTTGCCCTTTGGCAGAATTACGACTTTCAAAGTTCCGCCCTGCAAATGACAGAAAGCTATCCTTGGATACCCCAAATTGGCTTTAACTGGTCTCTAGGCATTGATGGTTTATCAATGCCCCTGATACTTCTCACAGGCTTCATTAACACACTCGCAGTATTCGCGGCTTGGAAAGTAACCAACAAGCCGCGTTTATTTTATGCGTTGATGTTGATTATGTACAGCGCTCAATTAGGAGTATTTCTCGCCCAAGATTTATTAATGTTCTTCTTGATGTGGGAAATTGAGCTAGTACCTGTTTACCTACTAATTTCCATCTGGGGAGGCACAAACCGCCGTTACGCAGCTACCAAGTTTATTATCTATACCGCCGCAGCATCCATATTTATACTGGTAGCTGGTTTTGCAATGGCTTTCTATGGTGATAACTTCACCTTCAACATGACCGAATTGGGAATGAAAGAATATCCCAAAACCTTAGAATTAGCCCTCTATGCAGGTTTCTTAATCGCTTATGGTGTCAAATTACCCATTTTTCCCTTACATACATGGTTGCCTGATGCTCATGGTGAAGCATCCGCACCCGGTTCAATGATCTTGGCAGGTGTATTGTTAAAAATGGGTGGTTATGCCTTAATTCGCTTTAACGTAGAAATGTTAACTGATGCTCATGTTACCTTTGCTCCAGTTTTAGCGATTTTAGGTGTAGTTAATATTGTTTATGGTGCTTGTTGCGCCTTTGCTCAAACCAATCTCAAACGCCGTCTGGCTTACTCTTCAATTGCCCACATGGGGTTTGTGTTAATTGGCATTGCATCTTATACAGAAATCGGTATCAGCGGTGCTGTATTACAAATGGTTTCTCACGGTTTAATTGCTGCTAGTTTATTCTTCCTTTCCGGTGTAACTTACGAACGTACTCACACCTTAGTGATGGATAAAATGGGCGGTATGGGTAAAGTAATGCCCAAAACTTTCGCTCTCTTTACTATCGGTTCAATGGCTTCTCTAGCTTTACCCGGAATGAGTGGTTTCGTCGGTGAATTGATGGTATTCTTAGGTCTTGCTACCAGTGATGTTTACAGTTCCAGCTTCAAAATTGTAGTCATCTTTCTATCAGCAGTTAGCGTGATTTTGACACCCATTTATTTACTGTCCATGCTACGTCAAGTTTTCTACGGCAACCAACATCAAGACTTACATTTAGATGCTGTAGTTCTTGATATTAAGCCCCGTGAATTATTTATCACCGCTTGCTTATTAGTTCCCATCATCGGTATTGGTTTTTATCCTAAGATGATTACACAAACCTATGATGTAAAAACAGTGGCAGTTACGGCTCATGCTCGTCAAGTTTTACCAGTTGTTGCTAGTCAACAACCTACAAACTTATACTCGCAAATTTTCACCACACCAACATTAGCTAGTTCCCAAATAGTGAATATAGTTGAGTAATTATCAAACCCAAAAGAGCGCTCTAGTAAATCTTAAATTAAAAGGGGATAAGATCCCCGAATTCTTCAAGAATTCGGGGATCTATTTTAGTCATTACTAATATAAACCTTTATGCCATGCAGTAATAAACCTAACCCCCATCCTAGTATGGGATAAATAGCCCAGAAATATCCAGGGCTTACCACTAGATTTAACAGCACCAAAAAACCATTAATTGCCAGAAAAGCAAATAGATGAGATTTGAAATCTTTCCGTTGTTGACTATTAGACATTTGCTCTTTTTTTACTTCTACATTATTTTTTAACCATTCTTGTTCCGCAGCTTGTAGCGACTCTGAAGAAACACCTAATTCTGAGGCTATTTCTATAATTTGTTCTCTTGTATATTCTCCCTTTTGTTTTTGTCTAAAAGCTACTTCAAGAATCTGCTGCATTTCCTCTGCGTTGTAAGTCATTATCAATACCTAAAATGGCAAAAAATACTTTTGAGAGTTATTTTTGAGACGGTAGCTACACAATCATTTAAAATATATAGGAATCCGGTTTGATTCCTGAATTTTCCGTTGAGTTAGGGAACAGGGAACAGGGAACAGGGAACAGGGAAGAAGGATTTCAGTATGTACCGAGTTCTGTTCAAAAATCAAATAGGAGTCCTATATGTACCTACGAATTGCTTAGAAACACATTTTATAGTTGAAAAATAATTGATGTCGTAATTAACAGCACAAATTTATTAATAGATTTCAATTCCCCAATTATTAATCACAGCTACATTTCCCTAGCTTTGTCTTTACCAATTTATATGGATGAGCTTTTATATAAGTAGGTTAGCATTGAAAATCGTCGTTATGGCAAGGCAAGAGGCAAGAGTGAAGAGGGTTTGGGCGATTTTACTTTTCGTTACATAGATTGGTTTTATTGTGTTCACCTACTTAGTCAGCAAATCCTTAAGTCTGTAGGGGCGTAGGGTCTACGCCCTATATTGTATTGCATCCTAGCAATAAACCCTGTATTAGCCCTTGTACATTAATCCGTTCTATCTGTACTAGTAGTACAGGTATCTCATCTACTCGTTGGTTTGTAATTATGGATTTTGTTGCCGTAACGTCGAACATATCCTTATTTAGCTTATTTTATGCAAATAACTGCAAGTACAGGCTATCGTGTACACACAAGTTATCGAATCACCATTATTCCTCAAATTACCCCACCCTAACCCTCCCCTTGTGAAGGGGAGGGAACTGGATTTTCTTGTTACCCCCTTTCCTAAGGGGAGAGGGGGTAACAATGTGATGAAAATTACGGGATGCCACTTTTAAAACATCCTCTAAGCAAAAGCTCAATTTATTCCCTTGCGGAGTATAACTGCCCAAAAAATGGATGAACCGGGAGTTATTATCTGAATTTCCCGCTGGCATTTTCTATGATTCACCTCTATATTAAGAATAGTAAATAATAATTGCCTTTTATACCTATATCCGGTAAAGCCAGATGTATTACCATAGCCTAGTAGTTCGTCAAATTTATTTTGACGGGTAATGATCGGAAAAAAACTTCTGTTCTTCCCTCCCCTGCCCCCCCCTGCCTCTCTTCTCCCCCTGCTTGCCTTCACCCGTCATTTTCGGGTTGACAGACTACTAGTAGCAGATGGCACAGAAAGATATAGAAAATCAAGCAACAATCTATGGATAAATGAGGAAAGTAAACAGTGAAAGCATCCCTCAAACTGGTTAAAACCGCTGATGAAAGGCAGATTGCCGCATTCTTTCAGGAATCGGTAGGTGAATGGCACTCAGAACGACGTTACTACACCCTACCTCAGGGAGAAACCAAGGAAATGGAGAGTATAATCACCATCCGATTTTTAGAACAGGGGTGTGAAGAATTGGAAAAACTAGCCCAACTCCATGATTTAGTTGATTTGCAAAGTTTGACCTGTGGTGCTGAAGTATCTTGGCAAAGCACTGATATAATTAAGGTCAGACGAGAATCTCAAGGTTTAAACCTGTTTGGGGCTTTGGGCAATATATTATATAGAGATCGTGGTTTTGCCACATCTAAACCCGTTACAGCAGATTATTATTTATCAAACCCTAAAACTCTTTGTTTACGGACTGAATATAATAATTCAGTATTTGAGGAAGAGATTAAACTCATTGGTAGTAAATATCGTACCCGACAAAGCATCATTTCCCGTGCCAGTGAACAATTAATGATTGGTCAATACCTGGAGAAGCGAATATAATCGAGCGGTTCATGGCTGAAATGCAGGGGATAGGGTTAATTAACGGGCATAACTTACAGGTGGGACTGATCATAAGCAACAAATATGACTTTTTACAACATTTTTTAAACTTCTTCCCACAATTATGATTTTTTGTGTAATCATTAGAAGGTGGGAATTAATTCGGCGGTAATGTTTGTGGTTAGTATTGACAGGCTTTCCCTTTTGGTATTTACAGACTTTTCTCCGAAATCTAAATCTCTACACTCTTATGATTTTGGAAATATTCTATGTCAATTTACGTGGGTAACCTCTCTTATGAAGTTACACAAGATGCGCTGACTCAAGTTTTTGCGGAATATGGTGCTGTGAAACGTGTTCAGCTTCCCACTGACCGTGAGACAGGTCGCTTGCGCGGCTTCGGTTTTGTGGAAATGGGTACTGAGGCGGAAGAAACAGCCGCAATTGAAGCCCTTGATGGTGCTGAATGGATGGGTCGTGATTTGAAAGTAAACAAAGCAAAACCCAAAGAAGACAGAGGTTCTTCAGGTGGTGGCGGTGGTGGACGTGGTGGCTACGGCGGTGGCGGTGGCAACCGTGGCGGCGGCGGCGGCAATCGCTATTAAGTCTAAGCCAAATCTAACTAAAGTTTTTTAGTTATTAAATTCTTGAAAATTGCCTATTCCGTCGGCGGGGTAGGTAATTTTTTTGGCGTTGCTGAAACCAAGTATGAATTTAGCTGTAGAGACGTTCCATGGAGCGTCTCTACAAGGGTTGTAAAATCATCAAAAATCATCTTCATACCTCAAATCGGCAATGCCATTTTTTTATATACAAAGAGATATACATCATCACGTTGATATTTTAAATTAAAATCAGAACGCTTTTTTAATTCCTTAGTCAAATTATTATAATCTTCTACTGTTGCGCCCCAGCCAGGATGGCGGGTATTAAGTAATATATAATGAAAATTATTCAACTCATGGAGTTTATATTTAAAACTAATCTGTTGCCTATGGGTTAAATGTGGAGTAATTACATCTGTAGTCAACACACTGTCTTGAGTTTTCACTAAAGATATTGCTTCTTTAGTAGCTTGCCAATTATCTACAGAATTAAGATATTTGGAAATAAAGAAACCCCATTTACCTAAAATCAAAAACCAAATTAAAGACCATAAAAAAATTACTCTTTTTTGTTTTAGCCATGCTTTATCTGCCGCAATACTAGCAATTAATGCTAACATTATGAAGGGAATTGCTGGTAAAGAATAATGTAAAATTACGTTTTTTTGTGAAGGATGATCAGCAAGTATATTTAATGCTAAACAAGGAATCGCACCTATTAATGGTGTCATGTATTTAGGTATTAAACCCCAGATTACAGGTGCTAATAGAAAAGACAAATATTCTAAATTTATAGACGATAAAATGTTGCTAATAATAATTTTTGGTTGAAATAAGATAATTTGTAATGTTTCCGAAAATGAATTTCCTAAATAGCTATAACGATAAAAATGCCGACTGACTAATGCTGCTTCGCTACCGAAAAAAGGAATAATGATTTTGTTAGCAATTACAAACCATGCTAAACCACTAATAATAGCTATGAAACCGTACAAACGCCGTTTTTCAAATAGTAGTAACCAAACACCCATAGCTGCTACTGTCAAGGAAAGTACAGCTTTACATCCCAATACTACCAAAACATTTATACAAAACCAAAATACTTTTTTGCTTCTTGCATTTAAAACTGCTGTCAAAAGTGCAGGAACAGCAAGAGTATCTGGATGAAAATCACACAAATTACTGTTATATAGGACTGGATATAGTAGGTAAACAACTACCATTGCTATTGCTTGATTGTCTTTCAACCCTGCTTGTAATGCGAGTAAATATGTAGGAAAAGCACCTAAAGACAAAGCAACAGACTGAACTACAAACAACCAATAGACATGAGGATATATTTTATATAGTAAGGCGATAGGATACAAAATCCAAGCAGCATGATCAGCTAAAACATGAAAACCAAGTACAGAGGAAGTTGGCAATTTTCCCTGACTAATTAAGTAAACTGTTTGATCAAAAAATGCTAAATCTCCAGATGAATTAAATAACTCATGTCGAATAATACTAGCTGCTAATAAAATTAAGGCACTAATACTAATAATTACAGAAATATTATTTTTAGGTATTAATTTTTCCACATTAGAATTTATTATTTATTGATGTTTAAGGAAAAATCAGGCTTTGATTTCTGGTAGATCATATCACAATTTCGCACAATAAACCAAAGAGTAAAACCTAAAGGAATAGAAAACAATTGAATATATATAGGAGTTCCCAAGTAACTAATAAATGATGCCAGTTGCACCGATATTGCTACCCAACGATATTGAGGAAAGTAAAAAGCAAAGATAATAGACAAAATATCTGTAGGATAAAAATATCTTTCGTGCATTTTTGGCAAAAGATATGGCATAAAAAATACTGACATTGTAGCTAAATATATCAGTCTATCTTGAGTAATTTCTAATTTATTTCTATAAACAAGATATACTAATAAAAGTATGGCAGTTACAGTTAACATTAACCCTATAGGCACAACAATGTTATAAAACTCATTAGGAATCCATTGATAAAGATTAGGGACATTTTTAGCTAGTTCTTTATATTTATTAGACTGTTCAAAATATACCAATAGTAATTCTGTAATTGATCTACCAGCAATCCAAGCTGGCAACATTGCTACTAGATATGCTAAAGGAATTATTGGTAAATAGAACCAAGATATTCTTTTTTTAACCAATAAAGTTAATAACAAAGGTGCTAGAAACATTGCTTGTAATTTAAATGAAAGTGCCACACCAAAACTGATTAATGCAGGAACTTGTTTGTAAATAGATAAAAAGTAAACACAAGCAATTAATCCCGTGGTATAGATAACATCACATTGTCCCCAAAGGGAACTATTGTAAATTACAGTTGGACTTAAGATAACGGCTAAAAAAGCCCAATTTGCCATTTTACCCACAGGATATTTAAGCTTAACAATTTTATAAGTAAAAAATGCACAAATAAAGTCAACACTCATGGCGAAAAGTTTAATTGCCAGAATTTTTGGTAATCCAGAAAGCAGAGTAGAGGCAATCAAAAGCCAGTAAAGATAGGAAGGTGTATAATCAGCAAAGCCATATTTTAAGGCACTAAAACCACCGTGAGATGCGATAAAATCGTACCAAGGATCTAGAAAATATTTATAATCTACTGATTTATTGGGAACACAAACTAATCTGATTGTTACAGCAAATATAATACCAATTGCCAAATATCTGGGAATTAATATATGATCAAACTTATCTTTTATTGACTTCAATAATGTTTTGTGTGAATTATTCATGATTATTAATTATGATACTTTTATCTTTGTAAATTTTACTTTAAGAAAAATAGGAAATACCGTACTATTATTGATCTATTTAGTAAAAAGTTTACTATTACTAACGTATTACAATTTACCATACTTTGGTTGAATCTCTAATGCAACAGATGAAAAGTATTAGAAACTTAATAGATAAAAACTTAATCAATAATTATTACTGATATGTTAAACTAACAAACATCGCTTTCTGATCAAAAATATGCAATTAATAGCAAAGCAATATTACACCCCAGAAGAATATCTGGAATTAGAAGCCACTGCTGAGTATAAAAGCGAATACATTGACGGACAAATAATTCCTATGGCTGGTGCATCTATAAATCATAACCGTATCTCTTTAAATCTAAGTTCTGGGCTAAATTTTGCCTTTAGAAATCAGAATTACGAAGTTTTCATGGGTGATATGCGTCTATGGATACCTCAAAAACTAATATACACTTATCCAGATGTGATCATTATTACAGGTGAGCCTGAATTTTTCAATAATCGGACAGATACAATCACAAATCCCCAGGTAATTATTGAAGTTTTATCCAAATCTACCAAAAGTTATGATAGAGAAGATAAATTTGCAGCTTACAGAACAATTCCCACTTTTCAAGAATATCTATTAATTGATCAAAACCGCATTCATGTAGAACAATTTTTCAAAACTGGGAAAAAAAGATGGACTTTGTGTGAGTATGATGCAGAAGATGGAAACATATCTCTGGAAACCATACCTTTTGAAATTTCTTTACAAGATTTATACAATAAAGTAAAGTTTGAACTTGTGCCAGCAGAAACAGAAAAAAATGGTTCAGAGGAAACAGGGAACGGGCAACAGGGAACAGGAAAAACTCATGTTTAAAAACATGAGATTGAAATAATGACACTGTTTTTTTCGTGCTACGCATCTTTTAAAAACATCCTTTTTTTGACTGAGCTTTAAACTGGTGCAAATGAGTGTTTATTATTTGCTCCCAGTTAAGAGTTCCCAGTTAAAAGTTCCCTGTTCCCTTCTTTTGTAAATGTTGTCTGTTTATAATATTCTGGAAATATTACCAAATTAAGATGAAGCTGCATGGAATAGGATTTTAATAATTATTGACCGCAGATAAATTCGGATGAATTCATGGATTTCATGATTCTGTGCAGCCTCTGATAAAATTGGTATAACTTCTTTTAGTTAGAATAACAGATGAATCGCAAATTTAACTTAGATAATCTATTATTAAGCCTCCTAATTCTCCTAGCATTAATATTGCGCGTTGGTGTTGCTTTAAGATTTCCTAATATATTTTGGCCAGATGAAATTTTCCAAACCCTAGAACCTGCACACCGACTTGCTTTTGGTAATGGTATTGTTACCTGGGAATTTCGAGACGGGATTCGCTCTTGGGTATTACCAGTCATTCTGGCAGGTATTATGCGTCTAACCGCGTGCTTGGGAGAAGGTTCTACTGGATATTTAATGGGAATTAATATATTTTTGTCTCTACTTTCCTTGAGTAATATCTTGGTAGCATATCTATGGGGAAAAAAAGTAGGCGGAACAATTACAGCTTTGACTTGTGCTGGTATTTGTGCTATCTGGTTTGAATTTATTTACTTTTCTCCTAAAGCTTTTACCGAAGTGATAGCTACACATTTTCTGTTACCAGGAATATATTTAGGACTGCACAAAAATTCATTCCAACTCAGAAATCGGCTATTTTTATCAGGATGTTTGCTAGGAATATCTTTGGCATTAAGAATACATTTATTACCTTGCATTGCTTTTGTTTTAATTTACATTTGTAGAAAAGATTGGCAGCAAAAATGGTTGCCCATGATAGCAGGAATTTTTGCTCCTATACTTGTATTTGGAACTGTTGATGCTTTTACTTGGTCTTATCCTTTTCAATCTTTTTGGTTAAATATTTGGGTGAACCTTGTGGAAGGTAAAAGTAAGCTATATGGGGTTTCTCCTTGGTATGAATATTTAATTTTATTGCTAAAAAGTTGGTCTTGGCTATTTCTGCCGATTATGATTCTTGTGCTGATAGGTTCACGTCGTCTGCCTATTTTGGCATGGTCGGCGTTAATTATTATCTTGTCTCATAGTTTCTTAGCTCATAAAGAATATCGGTTTATTTATCCAGCATTATCAATGCTCATGATATTAGCAGGAATAGGCACAGCAGAATTAGTTTTAAATTTGTCCCGCAAATGGAATTCATTTCCAAAAATAGTTATAGCAATATTACTTTGTTTTGCTCTTTGGACTGCAACTTCTGTTGCTTTGGTAAGCAGATTTAATATTTATAATAATTTGACTTTTTCTACTTTTGGTACTGATTTAGAAAATACACATTTATATGCTACAACTAATAATTTATTGGCTTTACAAAGCTTAAGTAAAGAAAATACTGTTTGCGGACTTGGTCTTTGGGGTATTAATTGGGCTTTATCAGGAGGGTATACATATTTTCATCATCATGTTCCTATATTTCCAGTGGAGAAGATAGCAGATTTTGCAGCACTAAAAGCAGGTTTTAATTACGTTGTTGGTGATATATCTATACCATCTCAATATAAGAATTATACTTTACAAAAATGTTGGCAAGGAACTTGTGTTTATAAGCGTCCAGGTTCCTGTACTCAGATTATAGATCGTGAGATCAATTCTGTTCTCAAAAAATCGGGAAATTAGTAGCCTAAGCAATTTATATTTAAAATTAGCGTTAATTATTAAATAATTGTGAAAGCTATTACTCTGCTTGGTTCTACTGGTTCGATTGGTACGCAAACCTTAGATATCGTCTCTGAACACCCGGATAAATTCCGCATTGTGGGATTGGCTGCTGGACGGAATGTGGAGCTATTCGCGGCGCAAATTCGCCAGTTTCGTCCCCAAATCGCGGCTATTTCTGCTGCTGAGAAATTACCGGAACTTAAAGAAGCCATTAAAGACTTAAATCCTCAACCCATTTTACTGGCTGGGGAGGCGGGAGTGATAGAAGTTGCTCGTTATGGCGATTCTCAGACGGTTGTTACTGGTATTGTTGGTTGTGCGGGGTTACTTCCAACCATTGCAGCTATTGAAGCGGGCAAAGATATTGCTTTAGCAAATAAAGAAACTATCATTGCTGGCGCTCCTGTGGTGCTACCTTTGGTGGAAAAACACGGAGTGAAACTATTACCAGCCGATTCCGAACATTCCGCTATTTTTCAATGTTTGCAAGGTGTTCCTAAAGATGGTTTAAGAAAGATATTGCTGACTGCTTCTGGGGGCGCTTTTCGAGATTGGCCTGTGGAAAAATTACCAGAGGTAAAGGTTGCTGATGCTATTAAACATCCTAACTGGTCAATGGGGCGAAAAATTACGGTAGATTCGGCAACTTTGATGAATAAGGGTTTGGAGGTAATTGAGGCTCATTATTTATTTGGGGTAGATTATGACAACATCGAAATTGTTATTCATCCTCAAAGTATTATTCACTCGTTAATAGAATTACAAGATACTTCTGTTTTGGCTCAACTGGGTTGGCCGGATATGCGTTTACCTTTACTTTATGCTTTATCTTGGCCGGAGCGAGTTTACACTAATTGGGAAAGATTGAATTTAGTGAAATCCGGTGATTTAACTTTCCGTGAACCAGATCATCAAAAATATCCTTGTATGGGTTTGGCTTATGCTGCGGGGAGGGCTGGTGGTTCTATGCCGGCGGTGTTAAATGCGGCTAATGAACAAGCTGTGGCGTTATTTTTAGATGAAAAAATTCACTATTTGGATATTGCTCGGTGTATTGAATTTGTGTGCGATCGCCATCAAAATGATAACAAACAAAATCCCGCTTTAGATGACATTTTGGCAGCAGATAAATGGGCTAGACAAGAAGTTTTCACCGCTATGGAAAAGGTAGCAATTCAGCCACAGATAATTTCTGTAGGGTAAAAATTAAGATAGTCCTACACTCATCATATTCGGTGGAGTGTAGGATTATGTTTTTAAGCAAAAAATGTAAATTATCATCAAAATTAGAAGATTAGACTATCTACAGCGTTATAATAGGCACTATAATAAAACTAACACAGGCACTCAAACAGGTCTGAGAATATTACAATCTCAGTCAACAAAAACGTTTTTATGGTCAATTGACTTTTATTCAGTAAAATCACTGAAAATTTCATATTATTCAATACTTGATAGACTATGGCTAAGATGCAATTACATTTCAACGGTAATTTTCCTCTCAAAAAAGAAGAAATTAAGAGAATACTTGACACTGCTGCGGAGAAAGGAGGTTTAAAAGATTCTTTAGCAAATCTCATGACCAAAACAGGGTTAGGTAATGCAAAAGTTGGTAAAATCAAAAGTTGGTCAATTAGAGCAGGTTTAGTTAAAGATAATTATTTGAGTCCAGAAGGAAAAATAGTTTTAAAACATGATCCTTATTTAAAATCAATTACTACTGATTGGTTAATGCACTTTTATTTAAGTTTTGGTACTCAAGGTTTAAAGCAAATCCCAGACAATCCTGCTGAATGGGGAGGGTGGACTTATTTTATTTATACTTTTCTTCCTGAAAATTCAACTTTCACTAAAAATGATTTATTTCAAAATAGTATTCCTATATTTGAAGAACTAGATAAAGAAATTCCTAAAAGAATTAAGTATATTTTAAAAGCATATACTCAAGAACAAGCATTAGCTAATTGTCAATTTATCAAAGAAATCAAACCAGATACATATCAAACAGGGAATTCTAAACTTCCTAATTCTTATTTGATAGGTTATTTTCTAGCTAAACTGTGGGAACGAGATTTTCATCAGGAAACTTCTGTATTAACTGAGGATATTTTTTCTCAAAAAATGGGAATTATCCCCGTTTTAGGTATTCAATCTGAAACTTTACAACAACATCTGAATAGGATGGAATCTTTAGGAATTATTGAACAAAGACGCACAGTTTCACCTTATCAAATTATCCGTCGTTGGGACAATCCTTTAACTTTATTGGAGAAAGCTTATGTTAACAATAAATAATCTTTCTCTTCAAGATGCTAAACCAACTGATTCTCCTCATTTACTATTGTGGGATAATCCTCATAATTTAGAAATTCAACAAATTTTATTTAACAATAATGCTCAACTTGTCAGTTATCGTGACAACTTACTAAGTCGTGTTAATAGCAAAAGTCCCTTTTTAATTCTTGATAAAAAATTAGGTGAAGAATTAGATGCTATTAAACAAATTTCCGCTGATGCTACCAAACCAATTGTACTGTTAAAAGACTTAGATATTTTAATAACTTATCTTTACAGTCAACCGCAAGCTCCTATTAGTTTATTTTGGAAAAAATTGGGAGATATGAGACATCTAGAAAGCAGTTTATGGATTATTCTTCCTACTCAATTAAAGCCACAAGATTGGGATAAAAAACGTATTCATTTAATCTCATAGTTGGTCTTTAACGCAGACAAACTTCAAAATATATAACTAAACCAGGGGTGTAAAACTATGCAACTTCATCAAATAGTTAAAATTAATGAATTAGGAATGGTAGCTAATGCTGTGAATTTTGGTATGATGGCTGATCATGATAGAAATTTACGTTTGTGTCAAGGATTTGTATTTAATTATAATCATAATAATTCTAAATCTTCTACATTAGGTGTACTTGATGCTATTCAAAAAAGCTATCATAGCCAAAATCAACCGAATATTCATTTATTTGTCCAAGATTATGGTAAGGGTAAATCTCATTTTGCTTTAGTTGCTGCTAACTATTTTAAACAATTATTAGATAGTCCTGAAATTACAGGAATATTAGATCAAATTAAAAATACAGCGGGAAATAATCAAGGAATAGTAGAAGATTTAACAGCCTATAAAAGACGTAATCCTAAACATTTAGTAATTTGTATTAGTGGAGATAACGGAATAGACTTGAGACAGACATTTTTAAAATCTCTGCGTCAAACTTTAGAGATCGAAGGTATTACTGATTCATTAGCACAGCAACTTTGTCAAAAACCCCTTGAATATTTATGGGATTTAACAGAAGAAGAAATTAACAAAACTAATCATTTTCTAGAAACAACTGGAAATCAATTTGGAGATTTTTACAGTATTATTGAGTTATTAGAAAAAGATAATTATCGGGTAATTCCTACCGTTAAAGAAATTAGTAAACAATTAAATAAAGGTTTTGCTATTGATTTTGAAACAGATTTAAGAATTGAAGAGATTTTATCAGAATTAATAAATCAATTATGTTCTGGAGAAAATGCAAAATATGCAGGAATTTTAATTTTATTTGATGAACTAAATGCGTATTTACAAGCATGGGCTAAGGATTCATTTAATTCAGGAGGACTTACTTTACAAAGTATTACTAAGGCTTGTGAAAATCATAAAAGTAAAATTGCTTTAGTTTGTTTTACGCAAATTAGACCACTAAAATCAGTTCCAAATCAAGTTACAAGTCAATCAGCAGATGAATATAAAAAACTTGCTTCTCGCTTAGAAGTGACTGAAAGCACTTATGAACCTGTTTCTAGTTTAGAGTTAGTAATTAAACATTTATTAGTACGACAAGATAATAATAATTTATGGAATCAATTTTTGCAAACATGGAATAACTCTCTTTTAGCTGATAGTAGACAATCTCATGAACACAGAATTAAGACTTATCGTGAAAGAGGTTGGAGTTTAGAAGAATTTAATAATACTCTGACTATGGGTTGTTTTCCCCTTCATCCTCTCAATAGTTATTTGCTTTGTAATCTAGATTTTACTCAAGGAAGAACAGCAATTCAATATATTAAGGAAGACGTTAAACAGTTTATTAATTCTCAACCTGTTGAAAAAGATGGTAAATTAAATTATATTCCTGCTGTTTCTTTAGTTGATGCTTTTAAAAGTGAGTTTTCTCAACCAGAATTTTATCGTCATTATTCAGAATATCAAAAAGCTTCTGATACCATAGCTGCATCTGCTACAGAAAATGAAAATGAAATTTCTGTTTTAAAAGCTATTTTTCTATTTTATGTCAGTCAAAATAAACTGTATAAACCAGAATCAGAAAAACATGATGTTATTCTCAGTGAATTAACAGGTTTATCTGAAAAACAAACAAAAGAAACTTTAGTTAACTTAACTCAGACAAAACAGGTTATTTATTTTAACCAAGGAGATAATACTTATCGTTTTTATTCTGGTAGAAACCCACAAGAAATTGATCAAGAAATAGAAGCAGAAGCTAGTAAACAAGCTGATAAAATTTCGGTTAGTTTAGCTGTTAAACATTGTGAAAAAGAAGTTACAAATTATCTTCAATCTCAAAAAATTGAAGGGATAGATTTTATTGAAAAAAATCAACTCCTGAATGATGAATGGTTTTTTGAATATAAATTTTATAGTATAGCGGAATTTGAACAAGCTTTATCTGGTCACAAAACCATAGAACATATAGAAGCAAAAGGAATTTTTGCGTACATCTTAGCAGAAACCATTGAAGAATTACAAGATATTCGTTATAGAGTAGATCAGCTTCTTTCTCAATCTAAACATAAGGAACGTATTGCTGTTGCTATTCCTAATGAACCAGTTAGAGATATTTGTCGTGACTTATTAAAAATAAATATTATTAACAGAAAAATCTCGGATGAAAAACAGGAAGCGGGAACAGCTTCTGAAGAATTAAGTAAGCAACTCAAAAACAAAATAAAAATAGAACTGGAAAAAGTGATAGGTTCTTGTAAGTATTATTGTCTTAACTTAGATGAACTAACTACTATAGACAAACAAAATCCAGAAAGTATCGTTAGTCATCTTTTAAGAAATCTCTATCGTTTTGTACCACCTCTTGGTAGATGCGATAAAATGGCTTTAAAAAATTCAACTGGAAACAGAATAATTCGATCTTTAGCGAAATATTTATTAGACAATAATATGAGTAATTTTTTAGATACATCTGATCAGACTTTAATTAATCAAGTATTTGTTAATAGTTGGGGATTATTATTTGAACCTACTTCTCAAAAATATTCCGTCCAAATTCCCACCAATAGAAATGTTAGAGAAGCATGGGATAGAATATCTCAGTTAACAGCTTTAGGAAATAAACAACGAACATCTATTAATATAGATAGAATTTGGAAAGAATTATCCAATCCTCCCTTTGGTTATAATGAATATACCTTTACAGTGTTATTCACAGCATGGATATCTTATCATCGTACTGAAATAACACTACTGGGAAATTTTGGTATTCCTAAAACTAAGAAAGAACAGATACCAGTTCAAGAAAAACCTATCAAAGATTGGGTCATAACAAACGTATTTGATAAACCTAAAGATTTTGTCAGAATCTGGATTTTAGAATCTAGTAAAAAACCTCAATTAATTCGCAGTCAAACCATTTTATGTCCTGAAGTACCAACAAGAGTTGATTATGATCAAGCGCAAAAACTGATTAAAGAAATTGATAAATTTCTTAATTCTGCTGATCCAGATCAAACAAAATTACAAGAAATTCAACCGAAAAAACAACAGCTTTTAGATGAAATTGAAAAAATTGATAATTGGTTAAAACTAATAGAAACATCAGAAAATTTAACTGATGATGTCAACCTGGAAACATTAATCAATCTTTACCCTCATCTTCAACTACAATTATCAAAACCAAAAACTTTTGATTTAACCAATAATACAAAATCATCAGTAGTATCTGATAAATCAGACACTACAGTTGTGAATCATACTCCACAACAAAAGCAACGTCACTCTGATGCTTTACAACTTGTTCAAGATAAAATTAATGACTTTGTTGAAAAGTTAGGTGAAAAATCTGAATCTCTGAAAACAGCACAAGAACTTGGTGGTTATCAAGTTGAACTTCAAAAAGCCATTGAGAAAATTACTCAAGTTTCCTTACCCCAACATCTAATTAATACCTTAAATTACTCTCTTCAAGTTGCTAATAGAAAACTCAATGAAACTCAACATCAATCTGAAAGTAAAAACTGTTTAGATAAAATTGAAATTCGTTATAAGTCCCTGAGTAATAATTCAACTCAGCAGGATTATACTGATGCTATCAATGATATTGAAAAATTAACCAACAATGTTATCAAACAAGAATCCCGTTATCAGCAAATAATTACCGAAATTAAAGAGAAACAGAATACTTTAGAAAAAAGTATCAGAATTTGGGAAGAAAAACTTAGAGGAATTAATAAACCTGAAGCTTTTGAATTATCGCAAGAAATTAGTAGTCAACAAAATCGTTTTACTTACCCTGAATCTTCTCAACAAGTTAAGGAAATATTAGATAAGTTAAACCCGATTATTTTAGGAAGTGCTAATCAAGAGAAAACAGATATAGAGAATCAAATCATTACTTTATTTACACAACTTCCTCCTCAAAGACAACAAAATTTATATTCCCAGCTAGAACAATATTTGTCAAAAGAGGGAGATATTAATGAATAAAATTATCTTAGATCCTACCGGATTATATCAACCTCTTCCCGACTATATTGCTATCACTACCGAAGTAGAGTGGTTAAAGTATTTCACCCTTGAAGATGAGAATTATTGGATTAAAGGTAAAACCCTTTGTAATTGGACAGAAGAATGGTTAAGAGTATGGAACAAATCAGATTTAATAATTGAGAGAAAACAAGTTCCACGTCCAAAATTAACAGCTATTCTTACTCCTTTATCTATTCCTGATGATTGGGATAATCACTATATTTTAAAATTAGCAACTCTGATTGATAGTTACACTTCAAATCATCCGCTTGAATCTTTATTAGCTGATATAACTAAGACTGAAGAATCTTTTTGGTTAATTGATAATCTATCAATAGAACATTTAGCTAAATGGTTATGTCTTCAAATTCCCCAAAACTATCAAATATTTGAAGATGTTTGGAAACATAAAATTAGTCAAAACCATAATCATGATCATTTACTCAGTCATTATCAAACTGAGAATAAAAATCAACTTTTAAAGAATTGGTTAGGTTTAACTTTAGATTTGAATTTTATTAGTGTACTAGGTAAATATCCTCTAAATGTTCCTGATTTTTGTTTAGAAGAATTTAGGAACTTTTGGGAACAAAAAATTTATCAAACAGAAGCTAAAATTTTAGATGATTTAATTTTATATCAAGAAACTGGTAAAGAAATAATTGCTTCCATTGCTTATAATTTTTTATTAAAACAACCAATTTACATAAATCAAGAAAGAATTAGTAAAATTAATTTATATTTAACTAACCCAGAAAAATCTCAACTCAAGCAAAAATCACCTCCTATTCAACCTTTACCCTTATCAATTGATGATAGTCCCCAGGATGCTTTAAAATGGGTAACAGAATCTTATTTACCATTTAGAAATTGGGAAACAAATATTAACTATACTCCCAGAGAACAACAAATTAGCGAACAGTTAGCAGATAGTTTTGTTAACTGGATAGTAAAATATTATCCAGAATTAAAAATGGATAATGTCGAAAATTCATTCTTAAATTATAATGTAGCATTTCAAGTTCAAAAATTAGCTAAAGAAAATCCTATTCTCTGGATAGTTGTTGATGGTTTAGGATGGTTAGATCATCAAGAACTAATTACAATTTTAACTGACAATAATCAACTTTCACTAGAAAGAGATATTACACCTTTTTTTAGTATTCTTCCTACTAAGACCGAATATGCAAAATGGAGTCTTTATGCTCAACTTTTACCGGAACATTCATCTTGGAAGCCTAACGCAAAAGATGGCTTTTCAATGGTAAAATCAGGAAAACGTTATACTGATAATAATAGACATGAGTTAAGTCAAGATTTACAAGAGAAGAAATATCAAATTTATTGTTGGGATACTGATCAATTAGATGAACTTTATCATCAAGAAAAAGACTTGAAAACATTATATAAAGTAGAAAGAGTCAATCGTTTAGACGGAATTGCTAAAAATATTCAATACTTCTTAAAAGAATATCATAGTTCGGAAGAATTAAAAATTATTATTGCTAGTGATCATGGTCAAATGATGGGAGAAGTGCAAAAATTATCTAATTGTCCAGTTGAATTAAAATCAAAAGGGAGAATGGGAATTGGTAAAACTGATGATTCTCGTTTTATTTTCCTTGACGCTAGACGTTTTGGACTTCCTCATGATATTAGTATTGTGAGAAATTCCGATTGTATCCGTGCGTTTACTTATACAAAAGATCAAGAAATTATTGGTTCTCATGGGGGACTATTTCCCGAAGAAGTTGTCGTAGGATTTTCAGTTTTAAGTCAATCATTAAAACGTGATCCAGTCATAGTAACTTGTAGTGGAGAAGGAAAACCTCAACAACCAGGAGAGTTAATAATTACTATTCATAATCATAATGTAGTATCATTAACAAATCTTTGTTTATATATTAATGAATTACGGGAATTTAAAACAGGAAAAATCTTAGATATTACTATTAAACCTCATGATAAAATTATTCATAAAATATTTGTTGGTGAATATCCAGAATTACCACCAAACAAGAATGAAGCAACTATTCAATTATCTGGTAAATTAACTTTTCTTTTTGCTAATAATGATTCAGAAGAATCAAACATTGATTTAAAGTCATTCATTACCATTCAACAAATTTTCAGTAGCGGTTTTCAAGGAGATTTAGATGACTTCTAATTACAACAATGATCTAATTACTCAAGTATTTCAATCACTTAGTATTGACAAAAAACGTTTACCTTCCAGTGGACTAACTACTTTAGGTATTCCTAGTTTTGTCGCTGAATGGTTATTAGATAAAATTGTTCCGGGAATGGGAGTTTTAGATAATTTAGAATTAGATAAAATTAATAGTTTTGTCCAAAAAGCAATAATTTAATGGCTAAATTACCTAAATTCTTCTCAGAAACAGCGTTCTTAGATCGTTTTGCTGGTATTTTACCGGGTTGGGAAATTCCTAAATTTCAAAGAGATATGATTGCTAATCAAATCGGGTTGAAAATGGATTTTTTTGGAGAAGCATTATTATCTTTAAGAAAAGATGGGAGTTTTTACCAATATGTTCAACAACATACTCAATTTGATGATCATACTACCATTAGAGATCAACAAGCAATTCTCAAAACAGCATCAGGGTTTCTCAAATTGCTTTATCCTCATCTTCAATTAACTTTACAAGATTATCAACGCGATTGTTTAGAACCTGCTAGAGAACTTCGTCAACAAATTCGCAATTTACTATATAATCTTGATGACGAATTTAAGCAATCTGAAAAAGATATTTATGTTGATATTAAATGATTGTTTTATTTAAAGACGAAAGCTAATAAGATTACGTTTTCCTTTGTTTTTTCCCATTCCCTTGATTAGCCCTGGACTCTAATGTAAACTGGGGTATTTCCTCAAGTTCATCCTCACTCAAACAATACTGTTCACACACAAGACTTAAGCGATTTCCCACAGTTGTCACTGCATTTACAGAATGAGTTAAATCACCCTGAAAGTAAATTAAAGAATTGGTTTGGGGTTTAATTTGTCCAACTTGGCGTTTTTGCAATTTGAGAACTAATTCTCCTCCCTCCATATCCTCTGGTACACGCACATAAAGAACGCTCACAAATGCAGGAGGTTCAACGGTTTTACAATAGGAGCGCAAAGACCGATCAATATGCGGGTCAACGCGAGAACCTGCTTTGAGTAGTAAAGGATTCAGATAAAAAGCATTACAATTAGGTAAAAGCGCCAAATCTAAATAAGGCTTAAAATAGGGGAATTTTTGGACAACTTCTGCTAAACCTTGATGCTGAAATACTACAGAAAAGCCTTTAGTATTAATAAAATCCCGGTTAAGGTTGTTAACAGCAAAATAAGGACAAGCTTGGATTTCTCCCCACAAGTCTTGGAGATATTGAACAGGAAAGGCGTTAGGATGTTGTTGATAGTATTTCACGGTCAGTTCAATTACAGCAAATTGTCATCAAACCCAGAACAAGAACCCCACCCCAACCCCCTCCCCGCAAGCGATGAGGGGGCTAAGATGTACCTTATATGATTGGAAATCGCTGTAATTCTCGTCTGATAGCGTAGCGTGGCGCAAGCCATATCAGGATTTACGGTTACTGAGCGAAGTCGAAGTACAAGATTAAAGGATTAACAGGATATTTGATTTTGTATTTCTAGCGAATAGCTAAACAAAACAATTAATAAAAATCAGAGTATCAGAAACCCTATCAACGAAACGAAAAAACCATCCTGTCAATCCCTAAATCCTGGATATCCTGATTCAGACAATATATAAAGGCGACACCCGGATTTGAACCGGGGGATGGAGGTTTTGCAGACCTCTGCCTTACCACTTGGCTATGTCGCCGCACTCACAATTACTAATAGTAGCACCATTTTTGTGAATTTGCACTATCTGGGAGAATTTTTTTTTGAAGATTGATGTTTTTCACAGACTGGACAGACGCAAAGCCTGTCCTCCGGTGGCGATTAGGGATTTAATTTCACTTCTTCGGCAAAATTCGCCCAGCGCACAAAGTAAAAAGGACCAGCGACAGAACCCCAAATATGCTCATCTGTTTCAGGATTTCGCCCTCTGTCGCGGCTGATGAACTTTTCACCATCAATTTCAAAATCACTATCCAAATAGGTTCTTTGCCCGTCACGGATGACAATGCAGCCCTTTCCAGGTTCGACTGTGCCTTTAAACTTGGTGCCAGTCCACTCTACAATCATGTTACAACCAGAAAGCCTTTCCAAGCGATCGCTTGTCAAAGTCTGCAACCTTGGTAAATCGCGGGAAGCGCCGTAAAAATCCTTTTCTTCTTTGACAGTATAGTTTTCAATATGGATTTTATCCCCCACAGTCGTCAGATGTAATACCCGCACCCGATAAGGCTTATTCAACATATAGTCATAAGCTTGTTCCACAAACAAACTTACACCTGATAACACCCCCCAATGGAGGGGACGCATACATACACGAATATGGGCAAAAAAAGCCGGATTCTCAAAAACTTGGGCTTGATTACTGAAATCAGCCGCCATCCACCTTGCTAAAGTGGCAATATCTGGAGAATGAGTCATACCAATTTGGGATTTAGGAATAGGAATGCTATTGATTTTAAATCCTGATGACGCTCAAACTACGCATTCGGTGTTGTAGTTAACCAAATCGTCCAGACACATAGTCATGAGTCCGAGTATCTAGAGGACTACGAAAGATTTGACTAGTCTCCCCGAATTCCACCATTTGACCAATGCGACTTTCATCGGTACTAAAAAAGGCAGTAAAATCAGAAACACGAGTTGCTTGCTGCATATTATGGGTAACAATCACAATTGTGAATTCTGTTCGCAATTGGTGAATTAATTCTTCCACTTTCATTGTAGCAATTGGATCAAGGGCTGAACAGGGTTCATCCATTAGCAATACCTTGGGTTTAACAGCCAAAGCCCTAGCAATACAGAGACGTTGTTGTTGTCCACCGGAAAGACCTGTGGCAGACTGATGAAGTTTATCTTTGACTTCATCCCACAAAGCTGCACCTTTAAGGGCAGATTCGACAATTTCATCTAATACTACTTTTGGAGATTTACCAGCAATTCTCACACCATAAGCCACATTTTCATAAATGCTCATGGGAAAAGGATTGGGTTTTTGGAATACCATGCCAATTTCTCGACGCAGACGATTGATATTAATGCGAGGATCATGGATATTTTGACCAAAAAACTCTATCCGACCTTCAACTTTGACTTTTCCTTCTAATTCACTAATCCGATTAATGGTTTTAATAAATGTAGATTTACCACAACCACTAGGACCAATTAATGCAGTAACTTGGTTTTTATAAATATCTAATGATATTCCTTCAATAGCTTTATAGTTTCCATAATAAAAGCTAAGATTCTTGACTTGGATGGCAGTAGTTAAGTTACTCATGATTGACTAAAGTAGGAAAGAAAATTTTTTAGTTGACCTTATCTTTTCTTAGCAATTACGCGAGACAGCAAGCTGAAAAACAAAACTAAAGTCAGGAGAATGATGGAGGTTGTCCATACTAGTTGATTTACGGCTGGATCAGGATTGTTATAAAGGTTAAAAATCAATACTGGTAAGGAAGCAGTAGGACTTAATAAACCATCTGACCAATTTTGACTAAATAAAGCGGTAAAAAGTAGTGGTGCTGTTTCACCAGATGCACGAGCTATAGCTAGGGAAATCCCCGTAGTAATCCCTGGGATAGCCGAACTAACAATAACACGAAAAGTAGTTTGAAAGCGAGTTCCTCCTAATGCTGCGGATGCAAGACGTTGGGGGACGGGAATTAGCTTTAAAGCCTCTTCTGTTGTTAATACTATCACTGGTAGCATAATTACAGCTAGAGCAAAACCACCAGCAATGGCACTAAATCCCTTAGTTAATAAAACAATCACACCATAAGCAAATATCCCAACAACAATGGAAGGAACACCTGTAAGAATGCTAGTAATAAACCGCACATACCGCGTAAGTGGGTTGGTTTGACTAAATTCTGCTAAGAAAATTCCTGTAATTACCCCGACAGGAATACTGAGTAATGCACCGATACCTACCATAAGTATAGTACCAAGAATAGCATTAGCAAACCCATTTTCAATTAATGGATGAAATAACATCTCTAGTCTGAAGCCAGAAAGCCCCCGTGACATGATTTCCCACAATATGGATAACAATGGCAACAGTGCTAAACCACTCAGACCAAAAGCAATCCCGGTCATTGAGTATGTAAATAATTGTCTATCTGTGGATAGGGGCTGACATAATGAAGCCGCAGCGGCTTGATCTGTTTCTGAATTTGTATAAGCACTCATGTTAATTTTGGATTTTGGATTTTGAATGAGTAATATGTAACCAAAAGTAAAATTTCCCTCTTGCCTCTTCCCTCTTGCCTCTTGCCTCTTGCCTCTTGCCTCTTGCCTGTTCCCTGTTCCCTGTTCCCTGTTCCCTGTTCCCTGTTCCCTGTTCCCTGTTCCCTGTTCCCTCTCCTACTTATCTATTTTTTTTGCCAACCCATTCCACTATTAATACAGCCGCAATATTTATAGCTAGTGTTAAAGCAAATAAAATTAGACCTAAATAGCCTAATGCCCCAATATGTAAGCCCGGTTCAGCTTCGGCAAATTCATTGGCTAAGACTGCGGGAATATTATATGCTGGATCTAGAAGGGATATGCTGATTTGAGCGGAGTTACCAATTAGCATGGTGACAGCCATTGTTTCGCCTAAAGCCCTGCCCAGGGATAGCATTGTTGCGCTGACCATCCCAGAAAATCCTGCTGGTAATAAAACTCGAAAAATTGTTTCCCAACGAGTTCCGCCTAAAGCCATAGATGAGCTACGTAACTCTTTAGGAATAACCATTAAAACATCACGAGAAATAGCTGCCATTGCGGGTAAGGTCATAATGGCGAGAACAATGCCCGCTGTTAACATATTGTTGCCGGCGGGGTCTTGTGTGTTAAATAGGGGGATAAACCCGAAGGTGCTACCTAACCATTTCTCTATGGGTGTGATGACGGGAATAAATACGAAAATGCCCCATAAACCAATAATTACGCTGGGGATAGCGGCAATTAATTCAATGACGAAAGCTATAGTGGTTTTGACTGGATTTGGTAAAAAATCTTCACTGGTGACTAGGGCTATGGATATGCCTACGGGTATAGTTAATAAAACAGCGATCGCACTACTGACCAAAGTTCCATAGATGTAAGGTAATGCCCCGAAAATCTGATTCCCTGTATCCCAATCTTGACCCCATAAAAAGCCCAGTCCAAATTTACCAATAGCTGGTTCTGCTTGCTTGAAAATCACCCAGGTCATGACAAAGAGGATGGCTATAGTAATCCCAGCGAAAAGATACACTAGCCATGTAAATCCTTTATCAAACCAGAAATTAACGCCACCTGTGGATGTTAAATCAATATTGCCATCACTTAAACTTAGTGAATTATTCTGAGATTCAGATGAATTAGCCATGTTCAATAAAAAGTTTATGAAATCAGGTAAATTAGATGTAAGCGCACAGCCGTCATAAACCAGCTAAAACAATGAAATGGTCAAGTAAATAAAAGTAGGTTTCAATTACCTACATTTCAACATTGAAAGCTGATACATAACGGCTGAATGCTTATGTAAAAATTACTTAACGTTGCTATTTACTGTTTGTAAAACACGGTTCACAACATCACCAGGAATTTTGGTGTAGTTGAGGTCATCATTATACTGTTGACCGTCTTTAAGTACCCAGTTAATCCATTTTTTCATGGCTTCAGCTTTAGCAGGAGTGGGATACTTTTTGTAAACCATCATCCAAGTTAAACCAACAATGGGATAACCTTGTCCTGGATCGCCAATAAATACGCGGTAGTTATCAGGGAATTTCACTGTTGATAAAGCTGAGTTCGCAGCTGCTAAAGAAGGAGCGACAAATTCTCCTTTCTTATTTTGTATTTCTGCTGAATTTAGTTTGTTTTTAGTAGCGTAGTCATATTCAACATAACCAATAGATCCAGGGGTGCTTCTCACTAAAGCAGCTACACCAGGATTACCTTTACCTTTGAGAACGTTTGGTAAAGTCCATTTGGGAGCAGTATTAGCGCCAATTCTACCTTTGAAATAACCATTAATAGCACTTAAATGGTTGGTGAAAATAAATGTTGTGCCACTACCATCAGCGCGAACTACAAATTTAATTGGACTGTTTGGTAGGTTTACACCGGGGTTATCCGCTTTAATTTTCGCGTCATCCCATTTAGTAATTTTTCCAGAAAAAATATCTGGTAATGTGGTACGAGATAATCTCAGTTTGTTGACACCAGGTAAATTATAAACAACGGAAACAGCACCACCAGCAGTGGGTACTAAGATCACACCATTCTTAACTTTAGCGATTTCATCATCTTTCATCGCTGCGTCACTACCACCAAAGTCAACTGTTCCTGCAATAGTTTGACGAATACCACCACCACTACCAATTGCTTGGTAGTTAACTTTTAAGTCTGGGTACTTTTTCTTAACTTCACGAGCATATTTTTCATACAGAGGAGCAGGAAATGTTGCTCCAGCACCGTTTAAAGTTTCAGCTTGAGCGATCGCACTCAACATTGGACTCAATGCAACAGCCCCGGTTATGACTGAAGTGGCAACAACACGATTCAAAATGGTGGATAAAAAAGCCATACTGCCTCTTAAGTTTTCAGAAATACTTACTTAGGGAATTACATCCTGGTATTAATTTGATATTAAATGGTTAAGAAAAAATTAAGAACACGGCAAAAGCTGTTTAAGTTTAATTTAAACATTTAATTTTAAGTAGTGGGGGGAGTGGGGGAGTGGGGGGAGTTGGGGGAGTTGGGGGAGTTGGGGAGTTGGGGGAGTGGGGGGAGTTGGGGAGTTGGGGGAGTGGGGGGAGTTGGGGAGAAATTTCTTCTTTCTGAACTCCTGATAGCGAAGCGTGGCGTTAGCCATACTTTTGAATGGGCGCAGGCCCTGCGCCCCTACCTCCTGATAGCGTAGCGTGGCGTTAGCTATACTCCTGTTCAATACTCCTGTTCAATAAAATATCCTAGCAGTGTGTTATGTAAATAAACAGTCTGCTAGGAATAAGTAATATTGCTTGCCATGTTTGAGCGGATTAGTATTTATTTGCATAAAAATACTGTCCTACGGCTAACTACAATAAACAAAAAAGGTGTATAAATTGGTTAAGATAATTCATGGAAATGGTTAATTTGTGATTAAAATCAAAGTCCGAGATTGCTAACGGGTGTATTTTTTTTGGTAATCTAAACTGGCACTTTTAGGGTTTTTCATAGTCGTGACAACCCTGACTGTGGCAAAACAAGTGATTAAAGAGAATTTTATGGCGCTTATAGTTCAAAAATACGGTGGTACATCTGTTGGTTCAGTCGAACGGATTCAAGCTGTAGCAATGCGGGTTGAAAAAACTGTCAAAGCTGGAAATTCTGTTGTAGTAGTGGTTTCTGCAATGGGTAAAACCACTGACGGGTTAGTTAAACTAGCTAATGACATCTCTAAAACTCCTAGTCGTCGGGAAATGGATATGCTGCTTTCCACAGGGGAGCAAGTTACCATTGCTTTACTAAGTATGGCATTGCAGGAAATTGGCCAACCAGCAATTTCGATGACTGGCGCTCAGGTGGGCATTGTTACCGAAGCAGAACACTCTCGCGCTCGGATTTTACATATTGAAACTGAACGCTTAATGCGGCAAATTAATGGCGGCAAAGTGGTTGTGGTTGCCGGATTTCAAGGAATTAGCAGTACAGAAGAATTAGAAATTACTACTTTGGGACGTGGTGGTTCTGACACTTCCGCAGTGGCGATCGCCGCCGCTATCGGTGCAGATTTTTGTGAAATTTATACAGATGTTCCGGGAATTTTAACTACAGATCCGCGTCTTGTTCCTGAAGCCCAATTATTGACAGAAATCACGAGTGATGAAATGCTGGAATTGGCTAGTTTAGGGGCGAAGGTATTACATCCCAGGGCTGTGGAAATTGCCCGCAATTATGGCGTTCCCCTGGTGGTACGGTCAAGTTGGACGGATCAGCCCGGAACTTGGGTAACTACGCCGTCAAGGCAAGATCGGGCGTTGGTAAATTTAGAATTGGCACGACCAGTGGATGCTGTGGAGTTTGATATTCAACAGGCAAAGGTGGCTTTATTGCGTGTTCCTGATAGACCAGGGATAGCAGCCCAGTTATTTGGGCAAATTTCCCAGGAAAATGTTGATGTGGATTTAATTATTCAGTCTATTCATGAAGGTAATACTAATGACATTGCTTTTACAGTAAATACTTCAATATTAAAACGGGCGGAAGCAGTATCATTGGCTATAGCACCGATATTTAAAAATCAGCATAGTTCAGATGAAGCGGAAGTAATAGTAGAAAAAGATACTGCTAAAGTGAGTATTGTCGGGGCGGGAATGATTGGTCGTCCGGGGGTAGCAGCGCAGATGTTTACAACTTTGGCGGAAGCTGGTGTGAATATTCAGATGATTTCTACCAGTGAAGTTAAGGTGAGTTGTGTTGTGGATATTGGGGATTGCGATCGCGCTATAGCTGCTTTGTGTCATACTTTTGAAATCAACTCTTCTTCTGCTTCTCTCTCCTGTGCTGCGACTAAAGCCCCTGCTGTGCGTGGTGTCGCTTTAGACATGAACCAAGCCCGAATTGCGATTCGGCAAGTACCAAATCATCCGGGTATGGCTGCCAAATTGTTTGGATTTTTAGCGCAACATAACATCAGTGTGGATATGATTATTCAATCCCAACGTTGTCGAATAGTAAATGGTGTTCCCGGAAGGGATATTGCCTTTACTGTGGCGAGAATGGATGCAGAAAACGCTCAACAGAGATTAAAAGCAGTTGCCAAAGAGTTTGATTGGGGTGAGGTAGTATTAGATCAGGCGATCGCTAAAGTTAGTATCGTTGGTTCTGGGATGGTAGGACAACCGGGCATAGCCGCTAAAATGTTTACAGCCTTAGCTAAAAATCACATCAACATTCAAATGATAGCCACTTCAGAAATTAAAATTAGTTGTGTTGTCGGACAGGATGAAGGTGTCAAAGCATTACAAGTTATTCACTCAGCTTTTGATTTAGCTGGAAGTGAAAAATTTGTAGTTCCAGCGTGAAAATACCCAACCTGATTTTTCTCCTAATTGCAGCATTTGCAGAAATCTCCGGTTGCTACAGTTTTTGGGCATGGTTAAGATTAGGAAAAAGCGTCCTTTGGGTTATTCCTGGAATTTTTGCTTTGATCATCTTTGCTGTGTCCCTAACTAAAGTAGATGCCGATAATGCTGGCAGAGTTTATGCTGCCTATGGAGGAATTTATATCCTTTCATCCTTGCTGTGGTTATGGCTATTTGAAGGAGTAAAACCGAATAGATGGGATTTATCAGGTGTGATAATTTCCGTTTTGGGAACGGTAATTATTTTATTCGGTTCACATAGATAATTAAAATCTCACGCAAAGGAAGACAAAAACATTTTCTTAATTATACTAAACACGGGTGAGATTTAAACTTTTGCCAAATGACAAATAACCTAACTCGTCTCGTTCCCAGTCTCTGACTGGGAATGAATTCTAGAAGGCTCTGCCTTCAATGATATTAGAGCATCAACTGCATTCCTAGTCAGAGACTAGGAACGAGATGTGGTAGGGATTTGAGCTTAAGTTGACACATATCAGCTTTTGCTTTACCCCTAGGTTTAGAATCAAACAATCAAGCCGTTTTGAGTATATATCGAGTATATTATAGCCTCCTCCTCGCCTGCGAGGGTGCTGGGGTTCTTATAGCTGACTGAATAAAAAAACGCTGTATCTCTCATTAATAAGATTTACCATCACTACCAAAGTATTCTCGATAGGCACAAACTTGATTATCTCGAATATCAAAAGCAATTGCAACCCGATTTTTATAAGCATTACCAAATGAGTTACCTTCATCCCGAAATTCAAAAATCACTGTTTTTTCATTGCTAGTAATACTGTCTAAAGAGGTAATCTTAATTCCTAGTTGGAAGGACTCAGAAACATATTCAAAAAACTCCTTTGCTCGTTTTTTACCTACATTTAAACCGTGAAATTTTCCCATAGGAAACCAAAAGGTAAAATCATCTGTCAGCATATCTAAAAATGCTTGCCAATTACCAGTTTCTAAACCTTGTACAAAATACCCAAATGCCTGATTAGCGACATTTAAGGTGCGTTCTGATTGTGTAGTCATCTATCTATTCCTAATTTTTGATTTTTTGATAAATTACCAAGCTGTTGGCGTGGTAATTAAAATGATGCCAAATTATGCAAGTCTGCGTTTAACTTCCTCTACCAAATCTGCCAAATTCACTTCTATTTGTTCACCACTTTGTAAATCCTTCAATGATGATTTTTGCGCTGCTGCTTCTTCCCCACCAATAATTACACAAAACCTAATTCCTTGCTTATCTGCCGCTTGAAATTGTTTACCTAAAGGGCGTTTTTCAAAGTTAGTCACAACATTAATTCCCCCTTGACGTAACTGTTGCGATACTTGTAAATAAACAGGCATTAAATCCTCTTGCATATTTACTACTACAACTTGGGCAGGTGTGGCGGATAAAGTAGTCAGAATACCCGCTTTTAATAACCGGCTAATTAACCGAGTTAAACCAATAGAAATACCCACACCGGGCATTTTTTCACCAATGAATGTTCCCACTAATTCTTCGTACCTACCACCAGAACAAATACTCCCCAAAGCCCCATGACCTAATAAGGTAGTTTCATAAACAGTGCCAGTATAATAATTTAAACCACGAGCAATAGATAAATCAATACAGAAACGTTTATCAGCAACTCCTAAATTTCTCACTCCATTAATTACAGTTTCTAATTCCGTAACTCCTAAATTAAATCGTTCTGCATCTGGCAAACTTTCAGCCAGGTGTTTGAGTTTATCTAAAATATCATCAATACTGCCATCAATTTTCACAAACTCAATAATTTTTTCCGTTTGTTCTGAGGAAATACCTTCTGTCTCTAATTCTTGTTTAACTTTAGCTTCGCCAATTTTTTCCAAATTATCAATAATACTAATACAGGTTTTAATTTGGTTTTCAGCAACTCCTACTGATTGAAAAAAACCTGTGAGGATTTTGCGGTTATTAATACGAATGACAAAATCACCAATATTAATTTTTTCAAATATTTCCGTGATAATTGCCGGCATTTGGGCATCATAAAGTAAACTCAGTTTACCACGAGCAACCACATCAATATCACATTGTCGAAACTGCCGAAACCGTCCATCTTTTGCCCGTTCACCCCGAAATACCATATCCATTTGATAACGAGCAAAAGGAAAAGTTAATTCATTTAAGTGACGGGCAATATACGCAGCAAGAGGAACAGTTTGATCAAATTTTAAAGCCCTGGCTTCTGAACCAGTTTCTCCAGATTTATCCTTTTCTGCTTGGCGATTTGGTGGTAAAATTGGCTCAATACCATAAATAATATTGTCACCTTGATTACCTTTAGCTTGCAGGACTTCTAACCTTTCCACTGCTGGAGTTTCAATAGGTGTAAAACCATAACTTTCAAAAACCTGACGAATAATATCTAGTAAATATACTTCTAGACGCTTTTCGCTAGGTAAAAATTCGGGAAAACCGCTAGGAGTAGAAAAGTTAATTTTGTCACTTTTAGTCATTTTTTTACCTTAATAAATGGGAAATTAATTACAAAAAAAGGGAACAGGGAACAGATAAGAAACTAAAGTTTCACCAGTTTAGAGCTTCAGTCAAGAAAAAGATGTTTTTAAAAGATGCGTAGCACGAAAAAAAACAGTGTCATTATTTCAATCTCATGTTTTTAAACATGAGTTTTTTCTGTTCCCTGTTGCTTCTTCCTCTGAAAGACTATTATCCAATAAGTAAGTGGGCGTTAAAAAGTATAATATAAACCTAAACCCCCAACCCCCTTCCCTGGTAGGAAAGGGGGAGTCAAAGCCTCTCCCCTGGTAGGGGAGAGGTTTGGAGAGAGGTTTTATATTTAATTGTGCCAAGCTACTTAGGGTTTGCTGAAAAAGTTGTCTGTGAGGGCTAGAAGTATGGCTAACGCCACGCTACGCTATCAGGAGGTAGGGGCGCAGGCCCTGCGCCCATTCGGGAGTATGGCTAACGCCACGCTACGTTATCAAGAGGTAGGGGCGCATGGCCTGCGCCCATTCGGGAGTATGTCCCTGCGCCACGCTGCGTTATCAAGAGGATTTAGAAGAAGTTAGAAGTAATATCAAGTCTGGAAAATTGAGCGATCTTTTCTTTGATAATAAACAGAATTGACTTTTTGTCTGTATTCGATTTTATTGTGTTCACTTACTTACCCAGTTTCTATATCCCTACTCTTCATTATTAAACCACCAAGGGTCTTTATCAAAGTTAGTTTTAATCAAAAAGGCTTTTTTTCGCATAAAGCGTTTAAAGGCAGCTTTACCCATGCGTGAACCTCCCAAACCAGAAAATTTAAAGGAATTTTTCTCTCCTTCGTGCATCATAGCTGTTAAACCTGCATCATTAATACTAATAGCACCTACATCTATTTGCATACCAATTTCTAATGCTAACTCTTCTGATTCAGAAAATATAGCAGCACTTAATCCATAAATAGAATCATTAGCTAAATTTATCGCTGCTTCTATATTAGCAAAAGGCATAATCGGCATAATTGGACCAAATGTTTCTTCAGTCATGACTTTCATAGAATGATCAACTTCAGTCATAACCGTAGGACGACACCACCAACCTCCACCTAATTCTTCTACTTTACCACCAGAGTGAATTACTGCACCTTTGGCAACAGCATCTAACAGATGATCATTAATAATAGCCGCTTGTTTTTCACAAATAATTGGACCAATTTCACCACTTTCAATAGTTGGATATGCCAATTTCAATTCATGGGCTTTAGTGACTAATTGATGATAAAATTCTTCAAAGATAGATTCAGCAACATAAATTCTTTCAATTGATAAACAGGACTGTCCAGAGTTCACAACAGAACCCCACAAAATTGCTGAGGTTGCTAAATCTAAATCTGCTGATTCTAAAACAATAGCTGGGTCTTTTCCTCCTAGTTCTAAGAAAGCAGGAATAAATTTTTGGGCTGCCGCTTCTGCCACTAACCGCCCAGTTTCTACACTACCTGTAAAACAAATTAAATCTACATCTTCTATTAAATCTGCTCCTGTTTGTCCTGCTCCTTCAACAAAGTTTAAAACATCACGTAATTGAGGAATTGTATTGATTGTAGTCATCAAAGGAGCAACAAAACGGGGAGTAATTTCACTGGGTTTAACGATTACGGCACAACCCGCTAGTAAAGCCGGAATCGTATCAATTGTAGATAACAATAGGGGGAAATTCCAAGGACTAATTACGCCAACTAGAGGATAAGGAACAGCCATTTGTTGTAAAGCAATAAAAGGAATAGATGTATTTTTTGCTGTCCCTTGTATTAATTGTGGAGCTAAATTACACCATTTATCAATACTAGAAATAAAAGAATCTACTTCTGTCACTGATGTTGATAATCTTCCCGTATCACTAACTAAAGCTTCTATTAATTGTGTTCGGTCTGATAATATAGCTTGTTTCCATGCTTTTAAAGCGGCAATTCTGCCTTCAATTCCTAATTTTTGCCAGATAATTTGTCCTCTCCGCAAACGGTGACATTGTTGGGAAAGTAATTTTGGTGGTGGAGGAACGATGACATAATCAAATTTACCTGTGCGGGGGTTGCGGACTTCTATTGGTTTACTCATTTGTGATTAATTTAAATTTTATCTCTCGCAAAGGCGCAAAGGCGCAAAGGAAGAAATACCGTAAGCTTCCGAAAACGTTTTTACAGTATTTATTGTATTCTCAAAATAGTCCATTTAGAGTTATTTGTATGTCTGCTGCTCAAAAACTGCGCGAATTACTAGCACGTCCTGAAATTATCGTTATTCCTGGTGTTTATGACTGTTTGAGTGCAAAATTGGTAGAAAAGGCGGGTTTTGATGTCGCTGCTACCAGTGGTTTTGGGATTGCTGCTTCTACCTTGGGTTTACCTGACTATGGTTTTCTCACTGCTACGGAAAATTTATCCACTGTCGGGAGAATAGCTCAGTCAATTAATATACCCTTGATTGCTGATTGTGATACGGGTTATGGTAATGCTTTAAATGTGATGCGAACTGTAAAAGATGCGGTGCAGTTGGGTTTAGCTGGGATTATTTTAGAAGACCAAGAATGGCCGAAGAAATGCGGACATTTTGCAGGTAAACGGGTGATTTCGATGACGGAACACGCGGGGAAAATCCGGGCTGCGGTGGAAGCACGTGGTGATAGCGGTTTGGTCATTATAGCCCGAACTGATGCCCGTGCGCCTTTGGGGTTGGAGGAAGCCATTGCTCGTGGTCAATCATACATCAATGCTGGTGCAGATGTCTTGTTTGTGGAAGCTCCCCAATCTGTGACAGAGTTGGAAATTATAGGTGCTGCTTTTCCTAATGTGCCATTGGTAGCAAATATTGTTGAAGGTGGGAAAACTCCCGCTATTTCCCCCGCAGAATTGCAAAATTTGGGGTTTAAAATTGTCTTTTTCCCTCTGACTGCATTGATGGCTGTAACTGAGGTAATGAGTGGTTGTTTTCGTCATTTAAAGGAACAGGGAAGGACTGATAATTTATCTGGTTTGATGAATTTTCAGGATTTTCAAGAATTGATGAATGTGCCGCAATATTTATCTGTGGAGAAGGAGTATAAGGAATGAATAATATCCAAAGATAATTATGATGCGGATATTTTAATGAAGGTTTTATTTGAGATACTTAGCGAAATAGAACCTGTTAGAAATCAAAAACCTATTTTTACTCACAGTAGCTTTTCTGAGCGTCCTATATCACCAGCATTTACAATTCGTGACTGGTTATACCTAAAATCTAAATCCTCTCAAGGAGAAGATCAAGAAATTAGTCGAATTTTGTTAATTAAGTTAATGAATAACGGACTTCATATAGATGAAATATTAGATGCTGAGGTAGCTTACCATGAATGCCATTTTAATCATCAAGATGTTTCTGGTAGTTCTTTAGCAGGATCAGTTTATTTAAAAGGGATTTTAATTAGCTTAGAGAATGCACCAGATTTTATATGTGAATATATTCACTTAAAATGCAGTGAGGATGGCAAACTTTATAAAGAAGTAGATATTCTTAATTTAACTAATTCAATTCATGCTAAAAAATTACGTCCGCGTTATGTGGCTAGTGATAAACATACACCTGAAGGTAAAGGTATTTATCGTGGTAGAAGGGGATCTCATATGGATTTAAGTGATGAAGAAGCTCAATCAGTTCTAGATCAAGCTATTCCCAATGGTAGACAATACTATGGTTATTATCAGGGCAAATTTTATGAATTTCAGTCAGATAATGTTGGTGGGTTTCATGGTTATCTTGTAGAAGAAAAAGAAGTACCTTATAAAATAATTGAACATTTTAGACAATGATGAAAATCGCCACTGGTAATCCTATATAATTGATATTATTGATTCTATATTATTTAATTTTATAATTTTTGCTTCTTTTTTTTGTATATCATATTCAAAATTCCATAGACCTTTACTACCATTTTCCCAACCTATTTCAAACCCAATATAGTTAGCTTTTGCTCTTTCACAAAAAGCATCTTTAGCAGTACCAATATCAACCAAGATATCTTTAAGCGTTAAACCTCTATCTAATATCTTGTTTAAATAAGATTGGCGTAGAAGTAGTAATGATTGTAAAACTGAAGATTTACCTGTACTGTTTAAACCAGAAAGTAGAGTTAGAGGTCTGAATTCTAATAACTGATTTTCAAAAGCCTTGAAATTTATTAAGCGCAGAGAACTAATCATAACAATACTTCCTGAATAATTTTACCGATAGTTTCAAATCTATACTCTACTTTTTTAGCAGTTTGGGATATGGATGCAAGAAACTCTTTATCATTGTCTGTATATTCAATAAACTTGTCAATTAGTTTTTGCTTGTATTTTTTTAATTTTTCTATATCTTCATCACTCAGTTGGCTAAGATGAAATGACCAAGCTTCAAAGAGGGGCTTATTAGGTGGAAAAGTTTTATTATCTTTATGAGAAATCTTGCGAAAAGCATTCTTTCCAAGAATATCATAAGCCGCCAACATTGACTTTTTAAATTTTTCCTTAATATTTGTTAATTCTGAATTAGTGAGATTATTTATTTTAGATAAAGCTTCACTTAAAAATAAATCTCTGGAATTGTCTTTATAATCTTTATAAGATGTTAGAATAAAAGCCAGATAACCAAGTATAAATTCTCGATCATCCATACGCTTTTTTCTTTCTTCACGAAGATTAAGAACCTGCGTAAATTCATCTGAATTTGCAAGTTCTCGTAATAATTCATTGGCTTTTCCTGGGTTTAGTGCATGACGTAGTTCTTGGTTTGAAAGAGGTACACCCCCTGTTTTAATTCTTTTAAAGATATTATATTTTACTTCTGTAGGAGTACCTTTTTCAAGTAAATAAACTACGGGCTGAGTTTCCAGAATTCGTCGTTGATATCTTGGTTCTAATTCATCATAAGTTTTACCATTAAGATTTGTAAGGTATTCTAGTCCACTTAGGGTGAGTTTTTTTTCACTTTTATCACTAACAAAGTGACTCAAAGCATATAATCTTTGTAACCCATCTATAACTACCCATTTATCATCATTAGTAGCATCTATATAAAAAGCTGGTAGGGGAATGCGAATCAGAATAGACTCAATTAGTCGGCTTTGAGCATCTAGCTTCCATATATTTGCCTGACGCTGAAAATCAGGTGCTAAATCAAGTGCTTCTTTCCCAATTCGTCTTAATAATTGTTCAATTGTTGGTTGTCTCGTGGCAATATTAATTTTATCAGGATCATATTCAAAAGTAACTTTTTCATATTCTTCATCATCACTATCTTCTAAATCTAAATCTTCATTATCATTTAAATCTGTCACGGCATTGACTCCTTAATAATTCTATTCATATCCCCTCCCATCCCCATCAAATCCAAAATTTATCTTATCGCATTTTTAACCCAAAATCCCAATAATATTACATAATATTACGCTTCCGGTTCAATTCCCAAAGCCCGTAATTGTGCAGTCAAGCGATTCGCTCTTTCTTCACCAGTTAATAATAAATTACCTTGCAAATCCCACCACCGCAACCAGGGTAATTCTGCATTCTGATATTCTCCCTGCCATAAACCCAACTCCACACCCATAGGTGTAATTGAATAATGTCCTCGTTCATTTGCTGCTAATAACTGATATTTTCCACCAATTAATTCATAAACTTCTATACTGGCTTTATTTACTTCATAAATGCCGTAAAAAGGAGTACGAATTACCTGCTCATAAATCCAAAATTTACCTTTCCAAGGAGTTTTATCTCGTTCTTCTGCACCATTCCCCGAAACAAATTCTAAAACAATTGATGGAGCAATAAATTCTTGCCAAAGGACATAGGAGCGTCGGGTTTTACCATTTAAGGTAGGTGGTACACTGGGAACATAGAACCAGTCTGGTGCTTCTGCACCTTTCTCAGGTGGTTCAGTAATACGCCAATAAATGCCTAAATCTTGTCCAATAAAATATTGACTATCAGGATAAAGTTTTTGTAATACTGGTTTGATAGAATCAGTTAGTAGAATACTTTGGGGATGTTCTTGCCAATTTTTCACAAATGTACCGTCCGACTCTGGTAGTTGGGTATGATCTGGAAGAGAGGTCTCTGGATAAGGGCGTAAGTCTTGATCTTCCTGGATATCAGTTGTAAAAGTCATTATGTCCTCCTGCTGGTGTGAGGTTTATTCTAGTTTAGCAAAATTAAGGTGTAAAGCGATCGCACCTAACTGAATGTGATCGCATTTCTATTCAGGGCTATTTCATTCTAAACATAATCCGCCCAGAATTTAAGTGCTGGGCTAATAAATCAAGTCCGTTAAAACGGACTATAAACTTTTCTTTAGTCGTCTTGAGACGACTTTTGCTATTAGACTCAGAATTCATTCTGAGGCGGGTTAAATAAGAATGAAATAGCCCTTGCATTTCCATTTAACTAACTTTCCCCACCCCCGCTAAATCCAAAATCGGTGCAATCAAATCCTCCCGCTTCACCGCCATTAGATGCACACCCTGACACAATCCCCGCGCAGTTTGCACTTGTTCGGCGGCAATTTTCATGCCTTCTTCTAGAGGATGTTTCGCTTTTGCTAATCTCTCAATAATGTGTTCAGGAATATTCACACCGGGAACAGCCTTATTAATAAACTGGGCATTTTTTGCCGATTTCAACAGAAAAATTCCTGCCAAAATTGGTTTATTGTAACCACAGGCAATTTTATTCATGAACTTTTCTAGTATTTCAAAATCAGTAATTAATTGACTTTGAAAAAATTGCGCCCCGGCTGCTATTTTCTTTTCAAACCGACTTTGTAAACCTGACCAACTTTTCGATTGAGGATCTACTGCTGCACCTGCAAATAAATCTAATGCGCCATCAGTGAGGGGTTTTTCATTAAAATCAAAACCCTGATTCATGTTTCTAATTAACTGCAATAGTCGCACAGCTTCCAAATCAAAAACGGCTTTTGCTTGAGGATGATCACCGGCTTTTACAGGGTCGCCAGTTAAAGCTAAGATGTTGCGGATACCCAAAGCATGAGCGCCCATTAAATCTGCTTGTAATCCAATTCTATTGCGATCGCGGCAAGCAAACTGACAAATCGGTTCAATCCCATTTTGCAATAAAATCACCGAGGCTACCAAGGAAGACATCCGCATGACAGCACGGCTACCATCAGTAATATTGACAGCATGAACCCTTCCCTTAAGAGTCGCCGCCATTTCGATGGTATGGATAGGATCTCCGCCCTTGGGAGGTGCAACTTCGGCGGTAATTAAAAAGTCACCCCTTTGGGCGGCTGTGCGGAAGTTGTTAAAAGCACTAAAGCTATAAGTATCCGGCATAGTTCAAATTTATCTTGAGGTTTTCTTAAAGAGTAAAACGAATTACACATTAAAGACTAAACCTTAGTTATAGAAATATCCGGTAAACGTAAAACTCAGCGGTTTTAGCCCTGAGATAAGTAGTGAGACAGAATTAATTACACAATGTCATTGCGTAAGCGTTGCGTGGCGTTAGCCATATGGAACGAAGTGAAATGAAGCAATCGCCAGGGTTGTGATTGCTTCCCTTCGCTCGCAATGACTGTAAATATTTTTGTCCAATTACTTATAAGTGACACGGGCGGTTTTAACAGCAGTGGTATTTTATGCTAAAATGAGATTGTGAGTAAGAATAACTATCTACGTGTTGAAACATCCTAGTATCGGAGAAATCCCGGCTCCCGTGAAACAACGGTTAGGTTTAAGTCCTAACGGCAGTATTGACAAGAAAGAGCGATTAATGGCAGGTTGTGGAGCGTACCGGATCTTGGCCCAGTGATGGACTCTGAAAGCACCAAAATGATCAAAGTAGCTAGAAACCTAAGCTGGACTTAGAGTAACTAAGTAGGCGTTGTTTGACGAACGCAGCGAGAATTAGACTTTGGGTACTCCCTAATCTAAATCTGTCAGCAGAATCTCAGCGGCTTTAGCCAGTGAGAGTGTCAAATATTACTCACTCAGATATCTTTTTCAGATCCCCGACTTCTCAAAGAAGTCGGGGATCTAAACCCTGTAAAAAATTACAACGGAACAGTGAAACCCAAAGCCGCTTTCACATCTGCTAGAGTAGAGTTAGCGATCGCTCTGGCTTTCTCCCCACCATCCCGCAACACTGACTCTAAATAACCCTTATCCGCCATTACCTCCTGATATTTGTCCTGAATCGGCTTTAAAGCATGAATCGCCGTTTCTGTCAATAAAGGTTTGAACTGTCCCCAACCCATATCTGCACATTCAATCGCTACCTCTTCCTTAGTTTTTCCAGCCAGCAGCGTATACAGTGTCAATAAATTATGGCATTCTGGGCGTTCTGAATCATCAAAGGTTAAACCCTTCACCAAATCAGTTTTACAGCGTTTAATCTTCTTAGTAATCTCCTCTGGAGAGTCTAAAATATTAATTCGGCTCAATTCTGAAGGATCTGATTTTGACATTTTCCTTGTCCCATCTGTCAAACTCATCACCCTTGCACCTTCCTTTCTAATCAAAGGATCTGGCAATTTTAATACAGGTGCTTTTTTGGCAAATTGGTGATTAAACCTATTAACAATATCCCTTGTTAGTTCTAAATGTTGCTTTTGGTCTTCACCCACTGGCACTTTATCAGCTTGATAAAGGAGAATATCTGCCGCCATGAGTACAGGATAATCTAATAAACCAACACCGACATTTTCCCCTTGTTTAACAGCTTTTTCCTTAAACTGAATCATATCTTGCAACCAGTTCAGGGGGGTAATGCAATTTAGCAACCAAGTGAGTTCACTGTGTGCGGAAACGTGGGACTGAACAAAGATATGAGAGTGTTGTAAATCAATACCACAAGCTAAATATAAAGCAGCAATCTTGTAAGTATCAGCCGCTAAAGTGGCGGGATTATGCGGTACAGTGATAGCGTGTAAATCTACCACACAAAAGAAATTTTCATACTGGTCTTGAATTTCTACCCAGTTGCGAATCGCACCTAAATAGTTACCTAAGTGTAAGTTACCAGTTGGTTGAACTCCCGACAAAACGCGCTGTTTACCCATAATTATCCGTTATTTATCTCCTCTTCCCCGCTTTGTAAATGGGGCGGTTACAAGACTCATTTTAGTAGTCATTGGGAGTGATTGGGGATTAGTGATGAGGTTATTAAGAGCATCTTTCCTCTTTTTCTGACTTTTGCCAGAAGTTTCTGGAGTTACCAGGTAAGGGGAAAACTCAGTTATGCAACTAAATAAGTAGGATCAATCTGAAAAAACACAGCTAAATCTTGAATTTGTTTTTCTGTTAATTGGCGTTTACCATTAAGAATATCTAAAACTATTAACTCACTTTCTAAGATAGAAACTAAATCTTTTGGTTGCAGATTAGATTCTTCTAACAAAGCTTGAAGGAGTGCTATACCTGTTAAGGTAGGTATTATTTCATGTTGTTGTTCATAATCATAAACAAGAGTAGCAAGAACCTTCAGATAGTCTCGATCATCTTGTGTAATATTTCCTTGATCCAAAATAGAATTAATTTGATTTTGAGTAGCAATTAATTCATCTTCATTGGTAATTGGTCGAGGAGGAAATGTGGTAATTAGTTTTATATAGTAGTTACTAGGAATTTTTAAACCACTCGTCATTTTTCCAATTCTCCTTATCGTATTCAGCATGAGTGAGTACAGCACGTATAAATAAGAGTTGATACTCATAATCTATATAGGTTATCAAACGATAATGATTACCTTTGATATTAAAAACAGTAAAGTTACCAACTAAATCTGCTGATGGAAAAATTTGTCTGACATCATTAAACTTTTCCAATTGAGAATCAGATATACGTTGATACCATAGTAAAAGTCCTGATTCTGCTAGGGAGTGCTTTTCCCAAAAGTCCCTAAGTATTTTTTTGCTAATAACACGCATCAATTTAAGAAAATAATATTATAACCATTTTTAAGTAAATTTACCAAATATTTTATCTCAGATTTGAGACGTAAATAAATTTTGTTTGCTGAACTGTAATTTATCTTTACCTTATCTATTTCTTTTCTTAAATATAAAACTAAAAGAATCTGTACCTCCAGAGAGATAAAAACCAACTGACCTAACTTTTATAGTTCAAATTAAATAGGTTTTGATCAAAAACAACTCAGGGAAATATACTTAATGAAAGCTTTATTAATCTGGCCGATAATGCCTAATTCTTTTTGGTCTTATCAGGAAACCATTGATTTAGCTGGGTTACGATCTACGAATCCCCCATTAGGGTTAATCACGGTGGCAGCAATGTTACCGAGTGATTGGGAATTCAGATTGAGCGATCGCAATGTCCGTCTAGAAACAGATGCAGATTGGGAATGGTGCGATATAGTCATCATTTCTGCAATGATCATTCAGCAACAGGATTTTGGTGAATTAATTAGAAAAGGTAAGGCGTTAGGTAAAAAAGTGGCAGTGGGTGGACCATTTGCCACATCTGTACCAGAATTTGTTCTTGAAGCCGGCGCAGATTATTTAATTTTAGATGAAGGGGAAATTACTATTCCCATGTTTGTAGAGGCTTTAGAAAAGGGAGAAGAAAAAGGGATTTTTCGCGCTACAGAAAAACCCGATGTCACCACAACCCCCTTACCTCGATTTGATTTATTAGACTTAAATGCTTATATAGCCATGACGGTGCAATTTTCCCGGGGTTGTCCATTCCAATGTGAATTTTGCGATATTATTACCCTTTTCGGTCGCAAACCCCGGACAAAAACCCCAGAACAAATCCTCGCCGAATTAGATGCTTTGTATCAGATGGGTTGGTGGCGTTATGTATTTATAGTTGATGATAACTTTATTGGCAATAAACGCAATGCTAAGGTCTTTCTAAGAGCATTAATTCCCTGGATGGAAGAACGTAATTATCCTTTTGCATTATTAACAGAAGCTTCTTTAAATTTAGCAGAAGATGACGAATTACTAGAACTAATGGTAAAAGCTGGTTTTGTGCAGGTGTTTATGGGAATTGAAACCCCTGATGTAGATAGTTTAGTCGGAATTAATAAACCACAAAATACCCGCAATTCCTTAGTTGAATCCTGCCATAAAATTACTAAAGCCGGATTACAAATTATGTCTGGTTTTATCTTAGGATTTGATGGTGAAAAACCAGGTGCAGGTAAACGGATTCAAGAGTTTGTAGAAGCAACTTGTATTCCCCAAGCCCATCTTAACTTATTGCAAGCATTACCCAATACAGCCATGTGGACTCGCTTGCAAAAAGAAGGACGGTTAAGGGATGGTTTAGGTGAATTTGTGGGTTCTCAAAAAGCCTTAATGAATTTTGTTCCCACTCGGCCAATGTCGGAAATTGCCGAGGAGTTTGTTGATGCTTTTTGGAATTTATATGAACCCATGCCCTACCTAAAACGGACTTTTCGGCATTTTATGATGATGGAAGGTTGGCGGGCTAAATATGAAAGAAATTTAACAAAACCAGAGTTCCAATTTTTAATGTCTATTTGTTGGCGACAGGGATTTTTGCGTTCTACACGGTTTGTTTTTTGGCAGCAATTAATAACAATGGCACGGCAAAAACCTCATCTATTATATGATTATTTAATTGCTTTGGGTACAGGTGAACATTTTTTCAAGTTCCGTCATGAAGTCAAGGCAGAAATAGAATCAGAATTGACAGAATTTCAGCAACAAGAACAAGAACAAAAAGTAATAAGTCTACAATTAGAACCTGTAAGTAAGTAATCAATACCTTGTCCATTTTTGCTAGGTTGGGTTGCGCTGTCGCTTAACCCAACCTCGTTCAACTCGTTCCCAGTCTCTGACTGGGAATGAGTTCTAGAACCCACATTCCGCAGGTGTTTTTTGAATTTTCGGAATTATCCATAACCCAATGATAACAAGGCTTTCAGACAATGACACGCAATTCTATATTAGAGCGATCGCCGATATATTTAAAGCTCGAATCAAGTTTATTGAGAATAATGTCAATAAATTAGTTGGTTTGAGATTAAATTCATTGAATACCGACCTAGATAGCAAAAAGCATGAACTGGTTATTATGATTGGGTTTTAGCTGTTTTATGAAATTCTTTTTTTGACAAAATAACCTGCTGGGAAAAATATTTTGAGTATATTTACTCATGCTGAATGTGGGCTAGAAGGCTCTGACTTCAATGATATTAGAGGCAGAGCCTCATTAACTGCATTCCTAGTCAGAGACTAGGAACGAGATGTGGTAAAGAACTCAAGTCATCTCATTCCCAGTCAGAGACTGGGAATGAGTTTTAGAAGGCTCTGACTTCAATGATATTAGAGGCAGAGCCTCATTAACTGCATTCCTAGTCAGAGACTAGGAAATGATCGGAAAAAACCTCTGTTCTTCCCTCCCCTACTCCCCCTACATCCCCTACTCCCCCTACCTCCCCTACTCCCCCTACATCCCCTACCTCCCCTACCTCCCCCACCTCCCCTACCTCCCCCACCTCCCCACCCCCAATCATTTTCGGGTTAACAGACTACTAGCTTGTGAGCAGATGTCGCCGCAGATGATCTAAGGCTGTATTTGCACTTACATAACGAATTAAAGACCGTCCCCGAATTGTTCCGAAGCGATGTTCAAAACTGATTACTTCATTACCAGGACCAGCTAAACCAATATAGACTAAACCCACTGGTTTGGTTTGGGTTCCCCCGGTTGGTCCAGCAATGCCTGTAATACTTAATCCCCAAGTGGTTGAAAGCCGATTTTTAACGCCAATAGCCATTTGTTCAGCTACTGTCGCACTTACTGCCCCAAATTCCTCTAAATCCTCTGGGTTGACTCCTAATAGTCCAACTTTGACAGAATTATCGTAGGCAATTACCCCACCCCAAAAGTAATCAGAACTACCAGAAATTTCCGTTAACATTTGCCCCAGTCCCCCACCGGTGCAAGATTCGGCTACAGATAGGGTTGCTCCCGCAGACTTTAAGAAATTACCAACGACAGCAGCAAGGGTGTCATTGTCAATGCCATAATAATCTAAGCCAGCGATTTCTCTTAGTTGTTTTTCAATGGGTGCAATTAAAGCTTCTGCGGTTGTTGCGTCTGTGGCTTTAGCAGAGATTCGCAGTCTGACCTCTCCCTTGCCTGCATAGGGGGCTACTGTGGGATTAGTTAAATTAAAGTAGGGGGCTACTTTTTCGGCTAAAGCAGATTCTCCAATTCCCCAAAATCTTAAACTGCGACTATAAATAATTTCCTTTCCCCAACCTTGACTTTTCAGAAAAGGTACGGCGGTTTCGGTCCACATTCGATACATTTCGCTGGGAACACCAGGGAAAGTAAAAATAGTTAATCCTGGACGGGGTTGCCAAATAATACCCGGTGCTGTTCCTGTGGGGTTGGGTAAAATTTCTGCACCTTGGGGAATTAAGGCTTGTTTGCGATTATTAGCGGACATTATTCGTCCCCGTTGGGCAAATTTTTCGGCTATATCTTCGACAATATCGGCTCGTTCTATTAAGGGAACGCCAAAAAAATCAGCGATAGTTTCGCAGGTGAGATCATCGGGTGTGGGTCCTAAACCACCTGTGAAAATGAGAATTTGTACTCTGGAAGCAGCAATTTCTATAACTTCTTTGAGTCGGTCTGGATTATCGCCGACGACGGTTTGATAGTAGTGAGGAATGCCTAACTGTGCTAATTGTTGAGCAAGATATTGGGCATTGCTGTTAAGGATATCTCCTAGCAGCATTTCTGTACCAACGCAAATAATTTCTGCACTCATGGGGGTTAAAAAGGAATTAGGAATAGGAATCTGGGAAGAACTGGTGATATTAAATACTCGCTTGAATTTTGCTTATTTCTGTACATAAATTTAATAAGTATTATAAAATTAAAGATGACGGTTTTAATCCGACTATTTGCAAAATATAAACATAAACTATGAATATTTGGGTAAATGAACAAATTGATCCTTCTGGACTGATTCACGCCTGTATTGCCTCTTGTGATGAATCTCAGGCTAGAGATTGTCATGAGTCGTTTAAGACTAATCTCACGAACTCTCAAAAGGCAGAGGGCTGGATTGCAAAATTACGAACAGTCAAATCTTGGGATGATGTGCCAGTTAATGCTTTAAAACTTGATTAATTAGAGTGTGCTGTCTGGAAAAAAGGGCGATACTTGTGATGAGGTAGACAAAGCCCCAATCTCATTCTGTCTATTAATTGATAGGATGGGTGGTAATAAGTAGGTGAACGGAAAAAACCGAAATATGTAACGAAAAGTAAAATCGCCCAAATCCTCTTCACTCTTGCCTCTTGCCTTGCCATAACGACGATTTTCAATGCTAACCTACTTATTTGCGTTAATATTCTGAAGTTTCCAGTTACCATTCTAAATTCCATGCAGCATGAGACTCAACTTAGTTTATTTGATAACTCCAGCTTAAACCAAAGAGAGCTAATTACTACAAGTAATAAAATTCCCATTCCGCCGGGAACTTATGAGAATGTAGAGGAATTGACAAAACATTGCAATGGCTGTCAGCGTTGTGCGTTAGCCCAAAACCGTACTCATGCTGTGGTTGGGCGTGGTAATCTCCAAGCCGATATTATGATTATTGGAGAAGCACCGGGGAAAAATGAGGATGAAACAGGTTTACCATTTGTGGGTAGATCAGGACAATTACTAGAAAGTATCTTAGCTTCAGTAAATTTAAGTACAGAAAGAGATATATATATTGCCAATATTTGTAAGTGTAGACCACCGGAAAACCGTGTACCGACTAATGAAGAGGCTGCTGCTTGTAAACCATATTTATTTGAGCAGATTCGCCTGGTTGACCCAAAAATTATCTTATTAACAGGTGCAACTTCTGTGAAGGGTGTGATTGGTGATAACCGTCCGATTACTAAAATTCGTGGTCAATGGTTGGAGTGGGAAGGGCGCTTATGTATGCCTATTTTTCATCCCTCTTACTTGTTGCGTAATCCTTCACGGGAAAAAGGAAAGCCTAAATGGCTCATGTGGCAAGATATACAGGTGGTTCGTGCCAAGTTTGATGAGTTGACAAACTCTATTTAGGGTTTGCTGGAAAAGTTATCTGTGAGGGCAGGGAACTCTTAACTGGGAACTCTTAACTGGGAACAGTTTTAATTTGTGTGTACACGATAGCTCCTAAAAGGCTACTCTGTACACATAAGTTATCGAATCACCATTATTCCTCAAATTACCCCACCCTAACCCTCCCCGATGCTTTGGGGAGGGAACTAATTTTTCCGGTTTCCCCCCTCGCTCACTTACATATTAGAGACTTCCAATTAAAAAAATATCCTAAAATTTCTTGTGGTGCGGGCATCTTGCCCGCTAATAATACAAGGACGGGCAAGATGCCCATCCCACATCCCACAAGATTGGATCATCTTTTTTGTGGATTTCTCTTAGAGTAAACAAATCCAAATCACCAAATGGTGATAACAAATATACAGTTAGATCCAAAAATGCGATCGCTCTTTACAAATATACGCCTTATGCGAGTTAAAAATATTGTGGTTCTATCAGGGTTTCCAGAGTTCTCTAGAACGATAATTCCAGAATCATCAACGGTATTACAAGGGTTTCAGCATTTAATTCACATAAGCCGTAATATATATCAAGCTCAAGCCCAACGCTACTGTCAAGGATAGAGACTGGATCTTCCTTTTTGGTACATTATATTGCATCTATTTTTTGTAAAAGCGTATATTGTTATTCTCCAAAATTAGTAAATATCAATGCTCCTGTAAATTGGTAAAGTTAGGAAATCACAAATATTTAAGTCATCAGATTTTTACCGCTAAAACATGGGCAGCCAGAGAAAAATGTACTGGGAACTCGATTTTTACTCCCGTCCGATTTTGGACGAAAATCAGAAAAAAGTGTGGGAAATGTTGGTGTGCGAAAGTCCTGTAGATATTGGTACACCAACGGATTCTCTGTTTCGCTATGCTAAATATTGCCCAAGTACCCAGGTAAATTCGGGTTGGCTACGGACAGCAATCCAGGAAGCGATAGAAGAAGCTGGTACAGCACCTACCAAAATCCGCTTTTTCCGCCGCCAAATGAATAACATGATCACCAAATCCTGTGAAGACGTGGGAGTACCCGCCGTACCAAGTCGGCGGACGTTGGTTCTCAACCAGTGGATACAGCAGCGAATGAAGGAAGTTTATCCCCAAGAACCAGGATATCAGGGGGTAGTTAATCCTTCGGTGCGTTTAGATAGACCCTTGCCCCAGCGATTACCAGATGCGTTGGAAGGAAAACAATGGGCTTTTGTGACTTTAGAGGCTAGTGATTTGGCGGAAATGCCGGATTGGGAAATTGGCTTTGGTGAAGCTTTTCCCCTAGAGTTGGCGCAATTATCTCCAGAAACTCGGATTCCAGGAATTTTGATTTTCTCCCCCAGGGCTTTACCCATAGCGGGTTGGATGTCTGGTTTAGAAATGGCTTATTTGCACTTTGACACCAAGCAAGGCAACAGGTTGATTTTAGAAACGGGGGCTACGGAAAGTTGGGTGGTGGCTAATATCCGCACTCCTGAACTTTTGGCAGAAGCACAGGGCTTTGCGGTAGCTAAGGAACAAGCCAATGGCGTACATTTTATTGGTGTCCAGTCCGATTCTCAATCCCAAGATTTTGCGGGCTTTTGGCTGTTACAAGAAATCAATTTGCCATGAGGGTACAAGCAGGGATAAGCTCTAAACTGGTGCAAATGAGTGTTTCTTATCTGTTCCCTGTTCCCTGTTCCCTGTTCCCTTTTTTGTAACTGTTGATGACACGCTAATGGGATAATGATGTACGTCTATTAAGCGATTTATATCCAAAATCCATAATTCATAAAGGGACATGGGTTCTGCAAATTTGTTACAAGATACACTGGCGGAACAACTGCTAGAACTTGCCCTCAAATCTGGTGCTGAGGCTGCGGAAGTATATCAGTCACGATCGCTTTCTCGACCAGTTTTTTTTGAGGCTAACCGTCTCAAACAACTAGAAACCAGTCAATCTGAGGGTACAGCCCTACGGCTATGGCGGAATGGTTGTCCCGGTTTGACGGTGGCTTATGGCGATGTTGATCCCCAAGCTATGGTGGAGAAATCTTTGGCACTGAGTCAATTAAATCCACCGGAAACAGTAGAATTAGGGACTTATGGCGAGGATTCTTACTCAGATTTAGGCACATCTGTATCCGTAGAGATGTTGATTAACTGGGGCAAAGAAGCGATCGCCTTAATTCGTGATGTCTATCCAGATATTCTTTGCCATAGTGACTGGGAATGCGATATAGAAAACACTAGACTGATCAACAGCAAAGGTTTAGATTCTCACTACACCGACACCACACTTAGCTGCTATATGTCAGCGGAATGGGTGAGAGGTGATGATTTTCTCAGTGTTGCTGATGGTCAAACTCAACGCGATAAACTCAACCCAGAGAAAGTAGCCAGCCAAATTTTACAGCGATTAAATTGGGCTAAAGAAAACATTCCTAGTCCCAGTGGTCGTAGTCCTGTATTGTTCACTTCCAAAGCAGCAGATATGCTGTGGGGAACTGTGCAATCAGCTTTGAATGGTAAACACATCTTGGAAAAAGCTTCCCCCTGGGCAGATAGATTGGGTAAACCAGTTATTGCCCCCACCCTGACCCTTTACCAAAACCCAAAAGCTGGTCCCTATAGTTGTCCCTTTGATGATGAAGGTCAACCTACCCAGTCATTGATATTTATCGAAAATGGGATTTTACGGAATTTTTATAGCGATCGCACTACTGGACAACAATTAAACAGCGGTAGCACTGGTAATGGTTTTCGCCCTGGCTTAGGTAGTTATCCCACTCCTGGATTATTTAACTTCCTGATTCAACCTGGTGATCTTTCCCTATTAGACTTGATTAAAAAGATGGATGATGGCTTAATTATCGATCAAATGTTAGGTAGTTGTAGCGGACTATCAGGTGATTTTTCCATCAATGTTGATTTGGGATATCGGGTCAAAAACGGGCAAATAATTGGCAGAGTCAAAGATACAATGGTAGCAGGTAACGTCTACACAGCCCTAAAACAAGTGGTGCAACTAGGTGGAGATGCGGATTGGAATGGTTCTTGTTATACACCATCGCTGATAGTAGAAGGACTATCCATTACTGGGAAAAATAGTTAATATTATACATCTCAGATCCCCGACTTCTTCAAGAAGTCGGGGATCTAACACAACGCAATGATATAGACGTTTGGGAAGGGTGGGGTATGAGGGGTATTGGGGGGATGGGACGAACAGGGGAAGTTGTCTCTTCTCTCGCGTCGAGACTTGTAAGTTTTAACATTTAAGAGTTACAGAAAAATATTCTGAATCAGGATAACCAGGATTAAAGGATTGACAGGATGGTAATTTATAGATGGTTTGTTTGGTGATGAAAGTTGTATTTGTCAGAATCAGGATAACCAGGATTAAAGGATTGACAGGATGGTAATTTATAGATGGTTTGTTAGTGATGAAAATTGCATTTGTCAGAATCAGGATAACCAGGATTAAAGGATTGACAGGATGGTAATTTATAGATGGTTTGTTTGGTGATGAAAGTTGTATTTGTCAGAATCAGGATAACCAGGATTAAAGGATTGACAGGATGGTAATTTATAGATGGTTTGTTTGGTGATGAAAGTTGTATTTGTCAGAATCAGGATAACCAGGATTAAAGGATTGACAGGATGGTAATTTATAGATGGTTTGTTTGGTGATGAAAGTTGTATTTGTCAGAATCAGGATAACCAGGATTAAAGGATTTTCAGGATGGTAATTTATAGATGGTTTGTTTGGTGATGAAAATTGCATTTGTCAGAATCAGGATACCCAGGATTAAAGGATTTTCAGGATGGTAATTTATAGATGGTTTGTTTGGTGATGAAAATTGCATTTGTCAGAATCAGGATAACCAGGATTAAAGGATTTTCAGGATGGTAATTTATAGATGGTTTGTTAGTGATGAAAGTTGTATTTGTCAGAATCAGGATTAAAGGATTGACAGGATGGTAATTTATAGATGGTTTGTTAGTGATGAAAGTTGTATTTGTCAGAATCAGGATAACCAGGATTAAAGGATTTTCAGGATGGTAATTTATAGATGGTTTGTTTGGTGATGAAAATTGCATTTGTCAGAATCAGGATACCCAGGATTAAAGGATTTTCAGGATGGTAATTTATAGATGGTTTGTTTGGTGATGAAAATTGCATTTGTCAGAATCAGGATACCCAGGATTAAAGGATTTTCAGGATGGTAATTTATAGATGGTTTGTTAGTGATGAAAGTTGTATTTGTCAGAATCAGGATTAAAGGATTGACAGGATGGTAATTTATAGATGGTTTGTTAGTGATGAAAGTTGTATTTGTCAGAATCAGGATAACCAGGATTAAAGGATTTTCAGGATGGTAATTTATAGATGGTTTGTTAGTGATGAAAGTTGTATTTGTCAGAATCAGGATTAAAGGATTGACAGGATGGTAATTTATAGATGGTTTGTTAGTGATGAAAGTTGTATTTGTCAGAATCAGGATAACCAGGATTAAAGGATTTTCAGGATGGTAATTTATAGATGGTTTGTTTGGTGATGAAAATTGCATTTGTCAGAATCAGGATAACCAGGATTAAAGGATTGACAGGATGGTAATTTATAGATGGTTTAAATTATTCAAAAACAATCATTCAGAAACATCCTGAAAAAAACCAACTCCCCACCAAAAATCATTCAATAATATCCTCTACATCCTCAAATCCTGGAAATCCTGATTCAGACAAAAAAAATCATCAACTCCCCACCAAAAATCATTCAATAATATCCTCTACATCCTCAAATCCTGGAAATCCTGATTCAGACAAAAAAAATCACCAACTCCCTACTAAAAATCATCTAATAACATCCTGTAAATCTTACAATCTTGGTTATCCTGATTCTGAATATTACAGAATAAGATATGATCACATTGGGTAAATAATCAAAATAATCTATTGTTATTAGTATTGATGCAGGGGAGTTTTTTGAATCTGCTTCTGCCATCTTACAACGGAAGTTAGATAGATATTTTGATCGTTTAAAAATCAATCCTTGTAATCATCCTAATATAAAAATTTATAGATGGTTTAAATTATTCAAAAACAATCATTCAAAAACATCCTAAAAAAACCAACTCCTTACCAAAAATCATCCAACAACATCCTGAAAATCCTCAAATCCTGGACATCCTGATTTAAGTAGGTGAACACAATAAAACCAAACTGTGTAAAGAAATGTAAAATCGCCTAAACCCTCTTCACTCTTGCCTCTTGCCTCTTGCCTTTTGCCTTGCCATAACGACAATTTTCAACGCCAACCTACTTAGACAGTCTAATATATATGGGCGCACAGATTTCCACTATATTTAAACGATAACTGAAACTCAAAAACTTGTCAAGAGTATTTTCAATAATTTTACCGTCTTTTCTCATCCAATCTCCTCAGTAAAAATATTTAATATTACTAAATAAGATACCCATCTAAAAAACTCAAGAAAGAGTTAGTTTTAAATTAAAATTTAAAGATTAAAAATTTAAACTTAAAATTTATGATTTCCCTGACAATGCTAACCCAGCAGTTTCGGAACTTTTGGCAACCTAGAAAGGGACTAGCCATAGCAGAAGCTTCTATAATTGGGATAGTAGCCGCTTTATCTGCGGTATTACTCAAACAAGGTTCAGGGTGGTTGGGAACATGGCGAGTGCATACAACTCACATTTTCCCAGCCTGGATATCTCTACCATTTATTGGCCTAAGTTTGGGGTTTCTTTCCGGTTGGTTAGTGCAGCGATTAGCACCAGAAGCGGCTGGTAGTGGCATTCCCCAAGTCAAAGCTGCTTTGGCGAATGTGCCAATTAAACTATCATGGAGAGTAGCTTTTGTCAAGTTAATCTCAGCAATTATCGCCTTGGGTTCAGGATTAACCTTGGGTAGACAGGGACCGACAGTTCAAGTTGGTGCGGGGTTAGCGGCGGGTATGAGTCGCTTAGTTCCCACTTCTCCAGATCATCGCCGCCAAATGATTGCCGCGGGGGCGGGGGCTGGTTTAGCAGCGGCTTTTAATGCGCCTCTAGCCGGGGTCTTATTTATTATTGAAGAATTATTACAAGATTTATCAGGTTTAACTTTAGGAACGGCAATTATCGCTTCTTTTATTGGTGGCGTGATCTCCCGCTGGTTAGGTGGTGGGAGTTTTCAACTAGACTTAAAACTGATTAATCACTCTAGCAGTTTTTCCCTATTAGAAATTCCGACTTTATTAATTTTAGGAATTTTAGCGGGTTTATTAGCAGCTTTATTTAATCAGGGATTAATTTTTAGTATTCAAGCTTACCGCCGTTTACATATTAGTTTACCTTTGCGGGTAGCAATAGCTGGTTTGGCTTCGGGTTTAATTATGTCTTTGCTACCAGAAACTTTTCGGGATAATACAGGTTTGCGGGAGTTTATGATTGCCAGTGAACCAAATATTCCTTTAGCGGGAATTGCCTTTATTGCCCAATTTATCTTAACATTAATTGCTTTTGGTTCGGGCGCACCTGGGGGATTATTTGCACCCAGTTTAATTTTAGGTTCTTGTTTAGGACATATTATTGGCGTATGTGAATTGCAAGTATTTGGATTTGGTTCACCGACTACCTACGCATTAGCCGGAATGGGGGGATTTTTTAGCGCGGTTTCTAAAGTTCCCATTACTGCAATTGTGATTGTTTTTGAAATGACGACAGACTTTAATTTAGTCTTACCTTTAATGGTGGTATCTGTGGTATCTTATCTGGTAGCGGAGAAGGTTGTTCCTGGTTCACTCTATGACAAACTTTTAAAATTAAATGGAGTTGTTATTCAAAAAAATAGTCCGACCCAAGGGATATTAACTCAGTTAACTGCTAAGGATGTGATGCAGTGCTTGGTGGAAACTTTGGAAGCAGAAATGACGGGAGATGAAGTGATTAAGGCTTTTTCTCGTTCCCATCATCGCGGTTTTCCTGTAGTAGAAAATAATAAATTAGTCGGCTTAGTTTCCCAAACTGATTTACAGAAGATTCGGAATCATCTTTTGCCCCATGAAACTCTTTTAAAAGAAATTATGACACCTAAGCCGGTGACGGTGACACCAGCAGATAGATTAAGTCATGTTCTCTATTTATTAGATAGATATCAAATTAGTCGTTTACCTGTGGTAGATGGTAAAAAATTAATTGGGATTATTACTCGCGCTGATATTATTCGTGCTGAAGCAGATCATTTGAATGGCGAAAATGGGGTGACAGGTCCCCAAGCAGAACCTTCTTATTTAGTTTACCAAACTCGATCGCCTAGTATTGGGAGAGGGAGATTATTAGTTACCATTGCTAACCCGGAAACCGCCCCCGTATTACTAGAAATGGCTGCCGCTATTGCCCGCGATCGCCATTATGAAATAGAATGTTTACAAATCATCTTAGTATCCCGTCACATTTCCCCAGCGGAAACCCCAGTCAACACCGCAAAAAGTCGCCGCTTACTCCGACAAGCCGAAAGTTTAGCCAAAAAACTGCACATTCCCATTCATACCCAAATTCGGGTCGCCCATGATGTTGCCCAAGCAATTTTAGAAACAACTAAGGAACGATACATAGATCTAATTTTCATGGGTTGGAAGGGAAATACATCTACCCCCGGCAGGATTTTTGGCAATGTTGTAGATACGGTAATTCGTCAAGCAAATTGTGATGTTGTTTTAGTAAAATTAGGCAATAATTGCCATTCATATCAACAATTTAAACGATGGTTAGTCCCTATGGCTGGGGGACCAAATGCACCCATAGCCATCAAATTATTACCGGCTTTAGTCACTTTGAAAAATGAGATAGAAATTCGCTTAACCCAAGTAGTTAAACCTGGGGAAACAGCACCTGATATGACAGTTTTAGAAGCATCTACCCGGCAATTAATGCGTCACCGTAATTTACAAGGCAATGTTGTTGCTGCATCTTTACAAGCTGAATCTGTCACCACTGGAGTAATTGAGTTGGTGAAAACTGAAGGTTTCGATGTTGTAGTCTTGGGTGCTTCCCGTGAGGGACTATTACAACAAGCCATTCAAGGAAACATCCCCGAAGCGATCGCCTCTGGTGTTGATATTACGGTAATTTTAGTCAGCAGCGCAATGTCTTAACTATGATTTATGTGATTTTAATGAGTTATTGACCATCTTTGTTCTGACAAAAAATATGCATCAAATTACATCATAAAAATCATAAAAACCATAAAAATCATAGTTTAGACACCATTATCGAGAAGCAAGCTGTGGATCTGCCCAAATGCTACCTCTTTCACCGAAAGTTACTGCCTGATCCCCTTCTGCTGAAATATCTACAGTTCTACCATCATTAGTCACTTGCAATAAAGGCCAATTTTCCTCCCCTAATTCACCAGCACGGAATAACACATTATTAGGTTGCTTTTTACTCCAACCTAACAAAATAGCTATTTTTTCGTGATCATCTTCGGATTGCACAGGACTAACTACATTGAGATGATTTTGTTGACGATTCCAAATTACAGCCTGATCTGTGGCATCTGCGGTATTAAAAATAGCCACAAATTTACGGGCTAAAAAGCGATCGCCTTTTTCAGACCAACTCACAGGCACTAATACACCCATATTTCCATCACGATCCGTTTCTACTGACAAACTAGCCTGTCTCTTTAACAGCGGATCAATTACCAAGCTAGTTGATGTCATCACCCGTAACCGCTTGGTTTGTCTATCTTCCACAAACAACACACTATTAACTCGGCTATTGTGCATTTCCGGTTTTACTTGCATTTGCACCCGACTATAAATCGCATACCTGCCATCAGGAGAAACTACAGGAATACTCCGATAGTAGCGGACACCAGAACCACCTTTCCCCCCAACCGCTTCTTGAGTAGCCAAAATCCATTGCCAAGGGATGGGGTGGGGACTACCTATAGGATCAGTTTGTGCCGTCTCTGACTCATTTTGCTGTTCACTAACAGGGATTTCTCCAGTTTTAGGTATAACTGTTGATGTTGCCAATTCCTTAGATACAGCATTCTCACTGACTGGAGAATTTAAATCAGCTTCTGCTTTTGCGTCTTGTGATTTTTGAATTAAATTAACTTGATTAACCGATGTTGGGTTTGGAAATTGTGCCACATTAACTGATGTTACAGTTTCACTAACAACATTATTCCCCACTTGATAACTTTCTCTTTCTATCCCTGAAGTCACGCCATCTTTCGGTAATGAATGTATCCCTTCACCAACGGATATTTTTCCTGTTTGAGAGTTAACTTGAGCAAATTGTAAATTTAACTGCTTAGTAGCAGAATTTTCTGTCAATTTTGGATGAGATTTGCTAATTCCCGAACTCACAATTGCTGCTTCTAATTGTTTCGCTAAGGTAGCATTAATAGATATTCCCACGAAAGGTGAAATTATAATAACTATGGCAATGTACTTGAGAAATGGTTGAACACGGAACCATCCTGACACCAAAAGGGGTTTAAGCATGATGAGACTCTCTAGGGGGCAGTTGCTAAGTGCGGGCAGTATTTATACGGAAATGGAAAAAAGCTATGACTATATGTATATCAACAAACCAAAAGCTTTTACGAGATAATTTAGAGACTTCCAAGAAATAAATTATCCCAAGAAACGAACCACAGAGGCACAGAGTACACAGAGAGAGAATTTTTGCATCAGTTTTGGGACATTTTTTTATTTGGAAGTCTCTTATTCAAATGTTGCATTGCTTTACAAAAGTTTTATTATCACCATTTACCCCCTCATAATCTTTACATAATATACAATCATGACGGGATAGAAGTTAACAGTAAATTACATCTGTTAATAAATACCATCATTATTGTCAGTTCAAGCAACATCCATATTTAATACCAGTAGAATACAGGTATGTTTATCAGGAGTGTAAATTCAAGCATTCAGCCGTCAGCACTTGATTAAGAATCGAATTGATCAGCATTCTGAATGTTAATTTACTGATGTCAGTCTCCCCCATTCAAAACCCCTAAAATCCGGTTTTGGCTGAACACCTACGTAGCCAAAATCTAGAGATGATATTAAAACTTGTCTTAGAGGTTGTTTTAAGTAGTGAGACAGAATTAATTACACAATTTTATTGCGTAAGCGTTGCGTGGCGTTAGCCATATGGAACGAAGTGAAATCAAGCAATTCCAAGGGTTGTGATTGCTTCCCTTCGCTCGCAATGACTGTAAATATTTTTTCCAATTACTTAAAAGTCTAAATTCATACTAACTGAGGCGAATATAATTCGTCAAAAAGTTTTCAAACATCCTTTTAAATCAAGTAATTTCCCAATAATATGCTTTGTTTCTGGCTGGATATAATAGCGCAGGACTTACCCGATCAGAACCTATATATTGGCAAATTCAGATTAACTGATGCACGATCAATAGTAAACAAAAACATTAAATTCATACACCAGAACAACAAACTGTAATTTACACTCGTAACCGCTGCGATTAAGCAAACACAGTCTACTTTGAACTTGGGCAATTATCGAATAATTTTGATTTAGTAGAGAAATGACCAACTCTAAAACACAGCCAGACGCACAAAATCCGTCAACAGTAGATGCAAATAATGATAGGCTTCCGAACCGAAAGCATCGCCGAACTAACTACCTGGACTATTGATAGTTTATCGAAGCTGTTTTTACTCAACTAATAGTAAACACTATACCATCAAACCATGAAAATTTATTTCCCATAATCAAAAATGCTCAACATAATTTTACTAATATTCAGATGTCGCAGTTGTCAGTGATGAGGAACACACTTACCATTAATTAATGACTCATGACTCGTAATTAATGATTAATAACTAATGAAAATAGTATTTTTTGGCACTCCAGATTTTGCGATTCCCACCTTTAAAAAACTCTTGGAAAACAGTGATTTTCAGGTACTTGCTGTAATTACCCAACCAGATAAACGCCGAGAACGTGGGAATAAACTGACACCTTCCCCCGTGAAAACCTTAGCTACAGATCATCATATTCCAGTATGGCAACCGGAAAGACTCAAAAAAGATGTTGAAACCTTAACACGACTCAAGCAGATGGAAGCAGATGTGTTTGTAGTCATTGCTTATGGACAAATTTTGTCTAAGAAAATATTAGATATGCCAAAGCTAGGTTGTGTCAACGTACATGGATCAATTCTCCCTCAATATCGCGGGGCTGCACCAATTCAGTGGAGTATCTACAATGGTGAAAAAGAAACCGGGATTACAACTATGCTTATGGATAAGGGCATGGATACAGGTGATATGCTCCTCAAAGCAACTACACCAATTAATTTACTAGATAATGCTCAGATTTTAGCGGAAAAGTTAGCGATCGCTGGTGCAGATTTACTCATAGAAACCCTATATAAACTAGAACGTCAGGAAATTACACCAACTCCTCAAGATCATGCCACAGCCACTTACGCATCTTTGATTCAAAAACCAGACTATGACTTAGACTGGGCAAAAAGTGCCATCCAATTACACAATCAAATTCGCGGCTTTTATCCTAACTGTATTGCCAGCTTCCGCAATCAACCATTGAAAATCATTGCTACTGTTCCCATAGAGTCAGCGTACATTCAAGAATTACCAGAGCAGTTACAGGAAAAAATTAACAAAATACCTAACTTATCAACTATATCAGGTCAACCTGGAGAAGTAGTAAATATTACTAAAGGACTAGGAGCAATTGTCCAAACAGGGGCAGGTTTATTACTGCTGCGGGAAGTGCAATTAACAGGTAAACGTCCCCAATCAGGATGGGATTTTGTCAATGGGACTCGATTAACTGTTGGTGAGGTAATTGGTAATGGGTAATTGGTAATGGGTAATTGGTAATGGGTAATTGGTAATTGGTGATTGGTGATTGGGTAACATCGTCTCTCCATCTGTTTCCTGTTCCCTGTTCCCTGTTCCCTAATTTTCATAGAACCGACAGGATTTACATGGTCCTTCTGGGTTAACAGCACAACGGATAATTTCTGAAAGAGCATTATAATGACAAGTAGCATCACCGATAACCCAACGTCCCTCTACTAAACTTTTTTCTTCCGGTCTTTGGGCTTTTTGGACATAAATAGCGATATTGTGTAAACTATAGCGTCCTCCTCTAAGCTGATATCTATGGCAACGCTCTAAAACTGCGTAGGTTTTACCTTCAAAATCAAGATAGTTTCCCGGTTGGGGTGTCCAATCAAGTTGTAACTTACCAAGAGACTGACGCGGATGTGTCAAAATTACCTCAGTGGGTAAAGAATTTAGCTCCATGATCAGTTTATGTGATGTGATTTACATACATATAGAGTATCGCAATATTTTGGCGATATTTTTGCTTCGTTCCCCATTTTTGTAGCAACGTTTGATGAAACGTCTTTACAGGATTATAAAGTCATTTAAAAGTTAATATTCCATTACAACTTAACCAGGGCTGATCAATCTATAGAGTATAGATCACAGGTATGATAGATGACCTCCAGAAAACGACTGTTAATTTACACATCTTTACAAATTGCCATGTTTGACAGGGAGTAAGTTGGGTAAACACTAAATGGCGATGTTGCTGATTACAGCTATATAACAGCAATTTTGGGGGATAAATTAGTTAAGGTGTCTATTACATTGTTTAAAGTTATGTAGCCTTTTGCTTACAAGCTATCAAGCCCTGGGGTAAACTATGCCTTGATTATGATTATTTCACCTCAGAAGAACACCCGAAAGGAGCAGTTTTTTCAATGTCTCATACCGTAAAAATCTACGACACCTGCATTGGCTGTACACAATGCGTCCGCGCTTGTCCTACTGACGTACTAGAAATGGTTCCTTGGGATGGCTGTAAGGCTGCTCAAGTGGCTGCTTCTCCCCGCACTGAAGACTGTGTAGGTTGTAAGCGTTGTGAAACTGCTTGCCCCACCGACTTTTTGAGTATTCGCGTTTATTTAGGCGCTGAAACAACTCGCAGCATGGGCTTGGCTTACTAAGAATTTCATTTCTAAATTCTTGGTCTTTTAGCGCTGAGGAGTGAGAGCGGGAGAAACATTTAGATTCTTTCCTCATTCCTCAGCATTTTTGTTGTCAGTTGTCCGTTGTCCGTTGTTCGTTGTCAGTTGTCCGTTGTCCATTGTCCGTTGTCCATTGTCCGTTGTTATATCTATTTGTTTCCTGTTTCCTATTCCTAATAACCAATGACCAATGACCAATGACCAATAACCAATAACCAATTTGCTAAAGTGGCTTATTCATTCCAGCAACTATACTTAAAATTTAATCATCCTGAAACTGGAGTGGTTTAAGCAATGTGTGGAATAGTTGGATATATAGGCACTCAGACAGCGACAGATATTTTACTGGCTGGATTAGAGAAATTAGAATATAGAGGTTACGATTCGGCAGGAATTGCCACTATTTTGGAAGGTGACGTGCATTGTGTGCGGGCTAAGGGTAAATTACTCAATTTGCGTTCTAAACTGGAACAAATCGAAAATCCTGCCCAAATAGGGATTGGTCACACGCGCTGGGCAACTCATGGTAAACCGGAAGAGTACAATGCCCATCCTCATTTAGATACGGCACTGCGGATAGCTGTGGTACAAAATGGGATTATTGAGAATTATCGAGAGTTGCGGGAACACCTGAAGGCACTAGGACATGAATTTCGCTCAGAAACAGATACAGAGGTAATTCCTCATTTGATTGCTGAGTGTTTAAAGCATACTCCTGAAAATCCTAATTCCCCTTCGGTGTTTTTAGACGCGGTGCGAGAAGCTGTAAGTAAATTAGAGGGGGCTTATGCTGTTGCGGCTATTTCTGCTGATTACCCTGATGAGTTGATTGTAGTTCGTCAACAAGCGCCTTTAGTGATTGGGTTTGGACAGGGTGAGTTTTTCTGTGCTTCCGATACGCCGGCGATTGTTCCTTATACCCGCGCTGTGTTGTCCCTAGAGAACGGCGAAATTGCCCGGTTGACTCCTTTAGGAGTGGAAGTCTATAACTTTGCGGGAAATCGTTTGAAAAAGCATCCTCGGACTCTGAACTGGAATCCCATTATGGTGGAAAAACAGGGATTCAAACATTTTATGCTCAAGGAAATCTATGAGCAACCGGGGGTGGTGCGGGATTGTTTAGAGGCTTATTTCTCAACAGTGGAGAATGGAGAAATTACTGCGGAATCACCGGTGAAATTGGATTTACCAGCGGAATTCTACGCAGATTTAGAACAAATTCAAATTGTTGCCTGTGGTACAAGTTGGCACGCGGCATTGGTGGGTAAATATTTATTAGAACAGTTGGCAGGAATTCCAACTCAGGTACAATATGCTTCAGAGTTTCGATACGCGCCTTCACCTTTAACTGCTAATACTCTGACTGTTGGGGTGACACAATCTGGGGAAACTGCTGATACATTGGCGGCTTTGGCGATGGAAAAAGAACGCCGACAGGGGAAAGAATCTAAGTATCAAGCGCGACTTTTGGGGATTACTAATCGCCCAGAAAGTAGTTTAGGGAATATGGTGGCGAATATTATCAATACTCATGGGGGAATTGAAATTGGTGTAGCGGCGACGAAAACTTTCATAGCGCAATTGATGGCGTTTTATGCTTTGGCGCTAGATTTGGCTTATCGTCGTCAGGAGATTAGTGATTCGAGATTTGAGGAAATTCTCACGGGTTTACGGCAGTTACCAGGGGAAATTGAAGCGATTTTGGAAACTCAAGAACGTTATATTGAACATTTGGTACATGATTTTTCAGAAACAAAAGATTTTATCTTTATTGGGAGAGGAATTAATTTTCCGATTGCGTTAGAAGGGGCTTTAAAATTAAAGGAAATTAGCTATATTCATGCCGAAGGCTATCCAGCAGGGGAAATGAAACATGGACCAATTGCGTTGTTAGATGCGAAAGTTCCGGTGGTGGCGATCGCTGTTCCTGGTAATGTATATGAAAAGGTAATTTCTAATGCCCAAGAAGCAAAAGCCAGAGATTCCCGTTTAATTGGTGTAACTTCTGTAAAAGATGGAGAAGCGGCGGAAATCTTTAATGATTTAATTCCGGTTTCGGAGGTTGAGGAAATTCTTTCGCCAATTCTCACAGTAATTCCATTACAGTTGTTAGCTTATCACATTGCGGCGCGGCGTGGTTTGGATGTGGATCAGCCGAGAAATTTGGCGAAGTCGGTGACTGTGGAATAAATTTTAACATCTGGTATCCTTTAGGCAAACCACGTTGTAGAGACATTTCCTGAAAAATCTCTACATCAGCATTAAACCATCCTGTAATTGATGAGATATGTAAGGGTAAAGCAAGAGCTTCATTGGTGTCAAATTAAGCTCAAATCCCTACCAAATCTCGTTCCTAGTCTCTGACTAGGAATGCAGTTGATGAGGCTCTGCCTCTAATATTATTGAAGGCAGAGCCTTCTAGAGTTCATTCCCAGTCAGAGACTGGGAATGAGATGACTTGAGTTCTTTGCGGGATAGAGGTTTTACGTTAAGTTGACACCAATGTTACCCCTACGATATATCGAAGTCAAGGTAATTCATGTTGATTTAATATCAAGACTTACGCAAAATATTCCTCAAACCCTCATTTCTCCGTGTTCTCTGTGTTCTCTGTGGTTCGTTATTCCGTGACTCGTGCATAAGTCCTAAATATCACTAAAATTAATAACATTGACAGGTTGGCTACCACTTTTTTGTTAATTTGTCAATAGGAAATTTTTGCGATCGCTCAAATTAGATCATTTCTGAGCAAATTCATGGCTAAAATTGTTGAGGGAATAGTTATTAATTTTGTAAAGTTTTGTATTAGCCTGGGAAATTAATTTCTGAACCTACTGTCAATAAAGAGTTTGAGACTAACATCTTCTGAAAGATCTAAAATTGACAATAATAACCCAATTATGAAATTCTCTGAAATTATAGCAAATCGCTGAAAGTATAGCAACCTCGTTGATAAATAGAAAAGATTCTCAATTAATTATTAAGGAAATATAAAGGCAAATTGCTAAAAGTTATAAATATCAAAAGTATTATTGATTTTCTATAATTTAAACTTATCATATAGCCATTATGAATAATATATCTGATAAATAGCATCTAGGATAAAACTAAGAGCATATTATTGGATTATAATTCTGAGATAGCGAAGCGCTGCTACAAGCAGTTCGCTCTTTCGGTACACAAACCCTAAATCTATCCAGATTAGCAGCTTTCACAATTGAAGATGGTATCATATATTCTCGGTTTGCTTGATTACGCGCGAGGAAATACAGCGATTTGAGATCAAACGCGGTACAAAGATGGTAAATTTTAAAGATGTGAAAAAAAGAAAATAATTGAAATATATGGCAGCAGCATATTCACCACCTTCATAATCTGAGTTAGTAGATTCTGACCATGAAAAATTCAGAAAGTAGGGGCGCAGGGTCTGCGCCCAGAAACGATTCATCAATAACAGCATGAAATTTATTTACCCCAACCCATAATGGCTATTAAGAATGGTTGCTTTATTTGCGCCATGCTGTACTAGAAAATTTTTGAACTTGTTTAAGTAGGTTGGTGTTGAAAATTGTCGTTATGGCAAGGCAAAAGGCACTCATGCAAGAGGCAAGAGTGAAGAGGGTTTGGGCGATTTTACATTTCTTTACACAGTTTGGTTTTATTGTGTTCACCTACTTATAGGAATCCGGTTTGATTCCTGATAGCGTTCACGTAGTGTGCCGTTCGCGGTAGCGTGCCGGAGGCATCAGGCATAGCGTGGCGTTAGCCATATTTTCCGTTGATTTAGGGAACAGGGAAGAAGGATTTCAGTATGTACCGAGTTCTGTATGGCTACGCCACGCAAGCTATCAAAAATCAAATAGGAGTCCTATAGGATAAATCTAATGATATAATTCTGCCATACTTGACGATAAGTGTGGAAGATGCTTGAATATCATTTAAGGAAAAAATTTTGACTACGTGAGTCACTTTTATCTAGTTTGGTTGTCTGTAAATTTCCTTAACGGTTTTATATAAGCAATAAAACTAAATAAAAGGCGGAAAAATTCAAATTTTTATACTCATAATAAGTCAAGATGAATATTTAACAAAAATTGACACCATGTCCAATCAGAAGGGTTACATCATACCTAGTTTGCATTCCATAGAGGCTGAACAGCCTTCTAAAATTAGTGATATTTTGTGTCGTAAACTAACTACTTTGTCTGTGATCACTGAGTTTTTTCCTCCAGACTATGCGGCGACAGGACAGTTGATTGAAGAGCTAGTCAAACAGTTGGAGAAACAAGGAATTAAGATTAGAGTATTCACTGGACAACCAGGATATGCTTTTACTACCGCTCAAGCCCCAGCCTTAGAACAATTAGGCAATGTTCGCGTTCAAAGATCCCGATCTACTCAGGTATGGTCTAATAGGATTCGCGGAAAAGCTGTTAATGGTGTTTTATTTACATTGCGGGTTTTTTTGCATATTATCAGAAATGCTGGTAAAAATGATGTATTTTTATTAACTTCAGCACCTCCTTTTTTATCAATAGCCGGATACTTAACTCATTTATTTTTAAAATTCCCCTATGTATGTTTAATATATGATTTGTATCCAGATATTGCGATCGCTTTAGGAGTAGTTTCTCATAAGCACTGGTTAGCCAAGTTTTGGTGGGCAATCAATCGCCAGATTTGGCAAAAATCAACAGGAATTATTGTCCTGAGTCCTGCTATGAAGGAGAGAGTCCTAGCAATCTGTCCAGAAGTGGCTGATAAGGTCTCTGTAATTCATAGTTGGGGAGATCCTGAGTTAATTGTCCCGATTGCCAAAGAAAAAAATTGGTTTGCTAAACAACATAACTTGGATAGCATATTTACAATTCTTTATTCTGGTAATATGGGTAGGTGTCATGATACAGACACCATTTTGGCAACTGCTAAACAATTGCAAAATGAAGAAATTCAGTTTGTTTGTATTGGTGGTGGACCCAAACGGGAAAGTTTTATTCAAGATGTCAAGCGGTTAGGATTAAAAAACTTTCTTTTTCTCCCCTATCAAGAAAAAAGTGTGCTACCGTATTCCCTGACAGCTTGTGATTTATCATTAGTTAGCGTAGAATTAGGTCTCGAAAGTTTAGTTGCACCTAGCAAACTCTATCCAGCCTTAGCTGCGGGAAGACCCATAGCAGCTATTTGCCCAAAAGATTCCTACCTGCGACAGCTAATAACAGATGGTCAGTTTGGTATCAGCATTGACAATGGAGATAGTGATAGTTTATCTAAATTTATTCTTAACTTAAAGAGCGATCGCCAACTTGCAGAAAAAATGGGTAATGCCTCCCGCGAATATTTGCAGTCAAACTTTACGCCAGAAATCATCGCTAAACAATACATCAATGTCCTAGAAAAATCTATAACTTGAAACGTCACTCCAGCCTAATCAGCATCAGTGTGTGAACAAATTCATTCAGAGGAAGAAGCAACAGGGAACAGAAAAAACTCATGTTTAAAAACATGAGATTGAAATAATGACACTGTTTTTTTCGGGCTACGCATCTTTTAAAAACATCTTTTTCTTGACTGAGCTTTAAACTGGTGCAAATGAGTGTTTCTTATCTGTTCCCTGTTCCCAGTTAAGAGTTCCCTTTTTTTGTAACTTTTGTTTCTTATCTGTTACTTGTTAAGAGTTCCCTTTTTTTGTAAATTTCAGACAACTCAGTTAACAAAATTTAATACCTCAGACAACGTTGAATCAGGAGTTGGGCTTTGATGGTCTTTTTGATCTAAGTCCCTCCCTTACAACCTTCTTACGATCTATTGTTTAGTTGGTGATCAGGAGGCCTAAGTGCAGAAAAGGTGTGAGCGAAATCGGAAACGTTCCCAACGGAGAGCCATTTATTGTCCCATACATAGTTGTTACATAGATAGTGTTAGCCAAAAACACAGACTATTTACCGAACAAGCCGGACAACTACAAGAACGCGGTATAGCCCGACGAGAAGCAATGATGTTAGTAGCAGCTAAAACTACAGTTTCTTTACAGGGTGAGTGGTTAGAGGCTTTTTGGTGCGAAGAGTGCCAAGAAACAAAATGGTATCATGTGCGTAAGCATGAATCCAAGTATGAGATATCTCTTGCCCCAGCCGAACTTTGGCAACAAGCAACAGGTGTCATTCATCCCCATCGCAATCCTTCTGTGGGAGAATTTACCTATAGGCAATCCCGAATGCTTGGGGGTAACAGTGTTAAAGACTTTTGGATAATGAACTGACATGAAAAAAGCTCTCATTTGTGGAGTATCTGGACAAGACGGATCTTATTTAGCACAATTGCTGCTCAATCGAGGCTATACAGTTTGTGGAACATCCAGAGATGCCCAAATATCACCTTTCCAGAACTTAGTTCACTTGGGTATTAAAGATCAAGTAAAGCTGGAGTCAATGTCCTTAACTGACTTCCGCAGCGTCTTACAGGTACTCACAAAAATCCAACCAGATGAAGTCTATAATTTAGCAGGACAAACTTCCGTAGGTTTATCTTTTGGACAACCTGTAGAAACTTTAGAAAGTATCGCTACAGGGACACTAAATTTATTAGAAGCCATTCGCTTTTTAGGCGCAACCATTAAAGTTTACAATGCAGGTTCTAGTGAATGCTTTGGTGATACTGGCAATGTAGCAGCAGAAGAAAATACTGCATTTCGCCCCAGAAGTCCTTATGCTGTAGCTAAATCTGCTGCTTTTTGGGAAGTAGCTAACTACCGAGAAGCTTACGGTTTATTTGCCTGTTCAGGAATATTATTTAATCATGAATCTCCCCTGCGTCCAGAAAGATTTGTCACTCAAAAAATTATTGCTACTGCCTGTCGGATTGCCCAAGGTAGTCAAGAAAAATTATATTTAGGTAATATGTCAATTCAGCGGGACTGGGGTTGGGCGCAGGAATATGTGGAAGCCATGTATTTAATGTTGCAGCAAGATCAACCTGATGATTATGTAATTGCAACGGGAGAAAGCACTTCCTTAGAAGATTTTGTCGCAGCAGCATTTACATCTGTAAATTTAGAGTGGCGTGATCATGTGGTGGTTGATAGTAGCCTATTCAGACCTACAGATTTGGCGATCGGTAAAGGTAATCCCCGCAAAGCCAAAATCCAATTAGGATGGGAAGCTAAATATAAGATGGCAGATGTGGTGCAAATGATGGTAAATACAAAGCCAACCAAGCAATTCAAATAGCAAAACAAGAATCCCAAAGGGCTGAACAAGAATCTCAAAGGGCTGAACAAGCTAATAGGGAGTTGTATGAATTAAAGCAAAAAATGCGATCGCTTGGTATTTCTCTTGACTAAGCCTTGATCAATAGACATCGCCAAAAAAGAAGCCTTCACTCTATAAAATAAAATAAGAAAATCAGATCCCCGACTTCTGAGAGAAGTCGGGGATCTGAAACTCTAGTAGTTCGTCAAATTTATTTTGACGGGTAATGATCGGAAAAAACTTCTGTTCTTCCCTCCACTACCTCCCCTACCTCCCCTACCCCCTACCTCCCCTACCCCCCCTACCTCCACTACCTCCCCTACCTCCCCTACCCCCCTGCTTCCCTTCACCCGTCATTTTCGGGTTGACAGACTACTAGGGTGGCGGTAATTGAGATATGCTTTGTTGATCTTGAAAGCGATCGCTAATTTATGAAATCTCAAATTAGTCCTTGGGGAAATTCTTTAGCCTTCACTCTATAAATAAAATAAGAAAATCAGATCCCCGACTTCTTAAAGAAGTCGGGGATCTGAAACTGTTGATCTTGAAGGCGATAGCGAAGCGCTGCTGCAAGCAGTTCGCTTGGTTACATGAAACTCTTTAGCAGGTATCAATTATTCAGATGAGTCAACCAAAATATACTGATAATAAAGATGACATTTGAATCAGAATCTCTGAACTTAACGAACTACTAATTAAATCTGTGTTATTCTATTATCCATCCATTAGGGACTTCCAATTAAAAAAATACCCAAAAATTTCTTGTGGTGCGGGACGAATTGCCCGCTAATAATCAAGGACGGGCAGGATGCCCATCCCACAAAATTGGGTAATTTATTTTTTGGTGTTCCCTTAGAGAACGGCGATCGCAAACCTGTATAAAATCAGAGTTACAAAAGATAGATTCGATTATTGTTGTCCGAGAGTGACAGAACCGGGATAGTATTGAACAGTGAGTTGGGCTTTGATGGTCTTTTTGATCTCAGTCCCTCCATGCAACCTTTTGAGGATCTCTATTAAGATCTTGATCAAGAGGCCAAAGTACCTTAACGGGTGACAAGGCGGTTGAAGATGAGATGTGGCAATAATTTGAGAAAATAAGGGAGTAAAAAAATAGGGACAAAGAAGCCCCCGAAGCAAAAAATGTTACCACAATCATATCAAACAATTTTCCGAAAGCATTTGAGTGAACAGCAGTATTTGACACTAGAGATATTGTTGTTATTAATACAGGCTCATCGCCAAGTAAAACTGTCAAAATTGGCCAGCTTGTTTCCCCAACCAATTAAATATGAAAGCAGGAAACGTAATCTACAAAGATTTTTAGGAATAGGTAAACTCTGCGTAAAATTATTATGGTTTCCATTGATAAAATATTGGATTAGACAATCGTTAACACCAAAACAACTGAATCGAGAACAGCGCCGTTATTTTCATAAAAAACAGTATCAAAAATATGGTTATTGGATGGTAGCACTGGATAGAACACAGTGGAAGGGGCGAAATATATTTATGGTGACATTGGTATGGGGTACTCATGCCCTACCACTATATTGGGAAACATTAAATCATGTCGGAAATAGTAATTTACAAACACAGAAAAGATTAATAAAGACAGCAATAAAGTTGTTAAAAAAATGTCGAATTGTGGTGTTAGCAGACAGAGAATTTCATAGTCCAAAACTGGCTAAATGGCTTGATGAGCAAGGAGTTTACTTCGCTTTACGCCAGAAGAAAAACCTTTATTTTCAAGAAAAACCTGAACAAGAATATCAAGTTCTTAAAAATCAAGGATTTAAGCCAGGAATGTCGAGATTTTATGAAAAAGTTAAATGTGGTAAAGGGGATGAATTAGGCTTATTTAATATCGCTGTTTATTGGAAGAGAAAATATCGGAACTCTGGACCAAAAGAACCTTGGTATATCTTGACGAATCTACCAACTCTCCAACAAACTTTATGCCTCTATAGATGTCGATGGGGAATTGAGCAATTCTTTAAGGATTGTAAAACTGGTGGTTATAATTTAGAGGATACTAAAGTAAATGAAACTCGCTTTTTAGCTTTAGTATTATTGATTGTCATTGCTTATAGTTTAGCCACTATGCACGGTCAACGGATGAAAAAATTAGGTATAGAGACTTATGCCGGACGTATTCAACAACATCAGGACAAGTACCCACGTCAAAGTGATTTTAGCTTTGCTCTCTACGGACAACTATGGATTTATGGTATGGAATTATGGGCTGATTTAGCTCTGAATTTAATCAATCTCAAGCCTCATAAACGCCTCTTTTTTCAACGGGGCTTTCAGGCTCTATCCCTTATGAAACAAGCTCTTTAGCCGCCTTGTCACCCGTTAAGGTCTGATACAGTTATTCGCACGATTTTCAATGCTAACCTACTTATACTATTCAAAGACTTTAACCAAGAAAATTTGATGAAAAGATTACTTGTAACAGGCTCATCAGGTCTAATCGGTTCGGAAGTATGTTTATACTTTGCTTCTATTGGGTGGGAAATTCATGGTGTTGACAATAACCAAAGAGCAGTTTTCTTTGGATCTCAAGGAGATCCGCGCTGGAATCAACAACGACTGCAAAACTCCATTAAAGGGTTTGTTCATCATGAAGTAGATATCCGCGATCGCCAAGGGGTACTCAATTTAATTGAAAGTCTCCAACCAGATGCTATCGTGCATACAGCAGCCCAACCTAGTCATGATCGGGCAGCAGCCATTCTTTTTGATGATTTTGATACAAATGCAGTAGGAACTCTGAATTTATTAGAGGCTGTGAGGCAATTTTGCCCAAAATCGCCCTTTGTGCATATGTCCACAAATAAAGTTTATGGCGATCGCCCGAACACAATTAAACTCAAAGAATTAGATACCAGATGGGATTATGATGATCCTATTTATGAGCATGGTATTCCAGAAACTTTTATTAAAAATCCTCGCATAGCAGAAGTATATAATCTTGGAGGAGGTAAGCAAAATAGCTGCTCAATTCTAGAAGCATTTAATTTAACTGAAAAATATAGTAATAAAGCCATGCTTTCTACTTACGTACTAGAAAATCGTATTGGTGATCACATTTGCTATTATTCCGATTTAACAAAAATGCGTGAACATTATCCTCACTGGGATATTACAATTTCCTTAGAAGAGACAATTAAATAGATAGTTGAATCTTGGCAACAGCAATTAAATACAGGAGATAATTAACAATGTATCAAAGTGATGTGTATAGCAAACCTAGCTATGAGCCATTACCTCCTCAACAAACACTGCCAACGATGTATGATTTACCTAGCGAAGATCCAGAGGAGCCAGGTTTGCCAGACGAATTTCACCTGTTACAACCAGAATTATTGCGTAGCACCTTTCGTCCACCTTCTTATGCAAGGTATCAGCTTACCTAATGATCAATAGGGTTGAGAAATTGTCCAGTCTGAAAGTCATTATTACTAATTTTATGTCTAAATCACCTCTCTACGAAACAGATTTCATGGATTGGTTAACTCAACAAAAATTAGCCTTAGCTAGTCGAGATATCACAGCTTTGGATTGGGAGAATTTGGCAGAAGAGTTAGATGCTATGGGTATTAGTGAAAAAAATGAGTTAAAAAATCGGTTAATAATTTTATTAACTCATTTGCTAAAATGGCAATACCAATCTTCTAAACGTTCTATTAGTTGGTTTACCACCATTGCTAACCAAAGAGATGATTTACAAGATCTACTTAATGAAAAACCAAGTTTAAAACAATATATTCCTGATATTTTACCCAAAGCTTATCGAAATGCGAGAAGAGAAGCATCAGCAGAAACAGGTTTAGCATTAAGTACGTTTTCAGAAATTTGTCCTTATGATATACAAGAAATATTAAGTCCTGAATTCTTGTGTAACACGACAGATGATTTTGAAAAAGCTATGTAGTGAGCTAATCAATCATGTATCAGATAAATCCACCATTATCTTTCCCTGAAACTTGTCCTTATTCTTTAAGAGAAATTCTCAATTGATAGTTTTTTTATCAAATATTTGCAAAATAACATTCCCCTGGCAGTGGAATTAATTGCTTTATCTGAAATCATAGATCAAGATATATTGTATGGTGCTGTGACTACTGGGAATTTGTGGCAATTTGGTAAATTAGATAAAATTGAAAAAACTATCTATCAAGATTTAAACCTTTTTAAGATTCCTGATGATTTGCTATATTTAGGTAAAATTTTATTAGGTATTTTAGCGTAATATTGGGAAGCAAGTATTCAGAAACTTTCTTGAAACTTATGAAGTATGAGTTAAAGAAAAGCAAAAATTGCACCATTGATTATAATGAAATTATGTTACTATTAGAGGATGTTTTAAAAGTTTTTAATGTATAAATAAACCCCTCTCCAAACCTCTCCCCGACGCGGGGAGAGGCTTTGAAACCCATCCTCGAATATTCATTTAGTCTATCAAATACCCTTTTGTCGTCTAGGGTGGCGGTAATTGAGATATGCTTTGTTGATCTTGAAAGCGATCGCTAATTGATGAAATCTCAAATTAGTCACTTGGGAAATTCTTTAACCTTCACTCTATAAATAAAATAAGATAAGATCCCCGACTTCTTAGAGAAGTCGGGGATCTGAAACTGTTGATTTTGAAAGCGATAGCGAAGCGCTGCTGCAAGCAGTTCGCTTGGTTAAATGAAACTCTTTAGCAGGTATCAATTGTTCAGATGAGTTAAGCAAAATATACTGATAATAAAGATGACATTTGAATCAAACACTAATCAACTCTGTGTTATTCTATTATCCATCCATTAGAGAATGGCGATCGCAAACCTGTATAAAATCAGAGTTACAAAAAATAGATTCGATTATTGTTGTGCGAGAGTGACAGAACCGTGATAGTATTGAACAGCGAGTTGGGCTTTGATGGTCTTTTTGATCTCAGTCTCTCCATGCAACCTTTTGAGGATCTCTATTAAGATATTGATCAAGAGGCAAAAGTACAGAAAAGATCTGACCAAAATCTGGAACTAAGAAAATCAGATCTCCGACTTCTTAGAGAAGTCGGAGATCTGAAACTGTTGATCTTGAAGGCGATCGCTAATTTATGAAATCTCAAATTGGTCGTTGTTTATGATAAAATAAATAATTCAGGGGAAAAAATGAGTGAAAATTGTCGAGCGAACTGCTTGCAGCAGCGTTTGGCTATCGCCCTTAAAGAATATAGACTATTAATTTTTATTTAGTCCACGTAAGTAGACTTAATTTGTGTATTAGCGATTTATAATCGCCGATAGCGTAGCTAAACTCATAGATAATCATCCAAAGCATCAGGAGGACAAATCCATGGCAGCAATTACAGCCCGCGAACTAGAGTTGCAAATGCCCGATGCCAGTAAACTTTTAAGTGATGAACCAGAGATAGAAAGCTCCCTGCACTATATGCAACTGTTATTGCTAGTCACCTGCCTCGAATGGGCATGGCAAGAGCGGGATGATTTTTTCATTGGTGCAAACCTGAGCATTTACTTCAGTCGCCAACAACTCAAAAATCGTGACTTTCGAGGTCCAGATTTTTTCCTAGTCAAAAACACCACCAGAGAACCACGCAACTCATGGGTGGTCTGGGAAGAAGACGGACGTTATCCCGACCTGATTATTGAATTACTGTCCGACTCCACCGCCAATGTAGATCGCACCACCAAACTAGACTTATACGCAGAGAGATTTCATACCCCTGAATACTTTTATTTTTCACCAGAAACCTTAGAATTTGCAGGCTTTAGACTAGAGTTTAATAAATATCGCCCCATCACGCCCAACGCCCAAGGATGGCTATGGAGTGAAGCCCTGGGCTTTTTCCTGGGTATTCACAATGGCCAGTTGCGTTACTTCTCCTTAGAAGGCACTATCATCCCTACCCCCCAAGAAGCCGCCAAAGATGAAATACTCAAAGCCAACCAAGCAATTCAAATAGCAAAACAAGAATCCCAAAGGGCTGAACGGGAATCTCAAAGGGCTGAACAAGAATCTCAAAGGGCTGAACGGGAATCTCAAAGGGCTGAACAAGAATCTCAAAGGGCTGAACAAGCTAACACGGAATTGTATGAATTAAAGCAAAAAATGCGATCGCTTGGTATTTCTCTTGACTAAGCCTTGATCAATAGACATCGCCAAAAAAAAGCCTTCACTCTATAAATAAAATAAGAAAATCAGATCCCCGACTTCTCTAAGAAGTCGGGGATCTGAATCTCTAGAGTGGCGGTAATTGAGATATGCTTTGTTGATCTTGAAAGCGATCGCTAATTTATGAAATCTCAAATTGGTCCTTGGGGAAATTCTTTAACCTTCACTCTATAAATAAAATAAGAAGATCAGATCCCCGACTTCTCTAAGAAGTCGGGGATCTGAAACTGTTGATCTTGAAGGAGATAGCGAAGCGCTGCTGCAAGCAGTTCGCTTGGTTACATGAAACTCTTTAGTAGGTATCAATTATTCAGAGGAGTCAACCAAAATATACTGATAATAAAGATGACATTTAAATCAGAATCTCTGAACTTAACGAACTATACTAAACACGGTGAGATTTAAACTTTTGCCAAATGACAAAGAACCCAGATGTGTAGGGGTTTAGCTCATGCTTTACCCCTACGTTTAGAATCAAACAATCAAGCCGTTTTGAGTATACTAATTAAATCTGTGTTATTCTATTGTTCATCCATGAGAGAACGGCGATCGCAAACCTGTATAAAATAAGAGTTACAAAAAATAGATTCGATTATTGTTGTCCGAGAGTGACAGAACCGGGATAGTATTGAACAGTGAGTTGGGCTTTGATGGTCTTTTTGATCTCAGTCCCTCCATACAACCTTTTGAGGATCTCTATTAAGATATTGATCAAGAGGCCAAAGTACAGAAAAGATCTGACCAAAATCTGGAACTTTTTCCACAAGACATCTAATATTGTCATTCAGAGGGAACAGGGAACGGGCAACAGGGAACAGGAAAAACTCATGTTTAAAAACATGAGATTGAAATAATGACACTGTTTTTTTCGTGCTACGCATCTTTTAAAAACATCCTTTTTTTGACTGAAGCTCTAAACTGGTGCAAATGAGTGTTTCTTATTTGCTCCCAGTTAAGAGTTCCCTGTTCCCTTCTTTTGTAATTAGGCGATTAAAGAAATAAATATAATTGGAAGATTTTCAGGTGAGAAAACCAAGTACATTGTCTAAGAAAGTTTTGTTCACCTACTTAGTGAAGACTCCTTCAGTCAAGAATTTAAAAAATTTAGTTGAGATAGATCATTAAAATTTTATGCTAGAAAATAAAACAATTTTAATTACGGGTGGAACAGGGTCTTTTGGCAAAGCATTTGTCAGAAATATCCTAGAACGTTATCCCAATATCCCTCGTTTGGTTATTTTTAGTCGGGATGAACTCAAGCAGTTTGAAATGGCTCAAGAATTTCGAGAGCAAGACTTTCCAGGGCTGCGCTATTTTTTGGGTGATGTCCGGGATCAAAATCGCCTAAGAAGGGCTTTAGAAGGAATTGATATTGTCGTTCATGCAGCCGCATTGAAGCAAGTTCCAGCAGCGGAATACAACCCCATGGAATTTATTCATACAAATGTCCTTGGTGCAGAGAATGTAATTCAGGCTTGCTTGGATACTGATGTCAAGCGAGTGGTGGCTTTGTCTACCGATAAAGCAGCAGCGCCAATTAATTTGTACGGGGCAACTAAACTATGTTCAGATAAATTATTTATTGCAGCAAATAATATTAAGGGTAAACGAGAACTGAGTTTAAGTGCGGTGCGATATGGCAACGTTATGGGTTCTCGTGGTTCAGTAATTCCTTTTTTCCTCAACAAGCGCCATGAAGGGGTGATTCCAATTACTGATCCAAACATGACACGGTTTAATATCATGCTGCAAGAGGGAGTGGAAATGGTGCTGTGGACGATTGAGAATGGTGTGGGAGGGGAGATATTTGTGCCAAAGATTCCTTCCTACCGAATTACTGATGTAGCCAAGGCTATTGCCCCAAATTGTGAACATCGGATTGTTGGTATCCGTCCTGGGGAGAAAGTCCATGAAGAAATGATTACCAGTGCTGATTCCTTGACAACGGTAGATTTGGGTAAGTATTATGCAATTTTGCCCATAACTAACAGTTATAACGTGGAATCATATTGCGATCGCATGAACGCCACCCCAGTAAAACCAGGATTTAATTATAATTCCGGTGAAAACAGTCAGTTTCTGACCGTAGAAGAGATTCGGGAGTTAATTCAAACTCATGTAGATCCAAATTTTCGGGTTTGAGTAATATATCAGCTATCAACACCGGGCTTGTTTAAAAAATTTAATTTTATTGTGGTTTATTGTGGCATTTATCAATCTCCTGAGAAAAACTCAAACAAAATGGTTAACCCCATTTAAAATCTTCAGTACCCCGTCCTATCAGCAAATTGGGTTAACAATAAACCGGAACAAAAAGTTACTACTTTTGTCCTTTACCAGTAACCTACTAGCTGCTTCTTTAGAAACCGCCACCTTGGGGGTAATTTTTTTAGCGCTAGGGGTTCTAGAGTCTCATAAACTCCCTCACTTACCCAACCAAATAGCGTCCACATTTCCCTGGTTAGCTCAAAAATGGACTGGGGACAGCCAAACAATTTTTTTAGTCCTCATTGCCTTAGCAGTAGGGTTGCAATTAACACGCAGCCTCATGGACTATGTGAGTAAAGTAGCTACTGGAGATTTGACAGCCCGGATTCAAGCCCAGATGACAGAAACAATCTTTGCCCGGATTATTAGTCTCAGCTTTCCCTGTGCTAGTCGCTATAAAGTGGGAGACTTAAGTACCCATGTTAGTGAAGGAGGTAGCACAATTGACCTACAAATGAGAAATTGGAATCTGCTGCTGACTGGAGTGTTTTTAGTCCTAGCCTACTCAGTCACAGTCCTAGCAATTTCCGTGCCTCTGTCCGCAGTTGCAGTGTTATTGTTTATAGTTTTGATGTTTGTTCAACGCTGGTTACTGCCCCGCATTCGTGCCACTTCAGTTAAACTTTCCCATGCCCAGGTAGATGTTTCTAAAGACATGGTGGAAAATATCCAAGCCCTGCGAGTGGTGCATACCTTTGGTCGTCAAGCCCAGACAATTGAACGAGTAAGATCCCTACAGCAAGAAGTTCTAGGCTTTTTACAGCGCCAAGTGCGGTTAATGTCCATTACCAGCCCCCTGAATAATAGCTTAACGATTTTAGTGGTTGCTGTTTTATTAACAGCCGGTTCACTGCTCCTGCGGCGAGAGCAGTCGGCAGTGTTGCCATCTCTAGCTACCTTTATTTTGGCACTAAATCGTCTGTCCATGCAGATGCAGGGAATAGCTGGAACAATGCAGCAGTTGGCGGAATACTCAGGACGGATGTTACGCATAGATGAAATTTTATATACAAAAGATAAAGAGTTTACTCGTTCGGGCGGCACAGAATTCACCGGACTTAAATCCGCTATCAGCTTTACTGAAGTATCCCTCCACTATGATGGAACTACCACCCCATCTCTGGTCAATGTGTCATTTAAATTACCAAGAAATTCAGTCACAGCCTTAGTGGGGGAGTCTGGGGCTGGTAAGTCCTCCATCGCAGATTTGCTGATTGGCCTATATGAACCCACATCAGGGCAAGTCTTAGTAGACGGATTGGCTTTACAATCCTATAGCTTAGAAAGCTGGCGCAAGGGGCTGGGAGTGGTTAGTCAGGACACCTTTATTTTTAACCAGAGTATCTTAGAAAATATCCGCTACGGATTGCCCCAAGCAACGGCAGATGAAGTGCGAGATGCTGCTCATTTAGCTCAAGCTGATGGGTTTATCTCCTCTCTCCCCCAGGGTTATGATACGGTGGTAGGGGAGCGGGGCTATCGGCTTTCAGGTGGGCAAAGACAACGGATAGCACTGGCACGGGCAATTTTAATGCAGCCGGAGATATTGATTTTAGATGAGGCTACTAGTGCTTTAGATAGTCAGTCTGAACGCTTAGTACAGGAAGCATTAAATCAGTTTGAGCGCGATCGCACCGTGTTAGTTATTGCCCACCGTCTTTCTACTATTGTCCGTGCCGACCAAATTATAGTCCTAGAAAAAGGACAAGTGGTGGAACAGGGCAATCACCAGGAGTTATTGGAACTAGATGGGAAATATGCCCACTATTGGGCGCTGCAATCAAGAGAGAAATAAAGCAATACTATTCACTACTTTTAGTAACAGTAAAATCACTTATGAATAGCACAAAACGTCAATACTACTCCTTAGTCGCGCCAGCTAGGGAAATTTACAAAAACTCAGGTAATGTTTCCTCTTTTTTGAGAAATTCATGAGGTATAAATTAAGTATGAGTCCGAACTCAAAACCATTTAGTTTCTAGGGTTGATTTTTAACACCTTTTTAAGTTTTCAGTTTTATGAACTATATTCCCTACGGACGGCAAAATATTAATCAGCAAGATATTGATGCAGTAGTCAGCGTTTTACAGTCAGACTGGTTAACCCAAGGACCAGCGATCGCTCGATTTGAAAACTTAGTAGCTGAATACTGTGGGGTAAAATATGCAGTGGCGGTGGCTAGTGCTACAGCGGGGTTACATATTGCCTGTTTAGCTGCGGGGTTAAGTTCTGGTGATAGACTGTGGACTGTACCTAATACCTTTGTAGCTTCTGCAAACTGTGGTTTGTACTGTGGTGCGGAAGTGGATTTTGTGGATATTGATCCTCAAACCTATAATCTCAGTATTCCCGCCCTAGCTGACAAATTAGCCCTAGCAGCAGAACGGGGGAAATTACCTCAAGTTGTGGTTCCAGTCCATTTTGCTGGGCAATCTTGCGACATGAAAGCGATCGCTGAGTTGTCACAAAAGTATGGCTTTCAGGTGATTGAAGACGCAGCCCATGGTATAGGTGGACGTTATGGCGATCGCCCTATTGGTTGTTGTCAGTTTTCCGATTTGACTGTATTTAGTTTCCACCCAGTTAAAATCATCACTACTGCCGAAGGAGGCATGATTTTAACCAATCGTCAAGACCTCTATGAAAAGTTGATCCGGCTGCGGAGTCATGGTATTACCCGCGATCCTCGCTTTATTCAGGGAGATTCCCCAGGACCTTGGTACTATCAGCAGTTGGAGTTGGGTTATCATTACCGGATGACTGATTTACAAGCCGCTTTGGGTGCAAGTCAGATGGAAAGGTTGGATACCTTCGTCAAGGGTCGTCATGAGTTGGTAGCAAGATATAATATTGGCTTGCAAGATTTACCTGTGACTAGACCTTATCAACATCCTGATACCTATTCGAGTTGGCATTTATACGTAATTCGGTTACAACGCCATTCCATCAATCGCTCCCATCGAGAAGTATTTGAGGCACTCAGAACCGCAGGAATTGGAGTCAATGTACATTATATTCCTGTTCACACCCAGCCCTATTATCAGCAATTGGGATTTAAGCAGGGTGATTTTCCTGAGTCTGAATCTTATTATCAGGAGGCGATTAGTTTGCCGCTTTATTATGATTTGACTGAAGACAATCAAAATTATGTTATTAAGACGTTAGGGGAGATTTTACAAGATTACATAGGAAGATAATAATAAGTAATTGGACAAAAATATTTACAGTCATTGCGAGCGAAGGGAAGCAATCACAACCCTCGGAATTGCTTCATTTCACTTCGTTCCATATGGCTAACGCCACGCAACGCTTACGCAATGACATTGTGTAATTAATTCTGTCTCACTACTTATCAACAGACATCTTGACCTGATGGAGAGTCAACATGAGTGACACATTGTATGAATCTGACTTTTATAGCTGGGCGCATCAACAATCAGATTTACTGCGTCAGGAGAAATTTGAGCAGTTAGATTTATCTCATCTGATCGAGGAGCTAACAGATTTGGGTAATCGTCATTACGATCAGTTAGAGTCAAGGTTGATGCAATTAGTGGCGCATCTGCTCAAATGGCAGGTGCAACACTGGCGACGTTCTAACAGTTGGCGAGCGACAATTCGCGTACAGCGAACATCAATTGACAAGTTGCTGCGTCGTAATCCTGGGTTAAAGTCCCGTCTCAATGAAGCCTTAGTAGAAAGTTGGTCTGAAGCTAGAGATTTAGCGATCGCAGAAACCGATTTACCCGATGAAAATTTCCCTGAAACTTGTCCTTTTCAACTAGATGAGATTATCAATCCAGATTTCTGGCCAGATCACAAGACCGTTGAATCATAATTATTTATATATAAACATTAAATTCAAAAGTAATGAAAACCATCACTATTATCCAAGCCAGAATGGGGTCAACTAGATTACCAGGAAAGGTAATGAAAAGACTCTGCGATCAAACGGTTTTAGCTCATGTTGTAACCAGAGTTAAGGCTTGTAGTAGAATTGATGAGATTATTGTGGCAACAACTACATCACCCCATGATAATTGTCTTGTTGAAGAAGCCGAAAAATTAGGAGTAAAATGGTTTAGAGGCAGCCAAGATAATGTTTTAGAAAGATATTATTTAGCAGCTAAAGAACATCAAGCAGACACTGTAATCAGAGTTACTTCTGATTGTCCTTTATTAGATGCAGAAATTCTTGATCAGCTATTATCCTATTTTCAGGAAGAAAATAGCAATGGTCTAAATATTGACTATTTAAGTAATTCATTAAAACGCAGTTTTCCGAGAGGATTAGATGTAGAAATATTTACTTATAGTGCTTTAGAATTAGCTTATAATTCTGCCACTAAAGATTATGAAAGAGAACACGTTACCCCTTATATTCAAGAAAATCCAGATATCTTTTCTTTGCATAACTTAAATAATGATGATGATTTATCTTATCATCGCTGGACTTTAGATACTCCAGAGGATTATGAATTAATTAAAATTATTTATGATAATTTATATGATAAAGATCCTTTGTTTGGAATGGATAGTATACTAAAATTTTTGGGAGAAAATCCCGATCTCATTAATATTAATGCTCATATTAAACAAAAACAACTAGGAGAATAAAAATGACCAATTTTAAAACCGAACAAGAGAATTTTTGGGCTGAAAGTTTTGGTAATGAATACGTAGATAGAAATGCTAATATTGACTTAGTTTCTGCTAATCTAGCTCTTTTTTCTCAAATTTTCAGACAAACTCAACAAATAGATTCAGTTATTGAATTTGGCTCTAACATCGGATTAAATTTATTAGCTATTAGTAAATTATTACCTAAAGCCCAACTATCTGCTGTTGAAATTAATCAAAAAGCTGTTGACCAAATGGCAAAAATGGGGGGGGGAAGGTTAATATTTATACTCAATCAATTTTAGATTTTCAAGTTGATTTTCAAAGAAATTTTGTTTTAATTAAGGGAGTTTTAATTCACATAAATCCTGAATACTTAAATCAAGTTTATGACTTATTGTATCAAACTAGTAATAAATATATTTGTATTTGTGAATATTATAATCCCACGCCTGTAGAAGTTTCTTATCGAGGTCATCAAGGAAAATTATTTAAGAGAGATTTTGCCGGAGAAATCATGGATAAATTTAATGATTTAGAATTGATTGATTATGGTTTTGTATATCACCGTGACTATCAATTTCCTCAAGACGATATGAATTGGTTTTTGTTGAAAAAGTCTAACCTTGTCTGATGAATATAATTATCCGTGCTGACGCATCTACCCAAATGGGTACAGGTCATGTCATGCGCTGTTTAGCACTTGCTCAGGCTTGGCAAACTGACGGTGGACAAGTATACTTCTGTACCCACAAAGATTTCCCCGTCACCCTCGCCCAAAGACTGGCAACTGAGGGCATAAATAGGCTGGAAATTGCACCATTACCCGGATCTTTGGCAGATGCACTGGAGACCATTACATGTTGTCAAAATTATCACAGCCCTTGGTTAGTTCTCGATGGTTATCACTTTGATGCTAGTTATCAACAAACAATTAAAGCGGCTGGATTACAATTATTGGTAATAGACGATTATGGACACGCTGATAGTTATTGTGCTGACTTCATATTAAATCAAAATATTGATGCTGATGCCAGTCTCTATCCCCGCATCAACCCAAAAACCCAATTTCTGTTAGGGTGTGAATACACTTTGTTGCGGCGTGAATTTTGGTCATGGCGCGATCATGCTAGATATCAACTACGGAAATCCCCTCCTGGTTCATCCCTGCGAATCTTAGTTACTCTAGGTGGTAGCGATCCTGATCATGTCACACTTAAAGTCATTCAAGCTTTACAACTAGTAAACAGTGATAATTTAGAAGTTATTGTTGTTGTCGGTGGTAGCAACCCGCACTACGATAAATTACAGACTGAAGTTGCAAAATCCAGAATATTAATTACTTTACAACAAAATGTCACTAATATGCCTGAGTTGATGGCTTGGGCAGACATAGCGATCGCCGCAGGTGGCTCAACTAATTGGGAATTAGCATTTATGGGTTTGCCTAGTCTTGTAATCACAGTAGCGGATAATCAAAAAGAGATTACGGCAAAATTAGATCGACAAGGTGTAATTATTAATCTGGGTTGGCATGAGGATGTAACTATTGAGGGTTTGAGTTTATCAATACAAGACTTAATTGGCGATCGCCCCCATCGGGAAACCATGAGTAAAAAAGGACAGCAGTTAGTAGATGGCAATGGTGCAAAGCGCGTTGTCTCAGCGATGGTCAGTATGTTAGCTTAGTGAGTCAAACTAGCGATCGCAAAACATATATGTTCTTGCTTTACCCCCACCCAGAGCATCAAATAATTAAGTCGTGTTAAATATAATTACTATGAAAACCGATAAATGGTTTTACGAATTATTTTTGTCGCAACCAGGGATGCTGGCAGAGTTGATGCCAGGAATTGAAGAAAACTGGGAGTTCATTTATAATGCTCCTGTTGTTAAGGAGAAAGAGTTTCGACTGGATGGAGTCTTTACGCCAGTATCAAATAACCCGATGATACCGATGGTGTTTGCTGAGGCACAAATGCAGTCCGACGCAGGATTCTATGGACGGTATTTTTCCCAATTGTTTGTCTATATTAATCAATATACAGTTAAACAAGACTGGCGGGGACTGTTGATTTTACGCGATCGCAGTCAAGGATTAGGCTGGGAAGTTCCCTACACAGAATTATTGGAAAGACGGGTAACTCAGCTATATTTGAGTGATCTGCGGGACCAGCAAGAACTAACCCCGAATTTGATGCTCTTACAGTTGTTGGTGACAGAAAAAGACAAAAGTGCCGTAATTGGTAGAAAGCTATTGCAGGAAGCCGACACAACAGGCGAGTTTCAAAGGCGATTGAGTTTAATCGAGACTATACTGGCTAATAAGTTCCCTGAGTTAACCAAGGAAGTCATTATGAATATGCTAGAGTTAGAGACTGTGGATATTACCCAATCCCGTTTTTACCAAGAGATTATTGTCGAAGGTCTTCAGGAAGGTCGCCAAAAGGGTCTTCAGGAAGGTCTTCAGGAAGGTCTTCAGGAAGGTCGCCAAAAGGGTCTTCAGGAAGGTCTTCAGGAAGGTCGCCAAAAGGGTCTTCAGGAAGGTGAGGCTAATTTAGTTATTCGTCAACTAAGACGACGACTGGGGGAATTACCAGAGAGCCAATGTTCACAAATCAAGAGTTTTCCTGTATCACAGTTGGAGTCATTAGGAGAAGCGCTGTTAGATTTTCAGGGTATTGATGATTTGGATGACTGGCTACAAAAATATACTAAATTAAGTTAATTTATAAGTATCTGCCTTAACGATACAGAGATCCCCGACTTCTTCGAGAAGTCGGGGATCTGAAACCCTCACGGTCTGCAAATCAAATATGGTTGCTATATACATGGAACAACTCAATTGAATTCACAATCATTACGCTAGAGGGTGGTTGAAAAATTCTGATTAAGACAATTACAACATTAACCAACAAACAAATGAGCAATTACATCCTGTACATCTAGAGTTTTTTTGTCAGAATCAGGATAACCAGGATTAAAGGATTTACAGGATGTTATTTAATAATTGTTGGTGGAAATTTGGGGATTATTTTGTTTATTCTGATTAAGACAATTACAACATTAACCACCAACAAACAAATAAGCAATTACATCCTGTACATCCTCAAATCCTGGATATCCTGATTCTGACAAAAATTATCCGCGTTCATCTGCGTTTATCTGCGTTCACCTCTTAGATGATTTGGGCAGAAGTATTAAATCAGGAAATATAATCAAAGGGATTATTTAATATGGCTAAACGTGAAGATTATCAACTAAGACCTTTACAAGAATCTGATTTGGAAATGGTATTAAGTTGGCGTAATTCAGAGAGAGTCAGAGCTAATATGTATACAGATCATATTATCAGTCTTGAAGAACATCAAACTTGGTTTAAAAAAATAAAAGATGAGCCAACCGTTGACTATTTAATCTGTGAATTTCAAAATCATCCTATTGGGTTGGTTAACTTTACAAATATAGATAAAAATAATAATAAGTGTTACTGGGGATTTTATTTGGGCGAAACTGCAACTCCTTTAGGTAGTGGAGGTGCTTTAAGTTTTATTAGTATGGAGTATATTTTTGAAATTGTTGATATTAGAAAAGTTTGTAGTGAAGTTTTAAGTTTTAATAATAAATCTTTAAAACTCCATAAAAGACTCTCCTTCCAAGAAGAAGGATGTTTTAAGAAACACATCTATAAGAATCTTGAATATCAAGATGTTATTTGTTTAGCCTTATTTCAAGAAGATTGGTTACAGAATAAAAATGATATAGCTAAAATCGTATTTAGGAATAAATAATGTGATTAATAATTATGTTGTAGCTTTTGTAGTCCGATGTAAACTAATATATCAGTAATTCATCTCAGATAGCAGAGTGATCATGAAGACAATAGAGATTCAAGATAGAAAAATTGGTAACAATCATCCCCCATTTATAATTGCCGAAATGTCAGGCAATCATAACCAATCCTTAGAAAGAGCCTTGGAAATTGTCGAAATAGCTGCCAAAACAGGAGTTCACGCCCTCAAAATCCAAACTTATACAGCAGATACCATGACCCTCGACTTAGATCGAGACGAGTTTTTTATTAACGATCCTAAAAGCTTGTGGTATGGTAAATCTTTATTTGAACTTTATCAACAAGCATATACCCCTTGGGAATGGCATAAACCAATATTTGATCGCTGTCGGGAATTAGGTATCATCGGGTTTAGCACACCCTTTGACTTCACCGCAGTAGATTTCCTAGAATCCCTAGATGTTCCCTTTTACAAAATAGCCTCCTTTGAAAACACCGATTTACCACTAATTCGCAAAGTTGCCAGTACAGGAAAGCCTATCATCATTTCCACCGGTATGGCAGCGATCGCCGAATTAGATGAAACAATAACCACCGCCAAACAAGCAGGTTGTCAAAACCTAATTTTACTTAAATGTACCAGCAGTTACCCATCAACACCCAAAGACACAAACTTACTCACCATTCCCCACCTCAGAGATTTATTCGATGATATCCAGGTTGGCTTATCCGATCATACCCTGGGAATTGGTGTAGCTGTTGCCAGTGTAGCTTTAGGTGCTACAGTCATCGAGAAACATTTCACACTTAACCGCGCCGATGGTGGTGTAGATGCGGCTTTTTCCATGGAACCGCAAGAAATGAAACAATTAGTTATAGAAACAGAAAGAGCATGGCAAGCTATGGGTAAAATTAGCTATGGAGTCACCGCAGCCGAACAGAAATCTTTAATATTTAGGCGCAGTCTTTACATAGCCCAAAATATGCAATCAGGTGATATACTAACTCCAGACAATTTAAGAGCTATTCGTCCCGGACAAGGTTTACCCCCCAAATACTACAATCTTTTATTAGGGAAAAAAATCAAAGTAGATGTTCAAGCGGGAACACCAGTAAAGTGGGAATTGTTAATGTAATAATGTAAGTTGCTAGTTAGGTAAATTGTCAGAATCAGGATGCCCAGGATTAAAGGATGAACAGGATGAAACCAGAGCTTTTATGGTTATCGAAAGCAATGATGATGGTTACTTAGCAATGATAAGTAGTGAGACAGAATTAATTACACAATGTCATTGCGTAAGCGTTGCGTGGCGTTAGCCATATGGAACGAAGTGAAATGAAGCAATCGCCAGGGTTGTGATTGCTTCCCTTCCCTCGCAATGACTGTAAATATTTTTGTCCAATTACTTACCGGGTATTCAAGGCACATCGCCCTAGAGTTGGTCATTCGTGCCTTAGAATTAAAAGGGGAAGTGATTATTCCTTCCTTTACCTTTTTAATACTCCCTATAGTGCGTCCTTTAACTACGCAAACTGCTGTATCACCAGATTTTTACTCGATTAACTCTTTAATGCTATGAACAAAAAAATTCTCTTTTTTAGTCCTTACGCTATTTGGCCTTTTCATTTTGAAAATGACTTAGAAATTATCAAGCAGCATATTGACCAAGGAGATGAAGTAACTTTTTTAACTTGTGATGGTGACTTATCTTCATGCGAGCCAAACAGTAACCATAATCTGTCAACCTGCCAAAGTTGTATACAAAGAAGAAATAAAGGATTTCAATTGCTTGAGATATCAAACAAAGTTAAATTTTTAAATTTTGTAAATCTTTCCAACAGTGACAGACAAACAATTAAAAATTTTCCTAAATATTTTAAAAATCTTCGTACACTGAAATTATTAACTTTAGAAAATTTTGATATAGGTCTATCAGTAGCATCATCACTTATTAGCTATTTAAGAGAACCATATCCCAATCCAAATAATTACAAAGATTATGTTAAAAGAAATATTGAATCAGCATTAATTGTATATTTATCTGTGAAAAATCACATTCAAGCAATTAAACCTGACAAAATGTATATTTTTAATGGTAGACTTGCATCTTTAAGAGCGGCAATGAGAGCAGCGCAACAGATGTCAACAAGCTTTGACATTCATGAAAGAGCAGGAGTAGCAGGCAAGTATTCATTAACAGCTAATACATATCCTCATGATCTAGAATGGAATAAAGCAGAAATTGAATCAGTATGGACTAACTCTAGCCTTCCAGAAGCAGAAAAATTTGGGATAGGTTCACAATGGTTTATTGACAGAAGAATGGGGAAAGATCAAGGCTGGTCTTCTTTCACTAGTGATCAGAATAAAGCACCTAATTTCATAGATAAAAGTAAAACTAATATAGTTATTTATAATTCGTCAGAAGACGAATTTGCAGCTATTACAGGATGGGAAAATCATATTTATAAAAGCCAAAGTGAGGAACTCTTTAGGTTGGCTCAATCTCTAAAAAATGATCAAAATATAGATATTTATCTTAGGGTGCATCCCAACCTAAAAAATATAAGTAACAGTCAAACAAAAGCTCTGACGAAACTTAAAGGACGCTATGCAAACTTTCATATTATAAGTGCTGAAGACACTATTAATTCTTATGAATTAATGGATATTGCAGATTGTATTATTACATTTGGTTCAACAATGGGAGTTGAATCTGCATTTTATCATAAACATTCATTCCTAGTTGGTGCTTCTTTCTATGAAGATTTAGAAGTATGTTCCACAATAAGCTCTCACAATGAATTGGTCAATATAATCAAAGACAGACAATTCGATTTATCTTTGTTGGTCAAGGAGGAGAGGAAAAAAAATGCAATTAAATATGGTTTTTATATGGCCACTTATGGAATTGAATTCACACATTTTCAACAAGAGAGCATATTTGTAATGACATTATCGCATAACGGTAAAACTATTAATGATTCGCTGATTTACAGTCGCATACTTGCCAAGTTTAAAAGAATTATGGTTCTTGGGTTATTTTCATGGAAAACCTGGTTCAAAATCATTGAAAGACTTATTGCGTGGGCAGTTAAAGCTCCGAAAATTTGATTGATTACAAGGTTTGAAAATGTTTCATTCCCTTACGCCTCAGTGTACTATTCTGATTTTAAAATCCAAACAAAGATTTTAAATCTTAATCAATACCTTCGCCAAAACCTTGAAATCCTATTGATATTGTAACGAGTTTATTGGGTTTCAGACCTATATTTGGGAAATTGGCATAGGTATTGTTAATAAGAGCAAATTTAGATTACTTATATGTCACTATCAACACCAATAGCCTTTATTATTTTCAATCGCCCAGATTTAACGCAAATTGTATTTGATGCTATCCGTCAAGCACAACCTAAGCAATTATTCGTAATTGCTGATGGTGCTAGATTCCCAGAAGAAGCCGAAAAATGTCAAAGAGCCAAGGATATTATTAAACAAGTAGATTGGGATTGTCAGGTTCTCACCAATTATGCTGATCATAATTTAGGATCCGGTCAAAGAGTATCAAGCGGAATAAGTTGGGTTTTTGAGCAAGTTGAAGAAGCAATTATTTTAGAAGATGATTGTTTACCAGATCTAACTTTTTTCCAATTTTGTGAGGATATGTTAGTTCGCTATCGTGACGATACTCGGGTTATGTCTATTGCAGGAACTAATATTCAAGGAAATTTCTCACTAGACTTTAGTTATTTTTTCTCAAGATTTGCTTTAATGTGGGGATGGGCAACCTGGCGAAGGGCTTGGAACTTATATGATCCTAGGATGTTAGATTGGCCAAGCCTTAGAAAAACTAGATGGCTTTATAGTATAGGTGTTGGCAAAGAAATATTTCGCTGGTGTTGGAGTAGAAATTTTGATAGAGTATATTCCGGTGCGCCTGATATTTGGGATTATCAATGGATTTACACATGTTGGCGCGAACATGGACTGACCATAATTCCATCGATAAATCTTGTGAAAAATATGGGTTATAGGAATGATGCAACTCATACTACAAGAGACCATCCTATTTTAGCCAAGCTCATAGAAAAACAAATGAATTGGCCTCTCAAACATCCAAATCAAGTGGAAATTATTTACGAGGCAGATGAGTTTATTTCAAAAAATTGGTTTGGCGTTTCCAGATTAGCCTACTTAAAATTTTTACTCAAATCAATGATAAAGAAATAAGTATGAGGTTATTCAATAACCACGAGGATCTCTCTGCTGATATCCTTATGACTACTCGTTGAGGGTAAGAATAATTTGATAAATGGTCTGTCAAATTGGTGGCTGATGGATATCCAAATGTTTATAATTACGCACAAGTGTTGAATCCTGCAATAAAACTTTACAATCTTTGCGTTTTACCCAGATAAAATCCATTGTCTATTGAGAATAGAGTCATTAATTGATCAAATTTGGTATCACCAATACCAATGCACAACTTAGACACAATCCTCAAAATCTTAACATTCAACACTTCTGATAATTACGTTCTATTAAACAACTAGTATGCTAGAAATCTTAAAAAGAACCGTTAAGTCATCAATACAGGCAATAGGACTTGATCTACATCGCCTTTCGCCCAGTCAAAATCCATTTTTCCAACTCCGCCAGGGTCTGGAGAAATTTAGTGTAGATTTAGTATTTGATATTGGTGCTAATACAGGACAATTCGCCACTGAGTTACGCTCCATAGGCTATAAAGGGCGGATCGTCAGCTTTGAACCGCTCTCAGATGCCCACAAAAAACTAAACCAAGAGGCTGATCGAGTCTCCTGGTGGCAAGTTCACCCCAAAATTGCTATTGGAGATTTTGACGGAGAAATTGAGATTAACGTCGCAGGTAATTCGGTATCCTCTTCAGTCTTACCTATGTTAGAGGCTCATGCAACGGCTGCGGTAAAATCTGCATATATCAGTACTGATAAAGTAGCGATCGCTCGTTTGGATTCTATTGCGTCCAATTATCTTAGTGGTAAAGAGAATTACTTTATCAAAATAGATACACAGGGCTTTGAATGGCAGGTTTTAGATGGTGCTCAGGAAACACTCGCCAATGCCCAAGGTGTACTATGTGAACTATCCCTTGTACCTCTTTATGAAGGACAGCGATTATGGTTAGAAATGATAGAACGACTTAATTCACAAGGTTTTAGTCTCTGGGCAATTCAAAAAGGTTTTACAGATCCACGAGATGGTCGTACCCTTCAGATTGATGCCATATTCTTCCGATTAAACATATTTGGCATAACAGGTACGGAAGAACCAACATAATTGAAAATAAACATGACAATTGGCTAAATAAATAAAAGGTAAGTATTCAATAGCACTCGTTCATACCCAGATCCCCGACTTCTTTTATTAATTGTGTCCATAAATGATAAATTGATCACAGAAGTCGGGGATCTTTTTACCTCACCTGAATTCTTACAATAAAATTATGAAATCTATCCCCATAAAGCATGAATTTGTTATTTTCTAATAAATAGACTTGATACCAAAAATTACATCAAAGGTTAATAAAAATCCATGAGTATTCTTCTGAAAAGTGATGTGAATAACTATAACAAACCAAATATTTTCCATCAAGTATTTAGTCTTTTTTCTAATTTTCGCTATTCTATTTTATTATTTGGATTAAGTATTTGGACATTATCGCCAATACTAGGTATAATACCTTTATTACTATTTTCGCAAATACATATTTCTCGGTTAGTTACTACAAACAAACCGAAACAAAATATTTTGAGTCTAAACTCTTTTTCCCTTTTTCTCGTACTCTTTACAATTACAATTATTGCATCTACATATCAGGTGATCAGTGATTTAGAAGCGTATGTGGAAATCTACAAAGGACTGGGAAATCAGCCTTTTTTTGAGTATATGACTGCTAGGAGTATGGAACCAGTGACATTCATAATCCCAAATTTTATAAAATTGCTGTTCAATTCTAATGCATATTCCTTTATTTTAGTTCAAGCTTTGACAATGAATTTAGCATTCATGCTCATTGCTATAAGATTTATGCCATCATACTATCCTACAATTATTTTGCTTAATATTACCTCCGGAAATTATTTTATCCAAATGTTTTTAATGAGACAGTTTTACGGTTTCATATTTTTAGTTTTTTTCATTTATACTTTCTCTTTGTGGCAAAAAGTTATCCTGCTATCATTAGCAATGTTTACCCATAGTAGCTTATTTCTATTTATTGCCCCGGCAATGATTGCTCTGCCCTTAAGTGATAATTTTACTCAAGTAAAGTTTCAGTTCAAAACAATGAGAATCTTAAAAAGATTTTTTAATAATTTAATCCGCAACAATTTTTTCTTTTATGGAAGTTTGATATTTATTATAATCGGACTACCTACTTTTTTAGTGTTGGTTAGAAATAATAGTAATTTGCAAGCTATATTTCCATATCTGATTGTGAAGATAGACCGCTACAAAGATTCATATAACTATTTACTAGGACTCAGTAAAGACCTATGGAAATCAGTTATTGTTGATATATGTTTTTTGCTCACATCACTTTTAATGATCAAATTCAAAGATGAAGATGTTTATTGTTACTCATGGTCTATTATGTTTTTAGTAAACCTTGTTGCTTTATTTGCGTTTTACTATTTTCTACCTGCTTTTGGAAGGTCGGTATATTTCTTAGCCGGGTTATCTGGTTTCTTTTACACCATTGTATTTAATTCTAAAAAACTAACTCATGAATTAAACCTTTTTTCGTCCATTATGTTCATGGCAATTATTACTAAAGTTCTCTACTTTTCCTACCGTATAGTTGCAGGATCTCTTGCAGGTCAAAGTCAGATATGGAGTGGCAATCCTCTTAATGCAAATATGTTTGACTATATCCAATATTTGTATAGAGGACTTACAGCAGTTTGAGATCAAAACCACAACAAAAATGTAAGAATTCAGGTGAGGTAAAAAGATCCCCGACTTCTGTGATCAATTTATCATTTATGGACACAATTAATAAAAGAAGTCGGGGATCTGGGTATGAACGAGCGCTATAGCTGAATACTTACACAAAAATTAATCGCAGAATGAAGTTTGGTACTGGTTTTCACCATTTTTATTTGTGGCATGGTTGATTACAATTTGCTGTAATTGATTGTTGCAAAATAAATAAAATAATCAGTTCAATGGCAATTTTTAACATTATTTTGATAATATGATATTAGTATCTGTAGGCTCAGGGTAAAACTTTTTAGTAAAATTTATGTTAGAAGTTGCAGCAATTTTGACCTGTTACAATCGGCGACAAAAAACCCTTAACTGCTTAAGTTCCTTATATACCTCATTATCCAGCACTCAAGACGTTAATCTTACTGTCTATCTGGTAGATGATGGCAGTACAGATCAAACAAGTGAAGTAGTATCTAGGCAGTTCCCTGAAGTTAAAATTATTCAAGGTTCCGGGAATTTATATTGGTCAGGGGGAATGCGTTTAGGCTTTGGGCAGGCTATGAAAACAGGCTATGATTTTTACCTGTGGCTCAATGATGACGTAATTCTGAATCCTAGTGCCATAAAAGAACTTTTGAACTCTTATCAAAAAAACTTCTCCCTTTTTGGGAGAGAGTGTATAGTTGTTGGTCCATTATCCAATCCCCATGATGGCCAGGTCATTTATAGTGGTTATCGCTCAGTTGGCTCAAAATTTGTACCCAAAGGTCAGATTGTTTACTCGCCAGATGAAGATTTAGAATGCCATTATTTTAATGGAAACTGTGTACTAATTCCCAAAGCTGCTGCATTTAAAGTAGGCAATCTTAATCCAATTTTTATTCATGCAATGGGTGATTCTGATTATGGCTATCGGTGTTTCTTGCACGGATTTAAAATATTCGTCTGTAAAGATATAGTAGGCTGCTGTGAGCAAGATGAGGGAGATTACAAACTGTATTCTGGTCTTAATCAAGGAAATTGGAAATCATTACCCCTTTTACAAAGGCTCAAGCTTATCACTAGCCCGAAAAATTTCCCAGTCAAACCATGGTTAGTTTATTCCTATAAATATTTGGGTTGGCTATGGATATTAAGGTTTTTAAGACCTTATGTGTTGGCAATATTTCCCCAGTTTATTTGAGTATATTATTCATGAAAAAAAGTTCTTTTTTGCTGGTCTGATATTTCTGGTTACATGACCGCTTGCTATTTAATTTGTCTTTTCAAATTCGTCCTCTAATTTTCAATAAAAATGCAAGGATTTTGAGACTCTAAATACCACATCACCTTTTTGTGATAAAAATTCGTAAAACTCTTATTAATAAAAAGTTTTATCTTTATTCAGCAAACCCTAATTAAGCGTGAGTCTGTCGTTGTTTTTGAAGAGCAGGAAGAGGTATTTGTTATCTTGTCAGCAAAAAATTAAAAACATAAAGGCTAATTAACATCCATGCAAGCTAAAATCAAAAAAGTCCTAAGATCCCCGACTTCTTTGATTGATTGTATTCGGAAAGGATAAATCTATCTTAGAAGTCAGGGATCTGGAAACAAGTGCTATAGCTGAATACTTACACATGAAGGCTAATGAATATCCATGCAAGCTAAAATTAAAAAAGTCTTAAATAAATCAGGTGACAAGATCAAAGTTCTCCATATAATTCCCTCTGTTGCAGCCGTTCGCGGCGGTCCGAGTCAGGCTATTTTAGAAATGGTCAAAGCTTTAAGAAAAAATGATATTGATGCAGAAATTGTCACCACTAACGATAATGGAACGGATTTATTGGATGTACCTTTAGGAAAATTTATAGATTATCAACAAGTTCCTGTCCAGTTCTTTCCTCGGTTTTCTCCTCCTATTAATGCAATTAGAGAATTTTCTTATTCAGGAGATTTTACTATTTGGTTATGGAAAAATATCCGTAATTATGACTTATTACATATTCATGGTATTTTCTCCTATGCTCCGACTATAGCAATGGCGATCGCACATCACCAAAAAGTCCCCTATATTATTACTGGACACGGACAACTCTGTGAATGGTCACTGCAACAAAAGACTTTCAAAAAACAACTATATATTAACCTAATAGCAAAATATTTTCTTAATCACAGTCAATCAACCCATTTTACCTCCGTTTCAGAACAAAAAGAAGCATCACCATTAAATTTGACTTCTTCCAGCTTTGTCCTCCCCCTGGGTATTTATCCCCCTCAAAGAATTCTTAATGCTCGTGAAAAGCTACAAAAATACCTGAACATCCCCGCAGATGAACCAATTATCTTATTTTTATCCCGCTTACATCCTAAAAAAGGTTTAGATTACCTAATTCCAGCATTAGGTAAGTTATCTGATTACCGCTTCACATTCATTGTCGCAGGTAGCGGCGATTCAGATTATGAAACTGAGATAAAAACTTTAGTCACAACTCATGGAATTGAAGAGAGAACACACTTTACAGGATTTGTCAAGGGCGAAACAAAGGATTTATTAATGCAAGGAGCAGATATATTTGCCCTAACTTCCTATTCCGAAAACTTTGGTATATCAGTTCTAGAATCCCTAGCTGCTGGTGTTCCTGTTATTGTTACCCCTGGTGTAGCTCTCAGTGATATAGTCCAGGAACAACATCTGGGATATGTTACAGAACTTAATATTAATGATATTGCTACTACAATTGAAAACTTCTTAGATCATCCTCAAGAATCGAAGGAAATGGGCGATCGATCCCGGCAGTTTATACTAGATAATTATACATGGGATAAAATAGCATTAAAAATGATCTCTGTTTACGAAAATATCATTCAAGGTAGGTAATAAACATTTATAGACGAGAATCCCTACATGAGAAACGTCTCTACACCCAAATTCATACTTGGTTTCAGCAACGCCATTAAATGCAGTACAGCTTAAAAAGCGATCGCTCTGGTTTCTCGACTATTGAAAAAAGGGGCGTTGCTAATTAAGGGGATGAATTTTAGTCTCACGCAAAGGCGCAAAGACGCAAAGGTAAGATTTTTAAAGGTTCAATTTGGAAATTTCATACCTCGATTCAGCAACGCCGAATTCAGAAAGTAGGGGCGCAGGGCCTGCGCCCTTCCAATGATTGATCAACAACACTATGAAATTTATTTACCCCAACCCGGAATAGCTATTAAGAATGGTTGCTTTACTTACGCCATGCTGTACTAATAGATTCTGACCATAAAAAATTCAGGGCGTTGCTGATCTTTTTCCTGAAAGTTGTCCGTTTTCTGCCGATGATCTACTTGATCCAGAATTTCTTCCCGATTAAAATTAGTAATGTACTTGTACCACACTTTTGTTTTATATTCCTTTCTTCCTTTGCGACTTTGCGCCTACCCTTCGGGATCTCTAAGAGAGATTGCGTGAGACTTTAAAATGTGGTTTATTTACCTAAAAATCGCTGTAATGTAAATTGCTGGTTAGGTAAATTGTCAGAAATGGCTAACGCCACGCTTCGCTATCAGGATGTCCAGGATTAAAAGATGAACAGGATGAAACCAGAGTTTTTATTACCAATTACCTAGTATATGGAAGGAATTGAATATTAATAACTTAACTATTAAGTAGAGGGAAGCAAAAACAATGACTGTAGCTCTAGATAAAACCATAATCTATCCCGACAGTGATGGTCAGCCCATGGCAGATAACACCAAGCAATTTCGCTGGATTGTCCTGATTAAAGAAAATCTCGACTCCCTCTTTGCCAATGACGAGACCGTTTTTGTGGACGGAGATCTGCTGTGGTATCCCGTTGAAGGTCGTCCCGATATTCGTGTCGCTCCCGATGTCCTCGTGGCCTTTGGCCGACCCAAAGGCGATCGGGGGTCATACCGGCAATGGCAAGAAGATAATATTCCTCCTCAAGTAGTGTTTGAGATTTTGTCTCCAGGCAATACCCTCAAAGAAATGAGCCGTAAATTGTTATTCTATAACCGCTATGATGTGGAAGAATACTATATATATAACCCAGACTCTAATGAATTGATGGGTTTTACCAGAGCCAACGAAGAACTCATATCCATTGAAAACATGGATCATTGGCTGAGTCCTCGTTTGGGTATTCGGTTTGAACTAACAGCGTCAACTCTAAATATTTATGATCATCAAGGCAATCTCTTCCTATCTCCGTTAGAACTACGCAAAAGCCTTGAACAGGAGAAAGCGAGGGCAGAACAGGAAAAATCCAGAGCAGAACAGGAAAAATTCAGGGCTGATTGTCTAGCCGCCAAGCTGAAAGAATCAGGTATAAATCCTGACACTCTAATACCGTAGGAGCAATTCATAAAACCTCGCGGTAAGTGGGAAACTCAGAAGAAGCCAGGGAATTAATTCCCTGTCTAATAGCTGAAGTCGGTTTTAACCGACTGGTTTGGGTAATATTAACAATACCTTGTCCATTTTTTGTAGGTCGGGTTAAGCGACAGCGCAACCCGACGCATTTGTTGGGTTATGGCTTCGCCTGCTCATTGGTGTCAACTTAGGCTACAGATGGCTTATTTGTCGACTTCCACACCCACCCAGAAATGAATTTCCGGGCTAATAAGTAAAGTTTACTAAAGTAAACTGGGGATTTTTAGTCATCAAAGGACAACTTTTGCTATTAGACTGGGAATTGATTCCCAGGCGGGCTATGGGTTTTACGTTAAGTTGACACCATTAAGCTTTTGCTTTACCCCTACCTTTAGAATCAAACAATCAAGCCGTTTTGAGTATACACCGTAGCCAAAGCATCGGGGGGATTAAGGGGGGTAATTCTGGCAACGGCAATGAAACACAGGAGATCATTAATCATGTATCAAGGTGAAGCACCTCCGCAGAAAAACCTGCCCACCATGTATGATTTACCCAGTGAGGATATTGATGAAGAATTAGACTCCACAATTCATCCTCGTCCACCCTGGGAAACCATGCCCACAATGTATGATTTACCTAGTGAAAATCCAGAGGAGCCAGGTTTGCCAGACGAATTTCATGACTTTCAACCGCAATTATTACGGGAAACCTGTCAATCTCCCGTTTATCCCAAGGAGGAAATGTTCATTGGTACGGATTTAAACTTATACTATGATGTGCGCCATTTTGCATGGTATAAAAGACCAGATTGGTTTTTAGTCTTAGGTGTGGCTGCTTCCGAAAAACAAGAAGATATGCGGTTGAGTTATGTAATTTGGCAAGAAGGATTAGCTCCATTTTTAATAGTAGAATTATTATCACCAGGTACGGAAGCAGAAGATTTAGGACAAACATTAAGAAGCGCGAATAAACCGCCGACAAAATGGCAAGCCTATGAACAGTATTTGCGATCGCCCTATTATGTTATCTTTGATAGATATGAAAATCGCCTCCGAGTATTTCAATTACGTGGGACAAAATATCAAGCAGTGGAACTGGTAGAACCAAAATTCTGGTTTCCTGAATTGGAATTAGGAGTAGGAGTTTGGTCAGGAAAATATCAGGATACAGAAGGTTTGTGGCTACGTTGGTATAATCAAGATGGTGATTGGATTCCTACTTTTGCTGAACGAGCAGAACAGGAAAAACAACGAGCAGACAAATTAGCTGAAAAATTGCGGGCTTTGGGGGTGAATTTAGATGATATTTAAAGAAAATTATTCTTAGATCATCCTCAAGAATCGAAGGAAATAGGCGATTCCTAGGTCGCGCTAGTTCCCTCCGGGACGCTTTGCGAACGCTATCGCGCCCGGCAGTTTATATTAGATAATTATACATGGGATAGGATACCATTAAAATGGTTTCCGTCTACCAAGAAATTACCCCCCTTAGTCCCCCCGATACTTTGGGGGGAAACAAAAATCTGATCCCCTCTCCTTGATAAGGAGAGGGTTAGGGTGAGGTTAAATATGCAACTTTACAAATAATTAGGGCTTGCTAGTAGCGTAGCGTTAGCCATACTTCAGGATGGGCGCAGTCCCTGCGCCCCCTACCTCCTGATAGCGCAGCGTGGCGTTAGCCATACTTTTAGCTCTCACAGACAACTTTTTCAACTGCTTTAGAACAAAGTGATAATGTCCCAGAAATCTTTATCACTCCCACATTATCCAGTTATATTTGTGATTTTTACACAGCTTGTGAGCGAATTAGCGAAAGAGTTGCTGTGACTTTAGATGCAGAAGTGTTGAATGTTAAGATTTTGAGGATTGTGTCTAAGTTGTGCATTGGTATTGGTGATACCAAATTTGATCAATTAATGACTCTATTCTCAATAGACAATGGATTTTATCTGGGTAAAACGCAAAGATTGTAAAGTTTTATTGCAGGATTCAACACTTGTGCTTTAGATGGTGGAATACCAAAAGCGGAAAATTGGCACGAACAACTATTGTTACAAATGGCAGAAATTGGTGGAGAAAATCGTCCGCCTTTATGGCCAGGTTCACTATTATTACAGTTAAATGATTATCGCAAGTTTAGACATTTAGCACAGCACAATTATAATCTGCAATTGCGAAAAGAAAGAGTATTAGAATTAGCCCAACAAACAGAAGTAATTATAGCAAAAATTCAACAGGCGATCGCTCTTTTTAACCAATGGCTAGAATCTCAAGCACAAGACACATAAATTCACAATTATTTAACTATCTAAATGCAATCAATAAACAATATAATAAATTAACACTGTTAGCGATCGCTCCTCACTATGACAGTTCTACAACTCCATCCCCCCAATACTCTACCTCGAATCACCTGGGAAAAACTACCAGCAGATTTTCCTCTACCAGATGAACCAGTGGAAAATAACCTCCAACCCCTTCTCGCTGCTGCTCTAAGAGAGTCCCTAGAATTAGCAGGTCTAATTATAGAATCAATGCTGATTGCCTCCAATTTTGGTCTATGTGCCACAGTGGATGATAAAAGCATTGTTAAAGCACCTGATTGGGTTTACGTTCCTTCTGTCCATCCTCTACCTCCAGGAGAAATCCGTCGTAGTTACACTCCTCATAGCGAAGGAGAAAACCCAGCCATTGTCATGGAATTTATATCCGCAACAGAAGGAACAGAATATTCCATTAATCCCCATTTTCCCTATGGAAAGTGGCACTTTTATGAACAAATTTTAAAAATTCCCACTTACGTGATTTTCCATCCCCAAATTGGAATTTTAGAAGTTCATAATTTAGTTAACGGTAAATACCAGCAAGAATCTCCAGATGAAAATCAGCGCTTTTGGATAGAAGCTTTAGACCTATTCTTGGGTGTATGGATAGGAAAAAAAGCCGAATTTGAGGGTTATTGGTTACGATGGTGGGATAAATCTGGAAATTTATTACTCTGGGGAAGTGAGTTAGTTAATCAAGAACGACAAATAGCAGAAAAAGAACGACAAAGAGCAGAACAAGCAGAACAAAAAGCTGTTAAACTAGCTGAAAGACTGCAAGCAATGGGGTTTAGTTCAGAAGATATTTAAGCGTTATTTTTAGTTTTGATAAACTATCAGTCTTGAATAAGATTTTGCCAAAACCAGTACCACAATAATACAACTACCCTTTCAGAACAAATGACATATCCAAATACAAAGTACGAATATTTGTACAACAGTAATCAACTTGGACACCATCATAGTTATTTGCTAAAACCACTTATAGAAATGATGTCAGAAATGCTACCCCCCCAATAACAACCAAAAACCTCGGATTTTAGATATTGGTTGTGGTAATGGTAGCTTGAGCAATTTCCTAGCACAGCAAGGTTATGAAGTTGTTGGTGTTGAAGAGTCTGAATCAGGTGTAAGATTGGCTAATCAAAATTTTCCCAATTGTCGCTTTATTCAAGGTAGTATTTACGATTTACCATACTCCGAACTAGGAGACAACTTTGATATTGTAATTTCTATTGAGGTAATTGAGCATTTATTTTATCCTAAAGAATTAGTCAGAAACGCTAAAAAATGCCTCAAACCCAATGGAGGGTTAATACTTACCACTCCCTATCATGGTTATCTAAAAAACCTAGTGATGGCTGCTACAGGGAAAATGGACAACCATTTTACCGTTCTTTGGGATGGTGGTCATATCAAATTCTTTTCTGTACCAACTATGACGGCTTTACTTAAATCAGAGAACTATACAAATATCAAGTTTAAGTTTGCAGGTAGATTTCCCTACTTTTGGAAAACTATGTTGTGTTCTAGTACCATAGTTCAATAACAAGAATTTATTTGAATATCCTTATGTTAGAACAAATTACCCCCCTCATCCTTACCTATAACGAAGAAAATAACATTAATCGTACCCTAGAAAAACTTAAATGGGCAAGTAAAATCATTGTTATTGACAGTTATAGCACAGATACAACACTAGAAATTTTGTCTCAATACCCTCAAGTAGAAGTATTTCCTAGAAAATTTGATTCCTTCGCTAGTCAATGCAATTATGGACTGTCAAAAATCACATCAGAATGGGTACTATCTCTAGATGCAGATTATGTATTAACCGATGATTTAATTAGGGAAATTACATCTTTACCAATAGAGTTAGATATAGATAGTTATAGTGTCAGGTTCAAATACTGTGTTTTTGGTAAACCCTTACGCGGTACTTTGCTTCCACCTCGCAAGGTCTTTTATAGAAAAGAAAAAGCAATTTATCAAGATGACAGACACGCCCATAGAGTTGTGGTACAAGGTAAATCTAGTCAATTATCAGCATATATCCACCACGACGATCGCAAACCATTGAGTCGTTGGTTATGGGCGCAAGATCGTTATATGGTAATTGAAAGTAAAGAACTTCTAGAAACACCAGAGCATGAACTTAGTATAAGCGATCGCCTTCGCAAACGCAAAATCCTCGCACCTTTAATCATCTTCATCTATTGTCTCATCCTCAAAGGTGCTATTCTCGATGGTTGGCATGGATGGTACTATACATTTCAGAGAGTTTTAGCAGAAATATTGCTGGGTATACATATAATAGAAGCAGAGAAAATAGATAATTAATTGGCTCAAATAACCTGCTCTTTATGACTAGGAGTTAGTCTGATGGTAAATACACTGGTTTTTGAAGTTTCCCAAGAAGAAGATGGGGGATTTGTTACTGAATGTCTCACCGAGGACATTTTTACCCAAGGAGATTCTTGGGAAGAACTCAAAGCCAATATTCGAGAAGCTGTTAAAGCTTTTTACTTTGAAGAATCAATTTTCCCAATTATACACTTATACTCAAAACGGCTTGATTGGTGTCAACTTAACGTGAAAGCCTTGTAAAATATCAGTTTCACCCTTTCTCGTTCCCATACTCTGTATGGGAATGAATTCTAGAAGGCTCTGCCTTCTATGAAAACAGAGGCAGAGCCTCTGTAATAGCATTCCCAGTCAGAGACTGGGAACGAGATATCATCAGGATTTGAGCTTAAGTTGACACCAATGAAGCTCTTGCTTTACCCCTACATATCTTGGTTATTTGTCATTTGGCAAAAGTTTAAATCTCACCCGTGTTTAGTATATATTGCCTTATCTTTGTAAATCAAAGCTATTTTATAGCAGCAATTCTCATTTTAAGGTTTCATGACATTTTAATCCTTACATTCTTATGGTTTTACAATTCTTAACGAATCCGGCGATGTGCCTCCGACAAAGTCAGAATCGCGGATTATAGGGATTAAAAGATTGAGCGGATTAGGTTGTTTGCTATGATAAAAGTTACTAAAATCCGTGAAATTAGCGCAATCCGTCTAATCCGTGATTCAGACCTTTTTCCCCGCGATCGCCTTCGCAAAGGCAAAATCCTCGCCCCTTTAATCATCTTCATCTATTGTCTCATCCGCAAAGGCGGTATTCTTGAAGGTTAGCATAGATGGTATTATACATTTCAGAGAGTTTTAACAGAAATATTGCTGAGTACACATATAATAGAAGCAAATAAAATATACTGAAACAGTTATTTATGCGTTTAGATAATTACACACTTGGAAACTATACACCCGGAGCGCCATACAGTCAACAAATTTTATGGTACTTCATTGGCTCACCCTTAGTGGAGAGTTATTGGCTGCCTATATCATCTATAAAAGTTTCGATACTGAGGCTGTTTGGTGCTACTATAGGTAAGAGTGTACGCATTAAGACACGAGTAAAAATTAAATTTCCCTGGCGCTTGACCATTGGTAATCACGTTTGGATTGGAGAAGATACCTGGATTGATAATCTAGCTAATGTTACCATCGAAAATCATGTGTGTTTGTCTCAGGGAGTTTATCTCTGTACTGGTAATCATAACTGGAATCACCCCAACTTTGAACTAATTCCTGGAGCTATTCATATTCAAGAGGGTAGTTGGATAGCGGCAAAATCAGTCATCGGACCTGGTGTTACTATTGGACGAGGAGCAGTTTTAGGGTTGGGTAGTGTCACAGGAAGATCCTTAGAAGCGAATATCGTCTACTCAGGAAATCCGGCTAAACCAATCAAAAAAAGGACAGAATGGGAAAATTTGGCATCAGACACCACCAAAAATTAGCGGAGTGCGGGTTTCAAGTCATACTTGTTAGGGTATTGTATATCGCTATAATCAATAAATTTTAGTAGTTAGGAATGTGGATTAAATAACTTACAATTCTAAATGTTGTTGTGGTTTAGCAGTATAGTTCCACTGTGGCAAAAAATCATCAAAGAAAATCTCCATTGTTTCTTTAAAACCCTCAGCAACTTTCTTACCGGTTTGGTAGGCTTTATCAATGATGGTCGTAAAAACCTGTAACCCTTTCTGAGTAGTAGCTTTTGCCATCAGTTTAGCTACAGTGTTAACACTGTCGAAAATAACACCTTTACAAGCCCGACTTAGATGTGGAAACAGCCGATGCTCAATCGGATTGTACTTAGATGTATAAGGAGGATAGTGAGCAATGCGAATTTCAATTCCAATTTCATTCACCAAAGCTTGTAATGCTTCTTTGAATACATAGTAACGAGAACTGTTGCTACCACCACCATCACATAACAGTAGTATAGAGGTAGCCAATTGGTAGCGGTTTTTGCCATAATTATTCCACCAATAACGGATTGAATCACAGGCAAATTCGCTGGTGTCATGGCTAGTACCAATTTGTATAAAACCAATGTTATCCTTTAAATCATATAACCCATGTGGAATTGCTATTCCTGTTGCCAAAGATGGAAAGTCGTGGTCTAATACCTTGATTGGAGCATCAGTATAAATACTTCCTTCTCTATATAAATTGCCAATTAACTCTTTTTTTTACTGTCCATACTAATCACTGGGTTACCCTCAGCAAAATACTGGGTTTTAAGGCTTTCAATCTTCTCAAACTGCTCATTACGATTTTCGCTACTTCCACACGCAATCATTTTCACTGCTTTGCGTTTACGAAATTTATGTTCCCAGAGTAATTGGTCTACAACTGTAACACTGATATTTATGCCTTTTTCGGCTAATAAGTCTGCTATTTGTTGACGAGTTAAGTTTGTCCATTTAATATCCTCGTCCATTGGCGAACCTGCTGTGTGTGTTTCTATTACCGTCAGGAATGCTTCATTGATTCCAGGTATCGTTAACAGTGCTTTTTTTCTTCCTCCTCCTGGACGGCGAATTCTTGGACTGCTGGTTTTACTCGGCTGTTCCAGATCCTCCATCCCTCTATTGATTGTTCTGTAGTTACATCCCAACAATTTACTTATGTATCCAATCCCCCCGTACCCAAGCTTTTTTGCTTCAATCGCTGCATACCGCCTACGGTCTTTCTCCGATAGAGATTCATAGTAATCTTGCATCTGCTTTTCTAGCATTGGAGAGTAGATTTCTATCACGATATTGTTCCCTAATACCTACTTCTTTAGTCTACTATACCCCTGTCACAACTTCTGCATTTTATTTAATCCACATTCCTTAGTGTTTATCGGCGTTTAAAATTGCTAAACTATGACTCATCCAGGTAAAAAAAAAACAGTTAGGGATCACCAAAAAATAAATTACCCAATTTTGTGGGATGGGCATCCTGCCTTCACAGGCAACTTATTAAGCAAACCCTACTTACACATCCTTGGTTATTCACCGCAAAAGAACCTATGCTTGACCAACTTACAAACGATAAAAACGCTCAGAATAATACCACTCCTGTTTCTACATTATTTCCCAATCCCACATTTTCCCAATTTTCAGAAGAGGCTAGTGATTTTAACCTCAAGTCCTTTTTTGGTGTTTTACAGCGCCGAGCAATTATCATCATAGGAGTTGCTTCCGTTGCTATGGGTGGTGTTATTTATACAACTTTTAAACAAGTACCAATTTATGAAGGCAACTTCAAAATATTAGTTGAACCTGTTAATAGTGACTCTGAACTAGGGAAAATCGACGTGGGACTCGCCAATGCCTTTAAACCATCTGGACTAGATTATGAGAGCCAAATTCAAGTTCTCCAAAGTCCAGAACTGCTGAGAGATTTTATTAAAGAAATACAAAAATCTCATCCTGATATTGATTATAAGGCCATTTTGGAAGATTTAACTATTCGTCGTTTGGGGCAATCAAAAATAATCCAAGTTAACTATAAAAGTGATAATAGTCAAAAAATTAAACTTATATTAGATCCTCTGGCTGATTTTTATTTAAAATATAGCCTCAACAAGCGACAAACAAAGCTCCGTCAGGGAGTTCAATTTGTGGATGCAAAACTACCTGAAATCCGAATTAGGCTAGGACAGTTACAAAAAGAAATGCAAATGTTCCGCCAAAGATACAATTTTATTGATCCAGAAAACCAATCTGAAGTAATTTCTTCGCAAATTCAATCGTTGACACAACAAAGACTAACTATAAATCAACAGCTAACCGCTGCCAGAGCTACTTATGACAGGTTACAGAGACGTGAAGAACAGTTAGCAATTCTCAATACTGCCCCTCTTTATCAAACCCTAATTGGTCAACAACGCCAATTAGACACCCAGCTATCTGGAGAATTAACTCGGTTTCAACCAGACAACCCAGTTATCCGCACCTTACAAGAAAAAAGATCCAACCTTTTACCTATTATTGAGGCAGAAGCAGCACGCACTATTAATATCAGAATATCTGAAGTTACGGATCTAATTAAGAAAATAGAAGTAGACAATCAATATATAGTACAAGCAGAAAAACAACTGCAATTGAAATTAGACCAGTTGCCAGTTTTGTCTCGGCAATATACTGAAATCCTACGGAATTTAGAAATAGCCAATGAAAGTTTAAATCGCTTATTAGCTGCTCGTGAGCAATTGCAAATACAAGTAGCCCAAACAGAACTACCTTGGGAATTAATCCAAGCACCTAATCAGCCTCTATATCCAATTTCTCCAAATATTCCCCTCAATTTAATATTGGGATTTGTGGCTAGTTCTTTATTAGGACTAGGTGCTGCTTCTCTGAGAGAACAGACTGATAATACCTATCACAGTGTTGAAAATGTCCAGGATAAGATAGGACTGCCTTTATTAGGATCTCTTCCCTTTAATAAAAACCTAGTTCAGAATACATCTTTAAACTTGATAAACAAAAATCAACAACCAGAAGTAGTTGTAGACCCTCTTCTCGTAAATGATGAACCAGCTAAAACTTCTGCTCGTAGACCTTCCCGATCAAGCTATTATTATGGACAGGGATCATTTTGGGAATCTTTACAAGTTTTATATAGTAATATTCAACTGCTTAATTCTGATAGACCAATTAGGTCTTTAGTTGTTTCTTCTGCTACCCCTGGAGATGGTAAAAGTACGGTGGGATTTAGTCTGGCAAAAACAGCCGCGATTATGGGGAAAAAAGTATTACTTGTAGATTGTGACCTCCGCAAACCCAAGATTCACAAACTCTCAAAATTAAATAATCTCTGGGGACTAAGTAGTTTAATTTCTTCAGATATAGATGTCAAGCAAGTAATTCAAGAAATGCCCGAACTTAAGGGTTTATCTGTGATTACGGCAGGTCCTGTACCACCTGATCCGGCGCGGTTACTCTCATCAGATAAAATGATTCAACTGATGGACTATTTCTCTGATAATTTTGATTTAGTGATTTATGATACTCCTCCTTTGTCAGGATTAGTAGATGCTAGATTGGTAGCAATTCATACTGATGGTATCATGCTAGTTGTCAGAATTGATAAAACAGATAAATCAGTCGTCAAGCAAGTTGTTGATATGCTAAAAGCATCTCCCATCAATTTACTAGGAACGGTAGTCAACGGCGAGAAATTCCGAGGACTGGGATATAACTATAATTACAGATATAGTTCATATTACTATACTAAGAGTAAGAGTTAAACACGGGTGAGATTTAAACTTTTGCCAAAAACCCACAACCCAACTGGGAATGAATTCCCAGTCTCATAACAAAAGTCATCTGAAGATGACTAAAAGAACTAGAAATTTTTGAACTTTTTCTCGTTCCCATACTCTGTATGGGAATGAATTCTAGAAGGCTCTGCCTTCTATGAAAACAGAGGCAGAGCCTCTGTAATAGCATTCCCAGTCAGAGACTGGGAACGAGATAACTAGAAATTTTTCTCGTTCCCATACTCTGTATGGGAATGGATTCTAGAACTAGAAGGCTCTGCCTTCTATGAAAACGGAGGCAGAGCCTCTGTAATAAGTAGTGAGACAGAATTAATTACACAATGTCATTGCGTTAGCGTTGCGTGGCGTTTTTCTCGTTCCCATACTCTGTATGGGAATGAATTCTAGAAGGCTCTGCCTTCTATGAAAACGGAGGCAGAGCCTCTGTAATAGCATTCCCAGTCAGAGACTGGGAACGAGATAACTAGAAATTTTTCTCGTTCCCATACTCTGTATGGGAATGAATTCTAGAAGGCTCTGCCTTCTATGAAAACGGAGGCAGAGCCTCTGTAATAGCATTCCCAGTCGGAGACTGGGAACGAGATAACGAGATAAAAATAAATTACCCAATTTTGTGGGATGGGCAAGATGCCCGTCCTCGATGATTAGCAGGCAAGACTTGTACTGAGCTTGTCGAAGTATGCCCGCACCACAAGAAACTTTTGGGTATTTTTTTAAGATGCTTCGTTTCGCTACACTCAGCACAACAAAACAGGATCATTTATTTTGCGGCTTACTTTTAGTAAACTTTAGCCATTAGACCGGAAATTCATGGGTGGGTCTGTCGGCCAAACAAATAAAGCCTTGACAAATATGGGCAGGAGGAGAATCGAACTCCTATGACCTCACGGCCGCCGCATTTTGAGTGCGGTGCGTCTACCAATTCCGCCACCCGCCCTTGGGTGTGATTTTACTATTATAGCCTATTTTTTTAGTTTGGCAATAGGTAATTAGATTTAATTTAGAAACTTTTTGGGAAATTTCCAGAAACGGATTCCTGTAAAATCTACCAATTCCGCCATCCGCCTGGGGATGGAGATTCACCTTGGTAATTAATCCCCTGATTTTGCACTAACTTTTGGTACTCCTGACTACTTGCCCAACGGTCAATTTCCCTGGCTCGTAGTACGGGGACAGGATGGCTTAATTGGGCTGTGCGGGCGGATTTGACCATTTCCCCCAATTCAGTTTTGCTAATGTCATCATAGGCGCGAGCTTGGTCTACAAAGGCATCTAAATTGAGTTGAGGCGCTAAACTGGGAGAACCACCTGCTAACTTCATTAATACTGACATGACAACTTTTGGGTTTTGAGTAGCTAACAAAGCGGCGCGATCGCAGGTAAACTCAGCACAGCGGACCCATTCTAATAATTGTGACTGGATAGCTTGAGCCAAGACAGCGCCGACATTTGGGACAATGGCAGCGGCTAAAATCAATAAATTCACAGGTGTTAAATACACACTATGATCACACTTGAGATGACCTAATTCATGGGCAATTACAGCCTGTATTTCTTCAGGTGTAAGAATCTCAATCAAGGATGTATGAATCACCACAAAAGGCTGCTTACCTCGCATGGCAAAGGTGTAAGCGTTGGGGGCTGGGTGTTGACGCACATATAACTGAGGTGGATCAATATCCAGAATTTGACAAGCTTCCAATAGTAACTTGTGTAAATCAGGAAGTTGTTTTTCTCCCACCAAAATACTAGAAGCGATATTTTCCACATAAAAAACCTGTTCAGCCATTGGACCTAGCAAATTCCGCACCATCATATCTAAACCGGGAATTTGTTTGAGGGTTTTGGTGGCTTCCAAGTCCAGAGGATGACGGAATGAATCTGCTTTTAAGCCTGTAAGCGAGGTTTTGAGTAAGGACATAGTATTTAAATTAATAAAAGATTGGGCATGGGATAATGACGGTATGAGTTATGTTATGCCTACGGCACACTGCACAAACGAGCAAAGACGCAAAGTTTAGAAGATACAAGGTTGGGTTAAAGAGGGAAAACTCAACCTTGATTTCAAACTCTTACTCTCTGCGACTCTGCGCCTCTGCGTGAGGTAAAGTCATATTCTGAATCAGCAACCCTACCTGAGCTTCAGGAATACCTGGACAAGCTACGTTAGTACCACCTAAACCACAATAACCACCGGGGTTTTTGGCTAAATATTGCTGATGGTATTCTTCAGCATAATAAAATTCAGGTGCATCTAAGATTTCTGTGGTAATTTTACCATACCCAGCGCCGCTGAGGGCTGCTTGATAAGCGTTCTTTGATGCTTCCGCTAGTTGTTTTTGCTCTTGTGAATAAACGTAAATTCCTGAGCGGTATTGAGTACCGGCATCATTACCTTGACGCATTCCTTGGGTGGGGTTGTGGCTTTCCCAGAACACTTTCAACAGTTGGGAATAAGTAATAATTTTGGGGTCGAATACAACTAATACTACTTCATTGTGACCCGTCATGCCACTACATACTTCTTGATAGGTGGGGTTGGATGTGTAACCAGCCCCATAACCTACCGCAGTGGTGTAAACTCCTTCTTGTTGCCAAAATTTGCGTTCTGCTCCCCAAAAACAGCCTAAACCAAATATGGCGGTTTCTAAGCCTGGGGGAAAAGGCGCTTTTAGAGGATTTTTATTAACGTAATGTTGTGCGGGTACTCGCATTACTTCTGCCCGTCCTGGTAAGGCTTGCTCTGGTGTAGGTATAGTTGACTTTTTACCAAATCCGAATATTCCCATTGTTTTTAATTTGTATTATGTATGATTGCTATTCTTCTTCATTGTAAAGATTTTTGTAGCTATTCCGGGTTGGGGTGAATAAATTTCATGCTGTTATTGATGAATCATTGGCAGGGCGCAGGCCCTGCGCCCCTACTTTCTGAATTTGGCGTTGCTGAATCGAGGTATGAAATTTCCAAATTGAACCTTTAAAAATCTTACCTTTGCGTCTACTCTTCGAGATCACGAAGCGTGATTGCGCCTTTGCGTGAGACTAAAATTCATCCCCTTAATCAGCAACGCCCTGAATTTTTTATGGTCACGTCAAATACTTCTGCAAAACATTGATTTATAGAATGTCGGACTTGGTTACAGGTAATGTCGGGAATCCATGCGGCTAAACTGCTGACTGGTTTATCAACAAGGCCACAAGGAATAATTTGCTTGAATCCTGTCATGTCTGGACATACATTTAAGGAAAAGCCGTGCATAGTAATCCATTTACTCACTTTTATGCCGATGGCGGCAATTTTGTATCCTTCTAGCCAAACTCCGGTAAAACCAGGAATCCGTTCTCCCTTTAAGTCGTAATTTGCTAAAACGCGAATTAATACTTCCTCAAGTTGACGCAAGTACCAATGGAGGTCTTGGCGGTAATGACGCAAGTTTAAAATGGGATAACCTACCAATTGTCCTGGACAATGATATGTGACTTCGCCACCTCTTTCAATGCGATGCACGTCATAAGCACTTTTGTCAAGATTAAATTTTATAAATTCTGGGTTTGCTCCTGTCCCTAAGGTGTAAACGGGGGGATGTTCTAGTAAAATTAGGACATCATCTAGTTCTGGGTTGTGAATACGCTCTGCAACTAGCGATCGCTGCCACTGATGAGCGGTTTCATAAGGCATTACGCCAACATTATATAGTAAACAACGGTACGGGGTTAATTGAGTGCTAGGAATCATCAGTGCATAAGTAAGGGGGAAGAGGCAAGAGGTAAGACACCCGATAAGGGACTTCCAGGAAATAAATTATCCCAATAAATAAATGAACAAACGAACCACAGAGGCACAGAGAACACAGAGAGAGAAGAAATAGGGAGGGTTTTTGCGTTAGTTTTGGGACATTTTTTTATTTGGAAGTCTCTAAGTAAGTGGGCGTTAAAAAATGTAAAAATATAATATAAACCTAACCCCCCAACCCCCTTCCCTACCAGGGAAGGGGGAGTCAAAGCCTCTTATTTCCCAAAAATATAGCGAACAAATGTCAAGCTATGCAAAGGATCTTAAAGGAACATCAAGGAAATATACTTTAGAACTCACAAAATGCTAGTTTAAATATATAACCTGAATGGGTGTTAGACGAGGAGAGCATTCAGCTAAGACAATACCAACTAATTTACTGACTGGCGGCAACTTAAAAATTTATTTGTATCAATCAGGATCAAATTTCCCAAAAGGGTTGTATTCTCTATACAATAGTGAAAAAGACTGGGGGACGAAAAAAGGCGGGGACTCCTATTTTGGTAAAGTTCCATAGAAGTAGGCGTTTAAAAGGACTATATCTCAAGCAGCCTAATTCAATAGTTTTGCTTAAATAGCCAATTGCTTAACAACCAGTTGGGAAACAAGAGGATAAATAAGCGCCAACTTGAAGATGCAAGAAGTGTTAAAAATGCTAAAAAACAATGTCTTAGGGATGGGTAACAATTTGTGTCGGTGGCAGTGATAGGCCTGACCGCAATTTCTATTCCTAACTGAAAACATCACATATAATATTGAGCGGGAGAGTTTACATGAAGCTTGTCATCCACGGTAAAAATATTGAAATCACTGATGCAATTCGTGAATATGTGCATCAAAAGATTGAAAAAGCAGTTAGTCACTTCCAGAACATCACCAATGAAGTGGATGTCCATTTAAGCGTAGCTCGCAATCCCCGAATAAGTACGAAGCAAGCAGCAGAAGTAACTATTTATGCTAATGGTAGTGTTATCCGTGCGGAGGAAAGCAGCGAAAGCTTATATGCAAGTATTGACCTAGTTGCAGATAAAATTGCTCGGCAATTGCGGAAATATAAGGAAAAAAGGCAGGATCATAAAACTCAACCTATATCAACTAACGAAGTAGTAGCACCAGAAACTGTTGCAGCGGATTTAATAGGCGATCGCACCGCTGAATTACCCGAAGAGGTTGTTCGTACCAAATACTTCTCTATGCCGCCAATGACATTAGCTGAAGCGCAGGAACAACTGCAACTGGTGGGTCATGACTTTTATATGTTTCATAATGCCGAAACAGGTGAGATTAACGTCATTTATGAACGTAATCACGGCGGTTATGGAGTGATTCAACCCCGCAATAACGGTTATTCCAACAACAGAAATGGCAAATCTGCTAATGTTAATGTTGCTGTAGCAGAAAAATCTCACTCCAAATAAAGTCTGATTAAATTCTTTATATGTAGAGACGTTTCATGAAACGTCTCTACTAGTCTGTCAACCCGAAAATGACGGGTGAAGGCAAGCAGGGGGAGAAGAGAGGCAGGGGGTAAAGCACTGCTGATATGTGTCAACTTAAGCTCAAATCCTTACCACATCTCGTTCCTAGTCTCTGACTAGGAATGCAGTTGATGAGGCTCTGCCTCTAATATCATTGAAGGCAGAGCCTTCTAGAATTCATTCCCAGTCAGAGACTGGGAACGAGATGAAAGAGAGTTAGATCCCCGACTTCTCTAAGAAGTCGGGGATCTTATTTTATTTATGCTGCTAGTTGTTGCAGGGTTTTTAATGCTTCTTCAACGTGGCCTTTAAAGTTCAACATAGAATCAAATACATATTGAACAATACCATTTTGGTCAATTAGGTATGTAACTCGACCGGGAATAAAACCAAAAACGGCAGTTGCGCCATATTGTTTTCGGACTTTATCACCTTGATCACTTAAAAGTGTAAAAGGTAAATTGTATTTATTTGCAAACCTTTGATGAGATTCCCTAGAGTCACCACTCACACCAATAACTTCAGCACCAGCGGATTGAAACACTTCATATTGATCTCGAAAAGCGCAAGATTCTACAGTGCATCCTGGTGTATCATCCTTGGGATAAAAATAGAGGACAACGGATTTTTGACCCCGAAAATCTCCCAAACTGACATTTTTGCCATTTTGGGCAGGTAGACTAAAATTAGGAGCGGTATCTCCAACTTTGATAGACATATTAAAATTATTAATTAGAGAGTGTCAAGATTTGGAATTGCCAGTGTATTTACGTTTAGCCCAAACACCAATACCAAAAAGAATTGTACTACCTAATATTGGTAGGGTATCAGTTTCCCAAGGAACAGCCTGAATTTGAGCATTACTTAGGGTGAGAGTTGATTGACCTGTTGAATCATCAACGTCAACAACTCCAATACCGATATTATAACTTCCCGGTGAAGTGAAGGCATAGCTATAAGTACCATTATTACCAGTTAAGGGTTGAATATTATTGGCAATCGTTACAAAAGCTTGATCTTGATCTGTGCTTGTGAAATTCCAGTTGAAGCTAAACACATCTCCAGGGTTGATGTTACTAAAGGTACTTTTAATAGCTGAACCATAATAATTGTTCGGGATAGCAGCGTCCAAATCGGTCGCATTGATACCTAGCAATTCCTCGAAACTACCAGTACCACCACCCGTTTGAACTTGATTCGATGAACCTGAGTAAATAACTGTGTTGTTACTAGTAACATCTCCAAGGGGGTCAAAGGTGTTTAAATTAACGAAGTTAATAGAGTAAGCAGGGGCAGAGATTGCCATGGAAGTGATACCAGTGGACAAGGTGATACTGATGGTGATCAGAGGGTTTTTGAATTGAGTTAACATAGAGTTCCTGATAGAAAATGTTAAAAGACAAAGTTACCAACGTTATTTAACTGGGTGCTAGTGATGTTATCAACCTGAAGGAAGTTCTTAAATATGGCACTACCTGAAATCCCATCCCGATCAATTTGCAGAAAGGTACTACCAGTATTACTACCTGTTCCGTTTACAAATCTGATGTATTTATCCGCAATAGGATTAGTGCCATTATAATTGATACTACCGAGTAACTTAGTAAGAACAATTTTGTCTGCTCCCACAGTAAAATCCGTAATCCGTTGTCCTACATCTCGAAGATCGGTAAATACGAACAAATCATTACCCGCACCTCCGGTAATGGTTTTTGCCCCTGGACCGCCTATAATGTAGTCAGAAACAGCAGTTCCTACAATTGGGTTACGTCCATTGTTAATTGAAGGATTACCAATAATTTCATTGAGATCATTGATGTTAATATTTAATTGTTTTTCATAACTTAACCCTCCTTGGTCTGTGGTTTTGACGCGAATATTGTAACTATTCTTAGTTTCAAAATCGGGAGAAGCATTAATTTTCAGTTGATTGCTACTAATGGTAAAGACATTATTATCCGTGTCTCCTGCACCAGTTACCAGGCTATAACTGAAGGTATTACCCGTATCAACATCCGTCGTGCTGAAATCTCCGATTACAGTCAGAGAGGCAACATTTTCGTTAACACTGGTATTACTAAGGATGAGATTTGTTGGGGTTTCGTTAACATTATTAACACCAATAGTTAATTGTTTTTCATAACTTAACCCTCCTTGGTCTGTGGTTTGGACACGGATGTTGTAACTATTCTTAGTTTCAAAATCGGGAGAAGCATTAATTTTCAGTTGATTGCTACTAATGGTAAAGACATTATTATCCGTGTCTCCTGCACCAGCTACCAGGCTATAACTGAAGGTATTAACCGCATCAACATCTGTAGTGCTGAAATCTCCGACTACAGTCAGAGAGGCAACATTTTCGTTAACACTGGTATTGCTAAGGATTAGATTTGTTGGGGTTTCGTTAACATTATTAACACCAATAGTTAATTGTTTTTCATAACTTAACCCTCCTTGGTCTGTGGTTTGGACACGGATGTTGTAACTATTCTTAGTTTCAAAATCGGGAGAAGCATTAATTTTTAGTTGATTGCTACTAATGGTAAAGACATTATTATCCGTGTCTCCTGCACCGTTTACCAGGCTATAGGTAAATAATGTGTTACCTGCATCAGGATCTGTGGCGCTGAAATCTCCGATTACAGTCAGAAGATCAACATTTTCGTTAATACTGTTATTGCTAAGGGTTAGACTTGTTGGGGGTTCGTTAAGATCATTGACGTTAAGAGTTAATTGTTTTTCATAACTTAACCCCCCTTGGTCTGTGGTTTTGACAAGGATGCTGTAACTACTCTTAGTTTCAAAATCGGGAGAAGCATTAATTTTCAGTTGATTACTACTAATAGTAAAGAGATTATTATCCGTGTCTCCCGCACCACTTATCAGAGTATAGGTGAAGGTATTACCCGCATCAACATCCGTCGTGCTGAAGTTTCCAATTACAGTCAGAGGGGCGACATTTTCGTTAATATTGGTATTGCTAAGGGTTAGATTTGTTGGGGTTTCGTTAACATTGGTAACTTGTATATTCAGTGCAGAGACAGTTAAACCTCTCAGAGTAGTCGTTGCCGGTTCCCCAAAATTATCGTGGGCTGTAATCTGAACTTCATAAATATTATCTTGATTACTATCAATGGGATTTTCAAAATCAGGAATACTATTAAACGTGAGTTGACCCGTTGTAGGATCAAGAGTAAATAAAGATTGATCCACTCCCCCTGTAATAGCAAAGGTTACAGTATCTTCTGGATTAGGGTCAGAAACTGTGAGAATAATATTATTACTATTTTCTAGAAAAGCCCCTGGGGTGGGAATCAGGGGTGCATTATTTACATAATCATCGGTAAAAGCCAAGCCCGATAGATTAGGAATCAGGACAAAATCTGAAGCGGTAACATCTGCTTTGGCTAAGAAATGGAGAGTAGCAAAGGGTTCGAGGTTATTAACACCTATTGCTTGACCCAAATCAAATGCAGGTAAAGCACCCGCTTCTAAATCGCCAATCCGCCCAACAGTGTTATCTAAAGTACCACCAAAAACGGCGGGAAAGTTTGAGGTAATAACTTCATCAGGGTTAAAAGGATCATCCAAAGATTCTAGAATACTTGGATTCCATTGTATGGAAGACAAAAAACCAATTAATCCGACTGCATCACTACGGAAGTCACCAACTAAAATTTGTGCATAAAACCTGTTTCCGGCAATAACGCTATCAACAGCATCGCTGATAAGACCGTCATTATCAGCAAATAGTTGGATTTTAATACTGAATGCCATAATATTTTCTTCGACTTGTCTAAATGAATTCTGACAATAACTGTACACAACGGTGTCTTGACACTCTGCGGACTGAAGACACCTTAATTTATTGAGGTTTTCGGTTTATCGAGCAAGCCCTAAGTAATAGACATCTCCGGTAAAGATTGTAGAGACGTTCCATGGAACGTCTCTACAATGGTTTCAAACCACGCCCATTTAATTTTCGGAGATAGTCTAATAGGCAGGGAATAATTTCAGGAGTTAAGGGAACACCAAAAAATAAATTACCCAATTTTGTGGGATGGGCATACTATGGCTAACGCCACGCTACGCTATCGACAAGCTCAGCACAAGTCCTGCCCGTCCTTGATGGTTAGCGGGCAAGATGCCCGCACCACAAGAGATTTTTGGGTATTTTTTTAATTGGAAGTCCCTAAATAGACACTGAGAACTTAAACCGACAATTTCAGTCTAATGTCAGCAGTTAAGGCATTTGCATCAAGGGTACTAATCAACCCATCACCATTGATATCAGCAGTGCCATCAAAAATTCCCCTATTAAAGTTCGTTCTTGCTTGGTTCAGTGAACCTAAATCACCAGTATTAACTTTGCCATCATAGTTGATGTCTGAGTTAAAGGTGGATTTACCGGACAATTTAACCTCGTACTGAGACCAATCAGGAATGTTGGTAAACAATACCAGACTACTACCATTTTTATCAAAATCAAAGTTTTCCCCAGCCACCAAAGGATCATAGGTCAAGTTAACCCGTTGACTAGAACCCGGATTCACCAACAGGTCTTTATCCCCTGACAAATCCAGATTCACAGTCACCCCGCTGACATTAATCTGAATATCGGAAACCACCAGAACACCTGACCCCGTATTGGTGATGTCAAAGTATTTGGTGGTATCAGCATAATTGGGGCGGACATAATCGCTGTCTTGGAAGTTCTTACGGAACTTGGATAGTTCTGTTGTGAATTTGATACTAGAATCATTGGCATTGCCTGAATTATCGGTAATAGCCAAACCTGGAATCACAAGATCAGCTTCGGAGTATTGGCTGAAGTAGGAATCATAAGTATACCCCTCTGCTGTGTAGGCATAACCGTATTCTGAGCCAAAACCAGAGCCGCCGCCATAGCTATAGAGATTGGTGGTCTCACCGTAGAGGGTGTCGCCATCTGTGTAGCTGGTGACATAGACACGATTGTTGTAGGAACTATCCGTTGTTACAGCGCTTACTGAGTCAATGGTGTATTGTCCTGTATAGCCTGTCTCATTGGCATAACCACCCAATACTTGACCTGCTGTATAGGTTCCTGCTAAAGCGTAGCCGTAACCACTATAACTATCGCCATTACCGTAGGTGTAGGTGTAGTTAAATAGTTGGTTCTGGATGTCAGCTTCGTAGTATTGGCTAAAGTAGGGGTCGGAACTATTGCCATTTACGTCATAGGCATTGCCACCTTCCGAACCAAGTCCCCCATAGCCATTAACACCCTGCCAGTCACGGGACACATTGGTTGTTGTTCCATAACCAGTATCACCATCGGTGTAGCTGGTGACATAGACGCGGTTGTTATAGGAACTATCTAAAGCAGTGGGGGTAATGGAGTCAATAGTGTACTGACCTGGATACCCCGTTTCGTTGTAGCCGCCAATGGTTTGACCTGCTGCATAAGTTCCATCCACAGCATAAACATAACCCGTATAACTATCCCCATTACCGTAGTTATAGGTAAAGTTATATTGGCTGTAAGCCGGAGTTACCACAATTGGTTGGTATGTTTCCACATCCAGAGAGTAGTAGGGATTGTCATCCGCTAAAGCAGCGCTATCTACTGTGGTTGTGAAATAGTAAGTCCCGGTGGAATTTTCTGTTTGGAAGCGCAGAAGAGCAAAGCGTTCTAACTGATTCACTCCTATAGCTTGACCCAATTCAAAAGCGGGGAGAGAACCGCCACTGAGGTTGTTAATCAAACCACTGCTATTGTCTACAGTTCCATCCTGTAACAGTGGGAAATTGGCGGTGATAATGTTGGTGGGGTCAAAGGGCGTATCAATAGATTCCAGAATCAGCCCATCCCAAGCTAAATTAAGTCCTAAACCGTTAACCCCAGCCGCATTTCCACGCAGGTCTGCTACCTGTATTTCTACAAAGAAGGAACGATTTAGTCCTACTTGGTCATTGCTGATTATTTCACCGGGTGTTCCATTGTTATCTGCCAGCAGATTCAGTCGCACTTGCAGGACGGCAGGCAAATCTGCTTCGTAATAGCTGTTGAACCCAGTGTCTCCTGAATAGTTCGCATTGTAGGCAGAGCCATATTCAGAGCCTAAACCACCGTAGCCCCACGAGCTAATGCTATTTGTTGTACCATAACCAGTATCCCCATCGGTGTAGCTAGTCACATAGACGTAGTTGTTGTTGCCAGTGCCAGCATTGTCAACAGAATCAATGGTGTAATAGCCTGGGTTGCCTGTTTCATTGGTGTAACCATCCAATACTTGACCAACCGTATAGGTTCCCTGTGCAGCATAGCCAAAACCAGAATAGCTATCTCCATTACCATAGGTATAGGTAAAGGTATATTGTTGGTTGATTAGGTCGGCTTCATTGGAGTTACTGAAATCGTCACCGCCCCCAGCAGAATTGTAGGCATAGCCAGATTCAGAGCCTAAACCATTATAGCCATTACCGTAACCACCGTAAGCAGAACCATAACCAGTATCGCCATCGGTGTAGCTAGTCACATAGACGTAGTTGTTGTTGCCAGTGCCAGCATTGTCAACAGAATCAATGGTGTAATAGCCTGGGTTGCCTGTTTCATTGGTGTAACCATCCAATACTTGACCAACCGTATAGGTTCCCTGTGCAGCATAGCCATAACCAGAATAGCTATCTCCATTACCATAGGTATAGGTAAAGGTATATTGTTGGTTGATTAGGTCGGCTTCATTGGAGTTACTGAAATCGTCAAGGCCCCCAGCAGAATTGTAGGCATAGCCGGATTCAGAGCCTAAACCATTGTAGCCCCACGAGCTAATACTATTTGTTGTACCATAACCAGTATCGCCATCGGTGTAGCTAGTCACATAGACGGAGTTGTTGTTGACAATATCAGTCTTGTCAACAGAATTAATGGTGTAATAGCCGGGGTTGCCTGTTTCATTGGTGTAACCATCCAATACTTGATCAACCGTATAGGTTCCCTGTGCAGCATAGCCATAACCAGAATAGCTATCGCCATTACCATAGGTATAGGTAAAGGTATAAACGCTTTGGGGAACAGGTTCATTCTCAACAATAGTGAGGGTTGAGTTTATTTGATTACCTAATATTGCGCCTCCCGTAGGATCGCTTAGGGTTAAATTGACGGTTTTATCACCTTCGTAAATGGTGTCATCAATAACGGCAATAGCTACAGTTTTAGTCGTTTCACCATCGCCAAAGGTGACAGTAATGGGATTGTTGTCGTAGTCACTACCTGCTGTTGCAGTTCCGTCACTGGGGGTTAGGGTGACACTTACTTCGCCGATGATTCCCCCTGAACGAGTAAGAGTTACTTGGGTAATGGGAGTTCCGTCTTCTTGAACACTGTAATTGGTGGTACTGAATGTGATAGTGCTGGGAATATTTACTGCACTGATGCCATTTAGAGTGAGATGAGCAAAGAAGATATGATCATCATTGGACGGATTAACCGTTTCCAGTGTAAGACTAGTATCTCCGTTATTAATGAAGGGTAACAGATTGTAAAGTTCATCATCTGTTGCTGGATCTGTGCTATCGGAGGGTGGGTTATCAGGACTATCTCCTATACCACCAACAGTAAACAAAGCCCCGTTACCAAATTGACCGTCATCATAATTACCTGCAACTTGAGTTAATGGTTGACCGTTAACTTTAACTTGAGAGGTTTGTCCTGCGGGGGCGTTACTAAATCCAATTCCTAACCCTAAAGTTGCTCCGAGAGTTAAACTGGTATCAACAGGAGAAGAAAAATTGATCGTGGAAGTTGCACCTGTAGGGCGTAAACCACCAAAGTACAAAATTACGCTACTATCTGCCGGTTGACTAGGATCATCAAACAACACAGCAAGAGCGAGTCCTTCGTATGATGCAGATTCGTTTCCTTCGTCAACAGCAATACTAATGATACCATCTGTTGCGGCATCAATAGTAGGTTTTACTAATGAAGTAACATCACTGAGGTAGCTGTAGAAGCTAAAACTGGAAACCGTTGTAGATTCAGTTCGATCCCAATTAATACTTGTACCATTTATTCCAGCAGTTGTGCCAATAACACTGCTGGTAATATTTGTGCCATCAGCCACTAAATAAGCTTTGCGAACGGTAGCACCGGGCTTTTTGTCAACCCGAACAGATCCTGTTGAATCGAAAGTTCCACGACCATCAACAGAGAGGTAAATTTTTCCAGTCTCATTGAAGAGGGCATTTAACCCAGTGGATTCTTCTATGGTAGAAGAGACGGAGGAGTCAGTCTGTGCAGAGAAGGTAAGTTTCTGAACAGTTACATCAAGACTTAACTCATTTGAATTTGATCCAATAGTAGCTTCCGTCATAAATGTGACTTTGTATATTGTTAATAGTTGCTTTTTTCAGCATATCCCATAGATAACTGAGTTCCGTACTGACTTTTACTGACTTTGTACTGACTTTAATTGCACATATATTAAGTTTTTTAACCCACATTCCGCAGGTGTTTTTTGAATTTTCGGAATTATCCATAACCCAATGATAACAAGGCTTTCAGACAATGACACGCAATTCTATATTAGAGCGATCGCCGATATATTTAAAGCTCGAATCAAGTTTATTGAGAATAATGTCAATAAATTAGTTGGTTTGAGATTAAATTCATTGAATACCGACCTAGATAGCAAAAAGCATGAACTGGTTATTATGATTGGGTTTTAGCTGTTTTATGAAATTCTTTTTTTGACAAAATAACCTGCTGGGAAAAATATTTTGAGTATATTTACTCATGCTGAATGTGGGTTTTAACAATACGCGAAAGTCCCCAGCCTCAATGTAATTTTATAATGGGGATGAGTAGCGGGCGGTCTCTACAATCTTTTTCACCCCACCCTAACCCTCCCCTTGCAAAGGGGAGGGAACTGGATTTTCTTGTTTCCCCCCTTCATAAGGATTAAGGGAGGTAATTTGACTTGTGTGTACACGATAGCCGATGCTTTGGGGAGGGGATTAGATTCCGGGTTCCCGCGTTCACAACAGAAAACTTCGGAAAAATAAAAGAGGCGATCGCTCAACACCAGCCAAAATATCCTAAAATTAAATACAGTAACGGGAATTTAGACTAAAAGAAATTAAAAATTAAAGTCATAAATTACCTAAAATAGGCGGGTTTAAGCGTAAAAACAAACTATCATCTGTACGCTTTCATCATGGGAATAACCACTTAACAGAAATCAATGCCAAGATCACTATGCGTTCGTTATGACTGTATTGACGAGGTTAGGGTGGCTGTTACACGCAATGGATACGCTAACCAAAGAGCCTTAGCTGATGATACCGGATTATCCTTAGCTACAGTTAGTAATTTCTTAACTGGTAAACCTGTTAACTATAGAACAGTTGAAGAACTATGTCGCAAATTAAATCTAGATTGGCAAGAAATTACCACTAGCAGCGATGAAGTAATATCTACCCCCCCCCCGCAATCCGGACAAATACGCAAAAAAAAAACAATTTCAATAAATTCCAAGACTGGGGAACAGCAATTGATATTTCACCATTTTACGGACGTAGGGAAGAACTGATCCAGTTAGAATCATGGATTATCCAAGATAGCTGTCGGTTGGTAGGATTGTTCGGTATCAGTGGAATTGGTAAAACAGCTTTAGCTACTCAACTAGCAAAACAGATTGGGGGTGAGTTTGATTGCGTTTTTTGGCGTTCAGTGCCTACTGTTCCATCTTTTGAGAGTATGATCACTGACTTGCTATCTTTTGTCTCTAATCACAAAGAAAGCAAATCCGACATTAATCGAGTTATCCATTATTTGCGTACTCGTCGTTGTCTGATTATCTTGGATAATCTTGACCCGGCTTCAGATATTAATTATATAAAATATACTCAACTAACCCAAATAATTGCGGAAACACACCATCAAAGCTGTCTCATTTTCACAAGTCAATCCAAACCTGCTGAAGTTGGTTTTATGGAGAAGTGGACATTATCAGTACGTTCTTTGGGATTATTGGGTTCATCAGAAATAGCTTTTTCCCTAATCCAATCAAAACAATTATTGGGAACTGATGAACAAAAATATGAACTATGCTATCTCTATGGAAATAATCCCCTCAAAATTAAAGTGGTTGTTAGTACCATCATTGACTTATTTGATGGTGACATTGGTAAGTTTCTAGAAGAAAAAAGTACCCGTTAGACTCTCAAATAGATTATTCCGCTTATGCGTCTGAGTTCACTTGATGTGTTTCGTGGTATCACCATTGCAGCGATGATTCTCGCTAATATGGCCGGAGTTGCAGATGATGTTTATCGTCCCCTCAGTCATGCCCAATGGCACGGTTGTACACCTACTGATTTAATATTTCCCTGCTTTTTATTCATTGTCGGTGTAGCAATGACCTTTTCTTTAGCAAAATATACCGCCCAGAACAAACCTACCAAAGCAGTTTACTTACGCATCCTGCGCCGGACTGCGATTCTATTTATATTGGGTTTAGTATTAAATGGTTTTTGGAATCAAGGTGTTGGGACTTTTGATTTAAGTAGTATCCGCTTGATGGGGATATTACAACGGATTGCTTTAACTTATCTTTTTGCATCTTTAATAGTTTTAAAATTACCTCGCAAAAGTCAATGGCTAGTAGCGGGAGGATTACTAATTGCTTATTGGTTAACAATGATGTATGTTCCTGTTCCTGATTATGGTGCAGGAGTGCTGACAAGGGAAGGTAATTTTGGCGCATTTATTGATAGATTAATTATTCCCAAAGCACATTTGTATAAGGGTGATGGGTTTAATTTTCTGGGAGACCCAGAAGGACTCTTTAGCACTATTCCGGCAATAGTTAGCGTTTTAGCTGGTTATTTTACGGGGCAATGGATTAAAGATAAAAAACAGGCTAGTTCACAAACTAGCATGGATTTAGTATTGTTTGGTTTGTGTTGTTTGGTAATTGCAATTATTTGGGATGTGTCATTTCCCATTAATAAGAAAATTTGGACAAGTTCCTATGTTTTATTTACCTCTGGTTGGGCGTTAATGTTATTAGCAGCTTGTTATGAGTTGATAGAGGTGAGGCTAATTAAACGCTGGAGTAAGCCTTTTGAGATCATGGGATTAAATGCGATCGCTCTTTTTGTGGCTTCTGTATTTCTAATTAAAATCATAGCCAAAACTCAACTGGGTACAGGTGAAACTGCCGTTAGCGTATATGATTGGATTTATCACAATATCTTTGCATCTTGGTCAGGAAATTTCAACGGCTCATTTTTGTTTGCATTTGTTACCTTGTTATTTTGGTATGGTGTGGCTGTCTTAATGTATCAGAAACGCTGGTTTATTAAAGTGTAAATAAAACTTTGCTGGGACAGGCATATTAACCAAAGATCAGATCCCCGACTTCTTAAAGAAGTCGGGGATCTGATTTCAAATTAAGCTAAGTAGGTGAACACAATAAAACCAAACTGTGTAAAGAAACGTAAAATCGCTGAAAACTTCTTTACTCTTGCCTCTTGCCTCTTGCCTCTTGCCTTGCTATAACGATAATTTTCAACGCCAACCTACTTAAATTAGATTAACAAAATAACCATCAAGGAGAAATAAACTATGTCAGCGGAAAAACCTAGCATTTTGGTGACAGGGGGAGCAGGATATATTGGTTCTCATACAGTGTTAGCGCTCAAGCAAGCTGGTTATGAGGTAGTCATCCTGGATAATTTGGTGTATGGACATCGGGATTTGGTAGAAGAGGTTTTAGAGGTAGAATTGATAGAAGGGGATACGAGCGATCGCACTTTATTAGATCATCTTTTTCAGAGTCGCCATTTTGCCGCAGTTATGCACTTTTCCGCCTATGCTTATGTAGGTGAATCTGTCACTGACCCAGCTAAATACTACCGGAATAATGTTTTAGGAACGTTGACATTATTAGAGTCAATGTTAGCAGCTTCAATTCAGAAATTCGTCTTTTCTTCCACCTGTGCTACCTATGGTGTACCGAATTTTATTCCGATTACGGAAGATCATCCCCAAAATCCCATTAATCCCTATGGTGCAACTAAATTAATGGTAGAAAGGATATTAACTGATTTTGATGTGGCATACAATTTTAAATCAGTACGTTTCCGTTACTTTAATGCTGCTGGTGCTAACCCTGAAGGATTATTAGGAGAAGATCACCATCCCGAAACCCATTTAATCCCTTTAGTGTTACAAACAGCATTAGGTCAACGGGAAGCTATTAGCATTTTTGGGACTGATTATCCTACTCCTGATGGTACTTGCATCCGCGATTATATTCATGTCAATGATTTAGCCGATGCCCATATTTTAGGACTAGAATATTTATTAAATGGTGGTGAAAGCGAAGTTTTTAACTTAGGTAATGGTAACGGTTTTTCAGTTAGAGAAGTGATTGCTGCGGCGGAAGATGTCACAGGTATGGTAATATCAGTCAAAGAATGCGATCGCCGTCCTGGAGATCCTCCAGCCCTAATTGGTACAAGCGAAAAAGCTCAGAAAATCTTAAATTGGCAACCTCAATATCCAGGTATTAAAGATATCGTCTCTCACGCTTGGCAATGGCATCAACAAAGGCATAAATAAAAACCCGGCGTTGGTGAATTGAGGTATGAAAGTCGAAAATTCCATCTCTCAAACTCTTACTCTCTGCGCCTGGAGCGTCTCTGCGTGAAATAAAATCATACTTTTACTCAGCAACGCCTTTGAACTCTCTCAACTTGTCGAGGAACTCCCGCCTCTCTAAATAATATTTATGACAACCAACCCGCCAATTCTCACTTATACTCTGGAAGAAATATTATCTCGTTTGGATCAAAAGATAGAGAAGCAATTTACCGAAGTCAACCAAAAAATGGAGAAGCAATTTACCGAAGTCAATCAAAAAATGGATCGGCAATTTGCTGAAGTCAATCAAAAGTTTACCGAAGTCAATCAAAAGTTTACCGAAGTCAATCAAAAACTAGAAACTATTGATAGTAGACTAAATAAACTGGAAATTGGACAGGCAGAATTATCAGGGGAAATTAAAACCCTAGATGGAAAACTATCAGGGGAAATTAAAACCCTAGAGGAAAAACTATCAGGGGAAATTAAAACCTTAGAAGAAAAAGTTATTGGTATTGATAAAAGACTAGATAACCAAGAATTTATTAATCGTGGAGTTCTAGTAGCAGTGATTATAGCCTTAATTAGTGGAGTAGTTAAACTATTCGGTTTCTTTCCCACTGGTAAAATCTGAAAACCCTGATTGTTAGTAAAATGACAGGTGCTGCTGTTATTGTCTATAAAACAACTATCACCAAAATATATGACAACCAACCCACCAATTCTCACTTATACCCTCGAAGAAATATTATCTCGTCTGGATCAAAAGATAGAGAAGCAATTTACCGAAGTCAACCAAAAAATGGATCGGCAATTTGCTGAAGTCAATCAAAAACTAGAAACTATTGATAGTAGACTAAATAAACTGGAAATTGGACAGGCAGAACTATCTGGGGAAATTAAAATCTTAGATGAAAAACTATCAGGGGAAATTAAAAGCCTAGATGAAAAACTATCAGGGGAAATTAAAACCTTAGAAGAAAAAGTTATTGGTATTGATAAAAGACTAGATAACCAAGAATTTATTAATCGTGGAGTTCTAGTAGCAGTAATTATTGCCTTAATTAGTGGAGTAGTCAAACTATTCGGTTTCTTCCCCACTGGTAAAATTTGAAAACCTTAATTGATGCTATATAGGATCTTATTAATGTTTAACAACTTACGTGGCTTGTCCATACAATCCCATTCCCTATCCCCCACCCACCAGAAGGTTCATAAGAATACCCACAACATGAGCATATTAGCATTGCTTTCACCACCTATCAAACCTTACCAACTGGGGAATATTTTACAACAGATGGGATAGTTTTCAAAAGCGATCGCCTGTTTCCAAAATGCCCTCAAACTACAACCCAATTTTATAGATGCACTGCATAACTTAGGTTGTCTCTTGTTGCTCCAACCAGAACTTACCCAAGCTCAGAGGTGCTTCCAGCAAATTCTGATATTCCAACCTGACCACATCAAAGCCCACATTAACCTTGGCTTTTTTATTCCCGGTTTGTCTCTGCGTTTGCGTTATGACGGAATTTCTATGACATCAGATACAACTTCTTATCGACTTGAAATTGGTTCAGTAGTTAATTTCAGTCCTAATTTAAGATTTGGAGACTCTCAATCTGAACATTTACGCAGTGAGGGTGGTATATTTATTCAACCTTTTTTAGATAAGAATAATAATGGTATTAGAGATAATAATGAAGAGATTTATACTCAAGATATGGAACTACTATTAATCCTAAATAATAAAAAATTTAATCCTAGTTTGGCAACTATTACAAAACAAGGTGTTTTATTTAAAGTTTCTCCGGGTATTTACCGTCTTGATTTAGATCCTGCTGGATATCCTCTAGACTGGAAACCTGTTCAAAATGCTTATGCTGTGGAAATAGTTGCAGGTAGTTATACAACTATTTCAGTTCCTTTCGTTGCTTCTTATACTATAGCAGGAACTTAGAGGTTGTTTGAAAAGTCATGATTACTGTATCAAATGTTTTACCCCTCCCTAACCCTCCCCTTATAAAGGGGAGGGAACTGGATTTTTATTGTTTTCCCCTTTTACAAGGGGAAAGAGGAGTCAAAGCCTCTCCCCTGGTAGGGGAGAGGTTTGGAGAGAGGTTTCATATTTAATTGTGCCAAAAAAACAAGATCCCCGACTTCTTTAAGAAGTCGGGGATCTATTTCTGGAAATAGTAAGTTTGCACAAGTTGTAAATTTAACCAGCTAACTGTCCTGATGTGACACATTTGAGACTGAAATAGCAAGTAACTATAGCATTTCTCCATTTACAGTAGTCGGCTTTGACTTCTTTTCGCTGCTATAGCAACTATGAGGCTAGAAACTGATGAAAAAAGTTAATATCTACCGCTTTTGCAATTACGCTTTAATGAGTTTAATTTCTTGCAGTCTAGTCTTGAATCAAATTGCTCCAGCTTCACCTCAAACAGTTTCTCTAACTAACACCACATTTGCACCTGCTACTAACTTAATTTGGCCTACTCAGGGTGTGCTTTCTCAAGGTTTCCGTAAATATCAACATGAGGGAATTGATATTGCGGGTGCAAAAGGGACTCCGATTTTGGCTGCTGCGGCTGGTACAGTTGTCAAAGCTGGTTGGGATGATTGGGGATTAGGTAATTTTATCGAAATTAAACATCTTAATGGCAATGTGACGGTTTACGGACATAATAGCCGCTTATTGGTCAGTAAAGGTCAACAGGTCAAACAAGGTCAAATTATTGCCGAAATGGGTTCAACAGGCAATAGCACCGCCCCTCATTTGCATTTTGAATTTTATGCAGATGGTCGTTTAGCTAGTAATCCTCTCAGTTTATTACCGTCCGTCACGATCGCAAAAACACCAGTAAATCAACCAGTTACCCGAACTCCACAACCAGTTTCACCTATAAGTAATCATGCTGATTGTCATGGGACTACAATTATGAATGGGGAGACGGCAACAGTTAGTATAAAAGTTTGCGAAGAAAATGGTCAGTTATTTTATTTAGGGAAATTGAAACAGGAACCCAGTCAAGTTTTAAAAATTCGGGCTTGGAAAGTTGATAATAACAAATATCAGGCAGAAAATGGTACTTTTTCCTACTTAATCAGCCCCGGGAAAATAGAAATTTGGCGCAATGGTAGTCCAATTCGTGCGGATAGTTTTCTCACTTCTCGTGGTTTAGGGAAATAAAAATACTAACCTCTTTATGTAATTGATGATTTCATTACAAATACCTGATGTGACAGTTCAGATGGCGGAATATAGTAGCCAACATATTGTGCTAAAGAAGTATAAAATCAATAAAGATTAAAACTAGACAAAAGTATCGTAAAAGTTCACATAAAGGAGCAGGTGATTATGGAATATTTGGCTTATTCATATATGTATATAGAAGATGAACAACCAAATGAAAATTTTGCATTAAATTTTCCCAAATCGTCATTTAATTGGCGGAAAATTTTTAAATCTTCGGCATGGTTAACTTTGGCTGGTGTGACTATATTACTAGCTACAGTGACTCAAATGCAGTTTGCTTCCGCAGAATATGTCAGCACGAATGGAAATTGTCTTTATATTCGTACCGGACCTAGCACTGCAAATTCATCTGTAGCTTGTGTCCGCAATGGTTCATATATTGGTGAAACAGGCAGTGTCAGAAATGGATTTGCGAGAATTTCTTCGGGACGTTACCGAGGATACTATGCTGCTGAAAGATGGATTGGTAATACTCCTGGCTATTCTCACCGCAGATATCGTTCTGGATACGGTGTTGGGGGTAGGGTGACGGTAGGATATGGCTCAAGAGGTGAACGAGTTAGAGAAATTCAAAGAGCTTTAGGGATTAGAGTTGATGGTGTTTACGGCTCACGCACCATTAACGCAATTCGTCACTTCCAAAGACGTAACGGACTGCGTGTAGATGGCGTTGTTGGTTATCAAACTCGGAGAGCTTTAGGTATTTAGAGAACTCCACAAACAAATAATCCAATTTTGTGGGATGGGCATCCTTGCCCGTCCTTGATGATTAGCGGGCAATTCGTCCCGCACCACAAGAAATTTTGGGATATTTTTTTGATTGGAAGTCTCTAATAAACCTGTGCTGCATGAGTTGTCATTGCGAGTGAAAGGAAGCAATCTCTTGACAACCGATAAACCACCTAACGCAAAAATCTCTCAAACCCTTATTCCTCTGTGTCCTCTGCGCCTCCGTGGTTCGTTAATCAGGATAATTTATTTCTTGGAAGTCTCTTAGAGGATGTTTGAAAAGTATCAGAATTAATTGAGATCCCCCCAACCCCCCTTACAAAGGGGGGCTAAATTCCTCAAAGTCCCCCTTTCCAAGGGGGATTTAGGGGGATCTGCGGGTGTCAGATCCCACACGAAAAAGTTTTCAAACAACCTCTAAGGAATATGAATTAAATAAAGTGTAAAAGTAGGGTGTATTAGCGACAGCGTAACGCACCATTTCAGGTTAAGTCAGAATTGCAGGTTATTAAATTTGCGTTCCTTAGCAGTATTACACCTTATTTAATCCACGATCCTTACTAAATTATTGGTCTGACGCACCCTACAAGAGATAAAATCTACATTACATATTTAGAAAACTTTGTCAATGCGTAAGCTAGGATCATCTTTTTTGTGGAGTTCTCTTAGCCATGTTTAAGAGGTTGCTTGAAAAGTATTAGATGAAACCGATAATCTCCAGAAACGTAACCCCCCTGCCTCTCTTCTCCCCCTGCTTGCCTTCACCCGTCATTTTCGGGTTGACAGACTACTAGTTCACCGCAAGGGATGAGGGGCTATAATGTACCTTTATATACCTGCAACCTGCTGTAACTAAAGTTGTTTTCCTGTTGCCCGTTGCTGGTAATTTTTAACAATTTCTAGGATGCGTTCTGCTGCATGGCCATCGCCAAAGGGATTAATGGCGGTGGCTATTTTCGTGTAAGCGTCGGGGTTGCTGAGTAGTTCACTAGCGGCTGTGACAATATTTGCGGTTTGTGTACCTACGAGTTTGGCTGTCCCGGCGGTAACGGCTTCTGGTCTTTCTGTGGTATCTCTGAGAACTAAGACTGGTTTACCCAGACTGGGGGCTTCTTCTTGTAAGCCACCGGAATCGGTTAAGATTAAATGCGATCGCTCAATAGCTCCCACTAATTCAGCATAATCCAAGGGTTCTGTTAGGAAAATGCGGGGATGACTCCCTAACAACTGTTGCAATGGTTCTCTAACTGTGGGATTTTTATGTAATGGCAGTAATAAGGCTGTATCAGGAAATTGCTCTAAAATTTGTAAAAAACTTTGAGCGATATCTTGCAGTGGTTCTCCCCAATTTTCCCGTCTATGAACTGTTGCCAATATTGTCCTATATTTATGCCAATCTAACCCAGGTATATTGCAAACTGGTTTTTTTGCAGCCACATTTAACAAGGCATCAATTACAGTATTTCCTGTTAAGTGAATTTCTCCTAATACCCCAGAATTTTGTAAGTTTTCTACAGCTAAAGTAGTCGGCGCAAAATGTAATTGTGTCAGTTGGGAAATCAACCTTCTATTAGCTTCTTCGGGAAAAGGATTAAATAAATCATCAGTCCTTAAACCCGCTTCCACATGACCCACAGGGATTTTTTGATAAAAAGCTGCCAAGGTCGCCGCAAAGGCTGTTGTTGTATCTCCTTGGACAATTACAAAATCTAATTTTTGAGCTTGAAATAATGCTTCTAAACCCTGTAAACTTCGACAAGTAATATCATTAAGAGATTGTTGTCGCTGCATAATCTCTAAATTCCAATCAGCTTTGAGTTTGAACAATTGCATTACTTGTTCAACCATTTCTCGATGTTGTCCTGTGAGAATTACCTGCAATTCAAAATCTGGAGAATTTTGAAAAACTTGAATTACTGGTGCTAGTTTAATAGCTTCGGGACGAGTTCCTAAAATAATGCCAATGCGGTGTTGATTAGTCATTAGTCAAATAATTAGAATTTACTTTTAATTTTCCTAGACGGTAATTAATTTTTTACCTAATTATACCAAATTTTTTATACTATTTGCGGACAAAATTGTAGCCTGTAAGTGCTTGAGTATCTGGTTGTATTTGAACTAACACAGCCTTACTGATGCGATCGCCCCATGATAAAAATTTGATTGTCCCTGTCACACCTGAAAAAGCAAAGTTATGACTTAAAGCTTGTTGAATACCTATTCTAGTATTACCATTTTTTTCCATAGCAATAGCTACTGTTTTAGTAGCATCAAAAGCCGTAGCTGTCCGCCAAGTAATTAAAATTTGTTCACCCCAAATCCGATTAGCACTTTTGACAAATTCTTTATTTTCTAAATCATTAATTTGCCAAGGAACTGCCATTACCATACCATTAAATGCTTGACCAGCAGCCAGAGTTTTTTGAGTTTCTAAACTATGATTTCCTAATAATAATAACTTACCTTGATTACTTTCAGCTAATTGGATAGCTTGATTAATTCTGTCAACTTGAGGATTAAGCAGAATAGTATTGACATTTTGCTCAATTGCTTTTTGAATAATCTGTTCAGCTTGAAAGTTTTCAGCAGCAAAATCACAATGAATATCGCTTATTAACTCCAATTTTTTGTTATTAATAGCATGAATAAAAGCCTGAAAAAAAGATTGATCTGTTGCTTGAGAATCTCTACAAATAACTATCTTATTTTTTTGATTATTTTTAGCATATTCAGCCAGAGTTTCGGCAATAATATTAGAACTAATTACAGTTCTATAAATATAATTACCATGAGTCTGATCTTGACGATCTGTTAATTTTGTAGAGGTACTAGTTGGGGAAATCATCACCAACTTTCCGGCTTGATATATATCAGCAGCGGGTACAGTAGCATCACTACTATTATGACCAATAATAGCTAAAATATCATGATTTTTTACAAATATTTGAGCGATTTTTTGAGCTATTTCTGGATTATTATCATCATTAGCAATTTGGATTTGTAAAAACTTACTATTCACCCCACCATCATTATTTATCTCTTGTTGAGCTTGTGCGACTCCTCTGAGGATTTCTTGTGCTATGGGAGGATTACTACTGATAGGTACAGCTACACCAATTTTAATTACTTCTTTATTCCCAATTTTCGCATTTTCTAAATATATTCTCGCTTCTGGATCATTAGGATATTCCCGTAAATAGTTATTAAAGTTTCTAATTGCTTGATTGTAATTTTTCCACCAAAATGCTTTGATAGCTGCTTCTTTATCTAAATTTTTTGGAGAATTAAATAATATTTTCTCACCATAGCTCAACCGATTTCGCAATTTTATTTCCTGGAAACTCAGCCATGAAATAGTACCAATTATTAATAATAACATCGTAGCTATAACTGACTGTAAAGCTATCTTTTGCAAATTCCGAGGTTTGGGATATTTGAGTAATGCTGCGGCTGGATTTTGAAAAATTACAGGTATCCAAGAGGCACAAGGATATTGATTTTCTAGTTCTTCCTGTAACCGCACACGCGCTTGCTGTACAGAAGTATATAAAGATTCACCAGATGCAAAAACTGTGAGAAAATATTCTAGAAAATGTTGAGCGACAATATCAGGAATAGGTTCTCGCATCACAATTGTATAAGGTATGCGTAAATCAGCTAAATTACGCGCTAATCCTAAACCATCACAAGAATTAAAAATTGCTAACTTCAATCCTTTTTTTACAGCATATCCCAGAGCGTGACGCAACTCTAAGAGTGATAAACTTTCATTGTCATTAATTTGAATTTCTCCCCAACTATCACCTTCTTGACTGCAACTATGTCCGGCAAAAAATAAAATATCCCAAGGTTGATACCATAATTTATTAACAAGTTCTTGACGCGAAGGTTGCAGCAAAGGTTCAATAATTGCCCCTGGTAATTTTGCGGTCAATGCTTGTAAATCTGGTTGAATATCAATCCCTTGACTATTACCTAAAATAGCCAGAATTTTTACCGGACTTTTTAATTTAATTTTGGATGGTTCATACTCAGAACTAATGACAACTTCAGGTTGAATATGACTGGTATGAAATATTTCCCACAAATGCCAAGGAAGTCTTCTTAAAAGTGAATCTTGTGTTTGTACAATAAATCTGACATTATGCCAATCACCGATTTTTTGTAAAAATTGCCTTTCTAATTTTCTGACAGATGGTTGATTTAACCAATCATTAAAACTAGATTGAAATTTTTGAGCAGCAGCATGACAAACTTCTGTAGTAGATACATTAGTAATTTGAGTTTGGGGAACAGTAATTAACCAATTTCCAGGTAATTGATAATAAGCTGATTGCCATTCATAATAAGTTTGAGGAATTTCTAAAGCTGGTGGAAATCTGCCAGAAATTTCTGCGAAATGGGGTTTACCGTCTTCCCCAATTCTGATTTTGACAGGAAATCCTGTTTCAAAACTACCTTCCCCAATCTCGAATATGATCAGCTTCCCCACTGTTTTTACCCTAAGTGATTTGTCTAGTTAAATGACAAATTTTTTATAATAGTTCATGTAGGTTGGGTTGAACAACGTGTTCGCGTAGCGTGCCGTAGGCATAACCCAACATTTTTGCGAATTGCTTGGGTTTCGCAAAGCCTCAACCCAACCTACAACTAATTGATTTGTCTAGTTAAATGACAAACTTTTCCGTAATGGTTGCATTATTTAGAGTAACCCGGATTTGGAATTTTTCACCCATTTCAGCACAAAATTTTAATTGAATGTAATTATCTCCTTGTTCTCTGGCTTCAACTTCTAAAAATGACTGTCCATTTTCATATAATCCCGCTAATTTTAAACCTGTCGGTAAGTAAAATTGATTTCCCATTGGATATACCCGCAAAAGCACCGCAAAAGTTTTATCTTGTTTGGGTAATATAGCCACCATTAAAGCTACAGGTTTACCTGATAACTGCATTCCTAAATCCATAATTCGTCTAGCAGTAATAACAGGATGATTTGGTGTAATTGTCCATAAAATCTCTGCTAGAGTCCAACGAATTTCTTCATCATTTGTAGTTTGTAAAAGATGAACAAGAATATCCGTTACTTCTACATCTGAATTTTGTAATAATGTTGATGGCAAGATTTTTTCCCAACTCTGATGAGGATATAATTGTTCAACAACTTGCCAAACTTTTTTGGATGTATCTATTTCAAATCCACGCACTTTTGCAGAACGAAAGGCTAATTGCGAAGTTTTTTGTAAAGCTAATTCCTCAACATTTTGCCATTGAGATGTATATATTCCCTCTAACCATTGTCTTAATTGTACACCCGAAGATTGATGATAATGTTCTAGGAAAAGTTCTAATGGTTGTAACTGTTCTAGTTTAATTTCTGTTGTCGTAACTTGGGGTAAAAATCCTCTGATTTTGGCTTCTTGGCAGGTTTGATTAATTTCTACTACCACATAACCAAAACGATGATGCCAAACTTCAGGAGGAATATAACAAATCTGATCTCCTGTTCTGATATATCTACATTCTAAATGTCCAATTCCAGTTAATAATAAATCTGCTACATTTCCAGCTATTCTTCCCCAATAATCCCAACTATGACTAGCTTCTAATGTAGTAGAAATATCTAACATTTGCAAGTAGTTATTCACAACTTGTACAGCTAAAGTATTCAGATATACGAGTTTTGCTTTTTCTGGATTTGGTTGTTCTTGGGCAAATTGTAAAGCTGTATCTCGGAACTTTGCCGAAATAGGAATAGAAATGCTTTGTTGTTCAGTAGGATAATTCATAATTTATATATCAAAGTAACCTTCGCTATCAAAATAAGCTTGGGATTTACCAAAATTGAGCAGACGGGGAAAACATTGACGTTGATAGAAATTGCTGAGAGTTGCTACAGGTATACCAAACTCTACAGATAAATCTAGCCAAGATGTTTCTGGTGGTAAACGACGGGAAATTAAAACGTAACAATTAACATCTGGACGTTCTCGGATATGAATACGTTTTAGTTCTGAAGAATTTATTTTTAACCATTCTTGAATTTCATTTAATATTGGTCTTGGTTCTGTAGGTGCAGGAATTAAATTTGCAGGATCTATTTGCTCATTTTCTTCTAAGAAAAAATCAAATTTACTTTTTTGTTCATAATAACTAATCCGTTTATCTTGTAACCGATAACTTAAGTAATTGTTAATCCAAGTAATAACGCTACTTTTATCAGGATTATAAGGTTCTTTTGCGCTAGTAGCTTCACAAAGATTACGGCAAAAAAACCACCAAGTTTCCTGTAAAGCTTCTTCGGCATCAGGTATACCTGTACCGCGCAATAATTTACCTGTTTTTTGAATGAGTAAAATAATCTGATTGAGTCCTTTTTGACGGGCTAGACTACCAGTAGGATGTTGACAGGTTTCTTGAATAAGTTGGAGGATTTTTGCTTCTAATTCATCCATTTGATTAGGTTAGTTTGATTTTGATAGATAATACCATTATTTTTATTTTGTTATCTGAATATTTATGATTTTAATTAAATCGAGAGTAGATTGATATTCAGCTATTCTCCCTTGTTGTTGAAATAGTTCAGATGCTTTTTGCAAATCGGTAATAGCTCTTTTCATATTTCCCAATTTATTGTGGACAAGACCTCGTTTGTAGTATATTAGGGCATCATTAGGATTTAGACGTAGGGCTTGGTTGAAATCTTCAATTGCCCCTGTAAAATCTCCCAATTTACGACGGGCAGCACCCCGATTGATGTAGGCTAATGCAAAATTAGGATTAAGACGCAATGCTTGGTTATAATCTTCAATCGCCCCTTTCAAATCTCCTGATTGAAATTGGACTCCACTTCGCTTGAAGTAAAATTCTGCATCTTGAGGATTAACTTGAACTAACAGTGATCTTGATTCTCTTCCTGACTCTAAAATATTCGGCACATTTTGAGCATCAACTTTAGAGCTATATAATATTGCTCCTAGTACAAAAACCAAACTTGTTAATTTTGATATTTTCATCCGATTTTACCCTTTTTATTCAAAGTATATAGTTTTGCAATCAAATTGCTAAGGTTTCTTTTTGGGAAGCTGAAGATGGGAGACATTTTACTTTTCTTTACACAATTTGGTTTTATTATGTTGACCTACTTATTTTTCCCCATTCGTTTAGTCAAAATATTCAGAAAAGAGATTCTTCTCATCAATAGTTTCTTCATATTTTCCTTTTCTCTGCGTCCTTTGCGCCTCTGCGTGAGATAAAAATCAATAGTCTTGAAAACGATTAACCGCCACCACAACCACCGTCACCGCAACCACCTCCGCAACCTCCACCACCACAACCTCCATCACCGCCGCCACTACTTCCACCACCACCGCTACTACCAGATGTGAAGATCACGAAGATTACAGAACCAGCTACTATCAAAAAAAACCAAAATCCTAGAGAATTTTCAGAACTTTGAGAACTTTGGGAATTAGTATTATTCGAGGCTAATAAAACCTGAGAATTGGTGAAAATTAATGTCAAAGTAAACAAAAATGCTAGATAAACTCTCTGAGGAATAAAACGAGAAATATCTATCTCAGGAAACTTTAAGATTGGTTTTGGTAAAATCCAATTTTTATGAGTATCTACACGCTGAAAATTAGCATCCAAATCAAAACGAATATGAGGGGCTGGCCAAATATCTACAGGTGGATTTTCTCCAAAAAAGATTTTGTAAGTATCTACAGTATTCACATACCAATGATTAAATTTATGATATTCCTTATTACCACCGCGAGTCGGACCATGATCTAATGGTTTACCTAATATTTCACAAAAATCATCCCAATAAGATTGAGTATATGTTAAATGTAAATGCCAAACTTGATCTACTTGATCAGAAGGTGTAACTGGATGACCTGCAAAAACAGCAATAACAGCAAATTTTTTATATTCATCAATTACCCGCTGAGTATATTCAAATGTCCAGTTATTTTCCCTTGCTAATCTTTGACTAAAAGAGAAAGCAACATTTTCTTCATCTAAAGAAAACTCTTGAAGACGTTGATATAATTCTGCTTGTTGAAGATTCATAGATGTTAAGAATTAACTTTTGGTTCTATGAGTTCTTCTGTGAATGTAGAGTAATATTATCTATATCGTTACAAAACTTTACAATTACAAATCAAGTCCTCAAGCTAAAAGGTGGAGAAACCCCACCCCTAGCTTGATTTAGGACTTACACAGAAATTATTTTCAACTCCCATTCCTCTCTAACCTCTGTGTCCTCTGTGTCCTCTGCGGTTCGTAATTCCTATGATTGGATTTTTCTAAGCAGGTTTCCATGTACCGTGAAAACTGTGGGGGATAACGCTGGGTAATCCCAGTTTACAAACAGGTTCTGCATTTAACCTATCACTCGCAAATACCCAAACTTCGCTACTATGAGTATTACCATCATAAACCACAGTTAACACCCAACCTTGTTCAGAGTTTTGCGGATTTTGCACATAAATAGGTTCGGAAGGATAGCGATTTTCTCCTATGTTTGCTTGTGTTAAAGTTCCAGTTTTGTGATCAAAACGAGCAATACTATTTAAAATCTCCTTACCAACATCTGTTCCTGGTTGGAATCCTGACATATAGGTATAGCGAGAAAATTGACCAACATTTTGGGGAGGAACACTCGGAAATTCACAATGTTGATTTGAAAGGGTTTCAATTTTAATCACTTTTCCAGTTAAAGGATTAAGTTGAACTTGTGAAAATGTACTTTTGGCAATTGTGTGAGTTTCTCCCGTAGCTACTTCCCGAAGATATTCATTAGTTTGAAAATCTTCATAACGGGCAATATCCACAATTACTGCACCACTAGCATCTACATAACCATTAGCAAAATGCCACTGAAACCAAGATTCAGTTTCTCCTCGACTGACTAAAGATAAACTTTCTCTATCAATCACTATAATCTGAGTTCCTAATTCAGGATGCCATTCTAGGGAATCACTATAACTCCTTATCCCTAACAAAACAGGCCAAAGATTTAACTTCACTGGCGAAATAAAAAAGATTAGATACTGTCCTGCTAAAACAAAATCATGTATGAGTGGTACACCTTCTAATTGATATGTTTCTGTGCGGATAATTTTGCCCGTAGAGTCACTTTTATAAACATTAAGTGTGGCATTTAATCCAGGAGTTACACCAAAATTAAAAATTTCCCCTGTATTTGCATCCCGCTTATAATGGGCAGAATAACTTAATCCCTTAGTTAAACTGCCTAAATCATCTTCACCACAAGTTTCTAAAGTTTGCAAATCTAAAGCATAAGGTTTACCACCTTCCCACAATGCCAAAAGTTTATTAGGTAATGCCAAAACTGAAGTATTCGCCGCATTTTTCACAGGTTTTATCCATTGATTCCAGATAATTCCTGGTGCAGTCATGCCATAATTACCATAAAGCAATTTACCCGCAGCAGTTTCTTCTTGATAACCTGTAGTTTGCACATAGCGATAAACTGCAAATGTTTCTGCATTGGTAAAATTAACAGCCAGAATTGCTCCATCTCCATCAAACCAATGTCCCACTGGCATACCATTTCGTTCTAGTCGTGCTGGTCCATTCCGGTACAGTGTACCCCGTAAACCATCGGGGATTGTACCTGCGAGAATAGGTAATTGAGTGGCAGAAAATTCTGTTGCTGGTTGAGATATTGCTCTAGACCATGCTTTTTTAGTTGACTTTTGATCAATTTGTTGCATATAGGATTTATTCTGTGAATAATAGGTTGTTGTCTCATGCTAATCGAATTTACCCTCGCTAATTTTAAAAGTTACAGCACAGGCCACTTACCTTTGGGGTCTTTGACTGTTTTAATAGGTGCAAACGCCGCAGGTAAAAGTAACGCTTTGGAAGGTTTGCGATTTTTGTCATGGCTTGCACAAGGGCAAAAACTTTCTAGTATTCAATATGCTGTGAATAGTGCCGAGGCAGTGGTGCGTGGTAGAGTAAATGATTTATGCTATCATGGGCAGTCAAGTTTTACCATCGGTTGCCGATTAGATTTACCTGAATGGAATGAATTAAATATAACTCTGAACGTGCGTGATGGGGAACTACACATCAGTAGTGAACGAATTACTGACTCAATCAATACAGTTTCCTTGTATGAATTAGATCAACCTTCTCAGGGAATAAATACTGATGTTAGTGTGGCCTATAACAACTTTACAAGGGGTCAAAACAAGCCAAGAATAACTTGTAGTGATCAAATGGCTATATTCGTGCAATTAGATAGCCCTGCGCGTTTTGATATCAAATATGAAAAGTCCCAAAAGATAATTCCTGAGATTGCCCGCGAATATCAACGAGTTTTAAATAATATCTTATTTTTAGATCCTGTTCCTGCCAGGATGCGTGAATATAGCTTTAAGTCTGATAAAAGATTATATGAAGATGGTAAAAATCTTTCTAGCGTTTTATATCGTTTATGGGAAAACCAGCCTGAAAATGAACAGATAATTCTCAATTTCATCCAGAGTTTACCAGAACAGGCTATAGATGGACTAAATTTCCTGACTGGTCCCAGGGATGAAGTTATGGTGCGACTAAGAGAAACTTTTGGTGATCAACCTCGCTATTGTGACGCTGCATTATTATCAGATGGTACATTACGAGTGTTAGCGATCGCAGCAATTATGCTATCGGCTACCGAAGGAAGTTTAGTAGTCAACAAAGAAAGAATCTATCGAGAATTTTTAGGAATTGAACCTCCTAAAGATTTTGAAGAAGGGGGTTTAAAATAATTTATATAAATAAGAGATGTAAAATGCAGAATATACGATTTACTTTTGTTGACCTTTTTGCTGGAATTGGTGGATTTAAAATGGCATTAAGCAAGAATGGTGGTCATTGTCTAGGTTTTAGTGAAATAAATCAAGATGCAATCAATACGTATTGTGAAAACTTTCAAATTGAACCTAGTTGTAACTTAGGAGATATTACCAAAATTAAAGAATTACCACCTCACGATTTATTAACTGCTGGAGTTCCTTGTCAAAGCTGGTCAATTGCAGGTAAAAATCTAGGTTTTGATGATGATAGAGGTCAGTTATGGAACGATACAATTTATTTACTTCAACAATCCAAACCAAAAGCATTTATTTTTGAAAATGTCAAAGGATTAGTTGATCCTCGTAATAAAAAGGCTTTATCTTATATTTTAGAGAGAATTGAACAAGCCGGATATCATGCCAAATATTTTGTTATTAACTCCTTTGATTATGGTTTGCCACAAAATAGGATTCGCATATATATAATTGGATTTCAGGAAAAAGACTATTTCCAAAAATTCAACTTACCAAAACCAACAGATAAAAAACTAAAACTTGGTAATATATTAGGTATTATACCACCACAACCAATAGATAATCTGATTATTCAGAGAGACATATTTGGTAATATTATTGAATCTAAAAGTATGAGTCTTTCCAATACCAACGGATTCAATGATTACTTTTTATTTAATGACTTGAGAAATGGTCATACAACAATACATTCCTGGGACATTATTGAAACCACTCAACGACAGAAAGATATTTGTTTATTATTACTTAAAAACAGACGCAAAAGTAATTATGGTGCATTAGACGGAAACCCTTTATCATTAGAACATTTTCAAAACCTAGATTCATCAATTACACAAGCAGAAATTGATGAACTGGTACAATTGGAAATTTTCAAATCAGAAGAATATCGTTTTATTCTTAAACAGGATAATATTCAAGACTTGACAAAGGATGAAGAGATTCTACTTTCATTTACCAATAATACAGAAATAATAATTGACAGCTTAAAAAGTCAGAAAGTGTTTAAATTAGAAAAGATGTCAATTAAAAAAATAATAGAGTCTCTCAAACAAAAAGATATTATTGAGTGTACCGAAATTCGCTATGATTTTAAAAACACGAAAATAAGCACAGGATTATTTGGTGTAAGTCGGATCTTTTTACCAAGTTCTGACATTTTCCCAACTCTAGTTGCCAGCGACACAAATGATTTTATCACTTTAAAGACAATTGAAGCACTAAATCATCATGATTTCAAAAACAAATTCATAAAAGGAGTTTATGAATCAAGAGAGTTTAGAAAAATTACTAAACGCGAGGCTTGTTTAATACAGGGATTTCCTGAAGATTTTAAATTACCAGGGTCAAGACCAAGATGGATGAAACTAATTGGAAATAGTGTTTCAGTTCCCGTAATTGATAAATTGTGCAAAGCTATTGTTGAAACTGGTGTCTTTGAAAATTAAGATAAGTCAAGCAACCCCATAAAAACCCCATCATGTTCACTGAAACTACCTTCACAAATTGGATAACTTGCCCTCAACCCAATCCCCATGCCAAAGTACGCCTATTTTGCTTTGCTTATGCCGGTGGTAGTGCTACGATTTTTCGGACATGGGCTGATGATTTACCAGCAACTATTGAATTATGCCCCATAGAAATCCCCGGAAGAGGCAAACAAATCAAATCACCTCCATACACAAAAATTCAACCTCTAGTTCCAGCAATAGCTACCAATATCATCCCCTATCTAGATAAACCCTATGCTTTCATCGGTTACAGTATGGGTGCATTAATTAGTTTTGAGTTAATTAGGCTACTGCGCTCTGAATATAATTTTCACCCTTTACATCTTTTTGTTGCTGCTCATCAAGCCCCACAATTATCTGCTGAAAAACCGCCAATTTCTCAATTACCAGATACCGATTTTTTAGCCAAAATATCCCAATTGAATGGAACTCCCCAAGAAGTGCTAAACAATGCCGACTTGATGCAGATATTTTTACCGATTATCCGCGCTGATTTTACAGTTTTGGAATCCTATATTTATACTCCCCAACCTCCTTTAGATTGTCCTATTACTGCTTTCGGTGGTTTACAAGACCCAAGAGTTAGTTATACTGCCATTGCTGCATGGGAAAAACAAACTGTCGCCCCTTTTTTATTACAAATGATAGATGGTGATCATTTTTTTATCAACACTGCTAAGACTACTTTACTTAACCATCTAATTCAATCCCTCCAATCCTATTTCTAATTTATCTTCTAAAACATGAAAAATATACCTAGTGATGGGGGAATCATTACCGAATCTATACTATTCAAAATAATTGAGGATTTATATAGTACGGTTATCACGACGATCATATCTATAAAACCGAACTGTAATCAATTGATTTTCTGGTGCTACTATTTAATTGGGAAGCTAAAGATTAAGCTTCAAGAAGTTAAAGGTTAGAAGTTTTACCAGTAGTATTATTGTTTACCAAGTCAGAAGCTTAAGATTCAGTCTCACCAAATCAGAAAGTCCAATAGTGAATTTTTGAGGAGATAGATATGACACTTGTACGTTGGAATCCTTTACGGGAAATAGAACGCTGGGAACCATTCCCTGAAATGGGTATTATCCGTCAGCAAATGGATCGTTTGTTTGAGCAATTATTACCACCCGACGGAGGGGAAAAAATAGGATTGACTTTTATTCCTCCTGCCGAAATTGCGGAAACCGATAGTGATTTGAAGTTGAAAGTCGAAATACCAGGCTTGGATGCGAAGGATCTTAATGTTGAGGTCACTCCTGAGTCGGTTTCTATTAGCGGCGAGCGCAAATCGGAAACAACAACAGAAGCGGAAGGCATGACTCGCTCAGAGTTTCGTTATGGCAAGTTCCAACGGATAATCGCCTTGCCTGCGGTCGTGGATAATGAGAAGGTCGTAGCAGAATATAAGAATGGAATTCTCCATTTGACCATTCCTAAAGCCGAATCAGAAAAACACAGGGCTGTAAAAGTTAGTCTCGGCTAATGGCTTTTGGTTGAAATGAAGTAGTAAGGGTCAGTAACCCAGCCCTAAAGGGACTGGGCTTGCAAGAGTAATCAAGCAAGCCGTACTGACCAGACCACCCTAAGAGACTTGCCCTTCGACTTCGTTCAGAGCAAGTCTCTTGGGGTAGCCGTTATTTGAGTCACGACACCTCGGAAGGCGTAGCCCCTTCGGGGTTCAGCAGTCGCTCATGGGGGAAACCCCCAAGACCGCGCTGCTTCACTAGTTCCCCGCTCTGTCATTTGCAATCACTTCATCCTTCATTTTTTTGTGGCAAGTGGGAGGGATAATAATTCATGATTAATGGTTTATATTCTAAAAATATGTTTCTAATTACATAGTTAATTCTCAAGATAGATGATAAAAGGCATTTTTATATTTACGAGTTATGGGGACAAAAATCTAGCCTATATCCTTTTCTTACTTTTATGTAAGATATGAGCAAATATATCTCAGTCGCTGTTAATATATCGGAAATAGCAGTTTGTATCTTTGACCTAGATAGGGGGTTTCGATTTTTGAGAAAACTTCTACAAAAACACACACTGATACAGTTTCATTTGCTTGAATAGCTATATAAAGAGGATTGAGATTGGCAATTATTAATTATGGCAACCAAAGTAATTGATGTTAGAGAATATACTGTCCGAGCGCACAAAAGACTGATTCATACACGAGTTTTCCACTTTGTTTGTAAAGAATGTAATCAGGCTACAAAGCGGGAAACTTTCGGAACTCGCCCTTTATATTGTGAAAGTTGTCGTCCTCCCCAACCTCCTAAAAAATCACTCCAGGTATCTACACCAAGCAAACCTAGAGCCATGACTTACACCAGCAATATAGATTTAGGTTGAGTGAATTGCTATGAATTCTCCAGGACAATTACAAGCACCACCCGAAGTATTTATTGCGCCATTGTTGGAATTACGAGATTACTATGGGAGTCTCGCCCAAAAGTACCAACGTCTATTCATAGAGGCGCGATCGCAATTAGATAATGTAGAATCCTTGTTATCTACATGGTCTTATACTGATGACAACGAACAAGTTGAGGCTGACGAAGAAGATTCATTATTGTTGTTGTCTTCCAATCACAGTTCCAATCTGGAATATTTGCAGCCTCTAGAGTCAGAAATTCCTAAATCAGACCCTTTCAAGGTCGACCATTCCCTCTCTGAAGTTAAAGACTCAAACAATCTTTCCTATCAGCGTCGTCACTATGTTGGTAAGGGGGAAGATGTTCCCATGCTCTCTCACTATGAAAATATGACTCGCATGGAAGCACTCAAAAAGCTATTGGGAGAATATGTGGGAACTGTCTGTCACATAGATTTTATCGTGCGATCGCTCTATGGTGATTTAGAGTCTACTATTTTCAAAGTCGTTAAAGGTAGAGTCCAATCATCTCTGACCCAAGGGAGGGAAAGTGGTTATTGGTCAGCGATTCCCAATGAACCGGGCTGTTATACCCTAGATCTAAACTCACTAGGTCCAATTCAAGGTAGGGGAATATCTAAGGGGATCAAATCCACCAAAACCAACAAACATTTCCTCAGACCCCAAACGAAAGTAGTACCGATGTTGGCACAATTTGATGGTCAATTTTTAATTGATGCTCTGACCTTATTTCTAGAACAAAATGCGGGACGAATTTTCAATGTGAATGAGATAGTCAATGGCATTTATGGACATCTAGACCCAGAGGAAGTCAGAGAGGTTAAAAATAAGGTTCTCAATGAACTATCTAGGGGTCATCGCACAGGCCGATTTGTCAGAGTTCCTCACCAAATCGGTCTATATACTTGGGATATGAATATGATCGCCAAAAAATAACACAAAAAAGGTGCGTTACAACTTGTGAACGCACCTGATTAAAAATGGAGAGGGGGGGATTCGAACCCCCGAAGGGATATAATCCCTTAACAGATTAGCAATCTGCCGCTTTCGACCACTCAGCCACCTCTCCAGTTCATGAGTAATAATCGTAGCAGAAGTTTTTGAGTCTGTCAATAGTCATTTTCCAAATAAATTCAATGACCAATGACCGGGAATTTTAGATTTTAGATTTTAGATTTTAGATTAAAAAAAGTTGGTACAGGACTTAGTCCTCTACTAACGGAAAAATCATAAATCCCAAACCCAAGATTTTCGAGCTTCTACACTTTAGGGTGGAGTCAATCCAAAATCCAAAATCGTCAATCCAAAATTGCCTGACCAATGACCAATCTATAAAACTTGCGATCGCATCCAAGCTGCTGGCAAGGTGCGTAACTTTTTCCATTGGGGAACATAAGCTCGCTGACTGAACACATCATAATCATTGCGCTCAATCACCTCTAAAATCTGCTCATATAGCATAGATGCAGACCAAACAGGCCACCGAGCATCAGCAGCCAGGTAACTAATACCCTTATCTGCTTGGATGTAAAATTTACGGGCGCGGTCAATTTGAAACCGCATGAGTGAACGCCAGCGGTCATCCACTACGCCGCGAATACATTCTTCCTCGGTGTAATTAAATTTGGCTAAATCTTCTAGGGGAAGATAGATTCTGCCTCGACGGGCATCTTCACCAACATCACGGAGAATATTGGTAAGTTGATTAGCAATCCCCAAGGCGATCGCCTCTTCTATAGGAAGATAGGGCTGTTGGTTTTGATGCCAAGGGGCTGTGTAGATACTATTATCTATCCCCATAATCGTCGTTGACATCAAACCCACAGTTCCCGCTACTCGGTAGCAGTAGAGGTATAAGTCCTCAAAAGTTGCATAGCGACTGCGATACAAGTCCATCCGCTGACCGGCGATCATATCCCGAAAGGGTTGAATGTCTAGCGGAAAGCGTTGGAGGGTATCTACTAACGCTACATCATAATTATCCAATGGGCATCCCGCAAAAATGGATTCCAGTTGATTTTCCCATAGTTCTAGGGTTTCTGGGGTGGTGATAGCAGATGCCGGACCATCCACTAACTCATCTGTACGGCGACACCAGGCATAAATTGCCCAGACAGATTGACGCTTGGCCGGACTCATCAGCATTGTACCTAAATAAAAAGTTTTAGCGTACTTAGCCGTGAGTTCCCGGCAAAGGGTATATGACTCATCTAGAGAGACCAGCGTTTTCATGCGCGGGGGGGAATCAGGCAGTTGCAGCATTCGTGGCGGGCGGTCGTGTTGGCGTTTGCAGGTTAGAGGAATTTGCTACCGTCAGCGCTTGAAATATCGCCTGCGCTGTTAGTTTACCAGAAAGTACAGCCCCTTCCATACTGGCGAGATAGCGTTGCATTGTATAATCCCCAGTCAGATAGAAGTTAGAAATGGGGGTTTGCTGTGAAGGGCGGTACTGTTGGCGACCTGGAGTAGCTTTGTAAACTGAACGCGGTGTTTTCACCACATGATATTTCAGTATTTTAGTCGGATTATCTCCCCCAAAGTGCTGGGGAAAAAGTTTTTCTAACTCAGTAATAGTTGCAGCAACGATTTCTGCATCGGATTTAGATATCCACTCTTTGGCTGGCGCTAGAACCAATTCCAACATGGAACGGTCAGGATTGGCATATTCACGGCAAGTATTACTCATATCAGCATAAACGCTGAGGAGTGGAGAACGGGAAAATAGCAGATGATCAATATCTGTTAATTTGCGATCAAACCAGATATGAACATTAATCACTGGTACACCTTCCAAACCCTCCAATTTTTGGAAAAACTCCATTGCTTTCCAAGAACTTGGCAAAATCGGCTTTAAAGGATCAACTGGCAGAGCAGATACATAGGTATCCGCTGTAAATATTTCATCTTCTGCCCCGTTTAAGCCCCGCAGCAGGAATCCTTTTACAGTTCCATCCTCATTGAGTAAAATCTCTTTCAATGGCGCATTCAGGCGCACCTCGCCACCGCGTTCAGTGATGTGGTCAATGATTGGCTGACACAACCTTTCTGTGGGTGAACCGTCCAGGAAAGCCATTTTTGAGCCGGTTTTCTCTTGGAGAAAGCGATTCAATGCCGTTAAGAGGACGGTGGCGGAAATTTCGTCTGGATCAATGAAGTTCAAGGCTTTAGACATAGCAATGAATACTTCTTTTTCTACTCTGGGGGGAACGTTTTGTTTTTGTAACCACTCCCGGAAAGAATATTTGTCCATTTCTTCGACATACTTTTGCCCCTGGAGAATGGCAGGTAGTAAACCAATCCCAAAACTGATTTTCTCCGGCCAGGTCAGCATATCGTTGTTTCTCAGAATTGCCACCATACCATTGATAGGTGCTGGCAAATCTGGAAAATCGAATCGGCTATAAGTCCCCGGAGCTTCAGGCTGATTGAAGATCATTGTGTGTTCTTTCCACTGCAATCGATCTTCAATGTTCAATTCTTTGAATAACTGCAACATATTGGGATAAGCCCCAAAAAAAATGTGCAGTCCTGTTTCGTACCAGTCACCATCAGCATCTTTCCACGCAGCCACTTTTCCTCCTACTACGTCTCGGCGTTCCAAAACGATAGGTGTGTGACCTAGATCGGTAAGATATTTTGCACAGGAAAGTCCTGCTAGACCCGCTCCCGCGATTGCTACGCGCATTTAAACCTACTATTCTTCAATATTTCTTAACTGTTTTGTCGTTCTCATTATACGTTGCAATCCTTTACATTTGGCACGGTAGGTCTGATTGCTTCCCAAAAAATTCCCCAAATTTCCCCCCGACTATGTAATTTACCTTAATCTTCGCTCCAGGAATAAACCCGAAATTTTTTCTGTGATAAATATTTAGTGTAGTTTAGGACTCATTTTGAATTAGTGTATATTTTTGCTTAACTGCCTATCATCAATACAAAAAATGGCTTCCTTACTCAGTGTTTATACGTGAAAAACGTATGTCTAACAGTAAAGTAAGTAGCAAATAAAAATTGTATTCATAAGCAAAAATAATCGAAATATTAGTAATACTTCAAAACTAGATTTAAAACTTTTATTTATTTAAATCTCCATTACGGTATATGATGATCCCGGACAGTTTAATCATAATTAAATCTGAAAACGCATAGAAATTATGTAATTCCAAAAAAAATTTGTTCTTTGTTTAATAGAACTTTTTTCTATTCAACCTGGAGATTATTTCTCTAGGAATTGTGCATCTATCTGGAGAATAACTAAACTATGATATCAATGGGAATACTATGGGTGAGATCCTTTACAGGTGGGGCTTTGGCGTTGACAGCAAATTTACCACTGGGTTTAATAGCTGCATTTTCTCCAATCCAACTTCCAGCCAACTTAATTAAGCCGCAACCCCAATTTCTGACGATCGCTCAACAACATAAAAATGCTTGGCAAAAAACCTTAATATCAAAAACTGCTTTCACATTTGACTGGATAAATAGGCAATTATCATCCTACAGAAATAAGTCTATCGCTGTACCTTCAATAACCTTGAAGCCAAAAGAAACGCGATTTTGTTCCTCTGTGCCAGAAAATATAGCTGCACAACCTCACTTGAAAAATGCTACTAACTTTTTACCAATAGTTACACAAGTTAGTATTCCCAAGGTAGATTTATCATCTTCTACTGTTGTGCGATCGCTCCAAAGTTTCTTTAATGTCATCCGCAATCCAGTCGATCCAAATGGAAGTTATGATTACTCACCAGTATTGATTGTTAAGCGGAATCCATCCAGTTATGAAGTATGGGTTAATAACAGTTTTGTTGCCAGACTACCTGATCGAATTACAGCCAAAGCATTACAAAAACGCTTGCAGCAATTAACAAAAATGCCTGCTGTACAACCTACACAATTACAACCAGGCTTAGTAGATAAAACTCCTTCCATGATGGTAGGTAATCGGTTACTATTTGCAATAGATCAAAAACTCTCTCAGCAAATTGGTCGCAGCGGTGATATTTTGGCAATGGAATGGACTAATAATTTGCGAATAGCACTCCATACCAAACCACTGACATTGGTACAAGGACAAATGGAAATGTATGGATTACAGTCCTCAACCACAAAACTTTCTGGTATAGCTTCTTGGTATGGTGGCTATTTTCACGGTCGCTTAACCGCAAATGGTGAGATATATGATCAAGATGATTTTACTGTTGCCCATCGGACTCTACCTTTTAATACCTTCTTAAAAGTCACCAATTTAGAAAACAATAAATCCGTGATTGTCCGCGTTAATGATCGTGGTCCGTATATTTTACCCAGAAGCCTGGATTTATCTCGAACAGCGGCTCGTTGTCTCGGTAGTGAACATACTGGAGTCGTAGCTTATCAGGCTGTGATTTTACAACAAAATTTCCCAACAATGACGTTGAAACCATCTCAACCAAAAACTGAAAATATGGCTAATGCTAAAAGCGAGTTATTAGTTTCCAATTTTTAGGGAACACCAAAAAATAAATTACCCAATTTTGTGGGATGGGCATCCTGCCCGTCCTTGATGATTAGCAGGCAATTCCTCCCGCACCACAAGAAATTTTTGGGTATTTTTTTAATTGGAAGTCCCTTAGTGGCAGGATCAGGGCTGTTTCATTCTAAAATTTGACATTTTATGTATTCACGAGAATGCGTCATTTTAGGCTTCAGGGATTCTATCTCAAGACGGCTGAAAATACCTAAATTTGTTGCTTAAATCTAGAATGAAATAACCCTGCTGGAAGGATAAAGTAGAAAAGGCTTTATCCTTTATTGATATCAAACTAATTATGTCAATATCCCAACTATCACAAAGCTTTGGTAATCATCTAATTCTGGGTATTTCCGGGACAAGTTTAAATGATGATGATAAACGGGCGTTAAATGAACTAAAACCCATTGGTGTCATCTTTTTTGCCAAAAACTTTCTTGACGGTGTAAAATATCCAGTTTGGTTAGAACAGTTTAAAAACCTCATTGATGAAGTTCGCCAATATACTGAGCGTGACTTCATATTTACTACTTTAGATCATGAAGGTGGGCGGGTTGTGCGGACACCTTTACCAATTACCCGCTTTCCTCAAGCTTATTTATTGCAGTCCCATGCTTATGAAGTTGCCAAAGCCACAGCACTAGAATTAAAATCTCTGGGAATTAATCTTTCCTGGTCCCCAGTTGCCGATATTTTCTCTAATCCCCAAAACCCGATTATTGGCGCTCGTGCGTTTGGAATTACACCAGAAACCACTAGTGAAGCCGTGGGAGAATATTACCGAGGATTACGGGAAGAAGGGATTTTAGGTGCTGCTAAACACTTTCCTGGACACGGAGACACTAGCACAGATTCCCATTTGGAATTACCAATCTTAAATTTGAGTCGGGAAGATTTGCGAAATCGGGAATTGATACCTTTTCAAACATTAATTCAGTCACAAATTCCGTTAATTATGACGGCGCATATTTTGTTTCCACAGATTGATCCAGAAGTACCAGCAACTTTATCTAAAATCATTTTGAATGATATTTTACGAGAAGAGTTAGATTTCCAAGGTGTGATAGTTTCTGATGATTTAGATATGAAAGCTGTATCTGAGATGTTTATGCAATCAGGAACGATTGCGCGGGCTTTTCATGCTGGTTGTGATTTATTTATAGTTTCTCGAAATATCAATTCCTCTTCTTTAGAACGAACATATAAAATAGCTGAAGATTTCTCTGCTAGTTTGAATAATGGTACTTTGGATGTAGGAGTGGTGGAAGCTGCGCGGGAGAGGGTGGAAAAGTTATTACAGGTAACTCCTCAATATCCAGTTTCAACCCTTGATAAGGAGACGCTGCTGAAAAATGCGGAATTGGCTATTAGTTGTTGTTTGTAAGGGAATATTGGTGTCAACTTAACCTACAGATGGCTTATTTGTTGGCTTCCACACCCACCCATGAATTTCAGGGCTAATAACCAAAGTAAACTTTAGTTTACTCAAAAATTTCTAGGTTATTTAGTCATCTTCAGATGACTTCTGCTATGAGACTGGGAATTCATTCCCAGGCGGGTTATGGGTTTTACCTAAAGCTCCAATTATACTGAAAACGGTTCATAGTTTAACCAAATATGAAACCCCTCTCCAAACCTCTCCCCGCACCCCTCCCTGACCCTCCCCTACAAGGGAGGGAAAAGGAGCAGCTTTTATAATTGGAGAGGCTTTGAACTTGTTCTTTGTATGATAAAAAAGTCCAGCTTATAGCCGTTTTGAGTATAATTAAACTATACCCCATCCATCTTGAAAACTTGGGTTTTCGCCATAGAAAAACTATAGGTTTCAACTTAGAGGGGGGTTAAATGTATATACAAGTGGTGGTTCACATTCTACTCCCTATCTACTTAACTGGTTGCAGTTTTGTGACCTTGAGTTTAAATTTACCTACCCCAGTTTCTCCAAAAGAGCGAACCCGCACAATGTAAGTTCCTGATTCTGTAATGCGGGTAAATAATAGAGAATTACTTGTACCATCAGGAGCATCATCATTTTCTCCTGCTGTTGAACCATTAGGGGCTAATAGTGTAATCATACTGTCAAAGTTTTCCGATGACAAATCAATAGATAAATTATCACCCTGATTTAATTTAATTGAATAATCACGAGCAAATCCTCCTTGACCTGTGGGAATATCTTTGTTTGATAGGGTATCAGAAATTTCCGTCAAATTAGTTAATGGAATAGGGCTATATAACTTATTTTGTGCTGAGGCTGTTTTGATCCATATTCCCATTGTTAGTAATGTGATAGGAATAATTAAAATTTGCCTTAAACCTACTGCAAAAATCTTTTTCATAAATAAAAATACTGTTCCCTCAAATATCGGGTAACTAATCTAATATAGCTTGATTTTTATTTATTTGTCGTGGCAACAGCAGCCACACCCAAGACTGTAATTTGATGTTGTTCAAATGTCTTGACAGCAGCTTTAACAGTGGCACCAGTAGTATAAATATCATCTACTAATAATATTGGTATATGGGGACGACGACGCAAATCTTTACCAAGGACAAAAGCATCTGCTAAGTTCTCTTGTCTTTGGACTGGGGACAAATTAAATAGGGCTTCAGTTTCCTTAATGCGTTCTAAAGCATGGACTTTCAATTTGTATCCCGTCACATTACAAAAACCTGCCGCTATTAATGCAGCTTGATTAAAACCGCGTTGTTTTTGTTTTTTGGGGTGCATAGGAATAGGAACAACTAAAACCTGTTGTTGTGGTTGAGGTGAATGTAATAACCATGATTCCCCTAACCATTCTCCTAAAACATAACCAATTTGTGGTTGATTTTCATATTTTAGGGCAGCGATCGCCCTTTTAACAGCACCACCATAATTTCCCCACACAAATATGGGTAATGGTTGCTTCCATAAATAGGCGGGATTTTGCTTATGACAACTTTGGATTTGCTGAATACAATATGGACAAAGTTCCTTCTGCGTAGAACGTTGACACAACGGACAAGAAGATTTAAGAAAAAGATTAAGTAAATTTTGAAATATCTTGATCATAGATATTTTACATAAACGCGATCGCATCTACTGGTTTCTACACCTGTTGTTGGTAGATAACCATTACTTTCATAAAGTTTAACAGCTTCAGTTAAAATACTGGCAGTTTCAATCCAAATTTGCTCAAATCCCCGCAAAGCAATAGCTATTTCCAATTGTTGTAATAAATATTTTCCTAATCCTAAACCGCGCACTCTTGGTAACAGATACATTTTTCTAATTTCTACAGCTTTTTCCCCACGATTGATGGGGTAATATGCGGCAGTTCCGACAATCTGACTTTGGTGTTCAACTACCCAAAATTCTCCACCGGTTGCTAAATAATATATTTCTATTTGTAATACATCCTTGTCTGCTTCTTCGGGCTGCCAAGGTAAACCGTATTCTGATAATATAGAACTAATAACTGTAGCAGCCAAAGTAAGGTCATCTTTTTGCCAACTACGAATAATAAAATCTTGGTAAAAATACATCTTTCTGTGAAATTGATGATTTTTGTGATTATTTATTCAAGCCGATACTAAAACTGCTTGTATAAATGATAAAAAACCCATCTCCATTGTTTCATAGAGAAGGGTTTTTTAGTTGAATAATAAACCTGGCATCGAGCTATTTTCACGTGGGGCTACCCCCAAACTATCGTCGCCGCAGCAGCGTTTCACCTCTGAGTTCGGGAAGGGATCAGTGTGGTTCCACCGCGCCATAGACACCAGGAAAGAATTTAGAATTGAGAATTTAGAATTAAAGAATAATTTTAGATTCTAACTGAGGGTGTTCATAACCCTGAAGACTGCATTCGAGAAAGAGAAATCACAATAGCAAATTGAATAGAGGTCAAGCCCTCGGTCTATTAGTACCCCTCAGCTTCATACATTACTGTACTTCCACTTAGAGCCTATTAACGGGTGTTCTGCCCGTGACCTTACCTACTTTTTGTAGTGAGAGTACTCATCTTGAGGTGGGCTTCCCACTTAGATGCTTTCAGCGGTTATCCTCTCCGCACTTGGCTACCCAGCGTTTACTGTTGGTACAATAACTGGTACACCAGCGGTGCGTTCCTCCCGGTCCTCTCGTACTAAGGAGGACTCCTCTCAATACTCTTGCGCCTGCACCGGATATGGACCGAACTGTCTCACGACGTTCTGAACCCAGCTCACGTACCGCTTTAATGGGCGAACAGCCCAACCCTTGGGACGTACTTCCGCCCCAGGTTGCGATGAGCCGACATCGAGGTGCCAAACCTCCCCGTCGATGTGGACTCTTGGGGGAGATCAGCCTGTTATCCCTAGAGTAACTTTTATCCGTTGAGCGACGGCCATTCCACTCTGCGCCGTCGGATCACTAAGGCCTACTTTCGTACCTGCTCGACTTGTCGGTCTTGCAGTCAGGCTCCCTTCTGCCTTTACACTCTTCGCACGGTTTCCAAGCGTGCTGAGGGAACCTTTGCGCGCCTCCGTTACCTTTTAGGAGGCGACCGCCCCAGTCAAACTGCCCACCTGAAACTGTTCCCCGACCGGCTTACGGTCGTGGGTTAGAATTCTAGCTTCGCCAGAGTGGTATCTCACCGTTAGCTCCTTATTCCCCAAAAGGAATAACTCACCGCTTCCCACCTATCCTGCGCAAGCGAAGCCCGAACACAATTCCAGGCTACAGTAAAGCTTCATAGGGTCTTTCTGTCCAGGTGCAGGCAGTCCGTATCTTCACAGACATTCCTATTTCGCCGAGTCTCTCTCTGAGACACCATCCAAATCGTTACGCCTTTCGTGCGGGTCGGAACTTACCCGACAAGGAATTTCGCTACCTTAGGACCGTTATAGTTACGGCCGCCGTTCACCGGGGCTTCGGTCGCCAGCTTCACTTTCGCTGACCAGCTTCCTTAACCTTCCGGCACTGGGCAGGCGTCAGCCCCCATACGTCCTCTTGCGAGTTGGCGGAGACCTGTGTTTTTGGTAAACAGTCGCTTGGATCTCTTCACTGCGACCCACTTCTTAGGTGGGCACCCCTTCTTCCGAAGTTACGGGGCCATTTTGCCGAGTTCCTTAGAGAGAGTTATCTCGCGCCCCTTGGTATTCTCAACCTCCCTACCTGTGTCGGTTTCGGGTACGGGTGTTCTATCTTCATCACATACACAGCTTTTCTTGGCACTTTCCTTCACCACTCGGAGTTCGTAAACCCCTCCCAAACCAATCAGGGTATGGCTATCTTTCATGCGTCCCTGTCTATGCTCCCACAGAACAGTAAGTGACTATTGACACTTTGTCCATCGACTACGCCGTTCGGCCTCGCCTTAGGTCCCGACTAACCCAGAGTGGACGAACCTGGCTCTGGAACCCTTAGGGTTTCGGGGTGTATGATTCTCACATACATTTGCGCTACTCAAGCCGACATTCTCACTTCCGTTTCGTCCACAGCTGCTCGCCGCTACTGCTTCTACCTACGACGGAACGCTCCCCTACCGATTATGATTAGTAATCCCACAGCTTCGGTACATCACTTAGCCCCGTTCATTTTCGGCGCAAGATCGCTTGACTAGTGAGCTATTACGCACTCTTTCAAGGGTGGCTGCTTCTAGGCAAACCTCCTAGTTGTCTAGGCAATCTCACCTCCTTTATCACTTAGTGATGATTTGGGGACCTTAGCTGGTGGTCTGGGCTGTTTCCCTCTTGACAATGAAGCTTATCCCCCACTGTCTCACTGGCTGTGTGTTCTCTGGGTATTCTGAGTTTGTCTCGATTTGGTACCGGTTTCCCAGCCCGCACCGAAACAGTGCTTTACCCCCCAGATTTAATCACAACCGCTGCGCCTCAACACATTTCGGGGAGAACCAGCTAGCTCCTGGTTCGATTGGTATTTCACCCCTAACCACACCTCATCCGCCGATTTTTCAACATCGGTCGGTTCGGACCTCCACTTGGTGTTACCCAAGCTTCATCCTGGACATGGTTAGATCACCAGGGTTCGGGTCTATAAACACTGATCTTCGCCCTCTTCAGACTCGGTTTCCCTTTGGCTCCAGCATTCTCGCTTTAACCTACCAGTGCCTATAAGTCGCCGGCTCATTCTTCAACAGGCACGCGGTCATCCGTTAAATCGGACTCCCACTGCTTGTAAGCTTATGGTTTCATGTTCTATTTCACTCCCCTTCCGGGGTTCTTTTCACCTTTCCCTCGCGGTACTTGTTCACTATCGGTCACACAGTAGTATTTAGCCTTACGAGGTGGTCCTCGCTGATTCACATGGAATTCCTCGTGCTCCATGCTACTCGGGATTCAGCTACTATCCTTTGGTTTTCAACTACGGGACTTTCACCCCCTCTGGTACAGTATTTAGCTGTTTCGTCTAACCTAAGTGATTCGATATCGCTGTCCCACGACCCCAGAAGATAAATCCTCTGGTTTAGGCTCTTCCCCTTTCGCTCACCACTACTTAGGGAATCTCTAGTTTGATTTCTCTTCCTCCAGCTACTAAGATGTTTCAGTTCGCTGGGTTGGCTCTTTCCTGTCTATATATTCAACAGGTAGTACATAGGGTTGCCCCATTCGGATATTTCCGGCTCTTAGTTTGCTTCCAACTCCCCGGAACATTTCGTCGGTAACCACGTCCTTCTTCGCCTCTGTGTGCCTAGGTATCCACCATTAGCCCTTATTAGCTTGACCACATTTTCTGCTTGTTTGCTTTCACATCCATCTCAATGTCTGTGTCTGCCTGCTTTTTCTCTTTCTCTTATGCAGTTTTCAAGGTTCTGGCTGGAATTTAACCCAGCAGTCTAACCATAGTTGTTAGGTGCTGACTTTGATTCAATTTTTGAACTAAGCCGAATAATACTTTGAAAGATATCTACCAATCTCGACCGACCTAGGTTAGACCAATTTAGTTTCTATTCACAACTTGCATTGCTTTCAAGTTCTAAATGGATTAGGTCTCCCTAAAAGGAGGTGATCCAGCCACACCTTCCGGTACGGCTACCTTGTTACGACTTCACCCCAGTCATCAGTCCTACCTTAGGCATCCCCCTCCTTGCGGTTGGGGTAACGACTTCGGGCGTGACCAACTTCCATGGTGTGACGGGCGGTGTGTACAAGGCCCGGGAACGAATTCACTGCAGTATGCTGACCTGCAATTACTAGCGATTCCTCCTTCACGAAGGCGAGTTGCAGCCTTCGATCTGAACTGAGCTACGGTTTATGAGATTCGCATCACATCGCTGTGTAGCTGCCCTTTGTCCGTAGCATTGTAGTACGTGTGTAGCCCAAGACGTAAGGGGCATGCTGACTTGACGTCATCCCCACCTTCCTCCGGTTTGTCACCGGCAGTCTCTCTAGAGTGCCCAACTTAATGCTGGCAACTAAAAACGAGGGTTGCGCTCGTTGCGGGACTTAACCCAACATCTCACGACACGAGCTGACGACAGCCATGCACCACCTGTGTTCACGCTCCCGAAGGCACTTCCATCTTTCAACGGAATTCGTGACATGTCAAGCCTTGGTAAGGTTCTTCGCGTTGCATCGAATTAAACCACATACTCCACCGCTTGTGCGGGCCCCCGTCAATTCCTTTGAGTTTCACAGTTGCCTGCGTACTCCCCAGGCGGGATACTTAACGCGTTAGCTACGGCACAGCTCGGGTCGATACGAGCTACGCCTAGTATCCATCGTTTACGGCTAGGACTACTGGGGTATCTAATCCCATTCGCTCCCCTAGCTTTCGTCCCTCAGTGTCAGTCTTGGCCTAGCAGAGCGCCTTCGCCACCGGTGTTCTTCCTGATATCTACGCATTTCACCGCTACACCAGGAATTCCCTCTGCCCCGACCACACTCTAGCTTTGTAGTTTCCACTGCTTTTATTTGGTTGAGCCAAACTCTTTAACAGCAGACTTACAATGCCACCTGCGGACCCTTTACGCCCAATCATTCCGGATAACGCTTGCATCCTCCGTATTACCGCGGCTGCTGGCACGGAGTTAGCCGATGCTTATTCCTCAGGTACCGTCATTTTGTTCTTCCCTGAGAAAAGAGGTTTACAACCCAAGAGCCTTCCTCCCTCACGCGGTATTGCTCCGTCAGGCTTTCGCCCATTGCGGAAAATTCCCCACTGCTGCCTCCCGTAGGAGTCTGGGCCGTGTCTCAGTCCCAGTGTGGCTGATCATCCTCTCAGACCAGCTACTGATCGTCGCCTTGGTAGGCTCTTACCCCACCAACTAGCTAATCAGACGCAAGCTCTTCTTCAGGCAGCAAGCCTTTCACCTCTCGGCACATTGGGTATTAGCCACCGTTTCCAGTGGTTGTCCCCAACCTGAAGGTAGATTCTTACGCGTTACTCACCCGTCCGCCACTATCTCCGAAAAGACCGTTCGACTTGCATGTGTTAAGCATACCGCCAGCGTTCATCCTGAGCCAGGATCAAACTCTCCATTTTGTTTTTTCGAGTTTGTCGGCTCCGAAATTAGTTAAAATCTCGAATCCTCTTTCAATTATCTTGACGACGAGGATTGGTTTAATCTATTCTTTCAAAGTATTATTTTTTCTCGGTTCAGTTGTCCGGGAGTCGTTTCTTTCTCTCGGCACTTATTTAATATAGCAATCCTTCCTTTTTCTGTCAAGGGGGTTGAGAAATATTTTTAGGCAAGGGTGATTTCAGGGACTGAAAAGCTGGAAACGTTGAGGGGGAGAGGATTTTTCCCTAGTGGCGTTTGTTTTCACTGGTTCAGATTGTTTTTTTTTGTAGTGGATTAGGGACTTCCAATTAAAAAAATACCCAAAAATTTCTCGTGGTGCGGGACGAATTGCCTGCTAATCATCAAGGACGGGCAGGATGCCCATCCCACAAAATTGGTAATTTATTTTTTGGTGTTCCCTTAGATCAATGCCAATAGCTGTCTTTATAATACTGTTTATCAAAACTATCTTCACTGTTGCTGTTTGGTGGGGTGTTGTCGTAGAAATTTAGTGTGAATTGGGTAACGGGTTGTGCCAGACTTTGACCGTAGTAGTTAAACTGCTGTACTGTTACTGTTGCTATATTGCCGAAATGCAACTCCAACTGATTTTCGCTCTTGGAGACAACTATAGGAGGAAAGGGAGTAGAGGTTCGTGTTGGAGATTGCAGCTTAAAAGGCAATTGTGAAATTATATTAATTAGTTGCAAAGGGAAAAAAGAGTCTAGAGGGGGGAAAAGAGATGGCATTTTCGGTCCTGGCTGTGAAGGTGTTGTCGGCTCTGGAGGATTAGTGCTATTCGCAGATGTGCTTCTAATAATTTGGAGGACTTGGCTTTCGGTTAGGTTATGGTTAGCACTAAGCATAAGAGCGACGACCCCAGCAATGTGAGGGGCTGCCATAGAAGTGCCATTGTAACTGGCATATTGATTATTAGGTATTGTGGAGTAAACATTAACTCCGGGGGCGGTGACATAGGTGATTTCTTGAGGACCAGACCGGTTGGAAAAATCCGCAAGGTTATTATTTTTATCCACTGCGCCTACGGCAATTCCTGAATTATAGGCGTAGCGGGCGGGATAGGATGGTACTGGATCACCATTATTACCTGCTGCCATGACAACGATTACGTTTTTGCTGCTGGCATATTCAATGGCTGATTTGAGCGTATCGTTAGAGGAATTACCTCCTAGACTAAGGTTAATTACATTTGCGCCATTATCAACTGCGTAATAAATACCTTTAGCGATATTCGAGTAAGAACCTGAGCCATTGGCATCTAGGACTTTGACTGGCATAATTTTGGAATTATAGGCAATGCCAGTAACACCAATGCCGTTATTTTCTGCGGCTATGGTTCCAGCAACATGAGTGCCATGATCATTATTGTCTAAAATATTATTGTTGTTATCTACAAAGTTCCAACCTTGAACATCGTCAACATAGCCGTTACCATCATCGTCTATTCCATTACCAGTTATTTCTTTGGCGTTACTCCAAATATTATTTTTTAAGTCTTGATGGTTGTAGTCTACGCCTGTATCTAGTACGGCAACAATAGTTCCTTGTCCTGTATATCCATTATTCCAGGCTGTGGGAGCTTTGATCAGATCCGCTCCCCAATTATTGCCACCCAAGTTAGGAGCATCTGTATAGGGACTAACGCCTGCGGCTTTACTGACTGCTAATCCGGCGTTAACTAGGCCATAGCCATTGTTAGAGTTATAGCTGCTATTACTAGCTATAGGGGAGTTTGTTTCTAGATTATGTTGAGAAGAGTTACTATGATTACCCCAACTTATACTATTGTCGGTGGGATTTTGAAGGGGATTTGTTTGGGAAATAGCAGTGTAATTGATTTCTTTTCGAGACGGGATGTTTTGATAAATATCAACAAATGACATAAGTATTTAAGCCTCAAGAATAGCAATATTTTTTTGACAAGGTGATTTTGTCAAAATCTGCAAATACAATAATTTGAAATTGTTGGTTATTTCTTCTTTTTAATTATTACTATTAATCGGTAACACGAAAAGATATTTTAATCACGAATAAACTAATATTTAATAAATGATTCCAGAAAAAAATAAATTAATATTTGATGACATAACGATTAATTGTACATAGCAAAAATATAATTTCATGACAAAATCATGATTCTTCGATATTACAAAAGAAGGGAACAGGGAACAGGGAACAGGGAGCAAATAAGAAACTTTAGTTCTGAGTTTAAAGCTCAGTCAAAAAAAGGATGTTTTTAAAAGATGCGTAGCACGAAAAAAACAGTGCCATTATTTCAATCTCATGTTTTTAAACATGAGTTTTTCCTGTTCCCTGTTGCCCGTTCCCTGTTCCCTCTGAAAAATAATGATTTATTAAGTAGGTTGGCGTTGAAAATTGTCGTTATAGCAAGGCAAGAGTAAAGAAGTTTTCAGCGATTTTACGTTTCTTTACACAGTTTGGTTTTATTGTGTTCACCTACTGATCGGTTATACAACAATTCCCGATCCCATGAAATACAATAGAGGGCGCAGACCCTGCGCCCCTACTTGTTTGGCGATAAAAAACTGGACTTGATAACATCAGGAAGTGCTGTAAATACAAAAATCCCCAACTTTGTGAATAAGCTGGGGAGATAAAAGACAATCAATAAGTAGGTTAGCATCGACAATTGTCGTTATGGGAAGGCAAAAAGCAAAAGACAATCATGCAAGAGTGAAGAAGCTTTGGGCGATTTTACTTTTCTTTACACACTTTAGTTTTATTGTGTTCACCTACTTAGTGGGTTTTTCAATGCATACAGGCTTGGGGATAAAAACTGTGCCTTATGATAGCAGGAGTGATGTGTTAATGTACAAAATCATCTGAGAAGGTGTTTTAAAAGTCATGATTGCTGTATCAAATATTTTACCCCTCCCTAACCATCCCCTTATAAAGGGGAGGGAACTGGATTTTTATTGTTTCCCCCCTTTGCAAGGGGGGGGGTAAAAATGTGATGGAAATTACGGGATACCACTTTTAAAACATTCTCTAAACGGTGGTTAGGAAATGTTTATTAATTTGAGAATATCTTGCTAAGAAGGTGGATAACCAGCAGCAATTAAAGCTTCTCTAATAACAGATTCTGAAGCTTGAGTTTCTACATTGACAAACTTGGTTTTAGTATCAGCTTCCACAATAGCATTAGCGTCAATGGTTATAACTGCCTTGGTTATATTACTAGCACAAGCAGAACAAGCCATTCCAGGAATAGTGAGTTTAATTGTCATAAGTAAAAAGGAGTGAAAACTCAATTAGAAGTCACAAAAATATGCGTCTTAACTGACTGCATTATGCTTGAAAAAATAGTATATCCTAAATTTTCTAAATTAATTAGTCAAGATAGAACAGTTACGTTGATTGTTTGTGCTAACAAAGCTAGTAGTCTGTCAACCCGAAAATGACAGGTGAAGGCAAGCAGGGGGAGAAGAGAGGCAGGGGGGCAGGGGAGGGAAGAACAGAAGTTTTTTCCGATCATTTACCCGTCAAAATAAATTTGACGAACTACTAGGGCGTTGCTAGTAGTCTGTCAACCCGAAAATGACGGGTGAAGGCAAGCAGGGGGAGAAGAGAGGCTTTGAACTTGTTCTTTGTATGATAAAAAAGTCCAGCTTCTAGCCGTTTTGAGTATAAAGTCAAGGTTGGAGAAATAGAGATTTTCAAGATAGGACAACTAATTTGTGAAGTTTTTAAACTCGGACAGTTATTTTGTCAAAACCCTTATATAGCAAGGGTTTAGGGCTTAATATATTTGTGGACATTAATTTTTCAAGTGGCCATTTAATCTGGCAAGCGACAACAACACTTATCTACAAAATCATTCGCTAAATCCAATAATTCCAGATCATCAATATTCAGATCAATATTACTTACTAATATATCTTTTACAGCTGATGTTTTGTCATTGTCTCGAGAAATTCTCAAACATTCTTCTAAATCTACTGCTAAATCAAACAAGGATGTGTCTCCTACATACTTTCTTATTTTGATGGCGACATCATCATCACTAACTAAAAAGTCTTTAATCCCATCAAATAAAGGATTAGATATTTCATCATCACCCCAAGTTTCTAGCCAATCACCTTCCACATCTTCTACATAAATATGAACAAAATTTAGTCCATAATTTAACCAATCTTGCTGCATACTCCGGGCTGCTGCTAACGCTTCCGTTAGGTTTTCGAGTTGAGCGCTATTATTAGTCTGTTGTTGGTTAACCATAAATGGTGTTTTCAGCGGATTAATGATGTTAGCTAGGACACAGATTTCGATTTCAATATTCGGGAATCAGGAAAAATTCACATACTTCCCTTCCGCAAGATGATCACTGTTATACAGTGCAACATTGACTAACTGATGGATAAAATCATTATCTTGGGGATTGTAACTCAAGAATAATCCTCTTTCTATTTCCCACAATTGCAGTGAATTTTGCCACTTTTGATACTTTGTGTTATGAAATTCTTCACTGACACTGGTAACTTGAATACAGAGTGGTTTATTTTGATGATTGCTAACAATCAGGTCTGTCGCCATGGAAAGGTCAGCTATATAACGCCGCCAAAAATCACCTTCCCGGTGAACAACATCCTGAGCTATATATTTAATGATATCACTATCAGCCTGATTAAACTCCCCCGCCATCATTTTTTTCTTCCAAATATAAAATTTGGTGTCTGTGGCATTAATCCATTTAGGGAACAGATAACCGTACCAATACCTTTCATTGGCGGTCATTTGCTCAAACTGTAATCTTTTGTCTTCCTCCGAAGGTAAAGATTTAATTGCTAACCAAACCCTAGAGTCCGTAATTACTTCTAATAAAAAAGCGACAACGATGGGTTTGGATATCAGCGAACCAAGCTTGATATGTTTAATCCAACGGTTGATATCTCTTAGTTTTGCCGTGAGATTCGGATCTATTTCAGCGGCTTGCTCGATTAATAAATTGAGTCTATCTTTAATTTCCTTGGCTTCCAAACTATACCCTGTTGTAAAATACTAACATGACATCTAAGGATTTATATCCTACTAAATCGGTAAATAAGGTTGTTAAAAACATTATAATTATTTTATCTTACGGCGTACTGAACAATTCAGCATTAGTTAATTGTCGTATTAGAGTAGGACTAGATTAGCATATCAGTAAATAATCTTTACACTTGAGGCAATTTTATGAAAATCTCAAGTTTTTTGGCACAACTTCGTTAAAAATAGTTTTCAGTGACAATATCGTTTACATCCATCACTATGTCTCAACCAACTATAGAATCCATTTTACAGGAAAAGCGGCTATTTCCGCCTACCAGTGATTTTTCAGAAAACGCCCAAATCAAAAGTTTAGCAGATTATCAGCGTCTTTATGATCAAGCTAAGGCTGATCCTCAGCAATTTTGGGCAGAATTAGCAGAAACTGAGTTAGATTGGTTTCAAAAATGGGATACCGTCCTAGATTGGCAACCACCTTTTGCTAAGTGGTTTGTCAACGGTAAGATTAATATTTCTTACAACTGTCTTGACAGACATCTCACTACTTGGCGGAAAAATAAGGCGGCGTTGATTTGGGAAGGTGAACCGGGAGATTCACGGACGCTGACTTATGCTCAATTGCATCGGGAAGTATGCCAGTTTGCGAATGTGTTGAAGCAGTTGGGGGCAAAAAAAGGCGATCGCATTGGTATTTATATGCCAATGATTCCCGAAGCTGCCATTGCCATGTTAGCCTGTGCGAGAATTGGCGCACCTCATAGCGTTATTTTTGGTGGTTTTAGTGCTGAAGCTTTGCGCGATCGCTTAAATGATGCCGAAGCTAAGTTAGTGATCACAGCCGATGGTGGTTGGCGCAAGGATGCGATTGTCCCCCTCAAAGAACAGGTAGACAAAGCTTTAGAAAATAATGCAGTTCCCAGCATTACAGATGTGCTAGTTGTCAAGCGCACAAATCAAACAACTCACATGACAGCAGGGCGTGACCATTGGTGGCACGATTTACAAAAAGGCGTTTCCGCTGATTGTCCCGCAGAACCAATGGACAGTGAAGATATGCTGTTTGTTCTCTACACTTCCGGTAGTACAGGCAAACCGAAGGGGGTAGTTCATACCACAGGTGGTTATAACTTATACAGCCATATCACCACCAAATGGATTTTTGATCTCCAAGATACAGATGTATATTGGTGTACTGCCGATGTCGGTTGGATTACTGGACACAGCTATATTGTTTATGGACCTCTTTCCAACGGTGCAACTACTCTCATGTATGAAGGTGCGCCCCGTGCTTCTAATCCTGGATGTTTCTGGGATGTAATTGAGAAATACGGCGTTAATATTTTTTATACCGCACCAACCGCAATTCGCGCCTTTATCAAAATGGGTGAACACCATCCTAACAAACGTAATCTTTCTTCCCTACGATTACTGGGAAGTGTGGGTGAACCCATTAACCCCGAAGCTTGGATGTGGTATCACAAAATCATTGGTGGTGAACGCTGTCCAATTGTGGATACTTGGTGGCAAACGGAGACAGGTGGGATTATGATTACACCTCTACCTGGGGCAATTGCCACTAAACCCGGTTCAGCTACCCTGCCTTTCCCCGGTATTATTGCGGATGTGGTAGATTTAGAAGGAAATACTGTCCCTGATAACGAAGGTGGTTATTTAGCAATTCGTCATCCTTGGCCGGGAATGATGCGGACTGTGTACGGTGATCCTGATCGCTTCCGCCGGACTTACTGGGAACATATTCCGCCCATTGATGGTAATTATACGTATTTTGCCGGCGATGGTGCCAGAAAGGATGAGGACGGCTATTTCTGGGTAATGGGGCGCGTGGATGATGTCCTGAATGTCTCTGGACACCGCTTAGGGACGATGGAAGTAGAATCTGCGCTGGTGTCTCATCCGGCGGTAGCTGAGGCTGCTGTGGTGGGTAAACCGGATGAATTGAAGGGTGAGGAAGTTGTGGCTTTTGTAACTTTGGAGGGAACTTATCAAGCCAGTGAGGAGTTGAGTAAGGAACTGAAGAAGCACGTTGTTAATGAGATTGGGGCGATCGCTCGTCCTGGTGAAATCAGGTTTACTGATGCTTTACCAAAGACCCGGTCTGGGAAGATTATGCGGCGGTTGTTGCGGAATCTGGTAGCGGGTCAGGAGGTGTCGGGCGATACTTCAACTTTGGAGGATCGCGGTGTTTTGGATAAGTTACGGGAAGAAAATTAAGTAACTGTGTAAAATCTGTATGGGGTGGGCAATTTTGCCCACCCTACAGTTATTGATGATAACTGGATAATTGAGGAATCAAACTGGTGGTTTTATTCACACCATCCCAAACTATCCAGTTGATATCATTAGCTAAATCATCAGCTTGATTGGTAACTTTAAAATAGAATTTGTCACCGTTTTTAAACTGCACTGCAAAGTCAGCATTTTGGGCAAAAACAACTATAAAACCTCTATCCCGTAAGCAATACATCGCCCAATTTTTTAAGGATTGTTTATGGGGTTCATGGGGAATTGGGGGGTTAGTAATTACGTCTGCAATGACTTTTAAAACTTTTTCCATATTTGGAGTTAATTAGGATTACAACGAATTCTAATCATAAACCCATTGGGGTCATAAAGGTACAGTTCTTCAGTAGCATGAGGTTTAAGTGGCACAGGCTTCTAGCCTGTGAACCTGCTAAAATCAACCTGTGAAAGTTTGAAAAATTAATTATATCAAATGATTAGTGTGAATTACTTTCAGAAGATAACAGGCAGGATGCCTGTTCCACAATTCAGAGTTAAATTATTTTAACTAAAATTCTTCCCATAAAAAAGGATAATCTTCAGGATTTTCCACTAAATTAACAAACACACCCACCACCACCATTGTTTTTGTTGATGCTCAGGTTGTTGCTAACTATCAAGACCTGCTCAAACAAGTTCGGCCCGATACAGAAATCTTGATCATCAACTCAGACCAAGACGGAATAGAGCAAATCACCAATACTCTTAAGGAGCGACAAAATATTACTAGTGTGCAAATTATCTCTCACGGTAGTGAGGGACAAATTCAGATGGGAACAACTCGGCTAAACCGCGACAGTATCCAAGCCTATCGTGAGCAATTACAACAATGGCGTAAGGCATTAACAGCAGAAGCAGATATTTTACTGTTTGGCTGTAGTGTCGGTTTTGGTCAGGGTCAGGAGTTTTTAAGGGATTTAAGTATATTCACAGGAACAGATGTTGCCGCCTCCGTAGATATTACAGGTAATGCACTGTTAGGCGGAGATTGGGATTTAGAATTTGCCACTGGAAATATTGAATCTGGGATTGCTATTTCCTCGGAAGGACAACAAGCTTATGCAGGCATTTTGCCTCAGAAGACAGAGGCAAGAATGCCGAATTTAAACTTATTTTTGACCGACAAAGACGAAAGGAGTTTACCTTAAAACTGAATTTAGATCCTGTTACTGACAAAAATGCTTCAGATCCTAATAAATACGTCAAAACAACTGGAACAAACACTATACGTAGTAATCATATTAATACCACTAAAGGTGCAGATTATCTCTTTTATTGGCGTTATGCAGACCATAGCAAGAAAGAATACTTTACTGGAAACGAAATTACTGTTCAGGCTAATACTGGGCAAAGTGATAAAGCCATTATTATTGGTGTAGAACCTATTGATGATGATGTTGCAGAAAATACCGAATCTGTCACTGTTCGGCTGGTACAACCGACAAACGGGAGTGGTACTGAGAACAATCAGTTTTATCAGGTAGATACTCAAAAACAGTCTGCGACAGTCTCTATAGAAGATAATGAACCCACTTTAGAACTGGTAACAGTTAGAAACGCTAAAGAATATGGGGCATTGTTATCCGACCAAGAAGATGCTTACTCCATTGGTTATATTGAATTAAAATCAGATAAATCCATTCTCAACTCTTTGGGACTGTGGGTAAAATACACTATTACAGCTGGAGAAAATGTAATTCAAGGAGTTGATTATCTCAATTCCCAATATCGCAAAGTTTCCTTTAAACCCGATACCCAACAAAATGGGATTATCATCCCCCAAATTGAAGAGTTAAAGATTCCCGGTAATACAGTAGTTGACCAAAATAAAATTAGAATTTACTTTATGGCATTACCAGATGCCATTAAAGAAAACGCGGAAAATTTAAGAATAGACATTCAACCCTATTATTTTGATCTGGATGTCACTAATAATAAAGATATTTCCAATTTCCGGTTAAAACAAAATGGTCAGATTGTTAACAACATTACTGCCGATATCACTATAGAAGATAGTGGTCTTTATCAATCGCAAGTATTCATTGTTGACCAAAATGACCAATTAGTTAACATTGAACAAATAGTTGAAGTGAGCATGGATCTCTGGTCTCCTTATAAAAGTTTAGTAGAAGAATTAATGCCAAATGCAAATATAACTGCTGATAGATTTCACGTAATGAAACAAGTAAATGATGAATTAGATGCTATGCGTAAATCTGAAAAAAGAGCCGCCACGTCTTTAGATAATAAATCAGAGCGAGACCGAATATTAGCAGGATTAAATAAAAGCGGCTCTACCGGACTTAGTATGCTAAACTGGAGGGAACAGGGAACTCTTAACTGGGAACAGGAAGAATGTCAGATGTTAGTTTCTTCAAAGGGTTGAACTTACCTGTCACCAATCCCAGCATTACCATTATTAATCCCAAACCAGGTACAGGACTCAAGACACAGTATCTATTAAAGAGCGATCGCTTACCCAAAGAAGAATTAGCAAAGTGGGCAAAAGAAAAAGCTACAGAATTACTGCCCGCAGATGTAGCAAAAATTATCGGTAGCTTGAGTGCGATGCAGATAAACTACCTATTACCGATTTAAAAAATTGGTTAATTACCAAAGCCGGAAATTCCCTACCACGGTGTTGATAACCTCAATGATTTTACTTTCCTCAGTGGCATCTTAGATTTCCAAGGCAAGAATCTGGCACTGATCCAAAATAATGGGGCAACTTACTCATTCTTCCCGAACCTGAGTGAAATTATTCAGATTGTTGATGCACCTCAAGCCAATCCTCGACGTAGAATTTTCTCAAGAACCAATTTCTTTGGTATTGCCAGAAAATGAATCAGAATGGGCTGATGTGGTGCGTTGGGTGACTTATGCCACCATTCAAGCAGAAGAATTTGGTATTACTTCCGAAAACATTGACCAAATTATTGCCGAGAATACTGATACTGATACCAAGAATGATGCTTCACCGGCGATTCGTCGCTTCTTAGGTTTGCAAGATGAACTAGGAAAAGCATTAGGTATCCGCAATGATTTTGTGGTGCAAATTATCAAGCAAGTTGGTAACTATGGGGAAATTTATGACCGTCATTTCTCCAACTTAGAGCGCGATCTCAATCTCCTGTGGACAGACGATGGCTTAATGTATTCTCCACCCTTCTCCGGTGTCACCCAAGATATCCAATTAATTAATAATGATCAACACAATCTGCTTGCAAAGATTCAACAGCGCGGAGTTCTCAAATTTGGTATCCCAGAAAGCTCTACATTCCCAGGTTTTGTTGAGAAGAACAATGATGGTACTTACCAAGGTTTTGATATTGACTTAGGTCGAGCGATCGCAGTAGCAGTATTTGGCGATGCCAGCAAGATTGAATTTGTGTCTCAGCAATTTAACGATGGTTTTGCTAATACTGCTAATGGTAAAGTCGATGTTTCTGCTGGTGCATATACCCAAAACCTGATGCGTGATGCCAAATTGGGTGTTGACTACAGTCCCATTTATCTCTACACCGAACAGGGACTTTTGACACGATTAGATAGTGGTATTACTGCTTTACCTCTGCTCAACGGTCGCACAATTGGTGTAGTTGCAGGAACTACAGCCTTACAAAACCTAGAAGATGCCCTCAAGGTCTTTGATGTCAAGATCAATCCCGTCATTTATAGCAGCAGCAGTGAGATGTATGCTGCTTACGACAGCAAACAAGTGGATGGTGCTTTAGGTAATACGGGCGTACCTGTTTACTTTGCTTTCTTGGGCGCTAATCCCGACAAGAAAGATCATGTTCTTTCTTTGGGTGATAATATGTGGGGCTTTGAAGATTTACCTAATGGTGGTGATTTGGATTTCAATGATATTGTTGTTCACGCTAAGTTCTCTGTAATAGGCTAGACTGTGCCAAAACGGGAGAATCGTACGCTGAGGAAATTGTAAAAAAGCTAAAAGTATTGCCATGCTGAACTTTTAGCCTTTGCTGAAAACCAATTTTTCAAAAAATTGATGAATATGGTTAGCATATACCAGTTTTGGAATATTAAGAGCAATACCTCATCTCAATTGAGATTTTTCTTAATGCTTCCGCCATTTTTTGTCCATTAGATTTAGTTGCGGTGGTTGATGTTTGTTCTAAAAAAGTAACCTGCACTTGAAATGAACCATCTAAGTTCATTTCGGGAGCTTTATCAATCCATTCAATAGAATTGTTTTTCAAAATAGCGTTAAATGTTTTTAACATGATTTTGTTCACCTATTAATAATTGACATTCAGGTGAAATATACTAACAATTCCTTAATCTTCAAAAATTCCTCATAAGGTAATATAGCAAATTGGTTTTGACCATTTTTAGTTAAAAAATCAGGATGTAATTTTATCATTTTTGCACCTCTTCATATTCATAAGATTTTCTCCATTAATCATCTGCTAAAGTTTCCAACTCATCAGAAATCAAATTTTGCCAATCTTCATCACAATGGGAATGCAAATGAATAGAAGCTACCAGCAATTCTGAGAGAATTTTATCTTTTTGGCGATAGCTGCGCTCGCCGGAGGCATCGCTCAATTCAGAAAGTTGTAATTGGTTAACCAAAGAAATCACATTTTGGCATTCTTCTTGTAATTCTATTAGTAACTGATTAAGCGTTGAGTTTTCACTGCTAATTTTTTGTTTTGCGAGTGTCATTAGTTTTTACCCAATCTTTTCACAACAAGTTTGATAAATTTGCATCAAAACTTGATCAATTTTCTCTGTTATTTCTTCGTTTTCAAATCTCAATAAACGCAAACCTCTAGCTGATAAAATTTTATCTCTTTCTAGATCATATTCTATTTGTTGTTCATGAATTTTTCCATCTACTTCTATGACTAAACTAGCAGCATGACAATAAAAATCTACTATAAAACCATCTATAACTTGTTGTCGGCGAAAATGTAAACCATGCAAGCGGTTGGCGCGAAGATGTTCCCAAAGAATTTTTTCTGCTGGTGTCATTTGGCGACGCATTTCTTTGGCGCGTTCGAGTTTTACGGGTTCTATTTTTTGTCCAATGACTATGTTACGAAGTCCGTCTTTTTTCGGTGGTTGGTTGTTCATTTGTGGGGTGTGCTTTTATATTGTGTTTGACCTCTCCCCCAGCCCCTCTCCTGCGAGGAGAGGGGAGCAAGATTTCTCCCTCTTCCCTTGCAGGGAAGGGGGTTGGGGGGTTAGGTGGGTTTGGGATGTTGGAGGAATGCGATCGCTTTCTCAACGCATAACCAAAAAGCGATCACATCCTGGTTTATAAAAACTATCCTTCATATTTTTGTTTTTGTCTTTCTTCCTCTTCTTCAGGATTATTTAGAAAATCAATCAGTTCTTCAATAACTATTAAATTCATTTCGTGTTCATTTGTATAACGATTATACATGATATGTGTTACACCATGATAAGGGCGAAGATAAATATTATCCTTATCTAAACATGAAGCAATATAATAATTGTTTTTCCACTTATTTCCTGTTTCCCATACTACTAACATATCAATATCATTAGAATTTTTTTCTCCATGCTTTAAGTCTTCAATTAATCCATCAATTGAAAATTTATATTCTAAAACTTTTGGTGAATAAGAACAAAAAGGAAAACCGAACTTCTTATACTGAATTATGATTTCGTCCTTGAAAAGCCCAAGTGGATTCTTTTTTTCATCATATATATATATTTCTGAAGGCTCTATTTTGTGTTGAAATAAACAATCATAGATGAAAATCTGATCGGTTGACATAATCTCAATTCCGCAAATTACTTTTGCTCCAAGTAACTGATTAAACAAAGCAACTACTTCTTGTTCTCTTGCTGGTTTACATATAATCGGAATATTATAGATTGATAAATTTAGAGGGTTTTTTTCTGCATATTTTTTATATCTATCCTTCCATCTATCAACTAATTCTGGGCTTTGGCGATTGTCTTTTTGTCCAGTAGGACTTTTTGAAAATTGGCGGTATTGAGAATAATCAATAACAAGTATTTTAGCGATTTCTTGAGCAAAATCTTCTAACTCTTTTGAAAAAGATTTACGACCTATATCAACTTCACAATTATCAAAATGAATTACAATATATGTCCTGTCGGCATTTACAGATTTGTAATCTATAGGACGTATTTCTCCTTGTGGCATATTATCGGCTGCTAGTTGAATGCCACTTTTAAACATTTTTGCTGTACTTCTTATGTTTAAACCATTATTTAATTGCTCCCAAAAAGTTTCAGAATAAGAATAGCAACAGTAAATGTAAGGTTCGTATTGCCTACAAATATCTAACAGTGAATTTTTCAATTCATCATCTTTTAAGTATGATAAGTCTGTATTCTCGATTAATTGTATTAATATCTTAGAGTCATGAAAATCATAAATTATATCTAAATCTTTTAATTTACTAGGATAAAGCTTTAAATCTTTGAAATCTTTATATTTTCTATGCAAACTATCTTTTTTCTCTTTTATATGAGATAATCGAGTATTTTTTATTTGAAGAGGTAAATCATGAATCCATAAATATTCTATACCTTTTTTTTGATGATGATTATTCTGTCCATCTTTATCAATTACTTCAACAAATACTTCGATATTATCTTTTTTCTTAATAGCACCTAACCCAGTTTTTAGACGCAAAATATTTAGCCAAGTCTCAGCATCTTTTACCTGTAGCCAACTCAAATCACGAGGGAAAGTTTCTTTATCACACTTAATACAAATAGAAACTCCCTTATCAATACTATTAAAATTAGTATCTTGAGGATCATGATCAATAATCATCTTAGGAAATTGCTTTATATTGGGATCATCAACCCATTTTTTTGCATTTTCCATTCTAGCAATTATTTTAAAATCAGAAGTTTTACTACATATTTGAACATAATTAAAACTATAGGCTAAATATGTTGCACCTACCCCTTTATGACCTCTATATCCTTTATCTTTTAAAGTTACATTAGGCTGTAAAAAAGTTTTAAAGTTTTTTTCATCTAATCCAATTCCATTATCAGTTACCATTAAACAATTATTTTTTAAATCAATTGTCACCCAAATAGAAGGTTTATACTTTCCATCCTCTAATTTAATTCTTGCCTCAATAGAATCTAGTGCATTTTGAATAGCTTCACAAAAAGGATCATACCAACCATTATAAGAGGTTAAAAGATTATGTATTAATTTTTTAACTGCTATGGAGTTTAAACTAGAGTCATTATTTTCTAGAGGGTTAAATGGAGCAAGTTGTGACATAAATACAATACCTTAATATTTAAAGAACGGTTAAAATTCAACTTTGATATGTTAATGGCTTGAAGCTCAAAGTTACTTATCTAAAACCAACCATACCATTATACTATACCAAATCTTCTTCAAACTTAGGTATTTTCTCCACAGCAATCATCCACCCGAAACCCTCAAAACCTCTCTAAGCCACAGCAAACTCCGTCAACTTACGAGTTTCTGGATCATGAAAAGCCAAAACAATATCCTCTTTTGGTACACCTTCCCGTAATAACTCTGTTGCAATTCCTTCCTCAGTCCAATCTTCTTCAATGTAAATCTTCTCATTTTTAATACGAATATGGACAGAAATTCCCTTAATTCTTTCCTCAGTTGTCCAACCAACTTGAAACCATAAATATTGATCTCTTTTCTCATCAAAAGCTAAGAGCATTTCTATATTATCAGGAGATGCAGAAGAAAAAAGTTGATGATATTCTGTTAAGATTTTTTTGATTAAAAATCGGTAATTTTCTAACTTATCCATTTGGTAACAACCTCCTTGTCTGTATCTACAATGATTAATTTAAGTTGGTTTTCATCAACAACAACTTGGATAGTTTCGTCAAAATTAGCTTTATAAACAAGTTGACCAAGTGCTAAGTAAATCTGATGGTCTGGTGCAGTTCTTTTAAGATAATTACGGTAAATGATATACTGACCTACAGCCCTTTCTAAATCATAAATAAATGATGGATTTAGAAAACTTTTAACTTCTATCACTATTTTCTCATCACCTTTTTGAGCAGATAATGGACGTTCAGCACCTAGATCCGCAACAAGTCTTAATTTTCTATAAATTATATAATAAGGATCAGCCGTAATTGTCCAACCATCCTTAATTAAAGCATTTTTGACCGCATCATGGCAAGTATCCTTTGCTGGCATTGTTGACCCCGATAATAAACTATTATAACATTCAGGTGAGTCCATCCAGCCCACCCTAACCTAAATTATACCAAAGCCGCTTCTCCTTACTAATCACCCTCCCTTCATCCTCAAAACCAACAATTTGATCAAAAATATCCTTGATTTACCTCAACAAACCTTCAATCTCCTCATCACTAAAACCAAATTGCCGAAAAATCCGTAAAACATAACCTGGAGACATTTCCCTTGCACCCATATCTATAGGAACTACTCTCCTTTTACCTTCAACTTCACGAGTATATAAACAATGATCACCTTTTCCCTCTCTATAAAAACTACAACCTTCTTTTTCTAATAACTTAATTAATTCCTTGGGTCTTAAAGAAGGTATATTTTTAGGCATAAACCTTCCTTAATTCATAGATTTCTGATTGTTTTTCTTTTTCCTCAACTAATAAAAATTCATGTAATTCATCTATAGAAATAGGAGATTTATAAATATTATCTTCTGATTCATAAACATCTTCAAAAGATTCTATTGCTTCCTTTAATTTATTAACTGCATCTTCTTGAGTATCTCCCTGTCCAACAATACCATTTTCTAAACACAAACCTACCCAATAACCGGAACTTTGTCTGAGAACAACTGTGTAAAAGTTCATTTTTGTTTACCTATGGATTATGTATAAGCATTTTCTTAACATCAGCTAAAGATACGGAAAGACTATCTTTCTCTTCTTCCTTAGCATCCCGTAAATCTCTTAAATCTTCCAAATCTTCTAACAATTCCGTAATCTTCAAAAATTCCTCATAAGGTAAAACTGCAAATTGTTTTTGACCATTTTTTGTTAAAAACTCAGGATGTAATTCAATCATTTTTACACCTCTTTATATTCATAAGATTTTCTCCATTAATCATCTGCTAAAGTTTCCAACTCATCGGAAATTAAATTTTGCCAATCTTCATCACAATGGGAATGCAAATGAATAGAAGCTACCAGCAATTCTGAGAGAATTTTACCCTTTTGGCGATCGCTTAACTCAGAAAGTTGTAATTGATTAACCAGAGAAATCACATTTTGGCATTCTTCCTGTAATTCCATTAGTAACTGATTAAGCGTTGAGTTTTCACTGGTAATTTTTAGTTTTGCGAGTGTCATTAGTTTTTCCCCAATCTTTTTAACGCTTGTTTTATCCCTTGTTCAAAAGCTATGATTTCCTTTTCCCAATGATTAATCAAACCCGGATCTGGAAAATCCTTCTCTAATTCTAGCCTGATTTTTTCTTTGTGTTCAGCAATACGAGATTCCAAAGATGATATTGCTTTCTTAAAATGACTCTTCCCCATAAAATATAAATTATAACATTCAGGTGAGCCATCAAGACTCACCCTAACCTAAATTATACCAAAGCCGCCTGTTCCTCCTTACTAATCACCCTCCCTTCATTCTCAAAACCAACAATTTGATCAAAGTTCAAATAGCGATACAAATCATCAGCAAAAGGATGAATTCTTTCAGCGACAATATCCAAATATTCCTGCACATTAGGAAGCCTTCCCAATAATGCACAAACCGCTGCTAATTCCGCCGAACCTAAATACACTTGAGCGCCTTTACCCATGCGATTATTGAAGTTACGAGTCGAGGTAGAAAACACCGTTGTATTATCATCAACTCGCGCCTGATTTCCCATACATAAACTGCATCCAGGAATCTCAGTTCTCGCATTCGCACCTACAAAAACATCATACACACCTTCTACTTTTAATTGATGTTCATCCATTCTTGTAGGTGGTGCAATCCATAACCGCGCTTTCACCTCACCAGCACCTTCTAAAACCTTGGCTGTTGCTCGATAATGTCCGATATTTGTCATACAAGAACCCACAAAAACTTCTTGTACAGGATCATTGGCAACTGCCGATAATAACTTAACATTATCAGGGTCATTAGGAGCAGCAACAATTGGTTCTGTGATTTGGCTTAAATCAATCTCAATTATTTCTGCATATTCAGCATCAGGGTCAGCAGATAATAATACTGGATGATCTAACCATTCTTGCATTTTTGCCACCCGGCGCATAATAGTTCTGGCATCACTATAACCCCGTGCTACCATATTAGTTAAAAGGGCAATATTGGAACGTAAATATTCCGCAATTGTTTCTTCGCTTAATTTAATTGTACAACCAGCACAAGAACGTTCTGCGGAAGCGTCGGTTAATTCAAAAGCTTGTTCAACTTTCAAATTTGGTAAACCTTCAATTTCCAAAATCTTGCCAGAGAAAACATTTTTCTTGTTCTGCTTCTCCACAGTTAACAAACCTTTTTGCATAGCCACATAAGGAATTGCATTCACAACATCCCTCAGCGTTATTCCTGGTTGCAATTCTCCTGTAAACCGGACTAATACTGATTCTGGCATATCTAAAGGCATTACACCCAAAGCACCAGCAAACGCAACTAACCCAGAACCAGCAGGGAAAGATATACCCAAGGGGAAGCGAGTATGGGAATCTCCACCTGTTCCCACTGTGTCGGGTAACAACATCCGGTTTAACCAGGAGTGAATGATACCATCACCAGGACGCAAAGCTACACCACCACGGGAGGAAATGAAGTCTGGTAATTCCTGATGGGTTTTAATATCCACAGGTTTGGGATATGCGGCTGTGTGACAGAAACTCTGCATTACCAAGTCTGCACTGAAGCCTAAACAAGCCAGTTCTTTCAATTCGTCTCTGGTCATTGGTCCTGTAGTGTCCTGAGAACCCACTGTAGTCATGATTGGTTCGCAAGATGTCCCCGGACGTACTCCTGGCAAACCAGCGGCTTTACCGACCATTTTCTGAGCCAATGTGAAGCCTTTGCCGGTGTCGGTGGGGGATTGGGGGCGGATAAATAAATCGCTGGGTTTTAAACCTAATGCTTGACGGGTTTTGTCGGTGAGAGTCCGTCCAATTAGTAGGGGAATGCGTCCACCGGCGCGAACTTCGTCTAGAATGGTGTCAGGTTTGAGGCTGAAGGTGGAAATTACTTCTCCTGCGGCATTGAGAATAGTTCCTTTATAGGGATAAATGGTAATTACGTCACCGGTTTCCATTTTGCTGACATCGCATTGAATGGGTAATGCACCGGCATCTTCGGCTGTGTTAAAAAAGATAGGCGCGATCGCACTTCCTAAAATATAACCCCCAGCCCGTTTGTTTGGTACAAAGGGAATATCATTACCCAAATGCCATAATACGGAATTGATTGCAGACTTGCGAGAAGAACCTGTACCCACGACATCACCAACGTAAGCTACAGGATGTCCTTTTTTCTTTAACTCTGCAATGGTTTCTAAACTTCCCGGTTGACGGGTTTCTAACATCGCCAATGCGTGTAATGGAATATCTGGTCTGGTTGTAGCGTGGGTTGCGGGTGATAAGTCGTCGGTGTTGGTTTCCCCAGGAACTTTGAAAACGGTAACGGTGATAAATTCTGGTAATGTGGGACGGGAAGTAAACCATTCTGCTTCTGCCCAAGAGTTTATCACTTGTTTGGCGTAGGGGTTGGTTTTTGACAATTCCAAAACATCATGGAAAGCATCATACACCAACATAATTTTGCTGAGGGCGTTAGCTGCATAAGCGGCGATTTGTTCTCTTCCTTCTCCTCCCATTACCAAGGGTGTTTCTGAAGCTGTTGATACAGAGGTACTGGAAACTTGGAGTAAATCAATTAAGGATTGGACATTGTAACCACCAATCATTGTTCCCAGTAATTCTACTGCGTCAACTGGTGAAACCAAAGGACTGGTAATTTCTTTTTTAGCGATCGCAGTCAGAAATCCAGCTTTTACATAAGCAGCTTGATCTACTCCGGGGGGAATGCGATCGCGTAATAAATTTAATAATAACTCTTCTTCGCCTGTCGGGGGATTTTTCAGTAATTCACACAATGCTGATGTTTGTACTGCATCTAACGGTAAGGGAGGAATACCCAGTTGAGCGCGTTCTGCAACCTGTTGACGATATTCTTGTAGCATGGTTTAAATTTTTCTCCTGTAATGTCTTTCTTTATTTTATTGTAAAGGATATGTTACAGGAGTTACTGATAAACGAATTTGATCTATCATCAGTTTTTTGAGTAATATAAGAAATATTAAAATTTAATTAATTTCAAAATTGGATGTATTGTAATTATGTATAATGTTTCTAGTTAAGTTTTGAAGCTTTCTCTCTAATGAGTAACGGATTAAAGCAATTAACATCTGCCGAAATTGAACAAAGAATAAATCATCAGAAACTCTTTGGAATAGATGATTTATTTGAGTATCTTTTTAAATTTTGTAAAATATGTTTAACAGCAGATGAAAGTCAAATTGACGATTTTAGTCATTATGATTTAACTCCATCAGTATTGCTTTATGGTGTTCCTAATACTGGTAAAACAACACTATGTTATTCATTGTTTTATAAATTAAAACAAGAAGTTACCAATGAAATTAACTTCTATTCTCTTGATGTAGGGAGAATGCTTGATCCATCTTTAGGTCAATCTTCGCGTAATTTGGAGGATATTTTTGATGATCTAAAAAGTAAATGCAAAAATGGTTCTTCTGTATTTTTGTTATTAGATGAGTTAGACACTTTCTGTATGAGTAGAAGTAGAACTCAAGAACATGATGCTATTAGAAGGGCTATGACAACATTCATGCTTGAATTAGACCAACTTCATCCTAGTAAAGATAACAAACTTTTGATCTTTGGAATTACCAATGTTCCAGAGTTAATTGATACCGCAGTTTTCAGAAGATTCTCTTTAAAAAAAGAGATGCAACCTAAATTAGATTTATATTCTTTTGAAAAATATCTAAAGGATTTAGGTAGTACAATTAAATATTTTCCTTCTGTAGAAATTATAAATAAACTATATAATTTTTATCAAGAAAGAAATTTAACTGCGGGAGATGTAAAGACTTTTTACAAGGAAATTTACATTGATTATTTATGTCAGAGAATGGAAGAAAGTTTGATTCAAAAAAAAGTTTTAGAACTTTTTGAAAAAGGTTTTTCAACTTGGGAACATCTTTTAACAGCAAAAAAGGAATTGCTTAGATAATGTCTGATAAAACTGATGAAGATAAAAAGATAGAAAGATTAATAATTCATAAAAATTTAATTGGATGGTTAATCAATAAACTTCAGAAAGAAGGAATTGAATGTCAACGAACTACTGGTGATGATCCTGATGGCGATATACTATTACTTAATTCAGAAGATGTTCCCAGAGTCAAGGAAATAGTTCGTCAAATTCAAAAAGACTACAATTCATAATTTGATTATGCCTTACATAGAAGTAAAAAGTAGAAAAATAATTGATTCTACATTAGCTAAAAAAATCATAACTAAGGGTGATATAATTGCAGTTTTAACCACTGGACATATTACCAAACAAGCAAAGGTAGCATTTGATCAAGCTGATATAGCTTGGGCTGAATATATCGAAGAAAGACAATTTTTAGAATCTGAGGCACAGGAGGTAGAATAATGTTAGATATTACGTTTTACGGAAAAAATGGTGTATCACCGGCTACCATAGAATTTTCTAATAAATTTTATGAAACATTGATTAAATCAGACTTTGCAGAAATTGGTAAAGTTCGTGAATTAGAAATAGTAATTGATGAAGAAAAGAGTAAAATTGAAGCAATTGATCTAGAAAAAGGAACAATAACTAATAGACAAAGATTAATTGATTTCCTAAAAGAATCAATTGTTCAGGAAAGTTTAAATATGCTAGAAAAATTAGGAGATTCTCCTTCAAAACAGGAATATAAAGAGACAACTTCAACACTAAGAATTTTTCAAGAAATTCTCAAATGTTTAAAAAACAGAGAATATTGTTATCTTACATACTAATTGAGATGTTTGAGAGTTGCTTCTAGTTTTGAGAATTTAGGATGTGATAGCTTACTATTTCATAGTGATAATAGGAAATAAACACATCCTAAAAATTCTTAAATTCTGATATTTTACAATTCTTCCGCTGTTAACTGAATACCCGGACTTGGTAATAACGTATATCTCAGATATAATCCCAACCACACAAAACCGATAATCAACAAAGTCCCAATTCCCAGAAAATTCGGCAACCAAAATACTACCTCTACATGATTTATATCCCCTGCTTTAAGCTTCCATATTAGTTGATTACCATGCTTTTCTGGTTGGATAGCATTTTCATCATTTTCAATATTCTTGATTCCCCAAGGTGTTTGTAAGCTAAAGTCCAGATTGACAAGAGAACTATCACCTTTAGTCGTCAGCATAGCCAAAGAACGTAAATCTAAATCATAAACTAAATGATTTCTGGAGAATAGGAAAAAATTCCTATCTTCTGCAACTAAAGTAGAGGTAATATTTGCCAGTTCCGAACCATCACGATCTTCAGATGTGCGAGTATTGAAAAAGCCAGTAAATTTTTCTTGTAATTCCTTCGCACTGGTAAAGGGAATTTTGACAATAATTTCTGATGCGGAAACTCTTTCTGTTGAACCTGCTAATGTTCGCGCTCGATTTTCTAAAGTTTTTAACCATTCAGAGAGATAATCACCACTAAAAATAGTAATTTTTTCTGATAACTGAATATGCTGTACTAATTCACCATTATTTGTGCTATTAAAATTCACTCCTAAATCATACTTCACACAACCTGATAATAGTAATGAAGAAAGGATTACCATCAAGACAATTGGTTTGATTTTAGTAATTTTTCTAATTTTGTTAATAGAAAAAAATACAGATTTCATTGAATGTGATATAATCTTAATAAAAGTTAATACATTCATGACTAAATTTCTCCTTATTTGCTAAAAACTTAACCAAACTAAATAGAAAATTGTCAAACCTACAGAAATTAAACCTACCCAAACAAAATTATTGTCTTTAGTATTAACTGTACTCAAGTCAATGTATTCTCGTTCTACAGGTTTTGGTTTAGATGTAGATTTTTGAGATTGGGAAGTAACAAGTATTTTGGATTTGTTATCAGAAACTATACCAAAATCGGGAATTTCTGTCATCCACTCTTTTGGTCTGTTCAGTTTGGGTGCTTTTAAAATATAAACTAGGCGTTTTGCTTGTTGACGAATTTCATAATGGGGATGACGGCTGAGTTGTTGACAAAGATTTATTGCTTCTTCGGAACGTCCCGCAGCTTCATAAGCATTCACCAACCAAATTTCTACTTCACCAGCAAACCGGGTATTTTTTCCTAATAGAGTGCTGGCTTTTTCTAAACTTTCCACAGATTCTCGATATTGACCATTTTCAAAAGCAGTTGTCCCAATTTGGAAACACGATTTAGCGAGTTCTAAATTTTCTGTAGTCATTGGTCATTAGTCAGTTGTTAATTGTTGTCAAATTAAGCTAGAAATGGCTTATTTGTTGGCTTCCACACCCGCCCGGAACTTAATTTCCGGGCTAATAGCCAAAGTAAACGAAAGTTTACTAAACGATTTTAAAATTTTGGGGCTAAATTTAGTCATCTTTAGATGACTTAAGCTATTAGACAGGGAATTGATTCCCTGGCTGGCGGGGTATGGGTTTTACTTGTCCCCCATTCCGATTATTGTCTCGACTGATGAGAACCCAGAATCATTGTTCCAATCCCCACATCTGTAAATACTTCTAACAATAAGGCATGAGGAATGCGTCCATCAATTATATGTGAAGCTTTGACTCCTTGGGCAAGCGATCGCACACAACAATTCACTTTCGGAATCATCCCCCCACTGACTATACCATCAGCAATTAATTGTCGCGCCTCCCGAATATCCACCTTGGGAATTAAGGTAGAAGGGTCTTTATAATCTCTTAAAATTCCTCTCGTATCAGTCAGCAAAATTAGCTTTTCCGCCCCCAAAGCAGCGGCTATTTCCCCCGCTACCGTATCCGCATTAATATTATAAGCCTGTCCAGTTTCATCCGCCGCCACGCTGGAAACCACCGGAATATAGCCATTACTCGCAAGTGTTTCTAAAATTTTGATATTGACATTACTCACTTCCCCCACAAAGCCAATCCCTTCATCACCTTGAGGACGAGCCGTAATTAAGTTACCATCCTTACCGCAAAGTCCTACAGCCATTCCCCCAGCTTGGTTAATCAAAGCCACAATTTCCTTATTCACCCGCCCAACCAACACCATTTCTACCACATCCATCGTTGGTGCATCAGTTACGCGCAAACCATTTTTAAACTGTGCTTCAATTCCTAATTTACCTAACCAACTATTAATTTCTGGTCCACCACCATGCACTAAAATAGGTCGCAAGCCGACGCAAGATAAAAACACCACATCACGGATCACTTTATCCTTAAGGGAGCTATCCTTCATCGCTGCGCCACCGTATTTAACCACAACGGTACGACCAGCGAATTGTTGAATGTAAGGTAGTGCTTCGCTGAGAATTTCTACGCGATTAGCTTCAGCTTGCCTGATATATTCTGTATCATTAATCATGTTATTACCCAAGTTGCTAGTTATATAGTTTATGGGATAACTAGCAACAAGAGTTAATAAGCTGTTGTGATCATAGCAGGGGGCAGGAGGTCAGGGGTCATGGGGAAATATTTATTACCCTTACCCATTACCCATTACCTATTCCTAAGAAAGTTGAAACAAGAAAGTAACTAAATCTCCCTTACCCAAGCTAATGCGATCGCCTGGACGGAGGCGATGTCTGTTACCAGGTAACAGAGGTAAGTTATTAATGTAAGTACCATTAGAACTACCTGCATCCTCTATATAACAAGCATCTCCCTCAATCCGAATATCTGCATGAATCCGCGAAACAATCTCCGAATTTGGGAATCCCGAAACATCTATATCTGGAGGAACACGATCATTAGGCTTACCAATATGCACAACCGAGAGATTTTGTGGTAATTCTATTTCCTGATTAGCTTGAACATGGAATAATCGCGCTACTATCTGTTGTAATTGAGTATTTGCCACCTTTCCTGATGGTGCGACTGGAGCAACTTCAGGAATAGATATAGGATCTATCTGGGGTACATAAGCAGGGGGAATATAAGGCTCAGATCCTGGTACTGTATCCATAGCCACAGGTTCAGGAGTCAATACAGACGGAATATAAACTTCCGGTTCAGGTGCTACAGGTGCAGGTGGAGGAGTCAATACAGGCGGAATATAAACTTCTGGTTCAGGTGCTACAGGTGCAGGTACAGAAGGAACATAAACAGCTTGTTCCTGAACTACAGCCATAGGTGCAGGTGTAGGAGTCAGTACAGGCGGAATATAAACTTCTGGTTCAGGTGCTACAGGTGCAGATACGGTCGGATTAGATCGGGGCGCAACTTCCAACACATCAGGCTGTAGCAGTTGCATCATTAAGTCAGGAGCGACCACTGGTGCTGGCACAGGATTAACAGCACCAGTTGAGGCGACTGCAAGAGTAGCGCCAAAATGGAGATTGTAACCGCACTGACCACAGAAAGCGGCATCTGACTGTACAGTTGCTCCACAATTAGGACAACTAGCTGTAGCTGGTAACGGCGTATAGCAAGCTTCACATTGAACAGCGCCGTCTGGGTTAGGATGATTGCAATTAGGGCAGACGATCATGGATTTAAGCCTTAGTGAAGGTCGTTGTAAAAATATTACTGACAAGCACATAAGTAACTTTAGCTAGTGATGCTAAAAATTACTTACAGTGAGAACAGGTTGATCATTGGTGATGATTCTTCATCATCTCAATCAACCAAATCTCAAAAATCATAGTCAATGCTAGAGTTCCAAACCAGCCGCTGCGTCTAGCAACCAGTAGAGTTCTCCTTGGGGACGAATTAACCGTGATGGATAGGCGAAATCATCCGCTACCGGTGCAAAAACTTGGGCTAAAGCCGGTCTTTTATTAGCACCAGCAGCCATAAAAATCACACTGCGAGCCGCGTTAATAAATGGGTAAGTAAAAGTGATGCGGAGATTATCATCTTTATTACCAACAGTAACTAGGCGATCGCTCACCTTGAGAGCTTCCGTGTAGGGAAACAAAGATGCAGTATGGGCATCATCACCCATTCCCAGTAAAACTACATCCAATGCTGGGAACTCTCCCGATGCCGAATTAAAAAATGTTTGCAGATGCTGGTTATACTTAGCTGCATCTACCTCTGGGTTAGCAGATAAAGTAGGGATAGCATGAATATTCGCCTTGGGAAGTGCCACCTGATCTAACCATGCACGTCTCGCCATCAGTTCATTACTATCAGGATGATCTGCTGGTACATAACGCTCATCTCCCCAGAATACATGAATTTTATCCCAGGGCAACTTTTGATTAGCTATCGCCTCATACAAAGGTTTTGGTGTACTACCCCCTGACAAAGCAATTGTAAATTGCCCCCGTTCGCCAATAGCAGTTTCCGCTTTCGACAGTATCAATTCTAGCGCCCGTTGAACGAGTGCCGATACACTGGAATGGACTTCAACAGTTTTGTTCATGGCATTATCAACACATAGCCTGTTTCTTTGCAATACCATAGCGAACTTCTGACAATTTTCCGGTTTAACCCTAGAAACTTTTAATATCATCAGGTTAAGCCCAAGCTAATGCCTAGTAATCTGTCAACCCGAAAATGACGGGTGAAGGCAAGCAGGGGGAGAAGAGAGGCAGGGGGGGTAGGGGAGGGAAGAACAGAAGTTTTTTCCGATCATTACCCGTCAAAATAAATTTGACGAACTACTAGCCTAGCCATGAAATATCGTCCTCTACCTTCTTTACCATCATTTTCAGTTAGTTGTCAGTAGTCAGTTGTACTAATCGCTAATAATCACCCCAGAGAATTGTTATAGCGGACTTCCAATTAAAAAAATACCCAAAAATTTCTTGTGGTGCAGGACGAATTGCCCCTTAATCATCAAGAATTATCAAGGACGGGCAGGACTTGTGCTGAGCTTGTCGATAGCGTAGCGTGGCGTTAGCCATAGTATGCCCATCCCACAAAATTGGGTAATTTATTTTTTGGTGTTCCCTAGCAAGAATCAGGAAGTAGGGGCGCAGGGCCTGCGCCCAGTCCCTGCGCCCATGTCCTGCGCCCAGTCAAGAGTTAGGAGCAAAACCCTTTATTAGCAAGAGTTTAACCGTCAATTGATGTCCTAACTGCCTAATTTTTTCATGTTGCCCAAAATCTCTCAATCAAGTCTTGACTTCCGGCTGAGAATTTGATATCATTGACATTGATAAGGAAGAACTATCATAAAATAAAAATCAACTAAACCCCGATCCCCTTTCCTTCTTCTCGCCATAACTGATTTAACCTATTAGCGGGCATAGTTAAATACAGCACATCTCCGGGAGCAAGAATTGTTTCTAGCAAATCCCAGCCTTGTACAGTTTCATGGTTGATTTCCACATACAAAGGCACAAAATCCGCAAACTTAGCCACATCCTTCACCCACTCATCACAAAAAGGGTGTATCGGTGTAATAGTGGTTGCAAAAGCTACCCATAAATTATCAGCAATAATCCCATTACCAATAATCCTACCACCGAGAGCAGCCGCAGCAAAAGCAGGAGCAGCGAGTTCAGCAGGACTAAATACAGCCTCAAAATCAAATACCTGTTGTGCTATACCAGCAAAATCAGGATCAGCATAGTTGACAATTACAGGAATCTTTGGCGCTAAAGACTTAGCCTTGAGGGCAATTTCCAAATTAGTCGCATCATTATTAGTAACAGCTAAAACTGCGGTAGCAGTGTTAATATTACTTGCTTGTAAAGTAGCCCGAAAACTCGCATCAGCAAGAATAACCGGAATACTCATTCCTCTAGCAGTAGTCACATATCTATTATTAGCATCCGTTTCAATAACTACTACCTCATGTCCACTCAGGTGCAATTGTTGAACAATTCTAATGCCAATACCACTTAAACCACAAACAATATAATGATGATGTTGAGGAATTCTTGCCGCATCCAAAAATTGTTTTAAGCGACTACCCAGGATAAAATCCGTCAGCATCGCGTACCAAATCCCAATTACCGCAGCCCCAATTAGCATAATCACAATAGTAAATAACTTAATGCTGTCTGGTGCATTTTCGACAACCTTATCATTACCACCAGCCCCCGTAATCATGCCAACAGCAAAATATAAAGCATCAATAAAAGAGATACTATGTTTACTAGCAAAATAGGTAAAAGTGGATATTAAAATAATTACGAATAAAGCAATTGCCATACCCACAACTGATTGGGCGTGTTTCTGAAACTCCCGAATATTGGCAAAAACTTTAACTAATTTTCTGACTAATGACTTACGTTGGGGACGAATGCGAGGTTGAGTACCAATAATTAAGCGATCGCCTACTCTTAATTGTTGTTCCAACAGCACCGCAGATACTAAATTTAGCTTTCCTTCCACAGCCACATAATAAATCAGCATCCTTGTGGGATCTTCCCATAAATCACTAATTTTTCTGCCTTTCCAGGGATGATTTTCGTGGATATATTCCTCTTGAATTGGCCAAATTTGCTCAAGTAACTTAATTTGACCAATAGCCTTATTCCCCAAAGCCGCAAAGGTAAATACAGGTGCTGCCAAACCCACAACACTCATACTTAAATGATTCGACAGAGTTTGATCAAGACGTTCACCTAAATTCGTATTATAAAACCGATTAATAATCCGAATTTGGGGATTAAGAACCCGTGCTTGCATCATAATTGATAAATTCAAAGCATCATCAGAAGTTGCAATTACCAAAGTATGTGCTTCTGTAATTCCTGCCGCTTGTAAAGTAGAAGCTGCGTGTAACTCACCAACAATTATATTAGCAGCAGGTTCACCAGAAACAGGTTTGCGATGAATACCTACCACCAAAGCCCCCTGTTGTCTGAGTAAGCGAAAGATTTTATATCCGGTACGTCCTAAGCCACAAACAATAATTCGAGGTTTCATAAAACCGCAACATAAAATTTATATAAAGGGCTACATATCAGTTATCAAGAAAAGCATCACCGACTCAGAATTGAATTCAAGAATCCTTATTGTTGCTTAATTTGTGGCAAAATAACTGTAACTGAACACACGATATTTATCTCCAGGAAATTAAAAATTAAAAAATATTACGAGGTTAACCCGGATTTCTCACAAAGAAATAAAAAAAAGGTTAAAAACTACAAAAATGTATATTTAGGCAATACTTTGTCCATTTTTTGTAGGTCGGGTTAAGCGACAGCGCAACCCGACGCATTTGTTTGGTTATGGCTTCGCCACGCTCCCCGAACACAATCATTTAATTTAGCAACAAAAGCAGCCTCATAACGACGTTTACGCCAAGCTTCTGCCATATTCGCACAAACAGAACGAGAAGAACGACGAATTTGATCTGTTAGAGAATATCTTTCTTCAACAGGAAAATTTTTTGATAACCCAAAAATTTTCATTGCTGCTTCAACAGCAATTTGATAAATTCCCAAATCTCTATGAGATTTAACCATTGATATTGAGTTTGATTCTTCTGAGTTACCAATCATCTTCTTTCTCACCTCCTTTACTCTTTTACTCTTTTACTCTTTTACTCTTCACTCCCCTACTCCCCCCTACCTCCCCCACCTCCCCCACTCCCCTACTCTCCCCCACCTCCCGATTAAGGAGGGTAATTTAACTTGTGTGTACACGATAATTTGCAAGGGGAGGGTTAGGGAGGGGTAAAACATTTTATACAGCAATATGACTTTTCAAACACCCTCTGTTGATATCTTAATTCTATTAACCCTGATTAAGAACTCATTTCCAGTAACACTTTTAAAACCCCCTTAGTTTTGGCTTTTTCAAAAGCTTCTAAACCTTGAGAAAGAGGATAAGAACTATCAATTAAATATTGGACATCTACCTTTCCCGTCGCCAACAATTCTAACGCCGGAACAAAGGGACCACAACGAGAACCAATCAGGGTAATTTCATCTACTACTAACGAGGAAGCATCTAAACTAAGATTTCCCGCATAAGTGCTTTTTAAGATTAATGTCCCACGAGGACGTAAAGCCCGACGAGCAATATTAAAGCCTTCAGGATTTCCGGTACAATCAACGGAGATATCAAAATATCTATCGGTGAGACTATCAGCTAAACCTGTTTTAATTCCTTTTCCTGCTAAATTTATTAATTTGTCTTCGTGTCTTCCGACTACCAATAATTCACAACCAGTTAAGGCTAAAGTTTGGGCTATTAGTTGTCCTAGCTTACCATCTCCAACCACTAATACTCGGTCATCCTTAGATATTTGTATTTGTTGTTGAATTTCCAATGCTGCGGCTATGGGTTCAGTAAAAGTTGCTGCTGCTGTAGATACATTTTCGGGGACAAGATGCAAATTCTCAATAGGTAGAGATAGATATTCTGCAAATGCACCATTACGGTTAACAATTCCTAAAACCGTGCGATTTTCACAATGTGTTGGTTGTCCGCGACGACAAAAACGACAATTACCACAAGCGGCGTTAATTTCACCAACGACTCTTTGATTAATTAACTGTTTGGGAGCTTGTTCGACAATACCAACAAATTCATGACCGATAATGCCAGTATAGGGGTAATAACCTTTAATTAATTCTAAGTCAGTATTACAAATTCCTGCTCGCAAAACCCGCACCAAAGCCTCTCCTGGTGGTGGTTCAGGGATAGGAATATTGGTGCGTAATTCTAGTTGATTATTTTCTAACCAAAGTCCTTTCATAATTTTGTCAGTTGTCAGTTGTTATACTTGAGAAGGTAATAACTTGCGTTTTTACATCCATATATCCCCTTTACGCAAAGGCTCAATTTATTCCCCTGCGGAGTATAATTATTCGGTTTTAATTATTAGTTATTAAAATTTTACATTTTCTAGAAATGGTGTAAATATCGGAACTATATCGGAATTACTCACAACCATCGTAGGAAAAGAGCGATCGCTATAATCTATTCCCGGCGATAATGGAAAAGACTCAGAATTGAGCGATACCCACGTCCCACCCGCAGCTTGCACAATTACCCAAGCACCTGCAATATCCCATACCTTTGGTGTGGCTTCAATTCCTCCCAAAACCGCACCAGTGGCGACTGAAAGAAAATTATAACTAGCAACTCCTAACATCCGAATTTTACAGGGAAAACCTGGTTGAATAATGTCGGTACTGCGAGAACAAAGGTTAAAAAAGTGGTTTTTGCTAGGAGCATCTTTACTGGTATGAATGGGATGATTATTTAAAAATGCTCCCGTTGGCGTTGTTAAGCCCGATGAACCCGCCCAAAATCCATGAAAGACTTGATTTAATGGTGGTACGTAAACATAACCAAAAATGGGAGTTCCACGATAAAGTAAGCCCAAGGAAATAGACCAAATCGGAATTCCTCTGGTAAAATTTGTTGTACCATCCAAAGGATCAATAACCCAACACCATTCTGTATTCGGAAAAGTTTGACCTGCTTGCAGCAGCTCTTCACTATCACTTTCTTCGCTCAAAATGCCGTAACCGGAAAAGGTAGAAACAATCGCATCTCGAATTTCTTGATCTGCCCATTTATCAGATTTTGTGACTAAGCTACCATCAGATTTTTGTGAAGCTTGAACTTTGCCAAAATCCTGCATTAATTGTTTTCCTACTCTAGTAGTAGTAGTTTCCGCAAAGTCTAAAATCGTATTCCAAAAATCATTCATTTGATTAATTATCAGTTGTTAGTTGTCAATTATTAAATAATTTTATCATAGATGGATTCATAGAAAATTCAGTACAAAGTAAAAATCTGTATTTATTCAACGCAGTAATTATCATGAGCTTTTTTTAAAGTATCTTGAATATCTACTGCGACCCAATCCAATACTTGTCGGTCAAGGAAATGTAGGCTGGTTTGAGCGATAGCAAAGCGCTCCGTAGGAATCGCAAAACCCAACAAAATCCTTGATAATCTTGGGTTTCATGCTATTGCTCCGCGTTCACGCAGTGTCCCGCAGGGATACGTTTACGTTCCACAACCCAACCTTTCAATTTGCTAATACTGAAACAGAAATAGCTAATCTAGTTAAGCAACTTCAATCTGACGATTTAAACCTAATCGTACTGGAAGCAACAGGAGGACTAGAAACAGAATTAATAATTCAATTGCAAGCGGCTCTTTTACCAGTAGCATTAATCAATCCTCGTCAGGGAAGAGACTTTGCTAAAGCTACAGGTAAGTTAGCCAAAACCGATGCCACTCTAGTTTCTGACTTACCAGAATTAGGTCAATTAACTGCCAAGCAAATCTCTCGTTTAGTTGGTGTTGCACCAATTAATCATGATAGTGGTCAGCATAAAGGTAAACGAATGATTAATGGTGGTCGCGCCCACGTTCGTGCCATTCTTTATATGGGTGCTGTTGTTGCCATGCGTCATAAGGAATGTTATCAAAACTTTTTATGAGTGCCTGAGTTTGACAAGGCTGGGGCATCATTAGCGATCGCCTGAAGAAGAATCGCCCCCAACTAGAAAATGAGGCGATAGCGAAGCGCTCCGTAGGAATCGCCAGTAGACTATAGAAATTTGGTTTTGGACAAATCCTAAACAAGCAGATACTCATTGGGAGCAAGATTTACTGAAGGTAGTGAAAGAGAATACCTTACTAATGCTGGATAGAGGCTTTTATCATTTTGCATTTTGGCAGTAATTAATTGACCATAAAATTGATTTTATCACTCGGATAAAGAAAGGAGCATCCTATCAAATAGAACAGGTATTAACAAATTTTTTAAACATGAGTTTTTTCTGTTCCCTGTTACCCCAGGGGAAACGCATCTAATTTTTTTTGACAAAATGTAACTTATGTAAATAGAGAAAAAGGGCAGTATTAATAGTTTAATATCAAGTTAATATTTAAATACAGAGAAAATTTCATGGTAAATTTGTTTCTATAAGAATCAATAAAATAGGTTGAAGTGGTATCCTCAAAGAAAATAAAGAGACAAAATCTGGAAATGAAGTTACCACCAAAAATCACAATTGCAGATCACTTTAAAGATTTAGAATATCAAAGAGTTGAGCGAACAAAAAGACATAAATTAATAGATATAGACTTGATTTATTATTAAAGGGACTGGCAGGAGAGTCATTTATTTTAGTAATAGATGAAACAGGGGGCAAAAAGAAAGGAAAGACAACAGATTATGTAGACAGACAATATATAGGTAATTGTCAGATGGAAATATTTTTTGTCTGAATCAGGATGTCCAGGATTTGAGGATGTACAGGATGGTTATTTATCAATTGTTTGTTAGATGGAAATATTTTTTGTCTGAATCAGGATGTCCAGGATTTGAGGATGTACAGGATGGTTATTTATTAATTGTTTGTCAGATGGAAATATTTTTTGTCTGAATCAGGATGTCCAGGATTTGAGGATGTACAGGATGGTTATTTATTAATTGTTTGTTAGATGGAAATATTTTTTGTCTGAATCAGGATGTCCAGGATTTGAGGATGTACAGGATGGTTATTTATTAATTGTTTGTCAGATGGAAATATTTTTTGTCTGAATCAGGATGTCCAGGATTTGAGGATGTACAGGATGGTTATTTATTAATTGTTTGTTAGATGGAAATATTTTTTGTCTGAATCAGGATGTCCAGGATTTGAGGATGTACAGGATGGTTATTTATTAATTGTTTGTCAGATGGAAATATTTTTTTGTCATCCCTAGTTTTAGAACCTAATTGGGTCGCTACCACTTCCTCTAACATACCTCTAAGATACAAGGTTGGGTTGAGTGATAGCGAAACCCAACAAAATCCTTGATAATGTTGGGTTTCGTTCCATTGCTCCGCAACGCTGACGCGAACAACTCAACCTACCATATAATGAATTTTCAGGCTTGACCGAGCAGTATTAGCCCTGAAATATGGCTAACGCCACGCTACGCTATCATTTCAGGGTGGGTGTGGAAGCCAACAAATAAGCCACCTGTAGCTTAAGTTGACACCAATGAAGCTCTTGCTTTACCCCTACAAATCTAGGGTTTTCGTGATTTTACAAAAGTCCATGTCCTAACCGTTTTGAGTGTAATCAGGGTAATTATGCGCTTTTTAATGAGAATTGCCGGCTTTGGTTTGCTGATTTTAGGTATTTACTTAGTTGGGAAAAATATATTTTTTACAACCAATGTCTATCCTTACTGGTGGCGAGGAATTGCCGCTGATATTTCAGTGTTAGCACTAACATTAGGTGTATTGATGCTAGTTTTTTTCTCAGAAAGTATGAAAAATCTGGGATGGATTGCTATTTCTGTGGGTATTATGGCGGTATTTATTAGTAGTCGTGCAATTCTTAGTCCTACCAGTTTATGGCAATTTTTTCTCTCCTTAATTTGTATTACATCGGGTTATAAAATGTTCACAACTGGATACTCACCTTTTTGATTTTATTGTTTAGGAGTTAGATGATTATAGGCTTCTCAACTCCTATTTTATTTTCTATCTCTACAGGTGGACGGACACACAAATAAATCAAAGCTCCAAATAAAGGCATTACAAATAACCAAAATAATTGATTATCTTTCCCACCTCGTCGCGCCATATCATCTCCTAGTAATGTGGGAAACAATAGACTCAACATCACAAAATCTAAACTCATCACATGAATAAATCGGCTACTTTGCCACTGTTGGACAAAATCACCCCAATCGCCTTGTAAACCAGATGCGAATAAAACCGCCGCTCCTATAGTTAATAAAATTCCTAAAATGCGAGAATCTAGGATTTTCAGAAATAAATTTTTTTCACCAATAAACTTTTGATTGGGTTGTCTTAAAGCCAAATAGGGTAAAAGTGCAAAAGCACCTAATGCAAAAGCACCACTAGCGAAAGGCCAAGCTGGGATTTTTTGACCTCTACCATCAAAAAAGACGACTGCACTATATATAAAAGGCCAAATCCCCATGATATTAAATAAAGATATAATCAGAGGATTAATGCCTTGCCAATTGCCTGTAGAGAGATTTTTGATTAACTCAAAAGTATCAGGTTGTTCGGGAGGAGCAAAGAAAAAGGCATAGGAAACAAATCCTAGCCATAATAGACCAAAAGTGATTTTTCTCAACATGAATTTATGGAAATTAACTAAAAGCTTCCGAGAGATAATCTGCTGCTGCTGCAACTACAGCGATCGCACTCTCATAGTCTAACCTAGTTGGACCCAAAACTCCCACACTTCCTACTGGCACAGAACCCCGCCGATAAATAGCAGAAATCAAAGTACAAGTCCGAATAGGTTCAAGAGGATTTTCTGTGCCAATTCGCACTGTTACCTTAGACTTATTCATATCGTGCATTTCTGCTTCTTCACAAATTAAATGCCAAAGTTGGTCTTGTTCCTCTTCCAATAATTGCATAATTGTCTGTACCTGCTGTACCTGAGAAAACTCAGGTTGTCGTAAAACCTCTCCAATCCCCCGCACCATAATTTGTGTAGTTGTTGGTGCTAGAGCGCGATGAGTCAATTCTACCAAAGAACTTTTTAATAATTCACCATAAACTCTAAACTCCTGATCCAATTTACTCCAATCAAGATAGCCTATTTCTAATAAACTCTGTCCTCTTAAATGAGTATTCAAAAAGTTAGAGACAATCTGCAATTGATGATCAATTACCTCCGCTTCTGGTTTACTTTCTGGATTATGTAAAAATAAATCCATCACCTTAGAATGGGTTTCATAACTATCTGTCACCACAATTAACATAATTCGCTCTGATTCAATTTGCACCAGTTGCAAATGTCGTAACTTTGCGGTTGTGGGTTGCGGCATAGTAATTAAAGTAATACAGCCGCTCAATGTTGCTAAAATTTGGGCAGCGCCTTGTAATAAGGCCTCCAAACTGCAATCTTCCCAATGCAGATGTTTTTGTAATACGGTTTCTACCTCTTTTGCTAAAGTTTCTGATGGTTTAATTAATTGATCAACGTAAATACGATAACCAGAATCAGAAGGAATTCTACCCGCAGAAGTATGTGGTTGATAAAGTAACCCTGATTTTTCCAAAACACCCATCACACTGCGAATCGTAGCCGAGCTAACACCTAAATCAAATCCTTCAATTAAAGCTTTAGAGCCAACAGGCTCTGCTGTGGTAATATAATGACGTACAGTTGCATAAAGTATATTCTGTTGCCGATTAGTCAGATGAACTTGCATAAGTGATTTTTTTACTGAAGGCAAATCTTAATCAAAATTGGAAAAAAATGTGGTTTTTACCGCAAAAATGGAAAAAAGAATTAATTATTAATTAAAGTAAGATAGCAAATTATATACTTATATTGTATTAATTGAACACAAAATTTACTTTCAGCATTTATTTGCTGCATTTGTTATTACTACATAGCTGAAATCCAAAAAGAAGATGAATTTCTCTCTGTTTCAGTATTATCTCATAGTCTATCAACCTAAGTTGTGGTTTTAGTCACAAAATATTATTTTCTATTGATCAAAATTTTGACCGCGCCAGTAGAGGGTAGGGGTGGAAATATCTTGTTGATTCCTTCTGAATTCTGGGCGCAGGCCCTGCGCCCCTACGGAGAAGGGATACGATGATGAAATATCTTGTTGATTCCTTCTGAATTCTGGGCGCAGGGCCTGCGCCCCTACTGTTCCCTAATATTGCGGCACAGAAGGATCAACTAAAATCGAATAAGCGGAAATGCCACCCGTAATATTTTTAACATTTGTGAATCCTTGAGTAACTAACCACTGGCACATCTGAGCGGAACGCATACCATGATGACAGAGAACCAGAGTTTCTGCGTGGACATCAAAGCGAACAGGGACTTGTTGATTCCATTGCTCATATTCACTTAAAGGAAGATTGACAAAACCATCTAGCCGTGATATGGCAATTTCCTGGGGTTCACGCACATCTATTAACTGAAGGGGTTCTTCATGATTTTCAAGCCGTTTGGCTAGTTCCTCAACAGTAATTTCGGAAAAGGGTTGATCAAATGATGTATTTGTCATGCAGTTTTTCTAAAAAATCCTATACTATTCATGTTTGCAGAAAAGCTAGAAAATATAAAGAATGTGAACAGTCAACACTTAACAAAAAATATTAAACTTGGTTTCCTTATAGCTGGCATAATTACGCTTATACTAGTTTGTTTAGCTAAATTCTCCTGGTTTTCGGAAAAAAGTCCAGTTAGTCTTGTAGTTCGCAACTCTCAACCCGCTGCGGCTATATTTGTCTCCAAGTCCTCACCAGCAATGGTTTCATTATTGATCAATCCCGACGGGTTACAGAAAATAGCACCAAAAGGAGAATTTTCTCAACTCAAAAATCGTCTACTGGCAAAAAGTAATATAGATTATCAAGATGATATTAAACCCTGGTTGGGTGATGAAATTACCCTAGCTGTAACTACCATAGATATAGACCGTGATCCAGAGAACGGACTACAGACTGGGTATTTAATGGCACTTGCCACTGCAAAACCAGGGAAAAGCCGTGATTTTTTGGAGTTGTTATTTTCTAAACGGGCTTTTAGTGGGACTAATTTAGGAATTGAACGTTACAAAGGTGTCAAGGTTATTTATGATAATACCGAATATTCATCAGGCGTAAATATCCAAAATCCAATATCCAATATCCAAAATAATTTAGCTGGTGCAGTTGTTAATAATTTTGTTTTACTGGCTAATCATCCTCAAGTGATCAAGGAAGCAATTAATAATTTACAAGCTCCAGATTTAAACTTAATTAGTTCTCTAGAATATCAAAAAGCTACTCAAAAAATCTCTAAAAATGCTGTAGCTATAACTTTCTTAAATTTACCGGAAGTTGGTAAATGGCAAGGGTTAGAATTAGCAGAATCAACTTATAATAGCCAAATTCTATCTTTCGTTCTCAACTCCCAAGGGTTGCTCACAGAAAGTACATTTTTCACAAATTCCCAGATTTTACCTTCATATTTACCACTATCTCAACCTGTGGGAGCATTACAGTATATTCCAGAATCAACAGCTTTAGCGATCGCCGGCACAAATTTGAGTAAATTAGATAATAGCGATGTAGCAAAACTGTGGAAGCAACTGACAGCAAGCATTTACGGTTCTAGTAAAGATGGTACGGCTCGATTACTACAGCCCCTAGCAACAATCCAAGACCATTGGAATTTAAACTTTAGCGCAGATATTTTCAATTGGGTAACGGGAGAATACGCTTTAGCTTTATTACCCAATTCGGAAAATACAACCCTTAATTGGTTATTTGTCAGCGAAAAAACCCCAGGGTTAGCAGCAGGAATCACACATTTAAATAATATTGCCAGTAGAAGTGGCTTTAATGTTAGTTCCCTAACTTTAGATCAACAAAAAATATCAGCTTGGACAAAAATTACAGCCACAAGTAAAAATAACACATCTATTAATGTTGACACGAAAGTTAAAGGAGTGCATACAACCTTAGATAATTATGAAATTTTCAGTTCCGACTTAAAAACCCTGAAAACTGTTTTGAGTCAAAAGCAAAAATCTCTCCTAGAAAATCCCCAATTTCAAAACAGTATTGCGACAATTCCCCAACCCAACCAAGGGTATATTTATTTAGACTGGGAAAATAGTCAAGATATTCTCAAACGTCAACTACCTTTGCTTAAACTTGCAGAAGTGTTAGGTAAGCCACTTTTTGATAATTTAAAATCCCTGACAGTTAGCAGTTATAGCAGCGAACCAGGAACACTTAAAGGCGGAGTATTCTGGCAACTGCATTAAATGTCAGAATCAGGATATCCACCGATTAAAGGATAGACAGAATGAATAGCAATACAGTTCAGTTAAGAAAACATAGGTTGGGTTGAGCGATATTTTGCGTAATTCTTATGAAAATAAGGATTTTATGACCAATCAGCAAGCCCTAATTAGGGCTTGCTGATAGCGTAGCGTGGCGTTAGCCATATAAACCTAAAACCATCTAATAACAAAGGGTTTCGCGGATTTTTACCACAAAAAAGTGCCAGGTTTTGGCTAATGGTGTCTCAAAATAGGTGCAAGGTTTTTGAGAGGATGTTTGAAAAGTATCAGAGTTAATCGAGATCCCCCAACCCCCCTTACAAAAGGGGGCTAAATTCCTCAAAGTCCCCCTTTCCAAGGGGGATTTAGGGGGATCTGCTGTCGCCTCCCTTCAATAGACATCTCCGAAAATTAAATGTGCGTCGTTTGAAACCCTTGTAGAGACGTTCCATGGAACGTCTCTACAATCTTTACCGGGGAAGTCTAATAGAAAACTTATTCAGCAAACCCTAAGTAGGTGAACACAATAAAACCAAACTGTATAAAGAAACGTAAAATCGCCCAAACCCTCTTCACTCTTGCCTCTTGCCTCTTGCCTTTTGCCTTGCCATAACGACAATTTTCAACGCCAACCTACTTAATTACCAAGTCACGATAATATGGGAGAGTAGCTTGTTGTGCTATCAAGGGTACTATCTCAATGTTCTCTAGACTCCGTGCCGATTTTCGCATCATCTTTGAACGTGACCCCGCAGCCCGGAATTGGTTGGAGGTTTTGTTTTGTTATCCAGGTTTGCAAGCCCTAGTGTTTCACCGCTTTGCACACTGGTTGCGTCGTCTTGGTCTTCCCTTTTTCCCCCGCTTGATTTCTCACATTGCCCGGTTTTTAACAGGTGTAGAAATTCATCCAGGGGCTACAATTGGTAAAGGCGTATTTATTGATCACGGAATGGGAGTAGTAATTGGGGAAACAGCAATTATCGGCAACTACGCGCTGATTTATCAAGGTGTTACCTTGGGGGGAACAGGTAAAGAAAGCGGTAAACGTCACCCCACATTAGGGGAAAATGTCGTGGTTGGTGCAGGTGCAAAGGTTTTAGGAAATATTGAAATTGGTGATAATGTCCGCATTGGTGCCGGTTCAGTGGTATTGAGAGACGTACCATCTAGTTGTACCGTTGTCGGTGTCCCTGGACGGATTATTTATCGTTCTGGAGTCCGGGTTGCACCATTAGAACACAGCAATTTACCAGATTCAGAAGCCCAAGTAATTCGCACCTTAGTTGACCGCATTGAAGCATTAGAAGAACAAATTCAAGCTTTGCAAACTCCCGCAAAAACTCCGGTTTTAGTTGGTAAATTCCTTCCAGAAGATGAATTACCAAAAGAACACAATTTTTGTAATATCAGAGATAAACAGATTCAAGAATTCTTTGATGGTGCAGGAATCTAGTACCGCAAGGCGGAAGTCAAAAGTCAAAAGTCAAAAGTCAAAATGAAGACAGCATAGGCTTTTGGAGGATTTAGAATGGTTGGTTTATTTACGCCGTTTTGTACTAGTAGTCTGTCAACCCGAAAATGACGGGTGAAGGCAAGCAGGGGGAGAAGAGAGGCAGGGTGGCAGAGGAGTTAGGCGATCGCATCAACAATCTATCCCCTAAAGGCGATCGCTTAATCAGGTACTCCTCTATTTTTGTGTTGCTACAATCACCTGTGCTTCTCTTAAGACTCTATCGCCCCATAAATAACCCCGGATTACTTCCTGAATCACCGTATTTTCTGCGACATCTGCCCTTGATTTACGTCCTACAGCATACATTGTCTGGGAGTCAAAAGGTTTACCCTGGGCGACAATAGGAACAATACGGCGTTGTTTGAGTATTTCTAAAAGCGATCGCCTAATTAACTCCACTCCCTGTTGATTGCTGGTGAAAATTTCCGTTAATGATTCTGACATTGGTAACTTTTCTGGCTCACTGAATTCAGTATAATTACCATTAATCCAATCTAATAACTTTTCCCAGAAGCCTTTTTTTATTAGTGGTTTTGAGTTTGAGGTAGTAGATAATGCTTCTAGTTCTTCTTGCCAGTAAGTACAAGCCTGATCTAAAGCATCCACAATACCCAGCAAATCTTTGAGGAGTTTCTCCTGCTGCTGTTCAAATTTTCCCGATGCCTGTTTTTGAATTTCTTCCAAACGTATTGGCATCTGTTCTTGCTCTGTCCGAATTACCGCCAATGCTTGTACCAGAGCATCTTGGGTAGAATGCAATAATTTACCCTGTTGCTTAACTTCATGGCGGAGAGCAGTCCACTCGGACACCATTTGATAAGGATCAAAGGCATGAGCAGATGATGGTGGTTCACCTAAATATTCAGGGGGTAGTTGTTCTGATTGTAAATAATCTAGAAAATTGGCAAATAAAGCTTCTTTGTCAGTTGTCATTGGTAATCGGTAATTGGTGATTGGTAATTGGTAATTGGTAATTGGTAATTGGTAAAAATCTGTTCCCTGTTCCCTGTTCCCTGTTCCCTGTTCCCTGTTCCCTGTTCCCTGTTCCCTGTCCCCTGTTCCCTGTTCCCTGTTATATGAATTATTTAAAATGTGGCACGAATTAGATCATCTAAGCTAACTTCTAGTTGCGCCAGGGCTTTTTCTCGCAACTGTTTTAATATCTCTGGATTCAATTCTGCTTCTAGGGGACGCAATTTCAAGAACTCCTCCGATTGACTTGTCTCTCCTTTGCGAAGTGCCTCGTAAGCTCCTCGAATTGCCTTAAACTCTTCTGGATAAGTATGCGCGGGGAATTCACGTAATTTGGCATGATAAGCCGCTTTAATTTGGGCGCTGGTTGCTCCTGGTGAAATTCCTAAACGTTCGTAGTAGTCAGCCATAAATAATTTCCCATTAAGATGACATCAATTAAACTATCAGTCTTCATCTGTGTTTAAGTAGGTTGGCGTTGAAAATTGTCGTTATGGCAAGGCAAAAGGCAAGAGGCAAAAGGCAAGAGTGAAGAGGGTTTAGGCGATTTTACATTTCTTTACACAGTTTGGTTTTATTGTGTTCACCTACTTATCTGTGTTTATATGCGGTTCATTACTCTTGATATTTTACTTTTACAACAATTCCTGAAAACCCGCTTTTTTTCTACCCTTGCGTTTTTTAGATGGAGATGAATTTCTAAAGATAAAGTCTAAATCTATTCCATCTTCTTCGTCTTCTTCATCTTCATCATCATCATCTGAGAAATCAGGCATATTGTTTAACATCATTTTTTTGAGTTCTGGAAGCATCCGTTCAAACTCCGCTGGAGACATTTTATTGCCAAATAATTTTTTAATCATCCCTTCTAATAAGTCATTCATATCTGACATATCGAGATTGTCAAATTCATCTGCATCTGGCATAGCACTCTGAGTTTCTCTATCATTAACAAATGCCTGTTCTTCTCGAAATGCTTGTAAGGCTTTGGCATCTTGTAGGCGACGGGCTAATTCAAATCCCTGTTGTTTTAATTGTTCATAGTTTGGGTGATCAACGTGGTAGGTAGTGGCTCTAGCTAATAGCAATAAAGGGTTTTGTGGTTCTCGACGGAGTGCTTCATCTAAGAACGGCACAAGGGTTTTAATTTCGCCAAAACGGCGGGCTTGAAGTTGAATATTTGCCACAGCATTGCCCGGTTGGGGCATGGTGTCGAGGTAAGAACGCACGGGAATTTCTAGTTTTTTGGAACCATTTTCTTTGACGGCTAAGATAATTAAATTGGCAACTCTGGCTTCTGGGTATTCTATGGATAGGTTGATTAACTTTTGCTGATACTGACTTATTAAAGCGGCGATGCCTTTTTCCCGTTTAGCGAAGAGTTGAATAGAAAGAGCGATCGCTTGCAATACGGAAATTTGTTCTTCACCTGCTAATCTTTGGAGGAGATTGTCCCATACTTGGGCTGCGGCTTTTTGGTCTAATGACACCCGACCTCCGGAATTGGGCGGACTTTGAACTGCATTCACGAATATTTGACAGGCACGGATAGGCGGATCTGTGGGATCTTCTGTCTCCACAAAACGGCTAAATAAGGGATAACTTAACGTAGAGAGCGCATCTATCCAAGGCAATGTTTCTACTTCAGGTTCAAGATTCAAGTCGCCAAAATGCTTACCAAATTTGCGCCTAGCTTCATTGAATGCCTGTTTGTTATCTAGTTTCTTCCAACAGTGCAGCAGCGTCTGATAAACTTCTCCATACCGACATCCATTTTCTAATGCTTGGGTAAGTAGTGCGATCGCTTCATCATAATTTTCGCCTCCTGCCTCAATTAATCCCTTGCGTCCCCGCACTTCTGGCGATGTCGGACAAATTCGTTCTGCTTGTTGCACAGATCCCAAAGCGGCCCGATCACGATCTATTGCTATGTAAGCATCTGCCATCCAGCAGTGGAGATGTGCTTGGGTCAGTTTCAATCTTTGTGCAGGCCATTCTTGAGGGTTTCGTTTTGCTTCCTGTTCTAACCACTTCAAAAACCGTGTTAACAGGCGTGAACGTTCTTGATCATGATCATTAGCATCGAAAACTTCTAAGAGATTGATTGCCAATTGGGGGTTAAAGGGTTGCTCTGTCAACAAAGGCTGCCAGAATAGTTCAGCACAACTTGGTTCTCCTTGATTTAGTGCTTGTTGTCCGGCTAGGGTAAGCAGCAGTGGACGGAGACTTTCTAGTTCTGGAAAGCGTGGGGAACGTCGCTCCATCTTCAATAGCAGATGAGCGGCATCATGGTGATTACCTTGGTCAATCAGTTGCAACATTCGCAATATCGCTAATGCCTGTTGGCTATTTTTATCTACTGTTGTTCGTGAATTTATAAATTGGAAGGGTTTTTGTTCTGTTCTTCCATGTTGAAAAATCGCCAATCGCTCTAAAATTGGATGCTCCAAATACTTTGGTTGACCATATGAAAGTGATTTCAGCCCCAAAAGACTGGCCGCAGCATCCCAATTACCTATGACTTGTTGAGTATAAACGATCCAAGCTATGGGCAAATCTCCATCGGTGACGGCTCGCTTAATTTTCTGAAAAGATGTTAAAGCTGTTTCTGGTTGACCATTTTTGAGTGCCAGAACACCTCGTACCCAGTGGAGTTGATTAGCACTAAAGCGTTTAGATTGTTCCTGAATTAATTGCTCAACTGTAGCGGTATCTCCTTTGAGGAACAAGAGTTTTAGGTAGGAGATGCTGTAGTCTTTTGGTAGAGTACCTGCCTCAAAAGCATTTCTGAGTAATTTTAATGCCGCATCTAATTGCTTCAATTCCAATAAACATTTAGCTTGCCAGTAATGAACTTCTCCCACCAAACCGAATTCTAGAGCGCGAGCAAAGGATTTTTCTGCCTGTTTAAAATCTTGTTTCTGAAATTCTTGCTGACCCCGTAGCAACCAAATTTCTGATTCTGGGGGTGTAAATTCAATATTAGGGTGTAATCGCTGATTTTTCTTGATTTCTTCTAATGCTTGCCGATATTTTTTTTGGTTCAGCAATTCTTGCAGTTGCTTCTGGAAGGAGTTTTCCGCAACTTTTGTCTCTGTACTAGAGACCTGTGGTTGTGAGTGCTGTTTAGACTGATGTTTAGCCACTGGGCTTTCTTCCTAATTGTTGTTTGATTTTTACCCTTATAGTTAAGGGTGGCTCCAACTACTTTCTTAATTTCTATATTAGTAGGCAGTTCGCATTAATGTTACAGGGATTTGTAACATTTGGCTCTTGAGTACATAATATGCAAAATCTGAACAAAGAAATCTCATAAGCGATATTTTTGAATATTATGGCAAAATTTTGGCTCTTTGCCCTGTTAAGAGTTCCCCATTAGGAGTTCCCTATTACCGACTGGTAACTTAGGATACAGAAATGTTGAATAGCGTAATAAAACTTTACATATTGAAATAAACTTAGCCTATAAGTGCTATTTTTCATCTTATCCAAATAAGTTTTCTAAACCAATGAACATAACTTATTTCCTGACACATATAGGACTGAAGATAACGGAGTTTATCTAATAAAGTTTTGCCAAATTCTTGCGGTATTTCTATTAGTTGCAATATCAAATAAGCGATTAAACAGCACATTATCTGAATTCTAATTCCATTCTCATTCTTTGTCATAAGTCTGTCTAACTTGAGGTGCATTTTTAAGAATTTCCATAACAATTCAATTTGCCATCTTTGTATGTAAATTTCCATAATCTCTTGATTACTAACTTGCTCTTCTCCTTCATTTAATAAGTTTGTTGCTAAACGAAATTCACTCTTAGTTTCTATATCACAAAATGCTACTACTCTAATTTCCACTTCTCTTTCATCTTTGCCAACTTTACAATTACCATTTTCTAGCATTTCTAAAGTGACATTATTTTTAATTCTTAAGACAAAAGCTTTATTTTTTTGTTGTTTTAATTCAGATATTCTTTCGGAGGATGCAAATCCTCTATCCATTATCCCTACTCCTTTTGACGGAATTGCTTCTACTGTTTCTTGTCCATATTTATGGTCATGTCCTTGCCCAAAATGAATCACCATTCCACCAACTTCTGATGTCAAACTATCTAACCCACAAAATAGTTTTACTTGATGATATCCTTGACTCCATAATAATTTACTTGTTAATGTAATAATTGTTGAATCTATAGGAAATAATGCTTGGGTTTCTTCCTTTCCTTTTTTCTTTCTCAGTTGATTGTTTAATTCAGTTATTATCTCCAAAAATACTTGAGTATCTCTCTTTTTACTTGCCTTGGAAAAATTTGATATTTTTAAATCTATCCCTTGATTATTTAGTCTTTGAAATAAATCTCTCATACTCACTATACTTTTATCCATGACATACTGTAACCACACTGATACAAATGAAAATGTGTCCAGAACTGGATAATCTTTTTTGGGCAATGGTTTCAATATTGTTTTGACCACTTCTGGGAAATTCTTTAAGCGCATAATTTGATAATTCTTTATCTAGATTTTTTTAGATTGTATCAAATTATGGTACTTTTTTTTAATCTTTTCCTAACATTCAACACTTCTGCTTAGGATAATAAGTACGTAAGAGCCTAACATTTTCCATTCAGAGAGTATCTGCAAAGTTTGTTTACAGCATATACTGAGAAAAATTTTTTACCACCTATCAGACTTTTCTCATGCGATAATTGCATGAATTAATTGTCATTAATAATATTAATACCAATAATATGGCTTTGCAGAAAACATATATTTACACTGAATTAAGTTAATATTTTATGGGGCATTATATGGGATATTATATTAACACCAATATATTGCACTCAAACCAAACAGGAGAAACTGCTATTGCCATTGAGTAATCATCAACAAAATCACAAGTCCACAAATGAAAAATTACTACCGAAAATGCAGGTGAATGCAAAGCAGTTAATAACTCAGGTGACAACGGTATCATCTGGAATCTTGACCAGAATAGCCAGCAGCGATAAACCTTTTTATCGTCGTTTTTGGTTTTGGGCAGGATTAGGTGTTAGTAGTGGGATCATTGCTTTCCATTACACAATCTTAGAAATAGATAAAAATTTACCAGATCAGTCCGCACTCAGAGCATTGGTACGAGAGCAAACACTGACGATTAAAGCTGCTGATGGTAGTGTGCTACAACAGCAGGGAGAAGCTACAAGAGAGCAACTGAAAATAGAGCAAATACCAGATACTTTAAAGAAAGCTTTTATTGCTTCAGAAGATAGAAGATTTAATCAACACAATGGATTTGATCTCCAGGGAATTGCCAGAGCAGTTATCAATAACTTGCGATCGCAAAATGTGGTAGAAGGTGGTAGTACCATCACTCAACAGGTAGCGCGAATTCTCTTCCTCAAACCAGAAAAAACCTTCTGGCGTAAACTTAAAGAAGTCCGACTATCCCAAAAAATAGAGCGAGAATTGACTAAAGACCAAATTCTCGAACGTTATCTCAATCTCGTATACTTAGGTTCTGGGGCTTATGGCGTGGGAGATGCCGCTTGGGTATACTTCAGTAAATCCGTTGATCAACTGACTTTATCAGAAATGGCTACCTTGGCGGGTTTAGCTCCTGCACCTAACGTCTACGCCCCCGACAAAAACCCGAAAACAGCTACAGAACGGCGTAATCTGGTATTACAGCGGATGCTGGAAGATGGCATCATTACACCCGCCCAAAAACAAGCCGCGACTGAGGAAGCATTAATAGTTAACAGCAGTTTACCTAAACGGTTACAAGTTGATTTTCCCTACTTTACAACCTACGTTCACAAGGAATTGCCAAAGTACGTTGCCGCTGATGTTTTGGCTAGTGGTGGTTTAATAGTAGAAACAACCTTAAACCCAACTTCGCAAAAAGCCGCAGAAGCCGCAGTAGGCAAGATATTAAAAAATGAGGGACGGTGGCAAAACTTTAAACAAGCGGCTATGGTGGCCATAGAGCCTGGGAGTGGCGAAATTCAGGCAATGGTCGGCGGTAAAGACTTTGGTAAAAACCAGTTTAATCGTGTAACCCAAGCCCAACGACAACCAGGATCAACCTTTAAGGGTTTCGTCTATGCTACAGCGATCGCTACTGGTAAAAGTCCCTATGATAGTTATTTAGATGAACCCTTATCAATAGATGGTTATGAGCCAAAGAACTCCCATAACAAGTTCTCCGGTTGGTTAAACATCAGAGACGCGCTCACCAAATCCATCAATACAATTGCGGTAAAAGTCATAATAGAAATAGGTTTTGAACCCACCATTAAACTGGCCCATGACATGGGAATTAAGTCAGAACTCAAACCTAACTATTCCTTGGCGCTTGGTTCTAATGAAGTCAACTTATTAGAATTGACCAACGCCTATGGTACATTCGCCAATCAAGGCAATTATGTAGAATCTCATGGCATTCGTCGCATCCTCAACCGCGAAGGAGATGTCATTTGGTCAGCTAAATATAAACCCAAACAAGTTCTAGATGCTGATAGCAGTGCCATCATGACCTGGATGTTAAGAAATGTTGTCACCGATGGTACTGGTGCTGCGGCTCAATTAGATGATAGACAAGTTGCCGGCAAAACAGGTACTACTGATGAATCCCGTGATTTATGGTTTATTGGTTATATTCCTCAGTTAGTGGCTGGGGTGTGGTTAGGGAATGATGATAACACCCCTACCTATGGTAATAGTGGTAGTGCAGCTTATGCTTGGCATGAATTTATGGCAGAAGCTCTCAAGGGAATGCCTGTAGAAAAGTTTCCCCGACGACCTAATTTAGAAAATCGTAAAGGTACTATCAAAGCCCAACCTCTTAAACCAAGAAAACTTATCTATAAGTCGGTTGATGATAATAATCAAAAATCAGATGAGGACAACACCGATAATTCTGATTCCTCAACTAGACGCAGACGTAGAAGCAGAAGAACATATAATCAATCAGACGATTCATCAAATTCAGAAGAAAATCGGCCAAGACGAAGACGACGCTATAGTCAAGAGAATAATGATACATCTTATTCTACCCGTCGCCGCCGCAGACGCAGTCAAGAATCCAATGGCGATTCCCCTTCCCAATCACCTCGTTCACGACGCAGCCGCAGTCAAGAATCAGCACCGTCTAGATCATCTTCAGAAAACAAGAGTCCTGGAGGATCTTCATCATCACAACCTTCCTGGAGAGAAAGACTTAAACCCGATTCTTCAGGAAATAATTAAAATCAGGAGTCAGGAGGTAGGGGCGCAGGTCCTGCGCCCAGTCAGGAGTTCAGGAGTTCAGGAGTTCAGGAGTTCAGGAGTTCAGGAGTTCAGGAGTTCAGGAGTTCAGGAGTTCAGGAGTTCAGGAGAAAGAAGAAAGAAGAAAGAAGAAAGAAATTTCTCCCCTACTCCCCCTACTCCCCTACTCCCCCTACTCCCCCTACTCCCCTACTCCCCCTACTCCCCCTACTCCCCTACTCCCCCTACTCCCCCTACTCCCCTACTCCCCCTACTCCCCCTACTCCCCCTACTCCCCCGCCCCCTGCTCCCCTACTCCCTATTCCCTATTCCCTAGAAACAGCAAAGATTTTTCCTGGGGTAGATGTAGGTGATTAACTCAGTTTATACTTTGTTAAGAAGTGTAACCTACATTAGACGAATATAGTCATGAGTTATTTATTGCTCCAAGTCCAAGTACCAGATACCGGAAATCACTTTCCCCTAGCTTTTACTTTGGTGTATGTAGTGGGTTTTGTCGCTGCTATCACCATTGGTTCAATTGCCTGGTACAACTCCAAACGTCCCCCCGGTTGGGAAAATAAGGAACGCCCTGACATTATCCCCAAGGTAGAAAAGGAATAGATTCGGTAATTGGTGATTGGTGATTGGTCATTGGCAAGAATGTTTTACCCATTACCCATTAGAGACTTCCAATTAAAAAAATATCCCAAAATTTCTTGTGGTGCAGGCATCTTGCCTGCCAATAGTACAAGGACAGGCAAGATGCCCATCCCACAAGATTGGATAGCGAGGCGCTGCTGCAAGCAGTTCATCTTTTTTGTGGAGTTCTCTTACCCATTACCCATTACCCATTACCCATTACCTAATTCTGTACATCCACCCAACGACGGTAAAGTTTTTTAATCTGTTTGAGCAAAGTTATATGGATACTGGGGTGAGATTCACTAGACTTGCTTAACTCTTCCAATTGAGAGAGGAGTCTTGCTTCTTCAACGGCTACATCACCGTCACTGTAAATTAAGCCACTGATAGCTTCAATCAAATCCTCGTAATCTTCCTGAGTTGGGCGATCGCCTAAATATTCCTTGACCCATTGGTAACACTCATTTGGCTTGACTGGCACTAATTCATACAACCAAGGTTTAATCTCTGGATCATTGGCTAAACCTTTAACTTGGGCTATTTCTCGCAGATATTGCCGTTCTTCTGGTTGGATTTTGCCATCAATCCAAGCTGCTCCAATTAGGATTTTTACTAGGTTTTTTACATGAGAATGATTAACCATCACTGCCTCCTCTGGTAGATTCGGGCTTTGATTAAATCTTACAATCACTATTGGTATTCACTCGGAATCCTTAGTTTTTCTTAAGCGCACCATAAAAAAACCATCCATATCTTGTTGGTGAGGCCAGACTTTCAACCACCCCAGGGGAGAAATATCGGCAAAATCAAAGCTGGGAGGTTCAATTTGCCAATGGGGATTTGCGGCTAAAAACTCCGAAATTACCTGTTCATTCTCCGCTGGATGCAGTGTACAAGTGGCATAAACTAAAACGCCACCAGTCTTGACAAAAGTTGCATTGTGTGATATAAATTCTTTTTGTAATTGGGAAAGTTCTTGAACAGAAGCCGGTGTTTGTCGCCAACGCGCATCAGCGTGACGGTGCATAGTTCCCAAACCCGAACAAGGAGCATCAAGCAATACACGGTCAGCCGAATTGTAGAATTGCGGTAAATTGCGGCTGTCTCCTGAACAAATTTCGATAGATTGTAAATTTAGACGTTGAGCATTTTCTTTTAATTTCCGTAACCGGGAAGCAGTTTTATCACAAGCCCAAATTTTGCCTTTATCTCCCATTAACTCAGCAATATGGGTGGTTTTCCCCCCTGGTGCAGCACAAACATCAATCACCACATTACCGGGTTGAGGGTCAAGTAAATGACCAACTAATTGAGCGCTACTATCTTGGACAGTCCACCAACCTTCATGAAAACCAGGTAAATTTTGAATTGCGCCGTTATTACCAATTAATCGTAAAGCTTGGGGTAAATGGGGAATAGGTTTAACTAAGACACCAGCAGATGCAAAAGCTGATTCTACTTCTTCTAAAGAACTACGCAGGATATTTACTCGTAAATCAATTGTTGGGGTTTGATTCATCCAAGCACAAAGTTTTTCTGTTTCTGCAAAACCCAATTCTTTTAACCAAACCTCAATTATCCAATTAGGGAAACTGTGTAATATTCCCAATCTTTCTACTGGATTTTCTGGTAACTTTAGCGGTTCTGATGACTTTTCTGCAAGTCGGAGATATTGACGTAATAAACCATTGACAAACCCAGTTAAACCAGGAAAACCATTTTCTTTTGCTAATTCGACGGTGGTATTTACAGCCGCAGAAACGGGAATTCTTTCTTGATAACGCAGTTGATAAAAACCCAGATGTAAAATTGTGCGAAGGTCTTTTGGTTGTTGCTGAATTTTCTTTGTAGCAAGTTGGTCAATAATAGCGTCTAAAGTGCGTTGTCTTCTCACACTCCCATAGACTAATTCTGTCATTAATCGGCGATCTGCGTCGGGTAACTTAAATTTTTGTAGCGCTCGGTCTAGGGCAACATCAGCATAAGCTCCTTTGTGTACTTCTTTAAGAGCAATAAAGGCGAGTTGGCGGGGATTGGTCATGAAAGATAATCATCCTGTTTACTTTGGTTGAAATTGGTACACTTAAGTAATTGGACAAAAATATTTACAGTCATTGCGAGGGAAGGGAAGCAATCACAACCCTGGCGATTGCTTCATTTCACTTCGTTCCATATGGCTAACGCCACGCAACGCTTACGCAATAATATTGTGTAATTAATTCTGTCTCACTACTTAATTTACAAGGGAAACCGGGAAGTTTGAAAGCCCCTGAGAAACAGGAACGCTAGTTCCGTCTTTCGTGCTTCAGACAGGGGATGAAAAACGACACGGGCGGTTTTAACCACCTTCAATATTATCCTTGAGTTTCAAGCTATCTACCCAATCTTCTATCAATGCGGTAACTGTTTTCTCTCTTTGCGCTGCATATAAAAACAGCTTATGTTTTCTGCGTTCTGAGAGTCGGACTGATACTGTTTTATCTTTCATAATGTCTTGCGGTTGTTAGTACATTGTGTTATTATAAGACAAAGGGAGAAAAACGCAATGTATGGATGCCAGCAAATACTAATCAGTCCCAACAATGAATTAGGAGCGGTTCTTGAGTTCTTATGTGGGGAGTCAAATAAACTTGCTAATTGTGGGACTTATTATGCCAGACAATTGTTTTTTAAGACGGGTAAAATTCCTGGTAAGTTTGACTTGCATCGTGAGTTAGCAAGTAATTCACATTTTGGGGCAATGTATTCTCAAGCTGCACAGCAATGTTTAACAACTGTGGCGGAATCGTTCAAGTCTTATATTGGACTTTTGAAAGGGATTAAAAATGGTACAGTCACTCAAAAACCTAAGCTACCTGGATACCGAAAACCTGGATTAAATCTCGTAACTTTTCCTGGACAAGCTATTAAACTAAAGAACGGTAAGCTAAGATTTCCGATGGGTAGTAAGGTGAAAGTTTGGTTTGGGCTTAACGCTTTTTATGTTCCCATGCCTTCTAATTTAGAGCATAAGGACATCAAAGAATACCGCATACTGCCAAGGAATAATGAATTTTATTTGGAGTTAATTTATAAAATAACTTCTCACAAGCCCGACGTAAATATTGAGAATGTTTTATCAATTGATCACGGGTTGAACAACTGGCTAACCTGTGTCAGTAACGTTGGTACGTCATTTCTGATTGACGGACGCAAGTTAAAATCAGTGAATCAATGGTACAACAAACGAGTTTCGGTTCTCAAAGAAAATCAACTTCAAGGTTTTTGGTCTAAGCAATTAGCGTCAATAACTGAAAAGCGGAATCGCCGGATGAGGGACGCTACTAATAAAGCAGCTAGAATCGTAATCAACCATTGCATTGATCATAAAATTGGGACTGTCGTTTTTGGCTGGAACGTTGGACAAAAAGATTCTATAAATTTAGGTTCTAAAACTAATCAAAAATTTGTCCAAGTTCCTACCGCAAGATTAAAAAACCGCATTGCTCAACTGTGTGAACAATACGGCATTAAGTTCGTTGAAACTGAAGAATCTTATACCTCAAAAACATCGTTTCTAGACAATGATTTTCTACCTACATTCGGTGCAAAACCTGAAGGGTGGAAAGAGTCAGGAAGAAGAGTTAGCCGGGGTTTGTACCATTCTCAAGATGGTACAAAAATCAATGCAGATTGCAACGGTGCAGCTAATATTTTCAGAAAAGTAGCGGTAAAGCTAGGATTAAATTCTAGTGGAATCAGTAGAGGCGCATTGATATCGCCGTTAAGATTATTTATTTGGTCTTAAGAATCCCCGTCCATTTATGGCGGGGAGTGTCAAATATTTTGAATGTTCCTATCTTAATCCTGTTCATCCTTAAATCCTGGACATCCTGATTCAGACAACTCCATCACAAATTACACTTATGTACCAAAATCATCAAAACACCTATTGAAAATAGGCGTTGCTGAATTGAGGTATGAAATTTCCAAATTGAACCTTTAAAAATCTTACCTTTGCGTCTTTGCGCTTTTGCGTGAGACTAAAATTTATAAGCTGTTGTGCATTTAGTTTGTATAATTCTAGCGGGCAAGATGCCCGCACTACAAAGTTCAAGTAAATTATGGTTATCAAATTTAGCTGCGTAACAGCTTACCCTTAATCAGCAACGCCTGAAAATATTCCCATCTTAATCCTGTTCATCCTTAAATCCTGGACATCCTGATTCAGACAACTTCATCACAAATTACACTTCACTTAAGTAGGTTAGCATTGAAAATCGTCGTTATGGCAAGGCAAGAGGCAAAAGGCAAAAGGCAAGAGTGAAGAGGGTTTGGGGGATTTTACATTTCTTTACACAGTTTGGTTTTATTGTGTTCACCTACTTATGTGCGAGAATTGTCACAGCAGGTGTGAGAAAGTAACATGATAGACAAAAACTGGCAAGATGAAGAACTGTGGATTGTCACCGCAAGTAGTTCTGATGATGTTTCAAAACAAGGGATGAAAGCTGTTAGAGGTAATGGTAATCCTTACAGTAGTCCTGCGGTTACGGATGAAGAAATAAAAAACAGTCGCATTACAGCCGGCACCTTAGCGAAGCAAATGTCGCACTTTGTGGGAGTAATCAGTGGTGTGTTTAGTAATGTTCAGAAGCAAGTCGAAACCCAAGGGGAACTCCAGCTTGATGAAATTACCCTCACGGTAGAAATTAGTAGTGAAGGTGAAATTAAATTGCTGGGTACGGGTGTAAAGGCTGCTGGTAAGGGCGCAATTGAGCTAAAATTTAAGCGTTTATCACCCCAATCACCTGTAAATTGACCGCAATATGGCTAAGAATTGCGCTGTTGTCATTGGCGTTAACGAATATGACGAAATTCAGTGCCTCCAGTATGCAAAAACTGATGCAGAACGGGTGCGCGATTATTTTTCAACTGGTTTAGGTGTACAACCAAACTATCTATATTTTTTCTCTGATGATTCACCGCGCAACAGCCTGGGAAAGAAAACTCAACCAACCTACGGTACACTAAACAGCTTTTTCAATGATCGCTTTGAACAGCCTTTTTTAGAATCTGGGGATACTCTCTGGTTCTATTTTAGCGGTCATGGGATGCCCCACGAAGGACGAGATTATTTACTACCCATAGATGGAAATCCTCGCACTGTACCCAATTTAGCAATTCCCATTACCTACATCACAGAACGTTTGCGGCGCAGTGGTGCGGATAATGTAGTGTTGTTTATTGATGCTTGTCGCAGCACTGGTCAAAAAAGCGCTGGTTTGGGAATTGGTGAAGAAAAACAGCAAGGTGTAATTACCTTTTATTCCTGTAGTCCCAGTCAGGTTTCCTACGAAATTGAGGAAATTCAACAGGGTGCTTTTACTCACGTTTTACTCAATGGGTTGCAAATTCAAGGTGAAAGCAACTGCGCGACGGTTGAACGGTTGTATAACTATTTGCGCTATCAAGTTCCCCAATTGACCCAAAAGCATAAAAATTATCCTCAGACTCCCTATGCTGCCATAGAACCTGCTACAAAATTGCATTATATTTTATTGCCTAAATCTGCCACTGACAGGGATATTAGCACCCTGAGAGAAGATGCTATGCAAGCAGAAATTGAAGGAAATTTTGATTTAGCTTTTCAGTTATGGGTGCGTGTGAACGTGGCCGCAGGTGGACAGGATATGAAAGCCATTGCAGCCTTTGGGAGATTGTCAAATAAGCAGAACCTAACCCCCCAACCCCCTTCCCTACCAGGGAAGGGGGAGAAATCAAAGCCTCTCTCCTCCCAGGAGAGAGGTTTGGAGAGAGGTTCTTCAGAGGAACAGGGACAGAAAATAGCAGCAGCAAAACGCCAGGAGTTGACTGTAAATTTAGGTCAAGGCTTAACCATAGAACTGGTTCGTGTGCCAGCAGGGAAGTTTATGATGGGAATGCCCCCAGAGGAACGCCAAATAGCCCTAGAAAATGCCCTGAAATATAACGTAGAGCGTGAAGAGGCTGAAGAATGGTTAGATTGGTCTACCCCCCAGCATGAGGTGTATCTGCAAGAGTTTTTAATGGGCAAATATGCTGTTACCAATGCCCAATGGTACGCTGTCATGAAAACTAAGCCATGTGAGCAATATAATTCCGAGTTTCAAGGCGATAAGCAGCCTGTAATTGGCGTTTCCTGGCACGAAGCCCAGGCTTTTTGTGAAAAGCTATCTGAACAAACAAAGCGGGCTGTCAGATTGCCCACAGAGGCAGAATGGGAATATGCCTGTCGGGCTGGAACAACTACAGCCTTTGCTTTTGGTAAGACTATTACAACTGATCAAGTTAACTATAACGGCAATTATCCTTATGCGGATACCCCCAAGGGCAAATATCGAGAATGTACCGTAAATGTGGATAGTTTCACCCCTAACCCCTGGGGCTTATATCAAATGCACGGGAACGTCTGGGAATGGTGTTTGGATGAATTTCACGACAGTTATAGCGAAAAACCAGCGCGTTTAAAAAGTAATGGTAATGAAGTTTGGGGAGAATTGAAGGTAAATGAAGAAGATAATCGCGCTTATATATTTCGGGGCGGTTCTTGGTACACCTATGCTTTCTATTGCCGTTCGGCGAGTCGTAGCAGGGGCAGCGCGCGTAATCAAGGCGTTAATCTCGGTTTTCGTGTTGTGTTCGGGTCTTCCTCGCCAGGATTCTCTTAGCCCTTTACCCTCTTGCGCTTTTGCGCTCTTCTCTTTCTTCTCTACCCTTACCCCTCGCCGTCAGGCGATCAAATTTTTTTGATTTAGTAGGGTGCGTCAGATATCGAAATGTTTATTTTTACCGAAGTTATCATTTCTGACCCGACAATAAAGACTTGTAAACGATATCGCTGATTAATATTCGGATATTGTAAATTGAGGGTGGCTATCCTTGCTTATACTTCTTAGTATGTATGGCACATAGCTTGGGGTTGAGTTATTAAACGGGGCGGTTCTTGGTACAACAATGCTATCAATTGCCGTTCGGCGAATCGTAACAGGAACAACGCGCGTAATCAAGACAATAATCTCGGTTTTCGTGTTGTGTTCGGGTCTTCCTCGCCAGCACTCTCTACAGTCAGAGTTGATAGGAGGGATTCTATCAAGCGTACACCAGAGAGTCCAAACTCAAACCCAGTGATGTGGGTGACTATATCCAAATATAAAACCGAGCCAGTTAGCTTGGTAGGGAAACCGAAGACTTAACTGGCTCAATATTATAAACTATGCACACAGATACAATATTTTATCAAATTTTTCTCACTTTTCACACTCTATTGTTTGAATTGCTCGGACAACCAATAGAAAATGCTCAAGGTTATAATTTTACTTCCGTCGAAGTTAAAGAAAAAGCCTTTCGATTTGATGGTATTTTCATGCCAGATAGTTTGGAAAAACCCATCTATTTTGTCGAAGTGCAATTCCAACCCAAACTTGATTTTTATTGGGAATTAATAGCAGAAATAAACATTTATCTCAATCAATTTAAACCAGTACAAGATTGGCAAGCAGTAGCTTTATTTGCTAAACGGAGTTTAGATGTAGAAGTATTAACTAATTACCAACAAGAATTAATTGATAGTGGGAGAATCAAACGCATTTATTTAGATGAACTACCACCTGGTTCAATTGGTGTGGGGTTAATTGAATTAATTGTCAGTAAAGAAACCCAAGCACCAGAATTAGTCAAAAATCTCATGGCAAGAACAAAGACAGAGATTGATAATAACAGAGAAAAACAAGGTATTATAGAATTGTTAGAGACTGTTTTGTTGTCCAAATTTTCACAATTAAGCCGTCAGGAGATTGAAGCGATGTTTTTAGTTAGTGATATTAAGCAAACTAGGGTATATCAAGAAGCAAAGCAGGAAGAAGCAACAAACTTATTGGTGCGTATATTATCCAAGCAATTTGGGAAATTGAGTGGTAACTACATCGAAACTATCAGCAACCTCACAATAGAACAACTAGAAGACCTGGGAGAAGCATTATTAGACTTTATAGACATTACCGACCTGGAAGAATGGTTAAAATCTCATAAATAATCTATGATTCTGTACACAAACACTAAGCTGTTGTGCATTTAGTTTGTATAAGAGACTTCCAAGAAATAAATTATCCTAAGAAACGAACCACAGAGGCACAGAGTACACAGAGAGAGAATTTCTGCATCAGTTTTGGGACATTTTTTTATTTGGAAGTCTCTAATTCTAGCGGGCAAGATGCCCGCACTACAAAGTTCAAGTAAATTATGGTTATCAAATTTAGCTGCGTAACAGCTTAGCGTCCCGTAGGGATACATTGCAAGAGTCAGATCCCCGACTTCTCTAAGAAGTCGGGGATCTTGTTTTTCATAACTAAACCACCCTACGGTTTTCAGATAAAATTAGGTTTAAGGATTCATGTAAGGATCTATCCCACCAACTTCAAACTCACAGGCTCTAGAAACCACATCTGGAGGTAACTTATCAAAACTAATTAATGGTAAATAATCAGGATTATCTATGAGTTCCTGCGCTAATAAATAACCAGCAATTGTCCAAGTTTGATACTTTCTTGCTTGTTTACCAATTAATCTGCCTTTTTTTCCATCATAATATTCTGGCCATTCATCTTCCGATAATCTGACTTTAGCAATTGCAATAGCTTTTTCTGCCAACTGTGGTTTTTTTGTTTTCACCGCTGCTGCTGCTAACATCCACATTAAGACAGGCCAGCTACCAGCATTATGATATGACCAAGGTATATTTTTGGGGTCACATCCTGTGACGACTCGATATTCTTCACCTTGTAAAGCCGGATAACAGATTTTAACGGGCATATCTCCGACTAAATCATCCCATCGTTTTTCAATCAAATTCATAATTGCTTGGGACTGTTCTTCTGTGGAAAGGTCAGAAATTACAGCCATCAAATTTCCGAGGGTGAAGAACCGAGTATCCATTTGTGATGGTCCGACATTTCCGGCAAAATAACCACCTTTTTTCGGTAGCCATTTATCTAACTCATAATAAGGTAAGGAATCGGCATAAATATTGAAAAGATTAACCGCCGTTTTTCCGTATTCCTCACCCTTAAAGCGATAAATTGCATTCAGACGATTAATATCTATCCAGTAATGCTGACGAATATGACCACATAATAAAGGTAAGCGGTTATCAATTGCTTCGACAATATCCTCATTACCTTTACAAATTAGTAGTTCTCGCGCTGCACGTAAAGCGGCAAAAAATAGAACTTGAATTTCTAAAGGATGTCCATAAATTCCCATGCGTCTGTCTATCATACAAGCGCCATCAGGAACTAATAGCGTCGGGTACATATCAAACCGATTAGCTAAACAGATGTCCATAATTAACCTAATTCCTGTTTGGAATTCTGGTTGATAAGCCAGGGAATTATCTTGAGTAGCAACTACATAAGCACGTAATAAAATTAACCACCATAAACAAGAATCTACAGGTGTGACTCTGGCGATCGCGTGTTCACCAAAATCAGCTTCTAAAAACTCTTCCCCATTGGCAGAAACGACTTTAAAACTAGCTGGAATTAATCCTCTACCGGGTTTATAGGCATCTAATGCCTTTTCTTTCGGCTGTAACTTTAATGTTTCTTCTAGGAAATTCTTGACAATATCTGTTCTGCCTTTAATCAGAAAAATTAACGCCGAGGAAACAAAATCCCGGATAAAACATTGGTCATAATTTAATGCTTCGACGGATGAATCATAAGCCGCTACAGTACCAACGGGCTGACCTTTGTAGTAGAGAATTGAATTCTCTAATGCAAGCCAAGCTTCATTTTCTATATTTTTACTTGTCTCTAATTTGTTTAGTTGCATTACCAGACTAACTCCATTTAGATAGTATACTTGTTGGGAGTAGATGCACCTTTAATTCTTCTCTAATGCCATTTTCATCATAACTTTGAAATAGCAAATATCAATTCATTCAAAATACTAAATATCAGTCAATACCAAAATTAAACTCAATACCTTTGCCAAACTGAAAAAAGCCTTGATTCGTAGGTGGCGTTGAGAGCCATAATCCAATAAATGCGTTGGGTTACACTGTCACTCAACCCAATCTATAAGAAATGGCAAAGGTATTGTAAACTGCATCATATTTAACAGTTTTTTGAATTTCTAGAAACGTGGATTCTTCTGTATGTAGAACCACTTAAATATAGTATATCTACCTAATTAACAATTGGCTATTGCGATGACAAAATAAATTATTCCCCTACAACTTAACAAGTTATAACGTTTTTTCAGAATATGCAATATCAACAGCTAAGGGATCACCAAAAAATAAATTACCCAATTTTGTGGGATGGGCATCCTGCCTGTCCTTGGTAATTAGCGGGCAAGATGCCCGCACCACAAGAAACTTTTGGGGATTTTTTTAATTGGAAGTCCCTAAAAAAAATTGGGGGGGGGATTAATACTGATCAATAGATATATATTTTACTAGCCCTTCCTAAGTTGCAACTTTTGATATCCTTGATTAAGTACACAGGCAAAATTAATTATATAAAAGATTTGGATTTAATGTAGGGGTAGCGCCCCCGTGCCTACCCGTTGGGGCAACCACGGGGGGTTTGCCCCTACAGGATTCTGGTTTCTCAGAACTGACAACTAAACAACTAAGTAGGTTGGCGTTGAAAATTGTCGTTATGGCAAGGCAAAAGGCAAGAGGCAAGAGGCAAGAGTGAAGAGGGTTTGGGCGATTATACGTTTCTTTACACAGTTTGGTTTTATTGTGTTCACCTACTTACTCTAATAAAGTTAAGATTCTAGTATCTGTCAATGAAAATTTTTTAAGCTTTATAGTCAGCGGCAACGGTAAACACACTATGTATGATGTCCTAGATTCCCACGCAGTCCTAGAAGTGTTGCGACCAGTAGAAGATCCAGAACTTCGCAAAAGCCTGGTAGAGTTAAATATGATTCGCAACGTCAAAATTGACGGTGGCAAGGTTAGTTTCACTTTGGTGTTGACCACTCCGGCTTGTCCTTTACGGGAGTTTATTGTCGAAGATTGTCAAAAAGCTGTTAAAAAGCTCCCTGGTGTTACAGATGTGAGTATAGAAGTAACAGCGGAAACACCCCAGCAGAAAAGCTTACCAGACCGCAACGGTGTACCTGGGATCAAAAATATTATTGCTGTTTCTAGTGGTAAAGGTGGCGTTGGTAAGAGTACAGTAGCCGTAAATATTGCCGTTGCTTTAGCACAAGCTGGCGCTAAGGTTGGTTTATTAGATGCAGATATTTATGGACCTAATGATCCTACCATGTTGGGTTTGGGTGATGCTAAAATTAATGTCCGGTCTACAGAGGCAGGGGACATTCTCGAACCGGCGTTTAATCATGGTGTCAAGCTTGTTTCCATGGGTTTTTTGATTGATCGAGATCAGCCAGTAATTTGGCGCGGTCCGATGCTGAATGGTGTGATTCGTCAGTTTCTTTATCAAGTGGAATGGGGAGAACTGGATTATTTAATTGTGGATATGCCCCCAGGAACTGGAGATGCTCAATTAACTTTAGCCCAATCTGTACCAATGGCAGGGGCAGTTATTGTGACTACACCACAAACGGTAGCTTTGTTGGATTCCCGGAAGGGGTTGCGGATGTTCCAGCAGTTAAATGTTCCAGTTTTGGGAATTGTGGAAAATATGAGCTATTTTATTCCCCCAGATCAACCGGATAAGCAATATGACATTTTTGGTTCTGGTGGTGGTTCAAAAACAGCCGCAGAATTAGGAGTTCCTCTGTTAGGATGTGTACCATTAGAAATTTCTACCAGAATTGGGGGTGATAGTGGTATGCCGATAGTTATTGGTGAACCTAATTCAGCCGCTGCTAAAGCATTGAAGGCGATCGCTCTCACTGTAGCAGGTAAAGTTTCAGTTAATGCTTTGACATAAGATCAGGAGTATGGCTAACGCCACGCTGCGCTATCAGGAGTTCAGAAGGAAGAAATTTCTCCCCAACTCCCCCCACTCCCCCCACTCCCCCCACTCCCCCCACTCCCCCACTCCCCCTGCCCCCTACCCCCTGCCCAACTCCCTCCTCACACAATGTTATTAAAACCTTCGTTCCCGAAAATGCGTTGGCAATTCTGGCTTAAACCCTGGCAACAAATGGATGGGCTACTATTTATCCTCCCCGTTGCTGTTAGTATGTTCGGGGGGCTAATGATTCTGAGTACAGAATTAAAGCAACCTGTAACTGACTGGTGGTGGCACTGGCTGATAGCGGCGATTGGTTCAACTATTGCCTTGTTTTTAGCTCGTTGCCGTTATGAAAACTTAATGCAGTGGCATTGGTTCACCTACGGGCTAACGAACTTTAGTTTAATAGCTGTGATGCTCGCTGGTACTAGTGCCAAAGGCGCACAGCGTTGGATTAGTATTGCTGGTTTTAATGTCCAACCCTCAGAATTTGCCAAAATAGGGCTAATCATTACCTTAGCTGCGTTGTTACATAAGCAAACTGCTTCTACTATTGAGAATGTTTTCCGTGTCTTGGCAATTACGGCTGTACCTTGGGCATTGGTATTTTTACAGCCAGACTTGGCAACATCACTGGTATTTGGAGCAATATTTTTAGGAATGCTGTACTGGGCAAACGCTAACCCCGGCTGGTTAATACTCATGATTTCTCCGGTCATAGCAGCAATCTTATTTAGTATATCTTGGCCATTATCAACACCCATAGTTTTATCTAAAGAAATATCATTGAGTATATTGGGTTTAATATGGGCAGTAGCGATGGGGATAGTTGGTTGGGTTAGTCTGCCCTGGAAGCGTTTTGGTATTGGTGCTATTGGATCATTATGTCTTAATCTGCTTGGTGGCGAATTAGGCATTTTTGCCTGGAATCATATCTTAAAGGAGTATCAAAAAAACCGACTTAGTGTATTTATTAACCCTGAACATGATCCTCTTGGTGCTGGTTATCACCTGATTCAATCTCGCATTGCTATTGGCGCTGGTGAAGTTTGGGGTTGGGGTTTGTTTAAAGGTCCCATGACTCAACTCAATTTCGTTCCTGAACAACACACAGATTTTATTTTCTCCGCTGTTGCTGAAGAATTTGGTCTGGTGGGGTGCTTAATTTTACTATCAGTTTTTTGCTTGATTTGCTTTCGCTTGCTTCACGTAGCTCAAACAGCCAAAGATAACTTCGGTTCACTTTTAGCTATAGGTGTTTTGTCTATGATTGTGTTTCAACTGATTGTGAATGTTGGTATGACAGTTGGTTTGGCACCAGTGGCGGGGATTCCCCTACCTTGGATGAGTTATGGACGTTCAGCAATGCTGACTAACTTTATTGCGATCGGTATAGTAGAATCTGTAGCTAATTATCGTCAACGCCAGAAGTATTACTGAAGAGGAGTCAGGAGTCAGGAGTATGGCTAACGCCACGCTGCGCTATCAGAAGAATGAAGAATGAAGAATGAAGAATGAAGAATGAAGAATGAAGAATGAAGAATGAAATTTCTCCCCTACTTCCCCTACTCCCCCCACTTCCCCTACTCCCCCCACTTCCCCCACTCCCCCCACTCCCCCCACTCCCCCACTCCCCCCACTCCCCCACTCCCCCCACTCCCCCACTCCCCCCACTCCCCCACTCCCCCTGCCCCCTGTTCCCTGTTCCCTGTTCCCTGTTCCCTAATAAGCATTAAGCTATTAATAGGAAACTATTGAAGGTAAATAAGATGATCCTGCCTGGAGCAACTGTTCGCGTCAAAAATCCCGCAGATACATATTATCGGTCTGAAGGACTTGTCCAACGAGTGAGTGATGGTAAAGTAGCTGTATTATTTGAAGGTGGTAATTGGGATAAAATAATTACTTTCCGCTTAACAGAATTAGAACCTGTTGAAACTACAGTTCCGAAAAAAGGGAAATAGTAATTTAGTCTTTAGTCATTAGTCAGTGGTTATTAGTTATTTACTAAGACTATTGACTAATGGCAATTTTAAAAAAATTCTGCAATTCCTATAAGTAATGCGACAGAATTAATTACACAAATGATTTTGCTGTTCCCTGTTCCCTGTTCCCTGCTCCCTGTTCCCTGTTCCCTGTTCCCTGTTCCCTGTTCCCTGTTCCCTGTTCCCTGTTCCTTAACTGCTTATGCGTCTACCTTTACCACAGTTTGCTATTGAAAATCGCCATTCTCATCACTTTGCAGAGATAATTGAAACGACAAGTACGGAATTTTTGGCTCAGTGTTTAGAACCAGAAGACTTGAGTTTTCCACCAATGCCACCTTTTGGGAGTTGGGTTTGCGCTGTGGACGAAGAATCTGGTAATCAAGTTTATGCTGTAGTTTATCATGCCACAACTATGCCTATTGATTCTGTACATCGGGCAGTTGCTTTGGGATTATCTTTAGAAGCTTTGCGCGAGGAACAACCCCAGATATTTTCTATGCTCAAAACTGAATTTCGAGCGGCGATTGTGGGATTTAAGGAAAAGTCTATAAATATAGGTAATAACGGCAGGGTATATCAATACTTACCACCCCGTCCACCACAAATCCACCAGGCTGTTAATCATTGTCAGGCAGAAGAAATTATTCAGTTTACGGAAGAACTAGATTTTTTACGAACATTAATTTTTATTAGTGGTGCGCCTGTAGATTCTTTAGCTGCCGCCGCTATTCGAGGAGTATACCAGTTACGAAAAACTGATCGAGAATGGTTGATTAAAGCTGGAAGACATCTGAGTATGTTACTCAAAGATGATTATGATCGGTTGCGGTTTATCTTGAGCCAAATTCACCCTTAACCATAGAGTATTACTATTTTGGAGATGTCTAATGTAAAATATGACAGTTGTATTAGATGCTGTGAATGTGATTGAGCGTTATACCTTGCCCGAAATGGGCGATTTGTGGAGTGAAACCTATAAGCTGAAAACCTGGCTAGATGTAGAGATCGCGGTTTGCGAAGCACAGGCAGAACTGGGTTATATTCCAGCAGCAGCAGTAGAGGAAATTAAGGCTAAGGCGAATTTTGACCCCAAACGGGTGCTAGAAATTGAGGCAGAAGTTCGTCATGATGTGATTGCTTTCTTGACAAATGTTAATGAATATGTAGGTGATGCAGGACGCTATATTCACTTGGGTTTAACTAGTTCTGATGTTTTGGATACTGCTTTATCGCTACAATTAGTTGCTAGTCTGGATCTGTTGTTAAAACGCCTAGAAGATGTCATTGATGCTATTCGTAAAAAAGCTACTGCACATCGCAATACGGTAATGATTGGGCGATCGCATGGTATTCACGCTGAACCTATTACCTTTGGTTTTAAGTTAGCTGGTTGGTTAGCGGAAGTGTTGCGACACCAAGAACGGTTGCAAATTCTCAAAAAAACGATCGCTGTCGGTAAAATATCAGGTGCAGTGGGGACTTACGCCAACATTGAACCCCGTGTAGAAGCGATCGCTTGTGCAAAACTCGGACTTAAACCCGATATTGCCTCTACTCAGGTAATTTCCCGTGATATTCATGCAGACTTTGTGCAACAGTTAGCATTACTGGCTGCATCCATAGAACGTTTTGCTGTAGAAATTCGTAACCTGCAAAAAACAGACGTTTTAGAAGTTGAAGAATTTTTCGCCAAAGGGCAAAAAGGCTCTAGTGCTATGCCTCACAAGCGTAATCCCATCCGTTCGGAACGATTAACAGGGATGGCACGATTGGTGAGAAGTCATGCAGGGGCAGTATTAGAAAACGTCGCTTTGTGGCACGAACGGGATATTTCCCACAGTTCTGTAGAACGGGTAGTTTTACCAGATGCTTGCATTTTGACTCATTTTATGCTGCATGAAATCACCCAGTTGGCAAATAACCTGTTGGTTTATCCCGAAAACATGGCACGAAATCTTAACTGTTATGGTGGAGTCGTCTTTAGTCAAAGGGTATTATTAACCTTAATAGATAAAGGATTAAATCGAGAAGCAGCCTATACTATAGTCCAAGAAAGCGCCCATACTGCCTGGAACAAACCAGAAGGCAACTTCCGTGATTTAATCAGCACAGATCCTCGCGTCACTCAAAACTTATCCCCCGCAGAAATAGAAGCCTGTTTTGATCCACAACATCATCTCAAGCATTTAGAACAGGTTTATCAAAGATTGGGTATTTAGGAATGTGAATTAAATAAGGTGCAAAAGTAGGGTGTGTTAGCGACAGCGTAACGCACCATTCCAGGTTACATCAGAATTGCAGGTTATTAACCCACATTCCGCACCCTTGACTGTCACAAACGGTGATTACGGAGGTAAATTGATGAAAAATGAGTAAAAGAATACATTTATCTATAAAAAAACAAATTTTAGATAGGAAAATTGATTCAGATACATTCTCAATAAGAAGCAATAAAGAATGAGGGTGGTTTCTGGCAGAAAATATAATATAATTTTATTGTTAGTCTATCAAGACTTAATCATAACTTATATCCTTCTAGAAATAAACTTAAAAACAGCATTAAAACTTAAACTCATTAATAAAATCAATGAGTCAAATTGTATAATTAAACTATTAATAATGTTGATGAATCAACTTATATATCTGTAGTAATTACGGCAAGCTTCTGGGAGGAATAGGAGAATGTACTTCATTTCTGATGTCAAATTATAAAATTCTCTTTTTCCTTGAAAAGTCACAAGATGAACTGATTGAAAACATTGAAATATCCACCGCATAGTTGGATTGTTTATGGCCTTTCCTAATTGATTTTCTTCTTTGATTTTAGGACTTTTTTCGATAACTTCAATATTTTCTACTTGATGATATTTAAATTCTTTACTTATTTTTGTTAATTCCTTTCTAGCATCAGCCGCACAAGCAAATTTTTCTTGCGATAGGTTTTTTAACTTACTTTGAGTATTAGTCAAAGCTTTTTCTATTCTCTTTGATAATTTCTTTAAGTCAGATTTTTTTCTATCTTGACTTTGTACGATTAACCATCTTTGCTCTATATCTCCATAAGTTATTTTCTTCTCGGCATAAGAATATCCTGCTTTTTCACTTTTAACAAATTCCGATTCTGCTAAACTCATCACTAAGTTTTTTGCTGATTTTATCGTTAAGGGTACTCTGGTTAACCATTTGAGACTCGACATTAACTTGATATTTGATTCTGTATATAATGCGCTATCTGCTACTATCAAACTATCAACTTGTATTCTTTTCTGATATTCAACTGCGATTTCTCCAAATTTTTTAGAATCAACTTCATTCCCTGATACTGCTTTTATATATATTGGTATATCTCCATCTCCTGAACATACTAATTGTGTAATAAATTGTTTTAAATCTGGACGATGATCTCTAGAATAACCGTAAGTCAGCTTTATCGCTTGAGGTGATTGACTCTCTTCATTTTCTTTTTCTAATGAACCTGATTCTTTTGAATCTTCAAATATTACTGATGGTAAACTATTTTCATATTCTCCATGTACATGAAATGATGTTGAATCCAAGTGTGATGATGAGAGTGATATCTGATATATTTCTACTGCATTTAAACTGACGGCTAAAAATACTGTATCTAGTCCTTTTATAAATAATTTATCTAATACTCTCCCCAGCTTGTCATCATTGAGATATTCTGCTTTTACTCCTACACCAATTAAATGTTCACAAGCAATTAATTCAAAGAATTTTGGAAACATATATAACGGCTGTGACATCATACTTAAGCCGTTCAAAATCATCGCCTTTACCACCTGACCTGCACTGACTTTTTCTCCTGGCTCTGAACCTACTAAATTATTAATTATTTCTACAATCCCTATTGAATCTACTATTCCTGCTACTATCCCTAAATGGTCTATCTTCTTCAATTCCAGGTCTTTTGTACTAAACATGGTAACAGAAACTCCATATAAGTATCTGTTACCATGTTCTCATTTTTCTGTTGATTTAAAACGTTTTTTTAGTTTTTTATAGTCATTGAGGATAAAGCTTTCAATGATTCTGGACTAGGTTTTCCATTACAATCACCTCAGAATCAAAATTTCGTACTTAGTCGTTTTATTGACTATATATCTGCTTTAATAGTAATTATTCCTATTTAGCCTCAATAAATTTTAATCACCCCTCACAGGTATTAGTTCTTATGTACTAAATATATTGCTTTCCTTGGGGTGTGACACTTGGGGGTGCGGAATGTGGGTATTAAATTTGCGTTCCTTAGAACTGGAATTGGGTAATCGCACAAGCTTCCCCGGTCTGAAGACGCGGGGATTTCTGAAGAGTCCATAAAAGAACTTTCGTAGGCTAACGTGATTGGGGAATATGAAACTTTTTTCTTTCAAAATTCTGATTCGTCTAGCGCCTATAAATCTTTTACTACGGGCAAGGGGCAGGGGACAGGAAGCAGGGGTTCTTTTTAGGAACTACGGTCAGAAACGGTAAGTTCTACCGAGATTGTCTGTGGAGCGGGCAAACAAGATTGGAAGTCATTCTAAGACAGCGATGAAGCAGGAAATAAACACTAAGATTATCGCTGTCCAGATGTGTCTAGACTTTGGTAATTTTGGGTAAGTTTTATAGAACGGAAATAATTATTACCCATGACTCATGACCCATTCATTACCAATCACCACAACTAATGTAAAAGTCCGATAACGTGCAGTAAGCCTTTACCAGTGATTAATTCAATAATCAACCCAATAAAACCTAGCATGGCTATCCGACCATTCCAAACTTCTGCGCTGGTAGTGATTCCCCATTCCCACCGTTCTTGGGGATACATTTTCACCCTTTTTTTCATTTGGGTAACTTGAGAGAGTTTGAGATTAGGTTGTTGCAAGACATCAACTATCAGGTCGCATAAAGCTCTGATAAAAACTGGATTAGTATTGGGAGCAGGAACTCGTCCGAAGTTATGTATTCCTGCTTCTTCAGCTATTTCTCGATATTCAATGTCAATTTCTTGTAGTGTTTCGATATGTTCAGAAACAAAACTAATGGGGACAACTACCAAATCTTTCACACCTTTAGCACCGAGTTCGTTTAGTGCATCTTCTGTGTAGGGTTGTAGCCATTCTACCGGACCAACACGACTTTGATAGGCGAGGGTGTGGGGATTGGGACGATTGAGAGTTTGCATAATTAAGGTTGTGCATTCCTCAATTTCTTGCTGATAGGGATCTCCTGCTTCCTCTACATAGCTTTTAGGTACTCCATGTGCGCTAAAGAAGATATGCACACCATCAGGATGTGGAAACTTATCAAGTTCGCCAAGTATGAGTTCTGCCATTGCTTGTAGATAACCTGGTTCTTTGTACCAAGAGGCAATGACTGTATATTCAAGACTTTGGAGTTTGGGGTTTTCTTTCCATAGTTGTTCTAATAACCGGAAACTAGAACCGCTGGTGCTGATGGAAAATTGGGGATAAAGTGGGAGAATTACTAACTTATCAATGTGATCTTGGGTAAGTTGGGCGATCGCTTCCTCTGTATAAGGATGCCAATAACGCATTCCCACATAGATATTAGCTTCTTGTCCTAATTCACCTAACTTCGCCTTGATAGCTTCTCCTTGTTCTTCTGTAATCCGTCGTAAGGGAGAACCGCCGCCAATTTGCTTATAATTTTCTTGAGATGTTTTTTCTCGGCGTGTAGCAATAAACCAAGCCAGAGGTTTTTGCATCCAGCGAAACGGTAAACGGATAATTTCGGGATCTGAAAACAGATTATACAAAAAAGGTCCTACATCGTCTAGTTTATCAGGACCACCAAGATTAAGTAATAATACCCCTATACGACCCATAGCAGTTACTTTCCCCCAATCCTTACAGATTTTTCACTAATGTTAACAATATATCTTTATTAAATATAAAGCTTTATCGGCAGGAAAAATACAATGGCAACAATTTTTAGAGATTTAAGTTATAGATACCAATGGCTATATGATGGCATCTCTCGGTTAGCGGCTGTGACTGTGGGTGGTGAACCCCGGTTTCGTCAACTGGCTTTACAAAATTTAAACCTACAATCAGATACTCAGATTTTAGATTTATGTTGTGGTAGTGGTCAAGTAACCAGATTTTTAGTAAATTTTTCGGAAAACGTCACCGGTTTGGATGCTTCTCCATTGTCTATAAAACGATGCCAGAAAAATGTGCCAAATGCCACTTATATAAAAGCATTTGCTGAGGATATGCCTTTTGCAGATAATTTGTTTGATGTGGTACATACTAGCGCAGCTTTACACGAAATGCAGCCAGAACAACTCCGAAAAATCATTCAAGAGGTTTATCGGGTATTAAAACCGGGAGGAGTTTTCACTTTGGTGGATTTTCACCCCCCAACAAATCCGATATTTTGGCCGGGGTTGGCGATATTTTTCTGGTTGTTTGAAACCCAGACGGCTTGGGAATTGTTGAAAACAGATTTACCTGGTTTGTTAGGAGATTATGGTTTTGATGTGGGTAAACCTAGTTTATATGCTGGTGGAAGTTTGCAGGTAATTCAGGCAAGAAAAATTGTTGAATAGGAGTAGGGGCGCAGGGCCTGCGCCCAGTCAGTCCCTGCGCCCAGTCAGAGACTAGGAACGAGGTGTGGTAGGGATTTGAGCTTAAGTTGATACCATTAGGTAGGGGCAAACCCCCTGTGGTTGCCCCGAATAACGAACCAACAAAAAGTTCTAAGTAATTTGTTCTGTTTGTGTTTCTACCTTTTGACCAATTTTTGGTTCTGTACCCGCAATTAATCGCTCAATATTACTGCGGTGACGGATAATTACATATAAACCGCCAGTCAAACCAAGAAGAATGTAGGCTAAAGGTTGGTGGAAAATTACCATTAAAATAGAAACTGCGATCGCTCCACAAATGGAACTTAAAGATACAATTCTAGAAATGGCAATGACTACTGCAAATACTCCTAATGTTGATAATCCAATTTGCCAATTTATAGCTAGTAAAATTCCCACACCACTAGCTACAGATTTACCACCAGTAAAGCCGAGAAAGACTGATTTACTATGTCCTAAAAGGGCGGCTAAACCAGCTAATGTGACTAAATAAGGTTGCCAAATTCCGGGATTTACAGTTGGTGGAATTAAGTTTTGACTATAAGCAATGTTAAATAAGGCATAACCTAAATTTATGGCTAATACTCCTTTTAAAGCATCAATTAATAACACAAATGCCCCTGGGACTTTACCCAAAGTTCTCAAAACATTAGTTGCACCTGTTGAACCAGAACCAACTTCCCGAATATCAATTCCTTTTAATAGCTTACCTGCTAGATATCCAGTGGGGAAAGAACCCAATAGGTAAGCTAATAAAACCACCACTCCACACAAACTTAACCAAAGAAACATAAATTTGTCAGTTGTCAGTTGTCAGTTGTTAGTTGTTAGTTGTCAGTTGTCAGTTGTCAGTTGTCAGTTGTCAGTTGTTTTACCAATGACCAATCACCAATGACCAATCACCAATCACCAATCACCAATGACTAATTAAAAATCATCGTTAAAATCCCGATCTTTCATGGTTTTTGGGTCAGGGGCAAAAGCTAACCAGAGAGGGAATTGTAGTAATGTTAAACTAATTTGTTCCTCAGAATCATCAATGATAATTAAAGGCATTTGATTGGCTTTAACTAATCTCTCGGCTTTTTGGGCTAAAGCTGTCGGTGCTTCAAATAATACCACTCCTCTGTCGGGTCCAAAATCGGAACGACCGATACCTAAACAATCTTGTAAACCGCGTCGCCATTCACCTAAACGTTCTGGAGTGTTTGCTAAAATTAGGGTTCGCACGCGATAGCTTCGCTCGCCGGAGGCATCGCCATATAATTGATGTAATATCGAAATTGCCGATGAAGCAATTAAAATATTCTGTAAGCGGCTACCCATTGTCCGTAAAGCACCCCGTCCACCTAAGGTAAATAACCAATTTGAGATTTTTTCTGCATGAATTGGTTCAAAGGTGCGGCGTAATTGCCAGGGCTGTCCATAATAGTCTGGCTGGTTGCGGTATTGGTCAAGTAAGCGCCGGATTTTTTTAGTGGTATCCTGAAACTGCTGTTGACCAAGTTGTGGCATTTCCGATAGCGATAGCGTGGCGTTAGCCATTTGTTCTTGCACAGCTTTAGCTTCTTTCGGCGCTGGCTTTTCCCGTTCTTGTGCAGGTTTTACCAGTTGCATTTGTTCTGCTGCTGATGCCAAATCCTGTAAACTACCTGTGAGATAGTCTTTAAAACCTTGTACCCGAATTGCTATATCTTGAGATGTCCCTGCAAAGGTTGTCCGCATTTCATTACGAATTCGTTCTTGACGACGTTCAAGTTGTTCGACAGAAATTTGTAAGGCTTGTTTGCGTTGTTCTAACTGTGATAATGACTCTTGGACAACTTGCGAGAGTGCGGTTTGAGTTACACTAATTTGCGTCCGCAGGGTGGCATAAGTAGTTTCCAATTGAGCAATTTCTGCACTAAGGTCTGATGACTTTTGCTGTAATTGGGCTAATCTTTGTTTCGCTTGTATATATAGTGAATCTTCTGCTTCTAGTTCTGTTGTTTCTGACGTTGCCAATTCACCAGATGCTTTAGTTTCTAATTGTAAATCGGTGGACGGTTTTTCTGGTAGTTCATCTGTAGGGGGTTGCACTTCTATTTGTTCTAACCACTCATTTATGGGTTCTGGAGTTGGAGATTCTTCTGGGTTCATAAACGACTATATAAATTTTCCATGATACAAAAAATATCTTTCTTGAAATATCCAATTAACTAGAGACAAAATCTAATCAATGCTTGACACTCCCCGGTCTAAAGACGCGGGGATTCTTAATCGAATAATTGTAAAGACAACTGCTCGAATAATATCCGCTTTTCAGGTATTACCTTAGATGTACGGTTCTTGCCCTGATCCTGTTTGCCATTACTGGCAGAATCATCTCTGACAAGCGTAACTTTCCCGCAGTCCGCAGGTAGGTTTTTAATGTCTTTGCTGACAAATTTTAAATTAGCTCTTCGTAAAATTGTCCGGGAGGCTTGAGTATCAGCATGGTCAATATGACCGCAGTTTTCACAAATGAACTTTTCGCCATCTCTGTTAGCTTTACTAATATGATGACAAGCCGAACATTCTTGAGAAGTAAATTTAGGATTAACGGATAATACTGGCTTACCAGACTTCAATGCCAGCCAAGCGATTTTAGAAAATAAGTCACCCCAACTGGCATCAGAAATAGAGCGATTTAACCCACGTTTTGCAGATTGACCATTAGGCATAAATCGCCCTTTCTGCCGTTTAGGTTTGCAGCGGGACTTCATCGCCTTAACATTTAGATCCTCTTGGACAATTGCCTCAGCGGTGTTAACAACTTTATTGGCTGCTTTCCATTGATGATCATTCCGTTTATCTGCAATCTTTTTATGTAGTTTGGCGACTCTTTTCCCGGCTTTTTTACGATTATTAGAACCCTTGACTTTACGGTTAACCCGGCGCTGTCTGATTCTTAATTGACGACGGACTTTTTTGTTAGTTGCAAATTTAGGATTTTCAATAAATGAACCATCCGACAAAGAAATTAATTTATTAATTCCTACGTCAATACCCACCGCTGATTTGACAGTTTCAATTTCTGTGACTTCAGGTAGCGATTCAGGTAAATTGAGTAATACACTCATGTACCATCCGTCAGCTTCTTTAATTACTGTTACCGTCCTAATGTCAGCATCTACGGGAATAGTCCGACTATCAAAATAGCGCATAGTCCTCAGTCCAGGAAAGTAGGCATGGGAATAGCATCGGGGCTGATTGGATTCACGATTAACGGTTAATTTTACTTGTCCTGGCTTGAATTGAAAAGTTTTAAAATTAGCTGCTTTACGAAACGCAGGAAAACCCCTTTTGTGTTGAAAAAATCCGTTATAAGCAATATCTAATTTAGCTAAATTACCTTGTAAAACATCTGAATTAATTCGGCTATACCATTCAGATTCAGAACGTAATTCAGTTGTTCTCTTACTTTGAATATCAGTCGGACTACCCCAGCTTAAACCATGCTTCTTACTATTTTTTGTTAGCCCAGAGGACATTACGCCATGCTTAACGATAGGGCAGGTTAATGGGCAATAAGAACCATATTCAATACGACTATCTAAGTCTGAAAATGCGCCATATTGGTACATAACAGACTCATCTGATTTTTGGTTATTAGTTTCAAATCCGCGCTGACGTTCTGCTAAACAATAATTTCTGTGTTTCCGCAAAGTAACAAGCCACTCAGACATTAAGGCTTGTTGCCCAATATTCGGTTGTAGCTTGAATCTCCAGCGTATTTGCACAGGTTTATTTTGTTGATATGATTGACGATATGACTATCTTAGTCTACAATTTAAAGGAAGTCAATAGCTAAAATATATGAAAAAAAGTTCTTATGAATATCGGCATTATAATCACGCTGTCGGATTGAGCGTGATTCATTTAGTCTGGATACCTAAACGCCGAAAAAAAGTGCTTGTAGGGAAAATCAGGGATAGGATTTTTGAGATATTTTCGGCATTAGCTATTGAAAAAGATTGGAATATTCGGGCGTTAGAAGTTGCACCAGATCACATTCATTTATTCGTAGAGATTCATCCAACTGATGCAATATTTCAGGTAATTAAAGCATTTAAAGGACGCTCATCTAATTACCTAAGAAAAGAGTTCCCAGAATTAAAAAAGCTACCGTCACTTTGGACTAGCAGCTATTTCTTTTCAACTGCTGGAAACGTTGCTGCTGATACTATAGAAAGATATATTAATGACCCGCATCATGGTTGAGAATATTGGAAGCGGTTAAAACCGCACGAGTAGGCTTTCCCCCGCGCTCTAAAGAGACGCGGCTCCCAGCCTTCCCGCAATCTCCTGGTGGACAACGTTCTTCTAGACAAGATTTTAAGGTTTTGGGGTCAAATAAAATTGGCAAAAAGTGAATACTGTTCACTTCTTTAAAATAGAACAAAATGGGAACCGGATTCCAGAATATTCGCCAATTTTGCCATTCTTGGTAAGGAAAACGCTTAATTAACTTTTCGCCTCTATAAAGATCAAAATCAGTAGGGGTAAATAGAAAGCGCAGTGTTACAGCTTGCAACATCAAAAACAAACCTAATAGCGTTAATATTCCTCCCACCCAAGGTTGTACTAATAGGACGGGAATGGCGACCAAGACTAAGACAACAGGAATATTATAACTTGGCTTGAGTTCTACTGTTGATATGATGTTAGGTGTGAATGAACTATGCAAAATCTTTTTCTCCTGTTTCTATAATTCGTAATTTTTAATTACTCTATTTTGCCTTTTGCCTCTTGCCTCTTGCCTCTTGCCTCTAAAATCACTTTCCTGGCGATAATCCACTACCGGGACCTTGGAACATTACCCAAGATAAAAAGAAGTTGGTAATAAATATAACTAATAGGGCTGTGACAACAGCAGTTGTAGTTGATTGTCCTACACCTTTAGCACCGCCTGTGGTAGTCAAGCCCCAGCTACAGCCGATAATGGCGATTAATACACCAAAGCAACAGGCTTTAATCATGGCGTTACCAATATCCCAAATATCGAGAAAGTCCCGGGCTGAGTCTAGAAATACTGTATCGGAAAGGTTGTAAATATGGGTGGCTATGAGCAATCCTCCAGACATTCCTGTGATTAAGGATAGCAAAGTTAAGACAGGTAACATGATGAAGCAAGCCAGAAGTCTGGGAATAACTAGATAATCAATGGGATCTGTTTTTAACATTAACAGAGCATCTATTTGTTCTGTAACTTTCATTGTGCCGATTTCTGCTGCGAAAGCTGAACCTACCCGTCCTGCTAAAACTACTGCTGTCAATACGGGGCTAAGTTCTCTGGTTAATGCTACTGCTAATACGCCCCCAACGAGGTTCCCTGCCCCGAAGTTGATGAATTCCCGTGCTACCTGAATTGTGAATACTGCACCCACGAATATGGCTGTTAATAGGGCAATGAAGAAAGAGTCGGGTCCGACTATTGCCAATTGTTCTAGGGTGTTACGACGGTGAATTTTACCTTGAAGGAGGTGAAATATGACTTGTCCACCTAAAAAGGTCGCAGCCAGCAAGCGCTGACTCCATGTTCCTAAACTGGATTTGGCCATTGGTCACTGGTGGTGGGGGATAGAATTAACACTAGACAATATGCAAATTATTAACTTAGTTTACGGCTAGTCTCATAAAATTGAGCGAGTTTTTACAGTGGTTTTACTTCTAGTAAACTGCATACTGAGATGTAAATCCTGATTTTTTCAAGGTTTTACAGGTTTTAAACCTCAAAAATACCCAATGCACTTGGGGTAACTACTACCAGTGCAATTTAATGAAAACTTAAGATTCTTGACGAAATGAATGTTTGGGGGCGATCGCCAGTATTGTAGAGGTTGGCAGATAATTTTTCGGTTATCTCTCAAGTTACCCACTACCTCGGTCTGATTATGACTATATTTAGTAACTTTTTCCGATCTTTAGTGCTTACCACCATTTTTAGTTTTCTCGTCCCTGTCTTCCTCGTTGGTGGTTTGTTCTTGGTTTTATCACTTTTTAGCTATGTCCCTGGTCTACAAGGGATAATTTCGGATGTCTCTATGCAAATTCTGCATTTTCTCGCTACTTTCGGCAGTGGTAGTTCCCTCAACGGTCTATTTACGATTAGTTTAACTTGCGGCTTTGTTGGGGCGCTATTTGATATCTATGTTCATTACCGTTATCAAATTCTTCATACCGATTCTTGAATGTTGTCAAAGCATTTAAGCCATGTTGATGATTCAAAGAATCCCACAATGAGTAATCTTAATAATTGCGATCCATAGCTGAGTATTTCTATATTTACTGGAAGCTATTGGCTCTGTGCTGGAGATTTCTATTTTTTAAGGTCGTTATTTTCCCAAATTCTCGTGTAGTGCAGTGACACAACACAATAGGGTTGAGATGGGTATACTTGTGGCGAAGGCTAATATTTTTTAATACTTGGCTCTTGTTCCTTAAAAATACCAAATAAAACTACATATAAAATATAAAAATTTCCTTAAGCTTTTTAATAAGAGACTTCCAAATAAAAAAATGTCCCAAAACTTATGCAGAAATTCTCTCTCTGTGTACTCTGTGCCTCTGTGGTTCGTTTCTTAGGATAATTTATTTCTTGGAAGTCTCTAATGATTCGGGTGATATAGCAAGAGTTACCGAGTCAGGGGTTAAAAATAAAATTCTTACCCTTGTCTTTGGGACTTTTCCCAATTGGATTAGAGTTGACACTCCCTGGTCTAAGGGACTTCCAAGAAATAAATTATCCTGATTAACGAACCACAGAGGCGCAGAGGACACAGAGGAATAAGGGTTTGAGAGATTTTTGCGTTAGGTGGTTGAGTATTTTTTTATTTGGAAGTCCCTAAAGACACGGGGATTCTTGGTTCAACGAGACCACATAAGTGCTTGCCCCAAATATCGGGGTAGGCACGGGGGCGCTACCCCTACAAATCAAGACTTTTTTCGATTTGGACAAGGTATTGTTTATATAATCAATTTTGCCTACTTGTTTAGAACCCGTTAGGTTCGCGCTGGGCGTTCTATATTAAAGATATTCAGAAGATTAAAAAGTTATTTGATTGCCCATGATTTGGCCATTTAAGCCCAACTTTCGGAAACAAATTGCGCGGATTGAAGTTAGCGGTGCGATCGCTGGTGCAACCCGTAAGCACGTCCTAGAAGCATTGAAGACTATAGAGGAAAGTAAGTTTCCGGCTTTACTGCTACGCATTGATAGTCCTGGGGGTACAGTGGGTGATTCTCAAGAAATCTACAGCGCACTAAAGAGATTAGCCAAAAAAATCAAGATTGTTGCTAGTTTTGGGAATATTTCCGCTTCTGGAGGCGTTTATATTGGTATGGGTGCAGAACATATCATGGCGAATCCAGGCACGATTACGGGCAGTATTGGGGTAATTCTGCGGGGGAATAATTTAGAGGTGCTATTGGGAAAAATTGGTGTTTCCTTTAAGGTCATTAAGTCAGGACCGTACAAAGATATATTAGCTTTTGATCGGGAATTAACAGAACCGGAACAAACTATTCTGCAAGACTTGATTGATTGCAGCTATCAACAATTTGTGGAAACGGTAGCACAGGCTCGTTCATTAACCGTAGAGAAGGTAAGAAGTTTCGCTGACGGCCGAATTTTTACCGGACAGCAAGCCTTAGAGTTAGGTGTTATAGACCGCTTAGGAACAGAAGAGGATGCACGACGATGGACAGCGGAATTAGTAGGACTTGATCCTGAGAAAACTCTTTGCTATACGCTAGAAGAACAGAAACCATTTTTGAGTCGTGTTCTGCCGGGAAGTCGTCAAGCTAAATCGGTTATTGGTGGGGGGATTGATTGGCTAGAATTTGAAATGTCTACGAGTGGTTTACCCATGTGGTTATATCGTCCATAGAAAGTAGGGAACAGGGAACAGGGAACAGGGAACAGGGAACAGGGAACAGGGAACAGGGAACAGGGAACAGGGAAGAATTATTACAACTGACAACTGACAAATACAAAAGGAGGATTTTGGTAGTGAAATGGCAAATGCGAGCAATTCGGGGTGCAACAACTGTTGCAGAAAATAGTGTTGAAGCAATTCGAGATTCAGTGACAGAATTATTAGATGAATTGGAGCAAAGAAATAAACTCCAACCGGACGATATGATTAGTGTGACTTTTTCAGTGACAAAGGATTTGGATGCTATTTTTCCAGCAGCGATCGCCCGCAGTCGTCCTTTGTGGGATAGTGTAGCTATGTTAGATGTCCAACAAATGCACGTTGAAGGAAGTTTACAGCGCTGTATTCGCTTTCTAATTCACGCTAATTTACCAACTTCTACGCCAATTCACCATGTTTATTTACGTCACGCTGCTAAATTGCGTCCCGATTGGAGTTTACCCCAAACGTTACAAACTTCACAGCAGGTAGTGGAGACGAAAGTTTAAAATTAGCTGGTCAATAACATAAGTAAAAGTTAGCGCTAAATGAGCTATTACAGTGGTGACGCGGCTGCTCAACCTGCTACTATTGGTGGGAGTATTTTCACTCATCAGGGTACTGGTGTATGTGTAAAGTTAGATGCTTTTTTGGATATTCTTACCAAAGGTGAAGAGCCGCTTGTCATTGTCACCAGTGAAGGTTATTTTACGAAAATATATAAGTATGTGACTGCGTATAAGGGTTTTGTGTTTTTCACAGAATCCTTGGATAAATTGGATTTTAGTAGCAATATTGAGGTGATTTACGCTCAGAGTTTAGGAACGAATATTTGATTGTCTAAAATATGATTTGTGTGATTAATTAATCATCGTCTAAAATATGATTTGTGTGATTAATTAATCATCGTCTAAACTATGATTTGTGTGATTAATTTGATTTTTCTGATTAATTAATTATCGTCTAAACTATGATTTGTGTGATTAATTTGATTTTTCTGATTAATTAATTATCTCAATCAAAAAAACGTCTAAACTATGATTTGTGTGATTAATTTGATTTTTCTGATTAATTAATTATCTCAATCAAAAAAACGTCTGAACTATGATTTGTGTGATTAATTTGATTTTTCTGATTAATTAATCATCTCAATCATCTAAATCAAAAAAATCACAGTTTAGACAGTTTGGACATTATTCAGATGCTAATAAGTCCCGAATGACGCGAGTTACGGCTTTCTGGGTGACGCGAGTGGCAATTTGTTGACTTAAAAGTTGGACTCCTGGATTAACAATAATTTGGGCTAATTGAGGAGCAAATTTTGTGGCATCAAAGCCTTTAGTGTCTCGTAAAATTCCCGCAATGCGTTTAATATATTCTAAGGTTTGTTGTTGTTCAACTGAGGCTGAAGGAATTTGATGAACTGCGGTAATTCCTACCTTTTCTCGAAGTACATAAGTGAAGTTGTGTAAGGCATTTTTACTGACAGCATCTATACTGTTGAAAAATTCATCAACTAATCTATCACGAATAAATGCACCTCGGTCAGAGGAGAGAAATTCTACTCCTTGATTAACGACTAAGTTCAGATCATATTCTTGGTTACTGCGGGCATTTTTTAGCAGGTTTTCTAAGCGATTCCAGCGGAATTTCCCATCTTTAAACAGTAATTCTTGTAATGATGTTCTTAACTCGTTTGCGGGATCTGTTAACAGCCTTTTAGCAACATAAGGATAGGCTTCACTGAGAACTTTGAAATTGGGATCTATATAGATTGCAATTCCTTCCAAAGTCACAAGCGAACGAATAATTAAGGCGTAATATGGGGGAACACGGAAAGGATATTCATACATTAAAGCCGATAAATCATCGGTGATACTTTTAATATTCAAATCCGCGACACTTGCACCTTGGGCGTTAGCAAATACTTTGGCAAAAGCAGGAATAATCGGAGTTAGGTCTGTTTCGGGAGTGAGGAATTCTAGCTTTACATAGTCTTTTGCTAAACTATCAAATTCCCGATTAACGACGTGGACAATTGCTTCAATTAAACCATAACGTTGGGCTGGTTTTACTTCGCTCATCATGCCAAAATCGAGATAAGCTAATTTACCATCCATTGTCGCTAACAAGTTACCTGGGTGGGGGTCAGCGTGGAAAAATCCATGTTCTAATAATTGACGCAAAGAACATTGGACTCCAACTTCAATTAAATACCGGGCATTGATTCCTAAAGCGGCGATTTTTTCGGGTTGAGTTAATTTGATGCCGTTAATCCACTCCATCGTTAAAACGCGACGGTTGGTGTATTCCCAGTAAATTTTTGGTACATAAATATCCTTCATGTGACCATATAATTCAAAAAAGCGTTCTGCATTTTCGCCTTCATGAATATAGTCCATTTCTTCAAAAATGCGATCGCCTAACTCATCCAAAATTCCGACTAAATCACTACGTACCCGTTTGAGATTCCGCTGTACCCAAGCAGCCAGTTTCCGCAAAATATACAAATCTATCGTAATTCGTTCCCGTAAATCTGGACGTTGGACTTTAATCGCTACTTCTTCCCCAGTTTTCAATCTGCCTTTATATACTTGTCCCAAGGAAGCCGCCGCAATCGGTTGTAACGAAAATTCTGCGTAAATTTCTGACGGTGTTGCTCCCAATTCTTCCTGAATAAATTGGTAAGCTATTTCATTAGGAAAAGCTGGTAATTGATCTTGGAGTCTAGTTAATTCTTCTAGGTAAATTGGTGGGACTAGATCTGGTCTAGTGGATAAAGCTTGACCAATTTTAATGTAAGCTGGTCCTAGCTTTGTTAATAATTCTCTCAGTTGAACAGCGCGACGACGTTCATTTTTAACCAAAATTCTCCATTGCTTATCCCACCATAACCCGAAGACAAAGGCAAGAATTGGTTTTAAAACCGTCAGAATCCGCCGGACAACTTGCAGGAATCGCCCACTATACTGTGCTGCTATTTCCACAGGATCATACAGCACCGACTCCGGTTCAGATCCTGTCCTCACTTTGTGCCTTGGCTGTTGAGAAGCCTGCGCCGATTTGATTACTACCGTCTGTGTACTTTGTTCTGCTACTACCTCAATCACGGACAATTCGCCTCCGCGACTGTCCTCCTGACTTGTTCGAGAACTAGGGGGAAGTGTCTTAACCATCATGAAGAAGCCACCAGTTAAATCAACGTTGTTAAATATTGTAACAATATCTTGTCTTTTCGGGATATATTCGCAAATTAGAAATTCTTGCTGCTAGTTTTCTTGTTAACGGTCGAGTTTTAGTATATTTAAGTAAGGTATAGCGCAAATAGGTACGTCTGATGACGCTTGTGCAAGAATTACAGACGACTTATTTGTTTGGCTTCCACACCCACCCCGAAATGATAGCGTAGGGTGGCGTTAGCCATATTTCCGGGCTAATAGTCAAAGTTTACTAAAGTAAACTATAGACTTATGGAGATTTTTAGTCATCTTCAGATGACTTCTGCTATGAGACTGGGAATTCATTCCCAGTTGGGTTATGGGTTTTACGTTATACTCAAAACGGTTGGGACATGGACTTTTATAAAATCACGAAAACCCTAGATTTGTAGGGGTTTAAGTAGTGAGACAGAATTAATTACACAATGTCATTGCGTTAGCGCAGCGTGGCATTAGCCATATGGAACGAAGTGAAATGAAGCAATTCCAAGGGTTGTGATTGCTTCCCTTCCCTCGCAATGACTGTAAATATTTTTGTCCAATTACTTAACAATGCTCATTGGTGTCAACTTAACGTAAAATCCATAGCCTGGGAATGAATTCCCAGTCTCATAGCAAAAGTCGTCTCAAGACGACTCAATAACTAGAAAATTTTTGAACTTGTTTAGTTTACTAATGTTTTACCCCTCCCTAACCCTCCCCTTGTAAAGGGGAGGGGACTGGATTTTTAACTGGTTATTGTTGATATCCGAAAGGACAAAATAAATCGGCATCAATAATGTTATTGTTCCAATTATCGGTTTTTCTTAACCAACAGGTAAAATCGCCTATTTCCTCTTGCCTATTCCCTCTTGCCTCTTGCCTATTCCCTTCCTACAACGACAATTTTCAACGCCAACCTACTTAATTTGTTTGATGTCGCTGATTAGCGGATTCATGATAATTGACAAAATTGAAAATATTAATATAATGATTCTATACTAAAAATATAAATTTCCTCATAAAAAATGATTAAACATCTGCAAGGAAAAATAGCATTAGTCACAGGTGCTACTAGAGGAATTGGGAAAGGAATTGCAATTGGATTAGGTGAAGCTGGTGCTACAGTCTATATTACAGGACGCACTCTTGAACCTAATAATGACGGTCTTGGTGGGAGTTTACAGGAAACTGAAACCGCCGTTATAGAAGCTGGTGGGGTTTGTATTCCCGTGCAGGTTGATCATAGTGATGATGAGCAAATTCGCCAACTTTTTGCCCGGATTGAGAGAGAACAAAATGGTCAATTAGATATTTTAGTTAATAATGTTTATGCAGGAGTACAAGCTATTAGAGAGGGCTTTGGTAAAACTTTTTGGGAGTTAGAACCGAGTTTTTGGGATGCTGCGAATCATGTCGGTTTACGAAGTCATTATGTCGCTAGTATTTATGCTGCGAGGATGATGACAAAGCGGAAAGAGGGAATTATTTTTACTATTTCTTCTTGGGGCGGAATGTCTTATATTTTTAGTGTTCCCTATGGTGTAGGCAAAAGTGCCTGTGATAGATTAGCCGCAGATATGGCAAAAGAATTGAAAAAATATCATGTGACTTCTTTAGCTATTTATCCGGGGATTGTCGGTACAGAACAGATTACCAGTTTTGCTAAAGAACAGAGTTCAGAAGATGGTAAATCTCTATCATTTGGTGATAGTTATAATTGGGAAACACCCTTATTCACTGGGAGGGCGATCGCTAGTTTAGCTGCTGATGCTAATATTATCAAATATACAGGTAAAATCCAAATTGTCGCTGAAGTTGCCAAGAGATATGGATTTGTAGATGAAAATGGTAATCGTCCTGCGTCTTTACGTTCTTTGAGGTTTATTTTACCAAGGCAAATACCTTTTTTAAGAAATTATGCTGGGTTAATTCCTGATTTAACAATACCTTGGTTAGTGATTTTATTCTTTAGGGACTTCCAAGAAATAAATTATCCTGATTAACGAACCACGGAGGCGCAGAGGACACAGAGGAATAAGGGTTTGAGAGATTTTTGCGTTAGGTGGTTTATCGGTTGTCAAGAGATTGCTTCCTTTCACTCGCAATGACAACTCATGCAGCACAGGTTTATTAGAGACTTCCAATCAAAAAAATATCCCAAAATTTCTTGTGGTGCGGGACGAATTGCCCGCTAATCATCAAGGACGGGCAAGGATGCCCATCCCACAAAATTGGATCATTTTTTTTGTGGAGTTCTCTTAGTAAATTTGGTTAAGTACAAATCTAGGAGATAACCCTAAACTTCATGTTGGATTAAATAACCGTCCTCCATGTTGATAATTCTATCAGCAATATCTAAAATGCGGTTATCATGGGTAACAATTAAAATTGAGCAATCTTGTTCTTTTGCTAATTGCTGCATTAAATTAACCACATCTCGTCCTGATTTACTATCTAAAGCAGCCGTAGGTTCATCGGCCAATACTAACTTAGGATGACTCACTAAAGCGCGAGCGATCGCCACTCGTTGCTTCTGTCCCCCAGAAAGATCAGAGGGATAATAATTAATTCTATCTCCCAATTTCACAGCATTAAGTATTGCTTCAGACTGAATATAAGATTCCCATTGAGAAATATTAGATTGCAATTCTAAAGACATTTGTACATTTTGCATAGCAGTTAAGAAATCTAGTAAATTATGAGCTTGAAAAATATAACCAATTTGCCTACGTATTTGAACTAATTCTTCATTACTAGCATTTAATAATTCTTGTCCACTAAATTTTAAACTTCCCTCTTGGACAGAACGCAAACCACCGATTAATGTTAATAGAGTAGTTTTTCCTGAACCAGAAGGTCCAGTCATAATGACAATTTCTCCAGATTTGATCGTCAAATTAATATCAAATAAAGTTTGAGTTCGTAATTTACTATTACCAAAGTAATGATTAAGATTTGTGATTTGTAAAATATTAGCAGAATGTGAATATTGCATAAGTGGGTGAACGGTAAAAAACCGAAATATGTAACGAAAAGTAAAGTTGCTTAAGAGGGTGTTTGAAAAGTCATGATTGCTGGATCAAATATTTTACCCCACCCTAACCCTCCCCTTGTAAAGGGGAGGGAACTAATTTTTCCGGTTTCCCCCCAAAGCATCGGGGGGATTTAGGGGGGTAACAATGTGATGAAAATTACGGGATACCACTTTTCAAACAACCTCTAAAACCTCTTCTCTGTTCCCTTGTCATAATGACAATTTGTGGTTAATTAAAAATTTCTGCTGGATCTACCTTACGTAATTTATTAGTAGAAAAGAAACCAGAAGTTAAGCACATAATAATCACAGACGTAAATACTAATAAACCCTTATTTATATCCATAACAATTGGTAATTTAGTTGCATCTTTGGCAATATCATATAGTCCTAGAGAGATAGCAAAACCGGGAATATAACCCAAGACAGCTAAAATTATAGCTTGCTGAAAAACAACATTCAAAAGATATTTATTTCTAAATCCCATGGCCTTGAGTGTAGCAAATTGGACAAAATGGCTTGATATATTACTATAAAGGATTTGATAAACAACAATGACACCAACAACAAAACCCATCGTTACCATCAAATTAAACACAAATCCAATCGGTGTTCTTAATGTCCAATAGCTTTTTTCAAAATCAATAAATTCTTGGCGAGTCATCACTGTGACATCATCAGGTAAATTAGCAGATAAGGTTGCTAAAATTGTTTTTGGGTTAACATGAGGTTGCAGATTAATTGAGCCTATATCTAGTTCATTTGCTCTGCGTTCTGGAAAGATTCTAAAAAAAGTAGAAGAACTGACTATTAAATTACCATCCACACCAAAAGAAGGCCCAAGGGTAAATAACCCACTAACTTTAACCTTGTAACCAACTGTTCCTAAATAACTAAATATCTCCATACTGATAGGTTTATTTTTCTGGAAATATTCAGCAATTGGTCCAAATTCTGGACGTGCGGCTCGGTCAAAAAATACTTGATCAGGAATTTTGAGTAATTGAAAATCTTGATCTATTTCGGGTAATCTAAATATGGATTTAACCGGATCAAATCCCAGGACATAAATAGGATATTTGCGACCATTGAGAGGATTTTTCAGTTTAGCAAATTGGACATATAAAGGTTCAACTGATTCAATCCCATTAAAACCTAATATCTGATATAAACGACTGCGAGGAAAACTTTGAGTAGAAGTCAAGGATTTATATTGGGAGCTAATTAAAAACAAATCACCTCGAAGATGTTTATGTACTTGAGTCGCACTGGCATAAAGAGCATCTTGAAACCCAATTTGCATAAACATTAAAACAGAAATAAAAGCAATACCCGCTAATGCTACAAGAAAGCGTACTTTTTGCTTTGCTAATTGTAGCCAAGCTAAAGGTATATTTAAAATCATATTTTCTCCTATTTCCTATCTCATCATAGGATTTCAAAATACCCATTAGTCATCATCCCCATCAAATTAATTAGACAAATTACAGTTCAGGCTTATATCTGAATAAGTGCCTGGACTTGTAAATTAGTTAAATTAGAAACTCGTTGATTATCTGCTAATTTATCAATGCGAATTTTTACATCAACTATTTTATTATCTGTATCTGAACCAGGATTAGTGTTAAAGATATTTTGTCTGCCAACTTGTAAACCAATATCTGTAACTGTCCCTTGTAATTTTCCTGCGAAAGCGTCACCCGTGATAGTTGCTGATTGACCTAAACGAACTTTTTTAATGTCAGTTTCGTAAACTTCTGCAACTACATACATTTGTTGAGTTTGTCCTAGTTCTAATATCCCTTTATTGGCAATTATTTCTCCTGGCCAAGCATTAATTTTTAGGACTTGACCATTAATAGGTGAACGAATATAACTTAAATCTAACTCCGCTTGAGCTTGTTGAACAGATGCGATCGCACTTTTTATATTTGCTTGAGCTAGTTGCACATCTGTAGGACGAATTTCTGCAATACTATTAAGTCTAGCTTCAGACTCACTTAACTGTTTTTGCAAAGTTTCTACAGTCCGTTTCAGGTTAGCATTAGCTTCATTAAGTTGTTCTTGCACAGTATCCCTGCGTAATTTTTTAGTATCTGCATCAGAAGCAGAAATAGCACCATCTTCATATAATTTCTGATATCGTTTATTTTCGGTTTCTGAATTTTTTAGTTCAGCTTCTAGACGAGCAATTGTGGCTTTTTGGGTAGAAATTGATCCTCGTAATTCCACTTCTAAACGGGAAATTGCGGCTTTTTGAGCCGAAATATCACCTCTTTTCGCCCCTGCTTCTACTTGCTGAAGATTCGCTTGACTGACTTCTACTTGTCGTTTTGCTTTTTCTAAAGCTGCAAGATTAGGAATATAACTATCAAGAATTGCTACTACTTGTCCTTGACGAATTTTGTCTCCTTTTTTCACCAAAAGTTGATTAACTCTTATCCCTGTCTGAGAATTGGGTGCGGAAAGACGAATTACTTCTCCTTGGGGTTCTAACCGTCCTAAAGCAGCAACAGCAGTAATGGTAGGTGCAGAAATAGGGATAATAGGAGATATTGTAGAAGTTGATTTAGAATGTTTCTGAAAATATGAAAGGCTATAGAGAGATATTAGACTAGTAGCTATAACTCCAGAACTTGCTAACATTATCGGCCACAAACTCACAGGTTTTATTAATGAGTGCTTTTCTTTGTGTACCATGATTTTGTCTTTTAAATTAGGAAATACGACAGTATTTCTGATTCTCAATAAGAACCAGAAAAGTCCCTATACTTGATAACATCTCTTGACAACCTTATATATGATCCAATATCCAAAAAAAATACTATTGATCAAGAATTATTTACTCAGTTGATTAATTACCCATTACATAAAATATTTAAATGCTAAAATTTTGATAGGTAATGGGTAATCAGTTACTGACTATTACCAATTACCAATATCAAAAGTTTATTTATTCAGCACGACCTCTTTCTCTTTTTTCTTCCGCATAATTGCCAAGTATTCACTCCGTGTTCCGTCAACTCGATAGTGATCACAAATTTGACAAAGTTTGAGAAGATCCAAACGACTGAATATTTTTTGATGCTCAATAGCGTTGTCATTACGCCACCGCCAAAATGTTGTTCTATCAATTCGACGATTGCTTTCAGGCCATCTTCTCCGTGATAGAAAATCTACTAATTCATCTTCATGAAATGAGTAACCTTTTGGTAATTTGAGGAGGTCTTCTCGTAACTCATTCAGCGGGATGAGTGGATCTAATTCAGATAGTCTCATGCCAGCAATTCCTTGTAGTTTTGTAATTCCAATATTGCAGAAGCCAAATAATGCAATAAAGTTTAATTGACTAATTTAATGCTCAAAGACCGCTTTAAATTCACAGTCTAAATTTCCCTGATTTAATAATTTAGGTTAAACTTATTTTTTGGGAATTTCAACCTATATGCAACTAATTGTTTCATAAAACCTTATTTGTCGCACTATCTTAGATTTGTAAAAATTGCAAGCATCAAATTATTAACTCCTTGTATAGATTAAGAATTACTGACCTTTCATTATCTCAAACTTTAGAATCAATTTGATAGAAAAATATTTTTTTAATTCTTTAGATATATTTGGTAGTGACTAATTTTACAAAATATAAAAAAATCTTTCTGGAGATAGATGCAAATATTCACTATTTGGCATTAGAAACTAATGAACAATAATTACATATTCAAAATCCTATATCAAATCTTTTACCCCTCCCTAACCCTCCCCTTATAAAGGGGAGGGAACTGGATTCTTATTGTTTCCCTTCTTATAAAGGCTACGGTGTACACACAAGTTATCGAATCACCATTATTCCTCAAATTACCCCTCCCTAACCCTCCCCTTATAAAGGGGAGGGAACTGGATTTTTATTGTTTCCCTTCTTATAAAGGCTACGGTGTACACACAAGTTATCGAATCACCATTATTCCTCAAATTACCCCACCCTAACCCTCCCCTTATAAAGGGGAGGGAACTGGATTTTTATTGTTTCCCTTCTTATAAAGGCTACGGTGTACACACAAGTTATCGAATCACCATTATTCCTCAAATTACCCCACCCTAACCCTCCCCTTATAAAGGGGAGGGAACTAATTTTTCCGATTTCCCCCCTTTATAAGGGGGGATTAAGGGGGGTAACTTAACTTGTGTACGATAGCTTGTCAAGGGAAAAGGGGGTAACAATGTGATGAAAATTATGGGATACCACCTTTAAAATATCCTCTCAGGGAAAAATAAAATCTTTAATAAATTAAAACTAAGGATATGCAATCTATGTGCAACTTTGGTCAAAATGGCTAAAACTTAGATAATAATTTATGTATTGGATAAGCAAACACATTTTGTAGATAACTCTATCAATTTTACATTTGCAAGACTTTTATGAAGTTGCACATAAATTGCTTATGAGTTGCAATAGAGTTGTCACCAAACTCAGATTAATTTTGGCAAAAATTAATTTATAGACTACAGGATTAATTAGAGGATTCCATATTAAGCCGCCAGAGTATTCATCAATAATTAACGCAAAAAAAGATTTCAATACTGTTAAGGATGAAAGTCAATATTTACCTATACTAACTTCATCTAAGACTGTATAGAATCATCAGATATCTGAATTTATCCGTATTTATCTGCGGTCAATTACTCTTGAAACTTTAACTCCATATTACCTGCTCAAAAGAGCAAAATATGATCATGGCTATCTCCCAGTTTGAAACTGCTTTCACACAGTTAAAAGATGAAATTAGTAACTGTGAAAAGTCTGTACTCAAGATGATAAAAGTGAAAAAAAATATGCCTGAGACTACAAATATGAAAAATGAAATTAATGCTAAATTGCGAACAACCGATGTCGCAATTGTTGGTATGGCTTCTATTTTTCCCCAGGCGAAGAGTTTGCAAGAATACTGGGAAAATATTGTTCAGAAAGTAGATTGTATTACTGATGTTCCTGCGTCCCGTTGGCATATAGATGACTATTATGATCCTGATCCAAAAACACCAGATAAAACCTATTGTAAGCGCGGTGGTTTCTTACCAGATATTGATTTTAATCCTATGGAATTTGGCTTACCTCCCAATATTTTGGAGGTGACAGATATTTCTCAATTACTCGGTTTGGTAGTAGCAAAAGAGGCGTTAGAAGATGCTGGTTATGGTGCATCTCGACAATTTAATCATGAACGAACAGGAGTAGTATTAGGAGTAGCAATTGGTAGACAATTGGCTGTTCCTTTAGGTGCAAGATTGCAAGATCCACTTTGGAAAAAAGTTCTCAAAAATAGTGGTTTATCAGACGAAGATAGCCAGAAAATTATTGAAAAACTCAAAAGTGGATATGTGCAATGGGAAGAAAATGCTTTCCCCGGAATGTTAGCAAATGTGATTTCTGGACGTATCGCTAACCGTCTGGATTTGGGGGGAATGAACTGCGTAGTTGATGCAGCTTGCGCGAGTTCCTTGGGTGCATTAAGGATGGCTGTTAGCGAATTAGTAGAACATCGCGCCGACATGATGATAACTGGCGGTGTAGATACTGATAACTCAATTTTCGCCTATATGTGCTTCAGTAAAACTCCTGCTGTTTCTCCAGGGGAAAAGGTAAGACCCTTTGATGCTGATGCAGATGGAATGCTATTAGGTGAAGGCGTGGGAATGTTGGTACTTAAGCGCCTAGAAGATGCTCAACGAGATGGCGATCGCATCTATGCAGTCATTAAGGGCGTTGGCAGTTCCAGTGATGGTAAGTATAAAAGTATCTATGCACCTCGCGCCGAAGGTCAAATAATTGCTTTGAATCGAGCATATACAGATGCAGGAGTTTCTCCTGCTAGTATAGGCTTAATTGAAGCACATGGTACAGGAACGATGGTAGGAGATCCTACGGAATTTACATCTATTACCAGTGTTTTTGGCGAAAATAACCCGAAAAAACAGCATATTGCTTTAGGAACTGTTAAATCTCAAATTGGACACACTAAAGCGGCTGCTGGTGCTGCCAGTCTCATCAAAGCGGCTTTAGCATTACATCACAAAGTCTTACCACCGACGATTAATGTCAGTACCCCCCATCCTAAACTGAATATTGAGAACTCGCCATTTTATTTAAATACGGAAACTAGACCTTGGGTAAGTCATCCTACTCAACCCAGAAGGGCGGGAGTCAGTGCTTTTGGATTTGGTGGTACGAATTATCACGTTGTTTTAGAAGAATATGAACATGAACATCATCACCCTTACCGTTTACACCATACTCCACAATCCTTACTGCTATTTGCCCCCACCCCTTCAGAGTTGTTATCTCGTTGTCAACAAATCCAACAACAATTACAGAATGAGAATAAAGAAAAATACTATCAACAATTAATTACTGATTCTCAAACCGCTAAAATTCCCGTTAATTATGCCAGAGTGGGCTTTGTCGCCGATGATTTAGGGCAAGCTGGGGAATTACTGCAAATTGTCATAGAAGGGCTGAGAAACAAGCCTGAAGCCAAATCCTGGGAACATCCGCAAGGGGTTTACTACCGCCAAAAGGGGACAGACACAACAGCTAAAGTAGTGGCTTTGTTTTCTGGACAAGGTTCACAATACTTAGAAATGGGGCGGGAATTGGTAATGAATTTTCCCTGCTTGCGCCAAACCTACACTCACATGGATAGCTTGTTGTGTGAAGACGGGTTACAGCCTTTATCAAGTGTAGTATTTCCTCAACCTGTTTTTGATGAAACAAAAAAGCAAATTCAGTTAGCAACATTGCAAAAAACTGAATATGCACAACCGGCAATTGGTGTATTTAGTGCAGGCTTATATAAAATCTTGCAACAAGCTGGATTTAAACCCGATTTTGTTGCCGGTCATAGCTTTGGTGAATTAACAGCCTTGTGGGTCGCAGGAGTGTTAAATGAAGAGGATTATTTGTTCCTAGTAAAAGCTAGAGGACAAGCTATGGCTGCACCTGCTAATCCCAATTTTGATACCGGAGGAATGTTAGCTGTCAAAGGAGATATTCATCAAATAACGGAAGTAATTAAAAAGTTTCCCCAGGTAGCAGTTGCTAATAAAAATTCTCAGCACCAAGTAGTATTAGCTGGCAAGAAAGAGGAAATTATTCAAGTCCAAGATATTCTCAAAAATCAAGGTCTTACCACTTTTTTATTAGGAGTTTCCGCAGCATTTCATACACCATTAGTATCTCATGCTCAAAAACCTTTTGCCCAAGCCGTTGAAAAAGTAAATTTCAACGAAGCCCAAATTCCTGTTTATACTAATGTTACAGGTAGCCGTTATCCTCAAGAACCCCACGCCATTCAAAAAATCCTCAAAGAACAACTGTTAAATCAGGTGTTATTTCAGCAGGAAATTGAAAATATTTATGCTGCTGGCGGTTATTACTTTGTAGAATTTGGTCCCAAAAGTGTCCTTACCAATTTGGTGAAAGAAATTCTAAGTGATAAGCCACACATAGCTATAGCCGTAAATCCAAGTCATACCAAAAACAGCGACAAAACTCTTCGACAAGCCATAGTTCAATTGCAGGTAGCTGGATTATATTTGCAAAATTTAGATCCCTATCAAGTCGCAACTAAAATTCCCGAAGTTCCCGCTAAAAAAGTTTTAAATGTCCGCTTAAATAGTACCAACATTACCGAAAGAACTCAAAAAGCATTTGCGAAAGCTTTAGAGAATGGTCATCATGTGGGAGTGGTATCTCCCCAACCAACAATTGACAACAAACCGCCAACTGCATTTAATGAGAATCATCAACCACAGGGTAACAACAAACCGCCAACTTCATTTAATGAGAATCATCAACCACAGGGTAACAACGACCACCCAACTTCACTCAATGGTAAATTAGAACAAGTCGAAATCCAACCTGATAATCAGGGAAAAGTTATTCACAACTTAGAAAAAATTATCACAGAATTTAGCCAGCAACAACGAGATATTATCCACGTTCATGAACAATCTTTACACAATCAAACAGAATACACAAAGACATTTTCTCAATTAATGCAGCAACAGTATTTATTATTGGGAAATAATCAAACTACAGAACATCAATCCCAAACTCAACAACTAGCAATTTCCAACTCTGAACAGAACATGATGCGGTTTCATGATCATCAAGGTGATACCCTCCGCATTCATGAACAATATCTCAAATATCAACATGAATATACCCAAAATTACTTTCAACTTCTGCAAAAACATTTGCATTTACTGACCTCAGAAAATAAAGTCATCAATTTTGTAAATCATCCTCAAATTCAACAAGACTTAGAAAATGATCAAAAACCAGACTTACTGAATCAGAATATTTCCGAACCTCTTCCTCTCTGCGCCTCTGCGCCTCTGCGTGAAGAAAAAACCTTTGTAAATCATCCTCAAATTCAACAAGACTTAGAAAATGATCAAAAACCAGACTTACTGAATCAGAATATTTCCGAACCTCTTCCTCTCTGCGCCTCTGCGCCTCTGCGTGAAGAAAAAACCATCCCAAATATAGATAAAGCTACCCTTAGTCAAACTTTACTAAACGTTGTCAGTGATAAAACAGGCTACCCAGTAGAAATGTTAGAACTGTCAATGGATATGGAAGCAGATTTGGGAATTGATTCTATTAAACGGGTAGAAATTTTAGGAGGTTTATTAGAACTACATCCCGATTTACCTAAACCCAACCCCGAAGAATTAGGACAATTAAGAACCTTGGAACAAATTGCTGAATATATGCAAACTTTAGTTCCAGATATCTTAAATCAACAAGTAGAAATATCAACAGCAATTATTAGCAAAGAGGTATTAGTAGAAGTTCCCCAACCAGAATTAATTCCAGCCACACCCGTAGTTGAAGAACAGCAACAAGAAGGAGAAATTTTCCAAGATTTAAGCGATATTCTGCTAACAGTTGTCAGTGACAAAACAGGTTATCCTGTGGAAATGCTAGAACTGTCAATGGATATGGAAGCAGATTTAGGAATTGATTCTATCAAACGAGTAGAAATTTTAGGAGGTTTATTAGAACTATATCCCGATTTACCTAAACCCAACCCCGAAGAAATTGGAGAATTGAGAACTTTAGGCGAAATTGCCACTTATATGCAGCAACAAGCCCAGAGAATTCCTAATTTATTGACTGAAGAAATAGTAGAAGATATCACAATCACATCTGTACCAAATATCCGCCGCAGTATTGCTAAATTACAGCAACTTCCCACACCAGATAGTTTAGAATTTTCTCTTTCTGAAAATCACATTGCATTAATCACTGATGATGGTTCTTCCACCACAGAGAAATTAGCAGAAAGTTTGATAGCGAAAGGTTGGAAAACTGTAGTTTTAAGTTTCCCCGGTGTCGAGTCAAATGTTAATGCAGGTATCAATAGAGTAGTTTTAACGGATTGGAATGAAGACAGTTTACAACAACAGTTAAAACAGATTGCTGATAATTATGGGACTGTAGCTGCATTTATTCACCTTCACCCAGCAACATCATTAGACATAGATAAATCTATTCTGCGTCATGTCTTCTTAATCGCTAAATATCTGAAAGAACCACTCAACGCAGCCGCCAAATTTGGACGCAGTTGTTTTATTAGCGTTGCGCGTTTAGATGGTGAATTTGGATTAGGAGAAAGCCATAATTTTAGTGCAATTTCTGGAGGATTATTCGGACTTAGCAAGAGTATTAATCAAGAATGGGAAAATGTATTTTGTCGTTCCCTTGACTTAAATCCAGACTTAGATTCAGAAACATCTGTAAAAAATATCCTCGCAGAAATTTATGATGCAAACTTGTTAATTCAAGAAGTAGGATATAGCAACAAAGGTAGAGTTACTTTAATTGCAGATTTTAGCCCATTACCAACTACCAATTCTGCAAGAGAAATTACTAAAGATCAAGTATTTCTCGTGAGTGGTGGTGCAAAAGGAATCACAGCCCAATGTGTCATAAAAATCGCCCAACAATATCAATGTAAATTTATTCTTTTAGGGCGTTCCACCACAGAAGTTGAACCAGTTTGGGCAGAAAATTGTGAAAATGAAGCAGAATTAAAACAGCGAATTTTAGAAAATTTTCAAGCCCAAGGGGAAAAACCAACACCGATAATGGTACAGAAAAAGTATCAAATTATTTCCTCACAGCGAGAAATTCAAAATACTCTGAAAGCTATTGTAGAAGCTGGAGGGGAAGCAGAATATCTGAGTGTAGATATTACTGACACAGTATTACTAGAATCAAAACTTGCAGATGTAATTGAACGTTTTGGGGCGATAACAGGTATAATTCATGGTGCAGGAAACTTAGCTGACAAGCGCATTGAAAAGAAATCAATTCAAGATTTTGAAAATGTTTATGCAGCTAAAGTTAAAGGTTTAGAAAATCTCCTGCGGTGTGTACCAGCAAGTCAATTGCAATATTTAGTTTTGTTTTCTTCCGTAGTGGGATTTTATGGAAATGCAGGACAATCAGATTATGCCATAGCCAATGAAATTCTCAACAAATCAGCCCATCTAATTAAACATAATTACCCTAACTGTCATGTTATGGCTATTAACTGGGGACCTTGGGAAAGTGGCATGGTATCATCAGAATTAAAGAAAGCTTTTGCAGCCAGAGGAATTGAAGTTATTCCCGTAGAAACAGGAACACAAATATTAGTTGATGAACTAACAACGGCTAATCAAGGCACAGTTCAATTAGTGATTGGTAGTCCATTAATTTATGTTCCTGCAACCTTATCAAATGATTTAAAAACCTATCGGATTAAACGCCGATTAACATTAACAGAAAACCCATTTTTACAGGATCATGTTATCGCCGGTCGTCCCGTACTTCCTGCTACCTGTGGGTTATTATGGATGACTAATGCTTGTGAACAACTCTATCCTGGATTTACAGCCTTCAGTTCTCCCAATTTCAAAGTTTTAAAAGGCATAGTTTTTGGTGAGGACTTCGCAAGTGAATATATTTTAGAACTTCAAGAACTTGCGAAACATGAAAATCAGGAAATAGAATTTGCTGCTAAAATTAGTAGTCAGACACCAGACGGGAAAATCCGCTATCATTTCAGCACAAATCTAATTCTCAAAAGAGAAATTCCCACACCTCCAAGTTATGTAAACTTGAACTTTAATCAGGATGAAAATTTTCTCAAAACCAATCAAGAATTATATCAAGTAAATGCTTCTAGCCTATTTCATGGATTCACATTTCAAGGCGTAAAATCAGTTTTAAATACCAGTCCTAGTCAGATAACCATTGAATGCTGTTTACCAGAACCAACTACACAGCAACAGGGACAATTTCCGGTGCAAACATTCAATCCTTATATAGCAGATGTCCAGATTCATTCTCTCTGGATTTGGACACAACACTTTCATCAAGTTGGATGTTTACCATCAGAAATAAAGCATTTTGAACAGTTTGCAAAAGTCCCTTTTGGTGAAACATTTTATGTTACTTGTGAAGTCCAATCAAAAACAGAATCATCAGTAGTTACAGATGTGATTACCTATAACCGTCAAGGACAAGTTTATAATCGCATGATTGGTGCTAAAGGAACAATTCTACCTCGACAAATAGCCAAAGATTAGATTTTTTCACGCAGAGGCGCAGAGAGGATTTAAGGCATTGCTGATTAAGGGTATGAATTTTAGTCTCACGCAAAGGCGCAATCACGCTTCGTGATCTCGAAGAGTAGACGCAAAGGTAAGATTTTTAAAGGTTCAATTTGGAAATTTCATACCTCGATTCAGCAACGCCAAAATTAAAACTCTAAAACTTTGCGCCTTTGCTTCTTTGCGTCTTTGTGCGAAACATAATTAGGTTCAATTTTAAAAACCGGAGAATAATAATGAAATCAATTGCACAAAATCAAAAATTAGCAATTGTCGGTATGGATTGTTTTGTTAGTAATTCACCAACATTAAATAAATTTGAACGTCTGATTTATGAAAGCAAGCAAAATTTAGTTACATCTGAAAATTATCAGCAAACTCCATTAAGTCGAGAATTAATCAATTCTGCTCTAGAAGATGCTAAAATTCAACCAGAAACGAAGATAGCTTTAATTATCATTTCTCCTACAGAAAATTCTGCTAAATTAGCTAACTATATCTCTGCTGAATTAGCATTTTTTGCCGAGGAAAATTCGCTTTTATCGGCTTTGGATGTCAGTCAAAAATTATTAACTACCCAGCAAGTTGAAGCTGTTTTAATTGTCGGCATAGACAAGAGTTACCCGATAGAAATTAATGAAGGTGTATATACTTTTAGTTATGACGAAAAAGCTGAAAATGTAATTAAAACAGCAGGTGCAGCCGCAGTAGTGTTACAACTGCATGAAACAGCCAAGCAACAAAATCATTGCATCTATGCAATCATGGATGGTTTCAGTGTGGTCAAACATTCTCCCAATCACCCGGAAACCATTACTCAAGCTTGTCAGAATGCGTTTCAAATAGCAGATGTTCAAGCCGCAGATATTGGTTATTTAGAAGTGGTTGCTAGAGGGACTGCCAACGCAGATATAGCAGAAATTCAAGGTTTAATATCAGCCTATCATACAGGGGGAGAAAATCTGAGTTGTGGACTGGGTAGCGTTAAAGCAAATATTGGTAACACACAAGCCTCATCTGGTATATTTAGCCTCATCAAAACCGCACTTTGCCTATATCATCGTTATATTCCTGGTGTTCCCCAATGGTCTAATCCTAAACAGCCAGAAATTTGGCGCGGAAGTCCCTTTTATGTAGCGGTAGAATCAAAACCTTGGTTTTTAGAACCTGGTGCGACTAAAAGAGTGGCTGCGGTAAATATGATGGAAGAAAATAATATTTATGGACATTTAATTTTGTCAGAAGAAATCAGCCAAGTAGAACGCAGTAGTCAATATTTAGCAGAAATGCCTTATTATTTATTTCCTATTGCGGCTGATGATCGTTCTTCTTTATTAACACAAATTACCGCACTTCAACAAAGTTTCACAAATGGTTCTTCCATATCTCAACTTGCTAATGATTATTTTCAAAAATATCAGCAATATAAACAATCAACTTACGCCTTAGCAATTCTCTCACGACATCCAGAAGAATTAAAACGAGAAATTGAAAGGGCAATTCAGGGAGTAAAAATTGCTTTTGCTACTGGGAAAGACTGGCAAACTCCTCTTGGTAGTTATTTTACGGTTAATCCCCAAGGGAAAAAAGGTCATGTCGCCTTTGTTTATCCTGGTTCTTTTACTTCCTATATAGGACTAGGAAGAAATATTTTTCGTCTTTTTCCTCAACTACATAATGATGTTGTCATCAAAAGTGTTTATAACCGAGTCGCCAATATTGAAAAAATTCTCTATCCTCGAAGCATCAATAAATTATTAAGAAGACAACTAGAAAGCATAGAACAAACATTAATAGATGATCCCGTTTCTATGCTGGAATCAGAAGTTGGTATCGCCGGATTAATGACAGCAATTCTGAAAAACTATTTCCAAATTCAATCCCCATACAGCTTTGGCTATAGTCTTGGTGAAACCAGTATGATGTTAGCGCAAGGTGTCTGGACTAGCTTTAAAAGTACGAGCGATTATTTGAACTCATCTCCTTTATTTAAAACTCGGCTATCTGGTCCTAAAAACGCAGTTCGTCAACATTGGGGATTACCCTTAATTCATGAAGGTAAAAGGGAAGAATTTTGGAGTAACTACATTTTGATATGTTCCTATTCTCTAGTGCAAGAGGTTCTAAAAAATGAAAGTCGGGTTTATACTGTTTTAATCAATACACCTGAAGAAGTCATTATTGCTGGTGAAACTAAAGCTTGTGAAAGAGTTATTCAAACTTTAAAATGTGACGCTTTTCCCACATCAATTAATCATGTAATTCATTGTGAACCAATGCACTCTGAATATGATGAATTAGTAAAGGTCAATACCTTACCTATCCAAACCAATTCAAAAACAATTTTCTATTCTGCGGCAGAATACGCACCCATGAAAATTGATAGCCATTTAATAGGCAAAAATATTGCTAAAGCCCTTTGTCACCAACTTGATTTTCCTCGCTTAGTTAATCGTGCCTACAATGATAATGTCAGAATCTTTATTGAAGTTGGTGTTGGTAGTAACTGTAGTCGTTGGATTAGCGAAATTCTCAAAGACAAAGGACATCTAGCTGTATCCCTAAATAGAAGAGGTGTAGATGATCATACCTCCATTATTAAAGCCTTAGCCAAACTATTTAGTCATCGAATTGAGTTGGATTTATCACCTTTATATTCTTTGCCTAATATCAAATTTGCAGAAGATACTTCTTTATTAGATTATCAACACAAAATGACACCTATCCCTAATTATCAAAGTTTAAATAAAAATAATGCCCGTATGGCTAAAGCACACAACTTTTTATTACAGTCCCGGCAAACATCACTCCAACAACTTAGTCTCTTTCTCCAACAGCAATTAGACTTGTACAAAAAAATGGTGATACAAGCCAAAAAAGAACAGTAAAAATGGCGTTGCTGATTAAGGGTATGAATTTTAGTCTCACGCAAAGGCGCAAAGACGCAAAGGTTTGAGTTTTAAAGATTCAATTTGGGAATTTCATACCTCGATTCAGCAACGCCAAAATTTAAAGGTATGCGAAGAAAAGTAAAATCACTCAAAACTCTCTTCCTGTTCCCAGTTAAGAGTTCCCTTGCCCCAACGACAATTTTTAACGCCCACCTACTTATTCACTACAAAAATCATGTTAAAACAACATCAACAACTCAAATTTTCCCCTTCCATGAATAACAATTATCAAGGATGGCAAGGCGATTTAAATACTGTGTCCTTTGATGCAAAAAATATTAAAAATAAACTGATGAATTTGGATTCCCCTTGTTATATTCTGAATAAAGAAGGACAAATTGGTATTAGCAATGAAGGCAGTCTATCATATAGTGCTAACGGTAAAACTCAAAAGCTAGAAATGCTTTTAACTGTTCCTCCAATCGGATTTCATCAATTAGGTGATCCAGCTTTTCTAGAGTTCTACAGCGTCAAATATGCCTATATGACTGGAGCAATGGCTCAAGGTATTGCATCCGAAGAAATGGTAATTACCTTGGGAAAAGCCAACATTTTAAGCTCCTTTGGTGCAGGAGGTTTATCTCCTACCCGGATAGAAGCAGCAATTCACAAAATTCAACAAGCTTTGCATAACAAATCTTATGCTTTTAACTTACTTCATAGTCCTAGTGAACCTGCTATCGAAAGGCGTTTAATTGATTTGTATTTACAGCATCAAGTCAGAATAATTGAAGCCTCTGCATTCTTAGATTTAAGTGATAATATCGTCTACTATCGGGCGGCTGGACTGAGTTTAAATTCAGCCAATGAAATCGAAATCAAAAACAAAATTATTGCTAAAGTTTCTCGTCGGGAAGTTGCTACTAAATTCCTCCAACCTGCACCTACAAAAATTTTAACTCAATTAGTTGAACAAGGGTTAATTACTGAATTGCAAGCTAATCTTGCCGCAAAAATTCCTATGGCTGATGATATTACCGTAGAAGCAGATTCAGGAGGACATACAGATAATCGTCCACTGGTTTGTTTATTACCTTCTATTTTAGAATTAAGGGACGAAATTCAAGGCAAATATGATTATGAAAAACCCGTAAGAATTGGTGTAGCTGGGGGAATTTCTACACCTCAATCAGCCCTAGCAGCTTTAATGATGGGTGCGGCTTATATTGCCACTGGTTCTATTAATCAATCTTGCGTTGAAGCTGGGACTTCAGAATATACAAAAAAGCTCCTAGCTGAAGCAGAAATGACTGATGTAATGATGGCACCTGCGGCTGATATGTTTGAAATGGGAGTCAAATTACAAGTTCTTAAACGGGGAACTCTCTTCCCCCTTCGCGCTCAAAAATTATGGGAATTATACAGAAACTATAATTCATTTGCAGAAATTCCCCCAGATGAAATAGAAAAGTTAGAAAAACAAATTCTGCGAAAAACAATTTCCGAAATTTGGCAAGAAACATCTACTTATTTATCTCAACGTAACCCAGAAAAATTAAGTAAAGCTGCCAATAATCCTAAACTAAAAATGGCGTTAATATTTCGCTGGTATTTAGGATTATCTTCCCGGTGGTCTAATACTGGAGAAAAGGGTCGAGAAATTGATTATCAAATTTGGTGTGGACCAGCAATGGGAAGTTTTAATAATTGGGTACGTGGTTCTTATTTAGCTGATATTAATAATCGTCGAGTAGTTAATGTGGCAGATGAAATTATGACAGGTGCAGCGTATTTGTATCGGATTCAAAACTTGAAAATTCAAGGCTTACAAATGCCAGAAGAATACAGTCAATATCATCCACAAAGTAGCTTGGGTTGAGGGACAGTGTTCGCGTAGCGTGCCGAAGGCATAACCCAACATTAGCGGTAGGATAGCAAGGGGTGTTGGGTTTCGTCCATTGGTGTCAACTTAAGCTCAAATCCCTACCACATCTCGTTCCTAGTCTCTGACTAGGAATGCAGTTGATGAGGCTCTGCCTCTAATATTATTGAAGGCAGAGCCTTCTAGAATTCATTCCCAGTCAGAGACTGGGAATGAGATGACTTGAGTTCTTTGCGGGATAGAGGTTTTACGTGAACGTACCTCAACCAAACCTAAGTAGGTGAACACAATAAAACCAAACTGTGTAAAGAAATGTAAAATCGCCCAAACCCTCTTCACTCTTGCCTCTTGCCTCTTGCCTTTTGCCTTGCCATAACGACAATTTTCAACGCTCACCTACTTACATTTTACCAAAGGTTGTGATAAATATGGCTATAAATAGAAAGTTAGGACAGCTAGAAGAAACAATGGAAATCCTGAATCAACGGGCTAAAACATGGAATGTAGTTACGATTAGCCGGATTCGAGGAAATATTCAAGAAACAGTTCTCAGACAGTCTTTAAATATTATTCAATATCGTCATCCTGCGCTTAATTCTCATATTATTAACTCTCGAAATTCTTACTATTATCAGTCTAAAGGTACAGGAAAACTTCCTTTGCAAGTTGTTAATATTAGAGAAAGTCAGGAATGGGAAGCGATCGTTAATGCAGAAATGAATCAGGTAATTGATAGTAGTAAATACCTGCTGCGAGTCGTACTTGTCAAGATATTAAATCAGCAAAATATTAATTATCTGATTACAACCACACATCATGCTATTACCGACGGTTTATCAAGTGTCCAACTTCACTCAGAAATTTTAACCTACTGTCAAAAGATTACCGAAGGTAAATCTCTTCCCATAGTTACTACTTTAGAACGACTTCCACCCATTGAAAAACTATTACCCACTTGGACAAATAGTTTCAAAAGCAAACTAGGTAGAGTTGCTTTATTATTAAATATCGCACTTCAAAAATATTGGAATCAACCAAAAGCATTAAGAGTAGAAAAATATGTTCCTATTTCTCAACGTCGTTGCGAAATCATTCATAGACAACTTAGTGAAGAATCAACACGGCAGTTTATTCAGCAATGCAGACAAGAAAATACTACAGTACAAAGTGCTTTATGTGCGGCACTAATGTTAACAGTCTCCAAACAACTGGCTAAAAACCATGAAGATAATATTCCAGTTAGTTGTTTATCATATCTTGATTTAAGAAGACGGTTACAACCAGAAATTAGTACAGAGAATATGACGGTTTTAGCAGCGTCTTTGATGAAATTTTATAGAATTACCAATAATACATCTTTTTGGGAATTAGCGCGAAAAGTCAAACATAATCTCAATGAAAAAATTCACCAAGGAGAAATTTTTCAAATGATATATCTAGCTAAATATTTGATAAATTTTTCTTTACTATTCCCTAATCAAGTATCTCCTACAGTCTCAGTTTCCAATCTTGGTAAAGTCAATATTCCCCATAATTATGGAGAATTAGAACTAGAGGAAATCAGTTTTGTTGGTTCTCATGCTTTATATGCAGGAATGTTTATTGTTCACGCTGCTACTTTTCAGGAAAAAATGACCCTAAATTTTGTCTTTTCTCAACCTTCACTTAATCAGCAAACTATGGAAAGACTTGTTGATCATTGCATTGATTCTATCATGAAAGTCTCATCGCGTTACTTAATACCAGTAGGTACATAAATGAATAACAATATCTCTAATTCTCTCTCAGAAAACCAAGATAACGCTACTAAAATACAAGCTTGGTTAGTTTCGGAAATTTCCTCTTTACTGGGAGTTAATCCAGAAGAAATAAATATTCGTGAACCTTTAGATAGTTACGGTTTAGACTCAGCACAAACCATAGTTATCGCTAGTAAAGCCGAAAAGTTTTTGGGATTCAAATTGTCACTTATCCACCTTTGGTATTATCCCACCATTGAAGAACTTTCTCTCAGATTATCTGAAGAATTAGAAAATTCTCAGTCAGAAATTATCCAGATATAACCTCTACAAATTCTGTTTAATTACTGACAAACCAGTTTTTCCTCCTTGATTATTGGGACACTTCGCTAGATTAGGGTAGCCTAATTGAGCCAGGTGTCCTCTTTTCTAAATTCCTATTTTTAAACACGGGAGATTTTGTGATGAACGCAGCGGAAATTTTAGCAAAACTCACTCAACAAGGTGTATTATTTTGGTCAGAAAATAGCAAACTGAATATTCGTTCTCCCAAGGGTGTAATTACTCCAGAAATACAAATAGAAATAGCTAAATATAAAGAAGATATTTTAGCATTAATTCAGGAAATGAATGTTACTAATGACTATGTTCATGAACCTTTAATGCAAGGTATTAGTTTACAAACTATTGGTAAATTAATTGGTGGTTTTTCTGGAGAGTCACCCACGGGATATCAAATTCCAGTTATTAATCCTCAGTTTATGGCTGAGAACTTAAAAGTGACTTTTAGACCTTTACCGGATTATTATGATAATCAAGTTATTGTCAGATTTCGCCAACAATTAATATTTTATCTCCAAAAGCATGGGGTGAAGGTAATTCCTTGGAAAGAAGCAACAACGGAATTGAAACATACCATTAAAATTCCCGTTATTAACTGGCATAAATCTTTGAAAATGCAGAGTGTTAGAGCGGATATTGATGCTGTAATAGATGTAGAAAGACCAAATTCATGGTTAAGAAAATTAGGAATATTTGTCGCTGAAACTTGGTATAAGTTATCTTATACATGGCTGAAAGAAAAACAAAAAATGTCTGTTGTACAAATTGCTAAGTTAAGTAGTTGGGCTGAAGATCATGCTGCTAAATATGTTGAAGATCCAACAAATACACAAGTAATAATTTTAACTGATATAGATGATGAATTTGTTAATCCACTTACACCCTATCCAGAAAAAATTCGCATTGGCATAAATACATTGGTGAAAACTTTTTCAGAAATTGTGATTGGTGTATCTCATGAAAAATTTTCAATTCTGAATATGAATCTTTCTGATTCTAATTTTGCCCCCCATGAAGTCGAGAACTTTGCTTTAAAATCACTGATTCCCAAAGTATTTGTGCCGATTACTCCATTATTAATTAGTCGTTTTGAAATAGGAGAATATAATCCTCATTTATCAAGCTATGCTGGGAAATTAATTAAATTAGGGCAAGATTTAGCATCTACAGGGTTATTTCCGGCTGGGTTTAAATTAGATGAAGTTGTTAAAAGAAAATCCCATAGAGATATTGTGAATGTCATTGTGAATGGTAGAACAGGAGTATCTTATGGTTTTGTGGCTTATGCTGAACCTCCTCATTATGTAGGGAAGCCAGAAATCACTATTGATGAATGGGATAATTTATTACCTGTAGCGGGATTTAGTAGTTATGAACTTCGCCAAAATGAACAAGGTAGACGTTATATTAAACTAAATATCAACGCCGAAAATAGATTTAAGCAAATACCTGATATTTGGCTAGTTAGTTCTCGTTCTGGTGCGAATAAAACAGATTTAAGCATTGATACTGATATTCTACGGATTGGTTTACAAGATAAATTACATCTGCAATTACCATTAGGAAGTAATGCACAAAAAGCAGATATTAAACCATCCTATGATATCTATGTGATGTTAGCCATTAGTTTAGCTGCGGCTTTATATACACCAGAATTAATTGCTAATGGTGCGCCAATTGTTCACTTTCATGGTTATCCTGATGTTGATTGGTTTCAAGAAAAGGAATATTGTGTGGGGATGAATAATCCTTCTGTACCTTGTGGAACTTATGAATCAGGGGTTTTCAACTTTTTAGGAATTGCTGATTTAGGTGATCAAATAATCAGTGATGTCAATTTAATTAGCTTAGTAGAACCAGATCATGGGACAAATTTTATTGCTAATGATTTGGAGTATTTAGTAAATAGGTTAAAGGCTGGGTGTGTGACTGGACAAATTGAATTAGGTGGGAAAAATTTCCCTTCTCTGAAAAATCGCTAACAAGATCCCCGTAACAAGATCCCCGACTTCTTAAAGAAGTCGGGGATCTGATTTAGCTACGGTGTACACACAAGTTATCGAATCACCATTATTCCTCAAATTACCCCTCCCTAACCCTCCCCTTGTAAAGGGGAGGGAACTGGATTTTTATTGTTTCCCCCCTTGATAAGCTATGGTGTACACACAAGTTATCGAATCACCATTATTCCTCAAATTACCCCTCCCTAACCCTCCCCTTGTAAAGGGGAGGGAACTGGATTTTTATTGTTTCCCCCCAAAGCATCGGGGGGATTAAGGGGGGTAATTTAACTTGTGTGTACACGATAGCCTTTTAGGAGAGGGCTAGGGAGAGGTAGGGAAGGGGGGTTAGGTTTCTGGAGATTATCGGTTTCATCTAATACTTTTCAAACAACCTCTTAGATGTAACAAGATCCCCGACTTCTTAAAGAAGTCGGGGATCTGATTTAGATGATAGTAGAACCGGGAAGTTCTGTAACTGGTGGTTCTCCCCAAGTTTCAATTTGGTTGAATGTATGTTTACTTAATGGATAAAACCTGATACTATCTTCAGAAGATTTTATTTGTTTGCGGAGTCTTTTTTGCAATTCACTATATTTGGTTTGATTAAGAATACATTCAAAGACTGAATATTGAACTCTTTGACCATATCCTTCTAATAAATCAGAGACTTTTTTACGTCTTTTATCACAAGTAATGTCGTATACTATTACATACAATAACATTACCGGATTTGATAAGGTTTATATAGTTTACTTGGCTGGTAAACAAAATCTTTGAAAGCCTTGATTTGCTGTGTCATTAAATCCCAACGTGGTTGTTTCTCTCCTTCAGAATTTTGGACTTCTTCTTCTAGTCGTTGCAAGAAATACTTAATATATTTAGGTCTTCCCGAATTATTTAAGTAACAACCGCTATCATGATATTCAAAATCATTGTCAATGTTCATTATTTTGGTATTGACTAACCACAGTACCAAAGAATCAATAATTGGGGCGCGAAACTCTTCAATTAAATCAGAAGTTAATGCTGCATGGCGTTCTGTTCCTTGATGTAAACAAGCATAATAGGGGTCTAATCCTTGGAGTTCAATTAGTGTTAGTAGATGATTCCATAAAATTTGATAACCAAAACTAAGCATGGCATTTACTGGGTTTCCTGGGGGACGACGACTGCGAGCTAAAAAGACAAAATCAGGATTATTTAAACATTCCCCAAAAGCGTTAAAATATTGTGCAGCACCAGCGCCTTCTAAACCCATTAAACGCTCGATAGTTTCTGCTTCCCCGGCTTTTTGGGCTAACACTTCTAAACTTTTAATAGTAATTTCAGCGGTTTGAGAGGGATTACGGCGTTGCTGACGTTGTAAAAAGGTGCGACTATTTTTTAATTTGGCTTGAATAATTGTTCTAGCTGCTATCAATTTATCAATTGCTGTTAACTCTTGTTGATAACGAGATAGGCGACGATAACCACGCTCAATTGGCATTAATCTTCCATAACAGTATCCCATCCGAGATAAATAGGCAATGGGTATATCTCGCCAAAGACAGGTACGAATGGCTTGGGTGGTAATTTGTGATTTACCAAAGATTAATATTTGTTCTAGTAGTGGTAATTGAACTTCACCATGTACTATTTCTCCTTGTTTAATTATTAAGGTTTCACCTTTGAGGCTAATATAACAACCTTGGCGAGAAACATAAAGTGTTCGCATATATATAAACTAAAGATTATGTTATTCTGAGATTTATGATTAATCTTTTGTGATTTGTGACTGTTGGGACATGATTTCTGCTATCATGGTTTTGATTTGGGATGGTTGTAAAAAACGTACAACTCTATCTCCGGCTGTGGCATTTGCAAAGGTGGCGATGGTAACTAAGATAGTATTGATAATTACTGCTGCTAGTCCTAAAGGTGCTATTAGCAAAATAATCAGTGTAATTGTCCCATTAAGAAATGCAACGGCTAAGTTCCGCACTAAGGCAGCACGATTAGAAATATACATGGTTTAGTTGGAATTCGGTATTAATTGTACTTTTTTAAGTTAAATCACACAGAAAATTTATACAAGTGATTTTATGCGAATGACGAATTTATTTATTTGCGATGATTTGTTAGCGGCGGGGTCAGGTCAATGGCGGAAATGCTGATGTTTCCGTTAACCCCGTCGATGTCTTTCTGTATAAAGGTTTCAGGGTTTTTTATTGCCTGGTTATTTTCGGAAAGTAGCCGCCAATTGATACCCCGTCGCAAATGGCATCTAGACATTAGGCACTGTATGGGTTTAGAATGATGGGTATCGCTTCTTTTATAGGAAGTGGAATTAATGGAAACAAATTGGAGGGCGTAATGTCGAATATCGAATGGACTAGAGAATCGCTTCTTTTATAGGAAGTGGAATTAATGGAAACGAGTAATACCAATCTTCCCACTGCCTGCTGCTGCATTAATCGCTTCTTTTATAGGAAGTGGAATTAATGGAAACTCTTCCTTTTCCTGAGTCTCGCTAGACCACTCGCTGCATCGCTTCTTTTATAGGAAGTGGAATTAATGGAAACGTGGAATTGACGCACTAGGAGAATTAACTTTAAATAGATCGCTTCTTTTATAGGAAGTGGAATTAATGGAAACCCAGAACCTCAAGAGAACTAACAGAAGTCAGGCTATAAGATCGCTTCTTTTATAGGAAGTGGAATTAATGGAAACTCTAGCTACAGACTCAGGCATATTTGCATAGTTTGTAAATCGCTTCTTTTATAGGAAGTGGAATTAATGGAAACTTGACAAAGTGCCACTATCTGTGCTTTGGTTCTTCTTTATCGCTTCTTTTATAGGAAGTGGAATTAATGGAAACTTTACACCCAATCCCTTAATGTTAGCTAAACCTAAATCGCTTCTTTTATAGGAAGTGGAATTAATGGAAACAGAACTCTTTTAGCTAATGCGTGCTTACCAATACATCGCTTCTTTTATAGGAAGTGGAATTAATGGAAACCTAATTGAAGGGTACAAGGCTAACGCCTAAATAGATCGCTTCTTTTATAGGAAGTGGAATTAATGGAAACATATTGATGTTTGACCCAACATTTCCGTACTCTGCAATCGCTTCTTTTATAGGAAGTGGAATTAATGGAAACTTTTCTACATTGGTCAAGAGGCGTTCGATTTCTTCGGGAATCGCTTCTTTTATAGGAAGTGGAATTAATGGAAACTGTTGTCTAACCCAAATGACTTCTTAAACTCAAACTGCTCAAACTGTTCTATCGCTTATTTACTTAATTATTCCGGCTTTTTTCACTTTTGGTTTAGCAACACCAGCGTTAGCAAGTAAAGGAAAAGCTTTTGGTAAATGTATGTCAACAGCAACAAAAGCATCTATTAGACAAGATCAAAAAGATGGTAAATGTGGTAATGAGCCAGAGATTTATTATGGTTTATGTTGTTTGGGTATAATTGGTTTAGGTGTCGCAAATGAAGGCAAATAGAATATTAAAATTAATCATTTAATTAGATCCTAGATCCCAGATCCCCGACTTCTTAAAGAAGTCGGGGATCTTTTCTTTTCAATCATCGAGTAGTAGTTTTTTGAAGTCAGTAGAATTAGGTAAATTATGATCTAGCAAAAATTGTTGATAAATTGATTCTGACTCGATTTGCGTTTTGATATATTCTATGTTAGGAAGTGTTCCTGGTCGTAATCCTGCATATTCTAAATAGCTAGAAAATTCCCATTCTCCAGGATGGTTTACTATTCCGGCTTTTACTGGATTGAGGTGAATATAGCGAGAAAGATTGACAAGATATTCAGTTTCTTGGATGTGAATACTTTGAAACCGTCCCTGAAATAATACCCCCGAACGGTTAAACCGTTTATTAATTGCCTTTGTGTAAGCAAGAGAGAGAGATTTCATGGCATCAGATAGGGTTTCATCTCTCAGATATACCAATAAATGATAATGATTAGGCATTAAACAGTAAGCAACAATATCTACTACATTTTTAATAAGATGTTCCTTTAGTAACCGGAGAAAATAAATATAATTCTCGCGTTCAAAGAAAATATCTTGACGATTGTTACCACGATTATAAATATGATAAAAGTTACCACTTTGCCAGGGAGTTTTTCTTTGGGGCATAAATAAAAATATGGGATATTCAAATTTAATAAAATTTTACCAGATATCCGAGTTCCCAGATCCCTGAGTTCCCAGATCCCCGACTTCTTAAAGAAGTCGGGGATCTAATGTCGGGGATCTAATATCTATAAACATTCACAATGTCTTCACCGATTTGTTTTAATTTATTAACTAATGATTTTGGTTTTATTACCTTCACTCCTCCTTTAAAACCAAGAATCCAGCGCAAAAGTTCCACATCATCTAAAGACCATTGAGGTAATATGACTTGAAACCGATGAGGATAGTTTTTATTTTCTGTTTTATCAAGACAAAAAATAGATTTAGGCAAAGTTAATCTCTTACCTGTGATTGGTAGAGACATTTTCATCTGTTGTGGAGGAAACCGTTTAGTTCCTTCGGCAACAAATCTAAAAAGTTCATCATTAAACCATAGTTCAATAGTGATACACACTAGAGAACGTTCTTTTTTATTAACACTCAGAAATTGCTGTTGGTCTTGGGGATTGTAACCTAAAAAAATTCCTGCACTTCCTTGAGATAGTTTTTGTAATTTTTTTAAGGCACTTTCTTGTTCTTGTCGAGAACGCACCTTTGTTTGTATTTGACCAATGAATAATCTATCTAATCGTTCAAAACGAAACAAACCATTATATTTACCTGATACACATTCATAACCCAAATACCAAGCTGTGTTAGAAAAAACAATTTGTAATGGAAAACCTAAAAAGAATCCTTCCTCATCTAGGGTAAACTTGCCACCACCACTAAAACGATTTAATTCTAATAATTGTCCTTTAGCGATCGCTTCCTCAACTTGCTGTAAATTTCTGGCTAGAGATTCTGCTGGTAAATACTCTGGGTCAATCATACTGCGATTAGCGATCGCCCGTACTGGATAAATATCACTGACCCCTAAGCGACTTTGTGCCATGCGAGTAGCAAAGGTTTCATAAATTTCCAGTGCTATCGGGTCATTGAGACTTTGTGCTTGAGACTGGAGAACTTGAAACACCTGAGTTAATTCTAGTGCTGATAAAATTGCCGTTCCCGCAAAATAACCGTCTCGCATAGAAAAATTATGTAATATTTTATATGGTTTAAGGACTTTTTCAATATCTTTACGGACAGAATCTAAAGTATTACCATCAATAATCTCATATTCTTGCAGTGCGGACAGTAAAGTTTTTAAACTTCCTTGTCCAGAATTGGATAAAAACGGATGATGTAAGATGAACCTAATAGTTTGCAATAATCTCTGAAACGCTGGTAAATCTGAGTAGGGATGAGTTACCACAGCAACGGAAGCGGTCAGAGAAACAGCGCCAGGGGAGATAGGGAGATGGGAAGGTGAAGAGATAGAATTAACACCAATGAGGGAATTTTGCTGCAACCATAGTAAATTAGAGGCGATCGCAATTTCATCTGCATAGATATTCCCATACAATTGGCTGATACAAGCGGTGATTTCTTCTAGTGAACTGGTAAATTGAGGGATTTTACCCAAAATGCTGGCTAATAAACTGGGGTGAGTTGCTTGCAGATTACCAATTCCCGGATAGTTAATTATCAAGGAAATTAGATACATCAATCGCTCAAAATCCAGCAATTTACTGTAAGCATGAAAAGTAATTTGACTATTACGGTTAGTGCGGTTGATTAGAGTTCGAGAAAGCTGTTGAATTTGGGTAGAGATTTGGTGAAAGTTGAACTTTGGGGACGTGACATCAACTTCCTTAACTGCTGCAAACCCTTCAGCGGCCATTGGTGGAAAATCTTGCAGCCATTGGTGCATACTCTCAATTACCACATCTGGAACTTGACGGGTGCGTTGTTGATTCCATCCTTTACAAGTTAGCAAAGGGGTTTTTAAGTACCACCCCATCCATAAAACCGGGGAAGCTACGACTAATTTTAACTTTTCTAATAAATCCAATCGCCACGCACGCTTGGCATTAGTGGCATCATAGACTACAGCATTATTTTGAGCCAATGCTGCTGTGATTTGAGAAATTACTGCTGCTTCTATATCTATCCAATCACCCTGAATAGTGGTATCCCCATAGAGTTCTTGACGAATAACATCAGTAGAGACAATGCGATAATTCCCCAACTTGGCTAATTCAGTGGCGAAAGTGGACTTACCGCTACCAGGGACACCAATCAGGATGTGACAGATAGGAGGAGTAGACATGAGATGATGGTAGTGTCAAGAGCTTTTAAGTCTAACAAGTTTATCCAAACTACAAAATTATCTAAGAGGATGTTTGTAAAGTATTAAGTTGTAACAAGATCCCCCCTAACTCCCCTTAGAAAGGGGGGAACTAGAGTCAAAATCCCCCTTTTCAAGGGGGACTTAGGGGGATCTCAAGATTTTGGATACATGACGAAGGACTTTTAAAACATCCTCTAAGGTTAATTAGATAATTGAGAAAAAAGTATCTAACTCAGTCCATCAGTCATCAACTTATCAATAACCCAGTTTTTAACTTCAGAATAAATGTAGTAGTTAGTTTTATCAAGATTAACAAACTTACTTTCGGTTAAGTTTAATAGCTTGTAAGTTTGATCAATAATGATTGTTATCTCTGCTATAATTTCTTCTGGTTTACAAGCCACAAACTCTTGCTCATTATCACAATTTTCTTTGTCTTCCTTGAGTATTTTAGACATATTTTCTTTGGAAATACCTTCTGCACTGTGAATCAAATTATTTCTTTTTTCAATCCAATAATCTAGATTATCTAACGAAGTGGTAATTTTTTCCCAAGATGCCTTTTCCTTTACTTTATCTCTGTGTTGGATGAGAGCATTAACAAAGTTCCATTTACTAAATCTTCCTGGTAGACGATATTTGGGTTTGTGTTGAAAATTCCAATTTGCCCAACTTGAATTATTTTTATTTTCATTTTGCTCAAAATATTGCCACAAGCGAGGCTCAACTTTTCTCTTATCCAAGTACCAATCATGAGCATAATTTATTTTATCAAAGTATTTTAATCCATCCAATTTAATTATTAAATAATGTAAATTTTCTTCACAAAAAGAACCCAAACGAGATAAAAAATTTGCAACTTGGTTCAATTCCCAATAAATGCAACATTGAGTATAAAGATTTAGTGACTTGTTATATTTAACAGATATCTGTTTAAATATGCCTAGTGCCTCACTTGAATTGATGACTCTCCTAGCACCTAAACTGTCTAGATTGAAATAGCAAACAGCCATATCTAAGGATTTAACTACAGATTCAATTGCTGCTTTGCTGTCAGCAATATCTGTAACACCTGATTTACTCAATTGTTCTAGAGTTTCTATCCACTCTTTGAGAATTTGGGACGATCCATCAAAATCCCAACGTTCTAATAATTGTTTGATAATTTGATATTTTTGTGTACGATTGTAACGCCAATAAGAAATCTGTTGACACCTAGAAGGTTCTCCAGCTAATACATCTTTAATTGATAAAATAGGGTCGAGAAAAATTTGATTTTGGATTTCAGATGACATAGCCTGCACTCTAAGAGCAGTTTGCATCTGGTAAGTCCCTCCCTTAATACTTATTAAAATTTGCTCATTTTTATCTAGACTGCCAAAAAATTTGTAATACTCATGAAGTAACCCATCTTGGTTAATAGCTGAAATATTCTCAGTAATAAGTATGGGATGTAATTTTATATCTTTTGTAAATTCAATGTTAAACCAGTATTGCAACAGTTCAAATAGATGTATGGAATCTGTATCATATCCCACTCCAGGAGGTTGATTAGTTATAAAAATATAAGCGTTTTTGATTTGAAATCTGTCTCTAGCTTCCTTGATTACACCCCAAATTCTGCCTGGACGAATGCGTTGATGCCATTTATTGTTATCTTGTATGTAAGCTATTTTTAATCTCTTAGTAAATTCTCTAAAAGAGAATTTATCTAATCCCAATTCATGACAAACTGTTTGTTCAATAAATGTTTTTCGTTCGTCCCAAGCAACTTTATCATCAGGAGTTAAACCTGAGTAGTCTATATTCGGCTCATTACGGTCAAACCCAACAGGAAAGTAATATTCGTCAACTTTGATAGATAAGTCAGAATTGCCAATATTTGCGATTAAAATTGTCATATTTGTACCAGAAATATTTTCTAAATAAAATTCCAAATCTCAGAGTAATTTGAGCCTGCTTGCTCTTGCAATTTGTCCAGATATTGTTTTCGGGGATTGTCTGAATCTTCATTTACCCCAAAAATAGTAACTACTTGAAAATTTCCTACTTCTGCAATCCATACAGGAGATGGTTTTGCCGTTGAACCGCATAGATGCCGATGGTATCTTCTGCCTTGATACTCTATTTCATGTAACTTGGCTAAGGCAAAGAGTTTATTCTTCTCTGTACTGCCAGTAACACAAACAATTCGACAGTTGCTATCAACTACTTCTGCCCAAGTTTGCGGTGTAGGTGTAAGTATCGACCGGGGATGATGATAATTAATTTCTTCCTTTTCCCTAAATTGTTGTAAAGCCGTGTAAAAACCTTGTAATCTTAACCTGAATATCAGTTTTAGTTCATTTAAGTTGTTAGGAATCTTCCAGAAGTCATCTTTACTTATTACTGTTAGGCTTGCACCACGCCACCAAGGTGGATTGGAACGATTTTGGCGAGAATAACAAGGTCTTCGTGAACCCTGTCCTACTCCTCCTAAATGAAACATCAACCAAGTGAGGTTTTGTAATAATTGTTCTAAAGCTTGTTTTTTGTTTTCTAATAAACTTATAGTTTGGGAAGAATGATGTAAAATTAACTCACCTTCAGCCAAACTATAATTCTCATTTTTTTTAGTATTTTCCTGGTTTCTTCCATTTGTTATTTCTGATCTAAATAATCCTGTATGTGGTTTTGGTTCGATATCACCGAAAATTTCCAACTCTAAATCTCGTATTTCCTGATTATTCGATAAGACCCCTAAAGCTAATGCTCGAAACCAATAACGCATTGTTGAACGAAAAGCTGTAGGACGAACTTCTGCTAAAGCTTTTCCTGGAGGTTTCCATCCTCCATCATCTTTTGGTCGCCATGCTGTAAATTTTTGTCCTCCATGAATTAACTGCCCTTTGAGTTTAAAAATAACTGCTAATATTCTTAACCTTCTCTTTGGTTTCTCATCTTTAACATCTAATGAGCCGTATCCAGTATTGACTCTAGAACCAATACCGTATCCTAACCCTCTTTTCAACCATACGATGACTTGGTTGAAAATTTCTTCATAACAGTCATTGCCTTGACGCAGACCAATTACAAAAGTAGATTTTTTTAGAGATATAAAAACATTTGGGTTAGTATTGTACTCTGGTGGTGTCGTCCTATCCCATTTCCAAATAGAGTTAGCCATATCGGGACTCAAGCCACCTTGCTTATCCTCTCCAGGCAGTGGATAAGCATCTAAAAAAATGACTAAACCCATACTTGAATTTGGGTTGATGTCACCAAAAATATGTTTAATTTGCTCCTCAGTAAAATTGGGATCTTGCATAGCGATCGCTCGTGCTACACCCTTGAGTGTGCTGCTAGGAATATAAGGCATTCCCAAGGCATCAAAAGCTGGCAATAGCATTGATTCTGGACCTTTTGTCCCGCCTACTCTAATCCGCCACGGGCAAGTTACTTCAAACCATTCATGAGATAACTTTTTTGTCCTACTTGTTAGACGACTCAGAGACTTAGAAACATCATTATTTTTAAATTCTTGAAAAAGCTCCAAAATTGTGCCGCCGTCTATAGTTCCATCGCCAGATTTAACTCGCATCCATCGCAGATACTCAACAAAACTAGCATTATTATGAGATAGTTTATCTGGTAAATCTGGATGATCAAGCCAAGGAGATGGTTGGGATAGATTGTTAATAATATTACCATCTCCATCAGTATTACCAGCAGAAATTTTATTTCTCGGTTGTTTTAGCTTAGGTTTTTCCCATGAGTGATAAGAGTCTGTCATCAGTAATTCTCCCAGTGTATTATCCCGCAGTAGTATCTTGGTTATGTGTTGGCTGGACATCTGGATAAACTGCTTCTGCCCAGAAAGCAAACTCACGGGCAATTTGCAGCGCCAGCCCAGTTAGACCTAAATACTCAGACGCATTGAAAGATTCAGAATCACCACGTTTAGTAAGATTATTTAAACCTTGTCGTTCTAAGAAATGATCTGGTTTCTCTGGAAAAGCTATTTTTCCTAATATTTGAAAAAAGCATTTCACCACATCTTTTTTGCTGTTTTGACTAAGGGCAAACTCTTCAGCCTTGAGTCGCAGTAACCCCCAAGTAGCTATATAGGTGTAAAGTTCTACAGCTTGACTTTTCTGCTCTTTCTGGGCAGCTTGGTTAATTGTATCCTGTTGTAAATTACTTAAGCTTTGATAGACGTGTGTGGAAATGGTGCGCGGATCGTAAGTTAACATTATTGGTTACTCCTAGTTACTCCAAAGTTCTACAAAACCCCTACCCAGGCTTTCTTGTCCACCTAGCTGCCAACTTGTTTGCTGTTGTAGTAAACTCTTAAAAGTTGCACTCGCGGTATCACCTTTATCATTCATGGCTACGTTAGTTCCCCAAGGGAACAGATATACCGTTCCTGGTGGTACAAATGCCCGTTGTGGAAGCAGGGCAAATTCCTTATCTTGTTCCTTGCGTTGGATAGTAGATACACCACCCCACAATAAAGGGCGATCGCTCACACATCCGCTTAAATTCTCTTGCCAATTAATTGGATAAACTCCATACAATGCCGGCTGTTTCTCTGCTATTCCAGGAGTCAGCAAATAAGCAAAATTACTCCCATCTTTTGGTTGTTCATAAGTTGCTAAGTTTCGCCACGGCTGAAAATCTGGCAGAGATGAAATTAAAGCCCGATGTCCTTCACCACCTAAACGCACCACCATTTGTTCCAACTTTGCACTTATAGCAGCCACTAATCTCCATCCAGAACGTAGACGTATGGCTACCTCAGTAAAATAGCCTTCCTCATCTCGTACTTGTCTAGTACCAGACTGCATACGAATATGCGGTAAAATTTGCACACTCCAAGGATCTTCATGAAAATCTTTGGAATTGGTGAGGGTTTCTCCCTGCAAATACTGAATCAAAGCATCAGCTTTAATCCAAGGTTGAGGTCTTCCACATATAAACTCATCTGGTTTAATAGATGGTGTCACCATTGGTTTGAGTTCATCAGAGTCAAAAGGAATGTATTTCCGAACTTTTTCCTCTATAGGCTGTAAACGTTCGATTCTATGCCAATCATTCGTTTTTTCATCTAAGTCATCTCCTCCTGCTTCTTCATTAATTCTCCGCTTAGAGACTGCTAGTAAATCCTTGGGTGTTGGCAACCACAAATTATCGTCTTGATCCAATAAAAACGAGCCGAGAAATTCTAAATCACGATTCTTTTGTTGATACTGCTCTAAGGCTGATCTCAGTGATTGAAACACTGTAATTGGTAATGGTGGAAATTGCCCTTTAGCCCAAGAACCTTCACTGGGACTAAAGGGTTTGGCTTCCCGAAATAACAATACATCCAGTGGTTCAATAGAATACCAGTACATTAGTTACTCTCCTGAATATTAGATTTCCCCCAATTTTGACGTTGCACCATTTTGTCTACCCAAAAGGCACTAAAGCGCAATATGTTTCCTAAGTCTTCAGGTTGAGTACCAGTTTGTTTTTCGGTTCTTCGGTTATTTTTATGGAAAACCTGGTTCAAAATCATTGAAAGCCTTATTCTGTAGGCATTTCATTGAAAATATGGAAATAATTGTTTATAACCCTTGTCCCGTAAGGGTTTTGTTATCATCAATCCTCAATCACCATAAAAGAGACGCAAGAGCCTGTTTTTCTTTTTCTAATCTTTTAACCCAATCTTCCCATTTATTTAGCCAAGTAACTATAGAAGGAAAATTATCGAGTTTTTTGCTTTCATCTCGCCGATTCATAATTACATTGGCTGCTTTACCAAATAGTTGGCAATTCTCAGTTACAGCAGCGCGGCGAGGTAATTCTTCTGCTAGTCGCAAAAGCAATGGACTCAATTCCTCTGATGGTGAATTAACTAACCCGTACCAAGATTCTAATAATTCACCTTTCATAACAGCTTCTAGAGTATTTCCACCGCCATAAATGACGCGAAAACACAAACCATCTTTATCTGGTAGCTTTTTCGCTCGTTCTTTTTCTGCTTCCCAAATATTTTCTAAAACTGTAGGTAAAGGTACGCTTTTGTGAGCAATAACAACACCTATGCTCATTGTTGCTCCTGCACCCATAGTAAAGTGAGGACGATTAGATATTCCCGGTATATTTGATTGAGGAATCCAGTAACCGCCTTCATTTTTAAACTCATTGTACGGGTCATTACCTCCACACCAAGCTGCTCGTAGTGATAGCAGATATTCAGGCAAATCTTCCAGAGGTAAAACTGCCATAACATCGTCACCACCACTGTAGATAACTTTGCCACAAAAACGCTTTTCTGTCAGATAAGGTACGAGGCGATTGGAAAAATCTAATAAAGCACGATTTAGTCCTACGTGCGTGGCTGGACCCATACGTTTTTTAGTATCGAGCAATTTTAACCAATTTTCATTATTTAAATTATTTTTATCTACTGCGTCTTCAACGATATATTTATCATAATTTTCAAGTTTTGCACCTGAAACGTACTTACCCATATTATCGCCATCAGCAAGAACAATTACCCACCAATCAGAAGGACTTCCATCACTAAAACCACTTTGTTTATGTGCTTGTTCTACTAAACTCCGTAAAGTTTTAATTTCTTCTTTATCTTGCAAGCCCATATCTTCAGATAGCCACTTACTAGAAAACATGACACCGTTGTAGTCTTGACCATCTCGATTGTCAGGGTTTATTTTTTCATCAGTTTTATAAATATGGAAGGGACGACGGCGAGTACGATAATCAAATTTATGGTGTTGTTTTGGTAAGAATTCTTGCTGAATTAACTTATCGAGATAATCCCAATAACCATTAACTTTACTTGGATGATCATGAGCGAATCTAGCAGCAGCAATAGAACTTAAATTAGGAAAGCGAATTAATTTTTCATGGTCGATTTCTTCGTCTTTACAATTTACTTGAATTCCTAAAGATTCTGCAACACCTCCATATCCCCAAGCCATGCGTTTAGTTAGTTCAATAGCATTTAGCTTTTCTGAACCATTAAACAAACCTGGATATACTAGAGACATCAGCCGCCAAAACAGACCCATTGACCCTGAAGATAATCCGCCACCTTCACGAAACTGCTCGTTATAAAGTAAATTAGGATGCACTGCACTGAATTGACCAGAAAGGGTAGAACGTTCTCCTGGAGAAACTGGTAAACTCCATCTGCGGGTATTCTTGACTGATTGAATTAACTTACCCAGTCGAGATTGCACATTTGCCCACCAAGTCCCAACATTTAGTGATTGATAGGCTTGTTTTTCAGCCTCTGTTGGAGTAGGGTTATCATGACGTGAAGGAGCGATCGCTTCTGTTGCTTCTATCCAATCAATATTAAAACCATCTTGGTTTTTAGAAATCTCCAGTGCTTGCTCTGGATTACCCAATGGCACAGCAGTCCAGTAACTCTCCCAAGTATTATTTATCTGAGCATCCCAAAGTTTATTCCACTCCCAACAGCCATGCTGCTGCCATTTTTGTAAATCTCTCAGGTCAGCATCTGTAGCTTCAGCTTCAAGAGACTTTAAATTATTTGGTTGAGTCAACCATTCAATCACCTTAGTTTTAATATTAGAGCGGATTGGGTGAGCGATCGCTTGCCATTCCTTTGCTAATTGTTCATTCAGTTCTTTACCCAATTCTTTAGCAGCTTCTTTCCCTGGTACTAACACTGTGATAACATTAGGAAACCCTGCTGTTGAAAGAGAAGTGGATTGAGATTGATTAAATAGATTTACAGGATCTGTCCTATTAGAAGTATGTTTAAACTCTCCTTTCATATCTGGATACTTCTTGACTATAAAAGCATCAATAATCTCCTGACTCCACAAGGATGGAGTTATTACAGCATCGGGTCCATATTTTTCGGCAACATACCAACATAGTTTGGCACTAAGATAGTGCAACAGATAAGAACCTGCCCAGAAATCTAAGAATTTGCGTGATGATTTAATAAACTCCTGTACTGGCGAAAAAGTGAATAGCAGTAGATAGGGATAGGGATAGGGATGTTCAGGTTTTTCTGATTCTGAGCGCCAGTCGGACGGAAACATTGCACCTACTAATGCAGAAACTGTGCTTTTGTAACTATGTACTGGAGAATCTGGAAGAACTCTGTTAGATGGAATCAACAATGCTTCTGGTGCATTATTTGCCAGCATCTCTGGATAAAACCGCCAAAACCACCAAAATACTTTTTCTACATCATCTGTTTGTTGGACTATTTGACTAATTTTAACCATTGCACTCTGATCAGGTGCTGTAACAGTCTTGGATTGTGCGCTGATAGGATGACGCAAATGAAACACGCTATTACCAGATTTATCATGTGTGTTTAGGTTCACTTGATCAGATGAACTGCTAATATCACTAGCCTGTTTACCTAAACAGCACCACCAATCCTGCAAATTTTCTTTATGTGATTGTAAACATTGTAACTTTTCCAGAATTGCAGGTGGCTGAATAGCATTTGTTGACTCTTGCAACAAAGCGTAAAGCTTGCGATGGTAGACGTTCATATATTTGTATACTAAGACACTTCTCTACTATATAGCATCAAAATTAATAATCAAGTAGTTTTCATGCGAATGACAAAATTATTACTATTTTTTATGATTCTACAGAAGTGTCATACAGTACAAGACTTTTATCCCTGAAATACTATATGCCGGCTAGATAAATGTCCATCTTTGCGCCGTTGGGGGAGAATTGTGGCAGGATGGAAAGAAGCCTGTGCAACATCACAGACTTGTAAGGGTGTTGTTTTGCAGAAGAACCCGTCAAGAAGATTGTTAGTTTCGCACTGTCAACGAAAAATTTGGCGGAAGGGATATACTATCCTCTGAATGTTAGTAAATTGCAGAACAAGCTATAGCGGTTGTCAGTTGCATGAAAACATCCAGTTATCATCACACTGATTTGCCTTCATGACTTTTAATGCCTGTTCCCCGTCCTCGGCTACATATACTCCCCACCTTGACTAGGAAATGAATCCAGAAAACTCAGAAACTTACATAAATCATCCAACTTGGGGTTTACTCTATAGGATCTGTATGGTTGATGAGAACCAGGATCTGTTTACCACACTCTACGCCCAACGTTTATTTTTTTTGGTAACAACTGAGCTTAAAGTCCTGAAATTTCAGCCAATTGGCCGGACTGAGGCTAGGATGATGCTGGAAAATCGCTTACGGACTTTGCGCCGCAGTGGTAATTCTCAGGAGTACGAGCAACTTCAAGGTGTATTTCAGCGCACATTCCAATGAGTAGTTTAATTAGCGATCGCTCCGCTCACATTAGGCAACGCCTTACCCACATACACGCCTCACTCCCATCTACAGTGAGGTTGATTGCTGTTACGAAAAGAGTATCTACTGAATTAATGCGGGAAGCATACACCGCAGGAATTCGTGATTTTGCTGAAAGTCGCATCCAAGAAGCTGCCAGTAAACAAGCCGAATTGCAAGATCTAGCGGATATTACCTGGCACTTGATTGGACATCTCCAAACCAATAAGGCGAGAAAAGCCTTAGAACTATTTTCATGGATTCACTCCGTTGATAACTTGCCACTGGCACAACGCTTAAATATCCTAGCGGCAGAACTGGGAGTGAATCCAAAGGTATGCTTACAAGTCAAAATTCTCCCCGACGCAAATAAATCTGGTTGGATGGTTCCAGAATTATTGGCGGACTTAGCAGCGCTTAACCAATGTCAAAATCTACAAATTCAAGGTTTGATGACAATTCCGCCTCAAGGGTTGGCGGATGCAGAAATTTTAACAGTATTTAATACTACGTATGAATTAGCACAAACCATCCAATCACAAAATTGGCCAAATATTACCATGCAGCAATTATCAATGGGTATGTCTGGGGATTACCAATTGGCAGTGCAAGCAGGAGCAACAATGGTACGATTAGGTACAATTTTGTTTGGTGAACGAGCTTAGACATAGCTGTAGTCATACTTCCAGACGGCATGATTAACAATCGTTTGCGAATTTACTACCAAGTATTGATAATTGTCAAAAAATATAATACTCTCATAAGTAATTCTTAATTGCAAAGGTGGTCATACCCCCCTTTATTTTTAATGATCGTTAGGCTACAATTTTAACTCAATGTTACAGATTCGTTAATGTGCAGGCGTTAACATCAATATCTGTTAATAATTGGGAATTTGTACTAAAGGGTAAAATCAGTAGTACGATTGCTACGTCAAACATCTACTATAGTTACGACTACTGCCTAGAAGGAACTTTAATGTAACTTATAGCCAGGAAAATTAGGGGAATTTTAATCTGGGAGCATACAACATGAGCAATATATTTTCTAAACTCAGGGATTTTGTAGGGTTGAATGAACAGGTAGAATACGAATACTACGAAGAAGAAGCTGATACAACCAATAATTATCAGAATATCTATCAACAGGAAAATCCCCAACCAGCCCCACAGGAAACTACTCCTCCAAATCGGCGTTGGCGGGAAAATCAACCTAACAGTACAGAAGAAGTAGCTGCAACAGTATCTAAACCTATGAGTAACGTTATTGGTATGCCAGGCGCAATTAATGGAATCTCTGAAGTTCTAGTCCTTGAACCTCGCACGTTTGAAGAAATGCCCCAGGCGATTCAAGCCCTCCGGGAGCGCAAATCAGTAGTATTGAACTTGACCATTATGGACCCTGATCAAGCTCAACGTGCAGTTGACTTTGTTGCTGGTGGTACTTATGCGTTAGACGGACATCAAGAAAGAATTGGTGAAAGTATCTTCTTGTTTACCCCCAGTTGCGTGCAAGTTAGCACTCAAGGCGGTTTGATACATGAAGTACCTATCAACCAAGCCCGTCCCGCCCGTCCCGCAGCTACAGCAGCAACGACCGCTTGGGGAAATGAACCCACTCGGATGGCACAGTAAGGTAAATTAGTCATTAGTTCTGACAATTAATTGACCACTAGTGACTAATGAAATGAATATAAAATTTGGCTTAATTGGCGGTGGGGTAATGGGAGAAGCTCTATTATCCCGCCTTATTACAAGTAGCATTTATCAAGGCGCAGAAATCATTGTCAGTGAACCCCAAGCTGAACGCCGCAGCTATTTAGAACAGAAATATGGGGTAGTTGTGACAACGGATAATAGTCTAGTGTTAGGGGCAGCGAAAACAGCGGTGATGTTGGCAATCAAACCCCAGATATTTACGGCTGTAGCCCAAGAATTAGCAGATATCCTACCAACAGAACATTCACCCCTGATCATTTCCATACTAGCGGGGGTAACTTTAAAACAATTAGAAGCAGCTTTTCCTCAAGTTCCCATAATTCGCGCTATGCCGAATACTCCCGCTACAGTGGGTGCAGGAATAACAGCAATTTCTTTAGGTGCTTATACTCATCCTCATCACCAACAAACAGCACAGCAGATTTTTACCGCTGTGGGGGAAGTAGTGGAAGTACCGGAAAGCCTGATGGATGCGGTGACAGGATTATCCGGTAGTGGCCCGGCTTATGTGGCATTGATGATTGAAGCCTTAGCTGATGGGGGTGTGGCTGTGGGTTTACCAAGGGCGATCGCTAAACAACTAGCTGTACAAACAGTTTTAGGAACAGCAAAACTGGTACAAGAAACCAAAATTCACCCCGCCGAACTCAAAGATCAAGTTACCAGTCCCGGTGGTACAACTATTGCCGGTGTCAGCACCTTAGAAAAAGCTGGTTTTCGTTCCGCTGTTATCGAAGCTGTTAAAGCCTCGAAAGAACGCGCTCAGGAATTGGGGAAGGGATAACAGGGGATGGGGGCGTTGCTGATTAAGGGTATGAATTTTAGTCTCACGCAAAGGCGCAAAGACGCACTGAGGTTTGAGTTTTAAGTACTTATCAATTTTGCTATACAGAGACTATTCTTGCCTCTCCTAACCTCTGGATGGGCGCAGGCCCTGCGCCCCTACCTCCTGCTATCCGCAAGCCCTAATTAGGGATTGTTAAAGGCTGAGTTTTTTGAACTGCTGGTGTTTCCTCTGGTGTAGATTCTACAGAAGGACTGGGCGCTGATTTGGGAATCATAAATTGTTGCCAAGTTCTAATTTGTTCTTGAGCATCAGTATAAGCACTACTACCACGAGGAATTAAATTAGCTGTATCAATGGCTTTGGCAACATCAACCTCACTTTGAGAACGTGCCATTTGCAACAATTGTTGACTCCATTGGTCAATGGCAATATTGACATCTAAACGCAAAGTGTTACGACTAGATACCCGATTTGCCAACTGAATAGCTTGAACTAAAGCTTCTGGTGTGCCAGTAACTGCAACTTGCTTGGCTTTTTGCCAACTTTCTTTGGCGCGAATTTGGTCTTGCCAAGTATCTATGGAGGATTGAGCTTCACTAGATAAAGCGCGTCCTGAAGAGGCGATTTTTTGAGCTTCACTAATAGCCGTTGTCAAATTACCACTGTCGGCTAATGCCCTGGCTTGATCTAAGTACGGTTGATCTTGAATGCGCTCAATTTTGGCTGTCCATAGCCTAATCTTTTTTTTGGCTTCTGGATATAATGCTCGTCCAGAGCGAATTTGATTAAGTTCAGCGATCGCTGTTTGTAATGAGATAACATCCTCGTTAATAGCTATTTGTTCCGCCCGATCTAAATATGGTCTATCTTCAATAGACTCCACCTGGCCACGCCAACGACCAATTTCTTGACGGGCTTCTGTAGCCCGGGGATTATTCCCAGGAATTAATTGTACTTCCGAAATCGCTGCTGTTAAATCATTAACAGTGCCTTGACTAGCGAGATTCCGAGCTTTTTCTAACCGAGAAACATCTTGAATTTCTAATTGCCAACGGGCAATTAATTGTTGTGCTTCATTATAAATATCCCTAGAAGCATCTATTTGTTGAGCTTGAGAAATAGCCGTTTCTAACCCAGCCGTAGTCCCAATAAAAGCACTTCTTTGGGCTTCACCCAAAACCATAAAATCATCAACTTCAGCTTGCAATTCAGGAATGGGGGGAATTTGTCGGGCAATTTCCAAGGCTTGATCAGCATTTCGCTCTTTCATTTTAGCCTGTGCTAATTTGAGCATTTTTCTAGCAAACCCAGATATTAACTCTTGGGCTTTTTGATACAGATAACTATCTGGTTTAATCGTTTCAGCCAGTTTAATAGCTTTAAGTAAACTATCTAAATTGCGATTATTTGCTAAATTTTCTGCTTTGTAAAGTTTATCCCCATCTTCTCGCGCCGTAACAATAATGTTATTTAATTGATCATATTTAGTGCTTGCCCAATATTTATTATTGACCCGTAGCAATCTAGCCGTGAGCATAAAAGCTGATTGCCAATGTCGTTGGCGCAATTCTTTTTCTGCTTCTTGGTAAATTCCTTCCGCCTTTGACCAAATCGTTTGCCACTTTTGAATTTGCTCTTCTACTAGTTCACTAACCTTCACGTCAGTAGGAATTTTTCGGGCTGTAGCGATCGCTTCCTCCAAATTCCCCGCTTGGAAACTCTCATCCGCCAACCTGAGAACATCCCGTGACCATTCCTCTAAAAGACGATTAATTTCGCCCCGCAAAGGATGATTTTCTGGTAATTGTTTAACCAGAGTAATTGCTTGGAGCAAATCATTAATAGTTTGCTTAGAAGCCGCCAACTGAGCGCAGTGTAGCCTTACTGACGCACTAGCTAAAGGCCAAAAAATTTGTGGACAATTAGGAGCAGTAGGTAACTTAAACAGGATGGATAAAGCTAGAAAACCCATGCTTCCAGGAATTAAAGTTAATACTGCTGCCCAAACTACCCAATTTTTAGTCCAGCGCGGCATTTTCTCAATTAAAACATTGAGATTAAAAGTAGGTTCTGAATTATCATTTATAGCCAAAACATCGCCATCTTGCTTTTTTTTTTGCTTCATAGACTGAGAATGAGAACCAATAGCAGCGGTATCAGCAGTTTGATTATTTTGTATGTAGTTAGGCTGAACCCCAATTGGTTCTCCCGCTTGGTCTGAAGACCAATTATCTGGAATATCCCGCTCTGTCATTGCTCACACCACACTAATTGAATAGCGATATGAAAGTAGATAGATCAATATAGATAATTTTATGTTTGCTATCCTCACTTTCCTATCTAAAAAACCGTTTAAAACCCATCCCTAACATTACTGTTTTTTGGGTTGAGTATGACTGGTGACATTAATCAGAAATTAAAGATTCTCTTTGTATATCTCCAATTAACTGAGTTAAATCATCACTACTTGCTTGATAGATATTACCGCAAAAGTCACAAGTAGCTTCTGCACCATCATCTTTCACAATCATGTCTTGTAGTTCCGCTTCTCCCAATATTTTCAGCGCCCCTAGCACCCGATCAAAAGAGCAGCCACAATGAAAGCGTAACATCTGACTTTCAGGAAATATGTTCAATCCCATATCTCCTAACAAATCGTTAAAAATTTCCGTCAGTGTTTTACCTGCTTGCAGTAATGGCGTAAACCCAGATAAAGCCTCAATCCGCGATTCTAATGTAGCCACTAGCTCCTCATCCCTAGCAGCTTTGGGTAACACCTGGATCAAAATTCCTCCCGCTGCCGTTACGCCCTGTTCTCCCACAAATACACCCAAAACTAAAGCCGAAGGAGTTTGTTCAGAACTTGCCAAGTAGTGAGCAACATCATCACCTATTTCCCCCGAAACCAGTTCTACTGTACTAGAGTAAGGATAACCATGACCGAGATCGCGGACTACATATAGAAAGCCTGCACCTACTGCCCCACCAACATCTAGTTTACCCTTATGATTAGGTGGCAACTCCACGGACGGATTACCGACATAACCCCTAACCGTACCATCTAATCCTGCATCTGCCAATACACCACCTAAAGGACCATCGCCCTTAACTCGAACATTCACCCTAGAACCTGACCGTTTCATACTGGCAGCCATCAACAAACCAGCAGCCATAGTTCTTCCCAATGCTGCTGTTGCCACATAAGATAGTTTATGGCGTTGTCGAGCCTCTTCTGTTAACCGGGTACTAATCACACCTACAGCTTTAATCCCACCATCCGCCGCAGTCGCACGAATTAATTGATCTGCCATGAAAAACCTGACAATTCTTTACAAGATGACTTTTTTATTTTAGATTGTTTCGAGTCGGGAGGTAAGAGGCGGGGGGGAGGGGGCAGGGGGGCAGGGGGCAGGGGGAGTAGGGGAAGTGGGGGAAGTGGGGGAAGTGGGGGAAGTGGGGGAAGTGGGGGAAGTGGGGGAAGTGGGGGAAGTGGGGGAAGTGGGGGAAGTGGGGGAAGTGGGGGCAGGGGGCAGGGGAGAAAATTTTTTCTAACTGACCAATTACCAATTACCAATTACCAATTACCAATTACCAATTACCAATTACCAATTACCAATTACCAATCACCATGCTAGGTACATTTCAACAAAGCCAAATTCGTATCGAAGTTACAGCATCAGCCGATGCCATTCATGACAGTATTTTGCATCCTGCCGAACTAAAAAAATGGCTATTGGGGCAAAGTTTTCCCCCAGAAATGCCCACAGAATTACCACCAGGATTTGAGTTCACCACCTGGGCAGGACCAGTCTCCATTCATCACCAAGTAGACGTAGTAAAACCCAATTGTTTGCGCTTAATACTCAGTGGAGGCATTGACGGCTTTCACGAATGGTACTGGGGTGAAGGCTGGGTACAATCCCGCATAGAAGGCATATCCATGTTACCCCTAAACTTAGGACAAACCCTGAGTTTAGTCAGCTTACGCCAATTCTTAACCACAACCAAGTAATTTTTCTATTCTTTGCGCCTTTGCGCCTTTGCGTGAGAAAAGTATCACTTAACAATCAAATACATCCATAAAAGCACTCCTCCCGTCGCCAAAAGGCAGATAATTCCTGTCAACCCCGCGAGGGGTTTTTTATTGATCCCTGTCACCCATGTAGGAACTTGATCTGTGTAGGTAATTAATCCCGCTGTATCTATGGTAGCGATCGCCCATACCCAACCAGCATGAAGTCCCCAAGCAATCCCTAAACTATTGCCATCAGCTAATCTAGCTAATACTAAGACCATACCCATTAGCCATAATCCAGGCAGTTGAGGAAGAGTTTCTTTTTGTTCCCATACCAAATGTAAGACAGCAAAAACCGAGCTAGAAATAATTGCAGCTAACCAAATTGGATAATTTTGTTGTAACTGAGTGAATAAAAAGCCCCGAAATACAAGTTCCTCTATTCCCCCCACAAACAAAGCCACTAGGGAAATCGTCAATAAACTAGATGGGATTAAATTGATCTGAGATTTTTCTAAATAGCACCAACCGGCGCGAATTTGCCCAAAAAATACTATAGCTAGACCCAAAACACCCAAGCTAAAACCCAGTAATAAAGAGCCGAAAATAGAAGCCTTCCCCACTAATCCATAATCAGGGAAAGAACCCAATTTCAACCCTTGAAATCCCCAGAGAATTAGAGGAACTAATAAATAAAGAGATACTAATAAAGGAATTTTTTGCTCTGGTTGTAAAGATTTGTGTATTTGCCAATTCAAAGTAATGGCTAAAACTGCTACCAATGGCAACCAGCAACCTATCCAAACAATAAAAAAAGCCATGACCAAAAATACTGGCGTATCTTTGAGAAACTCCAGTAAAGTATGGACTGATGAATCTAAAAATGACAGTGGAATAGACATAAAAAACATGACTAACTTCCTGCAACAACAGATTTCTTGACGAATAATCAAGACTCTACTAGAATTTGTGACTCATGGAAGAGGTCAAAACGTTTTTTATGTCTTATCCCACTGCAATTATTTAACCACAGCTACTAATTAGCGGTAGCTCTAGGGATAAATTCATGACAATTTACCTTAAACTTATCCCTGATAGGTGAAAAAATTTATTCTTCTGCATCTGATTCATCAGCATCATCAGACTGGATTAATTGTTTATCACTTTCACCAAGCTGAATCAAGTGAATATGTTTGTAACCGAGTCTAATTTCAAATTCGTCACCGGGCTTTAGGTTCATTGCTTTGGTGTAGGTTGCACCAATCACAATTTGACCATTTTGATGAACACTGACCCGGTATGTCGGTTCGCGGCCACGTCCATCTTTTGGTGCTTCTGGGCTGAGGGGAATGCCTCTAGCTGACAATAAAGCATCATAAAAGTCTGTTAAGTTAACTCGAACTTGACTATTTTTAGTAACGGTGTAATAACCACATTGCTTTGCTCTTTCTCGACGTGGCAAGGTGGAAAGTTCTTTAACTTTCGCCAGCAATGTTTTTCCGGTTAATGGGGCAGTTGCAGTTTCGGTCATTATGCTCTAATTTTCCTTAATCTCTTCAAATTGATAGCGTAGCATGGACTTAGCCATTTCAGAATTTTCTTGTGTGTCTAGTATTGAGCAATCAGCGCAACTGGACTTCATAGGTCAACAAAACACGAGGGTGATGGGTGAATTCCTGCTGATATGTCAGCAACAGAAGACTCTATTACAGTTGTCCATAATAGGTTTATAAGTCATAGTTGCCACAGACATTTATTTCAGTAATTTTACGGCTTTTTTAACCATCATTGGCCATCGGAAATTAAATTATTTTCTCTTTGGTCACTGTTGTAACGGTGTAACTTCAAGCCACCTTTACAAGTCAGGTTAGTTCTACTCCAAAAAAGATAAAGCAGTCCGGTCTTGGGATTTCCCCAAATGGGGGAACTGCCGCGTAGAGCCAATAAATTACAGGTTTTTCACATTCAGTGCTGCTTTTCTCTTGCCTTTGAGTTATAGGAATAAAGACAGCATAGGATTTATGTGTGGTCTGATGGACATACACCCTTTTATTTTGCCAGTAGAGACATGAATTTTCTAGTCTCTACATTACGAAGAAACAAAAGAAGTGTTAGCCGTGCTTATGCGGCTATTCTGATTTTGTTAGTTCGTAATTTTCTATTAAATACTAGCATGAAATAATAATAGCAAAATATTTTTTGAATTTAAAATTCATATTACAACTAAATTTTGATCTAGATCCCTGGAGTTGAGCCGCTAAAATCCAGGCGAGATTTTCCTCAAGCTTGATACTGTCGGGAGGATGATGCCAGGACTTTTATAAAAGTTAATCTAATTTAGACGTGCTTTCTATGAGTGAGTCAGTTAAATTCTAGAGTTTCTATGGCTTCACTCCAGGATCTATCTGGGACTATAAACAAAAGGCGGGGTGAAAAATCCCTGCTGTTAATCATTATCAGATTCAAAGCTGCGATTAGATTATCTACGTCTGTCTAGGGGAAGAATAAATTTACCATATCTCCGGGATATTTGATAGCCACTCTTCTGAGATTTTCCCTGGCTTTAACATTTATATATATTTAAGGATGTAGAATTTTTATAGCTAGGGCTTGACGAAAGAAGTATTAAGTGTAAAGGATCAAGGGTGAAGGCTGCCGTCAACTCAAGCGGAAGAGAAAATCTATTTTTATACTTTACGCCTCATACTTCATCCTTCCCTAGTTTCATGATTTTTGAGGTAGGTAAGGTAAGACAGAAGATTTGCACCCAAGATTTGGATTGATCATCATGGAAGTTATTTTTAAGATTACTCGACAAGAAGAAAATTCTCACCCTGTTTTCAAGTCTTACGTTTTGGAGGTAGAACCAGGTAATACTATCCTGGATTGTCTCAATCAGATTAAGTGGGAACAAGATGGAAGTTTAGCATTTCGCAAAAATTGCCGCAATACAATTTGTGGTAGTTGTGCTGTGCGGATTAATGGGCGTTCTGCTTTGGCTTGTAAGGAGAATGTGGGCAGTGAACTGGCTAGACTGGAGAAAATATCATCATCTGCAAATCAGCCTCAAACTACTCCAGAAATTACAGTTGCACCTTTGGGGAATATGCCTGTAATTAAAGATTTGGTTGTGGATATGAATGGTTTTTGGCACAATTTGGAGACGGTTGCTCCCTATGTGAGTACCGCAGCTAGACAAGTTCCTGAAAGAGAGTTCTTGCAAACGCCTCAAGAGCGATCGCTTCTTGATCAAACGGGCAATTGTATTATGTGTGGAGCTTGTTATTCTGAATGTAATGCTCTGGAAGTTAATCCTGATTTTGTTGGTCCCCATGCTTTGGCTAAGGCATATCGCATGGTGGCAGATTCCCGCGATAGTAATACAGAACAAAGATTAGAAACCTATAGCACAGGAACTCAAGGGGTTTGGGGTTGTACTCGTTGTCTTTATTGTGATTCGGTTTGTCCGATGGAAGTTGCCCCATTAGAACAAATTACGAAAATTAAACAGGAAATTCTGAAGCGTAAACAAGCTGATGACAGTCGGGCAATTCGTCATCGTAAGGTTTTAGTGGATTTAGTTAAACAAGGTGGTTGGATTGATGAACGCCAATTTGGGGTTCAAGTGGTTGGTAATTATTTCCGCGATTTGCAAGGTTTACTCAGTCTTGCACCTTTGGGCTTGAGAATGCTAGTTAAGGGTAAATTTCCTCTTTCTTTTGAACCGTCCCCAGGAACTCAGGAAGTGCGATCGCTCATCGAATCTGTACAAAATAGTGATTAGTCAGTTGCAAAAGAATGTTTCCCTTTCTTGCGCTACTTATTTCTTAATTCTTCTTTCTGACTCCTGACTTCTGAATGGGCGCAGGCCCTGCGCCCCTACTTCCTGGATTAACTTGGCTCTTGGGGAATGTTCAATTTTCGCCCAAATCGGTCGTAAACCAAAATATCCCATTGTCCATTATTACTATACTCAAAGGCGATTCTACTACCATCAGCACTAATTGTTGGATTGCGGACTTCTCCTTGCACATCACCTGCTAAATTCCGTGATTGACGCACATCTCGATCATAAAAAACAATTTGTGTTCGTCCTTGACGACTAGCAGCAAAGACAATAAATTTGCCATTGTCAGAAGCCGCAGGATGGGAAGCAATTGTATCAAAGGAATTTAAGCCTGGTAGGTCTACTAAATTACGAGTCAATGTATCAAACATATATACATCTTGACTGCCTCGGCGATCGCTTGTGAATACAATATATCTTCCAGAAATTTGCGGATTTAATTCGGACGAGAAGCTATTTAAACTCCTTCCCCCGGAATCAAATGGGTAAGTGAGTAAACGCGGGTAGCCAAAACACCCGGTTAACAGAGTTGAGCATAAAACTAAAATTATTGATAATTTATAATTCATAGGATGTTAAGTAGGTTGGCGTTGAAAATTGTCGTTATGGCAAGGCAAAAGGCAAGAGGCAAAAGGCAAGAGGCAAGAGTGAAGAGGCAAGAGGCAAGAGGCAAGAGGCAAGAGTGAAGAGGCAAGAGTGAAGAGGGTTTAGGCGATTTTACATTTCTTTACACAGTTTGGTTTTATTGTGTTCACCTACTTAAATATTTTTGTCCAATTACTTAACCTTGCACTTTTTTGTTCTCAAAATCAGTGAGACCCTTACTGAGAGGCGGTTCTAGCTTTACTCAGCAAGCCCTACTTATCTTTGCCCATTTCTAAAATTCTACTGGCGACTGGTTCTATTACCGGAGTTACTGATAGACGATTGCCTTTTTTCACTACTAATAATTCATCATCATTAAACTCAGCTTTGAGTGTTGATAGTGAAAGAGGATGATTAAAAATTTCGACAAATTCCACTTTTACAGTTTGCCAACGGGGGGATTCAAGACTTGATTTGGCATCATAATATTTACTATTTATATCAAATTGTGTTGGGTCTGCAATACCTGTTTCAACTATCCGCATTAAACCAAAGATACCGGGTGGTTCAGTGTTGGAGTGATAGAAAAATGCTAAATCTCCTATTTGCATTTGCTTCAAGAAATTCCGGGCTTGATAATTACGTATACCGTCCCAAATCGTCTCACCTTGCTGTTGTAAGTTTGTAATACTATAAACTGCTGGTTCTGACTTCATTAACCAATAATTAATTGTATTCATTTAGAGGGTGTTTGAAAAGTTATGGTTGATGTATCAAATATTTTTTACCCCACCCTAACCCTCCCCTTGTAAAGGGGAGGGAACTGGATTTTTATTGTTTCCCCCCTTTACAAGGGGGGACTAAGGGGGGTAGCAATGTGATGAAAATTACGGAATAACACTTTTCAAACATCCTCTTAAGTAGGTTGGCGTTGAAAATTGTCGTTATGGCAAGGCAAGAGGCACTCATGCAAGAGTGAAGAGGGTTTGGGCGATTTTACGTTTCTTTACACAGTTTGGTTTTATTGTGTTCTCCTACTTAATAATTAATTCCATAATTGTAGAGACGTTACAGAGAACGCCTCTATATATACTAACTTGCTGCTAAATTACCCCAAGCAATATAAGGTAGTTTTGCTGCTGTTGCTTTTACCTGTTGGGCATTTGCTACTAACTGTCCGCAAGCGTCCCAAGTTCCGCTAATAAAAGTGCTTCTTGTGCCTTCACTAATCATAACTGAGGCAGTAAAATCACCAAGTTGCACTTGCAATTTTTCCAAATCTATGGTTTTAACTGCTTGAGGATTGGTAGTAACTAATTCTTGTAGATGTTTGACTACTTTCTCATCAGCAGTTACGCATGGTATCCCCATTGCTACGCAGTTACCAAAAAAGATTTCCGCAAAGCTTTCACCAATTAGGGCTTTAATTCCCCATTTTGCTAGGGCTTGGGGTGCGTGTTCTCGTGATGAACCACAGCCAAAGTTGCGGTTAACTATGAGAATTTTTGCGCCTTGATATTGGATTTGATCAAAGGGGTGTTCACCATTTAAGGCTTTTCTGTCGTCAACAAATACGCCTTCTCCTAAGTCGTCAAAGGTGATGGCTTTTAAGTAGCGGGCGGGGATAATTCGGTCGGTGTCTATGTCGTTACCAATGAGGGGAACGGCGTTACCGGATATTTGTTTTACTTCACTGACCATTGGTAATTGGTAATTGGTAATTGGTAATTGGTAATTGGTAATTGGTAATTGAAAAAACTCTTTTCTGTCACCTGTCACCTGTTCACTGTCACCTACAGTAGTTCACGCACGTCGGCGATTTCGCCTTTGATGGCGGCTGTGGCTACCATTGCGGGACTCATTAATAAGGTGCGACCGGAGGATGATCCTTGTCTCCCTTTGAAGTTGCGGTTGGAGGAGGAGGCGCTGATTTGTCTGCCTTGGAGTTTGTCGGGGTTCATGGCTAAACACATGGAACATCCTGGTTCTCTCCATTCAAAACCGGCGGCTTGGAAGATTTTATCTAGTCCTTCGGCTTCGGCTTCTTTTTTGACTCTTTCTGAACCAGGAACTACGAAGGCTTTTATACCTTTTGCAACTTGGCGACCTTGGGCAATTTTGGCGGCTTCTCTCAGGTCGCTGATGCGTCCGTTGGTGCAGCTACCAATGAAGCAGACATCTATTTTTGTGCCTTGGATGGGTTGACCGGGATATAAGTCCATGTAGCGATATGCTTCTTCGGCGATGAAGCGGTCTTCTTCCAGGAGTTCTGCGGCTGTGGGGACTTTTTCATCTACGCCAATTCCCTGACCGGGTGTAATTCCCCATGTGACTGTGGGGGGAATATCTTCGGCATTAAATACTACGATATCATCGTATTCTGCATCAGCATGACTACTGAGGGATTCCCACCAAGCAATGGCTTTTTCCCAGTCTGCACCTTGGGGAGCAAAGTCTCTATTTTGTAGATAATCGTAGGTGATTTGATCGGGGTTGACGTATCCGCATCGCGCCCCACCTTCTATGGCCATGTTACAAACGGTCATCCGTTCTTCCATGTTCATCTGGGTAAAGGTTGTACCAGCAAATTCGTAAGCGTAGCCTACGCCACCTTTTACGCCTAGTGTGCGGATGATGTGCAATATTACGTCTTTGGCGTAAACTCCGGGTTTGAGGTTGCCGTTAACTTCGATTTTGCGGACTTTGAGTTTTGATAATGATAGGGTTTGAGAGGCGAGAACGTCTCTAACTTGGCTTGTACCGATACCAAAGGCGATCGCACCAAATGCACCATGACTTGATGTATGGCTATCTCCACAAGCGATGGTCATTCCTGGTTGTGTTAGTCCCAATTCAGGGGCAATGACGTGAACTATTCCTTGATTTCCTGAACCAATATTGTAAAAAGTTATGCCATTTTCTTGACAACTCTTTTCTAATGCCTGAATCATTTCTTCGGCCATGCTATCCATAAAGGGACGAGCTTGGTTTTCTGTGGGAACGATATGATCAACTGTGGCTATTGTCCGTTGTGGAAATAATACTTTTAAATCCCGCTCCTTGAGCATTGCAAAGGCTTGGGGACTGGTAACTTCATGAATAAGATGTAGTCCAATAAATAGTTGTGTTAATCCTGATGGTAATGTACCAACGGTGTGTAAGTCCCAAACTTTGTCAAATAGTGTACCCTTGCTCATACATCAATCTACATTAAAGGAGTCGGACTTTCGATTGTATCAGAAATTTGGTGACAATGGAATTTTAGAAATCTAGCTGCCGATAGTGGTTAACAAAAAAAATATATGACGGGTTGTCATATTTGGCATTGATTGTATTTAAAATGAAATGAGAACAATAAACATACTTCCACAGGACAGAACCATGAAATCTATCGCAGCAACTTTGCGACGCTTGAGCCTAGCTGTATTAACAGTTATTGTAATTTTTGGTAGCTTTGCGGTATTCACTCCTACTGCATCTGCGGAAACATATACAGTTAAACTGGGCAGTGATAAAGGTATGTTAGCCTTTGAACCCAAGAAATTGACTGTTAAAGCTGGTGACACAATTGTTTGGAAGAACAACAAAGTTCCCCCCCACAACGTTGTCTTTGATCCTAAGAAGAATCCTACCGCAGATGCTGAGTTAGCAAAGTCTTTGTCCCACAAGAAGTTATTAATGAGTCCTGGACAAACCGAAACCACAGTTATTCCTGTTGATGCTGCTCCTGGTACATACACATTCTACTGCGAACCTCACCGTGGTGCTGGCATGGTTGGTCAAGTCACTGTTGAAGGTTAATATATAGCCACGAACCATCCTTGTTAATGTACAGGGATGGTACAGTAGCTATCAGTAAATCAAAAAGCTTACTTAGGGTTTGCTGAATAAGTTGTCTGTGAGGGTAGGGAACAGGGAACTCTTAACTGGGAACAGTTTCAACTATCTGGATATCCTCAATTTTCCAAATCCGACCCAGGAAAATGCACCGATTTTGAGACACCATCAGCCAAAACCTTGCACTTTTTTGTGATAACAATCCGCGAAACCCTTATTAATAAATGGTTTTAGCTTTATTTAGCAAGCCCTACTTAATATACTAAACACGGGTGAGATTTAAACTTTTGCCAAATGACAAAGAACCCAGACGTGTAGTAGGGGTAAAGCAAAAGCTGATATGTGTCAACTTAAGCTCAAATCCCTACCACATCTAGTTCCTAGTCTCTGACTAGGAATGCAATTGATGAGGCTCTGCCTCTAATATCATTGAAGGCAGAGCCTTCTAGAATTCATTCCCAGTCAGAGACTAGGAATGAGACGACTTGAGGTTTTTCGTAATTTTGTAAAAGTCCATGTCTGAACCGTGTTGAGTATATTACAAAAAACAGATAAGAAAGTCTAAAGTTTCAGAGTTTAGAGCTTCAGTCAAAAAAAGATGCTTTGCGTGAAACAAAAATCAGAAATCCCGATAAAAATCGGGAGAATTATGTAGGTGAACACAATAAAACCAAACTGTGTAAAGAAACGTAAAATCGTCTAAACCCTCTTCACTCTTGCCTCTTGCCTCTTGCCTTTTGCCTTGCCATAACGACAATTTTCAACACCCACCTACTTATCACTAAGGAACATCAATAGGAATCAGACCATTTTCTGGAACATAACCAGAAAAACAACCATCATCAGAAGACACCAAAATCAACCGCAGAGGATAATCTGGAGGGACTCGCAAATCAGCCCAAGGTACTGCTATTTCTAAACAAGAATCTAACGCAACTTGGGCGCGAGAGGCACGGGGATACCATAAATGATTGTCTCCTGCTGCTCGAAACTGCACCGATTGACTGAGTAAATTAACTTCTAAATGATGGTGAAATAGATAATTCAAAGGTGCGCTGTCTGGTACTTCGGCTAGAGGTATGGAACTATTCACCATTGTTCTATCTGGATAATACCAGAATAGGTGCAAATCTGGAGGTATATCTTTGCCAGGAACAGCACCTGTTTTAAAATCTACTCGCACATAAAAATTCAAATGGTCTACCCCATACCATAAACGTTGGATAGTGCTGCTGTTGTGCATTGTTCCTCTAGCACCACCAACTTCGATGCGCCCAGCTTTGTCCCAATCTTGTTCATCACCTTTACCATCTATGATAGGATGAATAAAGCCTTGTGGTTTATGGTCAGAACGGGCTTGATGGATTTCTAGGGGGGTGTGCAGATATGGAGGTATGGGTTCATTTAAGGCTTTGTAAATGCCATAGAGATGTTCCCGAAATAATTGGTCAAAAATGGCATCTTGATTGGAAGAATGTCCCTCTCCAAACCACCAAAACCAGTCTGAACCTTCAGCCGCATATAGGGCTTCCCAGGCGGCTGGGTTGTTTTGTTCTGTGGCTTCGGGATGATTTGCTAAGACTTGTCTAGCTGCGGTGAGATAGTCCCAGGCGCGGTTTTTGACGGGATCTCCTATCCATGTGGTAAAATTGCCGTCTACCCAAGAACCACTATGGAGTTGTGCAGCGGGAATAGTGGCGGTAGGTGGGTGTTTTTCAATGAATTCGGAAACGGTGACAAGTTTGATATGGGGTTCATTGCTCAAACTTTCATACAATGTTTCTAAGAAGTCTTTCCCGTCGTGGGGATAAAATTCCCAACAATTTTCCCCGTCTAGGGCAATTGTCACTAACCAAGGTTGATCATCGTTACTTTCTTTTTGTTGTTTAGCGATCGCTTGCAAATGTCCAACTAAATCCGCTGCTGCTTTCTTTGCCGGCATTGCACTGTATGTAAAGCCAATTAAATCTGATAATCTGTGATCACGGAAAACAATCGCCACTTCACCTGCTGGAGTTTGCAAACGATAGGGACGATAGAGCAATTCTGGTTCTTGGACATTTCCCGCAGCGTCTCGATGAAAAAAGTGTTTTAATGACCAACCTAAAACCGCTTCATCTGAGCAAATCCATTTAAACCCTTGTTTAATAATATACGGTAAAATTTCTGGACTAACGGACTGTTCAGAAGGCCATAAACCTCTAGGATCTTGCCCAAACCTATCTATATATAAATCCCAGGATTTTTGTAAATGCCGGGGGATATCTTCTACCCACTGAAACCGCTGCTTGGGTAATGTCATCTGCGGCACAGCCACCCGTCCTGAATTAGTATCAGCTAATAAGGGTAAAATCGGGTGAGTATAGGGAGTAGTGGTAACTTCCAGTTGTCCACTGTCCTGCATTTTCCGATGTTGGGGAATAATCTGACTGAGAATTTGCCGCTGTTTGGAATAAATGCGTTGGCGATCGCCTAAACTAAAATTACGACCTTGTGCTAACCAAGCCGCAATTTCTGGATCATGCCAAAATAAAGGATCAATCCAAGCTAAATTATGCCAAGCTAGTAAATCACCATAATCTGACAACTGCCAATTTGCTAAACACCAACTTTGTCCCTGTTCCTGCCTTTGGTAATATAACTCGGCATAACGAGGATGAGGATCAATCAAAGTATGATGGTTAGCATCAAAGAAATGTTGAACAATGAACTCTTTTTGTTCACGAGTCAACTTTTCTACAGGAGTTAAACTAGCAGTTAAATAAGGGTCAAAAGCCGTACCTGCAACATAATCTTCTATTTGCAATATTAACGAGGGAACTAAATTCACCGTTTGGTGCAGTTTAGGATACTTCTCTAACAATAATACTAAATCCAAATAATCCTTAGTCCCATGTAAACGTACCCAAGGCAAGCGGTACTGCTGGCTAGTCACTAGAGAACTACCATTTTCAGGAGACTTGTACAACGGTTGATGTTGATGCCAGATAAACGCAACGTGCAAAGGATGAGACATATAATATATAAAAGAGTAGGTGATGGAAAATAGGGAACGGGGAACAGGTGACAAGTATATCTTACCAATTACCTCTTCCCCATTCCCCATTACCAGCGATTTAGATAACTTTTTTTACTTCAGAAACTTATCCTACAACTTGTTCTACTTCAGAGATTTCAGGAATCATTTCCTTAAGACGGCGTTCAATACCCATTTTCAGAGTCATAGTGGAACTGGGACAAGAACCACAAGCACCCTGTAACTCGACTTTAACAATCGGTCCATCCAATTCTACGAGTTTTACGTTACCACCATCAGACATGAGATAAGGGCGCATCTCGTCTAATACAGTTTCTACATTTTCTATCGTTAGTTCCATAGGTTTAGACCTGTTTAGTAAATAAATTGGTAATTATCCGAGTTGCTAATTATCTAGTGTAGGCTGGAAATGGATAATTGGTCATTAGTCAGTGGTCAGTGGTCAGTGGGAAGAAAAATATTCTCCCCTGCCTCCTCCCTATTCCAGTAGCTGAATATTGGAATAAACAAACTCGGTAATTGATTGAGGAGTTGCAGTTTTCCCATCTTCATATTCTGCCACCACCTGCTTCGTTAAAATGTAGTAATTACCAAATTTTTGATATGTGTCCGTAAACTTGAGGATGCTATTAACATCACCTGTTTGCGAATTGCGAAAAACCACATCATAAGCAGAAGGGATATAACCGGAGTCTGTATCTAGGAATTGCTCAGAATTAATCTCCAAAGACATCCGACCCATAACCCGAATTTCTTGACAGATTTTTTGGTTACGGATTTGATATTGAGAATCAGTATTTTCGCCTTTGACAAAAACCGTTTCTGCTGCGTTACCCAAACTAAACTCATTTTCACTAGAAGAAGTTTGAAAATTGCTTCCTTGACAGCGAGTAATTATTTCCTGTAAATGAATATCAATTCCTGCTTCTATTTGTTTATCTGCAACTCCCGTAATTTCCACATTCAAATTACGGTCAATCTGAATTTTACCTGTATAAACTTCTCCTTCCTGTAGCAGTTGCACATCGGCAGCATAACCAGGAAAGTTTTCATCCCAAGTGTAACGACCTTCATAAGCAGTTTGAAATAAAATTTCTGCTGTTGACTGAATTGCCATATCACCACTTTGACTGTGCTTTCTTAACAGTTTAATTCAAAGTTGATAATTCCTATACAAAATATATTTGGCGAATTTAAACTTTGCGCCTTTGCGCGTTTGCGTGAGACATATTCTTGAAGAAGAATTCATGAGTCAGAAATAAAGTTTAAATCACAATTTTCGACTTAGCACACAAAAGCTCTCAGATTATATCACCAATATAGCAGAAACTGTAACTATGTCAATAATCAATTGCTAGAAAGTTGAAACTTCGTGAAATTATTGACAACATTCTCAATAACTCTGAGAATTACCCCCCGCTTATTGAGAATGGACTAATTTGCCGAAAATCCTATTTAAAAAACTTATCTATCGAGAATCCTTTAAGGTTTGCGAATATATCCCCATTTACCAGCGATAAAAGATGATTTTCCTGATTCTTGATTTGGTTTAAATTCTCCACCAACATTAACTAATGCCAGACCTTCAGAAAAAGGTTTAGCAAAATCAAAAGTCGCTGGAATGATCAACTCACCATAGCGATTGATATATCCCCATTTTCCTGCCATTTTTACAGGGGCTAATTCTTCGGAGAAAATATCAGCTTCATCAAATTGGGGATTGATAATAAATTGACCAATTCTATCTATATAACCCCATTTATTCCCAACTTTAACTAATCCTAAACCTGCGTAAAAACTTTTAGCATCATCAAATTCAGGGAGAATAATCATGCCACCTGCTTTATTAATAAATCCCCATTGATTTGCTACTTTTACAGCGGCAATATCCTCATGAAATGATTTAACCTCATCAAATTGAGGAGAAATAAAAATTTCACCAAAGGCATTAATAAATCCCCATTTACTAGCTATTTTTACAGCAGCGACACCTTCAGAAAAAGATACAGCATCATCAAATTGCAGCGGGATAATCTCCTTACCTGTTTTATTAATATAGCCATATTTATTCTTGATGCTGACTACAGCCATTTCTTCTATAAAGGGTGCAGCAGTATCATACTGAAGATGGGTAATAAATTTACCAATTTGCTCAATGTAAGCAGATTTATAACCTATTTTGATGACTGATATTCCCTCGGACAATGGCTCAACCCAATCGAATTTTACTTTCAGTCGAATTTGCTGTGATGTGGGATTTATATAATAATAATCATCGTTATTGCTACGCCGATGGGTAAAACTATACTTTTTGATTTCTTTCGCGTCAAATATTCCTGGTGGTTGCGAATAAATCCCAGATTTGAGAACTTTGGCTAAAGCATCATTATCTTCTCGCAACCCTTCATAAAACCAACAAGCTTCTCCTTGAATACCAACAACTTTGCGGTTGTAATTTAGGACATTAACTAAATGTTCTGGAGTAATTCGATATGTACCAGTTTTAATTTTAATGCCCGGAATCAATTGCAGTAATTGTTGTTGGGTAAATTGATCTTTTTTGATTCTATCTATCTCACTTTGATAATTTTCAAATGTATCTCTATATATTTGGGGATGAATTAAATCAACTAATCCCAAATCAATCCAAGTTTGAGAATCTTGCAGGTAGTTAACATAACCCCAAGGATACACGCTGGGAGATATGGAAATAATTAATTCAGGATTAACGTTAATGATTTCTCGATAAACACGGCTGAGAAAAACGGAAAGAATATCAGCCCTCCACCGTACCCATTGTTTCCATTTTCTAGTCCATTCTGGATCTTGTAATTTTGGATCTTGGGGATTTTGTTTTTCTGGGGGTTTTGGTGGTTGTTCTTTAAACTCTTGTTCATAAAGTGCAATTGTTTCTAGATTGTAACCACCTTCTATTGGAAAAGCCGGAAAATGATCATCTCCTTGAATGCCAGCAATATCATATTTATATTTTGTGGCAACTTCTAGGAATAAACTTAATAAAAAGTCTTGCACTTCGCTATCAAAAGCATTTAGCCAATAAAAATTATTGATAACTAGGTCTTTACCAGTAGAATCTATAGCTGTCCATTCGGGTTTTTTCTCGATTATTGATCCCTTTTTGATTTGATAAGAACTCATAAAGCCATATTCAAACCAGGGGATAACTGCAATATTCCATTTTTTAGCTTCTGTTATGATTTCGCTTAAAGGATCTCTATGTTTACCAGTATTTTTGTCTATAAAACGCGGGTTTATTTCTCTATCTTTACCAAATGTCGCTTTCATGAATTCACTGGGATAGTTGGTAAATCCCTGATTCCAAACAACAGGAAAGACAACGTTAAATCCAGTTTCGGCGAGAAATTTCATTGCCTCAGCAATGTTTTCTTGCTTATCAAATACTTTACTATCTGTGGTTGTTATCCAAACGCCGCGAATTTCCATGATTCGATTTTAGATTTTAGATTGTAATAGATTTTTGTAAGGGCAAGAAATCAGAATTATTTCCTTATTCTTCCTTCTTTCTTCTTTCTTCTGACTCCTGACTCCTGACTCCTATTTTATATTTTCTCTAACTAACGCCCATCCTTGGGAAAAAGAACTGGCTTCATCAAATTTGGGAGGAATTACAAATTTTCCGGTTTTGTCAATATAGCCCCATTTATTATCTTTTTGAACTCGTGCTAATCCTTCAGAAAAATCATCAGCTTGATCAAATTGTGGGGAAATGACAAATAATTCTCTGCCAGGAATATATTGAGCAGGTACAGTGGGAATTTCTAGAATTCGACAAATAAAAGGAGCTATTTCACCTCTAGTCAGGTTTTTATTGGGCTGCAAAAGTTTGATGTCTGGGTAATTAACAACTATGCCTTTTTCGGTGGCGGCTGCGATCGCTCCCATTGCATAAACGGGAATTTGGGCAAAGTCGGTATAATTCTTTTTTAAAGTAATAATAGGTTCAATTGTCACCCCATATTTTAACCCGGAAACTAAAGCTGTTAAAGCTTGGACACGGGAAATAATTTGATTAGGTTGAAAAGTCAAATTGGCATATCCAGAGAGGTAATTTGTTTGATATGCTTGAGCGATCGCCTTAGCTGCCCAATGATGAGTGGGAACATCTTTAAAAGTTACCGCTGGACGAGATAATGGTTGTTTGAATGATAATGGTGTATAAATAATCGCCGCAAATTCTGCGCGAGTCACAGGAGCATCAGGACGAAAAGTCCCGTCTGGATATCCTTTTAAGATATTTTGCCAAGCAGCAGCCAGAACAGATGCTTTTGTCCAATGGGTTTCAATATCGGAAAACATAGACTAGTTGAAGATAAATATGCTTAGTTAGCCAGTATTGGGCAATAATACTACATTTTAAAGACGTGAAGACCGATCTAGCTATTCCGCCAAATATTTTTACAATGATCTTATTAAACGGTAGTTTGTTATTCTAAAAGCTTATGCAGCCGACTAACCCCAATCAATTTACAGAGAAAGCCTGGGAAGCGATCGCTCATACCCCCGATGTCGCTAAACAATATCAGCAACAGCAGCTAGAAAGTGAACACCTGATGAAAGGGTTGCTGGAACAGGAAGGACTGGCCAGCGCGATTTTCACCAAAGCTGGGACAAGTTTGCAAAAAGTTCGAGATCGCACAGAGCAATTTATCCAACGTCAACCCAAGGTATCCGGCGCTAGTGCTTCTGTTTATTTAGGACGCAGCTTAGATACATTATTAGATCGGGCAGAAAAATATCGTCAAGAATTTAAAGACGAATTTATTTCTATTGAACATTTACTGTTAGGTTACGCCAAAGATGATCGGTTTGGCAAAAGTTTACTGCAAGAATTCGGTTTAGATGAAACCAAACTCAAAAATATTATTAAAGAAATTCGGGGGAAACAAAAAGTGACTGACCAAAATCCAGAAGGTAAATATCAATCACTGGAAAAGTACGGACGTGATCTCACAGAAGCCGCCCGCAAAGGTCAGCTAGACCCCGTAATCGGTCGTGATGATGAAATTAGACGCACAGTACAAATTCTCTCCCGCAGAACCAAAAATAACCCGGTTTTAATTGGTGAACCTGGTGTAGGGAAAACGGCAATTGCGGAAGGTTTGGCACAGCGCATTGTAGCGGGTGATGTTCCCCAATCTCTCAAAGATCGTAAACTCATCAGTTTAGATATGGGGGCTTTAATTGCGGGAGCAAAATTCCGAGGTGAATTTGAAGAACGTCTCAAAGCCGTATTAAAAGAAGTCACCGAATCCGGTGGGAATATTGTCTTATTTATTGATGAAATTCATACCGTTGTCGGTGCAGGTGCAAGTCAAGGGGCTATGGATGCCGGAAATTTATTAAAACCGATGTTAGCACGGGGTGAATTACGCTGCATTGGAGCGACAACTTTAGATGAATACCGCAAATATTTGGAAAAAGATGCCGCTTTAGAAAGACGCTTCCAACAAGTTTATGTAGATCAGCCCAATGTTCAAGATACAATTTCCATTTTACGCGGTTTGAAAGAACGTTATGAAGTCCATCATGGGGTGAGAATTTCTGATAGTTCCCTCGTCGCTGCGGCCACTCTCTCTAATCGTTATATTAGCGATCGCTTTCTGCCCGATAAAGCCATTGATTTAGTAGACGAAGCCGCTGCTAGACTGAAGATGGAGATTACCTCCAAACCCGAAGAACTAGACGAAATAGACAGAAAAATCCTGCAATTGGAAATGGAAAAACTTTCCTTACAAAAAGAAAGTGATCTCGCTTCCCGTGAACGTTTAGAAAGATTAGAAAAAGAACTCGCTGACCTTAAAGAAGAACAAAGAACTCTCAGCACACAATGGCAATCTGAAAAAGGAATTATCACCAAAATTCAATCAATTAAAGAAGAAATTGACCGAGTTAATCTAGAAATTCAACAAACAGAAAGAAACTACGATCTTAACCGGGCTGCGGAATTAAAATATGGCAAATTAACAGACTTACATCGCCAATTACAAGCCGTAGAAACTGAACTTTCCCAAACTCAAAAAACCGGAAAATCACTATTACGCGAAGAAGTTACAGAAGCCGATATTGCCGAAATTATTTCTAAATGGACAGGCATTCCCCTGAATAAATTAGTCGAATCAGAAAAAGAAAAACTCCTGCATTTAGAAGATGAATTACATCACCGGGTTATCGGTCAACATGAAGCCGTTACCGCTGTCGCAGATGCCATTCAACGTTCTCGCGCTGGACTTTCTGACCCAAACCGTCCCATAGCCAGTTTTATCTTCCTTGGTCCAACTGGTGTCGGTAAAACCGAACTAGCGAAAGCCTTAGCTGCTTATATGTTTGACACTGAGGAGGCTTTGGTGCGGATTGATATGTCCGAATATATGGATAAGCACAACGTTTCCCGACTAATCGGTGCGCCTCCCGGATATGTAGGTTATGAAGAAGGAGGACAATTAACCGAAGCCATTCGTCGTCGTCCCTACGCGGTAATTTTATTCGACGAAATCGAAAAAGCCCACCCCGACGTATTTAATATTTTCCTGCAAATTCTCGATGATGGTCGGGTGACAGATGCCCAAGGTCGCACAGTAGACTTTAAAAATAGTATCATCATCATGACCAGTAACATTGGTTCTCAATATATCCTAGATATATCTGGAGATGATAGCCGTTACGATGAAATGCGTAATCGCGTGATGGAAGCAATGCGAAATAGTTTCCGTCCAGAGTTCTTAAACCGTCTAGATGAATTAATTATTTTCCACAGTTTACAAAAATCCGAATTGCGGAATATTGTTCAATTACAAGTAGATAGACTCAGACAAAGATTAACTGATAGGAAAATGGCTTTGAAATTATCCAGTGCTGCTCTTGACTTTTTGGCAGAAGTAGGGTATGATCCCGTTTTTGGGGCAAGACCATTAAAACGAGCAATTCAAAGAGAATTAGAAACCCAAATAGCCAAAGCCATTTTACGCGGTGATTTTAGCGACGGTGACACGATTTTTGTAGATGTCCAAAATGAGCGTCTTGCCTTTAATCGCCTACCCGCAGAAGTGTTTACAGGTTAGATTTGAGAGTCCCTTCAAGCCAGGGAATAAATTCCCTGTCTAAAAGCTAAAGTCGGTTAAAACCGACTACTTTGGCATAAAATAAATAGGATGATTTTTGATTTTGAGTTAGAGGTTGTTTGAAAAGTATTATATCAAACCCGTAATCTCCAAAAACCTAACCCCCCTACCCCCCTTCCCTGCAAGGGAATGGGAGTTTTAAAGCCTCTCCCCTTGCAGGGGAGAGGTTTGGAGAGGGGTCAGTCTATACATTCGAAACTTTTCAAACATCCTCTTAACCAGAGTGGATTTTAACGCACTTTAGCTAAATTGGTAAAGACTTGACAATAATTTGAGAATTATTAAAAAAGGAAAAATTATGCAATCTCCTCTTTACTTTTTCACTGTCGAAGAATATCTAGAATTAGAACAATCTAGCGATATTCGTCATGAATATTTTGCTGGTGAAGTCTTTGCTATGGCTGGAGGTAGTAAAGAACATAATATAATTACTCTCAATATTGCTAGTAGACTACGTTCCGGGTTACGGGGTAGTTCCTGTAATGTTTTCATGTCTGACATGAAAGTGAAAATAAATTTAGCCAATGATAATAAAACTATATTTTACTATCCTGATGCGATTGTTAGTTGCGACACTGAAGATCAAGACCGTTATTTTTTAAATTATCCTTGTTTAATTATCGAAGTGCTATCACCAAGTACAGAAACTATAGATAGACGGGAAAAACTGGTAAATTATCGCAGTTTAGCAAGTTTGAAAGAATATGTTTTAATTTCTCAAAATGAAATCAAGGTAGAAGTTTATCGTCAAGATGAAAAAGGAAATTGGACTATACAAATTTTGATTAATCGTGATGATAAATTACATTTAGATTCCGTTGGTTTGATTCTAGAAATGGCAGAAATATATGAAGATATTATCAATATTTAATTGTTTAATTTAGTTAGAGAAAAAAATAGCAGATAGATTAAATAGACCACAATTCAGACAGAAACTTCTAATGAAGAAAATATCCCAACCTGTAGTACAAGCGTAGGGGTTTAGCACTGCTAAACCCCTACCCGCTAAACGACAGTCAAATTTACTTTGACAATAATATCATTGTAATCGTTATCTCCCCCACCTACTAAATCTTCAAAACCAAAGACGTTATTTCCTAACAAACGAATGTGATCTAAGTAGGTTGGCGTTGAAAATTGTCGTTATGGCAAGGCAAAAGGCAAGAGGCAATAGGCAAGAGTGAAGAGGGTTTGGGCGATTTTACGTTTCTTTACACAGTTTGGTTTTATTGTGTTCACCTACTTACCTTATCACTATTAGCTCCTAAATAAGCAAAGTAAGCTTGGTTAACTTGTCCATTCAGAACTTGATCTACAGTGCGACCATCAGTAAGAATAAACGGCGCAAAAATACTTCCTCCTGTCAATGTTTTATCTGTGAAAGAGGCAGTTCCTTGGTTATCAACTCCGAGATCAATTCCCGCAACACGATTTTTGATAGCCGCTTGAGCATAACCTGAGTCACCAGGACGGAAATCAACTGTACCATCACCATCAATATCAATACCACCATTTTCATCTGCTACTTTATAAAAGCCGACGAAGTTATTAAAAGCTGCTTCTCTATTAACAGTAAAATCAGCTTTTACATTGTTGGTTATCCCCCTTAAATCAAGGACTTCTCCTTGTTGTTTGCCTTGGAGATTTGTACCCAAGGGTAATGGGTCATTTGTGGATTTAATGTTGACTACCAAATCTTTGAAGTCAGTATCTGGATCTCCATCAACAACTAAAGGACTGCCACTGCTACCAGGGAAACCAAGATAAGCTAGTCGCTGTTGTTGAGTATAAACATTCAGTTTCCCTTTTTCCACCTTGACAGTGTTACTGCCGGTAGTAGAGAATCCATCAGTGACACTTACTTTGACGGTTAGAGACTTTTGATCCTGATCTTCAACATCAAAAGTTACTTGACCTAAACCAAGGTCGCCAGTCCGATCTTTCCCATAGGTTTGGATAGCTCCAGTTACTTTAGGAACATAGTATAAAACCTTATATGTAGTCCCTGTAGTTGCATTTTCTCCTTTCTCATCAATCAATTTTCCCTTTGAAGCATCTGGCAATGATTTCAAGGCAAGGTTTCCCTTCTGTTTGCCGAGATCAATCTTAATAACATCCCCTACCTTCCCATCCACATTAATCTCCGCAGCGTCAGTAGAAACAGAAAATTGCCAAGCTGTCCCAGACTGTGGTGCTGTTACTTTAATAGTAAGTTGATCGTTACCTGAAACTTGTTTAAATGACTTACTGCCACTCTTTCCATTGGAGACAAGTCCTCCCGTAGAGAAAATAGGAGTTGCCCCGTACCTTATTTCAAACTGATCGGGAATCGAAAAATGCTCGTATGAATAATTGACAGTGATGCTTTTTTCTGTTTGTCCTTGTGGTAAAGGATCGAGTTGAAATGGTAAAGTTAATCCTCCTACACCACCACTTTTTGAGATAGGCTGTGCTTGCTCAATTTGAATTAATTGTCCATCCAAAAAGATGATTGCAGTATCATCCTCAGCCTTCAATTGCTGTATCTGCTCAGGCTCAAATGTCTTTCCTTGAACAACACCTGAAAAAATTGCTCCCTCTTCTCCAGGAGTATCAAATATATTTATTTTAGCATCTACAGCATGACCAATTTCTTCCAATAATACTGAAGTTATAGATTCAATATCGGCTGCATTTTGGTTGAGATAATCTTGAGATAAATAGATCGTATTAGTGGCTTGAGCATAAGCTCCAATTGCTCCACCAAGTTCAGATCCGGTACGAACTTCAATATTGGGAATTACACTGAAATCTTGATTTTTCCAAGCAATTTGAAAACTATTTGAATCAACTGCAACACCAAAAGCCAACTGCATTTTAGTTTGAAAATCTGAACTATTTGCAAAACTATATAATTGATTTTTTGCTAGTTCTAATGCTGATGTTATAATTGATTGATTGATCTTTGTCATCGTTTAATAACAAACCGTAATTTTCAAACATTGTATGATCTCACTGGTTTTAGATATTTATAGTGAAATTACCCTAAAAATAGGGCTATTTGTCGAATTTTGATACAAAAACACGAAAAATGGTAGCTAGAATAACTAGACTACAATTCAGTGTATTCAATAACACAAGACCCAAGTGATATTAAAAGTTTATCAAAACCATGTCATCTATCTAAAGACATAGATTGAAATTGTTTTAGTAAAATTAAGCACAATCTAGAGAAAGCATCACCCTGAAAAAGGGAGTTGTGGAAATAACCCCCTTTAAGTAGTGAGACAGAATTAATTACACAATGTCATTGGGAATGGAACGAAGTGAAATGAAGTAATTCCAAGGGTTGTGATTGCTTCTCTTCGCTCGCAATGACTGTAAATATTTTTGTCTAATTACTTACCTAATATTCTTTTGTGCTTGAAATTTTTACACCCATAAGTTAACATGAAATATAATGAGAATTTCATGGAGAGGTAACAATGATGCTTGATGCACGGGAAATTTACCCCCTTTCAGACTTTCAGCGCAATGCTAGACAGTTCATTGAACAAATACAGTCGAGTCATAAACCAATCATTCTCACTGTTAATGGTAAAGCATCCGTGATCATGCAGGATGCAGCATCTTATCAAGAATTACTGGATGAGTTAGAACTAGTAAGGTCAGCCGCAAAAATTCGTCAAGGCATAGCTGAAGCTGCTGCTGGAAAGACAAAAGACGCGGTAGAGGCATTAGAAGAATTACGGTTAAAGCATGAAATACCTCGTTAGAATTACTCCAATAGCACTAGACGATGCGGAGGAATTTTATTTGTGGATTTCTCAAGATTCTCCTGTAAATGGGGCTAATTGGTTTAATGGATTACTTGCTGCAATTGATACTCTTGCTTCCATGCCTCACCGTTGTGCGATCGCACCAGAAAAGGAAATAGTAGGACAAGAAATCCGATATCTTCTCTATTCCAAACGCTATCGGATTCTTTTTGGCATTGAAGGTAATGCTGTGATAATTTACCATATTCGGCATACCTCCCAAGAATGGATGACAAGAGAAGAATTTTTGAGACAACCTTATGGAAATATCGAAAATATCGAACCAGAAAAGTGACCATTAGTATCAAATTAAGCTACAAATCGGTTATCAGTGAAAGCAAATAAAAAATTTACTTACAGCAAATTGTCATCAAACCTGGAACAAGAACCCCACCCCCAGCCCCCTCCAGTATCAAAAGCTTATCCTTTTCTTCCCCCCGCTGCGGGGGGATTTAGGGGGGTGCGATGAGGGGGCTAGGATGTACCTTATATGACCGGAAATCGCTGTAAATGAGAGAATTAAAAGTTTTAAACTCACATAGGGTGCGGGGGGGTAGAAACAGCTTGATAATTTCTACCCATAACTATCCATATATTACTGTTTGTCCAAGTCTTCAATAAGTTGATCAACAAAATCCCTCAACCGTTGCTGCTGTGTCAGGGACGGTTTTAATTTTTTCCCTGACTCCAGGTAAAACCTTAAATTGCAAGGGTGATTTATCGTAGGCTACTTGATTTTGTGGTTTAAATTTAATCCGAGGCATTGCCAAATCCTAATATGTCTGATATACTAGATATCATAGCACAACATTGAAGGTCGAATCAATGCTTTTATCATTCAAAACTGCACTAATTCCAAATAACCGACAGATTACAGCTTTTCGCAAGGCTTCTGGAGTCGCTAGACACGGAAAATAACCCAATTCCCAACTTAAAAGGAAGAACCTGGTTCTTCCAAAAATTCCTCTTCCTCTGGGGTAGAAATCCGTCCTAAAATGGCATTACGATGGGGAAAGCGACCAAATCGAGCAATTATTTCCTTGTGTCGAAAAGCTGATTCAATCGCTTTTGCACTGTAGGGATCATGACTAAGTTGTTGAAATAGCTTAATGCACTTGCGTTGATCAATTGGGTCTTCACTGTGTTCAAAGGGTAAATATATGAACCAGCGTTGCACAGCCAATAATTTTCTATCATAGCCTTTGTTTGTGGCGTGTTGCGCTAATGACAGTGCTTCCCAGTCCGTTGCAAAGGCTTGTGGGGTATCACGAAACATATTTCGGGGAAATTGATCTAGTAACAGAATTAAAGCTAGACAGGTTTCTGGTGAATTCATCCAATCATGCAAATATCCGGCTACCGCTTGTTGGTAATCTTCCAGAAAAAGGTCGCGGACTTTAGCATCGAAATCCGGTTGTTTTTCAAACCAAAATGGTTGAATTTTCCCGTAATTTGGGTCATTTAGATGACCAAACCAAAAATCCAAAATAGTTGTTGCCTGTGACATTGCTATTATTGATGATTACAAAGCACCTGTCGCATTTTACATAGATTTGCTGGTAACTCCAAATTCATTGCTTGTTCAATAAAAATTGAGGGGATGGGAATGTTGGGGGTGGCTTGTACCGTATAAGCTAATAAAGTGCCATTACCCATATCTTTGAGTTCTAAACTGGCATGAAAATCTGCAAATGAGCCTCTTTCCATGCGAAACTGGACTTGCTGCCCTAACACCTCCACCACGCTCAAATAAATTTCTACTTGAGCCGTGAAAAATAAAAAGGCTTTTTGTGCGGCTTGATAGAGACGTTTGACATCACCTTTAGATATGACTTCACTTTTGGTGATATCGGGAAAATATTGCACCCAACGGGGGTAATCTGTAATTTGTTGCCAGACATGGGATCTCATCAGGGGTACATACATACAAGCGGTAACAGCACCACCCCAGTTAGTATGGGATCTCGTTTGTACTAATACTTCCCCCTGAATCAGCAGTCTTTGCTGATCTTGATTCCAGAGGCTATCTGGTAATGGTAACATGGCGTAAGCGATATTTTTAAGATTTGAGTTTGACATAATATAATGCAGATATAGTGATTTTGGTAACGTTTTAACTGATTAACCTTGATAATTTAATTGAGTTTAACTCACTCAATTCTAATTACAGTCGAATTCATACAGTTTTCGCACATAATGAGTCTAAAGTTCATATTCACTTATAAGAAAATAGGCTAAAAACCTTTGAGGGCAGGTTTTGGAGCGTGGCGGAAAAACTTAACTGTCCTTTCTTTAGGCAAGGGATGAAAGCCAACTAGAGGCTGTCTTCCTCCAGTGACTTGTGTTATCCTAATTATCACAGGAAAGGTAATCAACCTGTCTAAAAACCTAACTGCCTAACGGTAATCTGTACCTTGACAATTAAATCTATGCGGTTCTACTGCATTGTTCTAGTTCCCTCCTAGCAGTAGGTAAAAGATTTATAGGAGCTAGACGAATCAGAATTTTTGAAACAGAAAAGTTTCATCCTCAACAGGACTTGCAGTCATGCAACTACGGTCGGGCAGACCGAAAGTTAACGCTTGGGGAGAGTCCCACCTCTGAGCTAGATAACACAAGGAGTCTAGTTTAAGTGGTCTCGTTGAACCAAGAATCCCAGTGTCTTTAGACCGGGGAGTGTCAAATCCAACGCAAATTGGAGTTAACAGGAAAACACCGTGAGTCAATCTTCTTTAAATGGCAAATTAATCCAAGGTTTTGGGATTCTCTTGGGGATGAGCGTATCCTTGTTCGTACTGAGAGGATTGGGTATTATCACTTTCCTTCCTGGTGGTGTAATTACTCTACTGTTCTTTGGGGCTATAGCTTTGGCAATCTTCAGTTATTGCTCAAGGAGATGGTGGCGTTTTTAGATTTACCACCAATAATTATTACATCAAAAAAACTGACAAGTCATTGATCATAGGTAAAAAAGATGCAAAAGTATATATGTACGGTTTGTGGCTATATCTATGACCCAGAAATAGGTGATTCAGATAGCAGCATAGAACCAGGAACGGCTTTTGAAAATATTCCCGATGATTGGGGGTGTCCAGTTTGTGGTGCAGCAAAATCAGACTTTGAGTTATATGAAGAGTAATATGGAGATAGGATAGATCCCCGACTTCTTTGAGAAGTCGGGGATCTGAAATCTGAAATCTGAAATATTAAAAAATTTTTGAAGTTGTTACCTTTGCAAATTGTAGTTATTGGTGGTGGGGCTGCGGGATTCTTTGGTGCGATCGCTTGTGCTGAGGCTAATCCCCAAGCCCAGGTTACTTTAATTGAAGCGAGTCGTCAACCTTTGGCGAAAGTGCTGATTTCCGGTGGAGGGCGTTGTAACGTTACTCATGCTTGTTTTGAACCAAAAATTTTAGTCCAGAATTACCCTAGAGGTGGTAAGGCTTTATTAGGTGCTTTTACCCGGTTTCAACCTTTAGATACCATAGCTTGGTTTACGGAACATGGGGTGAATATAAAAACGGAAGCTGACGGCCGGATGTTCCCAATTACAGATCGGGCAGAAACCATTGCTGAATGTTTAATTAAGGCGACTTTTGATGCCAAAATAGAACTTTGTATTGGCACACCTGTTACCGCTGTCACTCGCAAAAATGCCGGGTTTGAAATTCTGCTCAAATCGGGAGAAACGAAAGAATGCGATTGCTTACTTTTGGCTACAGGTAGCAGTTTAGCAGGTTATAAAATCGCTAGAGAATTAGGTCATGACATCCAACCCCCTGTACCTTCTTTGTTCACCTTTAATATTGCAGATCCTCAACTGCGGGAATTAGCAGGAATTAGTGTTAATTCTGTAAATCTGCGCTTACCTGGGACTGGAAAAACCCCCTTCCAACAAACAGGCCCTTTGTTAATTACCCATTGGGGTGTGAGTGGTCCAGCAGTATTGAAACTTTCGGCTTGGGGGGCGAGAATTCTCAATGAAAACCGCTATCAACATAAATTATTGATTAATTGGTTGCCAGATTTATCCCAAGAGGAAGTGAGACAAAAACTTTTAACCGTCAAAGCTGAATGGGGACAAAAAGCGATCGCTTTACATCGTGGTGTAGACTTACCACATCGGCTTTGGCAATATATTATCAATCGTACCCATATTCCCACAGAAGAACGTTGGGCAACCATATCCAACAAAACCTTAAATCAACTAGTCCAAGAAATCTCCCAAGGAGAATACCTAATCACAGGTAAAGGTGCATTTAAAGAAGAATTTGTCACCTGTGGAGGAGTCAACCTCAAAGAAGTCAACTTCAAAACAATGGAAAGTAAAATAGTCCCCGGCTTGCATTTTGCCGGTGAGATATTAGATATTGATGGTGTTACAGGTGGCTTTAACTTCCAAAGTGCTTGGACAACAGCCTACTTAGCCGGTCAGTCCATGACAAAATCAACAGGAAATTAATTTCTTCCTTTGCGCCTTTGCGCCTTTGCGTAGCGTGATATAGGCATAACAAAAATCTATAAATCGTTTTAGTGAAGTTAGAAAATAAACCATCAAACTCTTCTTAAGTTCCCTCTTGCCTCTTGCCTCTTGCCTCTTGCCTCTTGCCTCTTGCCTCTTGCCTCTTGCCTCTTGCCTCTTGCCTCTTGCCTCTTGCCTCTTGCCTCTTGCCTCTTGCCTCTTGCCTCTTGCCTATTCCCTTCTTTTGTAAATCAGTATGAAATTTAGTGAAATTCTCAATCAACTTGGTGATTATATTACCGAAAGTAGCCCTAACATTGATTTAGAAATTACTGGAGTTGCAGCCATAGATGAAGCAATATCTGGGACTCTCAGCTATGTAGAAGGAGCTGAATTTTCCGCATTGCTCAATTCTACTGGTGCGAGCGCTGTAATTTTGCCCCCCGATGAAAAATTGCAGAATCAAGCCGGAGAAAAGGGTCTAGCTTGGTTATCAACAACTCAACCCAGACTGGTATTTGCGAAAGCGATCGCCCTATTTTATCAACCTTACCGTCCTACTCCCGAAATTCATCCTAGTGCCGTGATTCACCCCAGCGCCAAAATTGGTGATGATGTGTATATTGGCGCTCATGTTGTTATTTCTCATGATGTAGAAATTGGCAATCATGCCATTATTCATCCTAACGTCGTTATTTATCCAGAAGTAAAAATAGGCGATCGCATCACCCTACACGCTAACTGTACCATCCACGAACGCACCCAAATCGGTGCAGATTGCGTTATTCATAGCGGTGCTGTGATTGGTGCAGAAGGCTTTGGCTTTGTCCCTATTCGGACAGGTTGGTTGAAAATGGAACAATCGGGTTACACCGTTTTAGAAGATGGAGTAGAAGTAGGTTGTAACACAGCCATAGACCGTCCCGCAGTCGGAGAAACAAGAATTGGTAAAAACACCAAAATTGATAACTTAGTGCAGATAGGGCATGGCAGTCAAATAGGCTCTGGTTGCGCCATAGCAGGTCAAACAGGCATGGCTGGAGGCGTAAAGATTGGAAATCGAGTAATTTTAGCTGGACAAGTGGGAATTGCCAATCAGGCTAAAATTGGAGATGGGGCAATGGCTTCCGCTCAAACTGGTATTCTCAAGGATGTTGCACCGGGAGAAATTGTCTCAGGTAGTCCAGCCATACCGCACAAACTCTACCTCAGAGCATCAGCAATTTATCGCCGCTTGCCAGAAATTTATCAAAATCTCAAAAAATTACAAAAGAGGGGGTAGGGGGCAGGGGAGTTGGGGAAGTTGGGGAAGTTGGGGAAGTAGGGGAAGTTGGGGAAGTTGGGGGAGTTGGGGAGAAATTTCATTCTTCATTCTTCATTCTTCATTCTTCATTCTTCTGAACTTCTAGCCCTCACAGATAACTTTTTGGTGCAAACCCTAATTAATCCTGCTAATCTTGATTCTTTGCGCCTTTGCGCCTTTGCGTGAGACATATTAAGGTGTTTGGGTGGCGATCGCTAATTTTGCCCCTTTTACCTGCCGCACCCGATCCATAACCATCACCACCTGACCGTGAGTAGCACTTTGATCAGCATTGATAATAACTACCACTTCCGTATTTTTGCCCATCAACTCCTGTACTTTTACTGGTAAAGTCTCAAGAGTGACTGGCTGGCGATTTAAATTCAGATCCCCTGCTGAATCTATGGTGACGGTAATTGGTGCGGCTGATGATTGGGCTTTGGCTGTGGCTGCTTTAGGTAAATTAACTGGTAAACCTTCAGAACGATTTAAAAATAAAGTGGACATAATAAAAAATGTCAAAATAGCAAAGATGACATCAATCATCGGCACAATATTAATCTGGGCTGGTACATCAGGTTCATCTTGTAGACGCATAGGATTTATCCCCTCTTTCATAATGACGACGATACAGTAATTCTAGTTGACCACCATATTCTTGAATCCAAGCAATTTGCCGCAAATACAGACCGCGAAAACTATTTGCAAAAAATAAAGTAATAATAGCTACAACTAACCCTGCTGCTGTGGATACCAAAGCTTCACTAATCCCAGCGGTAACACCAGCGGTTTTTGTCCCACCCACATCACCAATATCTAACGATGCAAAGGAAGTAATTAACCCTAAAACAGTCCCTAGTAATCCTAGTAAGGGCGCTAAACCAATAATTGTATCAAAAATGTTTTGAAACCTTTTTAATAAGGGGATTTCCGCCTGGGCCTCACTTTCCAAGGCCAAGCGAAATTCTTCTGGGTTGGCTTCTTCCAATTCTAAAGCCGCTAAAAAAATGCGGGCGATCGGTAAATCAGCATTTTTATGTAAGATATTTAAAGATGTAACTACATCACCTTGACGATAAACACTTAACACCTGCTTGACTATGCGATTCTGACGACCACTAATTCCTATCCAAAAGGTAATCCGTTCCAGAATCAGAGTGATTCCTAAAACCGAAAAAAATAGCAGTGGCCACATCACTACGCCACCAGCTTTGAATAAGTTGCTAATTTCCATTGACTATTTTGCTAATTCTGGACAAAGCTAGATTAACAGATTTTGGCAGCATTATTTTTTTGCTACATCCTGTAAATCCTTTAATCCTGTAAATCCTGATTCTGACAATAATTAATATTCTAGATTGCCATGAAAAGTGAAGATCGTCAACGAGTAGAAATATTCCTCAAAAAGTGGAAAGGTTCGCAGGGTAACGAAAGAGCAAATTACCAGGGTTTCTTTTTAGAACTTTGTGATGCTTTGGCGGTAGAACGTCCATTACCTAAAGGTAGTATGGCAAATGATCCTTATTGTTTTGATAAAGACATCAAAATATTTAACAAAGATGGAGTTACTACAAACTTTGCGGACTTCTATAAAGAAGGACATTTTTTAATTGAAGCTAAACAAGGGGGAAATGCAGCTAAACGGGGGACAGCTAAACGAGAGTCATGAATACTGGGGGAGAATTTAACTTTGATGAAATTCCCCAATTTAATGGCAGCTTTTTTAAAGATGCGACAGCTTTTGATTTACCTAAAGAACAGTTAGAAGTGCTATATGAAGCCGCAAACAAAGATTGGACAGAGGTAGAACCGGCGATTTTTGGGACTTTATTAGAACGAGCTTTAGATAGTAAAGAACGTAAAAGTTTAGGAGCGCATTACACACCAAGATCAAATTCCTATTTATCGTTATCTTAATCCTCGTCCTGCTCAATGGCCAGATGCAGATTATATTGTTTCTAATCCTCCTTTTATTGGTAATAAGAGGATGAGAGATAGATTAGGTGATGGTTACGTTGAAGCGCAACGAAAAGTTTATCAAGACATACCAGATACAGTTGATTTTGTCATGTATTGGTGGTATCATTCAGCTAAATTAGTTGTTGAAGATAAATTAGAAAGTTTTGGTTTAATTACAACTAATAGTATTACTCAAACATTTAATAGAAAAGTTTTAGTTAAGCATCTAGTAGGTAATAATTCACTATCCCTTTCATTTGCAATTCCAGATCATCCTTGGATAGATACTACAGATGGTGAAGCAGTTAGAATTGCGATGACTGTAGTAAAATCTGGAAAACATGAAGGAATTTTAGCAAAAGTAGTTAAAGAAGTGGAAAGTGATGATGGTGTAACTATTGTTGATTTAGCTATATCTAAAGGATTTATTAATGTAGATTTAAGCGTTGGTGTAGATGTGGTATCAGCATCTAAGTTAGCACCAAATGAAGTTACTCAACAAGTGCTAACGGAAGTCATGGAAACAGAAGAAACTGTGATTATTCCCACCGAACAAAAAACTTTTCCCAAACAACCAAAAGAGCAACTTGCAGCTATCCGCGACTTACTCCGCACCAATACCAGCGACTGGACTGTGGATCAAATTGCTGCTCAATTCAAAAATGGTGGAAAATACAAAAATGCCATTGCTGAAAATGTAGAAAGATTAGAATGGTTTGGGATTTTAATCTGTCGAGAAACAGGAGCAACCAAACGCTGGCAATATGTGGAAATATAGAGAGGATCAAGATCCTCGACTTCTTCAAGAAGTCGGGGATCTGATTTACAGGATTTTAGTCTCTTCAATTTCTCAGGACATCAAAAAATTAAAAAAAATTAAATTTTGAAAAAAATTCGTTTTTTGGGGTTCAACCCCGTTGACTTTTCCCGCCAAATATGATATTTTTATAATGGGAATGTGTGCCTTAATAAAAATTTTGCTTATGTTCCATTATATTCATATATCTATAATACCACGCCGGCAGCGATCGCAACCTCTCAAATAAAAAAATTTTTTGAAAAACTTATTAAAAATTTAGAAATTCATAATTAAAACTTATCTATGAGAGAAACTAACTCGGTTATTTGCTACATCCTGTAAATCCTGATATGGCTTACGCCACGCTACGCTATCAGACAATAATGAAATATTCAGAAAATTTGGGGTGATGGAATGCGAGTATTTGTAACTGGTGGTACGGGGTTTATTGGTTCTCATGTGGTGCGATCGCTTTTACAGGAAGGATACCAAGTGACAGCCTTGGTACGTCCTCATAGTAACCTGAGTAATTTACAGGGTTTGGCTGTAGATATTGTCAAAGGTGATTTGAATAACCCGAATATCTGGGAACAGATGCAGGGTTGTGAATATCTGTTTCATGTCGCCGCCCATTATTCCCTGTGGCAAAAAGACCGAGACTTGCTTTATATTAACAATGTAGAAGGAACGCGCAATATTTTAGCCGCAGCCCAAAAAGCGGGAATTGAACGTACAGTTTATACTAGTTCCGTTGCCGCTATTGGTGTGGGTAAATTGGGACAGGTTGTAGATGAAAATTACCAAAGTCCCGTAGAAAAATTAGTGGGGGATTATAAAAAATCTAAATTCCTAGCTGAACAAGTGGCAATATCTGCGGTGAACCAAGGTCAAGATATTGTGATCGTTAATCCTAGCAGTCCCATTGGACCCTTAGATATTAAACCTACGCCTACGGGGGAGATTATTCTGCGGTTTTTGCGGAGAGAAATGCCCGCTTATGTGGATACGGGGTTAAATTTTATTGATGTGCGCGATGTAGCCAAGGGACACCTATTAGCTTTACAAAAAGGCAAATCAGGCGATCGCTATATTCTCGGTCATCAAAATCTTAGCCTTAAACAACTCCTAGAACAACTCTCCCAAATCACCAATTTACCAGCACCACAAACATCCATCCCAGCTTGGATACCCCTTACAGTAGCTTGGGTAGAAGAAAAAATCCTCGCACCACTAGGAAAAACTCCCACAGTTCCCATAGATGGAGTCCGCATGGCACAGCAACCAATGTATTATGATGCTTCTAAGGCTATCCGCGAATTAGGTTTACCTCAGTCACCCCTGAATGTAGCCCTCAAGGATGCTGTAGATTGGTTTGTGTCTAATGGTTATGTGAATAGGTGACAGGTTACAGGTTACAGGTTACAGAAATTAATTACCAATGACCAATGACTAATGACCAATGACCAATGACCAATGACCAATGACCAATGACCAATGACCAAATTGAGGAGTGTTAGTTTCATGGCAATTAATTTACAACAAGCAATAGATATAGGTAAATATTTAGTTACACAACGCTTATTAGGGCGGAAACGCTTCCCCCTCGTATTGATGTTAGAACCCCTATTCCGGTGTAACCTAGCTTGTACTGGTTGCGGTAAAATCCAGCATCCAGTAGAGATCCTCAAGCAAAATCTTACTCCAGAACAGTGTTTTGCGGCTGTGGAAGAATGCGGCGCACCGGTTGTTTCTATTCCCGGTGGCGAACCCCTCCTGCATCCCCAAATAGGTGAAATTGTTGAAGGTTTAATTAAACGCAAGAAATATATTTACTTGTGTACTAATGGTTTATTACTAGAAAAGAGTCTCGATAAATTTAAACCTTCTCCCTATCTAACCTTTAGCATCCATTTAGATGGAATGCGAGAATGGCATGATAAATGTGTAGACAGAAAAGGCGTTTTCGATACTGCTGTCCAAGCAATTCGCGCCGCTAAAGCTAAAGGGTTTCGTGTCGCTACTAACACGACCATTTTTGAAGGTTGCGATATCCAAGAAATGCAGGGGTTTTTCGATTTTCTGGAAACCTTGGGTACTGACGGGATGATGATCTCTCCTGGTTACAGTTACGAATGGGCACCAGATCAAGATCATTTTCTGCAAAAAGAACAAACCCGCGCTTTATTTAGAGAAATTCTCTCACCTTACACATCTGGAAAAAAGAACTGGAACTTTAATCACAACCCTTTATTCTTAGATTTTCTCATTGGTGAAAAAGACTATGAATGCACCCCTTGGGGTAGTCCTAGTTATAGTGTTTTAGGTTGGCAAAAACCTTGTTATCTATTGAATGAAGGTTACTATACAACCTTTCAGGAGTTGTTAGATAAGACTGATTGGAGTCAATACGGTGGCGCTAGTGGTAATCCTAAATGTGCTGATTGTATGGTGCATTGTGGTTATGAACCAACAGCAGCGATGGATGCAATGCAACCGAAAAATATTGCCCGTTCTCTAACCACTGTGTTTGGTAAAGGGTAAATATAGCGATTATCTTAGGGGTAGCGCCCCCGTGCCTACCCTATTGTGAGAAGATTTGTCTGATTCACTGCTTAATATTTCTTAACATAACTCTCTTGACTGAATTGACATAGATTGACATATAATCACAAAAGAGACAACTAAAAAAACTAACCAATAAGCCTTTTTGCTTACTGAATTAGGATTTCGGGGTTATAGCGCAGTTGGTAGCGCACCTCAATGGCATTGAGGGGGTCAGCGGTTCGAATCCGCTTAGCTCCATGCAAATTATAATTAATACTTTGGTGGTTGTACCAATGGCGTTAAGGGCAGCGATCGCTAAACTCATGGCAATGCGATGATCTGTATGGCTATCTACTTCTGCACCAACTAGGGGAGTACCACCGGTGATTTCCATTCCGTCGGGTAATTCGCTGATTTTTGCCCCCATTTTAGTGAGTTGTTGTGCCATCACAGTAATGCGATCGCTCTCCCTATGATGCTAACATTTTCGTATTAACAACAAGTTCTCACATATTCTTGAAAAACTGGAGATAATTTAAACAGAATCTTATCTTCCTTGATTTTCGTGATTAAATACCGTTGTTGTAAGGATTGTAACCCATTATTAAAATCAACTGAGGATAAATTTAAACTTTGTCTTAATTCTTCTCTGGAAATAGGGTTTTCAAATTTACTTAGTTCTAATACTATTTCTTGTTCTTGGGGTGATAGGTGGTGAAATGTCTCTTGAAAATGAGACTGCATTTGATTGGTAATATGTAAAGTATTTTCAGCTAAAAAATCAGCAACTTGATCATCATAATTTTTATTGATTAGGATACTAATACTTTTTAAATAAATTAAATTACCTTCATATAATTTGCTTAACGGGTGACAAGGCGGCTAAAGAGCTTGTTTCATAAGGGATAGAGCCTGAAAGCCCCGTTGAAAAAAGAGGCGTTTATGAGGCTTGAGATTGATTAAATTCAGAGCTAAATCAGCCCATAATTCCATACCATAAATCCATAGTTGTCCGTAGAGAGCAAAGCTAAAATCACTTTGACGTGGGTACTTGTCCTGATGTTGTTGAATACGTCCGGCATAAGTCTCTATACCTAATTTTTTCATCCGTTGACCGTGCATAGTGGCTAAACTATAAGCAATGACAATCAATAATACTAAAGCTAAAAAGCGAGTTTCATTTACTTTAGTATCCTCTAAATTATAACCACCAGTTTTACAATCCTTAAAGAATTGCTCAATTCCCCATCGACATCTATAGAGGCATAAAGTTTGTTGGAGAGTTGGTAGATTCGTCAAGATATACCAAGGTTCTTTTGGTCCAGAGTTCCGATATTTTCTCTTCCAATAAACAGCGATATTAAATAAGCCTAATTCATCCCCTTTACCACATTTAACTTTTTCATAAAATCTCGACATTCCTGGCTTAAATCCTTGATTTTTAAGAACTTGATATTCTTGTTCAGGTTTTTCTTGAAAATAAAGGTTTTTCTTCTGGCGTAAAGCGAAGTAAACTCCTTGCTCATCAAGCCATTTAGCCAGTTTTGGACTATGAAATTCTCTGTCTGCTAACACCACAATTCGACATTTTTTTAACAACTTTATTGCTGTCTTTATTAATCTTTTCTGTGTTTGTAAATTACTATTTCCGACATGATTTAATGTTTCCCAATATAGTGGTAGGGCATGAGTACCCCATACCAATGTCACCATAAATATATTTCGCCCCTTCCACTGTGTTCTATCCAGTGCTACCATCCAATAACCATATTTTTGATACTGTTTTTTATGAAAATAACGGCGCTGTTCTCGATTCAGTTGTTTTGGTGTTAACGATTGTCTAATCCAATATTTTATCAATGGAAACCATAATAATTTTACGCAGAGTTTACCTATTCCTAAAAATCTTTGTAGATTACGTTTCCTGCTTTCATATTTAATTGGTTGGGGAAACAAGCTGGCCAATTTTGACAGTTTTACTTGGCGATGAGCCTGTATTAATAACAACAATATCTCTAGTGTCAAATACTGCTGTTCACTCAAATGCTTTCGGAAAATTGTTTGATATGATTGTGGTAACATTTTTTGCTTCGGGGGCTTCTTTGTCCCTATTTTTTTACTCCCTTATTTTCTCAAATTATTGCCACATCTCATCTTCAACCGCCTTGTCACCCGTTAAGTATAATTTGATTAATTTTAACCAACTATCCTTATTTTTTAATCCGGTATTTTTGAGGATTTCTGGATTATCTAAACCTGATAATTCTAAAGATTTAATAGGATATAATTCTTCATCTAAACATTCCATTTCTGGACATTGTTCTTGACTAATTAATATGACGCTACTTTGATGTTGGGTTTCTGTAATCATTTTGAATAGGGTTTGATAATCTTGATATTCTGGTTGATATTTTCCCGCGAATTGACTAGGAATAAATATATTTTGTAAATCATCAAGGATAATTAAACATTTTTTATTTGTGAGAATATCAAATAATTGTTTTAATTTATCATTTATTGTTGGTAATGAGTCTAATTTGTGATGTTTTAGTAAATCATCAAGTAATAAATCTAGAGATTGAGGAAATTTTAAACTTCTCCAAACTATAGCATCAAACTTTTGTTGATGTAAGTCTATAAATCTTTTAACGAGTGTGGTTTTACCAATACCGGATAATCCTAAGATTGAGATTAAATGAGTATTTTGATTTAATATCCACTTAGATAAAGTATCAATTTCGGAAGTGCGATCACAAAAACGATTAATTTTGGGAGCAATAGTTAAATCATAATAGAGTTTATTCTTAATACCTTGTTTTGTATTTTTAGAAGATTCATTATTGTCATTATGACAATAATTTATCTGATTATTACCAAAATTATAAAACTGAGAATTATTTATAACTCTTTCTATAGTCCAACAAAAATTATGCTTATTAACATCTTCTCCTAAAGATTCTGATAAAATTTGCCATAGTTTACGTCCAACACTTCTAACGCGACTTTCACTACGATTACACTCTTCCGCAATTGTCTCATAAGTTTTTCCTTCATAAACTCCTGTAATGACAGTTTTTTGCAGATCATCTAAACGTTTTCCTGTCTTATTTATGATTAATTGATCTGCAAATTGTAAAATTTCAGTAACATTCATAACATCCAATTATGATGAGGCTTTCAGCAATTATAGCGTATTGTTACGCATCATTGTAAGCTATTTTAATACATTAGTTAATATTTTATTACAAAAACATAGTCTTTTATAGGCTTTTATTTACTTAAATTTTGAAAGAAAATACGAAATCAGCAAAAATAAGTCTAAAAATATGAAATTATCAAAGTTTTTGACTACGTTGGTTTTCACCGCAACTTTAGCTGTTTCTCAAATGGTGGATTTATCCAACCCGAAACAAGTTCAAGCTCAAACTTCTGGTTGTGGTAGTGGTACAAGTACTTATTTACTTCGAATATTCTCACCCGTTGGTTCTCGTCAGTTTAGAGTGGCTTGTAATGAGCATGATGCTTGTTATGATACTTTAGGTAAATCACAGCAAGAATGCGATAAGGCTTTTCATAACAGAATGTTAGGTATATGTGCAAAAGACCATAATACTTGGGTCGGAAAACCTCTAAAAATAGCTTGTAATGGAAGGGCTGATGCTTACTACACATCTGTTATGAAATATGGTGGTAAGCTGTTACGCATTTGCTTTTTTTGCCTAAAAGCCTTACTACAAGGACTCTAGGCTGCAAAATATTAAATTTAGCTGCGTAACAGCTTAAGGCGTACAATGAGAGTCAAGCTAAAGCAAGAGCTTCTCAACCAACTATAACACCAGATATAGTTGTAAACATCAGAAATGGATATCGTCTTATTTTTGATCGCTCAAAAGGTACGGGTTTCATTGTAACTGCTCAGGGACAAATCATTCGGCAATATAACCATTGGAGTCCTAACTGGACGATTATTCATGCAATAAGACCGGATATGGTTATACTATATGACCCTTCAGGTCATGCTGGAATTTACCACATAGCTGAAAATGGAGATATGTCATTCTTATATGAATATAACGGCTGGGGTAAAAATCATCGCTCATTTACAAATGTAGGAGATAGTTTAGTAAGAATTGAGAATGCTAATGGACAAGCTGGTATATATCGAGTAGCAGATAATGGAATGTTTTATGATTACAAACCATAAAGATTGAAATCATAGTTATTAGTTGTAGGTTGGGTTGAGGTAACGAAACCCAACATTTCTAAACCTGACAACCTGACTCACTCAAGTTATCAGTTAAGCAGAAAAAGCAAAAACATCAATCTCAATTTTTCTCTGAGATTTTTGATTACTATTCAACATTAAACGAATATTTTCAGCAGTTTCACTACTAAAGGTTGTTTCTCCACAACGATAACAAACCTTAGCTGGAATACCCTCCACTAAAATTAGTTTACCTTCGATTTCAAAAGTTTCATTAACTAATTCTTCAGTAAATTTATCTGAACCACAAATATGACAACTTTCCATCATAACCTCCTTTGGGAATAATCAATCCATTCTGTTTGATCAGGATCATATAAAGTAATAATAGTTAAAATATCAGATTGATAATTTCCAGTAAACTAAACAAAAATAGTTGTACAATTGTAATAGTATTATTATACCAACAAACAAATATGCAACAACTAATCATTCAAATTGCTGATAAAGAAAAAGCACAAATGCTATTAAAACTTATTTCTGCTTTAGATTTCGTTAACTCTGTAGAAGTAATAGAGGATAACACAAATATATCTGATGATGAGAAAGATTTTTTTTCCTTGGCAGGAATCTGGGAAAATAGAAATATTACTACTGATTCCATTCGTCAAGAAGCATGGAGACAAGAAACGAAATGATTTTATGTGATACAAATATTCTCATAAAATTTTATAAAATTCATATTACCATTAAACCTACTTTTAATCCTAAAGACTCTAGCAATATTCGTAAAAGATTAAATTCAATTTCACCTGTTTCTTGAAGTTTTTCTGCAAATTTCATGAGAGTTTTTTGAACATCTTTAGACAATAAATTTACCCCGCCTCTTGCTTCAATTACATTAAAAAAGGCTTTTTTAATCATCATTGGATCACCTTCTTCTAGCACAACTTCAAGATAAACTGCTGCTTCAGAAGTATCTTTTAAAGATTCAATTAATTCAGTATGATAACTAATACTTTTAGGCATTGTCTTGACTCCTGTAATCTTGCCAATAATCTTGAGCTTGACGAATATCTTTATTTTGTCTGCTTTTATCGCCACCCCATAGCAATAAAATGATCACATCACTTTCTTCTCCAAAATAAATTCGATAACCAGGACCATAATCAATACGCAGTTCATATACTCCTTCACCAACAAACTTACAATCTCCTAAATTTCCCTCTTCTACTCGGTCTAATCTTGCTCTAATTTTAGCTCTAGCTCTAGCATCTTTCAAGGAATCTCGCCATTCTAAGAAAGGAGTAGTTCCTTCTAAAGTTGTATAAATCCTAATTTCTTTAGGGGTTGCCTCCATCATATCTATATGCAAAAAAGATTTTACAGAACGAAACCTAACAATTGTATCAAATTTTAATTAAACGATGATTAACGTACTTACCTGAGCAAAATTTAATCAAAATCCCTGTACCTTTTCCCTATCACCTGTCCCTAAAAATCATTGACAAATTTCCCGTAGTGTGTTTGTGAAGTTGGGATAAGAAATAGCAGCAGCTTCAGCGCGGTGAATGGTGGTTGTACCAATGGCGTTGAGGGCTGCGATCGCTAAACTCATGGCAATGCGATGATCTGTATGGCTATCTACTTCTGCACCAACTAGGGGAGTACCACCGGTGATTTCCATCCCGTCGGGTAGTTCGCTGATTTTTGCCCCCATTTTATTGAGTTGTTGTGCCATCACGGTAATGCGATCGCTCTCTTTGACCCTTAACTCCTCCGCATCTCTTATAATTGTTGTCCCCTCAGCAAAAGCCGCTGCAACTGCCAAAATAGGAATTTCATCAATTAATCTGGGAATGATATCACCAGCAATCGTACAGCTTTTTAAACCACCCGAACGGACGCGGATATCAGCCACAGGTTCTCCCGCTACTTCCCGCTGGTTCTCTAGTTGAATATCTGCCCCCATCAGTGCCAAAGCTTCTAAAATGCCAGTACGGGTAGGATTGACACCGACATTTTCCACTACCAAATCTGAACCAGGAACGATCGCCCCAGCCACTAACCAAAAAGCCGCTGAACTGATATCACCAGGGACAATTACAGTTTGTCCGTAGAGTTTCGACCCACCCGTAATTGTGACGCTATTTGTGTCTGGATCTATACTTAATTCTGCTCCATAAGCCCTTAACATTCGTTCACTGTGATCCCGTGATAAAGCAGGTTCGGTGACGGTGGTTTGTCCTTCGGTGTTTAAACCCGCCAGGAGGATACAGGATTTAACTTGAGCCGAAGCAATGGGAGAATGATAATGAATGGGTTGCAGGGCTTGTCCTTGAATGGCTAGAGGTGCTAAGGTATTACCCTTACGTCCCCAAATTTGCGCCCCCATTTGTTGCAGCGGTTTGACAACACGGGACATGGGACGCGATCGCAAAGAACTATCACCTGTCACCGTGAAAAATCGCCCTGGATGGGATGCTAACAACCCCAACATCAACCGCATCGTTGTTCCAGAATTACCAGCATCTAAGACATCTACAGGCTCTTGAAAATTGCCTAAACCGATGCCTTTAACTTTCACCAATTCTGTATTTAGTTCCGAAATTTCCGCCCCTAGCGCCCGAAAACAGGCAGCAGTGCTACGGGGGTCTTCACCTAACAGCAATCCTTGAATTTGAGTTTCACCTTCAGCGATCGCCCCCAACATCAAAGCGCGATGGGAAATAGACTTATCACCAGGAACTCGGATACGTCCCTGCAAAGACAATCCAGCCGCAGGGCGCTGAATAATTAAGTGATCAGAAGAGTTTGCTTGAGTTTCTAAATTAATAACAATAGCTGACATTAGGATACAATGACTTTTGAATAGAATAAAAGCTAAACAGCGACTTGTTTATCACTATTCACTTCCAATTTAGTATCCTACCGCTTTTTGGTAACTATAATCCTTCTTCTGGTAGATAGCAGGTAACAGGTAATACCATATTGAATGGTTTAGATTAACAAATCAAAATATTTGCTAACGATGAAGCAGGTTTTACTATTTATTAGATATCTTGCTTAAATGTCTTGTGTTTTGTTGCTTTCACCAAAAACGTCAGCCGTAACGTTAAATAACAGGCAAAACTGGCAATTTAGAAAATCGCTCAACTTTTATTCTTTATTTGTAACCCCTCACACTCTCATGCTAACTCACCACCGCAAACCCGTATGTTTATCAATGATTTCCACGGACTTACCGATTTGGTCTGTGGTTGACACTGCTGGAACTTTAATCCAAAAGGATACAGATAAATTTCATTTACTATTAACTGCACCACCTCTTATTAGTTGTGAAGTAGGCAGTTATTTAAATCCAGAAGATACAATTTACCCAACTAAAAACAATTTTTCTCCTCCCAGCAGTCCCAGAATTTTATGGCTGGAAATTTCATCTCGGCGGTTAATTATGACAATGCAAGGTAATGCACAAGTCAGTTACCGCCACTTTTGGGAATTAGGTGTTTATGGCATTAGTCGTTTCTGGTTGCCAAATGAATCATTACAACCCCATCAACCTATCCGTTTGCGTAATTTTACCAAAAGTTTTACTCTTAGCGGGCATCCTTTTCCAGAGAATCTCCGTTTAGAATACGAATTATGGACAGGAAAAATCCAATTAGGGCGTTATATTCTCAATTTGGAAATTCAGCATTGAAGGGAATAGGTGACAGGTGACAGGTGACAGGTGACAGGTGACAGGTGACAGGTGACAGGAGGTAGGGGAGGTAGGGGAGGTAGGGGAGGTAGGGGAGGTAGGGGAGGTAGGGGAGGTAGGGGAGGGGGCAGGTAAGAGTTTTACCAATTACCAATTACCAATTACCAATTAAGTAGGTGAACACAATAAAACCAAACTGTGTAAAGAAATGTAAAATCGCCTAAACCCTCTTCACTCTTGCCTCTTGCCTCTTGCCTTTTGCCTTGCCATAACGACAATTTTCAACGCCAACCTACTTACCAATTACCAATTACCAATGACTAATAATTAGGTTCATTACCTACTTTCCATTTGATATTGCAACCAATACTAGGTTTTTGTTCACTTGTCACAGGTTGATTATTTAAAACTGCGGTAATAGCTGATCTTAAGTCTTTACCTGTTACGGGTTGATTATTACTAGGACGACTATCATCTAATTGTCCGCGATAAACGAGTTTTCTGTCGCCATCAAATAAAAAGAAATCTGGTGTACAAGCTGCCGTATAAGCTTGTGCTGTTGCTTGAGTTTCGTCGTAACAGAAGGTAAAATCAAAACCCAATTCTATACACATTTCTTTTAATGATTCTGGGGCATCATTAGGATAATTTTGAGCATCATTAGCACTAATGGCAATAATCCCTAAATCACTGTTGCTGTAATCTTGATCTAATCTGGCTAATTCTTGTTGAATATGCTTAACAAATGGGCAGTGACGACAAATAAACATGATTAATAATGGTTTTTTATCGGCAAAATTATCAAGAGAAATTATTTTTCTAGATACTACTTCTGGTAGATGAAAATCTGGTGCTTTCGTGCCTAGAGGCAACATTGTGGAAGCTGTTAAAACCATAATTTTTTTAAATGTTTTGATCAGGGTTTTTTCTAATAATAGAATAATCCATCTTGATTTAGGAAAATTACCAAATTCAAATACATAACTTATTAAAAAATTTGAGTATATTATGAGTTATGTAATTAAGTTATGGGAAAAAGATCAATATTCCCTGTTCCCTGCTATAATAACTGACCGTTGATTGAAAAAATTTTAATAATGATCACTTGGTGTTCCTTGCTAATGAAACAATGGGGTAGGATGACAAAATTGCTATCCTTGTTCTGTCTTTGTCTATTATTGGTTGTTAGTTGTACTCCTAAACAGCAAACAAATACACCACAGTCTAGTGCTGTAAATACTACTGCGGGTGATGGTCGGATTACCGTAGGGACAACGGAAAAGCCAAGAACTCTTGATCCTGCTGATGCGTATGAATTGGGATCTTTGAGTTTAGTATTTAATATGAGCGATCGCCTGTACACTTACGAACCAGGTAGTACAGAAATTAAACCACAATTGGCAACAGCATTACCAAAAGTGAGTGCAGATGGTTTAACTTATACTATTCCTATTCGCCAAGGAGTCCTATTTCATGATGATACTCCCTTCAATGCCAAAGCAATGGAGTTTAGCCTGCAACGCTTTATCGAAAACAAAGGTAAACCTTCTTTCCTGCTTTCTGATACCGTAGCTTCAGTTAAAGCCACAGGAGAGTATGAATTAACAATTAAACTGAAAAAACCCTTTGCAGCTTTTCCTTCGTTGTTAGCATTTTCTGGAGTCTGTGCAGTTTCGCCAAAATCCTATGAAATTGGGGCGGGAAAATTTAAACCGAATATTTTTGTTGGCACTGGTGCTTACAAATTAGCCAAATATGGAACTGATTCCTTAAAGTTTGATGTATTTGATAAATATTGGGGAACAAAACCCGAAAACAAAGGTGTCAATGTCCAAATTCAAACCAGTCCAGTTAACTTATTTAACGCCTTTAAAACTGGGGCGATAGATGTCGCCTATCTATCCTTACAACCAGATCAAATTCAGAGTTTAGAAGCCAGTGCGAAAAAGGGAGATTGGCAAGCTATATCTGCTCAAGGTAGTGTAGTTACTTATATGACTTTAAATCGCAATCAAAAACCTTTAGATAAAGTAGAGGTGAGACAAGCGATCGCATCATTAATTGATCGTAAATTATTAAATGATCGGGTATTATTATCACAGGCTGATCCTCTTTATAGCATGATTCCCACCACCTTCAACGTTTCCCAACCATTGTTTCAAGATAAATATGGTGATGGTAAATTTGAAGAAGCCAAAAAATCCTTAGTCGCTGCTGGTTTCTCCAAAGAAAATCCAGCAAAAGTGCAAATTTGGTATCCTGCAAGTTCAATGACGCGCAGTTTAGTCGCCCAAACCTTAAAATCCCTAGCTGATACTAAAATGGATGGTATTTTGCAATTTGAAGTTAAAACCGTAGAAGGTGCAACTTTCTATAAAGAAATTTCCAAAGGGTTATATCCCAGTACCTTAACTAATTGGTATCCAGACTTTTTAGATCCAGATAACTACGTACAGCCATTTTTAGCCTGTGAAAAAGGTTCAGTTGCTAAAGGTTGCGAAACCGGCGGTAGTCAAACTCAGGGGTCGTTCTATTATAGTGAAGCTATGAATAAACTCATAGATCAACAACGCAAAGAACAAAATCCTGAAACTCGGAAGAAAATATTTGCCGACATTCAAACCCAAGTATTAACTGATGTTCCCTACATCCCCTTATGGCAAAATAAAGACTTTGTATTTGCTCAAAAAGGCGTAGCCAATGTCAATCTTGATCCCACCCAAAACCTGATTTACAAAACAATTAAAAAGTAGTATCAATACCGGGTAATTTCTCTCTCATTCTCTCGTTCCCAGACTCCGGCTGGGAATGCCATTTAGAGGCTCTGCCTCATATAATTAACAAGAGGCAGAGCCTCTAGGCTGCATTCCTTGTCAGAGACAAGGAACGAGGTTTTAGGTCGATTTCAATTTTGAATTTTTAATTAATAAATATGTCTCGTTCTAAAGCATTACAGTATTACATTTTTTCCCGGTTACTATTTGCGCCACTGCAACTATTAACTATTATCACCATTGTTTTTATTTTACTTAGAGCCACCCCAGGAGATCCCGCAGATGCAATTCTGGGAGGAAGAGCGCCAGAAAGTGCAAAAGAAGAATTAAGAAAACAACTTGGTTTAGACTTACCAATTTGGTTACAATATCTCAATTATTTAGGTAATTTACTACGCTTTGATTTAGGAACTTCCTTAACCAGTCGCGGGCAAAATATAGGTGAAATAATTGGTCAATATTTTCCAGCCACAGTAGAATTAGCATTTGCGAGTATGGCTGTGGCGCTGATTGTCGGCGTTTTAGTGGGAACTATTTCCGCTTCTCGTCCGGGAACTGCTTTTGATATTGGGGGGCGGTTATTCGGGATTATTACCTATGCTCTACCGATGTTTTGGGCAGGTATGTTATTACAATTAGTTTTCTCAGTTCAATTGGGTTGGTTTCCTAATTCCAATCGGTTTCCGCCCAATCTTCCTGCACCTACAAATATTACTGGTTTATATACAATTGATAGTTTATTAGCTGGGAATTTAAGTCAATTTTTCATATCTTTACATCATTTAGCTTTACCAAGTTTAACTTTAGGAATTTTGCTAAGTGGCATTTTTGAACGCATTGTCAGAGTTAACTTAAAACAGACTTTAAAAGCTGATTATGTAGAAGCGGCTAGAGCGCGAGGAATTCCTGAAAATAAGATTTTAGTTTCCCATGCTTTAAAGAATGCCTTAATCCCGGTAATTACGGTCTTAGGATTAACATTTGCTTCCTTATTAGGTGGAGCGATTTTAACAGAGGTGACATTTTCCTGGCCAGGGTTAGCAAATCGTTTATATCAAGCTATTGCCGACCGAGATTATCCTACCGTTCAGGGTGTGTTAGTATTTTTTGGGGCAATTGTGGTGAGTGCCAGTATTCTGATTGATATTCTCAATGCTTATGTAGATCCGAGAATTAGATATTAAAAAAGGAGTATGATTTTAGCATGGCTAACGCCATACACCATATAGTGCTAATAGAAAGTGATTAGCTGGACTGATAACTTTGTCAAAAAAATTTTAGATCGCTACTTTTTAAACTCATGTAAAAGAACAGCACTCTTGTGAAAACAGATACTATATTCTATCAACTATTTCAGACATTACCTAGTATCCTTTTTGAACTGATTGGCAAGCCAGCCACAGAAGCGGAAGCATATCAATTCACATCTGTAGAAATTAAGGAACTAGCATTTCGCTTTGATGGTTTATTTATACCTGATTCAGAAATACCTGAACAACCGATTTACTTTGTAGAAGTTCAATTTCAACCGAAAGCGGATTTTTACTGGCGGTTATTTACCGAAATCTTTGTTTATCTGAATCAATATCAACCAAAGAATGATTTTCACGCAGTAGCCATTTTTGCTAAACGTAGTTTAGATCCTGGTGTACCAATGCAGTATCGGGGTTTGCTAATGAGTCAGCAAATCACGTTTATTTATTTGGATGAGTTGGAGGTAACAACCGATAATTCAATAGGACTGGGAATGGTACAGCTAGTAGTGGAAAAAGAGGAAACTGCTATTGATCATACAAGGCAGTTAATCCAAAAATCTCGACAACAATTAGCAGATGCCAGTAAAAGACAAAAAGTCTTAGAATTGTTAGAGACGATCTTGGTTTACAAATTAAGTAATTTAACTCGTCAGGAGATTGAAGCAATGTTTACTCTAGATGAATTAAAGCAAACAAGGTATTTTCGAGAAGTTGCGGAGGAGGCGAAAGTACAAGGTAAGTTAGAAGGTAAGTTAGAAGGTAAGTTAGAAGGTAAGTTAGAAGGTAAGTTAGAAGGTAAGTTAGAAGGTAAGCTGGAAACAGTACCTTTGTTATTACAGTTAGGTTTGACTGTGGAACAAATAGCCGCAAATTTGGCTGTGGATATTGAAGCGGTAAGAAAGGTTGCGGAAACATCTGTTAATGAAACTCCTTCAGATTCAGAGGGAACAGGGAACGGGCAACAGGGAACAGGAAAAACTCATGTTTAAAAACATGAGATTGAAATAATGACACTGTTTTTTTCGTGCTACGCATCTTTTAAAAACATCCTTTTTTTGACTGAGCTTTAAACTTGTGCAAATGAGTGTTTCTTATTTGCTCCCAGTTAAGAGTTCCCAGTTAAGAGTTCCCTTCTTTTGTAATAGAAGAAATGGAAAGTGATTAGTTCAACTGATCACTTTTTTAATATTTTGCAATTAATTGTCTAATTTTTACTCCTTGGTCTTTTAAGGCTTGTTTCAAGTCAAACTTTAACTTTTATTCCTACCTGCTAAATTGTTGTACTATCAGACACATTATTACCTTTGCAAACTACGAGGATCAAGAGCATCACGTAAGCCATCACCTAATACATTAAATGACAAAACGGTAATAATAATCAAAATTGCTGGTGGTAAAATTAGCCAAGGTTGTAATACTAAAATAGAAGCATTACTGGCTAAAGAAAGCATATTTCCCCAAGAAGGATCTGGTTGTTGAATACCTAAACCAATTAGACTTAATACTGCTTCTGCTCCAATAAAACTAGGAATTGTTAAAGTAGCAGAAATAATAATGTAAGTTGCAGTTTGTGGTAAAACATGACGAACAATAATATAAATGGGATTACCACCCATGACCTTTGCTGCTTGCACAAATTCAAGTTCTTTGATTGATAATACCTGTCCGCGAATTATCCTCGCTAAACCTGCCCAACTAATTACAGAAGTGATGAGAATGATTAATAAAAATCGCTGAGTGCTGGTTAATTTGGGACTTAAAATCCCTGATAATGCTACTAATAAATAAATACTCGGAAAAGTCATCAATACTTCTGCCAAACGCATGATGATACTATCAATTATTCCCCCAAAATAGCCCGAAATACCACCAATAAGCAAAGCCAATGGATAGGTAATAATAATCCCAAAAATACCAATAAACATACTAATCCGACCACCATGCAGCAGCCGACTAAATTGATCGCGTCCTTGTTCGTCTGTTCCCAAAATATTCAATTTTGCGTCACCAATAACGCCAAACAAATGCCAATTTAAAGAAATCCCCGGAATAATTGTGACTTCCTGCCATTTTGGTGGGAGGGAAATAGTCAAGTTGAATAATTGATATTTAGGTCCAGCCACAAATAATCTTAATGGTGAAGGTTTTGTCTGGTCTATAATTATTTTTCTTTCCCCGGTTTCTAAATTAGTATCTCCTTGTGTTGTAGGATATACATGAGGTCCAATAAACTGCCCTGATTGAGATACCCAATGAATCTGAGTCGGTGGCAGTAGCGAACCATTGGTTTGTGAATCATAAGGGTTATAAGGAGCGATGAAATCAGCCCCAATTACTGCTAAATAGAAACATAAGAGGACAATTGCCCCAGTTCGTGCTAAAGGATTTTTGTTGAGTCGTTGCCACCAATTCATAGTTTTTGATGTAAAAGTTAATGTTGATTAATTGTTGATAAAAGTATATATCAATAGATTAGATAAAAAACCGCAAACCTATTTTATGAATAACCTGCATCACCATCGGTCACAATTTCCCGCTTTAAGTAATAAGCTTTATTTTAACTACGGAGGACAGGGTCCAATGCCGCAAAGGGCTATGGATGCTATCACCCAATCTCAAGCCCATATTCAAAGTATAGGTCCTTTTGGGAGTGAGGCATACAGTTGGATTGCACCGCAAATACAAGCCAGTCGGGAAGCGATCGCCTCTATACTAAATGTACCATCTGATACAATAACTCTCACGGGTAATGTCACAGTCGGTTGTAACATTGCCTTATGGGGAATTGATTGGCAACCGGGTGATCATCTTCTCCTTTCTGACTGCGAACACCCTGGTGTCATTGCTACTGCCCAAGAAATTGCCCGCAGATTTGCAGTAGAGGTTACTACCTGTCCCTTAATGGCTACTTTAAATGAGGGGAATCCCATCAGTATTATTGCTGAAAACCTCCGTCCCAAAACCCGCTTAGTAGTTTTAAGTCATGTCCTATGGAATACAGGTCAAGTTTTACCCATTGATAAAATTGTAGAAATATGCAAAAGCAACAATTCTCTGTTATTGATAGATGCGGCTCAATCAGTGGGCGTTCTTCCTTTGGATTTAACTGCTTTGGGTGTAGATTTTTATGCCTTTACTGGTCACAAATGGTTATGCGGTCCTGCTGGTGTGGGTGGTTTATATGTGCGTCCTCAAGCCAGGGAAAATTTGCACCCTACTTTCATTGGCTTAAATGGAGTAGTTACTAATAATCAAGCCCAACCGACGGGTTGGCAACCAGATGGACGCAGATATGAAGTATCTACTTTACCAACTTCATTATATGTAGGTTTAAAAGAAGCAATTACAATTCATGAACAATGGGGGACAGCACAGGAAAGATATGAGCAAATTTGCAAAAATAGTAATTATCTCTGGCAAAAATTAAACTCTTTACCTAATGTTAAATGTTTAAAAAATTCACCTCCAGAAAGTGGATTGATTTCTTTTCAATTAACTAATCAGCCTAGTTCTAAATTAGTGCAATCTCTAGAGTCAGAAAATATTTTAACTCGAACAATTGCCAGTCCTAATTGCATTCGTGTGAGTGTTCATTATTTAACATTAGAATCAGAAATTGACCAATTAATAGCAGCTATAAAAGGCGACTAGAAGTCGCGGCTACACAGACAAAACCCACCTTCGTGGGTTAAATATTAGTCCGCGACGGCGGACTTTGCTTGTGTAGTAGTGATTTCCAATCGCCTAATAAGTAGGTGAACACAATAAAACCAATCTATGTAAAGAAAAGTAAAATCCCCCAAACCCTCTTCACTCTTGCCTTTTGCATGAGTGCCTCTTGCCTTGCCATAACGACGATTTTCAATGCTAACCTACTTACTCTTTTTAACCTTGTTTTAAATCATGAAAAGACCAACTATATATATAGCCATCACAAATCACGGTTTTGGTCATGCTACCCGCACAGCTTCCATTGCTAACACCATCCAAAAATTATATCCTGAAGCATTATTAATTCTAGTCACCACTGCACCTCGCTGGTTACTGGAATCTTATATAGAGGGTGATTTTATTTTACGTCAACGGGCGTTTGATTTAGGTGTGATTCAAGCTGATAGTTTGACAATGGATAAACCAGCAACTTTAGCAAAACTGCGAGAAATTCAAAAAAATCATAAATCCTTAATTGCTTCAGAAGTTAATTTTATTCGTCAAAATCGCGTTGATTTAATTTTAGCAGATATTCCTTTTCTAGCTGCTGGATTTGCTGAAGCTACGAATATTCCTTGCTGGATGATTAGTAACTTTGGTTGGGATTTTATCTATCGAGATTGGGGGGAAGAATTTACGGAAATGGCTGATTGGATTAGTGATTGGTATAGAAAATGCGATCGCCTATTTCGTCTTCCTTTCCATGAACCCATGTCAGCATTTACCAACATTACAGATGTCGGTTTAACTGGTGGTTCTCCCCATTTTAATATTGATGAATTACGTAACAATTGGGGAATAACTACATCCTTAGAAAAAACTATCTTAATGACATTTGGTGGCTTGGGTTTGCAAGAAATTCCTTACACTAATACCAGCAGATTTCCCGATTGGCAATTTATTACTTTTGATGCCTCAGCCCCAGATTTACCTAACTTAATTAAAATTACAAATCATCAATATCGTCCTGTGGATTTTATGCCGATTTGTGGGAGAATTATTTCTAAACCTGGATATGGGACATTTTCAGAAGCTACCCGTCTAGAAATACCAGTTGTAACCATACCCCGTCATGATTTTGCCGAAGCAGCTTTCATGTTAGCAGGAATTGCTAATTACAACCACCATCAAATTCTCACAACACCAGAATTTTTTCAAGGAGATTGGGATTTTCTTGATCAATCACCCCAAGCACCAAAGCAACCCAACATCATAGCCAAAGATGGGAATGAAACAATAGCCAAAGCTGTGATAGATTATTTAGAGACAAATATAGCGGTATGCACCTGAATAAAATACATCATAAGCCCCCTCCTTGCACCCCCCTGAATCCCCCCGCAGCAGGGGGGAGAAAAGGATAAACTTCTTGTATTTCACTCAGCCAAGAACCGCTATATATAAACTACTATAAACTAGCCATGACCCACTACCAAAAACTATTAAGAGTTTCCACCAATGGAAAATCATTTCACAATATTACCGCCAAAATTGAAGCTATTGTTGCCGAATCTGGTATAGAAACTGGGCTTTGTAGTTTATTTTTACGTCACACCTCAGCTAGTTTAGTAATTCAAGAAAATGCTGATCCTGATGTATTACTTGATTTAGCTAATTTCATGACAAAAATAGTCCCAGAAGGAAACCATTACATTCATGATGCTGAAGGACCAGACGATATGCCAGGACATATCCGCACAGTTTTAACCCATACCTCCGAACAAATTCCCATTAATCGTGGTCATTTGGTATTAGGAACATGGCAAGGAATCTATGTTTGGGAACATCGTCAACAGAATAATGTGAGAGAGTTAGTAGTTCATATTTCTGGATAGGATTGAAAAAGTTATCTGTGATGTTCCCCCCCCACCTCTCTTCTCCCCCTCCCCCCCCCCACCTCTCTCCCCCCCACCTCTCTTCTCCCCCTCCCCCCCTACCTCTCTTCTCCCCCTCCCCCCCCTACCTCTCTTCTCCCCCCCCCACCTCTCTCCCCCCGTCATTTTCGGGTTGACAGACTACTACCTCAGCAGACCCAAAACGATAACCTCTACCATAAACAGTATGAATCATTGGTGTTTCATCCACTCCTTCTACCTTGCGACGCAACAGACGAATTAAAGCCGCAATCACATTACTATTAGGTTGCTCCTCATTTTGCCATAAATGCTGCAAAATTTGAGCATGAGTCAGTAATTGTCCTGAATTTTCCATAAAGTATTGTAATAATTGACTTTCCTTTTGAGAGAGTTCTATGATTCTTCCGTGACGATAAGCTATTTGATTTTCTATATCAAGTTCCAAATCGGCTATAACTAACTTTCCTTTTGTACTACTATAAGATTCTGTACCAGTACGACGTAACAAAGCCCGGACTCTTGCCAGTAATTCCCGTAATTCAAAAGGTTTGACTAAATAATCATCAGCACCTGCATCCAAACCTTGAACTCTGTCATCTAAAGTATCTTTTGCCGTTAGAAATAGCACAGGAGTTATTTTCCCTTGCCGACGTAATTCCTGACAAATCTCTAACCCCGTTTTTCCCGGTAACATCCAGTCTAAAATCAGTAAATCATAACTGCCTATTGCCGCTAAATTACTGCCACTTATTCCATCATCAGTAGCATCAACACTGTAACCTTCACGGGTTAACAGACGACTTAAAGGGTCAGTTAGTTCGACTTCATCATCAACTAATAAAATTTTCATATGTTAGTAGTGAGTAATATAGATATATTCTCAATATAGTGAACTGCAAACACATCAAGAATACAAAAAAAAGAATGTTAACTGTTGCAATACCAAAAGGGGAACTACTTAAACCTAGTCTCCGCATATTACAATCTGTAGGATTAGATTTTAGTGCTTTTTTAGAATCAGGCAACCGCCAATTGCAAATTCCTGATGCCAGTGGACAAGCAAAAGCATTGTTAGTCCGAGCGCAAGATGTACCTGTTTATGTAGAATATGGTCAGGCACAATTGGGAATTGTCGGCTACGATGTCCTGAGAGAAAAACAGCCCCAAGTTGCCCAATTAGTGGATTTAAAATTTGGATATTGTCGGATGTCTGTGGCTGTAAAAGCTACCAGTTCCTACAAATCTCCTTTAGATTTACCTGCTCATGGTCGAGTTGCTTCTAAATATGTAAATTGTGCGCGAGAATATTTCCAAGGTTTGGATTTACCAATAGAAATTGTCCCCTTATACGGTTCTGTGGAATTAGGTCCAATTACCGGAATGTCGGAAGCAATTGTTGATATAGTTTCCACAGGAAAGACTTTAAAGGAAAATGGTTTAATTGAAATTGCGACTTTGTATGAAAGTACAGCCCGGTTAATTGTCCACCCTTTAAGTTATCGGTTGAATACAGGTAATTTAGATCAATTAATTGAACAAATGCGATTAGGACTTCTCACAGCAGTTTAATTTAGTTTCTCAGATCCCCGACTTCTTGGAGAAGTCGGGGATCTTAAATTTAGGACTTTTTGACGTTATTGACAGCACTAAGTTGATCTAAAATTGCGAGAACCTCTTGTTCAAATGCAACTTGAGCGCGGTTAGTTTTTCCGCCAATATACAAAGTTTCGCCCTTTTGTAAAGCCCAAATTTGAGAATGGGAGAAATAACTCATAACTACACCTAACATCAACAAACCAAAACCTGTATAAACAATAGGAATACCAGGATCAAATTTGATTTGTAAACCCGTGCTACCCATGATATCAAGAATTTGTAAATTTACCCCATTTACAGGGGTAGACATTCCTGCACGCACAGTATTAATTAATTTACCTTGGGCATCATAAATTAATACCATACCTTGCAAATCCTTGGCTAATAGGGAAACACCTTCACTTAAATCAGGTTTAGTCGGAATCCAAGTTCCCCAAATTCTCCCTCTACCTTTGGTGTCTAATTGTACCATTGGTAATTGAAAAATTGGACTTTTATTTAATCTCACCCGAACATTAGAAATTCCCCAATCTGTTTGATAGAAAACGACACCATGATAACGGAGAGGTTTGTTAACATAAATTTTCTCATGGTTAACTTCTTGACCATCATTATTCAACACAGACATATCTGAATAAAATTGGTCAATCCCCCCCGTTGGTGTGTAATCAATCCAAAAGCGATTGACACGCACAGACCAATCTTTTAACACATCTTTAGATGACCAAGCACCAGCATCAACAATATTTTTTACCTGGAATGTATCACCGCTAGTAATCATTTCTTGAGCCATGAATCCCGTCATTGCTCCCCAAATTCCTCCCAGCAAAATAGCAACAATACCAATGTGAACAATGATCGGACCAATGCGCCCAACTATACCTTTACGGGCATAGAGAATATCATCTTTTTTTTGATTTGTTCCTTGAAATATGCGATAACTTTTTTGCTGCAAAATTGACGGAATTGATGACAAACAAACACCCTCCAATTCAGCGCTCAAAGCTAACTTTGTAAAGTTACGAGGTTCTTCGTAATATTTCCACTTCTGAGCAGCTTTGAGGGCTGGTAATTGCCGAGTAAAGGTACAAGCTGTTAAACTAGTTCCAAATAAAACTAATAAACTCAAAAACCACCAAGTTCTATATACATGATCTAATCCAACTACTTGAATAACTTTCCAAGAAAGAAAACCAAATAAAGCAGGATGTTCTGGATAATTAGATTGGTAAAAATCAGGCAATTGTCCCTGTTCAATTACTGTACCACTAACACTAAATAAGGCAATAACCAGTAATAGGATAATTGCCAACCGTAAATCAGTTAATACAGGTAAAATTTGCCGACGGATAAACCTACCAGGGATTAACCACCAACTTAATTCTGTGGATGTTGTCTGATCTGAAGTCATTGCTTAGAAACTACCAATAGGAATGCGAGAAAGTAAAGAAAAAACACCAAAGCCTACTAATAACCCACCACTAACAGGATTGATCCAACCAGACCAACGGCGCAATTCTAATAGGTTTTTAATTGCAGCAGTAAATGTACCTGCTAGAATTAATGGAGTTACATATCCGGCTGTGTAAGAAAGTAGTAAAACAGCACCTAAAACTAAATCTTGAGTATTAGCAACCCAACCTAATAAACTAGCTAAAACTGGTGTGCTACAAGGAGAAGCGACTAACCCAAATGTTAAACCAATCAAGTATGAACGGACTCCGGCAGGTAAATCTTGAGAAATCCAATTTGTTTCATTCAAAGAAGGAAATTGTATGGGTAATGCTTCTAATAAGTTTAGTCCCATAATAATAGCGATAATGCTGACAATAATTGGTAAACCAATTCCTATCTGTCCATAGACTTTACCAACTAAACCTGCGAGGATTCCCATACCTGCTAATGTAGTTGCTAATCCTAACGCGAACCAAGTTGATTGGGCTGCTGCTTGCAAACGACTTTTAGCCTCATAACCACCAATATAGCCAATGGTAATGGGCAGCATAGATAGCATACAAGGCGTGAGGCTGGTCAGCAAGCCAGCCAGAAAAATAATGCCAATGCTGACGAAACTCAAGTGGGTGAGTTGGTTCGCAACAAGGGTGTTGGCAAATTGTTCAAGTTCATAAATGCGTGTTTCCAGAGTTTCTAGCATGGGTATATTTACGTGATAAATGCTTACTCTGCTTGAATTTTAACGTATTTTGGGTGATGAAGTCATAAAAGTAAGTATCATACTGCAAAGTATACTTCCGGATTTTTGTGAAAAATTAATGAATTTATAGTAAAGATTACCCGAAATTGGATTAAGAGACTTCCAAATAAAAAAATGTCCCAAAACTGATGCAGAAATTCTCTCTCTGTGTACTCTGTGCCTCTGTGGTTCGTTTCTTAGGATAATTTATTTCTTGGAAGTCTCTAATTGTTCTGACAGTTGCCTTAATGGCACATTATCATCAAATACACATTTAAAATCAAAAAGACTCATTCAGAAGGAATCTACCACCATGACTCGCAAAGCCAACAAAGTCTTACAACAATCTGGAGTTATTCCCTATCGAATCATAGATGGAAAAGTTGAAGTTCTATTGATTACCACTCGCAGCCGTCAAGGTTGGGTAATTCCTAAAGGGGGACTTTGTAAAGGTATGAGTCCCCATGATTCAGCAGCTAAGGAGGCATGGGAAGAAGCAGGAGTTGTCGGTAGAGTCACAACTGAAGAGTTAGGTAATTATAAATATCGAAAACGCGGGAATACCTATCAAGTAAATTTATTTTTACTACCTGTAGAAATAATCTTAGAAGATTGGCCAGAAGCTACCGCCAGAGAAAGAAAATGGTTAGAGGTTAATCAAGCCGCCGAATTAGTCAAGGAAACTTCACTCAAAAAAATTATTCAAAATTCATGGATATAGACACCTATCCAGAATATCCAGATCCCCGACTTCTTTAAGAAGTCGGGGATCTTATTTTAAATCATCTCAAAAGCTAAATTATGACTTTTAAGAAAATTATGAGTAAAATGATCTACTACATTTGTATCACTCAATTCTAAATTGTAAAAATCTACGAACTCATGATCAAAATATGGTCCTGCGTGCCAAGTTCCTACACTTAATTTAATAAAACAATTTCCCGGAATCCGAAAAGCCGCAAGTTTTGATAATAGAGGTTCATTCGTCTCATTATCAGGTGGACAAACTGCCATTAACCAATCTTTACCCTCCAAAGAACCTAAACATTGAGTACATTTGATATGACGAGTAATTTGGTGAAATTTCCGTCCTTTTTTTTGCAATCGCATAATATAAAAACGGGGAATACCATTTTGTAAATTTAACTGTGCATCTTCTTGATCAAAATTTTTCCCATCTTTACTTGCGTATATTACCTGTCCATAAGGTTGAAAATTTTCTGGTGTAATCAATTGACATGGCAGTTCTTGTATTGTTGATAATGCACTCATAACTTTTTTACTTCATAGTTTAGCTACAATCTAACAACGCCTGTTTAAATTCTGCTGCTGTTTGAAAATAAATTTGCGGTTGTTCCCGCAAAGCTAAATCTATCACCTTTGCTAACTTTTGGGGAATACCATGATGACGCTGAAGGATAGGAACAGGGCTATTTTGTAAAACTGATAACCAAGGATCACCTGTAAAATTACGGGGGAAATATCCCGTTAGCATATTATATAAACAAGCTGCTGTTGCCCAGATATCAATTTCCGGTAATTCGTCTTTAAAATTTAGCACCTGTTGACGCGGCATAAATGCAGGTGTTCCCATCTTTGTGCCGGTTAAAGTTTGTCCACTTAACCCAGCTAAGTCAAATGCTTTGGATAAACCGTAATCGCCTATTTTTACAACTATTTTATCGTTAATTTTACTGATGAAAATATTATTGGGTTTTAAATTTTGATGAACTAAACCCTTATCTTTTGTCATTATTCCATCAACTGATTTAATATAGGGAATTTCGACTTCATGGGCATATATTAAACCATCAAGAACTTGTAAGGTTATATCTACGGCAATATCAATAGGTAAACGCCATCCTGATCTTTGCATGAAGTCCCAAACATTACCTCCTGGAAAATATTCCATTGTGAAAAAGAAAGTATTTTCTACAAAGCCATAATCTAACAATTGCACAATATTAGGATGTTGTAAAATCTTGATGTTTTCTGTTTCTCTCAAAAACATTTCTATCCCATTTTTTTGATTTGCAACCGCAGGTAACATAATCTTAAGAGCGATGGATTTCTTGGTTTGAATATCCTTGGCTGCAAATACTTCTGCAAAGTCACCTTTACCTAATGACTTGGTTAAACTATAGCCAGAGATACTTTGAAGACTAGCATGACCACTTTGAGATAAATTTATGAGTTTTTCAGCAACGGTTAAAAAATTCCGTTGTTCGTTTTCTTCTGGGACAGGTAAATCTGGTATTTGGTTTAATTGATCTTCTACTTGTACGCTAATTTTAAAAAGAATATCACCCAACTTAATTTCATCACCGTCCTGTAAATTGTATTCGGGAAAACTTAATTTTACAGCTTCTTGGGCTGGTTGTTGCCTTTGTCTTTGTCCAATTTTTTTACCGTTTACAAAAGTACCATTTAAACTTCCTAAATCTCGCACACGAATATCTGGGGGGTTAATATCAAGTAAACAGTGATAGCGGGAAATAGTCATATCAACCTTGTCAGCTATTTGCAAGTTACAATCATCGTTTCTGCCAACAATACAAGTGCTGCGAGATTCAAAAACATATTGTTTTCTAGAAAGTTTACCCTGTGTGATGGTAAGTGTAATTTTAGATGGCATTTTTAATAATTAATAATTCAAACTTGAACTAGTAGTCTGTCAATCCAAAAATGACGGGTAAAGGCAAGCAGGGGGAGAAGAGGGGTAGGGGGAGTAGGGGAGGGAAAAACAGAAGTTTCTTCCTATCATTATCCGTCAAAATAAATTTGACGAACTACTAAGGAACGCAAATTTAATAACCTGCAATTCTGATGTAACCTGGAATGGTGCGTTACGCTGTCGCTAACACACCCTACTTTTGCACCTTATTTAATTCACATTCCTAAGTAGGTGAACATAATAAAACCAATCTGTGTAAAGAAAAGTAAAATCGCCCAAACCCTCTTCACTCTTGCCTCTTGCATGAGTGCCTCTTGCCTTGCCATAACGACGATTTTCAATGCTAACCTACTTAGTGCTTATGCGAAGTTAATTTATATAGCATAACAGATTCATGAATGCTTAGATTATTATTAAAACAAGTTATGAATTATACTCAGAAATTACTCCCATATATTTAGCTTAAACTCAATACCACTTTTCAAACATCCTCTGATAAAAAAGGGAGAAAATATGGCGTTGCTGATTAAGGGTATGAATTTTAGTCTCACGCAAAGGCGCAATCACGCTTCGTGATTTCGAAGAGTAGACGCAAAGGTAAGATTTTTAAAGGTTCAATTTGGAAATTTCATACCTCGATTCAGCAACGCCGAAAATATATATATTTCTCTCCCTTTTCTCATCAGCAGAACTTAGATTTTACCAATACTGTGTAGTCCTAAAATAATACCTGCTCCTAAAATATGCCCAAAAGAAGCAGTTGCTAATACCGCAGGTAAACCAAAACCACCGAAAAGTTGAGGTGCTGGTAATTCTGGTTTAGCGTTAGGATGCTCAATAGTGAATTTGCCAACAGCAATAGCGAAAATATTGGCAATAATCATAATTATGCCAATATTAGGACTCCATTCTAGAGATGTGGTGACTGTAGCCAGTAAGTTTGAAGTCAACATCTAATTTACTCCTGATATTTTCGGATGCTTGACAATATCATCCAAATATTGATTAATAAAAATCTATATAATTGCTTACTTTGTAGTAAATTTTAACATTTGTTTTCAATTCTTAATAAGGATAACTGCTGTACTGAATAACAATTTTCGATATTTGTCGCTGTTTTAATGGTATATCTGTAATGGCTGGTAATTGCTAAAATAAGGGTAATTATTTCCTGGATTGATCATGTCCTCAACTCTTGATTCTTTACCGCCGGCACTGAATAAAATTGTCCACCGTTTTCAACGTGCTACAGAACCTAAACGACGATATGAGCAGTTGATATGGTATGCTCAAAAGCTACAAGAGTTCCCTGAAGATGGGAAAATTCCCGAAAATAAAGTTCCAGGTTGTGTTTCTCAGGTGTATGTTACGGCATCACTAGAAGATGATAAAGTCATCTTTCAGGGTGATTCTGATTCCCAATTAACAAAGGGATTGTTAGCATTATTAATAGAAGGATTAAATGGATCAACACCCACAGAAATAGTTCAGCTTACTCCTGATTTTATTCAAGAAACTGGCTTAAATGTGAGTTTGACTCCTTCCCGCGCTAATGGTTTTTACAATATTTTCAAAACAATGCAAAAAAAAGCTTTGGAATGTAAATTAGAAAATTAGCAATTGGCGATTCAACAACTCGAATACTTTTTGAGGGTTTAAATTATTCTTTCTTTGTTGTGAACTTCCCTCGGCTATGGAGACTGGGCAACCACGGGGGGCATTGGTGTCAACTTAACGTAAAACATCTATCCCGCAAAGAACTCAAGTCGTCTCATTCCCAGTCTCTGACTGGGAATGAATTCTAGAAGGCTCTGCCTTCAATGATATTAGAGGCAGAGCCTCATTAACTGCATTCCTAGTCAGAGACTAGGAACGAGATGTGGTAGGGATTTGAGCTTAAGTTGACACCATTACGCGGGGGGTTGCCCCTACCTATGGAGACTGGGCAACCCCCCGTGGTTGCCCCTACAGATTCTGAATATTAATAATGATAGATTATGCGCCTTCTGAGCGATCGCTTTTTTGACTAGGAGAAGATTCATAAAGAGCATCCAACTGTTCCCGTGCATCCTCAATATTAATTGAACGCATGACTAGCAGTGGTTCTTTAATCATGTTACCTGCGCTGTCTAACAATTCGGGATGGGAAACATACTGCTTTCTACCCGCATAATAACCAAAGCCACCTTGTGATGATTGGTTAGCTGAATATGTCCTTTCTCTATCGAAACTGAACATGATCAGATTCCGAATTAAGTTACCGACAGCTATGAATGCCAAAACGGTGAAAGCCAGAATATAGAGTAGGTGTAGCATTGAATTTTCCTCCAGAACAGTAAAGGTTAAAATGTTATTTCGTAAAACTTAAAACTCCGCAAATAAATGATTCGCGGTAAAAAAAGAAGAATGTAAAATTTCTTACTTGTGCGCCTATGTTATTTGATGCAATCCTTATATTCAGATTAAGGTAACATGAGACACATTATTTTTTTATGAAAACAATGTTAAGAATTGTCTAATATCTTTACAATTTCCAACTCATTTAGATTTTGCCAGGGATTTATTATTCCTTGGATTGACCTAAACGCATTCCCACACTCCAACATTCTGTAACTAATTGATGCCAAGGCATTACAGTTGCCATATCAATTCCCACTTGTTTTTCAGTTGCTGTAAACAACATCCTTACTGTGTTCAGTTCACATTCTGCATCTTTGACTCGTTTTAGTAAGTTTAGTTGCTCTTGTTCACTCATGAATTGGATTTTCTCATTTTCCAGGATTTGACTATAGCGCTCAAACCAATATTGAAAATCCTCTAACAGCGGTTCTAAGACTGATTTCAGTAAATCAGCACTTGGTAAATTCGAGTCTCTCATATACGAGAAGCATATTTCCTAATTCTCTTTTTATATTAACGTTATTTACGATTCTTAACAATCAATTCATAACTTCTCACATCAAAAATCTTGTAAATCTGTAACTTCGTATCTGAAGCACAATTATATAAATTTGGCAATAAATTTGTAAAGCTCCTTGGGAGTAAGCCTGGATACCTCTAAAGGAATAAATCATTCAGGAGTCAGAAAGAAGAAAGAATTAAAACTGCTATAGCGGTATGCAGTGGAAATAAGATCCAACATTTACCTAAAAAACCGTAAACCAAAAGACTTTCAACTGTGTTCCCTGCTATATATAGGGTTTGCTGAATAAGTTGTCTGTGAAGCGTAAGCGTACCCCAAGGCGCAAGGGAGTATGTGGAGTATGTCACCAGAAGTCTGTGATTGAGCTAAATTAGGAGAAACCATAGCCAGTGGACTATTATTTATTTTGTAAAGATATTTTTTGTCAAGTTTATTTTTAACACTTCGCCAAAAGTTTAACAGCCAATGTCGCCAAATCAAGAAACCCAAGCAGTCGAAAAAATCTATTTACCCCGTACCAGCGAATCAGAAACTTTAAAAAAGATTCGCCATACAGCTTCCCATATCATGGCAATGGCAGTACAAAAGCTGTTTCCCAAAGCGCAAGTCACAATTGGTCCTTGGATTGAAAACGGGTTCTATTATGATTTTGATAGTCCAGAACCCTTTAGCGATAAGGATTTGAAAACCATTCAAAAAGAAATGGTGAAGATTATTAATCGCAAATTGCCATTAATTCGGGAAGAAGTCAGCCGCGAAGAGGCACAACACCGCATTGAAGCTATTAAAGAGCCTTATAAGCTAGAAATTCTGGCTGATATTAAACAAGAACCCATCACGATTTACCATTTGGGAGATCAATGGTGGGATTTGTGTGCTGGTCCACATTTGGAAAATACCAGCGAAATAAATCCCAAAGCTATAGAATTAGAAAGTGTTGCTGGTGCTTATTGGCGGGGAGATGAGAAAAAAGCCCAGTTGCAGCGTATTTATGCTACGGCTTGGGAAACTCCCGAACAATTAGCTGAGTACAAACGCCGCAAGGAAGAAGCTTTACGCCGTGATCATCGTAAACTGGGTAAAGAACTGGGGTTATTTATCTTTTCCGATTTAGTCGGTCCTGGTTTACCTTTGTGGACTCCGAAAGGAACTTTGTTAAGAACGATTTTAGAGGACTTTCTCAAAAAAGAGCAGTTAAAACGGGGCTATTTACCTGTGGTGACTCCCCACATTGCTAGGGTTGATTTATTTAAGACATCGGGACATTGGCAGAAATATAAGGAAGATATGTTTCCTTTGATGGCTGAAGATGAGGAAGCAAGAGCCATAGAACAGGGTTTTGTCATGAAACCGATGAATTGTCCTTTTCATATCCAAATATACAAGAGTGAATTACGCTCTTATCGGGAATTACCGATGCGGTTGGCGGAATTTGGCACGGTTTACCGTTATGAACAGTCGGGAGAATTGGGGGGTTTAACCAGGGTGCGCGGTTTTACGGTTGATGATTCTCATTTGTTTGTAACTCCTGAACAGTTAGACAGCGAATTTCTGAATGTTGTAGATTTGATTTTGAGCGTTTTCAAAAGTCTGCAATTGAAGAATTTTAAAGCCAGATTGAGTTTCCGTGACCCAGCCAGTGATAAATATATTGGTGGGGATGAAGTTTGGGATAAAGCGGAAGGGGCGATTCGTCGCGCTGTGCAACAATTGGGAATGGAGCATTTTGAAGGCATTGGGGAAGCGGCTTTCTATGGACCCAAGCTAGATTTTATCTTCAGTGATGCTTTGGAACGAGAATGGCAATTGGGAACGGTGCAGGTAGATTATAATTTACCTGAACGGTTTGATTTAGAATATGTGGCTGAAGATGGTTCGCGCAAACGTCCGGTAATGATTCACCGCGCCCCTTTTGGTTCTTTAGAACGATTAATTGGGATTTTGATTGAAGAGTACGCGGGTGATTTTCCCTTGTGGTTAGCGCCTGTGCAAATCAGGTTATTACCTGTAGGTGATCTTCAGTTAGATTTTACCAAAGAAGTGGCAGCAAAGATGGTTGCGTTAGGGATTCGGGCGGAAGTGGATTTGAGTGGCGATCGCCTCGGTAAGTTGATTCGTAACGCCGAAAAGGATAAAATACCTGTCATGGCGGTGGTTGGTGCGAAGGAAGTAGAAGCCAACAGCTTGAGTATCCGTACCCGTGCTTCTGGGGAATTGGGAGTCATAACTGTAGATGAAGTTGTGAATAAGATCACAGAAGCAATTACTAACTTTAGTAACTTCTAAAAAAGTAGGTTGGGTAGAAAGAAGGGAAAGTTTAAAACTCTCTGCGACTCTGCGCCTCTGCGTGCAAAAAAATCACTTTTCTACCCAACAAAATCCCAAAACTTCTCACTCAAAAGCGCATCAACATTCAGACTAAAATCCCACACATCAGGAAATTGAAAACTAGGATAATCTTCCCTAACTTCCATCAGCGCCTCTTCCCAAGCTTGATCTAATACTGCTGTAAAATATCGCTTCAGACTAGGGGATTGTTTGAGAAGAATTCTTAACTGACGACGTTGTTCTCGAATTGTCACTTCCCATCCACGATTATCATATTCACTATTAACATAAATCCGTTTTAATAAATGCACCCATAGTACAATTAGGCGGCTTTCAACCTCAGCCCTATCCCTACTCGCCAAGATTTCCATCTCCTCAATTAAATGTTCCACATCCAAACCGTGAAAATCTCGCGCCTTGAGTTTTAGGATTGTCTCCTCTAACCAGAGGTACTGATCTCGATTATCAAGACCTGTTTTAGCCAATTGAATTTCAGTCATTGATTTAACAGTACGTCTAATACCTTATTTTAAATCATCGGGGAGACAAAGGAAAACGTTTCAATCTACTCAATCCTAAGCATAAGATTTATTTAGGTATATATTCTTGTATGCCAAACTGGGGTAAAAACTTATAAAGAAATTGTTAAAAAGTTTAGTACAATAACATCATCAACCAATAAGTATTTTTTCCTATTGACATGATAGCGGATCATTTTCCTTGGCTTACCGCGATTGTCCTATTTCCACTGGTAGCATCCTTGTTCATCCCCGTATTGCCAGATAAAGATGGCAAACTTGTCAGATGGTATGCACTAGGCATAGGTATTGCCGACTTTATTTTCATGTGTTATGCCTTTTGGCAACATTACGATGCCAGTAATGCGAATTTTCAACTGGTAGAAAATTATGTCTGGATGCCTCAATTGGGCTTAAACTGGGCTGTTTCTGTGGATGGTATTTCCGCCCCGTTGGTACTTTTAGCGGGCTTTGTTACCACACTGGCGATGTTCTCAGCTTGGCAAGTTGACCGCAGACCAAAGCTTTTCTATTTTCTCATGCTTGTGTTGTATTCTGCACAGGTTGGGGTATTTGTCGCCCAAGACTTGCTGTTATTTTTCATTATGTGGGAAGTCGAACTAATCCCCGTATATTTACTAGTTTGTATTTGGGGTGGACAACGACGACGCTACGCAGCTACAAAATTTTTACTTTATACCGCAGCAGCTTCTATATTTATCTTGGTAGCAGCCCTAGCAATGGGGCTATATGGCGGCGGAAATGTCACTTTTGATATTGCAGAACTCGCACAGAAAGAATATCCTCTCACCCTGCAACTCCTACTATATGCGGGTTTGTTAATTGCCTTTGGCGTAAAATTGGCGATTTTCCCATTGCATACTTGGCTACCGGATGCTCACGGTGAAGCATCTTCTCCAGTATCCATGATTTTGGCGGGTGTGCTGTTGAAAATGGGCGGTTATGGACTAATTCGCCTGAATCTTGACTTACTTGCCGATGCTCACGTTTACTTTGCGCCGGTTCTGGCTATTCTCGGTGTTGTCAACATTATCTATGGTGCTTTAAATTCCTTCGCTCAAACGAATATGAAACGGCGTTTGGCTTATTCGTCAATTTCCCATATGGGTTTTGTATTAATAGGAATTGCTTCTTTCACCGATTTGGGTATCAACGGTGCAATGTTGCAGATGATATCACATGGTTTAATTGCTTCCGTGTTATTCTTCTTGGCTGGTGTAACTTACGATCGCTCCCACACGATGATGATGGCAGAAATGGGCGGTATTGGTCAAGCCATGCCAAAAGTGTTTGCCCTGTTTACAATGGGGGCTATGGCATCTTTGGCTTTACCGGGAATGAGTGGCTTTGTTGGTGAACTTTCGGTTTTCGTGGGAATAGCAACTAGTGATGTTTACACCTCTACATTCTGCACCGTCACAGTTTTCCTAGCGGCTGTGGGAGTTATCCTCACACCTATTTATCTACTTTCTATGCTGCGTGAAGTATTTTATGGTTCTAGTGCAGCCCTGATTTGCGATATTAACAATGCTGATTTAGAAAATCAGGAAGATGAAGGAACGGCTTGTTTTGGTACAGATTGCCTTTTACCAACGGAAACTGTATATAGTGATGCCAGACCCCGTGAAGTGTTTATTGCTGCCTGTTTTCTGGTGTTGATTATTGGTATTGGTTTCTACCCGAAGGTGGCTATGCAAATGTATGATGCAAAAACTGTAGCTGTCAATGCTCATGTTCGCCAATCTTATACGATTATTTCCCAAACCAATCCTCATATTTATGCGAGTGGATTCTTAAATCCGCAGATTCCAGCGACTGAGTTAACACCTGTTTTGGGAACTTTAAAATAGGTAACTGACGACTAACAAAAAGTATGGAGAATATATCCTCTAGCGGTAGTTGGGGGATTTTTTCTTCAGCTTTTGGAATAGTTATCAAGTAACTAACTTTATCTCTAGGACAAAGAGAGTTAAGATACACAAGGTTTCCCAACTTTTTCTATAGAATTGTTGCCCTAATTAAACTCATGAATGCTGCTACCTTAATTCGCTTAACATCTTTATCACTCATAGTATCTTTGGGACTGCTATCACCTACCTATGCTGAAGGGAAAAAGGTATCCAATCCTATTAGTCAAGCCAAACCAAAACCGATTGATACAGATAAACCTAATACTCTTACTCCTACAGGAACAAGCAATAATCTTTTAAGTATAGAGGGGGGCGATCGCTTGATGAAAGAATCAACCGAAGCGGTTTCTAGTCAAAACTACGCCCTAGCAGCCAAAAAACTCCAAGAAGCCCGCCAAGTTTATAATCAATTATCAAGCTTTTACCAAGACCTCAACTCTAGTTTTGCCGGTATTGACATTCGTGCCGCCGATGCCTACCGCAAAAATGCTTTAACAACTGCCCAAAAGCGAGATGAAGCCACCTATCAATTAGCCCTAGTACATCGAGCGCAAAATCAGCCAGAATTAGCCATACCTTTACTAGTGCAAATCATCAAAAGTCAAAACCCCACCAGAGAACTAGGCACAAAAGCATACCAACAATTATTTGAACTAGGTTTTGTAGATGTCCCCTTTCCGCGTCAAGGTAAAAAATAATCGGCAAATGCTAACAGGCAACAGCCAACCGCTACATATCTGTTAATAATAGAGAAGTAAGTTTTTCAGGAATGGCGATGATAAGTCCGCAACAGGTAGAGGCAATGATCAAGGCAGAAATGCCAGATGCCCAAGTGCAAGTACAAGACTTGACAGGTGGTGGTGATCACTATCAAGTAACAGTAGTTTCATCGCAGTTTGCAGGTAAGGGACTAGTGCAACAACACCAACTAGTTTATAGCGCATTGCAAGAAGCCATGTCCACAGAAGCGATTCATGCTTTAGCACTTAAAACCTCCACTCCCTAAGCTTGACAAACAACAAACTAATTTTAGATTTGGGATTTTGGATTCAGAAAACAAAATCTAAAATCGGATCAACTCTTGAATTTCAGTAACATAAGGAAATAACTAATCATGACCCCAGAACTTAAAGAAAGAATTGATACTTTGGTAGAAGAAAACAAAATTATGGTTTTCATGAAGGGCAACAAATTAATGCCCCAATGTGGTTTCTCTAATAACGTTGTCCAAATTCTCAATACATTAGGAGTTCCCTTTGAAACCATTGACGTACTTGCAGATCAAGAAATTCGTCAAGGCATCAAAGAATATTCCAACTGGCCAACAATTCCTCAAGTATACATCAATGGTAAATTCGTTGGCGGTTCTGATATTTTGATTGAAATGTACAACAAAGGTGAATTACAGGAAGTGGTAGAAGTAGCACTAGCTTCTTAATATCAACACAAGATAAAGATCCCCGACTTCTCTAAGAAGTCGGGGATCTGATTCCTTATTTATTACAAAAACTATGAATAATAAAACGAAGATAGAAGATTGTGGTTATACATTCATAGGTTCAGCAGTTGATAATTTAGTTCGCCATTTTGAAGGTCAATCATCCCTACAATTATATCCTGACTTTCGAGAACGACGAGAACGTGCCAATGAATTATTATTTGATTTAGTTGGTAAACAACCAGGTTTATTTTATATTCGTCGTCAAGGAACAGGAAAAGAATCAGGAGAAGAGATTTGGGAACTAACTATAGCCACAGACCAAGATAACTTTCAACTCCCAAAAAAACTGAAACAGCTAGGAAAGACCCTAGCATTTAAAGCTGCTATTCGTCAAGATGGACATGGCGGATTTAAAATTTTATCAGCTTATTTACTACATGAATTGCGAGGAAATATTGATGGCTATGCCTTACCCTATTGGTTGCGACTAAGCCCAAATCATCAACATCATTTGGATATTCCCAAACCATTATTGGCAAAAATAAAAAATATGCCAATTTGCGGAAATCATGTCCCCACCGAAGATCAACTTAAAGCCTGGAAAGCCTTTTTAAAAGTAGAAGAACGGATTGCTAAATCACGCCAATTTTGTGTATCTTTTCTGATTGCTAACAATAGCTCAAATTCTCGACAAATCGCGTTAGAAATTAAAGTTAATTCAGCTACGCTTAACGGTTCTGAAGAGAATATTTTAGGTGTGGAGAATTTCTGGGAACGGGTCAAAAAAGCCAAAAATCAGGAAGTCAACTTTCTCGATTCCGTACCGACAGATAAAAATCGTCGCCACAGTCGTCAATTAGGAACTATTGAAAAAATTGATCAAAAACATAATCTTATTCATATTCGCCTAGAACGAGAACTAATCGAATATATAGCCAAAGGTAATTATCAACTTCCCAATAAAGGCTACTTATTTTTTGATGCTGCTGGAGACATCAAACAAATCGAACGTAAAGAAAAAGCTTTAGAACAATTAAGACAAGGACGCACTCAAAATCCCTATTTAGGTAACTTTTTATTCGACGCTTCCCAAGCCAGACCGATTATCAAAAGGATTAAACTTAACTCAAAAGACTTATTATTATCCTCCGCAAATGCTGGACAAAAAGCCGCAGTTGAAAAAGTCCTGTCCGCAGAGGACTTAGTGCTAATTCAGGGACCACCAGGTACAGGGAAAACTACCGTAATTGCGGAAATTTGCTATCAGGTAGCTTTGCGTGGAGGACGGACATTAATTACCTCTCAAGCCAATTTAGCCGTTGATAACGCCCTCAGTCGCTTAGTACATAATCCCGTTATTCGCGCTATTAGGAAGGGACGAGCCGAAAAAGTTGGTGAAGAAGGACAGCCATTTTTAGAAGATCAAGTAATTGGTACATGGCTACAAAATACCGCCACTGACTGTGAAAATAATCTCAGTCAACGTCACGAAAATATCAAAATTCTCAATCAATTATTACTGTTATTACCACGATTCACAGACTATTTTCTGGCAGAAGCAGAAATCAATCAGCAACAGAATGAACTCAAAACCGAAAAACAAAATTTAGAAGCAGCTTATCAAAATCAACAGCTTGAATATCATCAAACTTTAGTCAAGAAAAAAGAAATTGAATATTTAATTACTGGTTTAGAAAACATTCTCAAAAATTCCACAAATATAGACTGGGAATCTTCAGAAATTAACAATTTTTTACCACAAACTAAACCTTATACAGAAAATAACCAACAAGTAGAAGATTTTCGAGAAAATGTGCGTCAAGCTATCAAATGTATTGAAGAACTTGGTTTTGTCCGTCCAGGTTTTGGCGCATTTGGGTTAGCAGTTTGGTTACAGGAAAATATCACAACACATCTTTCTGGATTTAAACCAGGATTAAAAAATGCCAATGATGTAGGTTTAGCTATTTCCGAAGTAGCAAAATTAGTTTATATTTTCCAACAGCATTCTTTATCCTTGGAGAAATTAGAAACAGATTATCAAAAATTTAATAACCAAAACGATTTACAGCCAACAATCCAAATTTGGGAAAATCGCAAACGGGAAATTGATTATATTATTGAAGCTGTTGTCGAATGGAAGTCTACAGCTAACAACAACTTGTATCAAGTCTTAAAAGAATGTCAACAATCTAATTTAGTTTTAACAGAAAACATGGTAGATTTACCATTAGGTTTATTGATGTTTGCTAAGACATTAAAATTAACTATTGTTCCTAAAAACTATCAAATCAGTTTACCAGATTGGGGAGTATTAACAAAAGCCATAGCTTATGAAATAGAAGGTAATTTTATAGATAGGAAAGGTAAAAAACATGATTTTAGTTATTTTTTACAGCAAAGTTTTAGTCAAATTCCGATAGTATTATCAAAACCCGATCAAATTCAATGGCAAACAACCTATCAAAAACTCCAAAATTATCAACTCCTCAATCCTAAACAGCGAAAATTGCTAGTTGAAAATACTCAAGTCTTTTTAATTAGATTGGAAAAAACATACAGTAATTCCTTTGAATGGAACAATGTTGAAGCTACTCTTACCCGCATTACCCAAGAATTACTAGATATTATCTTAGTTCATGCCCGTCAATGTGTTTTAAGAGTTAAAACTGAAGCTGAACAACAATTACAAATTTTAAACCAGCAATTTCAAGAACTTCCGCAAAATGCAATTTCTTCAGAACAAATATCTGAAGCTAAATCTCAGGTAAGAAAAAGCAAAGAAGCTGCTAATTTAAACCTGGCAGAAGTTATTCATAACTTACAATTACTTCATAAACAGCAAAATATCCCTGCGCCATTAAGGATTATAGCAGAAAAATATCTGACTAGACAAGCAAATATTTGGGAACAACCGCAGGAATTTTCTCAGCAAGTCAAATTTTGGGAAAATCGCGTCAATGAAATGGAAACTCTGATTTCCTCATTAGCACCTTTTACCATTTTAGCAACAATTAAAGACTCTTTAAATCAGGAGTTCATAAATTTGCAAGCAGAAGCTGATATTTATCAACAAGAAATTGCAGAATTACAAATAAAAATAGCTGATTTAGAACAGAAATTACAATTACAGTTATCAGCTAGTTTAATTAGCGAACGGAATTGGTGGCAGTCAATTTGGCAAACAATCCCAGATAAACTCAAACCAGAATTATCTAATGATAATTTATTTGATTCAGACTCTTTATGCAGTATTCAAAATAAATTTAAATCATGGAAACGACAGCTAAAAAGTGAAGAAAATTATCTGCAAAAATATCAAAACTTTGTGCAAGATTGGGTTGCAAAACTTCGTAAACCTTCAGAACAAGATAGTAAAGATTTAAGGGGAATCTATTTAGATAATGCTAACGTTGTTGGTATTACTTGCGTCCAAGCGGCAAATTATAATTTCTCAGAAGAATTTCAATCTTTTGATGTTGTGATTATTGATGAAGTTAGTAAATGCACTCCTCCAGAATTGCTAATTCCGGCTTTGAAAGGTAAAAAATTAGTCATGGTAGGAGATCATCGGCAATTACCACCTATGCTTGATACTAGCACTGTGGAAGAAGTTGCGAAAACAATGGGTAATACCAGAGAAGAATTGCAATTTTTAGAAGAGTCATTATTTAAAAGTCAGTTTGAAACCGCAGATAAAAGCATTAAAAAAATGCTGAATACTCAATATCGAATGCACCCAATGATTATGGGCGCAATTAATCAATTTTATCATGGTAAATTGGAATGTGGGATTTTAGAACCTGATACAAAACGCGCTCATAATTTAGCAGGGGAAATTATTCAACCTGACAATCATTTATGTTGGGTAAAAATGCCCAGAGAAAATGAATTTCAAGAAGAACGAAGTGGAACTTCATTTTTGAATACTAAAGAAATTGATGTGATTGAAAGTATCTGTCATCAATTTGAGAAAGTTTGGGTGAATAAAGTTGCAAATGGAGAACCAAGAAAAGAAATAGCTGTAATTACATTTTATGGCGCTCAATTACGGAAAATTGATGAACGGTTGCAATCTGAATTTTTCCCTTCTTTACAAATCAGAACAGGTACAGTTGATAGATTTCAAGGTATGGAAAGACCAGTAGTAATTGTCAGTATGGTGCGGAATAATCATCAAGGAGATGTGGGATTTGCAAATAAACCAGAACGGGTAAACGTGGCTTTTTCCCGCGCTCAAGAATTATTGGTAATTGTCGGTTGTCACGATTTATTTACCGCTAAACCCGGTACAGTGGGTAATATGTATTCTGAAGTTGCCAACACTGTTAATTATCATGGAGGTTTTATTGATGTTTCCTGCTTCTGTAGTTAAACAGATTGATGAAAATCTAAAATATATAGTTGAGAAAATTGAAACTGAAAATTCTGGTTTGTTAGTTTTAGCTGCACGTCTATTTGGCTATACAGTAACTCAAAATTTCTTAGAATTAACTATTAAAGAATCTCGCAAATTTAATGTCTTAGAAGAGTTTATTATTCGTGCTGGTATGGAGTTTAATCCCCCACCTACCGCTAATGATTTAGCGTCTATCTTAGGACTAGATTCTGTATTTGTTAAAAGCACTATTGCTAATCTGCAATCTTTACAAACTCTAGCAGATACATCTCAAATCACTGTCACAGCAGAGGGGAGTTTATTCTATGCACAGGGTTCTGTACCTAAACCTCCATACTCTATGCAAATTTATGCAATTACTGATAATTTAGCCGGGAAAATTATATTTCAATATGAGTCATTAGAAGATGTTGTAATTAAGCAACCAGACTTAGCAGAATTTGTGAATATAGAAGTGAAAATTACCCCAATTTCCAGGCTACAACTTGCAGATATTCAGGACATTATTCAATCTTGCCATTTACCTCTTCATGTCCCCACAGAAGGTAAATTTGTGACTGATTTTAAGGTGAAAGGTAGTACACAAACTATTGGGAGAAATATATCGCTATTTGTGGTTTTTGATGAAAATCTAAATAAATTAAACATCGAAATCAGAAGTGGTCAGGAAATTTTAGAAGCTGCTACCAAGAAGATTGAAGAATTATACAATGACAAAAAGATATCCCTAGAAGAATTGTGTCAATTATCTGAGGAAACCATCCATTTAAAATCCAATCCAGATTAATGACTTCTTAAATAAGTAGGTTGGCGTTGAAAATTGTCGTTATGGCAAGGGAACAGGGAACAGGGAGAGAGTTTTGGGCGATTTTACGTTTCTTTACACAGTTTGGTTTTATTGTGTTCACCTACTTAGGGAACACCAAAAAATAAATTACCCAATTTTGTGGGATGGGCATCCTGCCCGTCCTTGATGGTTAGCGGGCTTTTCGGCCCGCACCACAAGAAATTTTTGGGTATTTTTTTAATTGGAAGTCCCTTAAGTCAGGTATCTAAGTAGGTTAGCATTGAAAATTGTCGTTTTGGGAAGGCAAGAGGCAAAAGGCAAGAGGCAAGAGTGAAGAAGCTTTAGGCGATTTTACTTTTCTTTACACACTTTGGTTTTATTGTGTTCACCTACTTATATCAGAAATGAGTTTTTCCATTGATACTCGCTTTTGTTTAATCCACCATAAATAAATTGCAAATATTGTAGAAATAACTAAGAGAATAGTAATGAAGCGAAAAGTAATTTGTGTACCTAAAACTAATGATGCAACAGGTGCATTAGTGATATTAATATTTGTGTTTAGTTGAGTATTGTTAAGAGTCACAAATGAAAATATAGCTCCCACTAATGGCACACTTATAGTTTGTCCTAATATTCGTGACAAGGATAATAAACCCGAAGCAATCCCTAAACTATCTTGTGGTGCTGCTCCCATAATGGCGCTATTGTTGGGAGATTGAAACATTCCTATACCCAACCCATAGGGAATAATTGCAATTATATAATTGATTATCGTTAATTCTGCGTTAAATGTGCTGATTAAAAAGCAGCCAATAGCCATTAATAATAATCCTGTTATGCTAATAATCCGTGAGCCAAATTTATCAGAAAGCGTCCCAGCCATAGGTGCGGTTAAAACAATGATAATCGGTGGAATTGCTAATAGAAAACCAGCTTTATTAGTAGGATATTGTTTGACTAGTTTGAAAAAGAAAGGGAGGATAAAGATTGATCCGGCAATCACGAAGTTACCTATAAACCGCAATCCTAAACCTAAACTTAAGTCTAAAGATCTAAAAATTTTCCAATCTAAAATAGGGGTGACAGTCCGCATTTCTATGAAGATGAGAAAAGCTAAACTAATCATAGATAAAAATAGTAAAGCTAGAATGATATTTAAGTCATGATTCTGTTCTTCTAATAAGGTTATTGCCAATATAAAGCAAGTTAATATAAATGTGATAACTATAGTTCCTATGATATCAAACTGTTGTTTTTCTCCATTAACAATAGAAGGGGGGACAAAATAAGCCATAATTAAAATCCCTATAATCCCAATTGGCACATTAATAAAGAAAATTAAAGGCCAATCTCCGATACTAACTAATAAACCTCCTATTGTTGGTCCCAACATCATTCCTAAACCAAATACTCCAGCGCGAATACCTAAACCCAGCCCTCGTTCTTCCACTGGGAAAGCTTCTACAATCATCGCTGTTCCTAGTCCTGAGATAAATGCAGCCCCTACTCCTTGAATGGCACGAAAAGCTATTAAAAAGCCTATATTTGGGGCAAGTCCACATAGCAAAGAACTAATTGTAAACACTATCATACCGATAATGTACAACTTCTTTTTACTCCATATATCGCCTAATTTAGAAGCACTCAAAACAAAAATAGATATTGCTAACAGGTAACTCAATACTACCCATTGACTATTTGCAAAGGTCGTATGTAGTGATTCCAGCATTATTGGTAGAGCTAGATTAACTATATAAACATCTAAGGAAAAGATAAATACACCAATACTAACGCTCAGTATAGTCCACCATTTTGCAGATGGTTTGATTTCAGTTTTGAGACAATTAAATTCAGGTTCTTGAGTTTTTAACATATTGTAAGTAGGTTAGCATTGAAAATCGTCGTTATGGCAAGGCAAGAGGCAAGAGTGAAGAGGGTTTGGGCGATTTTACTTTTCTTTAAGTAGGTTGGTGTTGAAAATTGTCGTTATGGCAAGGCAAAAGGCAAAAGGCAAGAGGCAAGAGGCAAGAGTGAAGAGGGTTTGGGCGATTTTACATTTCTTTACACAGTTTGGTTTTATTGTGTTCACCTACTTACACAGATTGGTTTTATTGTGTTCACCTACTTATATCAGGAGTCAAAAAGAAGCAGTAGGAATAATTAAGACAAAATAAGCAAGGGTGAACTTAATTCTTAATTCATTCCTGAACTCAAACAGATAAATTACAAATATCGTTCCCGAATGGATGTGTTGCTACACTAAATTGTTCTATAATTTTCGGTAGTTCTGCTTCGATATCAATGGGAGTTCCTCTTTTGGCAATTACTTTAATCTCTTGGAGAATTTTATCTACAAGGTCTTTATTTTCAGCTAGTTCTCCTTGACCAATTTGCTTCAGTGCCATTTGCACAGCAGTATATCCTGATTGCATTCCTAATGCAAAACTACTTTGTTTGCCGAGAAGTTGCGGATTTAAACTTTGATAAAGTTCCTCATTTTTGGCTACAGCTTTAACATGAACTCCAGCATAGTGGGTAAAGGCATTTTTTCCGGTGATAGCTTGATGGGGAGGAATGGGAATATGAGAGTGCTGACTCACGAATTTATATAACTCTTCTAGATAGTTAAGTTGCCATTTTTTTTCTTTTTCACCCATATCTATTAAATTGATTAATAGTTCAGCTAAATCAACAATTCCTGCTCTTTCTCCTAATCCCATTGTGGCTACATCAATAATGTCTGCGCCTCCTCTATAGGCATCTAAGGCATTGGCTAAAGCTAAACCTTTATCATTATGACAATGCACCTCTATCTGTGGATATAAACCACGATTTCCTAATTCTTCTTTTAGGGTTTTGACATAAAAATACATACTACGCTGGGGATGGAAAGGTGTGGAGTAGCCAGTTGTATCTGCTATACTAATGATATTCACTCCTGCTTTGACTGCGGCACTGGCTGCGGCAATGACATTTTCTATAGGCGATCGCACTGTATCTTCTGCTGTATATCTAATTAATAAGTCATGCTTCTGTTCTTTGGCAAAAGTAACTACTTCAATAATCTTTTCAATTGCTACATCTAAATCAATATTATAATCTTGTTCTAATCGCTTTTTAGAAACACTAAAAAATATCCCTAAAAAATCAATACCACAATCTAAAGCTTTTTGCACATGATCTATTTTACAAAGGGAATGAGCGCCTATTTTCGCCTTAAGTCCTGCTTGAGAAATGCGCGTGATAGCTAAAGCTATTTCTCGATCTACTGCGGGATTACCCACTTCAATAATATCAACTCCTATCTGATCTAAAAATTGGGCAATTATCATTTTTTTGTCTGGAGAAAAATAAACTCCTGGAGTTTGTTCTCCTTCTCTTAAAGTAGAGTCAAGAATTTGCAACATATTTACCCTAAGTTTCAACCTATTCAATGTCAATTTTACTCAAGAATATTCGTAAACTGTAGTCTATAAATGCTCATACAAGTAGTGATACAGAATTGATTACACAATGTCATGGCGTAAGCGTTGCGTGGCGTAAGCCATATGGAACGAAGTGAAATGAAACAATCGCCAGGGTTGTGATTGCTTCCCTTCCCTCCCAATGACTGTAAGTAGGTGAACACAATAAAACCAAACTGTGTAAAGAAATGTAAAATCGCCCAAACCCTCTTCACTCTTGCCTCTTGCATGAGTGCCTTTTGCCTTGCCATAACGACAATTTTCAACGCCAACCTACTTAATGTATGGTTAATAATCTTCTAAATTGACAAATAAACAAAAAAATTCCCCTTAGTGATGTACAACTAAGGGGGCTTGATTTCATACTAATTGCAGTATTTCCCAAATTTAGTCCCCTATACCCCATTGACCAAGGCAAAGATCGTGCTATGATCATCGGCGGTAGTAGGCTAGTTAGCAAAATCGGATAGTACCTTTAATAGTAGCCATGTTGTTTTTCGGGTTCTGGTTGAACCATTGCGAAGTTAGATACATCATACAAATAACGGCTGGCTTCCTCTTCTAAGCGATGAATCCAATATGGTTCCATGATGTTACTATGTCGAAGTGCGGCAAGGTATCCATCCAAATACATCCGCATATCATCCATACGATAACCGCGATTCCATAATTCGACGAAGGCGTCGGTAAGTCTTTGGTAGTAGCGGATGGTTTGTGTGTCTTGGAGCATAACTGCTGTATTAATCTCTTTGCGATGAGAATTGTAGATGATTATTCACGCTTAATGAAGTATCACTTCCCTCTTCTGTATTAACTTATAAGTTAATATTTTCACCTTGGGTGAGACCCCCCAGCAGCTAAAAACTTAATTAAATCCTACGCCAAAAAATTGGAAATATGCTGATTTTGTAAGGTATTTTTACGATTTTTTGTCAGGATTTTGATCTGATAGCTTGAGTTTAGCTATCTATTTGTAACCACAAGGGTAATTTATTTTTATCCAATTTTTTAGACGTTGTTCACTGGGAATACAAATCTAGCCATTAGTGGATAAATCTGTAAAATCAAGTTTTAGAATTTACTAGTTGTTTCCGGGCTAAATAACAACCTGTCTCTACCTTTGGTTATAATCGGGTGTGATTTTTGTGCTACTCCCTTTGGTAAATGATTGTCCTATTGAGTTTACCATATCTCTTAAGGAGTAAGACAGATTGCTAAAAATAAACTTTAATGATATGGGGTAGGAGTCAGGAATCACTCGATTTTGGATTTTGGATTGATTCCGCCCCCAAGTGTAGAGCTTGAAAATTTGGGATTGACGTTAGCGAAGCGTACGCAGCGCAGCGCAGCGAGGATTTTTCCGTCCTCACGGACGGGGATTTGTACCAAATTTTTTTCATCTAAAATCCAAAATTCCCGGTCAGAAGTCAGAGGTCAGCACTTCGACTTCGCTCAGTGACTAGCAGTTCGTCAAATTTATTTTGATGGGTAATGATCGGAAAAAACTTCTGTTCTTCCCTCCCCCACCTCCCCTACCTCCCCTACCTCCCCCACCTCCCCCACCCCTGCCCCCTGCTTGCCTTCACCCGTCATTTTCGGGTTGACAGACTACTAGTTCATGTCGCTACAATTAATAGAAAAGTAATTTTATTTACCTATTATGGATATAATGTAAACGTAATAAAAACTTAATAAAGCTACTAGCTTGGCTGTAAATAAAGTAAAAAATAAATTTTCTGCAAGGTTTTTGAGGGAAATGTGAAGAATATGTCTATTGAAGTAACAAAAACTACAAAACCTTAACCATGAGATTGTTAATTTGAGATTCATCAACGCTAAGGGGTTTTACCACTGTGGGTTCGGTTTGTATAGAAATTGTTGAGGGGAATCCCCATCTGAGGTCGTTGTTGGGTTGGCACTTGCAACAACTAGAATACCGAGTTCATCAAGCTGCCAGTATTTACCAAGCAAAAGAAGTGTTTATCAGCCATCAACCCACTCTAGTCATTCTAGATGCGGATTTATCGGATGGTGATGGGGTCGAGTTTTGCCGCTGGTTACATCGTCAACAACAGCCTTTAATTCTTATGTTATCTGCTCGTACGAACGAAGCCGATATTGTGACGGGATTAAAAGCGGGGGCGGATGATTATTTAAGCAAACCTTTTGGAATGCAGGAATTTTTGGCTAGGGTTGAGGCAATTATCCGCCGTAACCGGACACCTACTGCACCAGCCTATTTAGATTATGGCAGTTTGCAAATTGATTTAGTTCAGCGTCGGGTGCGGTTTCAAGGGGAGTTTATTGATTTAACGCCCCAGGAATTCAGTTTATTGTATGTTTTGGCACAAGCTGGAGGAGTGCCTTTGAGTAGATCGGAATTATTACGTCGTGCTTGGCCTGACGCTATTGATAACCCACGCACCATTGATACTCATGTTTTATCGTTGCGGAAGAAGGTGGAACTTGATCCACGTCAACCCAGTTTAATTCAAACTATCCGCAATGTGGGATACAGATTTAACATGGAAATCTTGAATGTTAATGTTCCACAAACACAAACAAAATTACCAAGAGAAAGATTTACTAATCAAATTCCTGTACTAACTAAGTAATTGGACAAAAATATTTACAGTCATTGCGAGGGAAGGGAAGCAATCACAGCCCTTGGAATTGCTTCATTTCACTTCGTTCCATATGGCTAACGCCACGCAACGCTTACGCAATTACATTGTGTAATTAATTCTGTCTCACTACTTACTCAAAGTTCATGAAACAGGGAAAGGGGAGCAGGGAACAGATAATGAGTTACAGCAATTCTCGTTCTTATGAAATACAATGGAGGGCGCAATTGAGGGCGCAATGGAGGGCGCAATTGAGGGCGCAATTGAGGGCGCAATTGAGGGCGCAATTGAGGGCGCAGGCCCTGCGCCCCTACGAATTTTGCGATAAAAAACTGTACCTCATAACATCAGAATGTGCTTTAAGGGGATGTAGAAACCCCATCTTCAACGAAGTAAGATGGGGTAGTTTATGTCCATTCTGCTAGTGTTTGAGTTTCGGCTTGAATTAAGCTGGTTGCTAAGTTACTCCAATCTATCTCAGCAGCAGGTTGATTGACTACTAATTGACCTTGTTGAAGATGTAAGAGGTGGGTACAAAATGCTTGAGCTAAATCTATTTGGCGATTTACCATCAGAATTGCCGAGGAACGGGGTTGATTTAGGTGAGTTAGTATATTTATTAAGTGAGTGGATGTGGGAGTATCTAAGGCTGATGTAGGCTCATCTAGAAGTAAAATCTGGGGTTCGGTAACTAGGGCGCGAGCGATCGCAATTAACTGTCTTTGTCCAGCAGCAAGTTGTACCTCGGTTCGTCCTAACCATTGTTCAGGAATTTGCAGTTGTTCTTGCCAATAACTGACTTGTTCCTGAATCTTTTGCTTTGGTAGACCACGCAGAACTAAAGGATAAGCTAAGGCTTCCCCAACTGTCATCCCCAATAACTTAGATTCTTGTTGGACAAGCATTACCTGTTGACGGAGTTGGATAACGGGAATTTGCCGATATTCCTGATCTTGAAGATAAATTTTGCCGCTCGTGGGTTCATTTAAACGGTTGATGAGGCGTAATAAAGAAGTTTTCCCAGCACCGGATGTACCGACAATGGCTAGGCGATCGCCCGGTGATACCCTAAAGGAAATATCCTGTAAAATTGGGTATTGGTGTTGATGCTGTAACCGCCGATAAAAATTAACAGATTCTAGCCTCAGCATAGGGAATAGGTAACAATTAATAATTATTTTGATAAGTAGGTTGGCGTTGAAAATTGTCGTTATGGCAGGGCAAGAGGCAAGAGGCAAAAGGCAAGAGTAAAGAGGTTTTGGGCGATTTTACGTTTCTTTACACAGTTTGGTTTTATTGTGTTCACCTACTTACAGCAGATTGGGTAGTTAGGAGTTACAAAATCTGGTGTTGCTGATTAAGGGTATGAATTTTAGTCTCACGCAAAGGCGCAATCACGCTTCGTGATCTCGAAGAGTAGACGCACTGAGGTTTGAGTTTTAAAGGTTCAATTTGGGAATTTCATACCTCAATTCAGCAACACCCAAAATCTAAAACCCTTGCCATAATAGATGAGATGAATAACCCAATTAATTATCTGCTTATTTAAGACTGAAAAAACCCTATGTTAGCAGGAACAATTTTGCAGAATGGAAAATATACCATCCTCCAGGAAATAGGGCGGGGCGGATTTGGTGTTACCTTCAAAGCTATGCACCACTATTTAAATCAAGAAGTGGTGATGAAAACTATCAATGAAAGGTTGCGGCAACATCCCGATTTTCCCAAATTTCAGCGCCAATTTCAAGATGAAGCCAGGAGATTAGCCGCTTGTGTTCATCCTCATATTGTCCGAGTCAGCGACTTTTTTGAAGAAGACAGTTTACCTTACATGGTAATGGAATACATTCGCGGAGACACTTTAGGCGCAGCATTTATTTTACCAGGAATACCCTTACCAGAAGCTACAGCCATTCATTATATCCGCCAAATAGGCGCAGCCTTGCAGGTAGTTCATGATAACGGGTTGCTACACAGAGACATTAAACCAGATAATATTATCTTGCGTCAAGGAACTCAGGAAGTAGTGCTAATTGATTTTGGCATTGCCAGAGAATTTAATAATGGGGCAAAACAGACACATACAGGTTTAGTCAGCGAGGGATATGCACCCATTGAACAGTATTTAACTCAAGCACAGCGCACAGCAGCCACAGATGTTTATGGGTTAGCAGCAACCCTCTATGCACTCTTGACAGCACAAGTTCCCATACCTGCATTATTGCGTGACCGAGAACAAATGCCTTCTCCTCGTGAATTACAACCTCATCTGAGTGCGGCTGTTAATCAAGCAGTTAGCCGAGGAATGGCTGTAGAACCACAATTTCGCCCCACCACAGTAGCAGAATGGCTGCAACTTTTACCAGGAAATAGGTTGGCTGTCACATCACCAAGTTTACCTACCCAAGCAATCCCCACCATTAATTTATCGGATTTAAAATCAGAATATTCACCTAAAAAAGCTACTTTTCATCCCCTGTCCACACCATCAAAAATCGCCAACATTGGCAAAAAAACAGGTATACCCAAGGGAGTTATTAGCATTAGTATTGCTTTGGTTGCAGCTACCGCAGGTTTTAGCATGACGCAGATATTATCAAAACCCAATTTACAATCATCACCTAAACCATCTTTTGCACAATCTACTTATCAACCTATTCCACCTAAACCTGTTGTGGAAATATCACCATCATCTGCAAATCAAAAACTTCAAAATTCCTCATTCAATCAATCTGTACCATTACCTCGTGTGCGGAGAAAACGTAAGAATATTCGCGTTTCTCCAGAACCAGTTCCTACTAGCAATTCTCAAGAAACAACGGCTGAGAATCAGAACTCTCAACCCACACCAAATTCCGACAATACCACCAAGAAATCAACACCGGTTGTGACTTCCTCACCATCCTTAATGGATACCCTGCGCGATTCTAAAGAATCCCAAAAAGCTTCTCCACCTCCAGAAAATACAGCACCAGAACCTCCTCCCGTAGTGACTCCACCCCAGGAATCTCAACCAGAAAATTCTTCGGGTGTGGTAGTTCCCACTGTGGAAACCAAGCAAAACCCAGCGCCGGAAATTCAGCAACGAAAGGAAGAAAAGCCGCAATTATAACATAAATTCAACGGAGAGGGGGGGATTTGAACCCCCGTTGAGTTTCCCCAAAACGCATTTCGAGTGCGTCACCATCAACCACTCGGACACCTCTCCAACATAAACTATGAAGTTTTGCTTCACTAGTAGCGTCTACGATTATAACACAACCTATGGAAAATTCCTGGATGTATCTGAATTCAATCTTCCATAACGTGCTGTCATCACAGTTTCGGGATGAGATTGATTATATAACCAAGCCCACATTTGATCACCAAAGGAGAAATGCCACCATTCTCTAGGATTGCGTTGAAATCCAGCTTTTAACATGATATCCCGTAAGAGTTGACGGTTAGCATCATATTCTTGATGACTATGAGTATAATATTCTGGATGGGAGCGATCGGACATTTCATCAATAGGTGAACCCATATCTACAACTTCCCCAAGATCATTGACTAGAGTAATATCTACCGCAGCCCCCGTGCTGTGGGGAGGAGGGGTTTTCATATCCAAACTGGGTACAGCCCAAATTTCATAAACCAGCTTCCATACATCTTCCCGTTGCTGGGGTGATAATTCCTTTTCTGTCAAACCCCGTTCTCGCAACGCTTCCCCAAAGCTGTAATCTACCATAAACTGCTGCACAGCCACAGGACGATAAGCATCAAATATTTGAATATACCAATTAGGACATAGTAACTGTAAATTATTTTGCGCCTGAATCAAATTTTCAACAACACTTTGGCGCAAATAATAAGGTGAATGTCCGCCGTAGTTAGCACCTAACTTTTGATAAGGGTGAGGAGACTCCACCGCAAACAATTCTAGAGGAATCTTAACTAAAGGTTCACCACATTCAATAATGGGGATTTGGTAATAAGGTCGCATTTTAAGTAGGTTAGCAGTACTGTTAAAAGGCTGGATTTTTTTATTTATTTTAAATGACTATATATAAATTATTATACAACTACAGCAAATTGTCATCAAACCCGGAACAAGAACCCCACCCCCAACCCCCTCCCCGCAAGCGATGAGGGGGCTAAGATGTACCTTATATGATTGGAAATCGCTGTAAGTACTGAGAGAATCCCTTTAGAACAAGTAGAGGAATCTGTTGTGAAATTGAAACCGCAAGAAATAGAAATTCAAAACATAGACCATCTAGTACATTGAGAATAGGTTTTGATGACATTTTTGGTGATTTACTGTTTCTCAAATGCTTTTTTCACTTTATATGTTTGTTTTGATGCTCCCTTTGATTTATCTCTACGTAATTTCCCTCTGTGACAGTTTGGGGTGCGGAATGTGGGTTATATATAGGCTAAGTTTATTTCAATATGTAAATTTTTATTACGCTATTCAACATTTCTGCTATGATACAAAGAGATAGTGTTTGAAGTTACTTTCATAGTTTGTAGGAGATTAGTGTAGTGGTCCTTGATAGCAAGAAGATCAAAGTTGTCGCAGCCATTGACTTTGGAACATCGCGTTCAGGCTATGCTTATGCCTTTAAAGACGATAAACGGGTTATCGGGCGCTATGAATGGGACAAACAACCCTTTCCGTACATCAAAACTTTGACGCAAAGCCTCTATAACAGCGATCGCAAATTGGAAACATGGGGATATGCGGCCTTATCCCGATTAGCGGAACTGCGTCAAGCCAAAAACGCTAAAGACTACAGCTTTTTTCCTACCTTTAAAATGGCACTGCGAGAAAGCTGTAAACGTACTGATAAAGGTCCCATTGCCACAGCTAACAACGGACAGGAATTTCCAGTCATTAACCTTGTAGCTGATTACCTCCATCAACTAGGTGGATTATTGCGTAAAGAACTGGATAATGCTACCAGTGGTGAACTTAAAGATCACGAAATTCTTTGGTGTTTAACTATTCCTGCCATTTGGAAGGATGAAGAAAAATCTTTCATGCGTCGTGCTGCTATCAAAGCAGGACTAATTACTGGCAGCGATGATGATCGGGAACGCCTGTTACTGGTTCTCGAACCTGAAGCGGCCGCTATTTACTGTCAAGAAAAAGACCAAGCAGAACTAGAAGCTGGTAAACGCTTCATGGTTATAGATTGTGGTGGTGGTACTGTTGATATTACAGTCCATGAGGTTTCCCCGCATGGTGGTCTAGATGAAGTAGCAGAAGGCAGTGGTGGAGCTTATGGTTCAACCTGTGTGGACAAAGAGTTTCGGGAATACTTGGTCACTAAATTGACGGCTCAAGCCTTGATGAGGTATGAAGAAGAAGACCCTATTGGATGGTTAGAACTGATGGCAAACTGGGAACGGAAAAAGTGTGACTTTGACCCTACCACAACAGCCACAACTTATTTTGAAATTCCCAACCGACTCTACAAAATCCTCTCTAAAGAACATCCCCAGGTATTAGAACAACTTGCTGATGAACAGGAAGGTGATGATGAAAAAGTTCATGTTAGTAAAGAAACCATGCAGGGCTTTTTTGAGCCTATATTGGATGGTCTGGTACGAAAAGTAAAAGAACAATTTGCCAGGCTAGATGATCGCGGATGTGACATTCTCTATGTGGTTGGTGGATTTTCTACATCCCCAGTTTTACGTCAACGGATTCAGAAAGAGTTTGGGAGTCGGATTAAGGTTGTTATGCCATCAGATCCGGGTGCTGCTATTGTCCAAGGGGCGGCTTCATTTGGTGTCAATCCAGAAAGCATCCGCTCACGTCGTTCCCATCTTACTTATGGTTGTCAAAGTTGTCAACCATTCGATAAAAACCACGATCGCAATCAAAAAAGCAACCGACAATATTTAGAAGACCAAGGTGGCTGGCATATTTTCAATCGTTTTAGATCTTTTGTATTGGCGGGTGAAAGTATCGGTGTGAATGAAGTTGTCACTCATTCCTTCAACCCTGTAACTGCCGATCAAACAGTCATTAACTTTAAATTTTATGCAACGCGGAAACAGAATCCACGCTATGTCGATGAGTCGGAGATAGAAGAATTAGGTGAATTAGATGTTGATATTTCCTCAACAGTAGGAACACGCGATCGCCCTGTGGAAGTTTCCATGAATTTTGGTAAAACTGAGATTGCTGTCACGGCTATAGATATCAAAACAGGAAAAACTTACAACACTGCTTTGCGATTTTCTTCTACCTACTCGATTGAATAAGGAAGGTTATACATGATGGAATTTCAAGAAACAAATAACTCACAGCCAGAAACAAAAGAACAAGTTGAACAATTTCCAAAAGAGAAAAAAATTGAACTTATAGATCAAGCAAAAAATACATTAAAAAGTATGCTAAGTATGTCTCGAACAAACGAAAAAATATACAACAAACTTCTGCTGGTTTATAACTGGTTATGTGCTATTTACGATGGGCAACCTGACACACAGTTTGAATATTCAGAGATAAAAGTGGCTTACGAAAATATTCAGCCAGCACTTAATTTAATCAACAGATTATTAGATGATAAAGAGAAATTGCGCCAACAACTAACTGAAAAAGAACAAGATAATGAATCGCTAAATCGTGAAAATCGTAAATTAGAGAAAATCTGTCAAGACTGGGATAGAGACGACGAATCACTAAATAAAGAACTTGCCAGGATTACCGCAGAGAGAAACAATTTTTCTCCTTTAATAGGAAGGTATCAAGGACAAATTGAAACTCTTCAGAAAGAATTGAATAATACAATAAGTAATTACCATCAACAAATTGATAGAAAGAATGAGGAAATTGAAACTCTCAAAAAAGAGAATCAAACGATAGTTCAAAATTTAGCTGAATTAGAAGCAAGCAAGGGCAGACTTTTAACACAACTAGCATCTGTCAAACAAAATACAGTAACTCATTACGATGGAACAAGCGATCGCCCCCAGCATCATGTATTGACAGGTGAATATAAAACTCTCAAAGAGCAATATCTTGATCCTTTAGCAAATAGCTTGTTTACATTGATGGCAACAAGCAACCCAGAACTCAAGCAACAACGTCGAGAAAAAGTCAATGATATTAAAGCTGATATCTCGGCTATTGTTCTGATTGGTGGACAGGCAATCATGCGAGGAGAAAACACAATTTCAATAGAATTACTATCAGGAATGCTAAATGAAATGCTAAACTTGTTTTCTCAGAAGCTAGGAATATTTGATATACAAAGTCAATTATCACAAGTTTCAGAACTGCTGACAAAAGCAGCAAATCTCGCACAGGGAAAAGTTCAATATCCTGTTCCTGGCAAATGGCAAGAAGACGACTTTAAGCAAACTATAAGAGAATTGAGCGATCACCTTTGTCAAAAACTCCACCTTAATTTTACATCTCTAAACCAAGATATTCAAACTGAAATCCAGCAATCAATTAACAACGCTTTAATATTTCTGCAACGTGCTAACCTTGCAGATCCACCAGCTTTTCTGAGTCTCGAAAGTAAAGGTGCGCCTTTCCGTTTCAATTATCACGAAGCCGCAAAAGGGTACGATGATGAGGGAAAAATCATTAAAGCAATTTATCCTGTTTATCTTGTCAATTCTGAAGCAAAAGTGAAAGCAATTGTTCTCACTGAAACAACAATAACAACAACAACAACTGGTCAAAGAAATCCAGATCCTGCACATAATAGTATCAGATATGAAACATTATCCCCAACAGAACCACCATCAAATCCACCTGCATCTGCGACAAAACTTTCGGAGATTAGTGAAGATGAAAAAGAAAAAATGATTGCCCAGGGAATGCTACAAGGAAAACCTGAAACTCTCATTAAAAATGTGAAAACTAGATGGATTGATAATGCCGATTATTCATATTATGGTGGTGATAAAGATTCAGATAATGAATTACTAGAAAAGTTAGCAAATATCACCAATATTGAGGTAATTGAACAATTGGAAGATGAATTGATTATAATTAAATATTTTGGCTCTTGCGGTAATTTTATGGTGGAAACTCAAATAACTAAAATTTAGTACCTAAAATTTATATTCATTAAGTCTCAGACTTCAGTACCAGCAAGAGATTACAAGATTTTAAATATGTTCAGATAGCAATGATGATATAATGATAATTATAAAACACAAAATTGCTTATAGTTTGGCTACTATGCTTAAGTAGTCAGTAACCCAGCCCTAAAGGGACTGAGCTTGCAAGAGTAATCAGGCAAGCTGTGCTGACCAGACCACCTTGAGCTTAGTCTCATGGTAGCCGTGAGGCAGAGCCTCATCAACTGCATTCCTAGTCAGAGACTAGGAACGAGATGTGGTAGAGATTTGAGCTTAAATTGACACCAATGAGATTTTGCTTTACCCCTACCTTTAGAATCAAACAATCAAGCCGTTTTGAGTATATTTTTGTCCAATTACTTACCAAAAGCATCCGTGTAATCCAGTAATCCCTTAAATCCGTGATCACTCTTCATGTTCACAACAAGATTTTGCTTTCGCATCTGGAACAGGATCATAACCTCCTGGATGAAAAGGGTGACAGCGTAAAATCCGCATGATAGCCATCCAACCACCCCGAAATACCCCAAACCGTTCAATAGCTTGAATCGCATACATAGAACAAGTAGGTTGAAAGCGACAAGTAGGGGGAAATAAGGGAGAAATAAATAAGCGATAACCCTTAATTAGCCAAATCAATAATATTTCCATATCCAAATCCCATAAAGTAGAATTAAAGTTAAAAATACCCCTATTTCCTCATTGTTTAACACATTCATGAGCTTAGAAACCCTTTCCCCATTGTCGCTGCCAATTGCCACCGCTGCGGCTTGGGTAGGATTGATTATCTGCATTGCTTGGGTAGTTAGTCGTTTTACTGATAGCGAACCAGAAATCATTCGTAAAATCGTGCATATTGGCACAGGTAATGTGATTTTAATTGCTTGGTGGTTAGATATTCCTGCTTATGTGGGAATTACAGCGGCAGTTTTTGCGAGTATCATCACCTTATTATCTTATCAATTCCCCATTCTTCCTGGTATTAATAGTGTTGGTCGTCAAAGTTTGGGAACATTTTTCTATGCTGTGAGTATCGGTGTTTTAGTAGGTGTTTTTTGGCATTTACACCAACCGCAATATGCTGTTTTAGGAATTATGACTATGGCTTGGGGAGATGGATTAGCTGCTTTAATTGGGAAACGGTTTGGCAAACATAAATATATAGTTTTCGGTTCTCAAAAAAGCTGGGAAGGTTCTTTAACAGTGACTTTAATCAGTTATTTTATTTGTGTAACCATTTTACTTGTTACCCAAGGTAGTATTTGGCAAACCTGGATAGTTTCTTTAATTATTGCCTCAATCGCTACGATTTTAGAAGCCTTTTCTTTTCTGGGAATAGATAATTTAACAGTTCCTATCGGTAGTGCCACCTGTGCCTATTTATTGAATCAGTTACTATCGGGTTACTAATTAATTCCTGATATAGCCAAATGATATTTATAAAATTAGAGATAAGTAGGTTGGTGTTGAAAATTGTCGTTATGGCAAGGCAAAAGGCAAGAGGCAAGAGTGAAGAGGGTTTGGGCGATTTTACATTTCTTTACACAGTTTGGTTTTATTGTGTTCACCTACTTATCTAAAAATATAGATATTTTAATTTTTTGTTGATTGTCAACCTTAACGAATATATATATTCAGAGTTCTCTGGAAAAACAAAAAATAAATACTATGCAGAATCGTGCAGGTTTTATTGAACTAGAATTTATCTTTATTATTAATAATACTATTTTAATAATTACAACCTATTTTGTCTCTACTTTTAGAGGTAAATTTGCAAACTTTACTTTCTACCTGTAGGTTTATGAATTATTAGGCAACAATGCTTATAGTTGAGTTGTTAGGTGATGAAACACCTAATTTTGTAAGTGAGGCTAATAATTGTGTTAAATCAAATGGACGCATCCGATTTGATTGTTGCTTTATCTGATCAGCAGCAAGAAATAGTGACTGGTGGGGCTGACTTTGAACTAGCTGCTAGTAATTACGCTAACAAAGGATCGCTTTTAATGGGATCAAGCGTCTCCGGTCCTCAAGGTAGCAGTGCTACTTCCGCAGGTAAGTCTAATACTATCCTGACTGCGGGACAAGATTTCTTAGGTTTAGGTGCAGAGCTTCCTGCTGGTGTCGGAGCTTTAGGTCCAGCCGTATTACCAGGTGATGGAACAGCAACAACTGCACCCGCAGTAACGACTGTACCCGCAGTTCCCACTCCTCCAGTTACTGGTGGAGTTGGATCTCTAGGGATTCTTGTGTAGATATGGGCTAGTCAGCCTATAAATTACCTAATCTTAAAGCAAGAGTAATCTGGTGCGGCAGAGTGGGATGGAAAAATTGAAACATGAAAACTCAAAAAGCAACTTGCACCAGCTTTTTGTGAGTTTTTAATGGTTAGTTATTTCCACCACTCCGCACGGCTAGTACCGCAAGGCGGAAGTCAAAAGTCAAAAGTCAAAATGAAGACAGTATAGGCTTTTGGAGGATTTAAGTAGGTGAACACAATAAAACCAAACTGTGTAAAGAAACGTAAAATCGTCTAAACCCTCTTCACTCTTGCCTCTTGCCTCTTGCCTCTTGCCTCTTGCCTTTTGCCTTGCCATAACGACAATTTTCAACACCCACCTACTTAGAATGGTTGGTTTATTTACGCCAACCTGTACTAGTCAACACCTTTTGCGAGAACAAAAGGGGGTAAGGGAAATGATAAAGGCTTGCTCAATGTAAGTGAGGACTTTGAGAAAGTTTGAGCTTTTCCCTACTTCTTCTTAATGCTTGATCTGCGTTAAAGATTTGAGAAAGCAATTCCCACACAACAGCGGAAGAACTATCTCTACCCCCTTCACTAGATTATAACCTATCATCCAATTATTTTTCATGATGTGAACACAGAAGTTTGCTTGTTTTTATTCCTAATAATTTATTACCTGAGATAGTTGATGTTTGATTGCATGATATTAGCAATTTCTATCTTAGATCAGACTATTTTAGCCCTAATAGAAGGTGTAATACCGTGAACTCCTTACAGAGTCAAAATAACAATTCTCCCTATAATTTAAATAACTCGACTACAGAAGATTTGCATATACTAGAAACTAATGAGTTTCTCCCCCATATTGGTAAATGGATTCATCTTGGTGGGGGAGTGATGATTACGATGTTTGTAGTTGCTGTGAGTCTCACATCTGTTCTCTATTACAACATCACAGTTAAAGTTCCTGCAACTATCCGACCATTGGGAGAATTACGGTTAGTTGAATCTGCAATGACGGGAACTATTAAAAAAATTGTAGCTAAAGAAGATCAGGTAGTAAGCAAGGGAGAAATAATTGCTTATCTTGATGACTCCCAACTCCAATCTCAGAAAAAACAACTGCAAAATACTATTCAGCAAAGTCAATTACAACTTCTTCAAATTGATGCTCAAATTAATCAAATCAATACTCAAATAATTGCTCAGACTAACTTAAATGACCGTACCATTATGGCTGCACAGGCCGAATTAACTGGCACTGAACGCAACTATAAAGATCAGCAAATTAAAACCGGTGCGGAAATGACACAAGCTAAAGTAGCTATAAATTTAGCAAAGGAGCAACTAGCAAGATTACAAAAAGAAAAGGTATTAATAGCCACTGTGGAAGAAGCAGAAGCAGGTTTAAAGCTGGCTATATTACAGCGCGATCGCTTGCAGAATATAGCTCAATCGGGAGCAATATCTCAGAATTTAGTCGAGGAAAAAGAACAGGCTGTTAAGTCTGCTCAAGCCAAATTAGAACAAGCCAAATCTAGTTCTAAAAATCTCCAAGAAGAAAAAGAACAAGCTGTTAAATTAGCACAAATAAACATACAAAAAGCAAAAATTGGCATTAATCCCAGTAATGCAAGTGTAACAGTAGCTTCGGAAAGAATTAGGCAAGAAAAAGCCAGAGGTGATGGCAATTTAGCAGCTTTAAAAAAAGAACGGGAACTATTAATCCAGCAACGTCTAGAGCTGCAAAAACAACAAATTCGCACTCGTCAAGAATTACTACAACTAGAAAATGAGTTGAATAAAAGTGTAATTCGCTCCCCAACAAATGGCACACTAATGCAACTCAAACTCCGCAACTCTGGACAGGTTGTACAACTTAGTGAGGCTCTTGCTCAAATTGCTCCTGTGGATGCCCCTTTAATCATCAAAGCTCACGTTTGGGCTAAAGATATTGACAAAATAAAAACCGGTCAAGCAGTACAAATGCAGGTTTCATCTTGTCCCTATCCAGACTATGGAACTCTTAAAGGAACTGTAAAAACAATTGCACCAGATGTTCTAGCAACTACACAAAATAACTCTATTATCAGCACCCCCCAGGTAGCTACTTACGAAATCAATATTGAACCACAAAGTCTATTTTTAGGAAAAGGTAATCATTTATGTTATCTCAAATCTGGCATGGAAGGACGTGCTGATATTATTTCTCGTCAAGAAACTGTACTACAATTCATCCTCAGAAAAAGCAAATTAATCACCAATTCATAAATTAAATTGTAGACAGAATTAAGCAATAACTCAAGCCAATACAAGTGTTAATTAACCTAAGTTCTTCTGAACAATTATGTTTAATATCTTCAAACCTCATCAGAATTATCAATGTGTTTTACAGTTAAGTGAAGAAGACTGTGGAGCAGCTTGTTTAGTTTCTATTACCAAACACTATGGACGCTTTTTAAGTATGATTAAAAGTCGAGAAGCTGTTGGTACTGGACAATTAGGAACAACATTATTAGGGTTAAAAAGAGGTTCAGAAAATCTTGGTTTTAATGCTAGAGCAGTCAAAGCTTCTCCAGAAATTGTAGACAGAATTACAGAAATTACATTACCTGCAATTATCCATTGGCAAGGCTATCATTGGGTTGTTTTATATGGTAAAAAGGGAAAAAAATACGTTATTGCTGATCCGGCTGTGGGAATTCGTTATCTGACAAAAGAAGAATTAACCAATGCTTGGGATGGGGTAATGCTCTTATTAGAGCCAGATCCAGACCGCTTTTTTGAACAACCCCAAGAAGAATCAAAAGGTGGAATAACGCGCTTTTTTCGCCGACTTTTACCCTATCGTGGCTTACTAGCTCAGGTTTTAATGATTAATATTGTCCTGGGTTTACTAGCTTTAGGAACTCCGGTTTTGATTCAATTATTAACAGATGATGTTCTCGTGCGTGGAGATGTACAATTACTTACTGTTGTAGTTTCCGCTGTTGTTGTTATGAGTTTATTTGGCGGAGGATTGCAAGTATTTCAAGCCTTAATGATTTCTCATTTTGGACAAAGATTACAACTAGGTTTAGTTCTAGAATTTGGTCGTAAACTTCTCCAATTACCATTAAATTATTATGAATCCCGTCGAAGTGGAGAAATTACTAGCCGACTGCGAGATATCGGCGAAATTAATCAATTAGTATCACAGATTGTGATTGTTTTACCTAGCCAATTTTTTATCGCTGTAATTTCTTTTGGCTTAATGTTATTTTATAGTTGGCAATTAACAATAGCCGTTTTATTTGTTGCTGGTTGCATGACTTTATCTACCTTACCTTTCTTACCCATTCTCCAACAAAAAACCCGCAGTCTTTTAGTCTTAGGAGCAGAAAATCAAGGTGTTTTAGTAGAAACATTTAAAGGCGCACAGGTAATCAAAACTACAAATGCTGCTCCTCAATTTTGGGATGAATTTCAAAGTCGGTTTGGTCGTTTAGCTAATCTGGCTTTTAGCACGGTGCAAATAGCAATTATTAACGGTACTATCGCTAAAATTATCTCTACAATTGGTGGTGTTATCTTACTAGGCTTTGGAAGTATGTTAGTAATTCAAGGCAATTTAAGCATCGGTCAAATGTTAGCTTTTAATGCTTTACAAGTAAATGTTGTAGGTTTAATTAACTCATTAGTTGGCTTTGTTGATGAATATTTTCGTTCCCAAACAGCAGTTTCTCGATTGTTAGAAGTTATTGATGCCACACCAGAAGTAGTTGGAGGAAGTCAAAAACCAACTGCACAAATTTCTAGTGTGGCAGATATTAATTGTTCTCATCTCCAATTTCATCACGCAGGTAGAGTTGACTTATTAGATGATTTTTCTCTTCAGCTTCCTGGGGGAAAAGTCATTGCCTTAATTGGTAAATCTGGTTGTGGTAAAAGCACCTTAGCTAAATTATTAGCTGGGTTATATGTACCAGATTCTGGTAATATCCGCATCGGCTTTTTTAATATCCAAGATATTGCTTTAGATTGTTACCGACAACAAGTAGTTTATGTTCCCCAAGAACCTCATTTTTGGAGTCGGACAATTTTGGAGAACTTCCGTTTAGGTACACCTAATATTTCTTTTGAAGACATAGTTCAAGCTTGTGATATTGCTGACGCTGATGGTTTTATTAGTCAATTACCTAATAAATATCAAACCGTATTAGGGGAGTTTGGGGCGAATCTTTCTGGGGGACAAAGACAAAGATTAGCGATCGCTCGCGGAATTCTCACAAATCCACCTATACTGATTTTAGATGAAGCTACCGCCGGATTAGACCCTATGAGTGAAGCTAATGTTTTAGATCGGCTTTTAGAATATCGCAGAGGTAAAACCACAATTTTAATTACCCATCGTCCCAGCGTTATCCACCGTGCTGATTGGATTGTTCTCATAGAAAAAGGTCAAGTCCAAATTCAAGGAACTCCTGATACTTTCTTATCAAAACCCGGAGAGCATTTACAGTTTTTAACCGTATAAATAAATATTTTTAAAGTTTTTATTTATCTATCACTCAACTTAAACTAAGTAGGTTAGCATTGAAAATTGTCGTTATGGCAAGGCAAGAGTGAAGAGGGTTTGGGCGATTTTACTTTTCTTTACACAGATTGGTTTTATTGTGTTCACCTAGTTAGTTGCTTATCTAAGGAGTAATAATATGCTGAAAAATACTCAATTAAATCACCATCAATTATTTAGATATCTTGATGATACAGAACAAGAATCTCTTGTCGGTGGGCAAATTTTACCCATGTTAGGTTTATTCGCTGATGGTAAATTATTCTTCCAAAAAACCGATCTGGAAACTGAGGGCAAAAATGATTTAACTCTCGCTTCAGGTGATTCTACTTCACAAACTACTAAATATAAATTATCCCAAATAACCATAGCACTTTCTTTCACATTTGGATTGCTAACAATTAGTTATAGCGGTGATAAATTGAGTAATTTATTACCAGATTTTCTCCATAACTTCCTTTGACAAAATAGATTAAGATAACTCCACAAAAAAGATGATTCAATTTTGTGGGATAGGCATCTTGCCTGTCCTTGTATTATTAGCAGGCAAGATGCCCGCACCACAAGAAAACTTGGGAGATTTTTTTTAATTATAAGTTTCTCAATATAATTTTGGTTGCAAATCAAAATGAAGTATTGTCAGGTGCGTTACTCTGTCGCCAATGCAGCCTACGTATTGTTTTCAGAATCAAACCAGATTGCTATATTTTGTCTAAATAGAACTATAACTCAAGACTAATTTAAGCTATATAAACCTATGACTAAGGGGGCATTTTTTTCTAATTATTAATAGTTATAAAAGAAGTATAGGCAACATTCACTTATTCATAAATTGAGGCTAATAATCATGTTGAATAAAAACATGAAATCTGATTTTATAGTGAAGTTGTCAGCAAATTAAAACCGGAAATAATTCAACTAAGTGAGGCTTATAATGTTAAATCAAGATAATAAATCTACGTTGCTTGTAGAATTATCAGCAGAAGAACAACAACTTTTATCTGGGGGATGTTACCAGTCACCCCCTCCCTGTTGTTGTAAACCTAAAAAATGTGGCAGAGACTATCCACAATATGATCAACCTACACCCTATTCCAGAGAAGATAGCTATCCTGAGCGTAATGACTAGCGTGGTAATGCATACTCTTCCTAAATAAGCAAAATATCTAACTGGACTATTTTTGATAGTCTTAGGGTTTCAATTTTGTAATTATAGGGTGAGGAGAAATTTTCAGATAGATTGCTTGATATCAAATATTAGCAGTATCTTATGCCAAAATTCTGGCTTAATTTTCTCCTCTTTCCTTTTTTATCATCAGGCTTTAAATAAAATTGCATGAGTCTATCTCTAGTTATATAATAAGTTGATTTATTTGCATCAAATGATATAAGTTATCAACTAATATTTCTAACCATAGAATCATTAAATTGATCAGAAATATCTTTATAAAAGTAAACATGGTTGTACAAAACCTAGCAAAAAATTAATTGAGTTCAACAATTATTATGTCAAACCAAAATATTCCATCTCAAAATATCCCATCTGATTTAGTTGTAGAACTATCCGTAGAAGAACAGCAACTTCTATCTGGTGGTCATGGTGGCTGGCGTGGTGGCCGGCGTGGTGGCCGGCATGGTGGCTGGGGTGGTGGCTGGCGTGGTCATCGTCGCCACGGATGGTGGTAAGTTAGCCTAGTCCACAAAATCAGTCTTAATAGTTTAAAGTTAATTTCTCTGAATTTGCTTTTTTTCTGTACTAGTGCCGCCGGGCAATCAACCATTAAAAATTTCTGAAAAGCTTGTGTAATCAGCTTTTTTTATTTTTAATGGTTGATTTTTAATTCCGCCCTACGGTACTAGTAGTTCACCAATCCAATCAAGTAAAATTGGATTTACTAATTCAGGTGCTTCATCTTGAGGACAATGTCCCACACCTTCTAAATGAATAAACTTTTGAACTTGGGGGAAATTGGCTAACTCTCTACCTAAATTAATAGGTTCCCAAGGGTCAGCCGTTCCCCATAAAATAATTACTGGACAAGATATTCTAGGTAATAAGTCTTCCGCTAAAGGACCACTGGAATAAGCCGTAAAAGCTAAAAATACAGCCGCAGCCCCAGGATCTTTTGCCGGTGTCATTAAAATATCTACTAACTCATCTGTTACCGTTTCTCCGTTAGCATAGGCTTGTAAAAGAATATTTTTAACTGTTGGTGGTTGAGCTAGACGATTAAAAAAGAAATTACCTACTAGTTTAATTGCTAGAAAGTTTTGTAAAATTGGTGTACCAAATCGCTTAATCCAAGGTAAGCTTGGACGTTTACGATCATGTAATAACCGCAAAGAACAGTTAAGCAAAGCAGTTCCCAAAGCCATATCCGGGTTAATTACCGCCGCTTGCATAGCGACAATACAACCAATAGAATTACCTACCAAAAATGCAGGTTCACCCACCACTTCCCGACAAAAATCTGCTACTTGTTGTCCCCAAGTTTCTAAGGTATAGGTAATTTCTCCTGGTTTGGGTTTAGCTGAACCCCCAAAACCAATTAAATCAATTGCATAAACTCGGCAATTTGCGGCTAAAGCTGGAATATTTTTGCGCCAGTGTCCCCAGGATGCACCAAATCCATGTATCAGAATTACAGCGGGTCCTGTATTCCCTTGAGTTTGGTAACAAATAGGAAAATCTTGCCAAGTCCAAGTTTTCGGAGAATCTGTCATGATAAATGCAGTTTTTTGTTAATTTAATATTAAGGCTTTAAATAAAAATTATGTAACCGCTCAATAAATGGGGACGGACTAAGTAGTGAGACAAAATTAATTACACAATGTCATTGCGTAAGCGTGGCGTTAGCCATATAGAACGAAGTGAAATGAAGCAATTCCAACGGTTGTGATTGCTTCCCTTCGCTCGCAATGACTGTAAGTAGTCGGACAAAATTAAATTCACTCGTTGAGAGAGGGAACAGGGAACACTTCGACAAGCTCAGTGCATCGCAGGGAACAGGGAACAGAAAAATCAATTGTGTAATTAATTCTGTCCCATTACTTAAATATTTTTGTCCAATTACTTACCTGTTCAGGAAAGATTTTACGCCATTTGGGGCTTGTCCTTGAACGATTAACCCCGGATTATTGAGCAGTTACAGATGATCACCCACAAGCAGCATCAGCCCAGGAAGTAGATTATTTAAGAAATGCGGGTTCTTCGGTTCTTTTTATGGAAAACCTGGTTCAAAACCATTGAAAGCCTTATTGTGTAGGCATTTCATTGAAAATATGGTCATAATTGTTTATAACCCTTGCCCCGTAAGGGTTTTGTTATAATCAGTCCTCAATTACCATAAAAACAACGCAAGAGCCGAAATGCGATCGCTAAATTACCCCAAGATATGTTCGAGTGATGGCAAAATCAGCAAATACAGCCAGACCAAACCGAACAAATTGGGACTTTATGCAAATGGCGGACAACCTAAATAGACACAGATAGTCACTCTACTGCTATCTTAAATTGGAGGCAATTGCAACTTTTTTGATAAAGCGGAACTTCATGGGAACGAATTACCGACGGGTTTTACTTAAACTGAGCGGTGAAGCCTTAATGGGCAACTTAGGCTATGGCATTGACCCAGAAGTGGTTGAGGAAATAGCCAAGGAAATAGGAGAGGTGATAGCCACTGGTGTACAGGTGGCTATCGTGGTTGGCGGTGGCAATATTTTTCGAGGCATTAAAGCAGCATCAGCAGGTATGGATCGGGCAACCGCTGACTATATCGGCATGATTGCCACGGTAATGAATGCCATGACCCTGCAAGATTCTCTAGAACGAATGGGAATCCAGACAAGGGTGCAAACGGCGATCGCTATGCAAGAACTAGCAGAACCATATATTCGCCGTCGTGCCATCCGTCATCTTGAAAAAGGACGGGTGGTAATTTTTGGCGCAGGTTCAGGGAATCCCTTCTTTACTACAGATACTACTGCGGCATTAAGAGCGGCAGAAATTGAAGCAGAAGTGATTTTCAAAGCTACTAAAGTAGACGGCATTTACGATGCTGACCCCAAACTTTATCCTGATGCCAAGCGTTTTACCACCCTTACCTACGCCCACGTGTTGGCTAAAGATTTGCGAGTTATGGATAGTACCGCAATTGCTCTATGTAAAGAAAATAATCTCCCCATTTTAGTATTTGACCTCACGGTGCGAGGTAACATCCACCGGGCAGTCATGGGAGAATCTATTGGCACTCTTGTGGGAGGTTCTTGTGAAATTAGCTGAAGCTGAAAGTACGATGCAAAAAACCGTTGAGTCTACTCAACGGGCTTTTAATACAATTCGTACCGGTCGCGCCAATGCGAGTTTATTAGATAAAGTCCAAGTGGAGTATTACGGTACACCAACATCTTTGAAATCTCTGGCAAACATTAGCACGCCAGACTCTTCAACCATCCTGATTCAGCCCTACGATAAGGGCAGCTTAAATATCATTGAAAAAGCTATCTCTCTGTCGGACGTGGGCTTAACTCCCAGTAACGATGGCGTTGTGATTCGGTTGAATATTCCCCCACTAACCAGCGATCGCCGGAAAGAATTTGTTAAACTTGCGGCTAAGTATGCCGAAGAAGGTCGTGTAGCAATTCGCAATATCCGCCGAGATGCTATCGAGTCCATTCGCAAACAGGAAAAAAGTGCGGAAATCTCCGAAGATGAATCACGAGATCAGCAAGACAAACTCCAAAAACTGACCAACAAGCACACAGAAAAAATAGACCACTTGTTTGCAGAAAAGGAAAAAGAGATCACCACTGTGTAAGGTGACAGGTGACAGGTGACAGGTGACAGGTAAGAATTTTACTAATCACCAATCACCAATCACCAATTCCCAATTCCCAATCTCCATTTACTAAAAATTAATAAAAAAATCATCACCCCTTATATATACTGGACATCTCCAGAAATTAAATATGCGTGTCCTAGAACCCTTGTAGAGACGTTCCATGGAACGTCTCTACATTCTTTTCTGGAGATGTCTACTGAAAAATCAACTAAGTTAAAATAGAACGCAAAAAATTAGTCATTATGTACGATTGTATAATTGTCGGTGCCGGACCTGCCGGTGGAACAGCCGCATATCATCTAGCGAAGAAGGGGCGGTCGGTCTTAGTCTTAGAAAAAGAATCCCTACCCAGATATAAGCCCTGTGGCGGTGGCGTGTCACCTAGCGTAGCTCAATGGTTCGACTTTGACTTTAGTCCTGCTATCTCTACCAAAGCTGACTCTTTGCGCTTTACCTGGCAATTAGGCGATCCTGTAGAAGCAAAAATTGATACCAAAGAACCCGTTTGGATGGTGCGGCGGGATATTTTTGATCATTTCCTGATCCAACAAGCTCAAAATCAAGGGGCTGAACTACGAGACAAAACAGAAGTTAGAGGAATAGAATTTAAAAACGATGCTTGGCAAGTTACCACCACCACAGGGATAGTCGCTGGTCGTTATCTCATCGCCGCTGATGGTGCAAAAGGTTCTATGGCTAAATGGCTAGGTTTTAAAGAACGCAAACGCCGATTAGCCGGAGCATTAGAAGCAGAAATTCCGGCAATTGTCGAGAAAAAAACCACAATTCACTTTGAGTTTGGCTTGGTCAAAAACGGCTATATCTGGAACTTCCCCAAAACTGACTGTCATTCTATCGGAGTCGGCACTTTTATGGGTGGCGAACCCCAAGACTTTAAGAAAATTTTAGATGAATATGCCAAATCTTTTAATTTAGATATCAAAACTAGTAAACAATACGGTCATCCTCTATGTATTTGGGATGGAAACCAAAAACTCCATACCCAAAATGCAGTTTTAGCTGGAGAAGCAGCCTGTCTAGTTGATCCCTTTACCGCCGAAGGTATTCGTCCCTCCATTTTTAGCGCCGTTCTTGCCGCAGGATTTATTCACGATGCTTTAAATGGTGATATTCACGCCCTCGAAAACTATACCAATGCCATTAACGAACAATGGGGAAATGATATGGCTTGGGCGCAAAAACTAGCAGGGGCATTCTATCGCTTCCCTGGTGTTGGCTACAAGGTCGGTGTCAAACGCCCCTCTGGCGCTCAAATCATGGGTAAAATCCTCTGTGGAGAATTACGTTATAGTGATGTCGCTGGTCGCGCCTTAAAGCGGTTAATTCCTGGTTTTGGTTGATACAGCAAGATTCACCTAAGTAGGGGCGCAGGGTCTGCGCCCAGTCAGGAGTCTCAACTTTTACACCTGATCATTGATATCCGAATATTCCTCAACTATAGTTAATTCTGGATGATCTTCTTCATTATTATTCCAATTATCTAACACATCTTTAATTAATACTTCTTGTACCCAAATTTTGGCAACAACCGTCAGAGGAAGTGCTAAAAATAATCCTAAAAATCCAAAAAATGTCACAAAAAATAACTGAGAAATTAAAGTAACTGCTGGTAGTAAAGACACTTGATGTGCCATGACTACAGGTGTGATAAAATTGCTCTCAGTCTGTTGAATAATAAAGTAGAGAATAAACACAGCAACAGCTTTCCAGGGATTATCCAAAAGAGCGATCGCCATTGCTGGGACTACACTCATAGTTGGACCCAAATTAGGAATTAAATTCATAAATCCCGCTAACACGCCCAAAGCTAGTGCAGCCTTCACTCCTAAAATTGATAAACCCACCAAACTCATCAGCCCTACCACCAAAACACCAATAGAAGCACCAGTCACCCATCCTCCTAAAGAAACTTCACATTCCTGTACAATCCCCCCTACCCGCCGCCGATAAAAGGAGGGAAATATGCGAATAAATACTTTTTGATAAGCATCAGGATTAACTAAAAACATTCCTGTTAACACCAGGACTAATAGAATTTTGAGAACAACTTCTAAAGATCCAGAAACAAAAGCAAAAGAATTACCTAATAAGCGATTAAATAGCGGTTGGGCTTGTTCAATTAAACTATTCAGATCCGGTATATAAGGTAATAATTGTGCAGGAATATGACTTCTTTGGACATCAATCCAACTATTAAACCGCCCAAATCCTTGGGGAACTCGATAAGTGAGTTCATGAAATTGCTGGATAAAAGGTGGTACGATTAACCAGAAAAAACAGACAACACCCGCAAAGAAAATCCCTACAGCTAATAAAACTGATAATCCTCGTTTTATTCCTAAACTTTGAAAGCGCCGGGCGAGACGATTTAAAGTCGTCGCTAAAACAACCGCCGCAAATATTAGTAGCAGAACGTCACGAAGTTGCCACAATACATATAAAGATATAACTAAGGCAATTAAGCCTATCCATTGACCAAGATTCACAAGCAAGACTCCCAGCTTGGTAAAATGCCTTTTGATGACAATGCAGTTAGGTTAGCTGATTTTAGCAACACGGACTATATTTTTTCCGTTAATTTTGCTTTTGTCTGGGTATTCGCCACAGGAGAACAGTGGCCATAATTATAGTTGGTAACAAAACCATAATTAACACATTTGTCACCGTTGCTGGAATCCCTAAAAACGGACAAGCATATTTAATTAATACCGAGAGCAAAGTCGAAAATAATAGCAACTTTAACAAAAATCCTATTTGGTTTTCCATAACAGTGCGGGGAACACATAATTTTATAGGGTATATACCAAATAATAACTGAAAATAATAAATCTTTATCTCGTTCCTAGTCTCTGACTAGGAATGCAGTTGATGAGGCTCTGCCTCCATCTTATCTCATTGAAGGCAGAGCCTTATCTTATTCATTCCCAGTCAGAGACCTGGGAACGAGATAAAAATAATAAATATTGTGTTAGCTAAATGTTGCCATCTACCGTTAGGATCGAGTATAGGTGTGAATTTCTATCATATTATCGCTAAAATGGAAATAAACTCAGTAATTAGTGCGATCGCTAAAATTGCTCCTGCAACTGCTACCCTGGCTATCAAGCAAGCACAACGGAATGAAAATGTAATCAAAATTGTCAAGGAATTAGGGATTGATCCGATTCAACCGCCAGATGATCCTATTAGCGTTTATGTCTATGCTTTAATAGAATATGGAGTATATAAGCCTGAACCACTACTGAAACTTTTTAGAGAAAAAGAAATTCAAAAAGCTTTCTGGAAAGATTTTAATGCCGATCATCCCTTAATTTTGACTCCAGAAATAGAACATTTTCTAGATTGGAATATTTTGGGAGATGAAATAAGAGAATTAGAAAATATTAATATTCGTCAAGAATTTGAAGAATTTTATCAAGTTTTTGTTAGCGTAGCCAAACGCACGAGGACACCTGCGGAAGTTTTACGTGATAGAGATCAAAGATATCCGTATCCACCGGAATTTCAATCACTAATTGAAGAAAAAATCAAATCATTCTGCGGTCGCGGATTTGTATTTGCTAAGTTTGAAGAATTCATCAACGCCAATAAAAAGGGCTATTTTATAGTTAAAGGTCATGCCGGAATGGGCAAAAGTACCATTGCTGCAAAATACGTTATTGAACATCAAACAATTTGTTATTTTAACGTCTTAGTAGATGGTAGTAACCGTCCTGAATTGTTTCTGGCAAGTATTCGTAAACAACTGATTAACCGCTATAAATTAGCAAATGTTGAAACTGCGGATTTATCAACATTACTGACCGAAGCTACCGCAAAACTTAGCACTAATGAAAAATTAATTATTGTTGTTGATGCGTTAGATGAAGTAGACCAAAAAGAAGGAGTAGAAAATATCTTATATTTACCGAAAACTCTGCCAAATAATGTTTATTTTTTCCTGACCAGACGACATTTTGAACCAACTCAAGAACGACTCTATACTGAAGGATTGAAAAAAGAATATTTAGATTTAACTGATAGTAAATATGACCAAGAAAATCAGCATGATATTCAAGAGTATATTCGTTTCTGTTTAAACAATGATCCAGAACACAAAGCCGGATTACAAACTTGGATAGAAAACAAAAATATTACTCCTGACGCTTTTGTAAATCAGTTAGCAACCAAGAGCGAAAATAATTTTATGTACCTGCGCTATGTTTTACCAGCTATAGCAGAGGGTGATTATAACGATTTGAATTTAACCCAACTACCCCAAGGTTTAGAAAATTATTATCAAACTCATTGGAACCGGATGAATATGAATGATTCATCTAAAAAAATGAGAGTAATGATTCTGTTTATTTTAGTGGAAATTGGTACACCGATATCCGGTGAGATGCTTTTTGAGATCGTTAATGAAGATGAATGTGATGTGCAGAATATTTTAAATGAATGGATTGAATATTTGAAACTGCAAACCATAGATGAAGATATTTGTTACAGCATCTATCATGCTAGTTTCTTAGATTTCTTGAAAGGGAAAAGAGAATTTAAAGCAACTCGCAAATTATTTACAGAAGTAAATCAGCGCATTGTTGATTATTGGGACAGGACAGGGATGATAATAAAATCTTAGGATTTCCGTAGGTTGGGTTAAGCAAAGCGCAACCCAACCCACCACCTTGATTCACACTAAAAAAATATCCAACTGTCATTGCGAGCGAAACAAAGTGTAGCGCAGCAATTGCAAAGACTTGAAGATTGCTTATTGATTCAAAAGGAGAAATTGAGATTGTAGTTAGCGAAGCACAACCACACAACCAATTTAATGTTGGGTTTCCTTACGTCAACCCAACCTACAGATATTAATTTTTATCAAAAATCTTATGCCAGCAACTAACAAAAAATCATTATCAGATAAATCCTATTCCCAAAAAGCTTATTTGGGTAAATTTCCTTATAATTTGGTAAACTCCGGTAACTTAACCAAATATTTCCAAACCCTCACAGATTATCAATTCATATCTAACAAAATCAATCATCCTGACTTTGGTATCCAAGCCTTAATTGAAGATTATGATTTATTAGATGCTACCCAAACCGCAACCCACCCAGACCAAAGCAAAACCTTAAAATATATTCAAAGTGCTTTGCGACTGTCTGCACATATTGTCACCCAGGATAAACAACAATTAGTAAGTCAATTATGGGGAAGGTTACAAACCATCAACACCCCAGCAATGCAAACACTATTAACCCAAGCACAACAAACTCACCCTCTCCCTTGGTTGCGTCCCCTCACCCCCAGTCTCACCCAAGCGGGAGGAAGGTTACTCCGCACCCTCTCAGGTCATAGTCATTGGGTACGAGCAGTAGCAGTGACAGCAGACGGAAAACGGGTGATTTCTGGTTCATCTGACAAAACTGTGAAGGTGTGGAATTTAGAGACAGGGGAGGAACAGTTGACCCTCTCAGGTCATAGTGATTCGGTACAAGCAGTAGCAGTGACAGCAGATGGAAAACGGGTGATTTCTGGTTCATCTGACAAAACTGTGAAGGTGTGGAATTTAGAGACAGGGGAGGAACAGTTGACCCTCTCAGGTCATAGTAGTTATGTACTAGCAGTAGCAGTGACAGCAGACGGAAAACGGGTGATTTCTGGTTCTTCGGACAATACTGTGAAGGTGTGGAATTTAGAGACAGGGGAGGAACAGTTGACCCTCTCAGGTCATAGTGGTTATGTACTAGCAGTAGCAGTGACAGCAGACGGAAAACGGGTGATTTCTGGTTCTTCGGACAATACTGTGAAGGTGTGGAATTTAGAGACAGGGGAGGAACAGTTGACCCTCTCAGGTCATAGTGGTTATGTACTAGCAGTAGCAGTGACAGCAGACGGAAAACGGGTGATTTCTGGTTTTGATGACAATACTGTGAAGGTGTGGAATTTAGAGACAGGGGTGGAAATAGCTACTTTTAGTGGTGACGCTGACTTTCATTCCTGTGCAGTTACACCAAATGGGTTAACAATTATTGCGGGTGACGCTGGGGGAATGGTGCATTTTTTAAAGTGGGAAAATCCGGGAGCATGAAATGATGAGTTTATCACCCAGACCACCAACTATGAATAATTCCATAGTTAATCACCAAGAATTTGCAGCCATAATTCACCAAAAAAGCGCGAATTTTATCGGTCGTAATTTCGTGTTTACTGCGATTCATAATTTTCTCAATCGCTACAACCGGGGTTATTTCACTATTATCGGTCTACCCGGTAGCGGTAAAAGTGCAATTATTGCTCAATATATTAATCAAAACAATCCCCCAGAAAATCGCCAGGTAATTTATTACAACGCTGAACTAGAGGGGAAAAATCACGCTGAAGAATTTCTCAAATATATATGTTCTCAAATTATCGCCACATTTGATCAAATATCTCTGCCAAATTTACCCGATAACGCAACAGAGGGAAGTTGGTTTTTATCATTGCTTCTCCAACAAATCAGCGACAGTTTACAACCAAATCAAAAATTAATTATTGCCATTGATAGTTTAAATTGCATCAATTCCCAATTACAACCACCAGGAACAAATATTTTTTATCTTCCCCGCTACATTCCCCAAGGGGTGTATTTTCTCCTAACCCGTCGTCCGTTTTTATCCAGTAATTCCGGTTTATTAATTGAAGCACCGGTGCAAAGTTTGCATTTAGCAGATTATCCACAGGAAAATAAACAGGATATTCAAAATTATATTCGGAGAAACCTAACCCCCCTCACCCCCCTTCCCTACGAGGGAATGGGGGAACAAGATGCTTCTAACTCCCCTTCTCCTATTACAGAAATAGAGGAAAAAAACTTGTCTAACTCCCCTCTCCTCGCAGGAGAGGGGTTGGGGGAGAGGTCAATCAAATCCTGGTTAAATACCCACCAAATAAATGAAGCAGAATTTATGACTAATTTAACCAACCGCAGCGAAAATAATTTTATGTATGTTAGTCAAATTTTAGCTGCTATTACTAATAATTTTTATCCCCAACCTTCCCAAATAGGAACATTATTTCCACCACTATTAGAAACCTATTACCAACAACATTTAGAAAAAATGCTGGGTTCTCAATATGAAGATTTTCCCCTAGCAGTGTTGCAAGTTTTATCCCAGACAACACAACCCATATCAGTTACAGATATGGCCAATTTCCTAAATACTGATGAATATGATATTGAAGAATTATTAGAAAATTGGTTAGAGTTCTTGCAAATAGAAACTATTTCTGACTCAACCACCTACAAATTCTATCATGATAATTTCCGCCAATGGCTCATAAAATCTTTGTTTTGATCCTGTACATCCTTTAATCCTGCACATCCTGATAGCGAAGCATGGCGTATCACTCCTCCGTCGTCACGCAAGCTATAGCCATTTCTGACAATTTACCTAAGAGGATGTTTGAAAAGTGTTATTCCGTAATTTTCATCACATTGCTACCCCCCTTTCCCCTTGTAAAGGGGGGAAACAATAAAAATCCAGTTCCCTCCCCTTTACAAGGGGAGGGTTAGGGTGGGGTAAAAAATATTTGATACATCAACCATAACTTTTCAAACACCCTCTAAGAGACTTTCAAATAAAAAAATGTCCCAAAACTGATGCAGAAATTCTCTCTCTGTGTACTCTGTGCCTCTGTGGTTCGTTTCTTAGGATAATTTATTTCTTGGAAGTCTCTAACTAGTACATCACGGCGTAAATAAAGCAACCATATTCAATCGCCAAAAAGCTTACTGTATATTAGTTTTGACTTTTGACTTTTGACTTCCGCCCTGCGGTACTAGCCACTTAGAGACTTCCAAATAAAAAAATGTCCCAAAACTAACGCAAAAACCCTCCCTATTTCTTCTCTCTCTGTGTACTCTGTGCCTCTGTGGTTCGTTTGTTCATTTATTTATTGGGATAATTTATTTCCTGGAAGTCCCTTAGGAACGCAAATTTAATAACCTGCAATTCTGACTTAACCTGAAATGGTGCGTTACGCTGTCGCTAACACACCCTACTTTTGCACTTTATTTAATTCATATTCCTTAATATTACTAGCAAAAGCGATCGCCTCGAAGGTAAATATAAAGATTTATGTATTCTTTCCTGATTGTATTCATTAAGAATTGAAAATTATGTTTGTGAAAACAAATAAATCATTGTCACATATAGCAAGCAGTTGCACTAATTAAAATTCTTAGGCGTGTTAAGTCTTATAGTAAACCTAAAAATTATGTTGTCAATGAATGGTGAGACACCTTTGATTAATTTTCTCAGATAGTTTAGGATATGGCAGAAATTACAGCGACGTGGATTCAGTTAAGTAGGTGAGCGTTGAAAATTGTCGTTATGGCAAGGCAAAAGGCAAGAGGCAAGAGGCAAGAGTGAAGAGGGTTTGGGCGATTTTACATTTCTTTACACAGTTTGGTTTTATTGTGTTCACCTACTTACTATGATCGCAACGTTACAACTTTTTTCTAGACATAGTTCGCAAAAACTTATACTAACCATCATCCCTGTGCGTTATTGTGCTGATTTTTAAAGAAAACTCTAGTCCGAATAGACATACCTATAGAGCCTTGAATAAGCTACTTTTGACAGGGAAATCTGTGAGGGTTATGGCTTGTCTCCTACCCTTATTTATCTGGTGGGGGTGCAAAGCAGTACAAAACCAATTTGTACAACCACAAGCAATCTTAGTTTTGGGCGGTTCTACTCGCTTACTAGAAAGAGAAAAGTTTACAGCCAAATTAGCTCGCCAATATCCCAATATACCTATTTGGATTTCTGGAGGCAGTCCACCGCAGCATACTAAAAAAATATTTGCCAATGCAGGAGTTGATACCCAGCGTTTAAATTTAGACTATGAAGCTGTAGACACAGTTACTAATTTTACTACTACAGTGGATGAATTGCAATCTCGTGGCATCAAAAGTGTTTATTTAATTACATCTGACTTTCATATGCGTCGTGCTTGCATCGTTGGTGAAATTGTTTTAGGTAGTCGAGGCATGAATTTTAAACCCCTATCAGTTCCTTCAGAAAATTCACCAGAACCGATTGAAAAATCTCTTCGGGATGGTGCTAGGGCAGTTATTTGGGTAGCCACAGGTTATACAGGTGCTAATTATGCCAATAAAAATAAACCCTAGAACATCAGAACCGAATTAAAAATCAAAAATTTTCAATTGTTCCCAATTCCCAATATCACCACAATTTGATACCCTAGCTTAAACAGTTTTGAGAAAAGTTAAAGCGTGGAAATTCAACTTGGGCGGGGAAAAGTGGCGCGTCGAGCCTATGGAATTGACGAAATTGCTTTAGTCCCTGGTAACAGAACTCTCGATCCGAGTTTAGCTGATACCAAGTGGCAAATCGGCAATATTGAGCGAGAAATCCCCATTATTGCCAGTGCAATGGATGGTGTGGTTGATGTACAAATGGCTGTTCGCTTGTCCCAGTTGGGGGCATTGGGCGTAATTAATTTAGAGGGTGTCCAAACTCGCTATGCCGACCCCGAACCGATTTTAGATCGGATTGCCTCCGTCGGCAAAGATGAATTTGTCAGCCTGATGCAAGAACTATATGCTGAACCAATAAAGCCGGAATTAATTGAAAAACGTATTCAGGAAATTAAACAACAAGGCGGTATTGCGGCAGTTAGCGCAACTCCAGCAGGTGCAAGCAAATATGGCGAAGTCGTAACTAAAGCTGGAGCAGATCTATTTTTTATCCAAGCTACAGTAGTCTCTACCGATCATATATCTCCAGAAGCTATTACTCCCCTTAATTTAGCGGAGTTTTGCAGTTCTATGGCTATCCCTGTGGCTTTGGGAAATTGCGTTACATATCAAGTCACCTTAGAGTTGATGAAAGCTGGTGCAGCAGCGGTATTGGTAGGTATTGGACCCGGTGCTGCTTGTACTTCTCGTGGAGTGTTGGGCGTGGGCGTACCTCAAGCCACTGCGATCGCCGATTGTACAGCCGCTAGAGACGATTATTATCGGGAAACCGGTAAATATATCCCCATCATCGCTGACGGTGGTTTAATCACCGGAGGAGACATCTGTAAATGTATTGCCTGCGGTGCTGACGCTGTTATGATTGGTTCTCCATTTGCCAGAGCCGCCCAAGCCCCTGGGCGTGGTTATCACTGGGGTATGGCAACTCCTAGCCCAGTCTTACCTCGTGGGACTCGCATTCGCGTGGGTACAACTGGAACTCTAGAACAAATACTCAGAGGACCTGCTGGTTTGGATGATGGTACTCATAATCTTTTAGGAGCTTTAAAGACGAGTATGGGAACTTTAGGGGCTAAAAACATTAAGGAAATGCAGCAGGTTGAAGTTGTCATTGCTCCTTCTTTGTTGACAGAAGGTAAGGTTTACCAAAAAGCCCAACAGTTAGGTATGGGTAAATAAGGGATTGGGGACTGGGGACTGGGGATTGGGGATTGGGGACTGGGGATTGGGCATTGGGGACTGGGGATTGGGCATTGGGCATCGTTAAGGGTTTTCTGCTGACAACTGACCATTGACAACTGACAACTAACCATTGACAACTGACAATTGACAACAACTTTGAGAATGACTGGAAAAATCACATATCTAGCCTACAATAGAGATGGCGGAGACAAAAGTTTCCGTTCACTCCTCACACCACACTCCGCCCGGACTAATGTTCGGGCGGTTCCTTATGGTAGGGATTAGTTTTCTAGTTTCCTGGCAAATGTATATCCTTTATCCTTAATAGGATGTTTTTGCTATGGTAGAATTTTCACCAACCTCGGAAATATCTTATGTAAAGGTTTTTAGGTATGTCAGCAGCAGAACAAGTTACAGATTCTACGTTTAAGCAAGAAGTCCTCGACAGCGAAGTTCCCGTATTAGTTGACTTTTGGGCTCCTTGGTGTGGTCCATGCCGCATGGTAGCCCCTGTTGTGGACGAAATCGCCACTCAGTATGGAGATCAATTAAAAGTTGTGAAAGTTAATACTGATGAAAATCCTCAGATTGCTAGTCAGTATGGTATTCGCAGTATTCCTACATTAATGATTTTCAAAGATGGACAAAAAGTAGATATGGTGGTCGGTGCTGTACCTAAAACCACTTTAGCTAACACTTTGGAAAAGTATCTTTAAGCTGAATAGACAATAAACTTAGCTTAAACAGTAGAAGCCTCTCACCTACCCGATAGGGAGGTGATGAGATGAATACAATACGCGTAAGTGAAGAATTGACCAACGAGCAAAATTGAGCATAGCGAAATCAGCAATGTTGGTCGATGTTAGCGCAGCGGCACGAAGTGCGGAACGAACACTTTTTTCGTTTTTCTCCAAATATCTGATATAACACTCAGTGATAGGTGTAACCCAAATTAAATGCACCAAAGGCAGCCTATTACAAAAGTTAAAAATTATCTCCAAATGTTTGAAAAGTCATGATTGCTGTATCAAATGTTTTACCCCTCCCTAACCCTCCCCTTTATAAGGGGAGGGAACTGGATTTTTACTGTTGGTTGATTTGCGCTTTACTGTATTAGCAACTTTCGTTAAAATATAATGCCATTATTGCGGCAGTAAGTATGACTTCTGAAGCGTCCTTTTCTTCATTAGATTCTCTCCAAGCAGATATTGCTGAACTCATAGACCGTTTACCGACACTAAAACATCGGCAATTTATTCAGCAATCACTCACCACAATTTTGCGTCTTGCTGATAGTGATATTGAACGTCTGGATTGGAAAATATTATCTGCCGCTTTAGCAGATATGGAATGTGGTTTCCAATTATTTTATAACTACCGTCATGTGCGGAAAATTACTATTTTTGGTTCAGCGCGTCTAGCACCAGATACACCAGCATATCAAATGGCTCTGCAATTTAGTCGGGCTGTTTCCGCGCTAGGATTTATGATTATGACAGGTGGTGGTGGTGGGATTATGCAAGCTGGTCAAGAAGGTGCTGGTAGGGAAAATTCCTTTGGTTTAAATATTCAGTTACCTTTTGAGCAACAAGCTAACCCAATTATTGAAGGTGATGCTAAACTAATTAATTTTAAATACTTTTTCACTCGCAAGTTATTTCTTCTGAAAGAAAGTGATGCTGTGGCTTTGTTTCCTGGTGGTTTTGGCACTCAAGATGAGGCTTTTGAATGTATGACATTGAGCCAAACAGGTAAATTTGGTCCAGTTCCTTTGGTGTTAATTGATCAACCAGGAGGCGATTATTGGCGTTCTTGGAGTCAATATATTGATGAGAAATTGGTAAAAACAGGGCTTGTTAGTGCAGATGATCCGAGTTTGTACACTGTTACAGATAATCTTGAAGTTGCTTGTAATGCCATTACTGGATTTTACCGAATTTATCACTCTAGTCGTTATGTTGGTGATCAGTTGGTGATCCGGTTAAAAGAAGATTTATCCGATGCTCAAGTGGAATTACTTAATACTCATTTTTGTGATATTTTGCTGACAGGTAAAATTGTTAAAAGCCAAGCATTACCGCAGGAGGAACAAGATGAAACATCTAGTTTACCCCGGTTAGTTTTAAATTTTAATCAACGAGATTTAGGGCGTTTATATCAAATGATTGGAGTAATTAATCAGGTGGGTGTTCCCACTCCAGAGGAATTGGCACATCCAGAAAGGAAGTAAGTAGGTTGGCGTTGAAAATTGTCGTTATGGCAAGGCAAAAGGCAAGAGGCAAGAGGCAAGAGTGAAGAGGGTTTGGGCGATTTTACGTTTCTTTACACAGTTTGGTTTTATTGTGTTCACCTACTTAACCTATCCAATTTATTAATTAGGAATGTGAATTAAATAAACTGCAAAAGTCAAAAAGTAGGGTGTGTTAGCGACAGCGTAACGCACCATTCCACAGACTTGCACTATGGGAAATATTATGTAGGGCTTGCTGATAGCGTAGCGTGGTGTTAACCATATAAACATAAAACTGTTACAAGTTAATGATTTGATGGGGATAGAAGGTGAATTAGGTGCAAGGAATAAGCGTTAAAATTGTTCATTTACCAAACTGACAAGTCAGCACTGACGCTATCACTTTCCCAGATTTAATCTTTTTTATAATCGTCTTTAGCCAGGGGAGTGTCAACAATACTGATAAATATAATCAGGCTCGTATATTAGTATAAGTTGCTAGGAAAAGAGGGAATTAAAAGTTAAAAATAGTTTCAGAATACAGCACTTCCCGATGTTATCAGGTACAAGAACCCCACCCCCCACCCCCTCCAGTATCAAAAGCTTATCCTTTTCTTCCCTCCGCTACGGGGGGATTGAGGGGGGTGCGATGAGGGGGCTAAGATGTACCTCATAAGAGCGAAAACCGCTGTATCAATACCTTGTCCAAATTGGAAAAAGCCTTGATTTGTAGGTTGGATATCAGCTTAAGGGACTTCCAAGAAATAAATTATCCTGATTAACGAACCACAGAGGCGCAGAGGACACAGAGGAATAAGGGTTTGAGAGATTTTTGCGTTAGGTGGTTGAGTATTTTTTTATTTGGAAGTCCCTAAAAAATATGAAACCCAACAAATGCGCTGGGTTGCGCTGTCGCTTAACCCAAACTACAGAAAATAGACAAGGTATTGAATATAGTTTACGCTTACGAAATTAAAGAAAACTCTTACCAATTAACGAATAAAGGAATTTAAATATGCTGGAATTATTAGGATCAGGTTTGTTTTCTATCTGGCTAGAAGTGGCTAAGGCGCAAATTCAACCGTTAGAAGCTTTGAGTGTGTTGGCTTGGCAAGGTAGCTCTAATTTGATTCTTGTCCCTGATCCAAGTCCAGCAGGTGCTATTACGGTTCACGAATATCTTAATGGGTTAATTACGTCAAAATTAATTGACCAAAATCTCATGTCCTCTCAGGGGATTTGGTTACAGTCGGGACCAATGCTGATGGCTAATCATCAAGGTACTATACCTTTACCCGCTGCTTCTTTAACTAAGGTTGCTACTTCATTGGTGGCTTTGAAAGCTTGGGGACCAGATCACCAATTTGAGACTTTAGTTAGTAGCACTGGACCTTTAGTAAATGGGGTGGTGCAGGGTGATTTAGTGATTACTGGTAGTGGTGATCCTATGTTTGTGGGGGAGGAAGCGATCGCTCTGGGAAATACTCTGAATAAAATAGGTATTAAGCAAGTTAAGGGAAATCTGGTAATTACTGGGGCTTTTGCCATGAATTTCCAACGTCATCCCCTGCTTGCCGGTCAATTACTCAAACAAGCACTAAATCACCAAACTTGGTCGCGTTCTGTGGTTTTCCAATACTCAATTATGCCCAAAGGAACACCTAAACCCCAAGTGATTATTGCTGGTAATATTAAAGTAGACCCTCAACCTAAAGTTGGGCAAACTTTACTGGTACGTCATCTTTCCTTACCTTTGCAAAAAATCATTAAGGAAATGAACGTTTTCAGTAATAACGATATTGCGGAAATGTTAGCCAATTCTGTGGGAGGTGCAGATGTAGTTAGCACCACAGCATCCCAACTGGCTAGATTCCCAAAGTCAGAAATTCTCTTGATTAATGGTTCTGGTTTAGGGAAGGAAAATCGAATTTCTCCCAGGGGGGTTTGTGCTATGTTTATGGCATTACAACGGGAAGCTAGTTTTTATCAGTTAAATTTAGCTGATTTATTTCCTACCTCTGGACTAGATCATAGAGGCACGATCCATTCTCGACATATGCCCAAAGCAACGGTAATGAAAACTGGTACTCTCAATGATGTTAGTGCTTTAGCTGGAGTTGTCCCCACACGCGATCGCGGCTTGGTTTGGTTTACAATCATTAATCGTGGTGGCAATGTATCAGCTTTTCGGGTTCAACAAGATAAACTTCTCCAGACTTTAGAAAAAGAATTAGAAGTATCTACTGACATTCCCGATACTGTCACACCTCGATTAGATAATTCTTTACCAAATCTTGGTGCAGATAATCGCAATAAAGTTTTATACAACCAATCATAGGGGGGAAGGAGTCAGAAGAATGAAGAATGAAGAATGAAGAATGAAGAATGAAGAATGAAGAATGAAGAATGAAGAATGAAGAATGAAATTTCTCCCCTACTCCCCCTACTCCCCCTACTCCCCCTACTCCCCCTACTCCCCTTACTCCCCCCACTCCCCCAACTCCCCCCACTCCCCCTACTCCCCCAACTCCCCCAACTCCCCCACTCCCCCCACTCCCCCACCCCCCAACTCCCCTACCCCCTACCTACCTTCCTGGGGGATAATTTCTGTGACTACTCTGCTTTTGGATGAATTACCACCTTTAACAACAATATTTTCTGTTTCTAAATTACCGACGGCTGTTTCCCCTTGAAAAGTTAATTTTGGTTCAATTTGACGATAAATTATATTTCCTTGAGCTTCTAACAATTTTTTATCTAAATACCAAGTCAGTTGATTTGATTTTAAAGACTGACTACGTTTTCCAACCGCATTAACATTACCAGTGAGATACACCGTGTTTTCTGGTATTTTCATTTTTCCCTGATTAGCGGTGACAGTCACATTCTCAGCAGTTTGAAATATGCGAATAGGAGAATTTGTGGTAATATTTTCTTTGTTAATATTCCAGGTTATAGAGTTACTAGTAATTTGCATTGGTGGATCTATTAACTCTAATTTTGCCTGTGGTTTGAGAGTCGCAATTTGAGTTTTTAAATTAATTTCTGCGGCGTTACCCTGACCACGTGCAGTAATTTTGTTATCTTTATATCTTTCTATTTGAATTGGGCGATCGCTAAATAATTTCTCCTCCTTAATATGCCATATTAAATGCTCAGTTTGCATTTGCAACTGTGGATCTGTGGATTTAGCAACTACTCCTTGTGAAAATTCTACCCGTTGTTCACGAGTTTTAATCTTTGCCTCTTGAGCTACAGCCTGTAATTGTTTATGACTACCATTTAACTGATTGCGAACAATTAATAAATCTTCTTGAGGCCGCCATTCTAGCTCATTACCCTTGAAGACAATCCCATTACGGGTATCAGTAGCGACAATTTTACCTTGAAGAAATAGTTGCTTACCATCTTGCTTAATGTCAGCTTTTTCTGCTTTAATTTGGTAGACAACTTTTCCATCTTGGTAAAGTTCCCCTTCAGGATTTTCCGCCTGACCTACTTGTTTATCTGTAGTGTACTTTGCCTCTTTAGCTTTAACTTTCCAAATTGGTCTACCTACCTCATCAAATTGTTCAAAAACAATCCTAAAAAAAGTTATCTTAGTATCATCATCTTTTGGAGATGAAGGATCAGTTTTTGATTGGGTAGGTAATAGATTACCGCAACTCGACAAGCATAAGCCTAAACATAATATCAAAGGCAGGTAAAACCAATTAGTTAGTGATGTTAACCCCAAAAATGAACAGAAGTGGGGAGAATGATTTTTAATTCCCCTCTGATGTTTTCCATCTTGTCTTCCATTCTCCCTCGCTTGTGAATCTTGCATTATTCTGGAACTTCTAGATGTCTATTACTATCTCTAGGATCGTCTAAAAAGCCCATACTAGACAATGGGCGATATGGATAACTTTGGCGGGGAGTTTTTTGGATATCTTCTTTGATGGCTTCTAAATCAATATAGCGATCGCTCACATTAATTAAACTATCACTAGTCATAGAACGCAAACTCACCACCTCTACCCTCACCCCACGATAGCTGACAGAATTGACAGCATAAGCCAAATCGCCGTCACCGCTGACTAAAACTGCGGTATCATAGGAATCGCACAATGCCATCATATCAACAGCTATTTCCACATCTAAGTTAGCTTTTTTAGAGCCATCTGGTAATTGCACCAAATCCTTAGCAATCACCCGATAACCGTTACGACGCATCCACAACAAAAAGCCTTGTTGTTTCTCATTTGTCCGATCCACTCCTGTATAGAAAAAAGCCCGTAATAGCCTTGATCCGCCAGTCAATCGGCACAATAACTTAGTGTAATCAATTTCGATTCCTAGTTGTAGTGCCGCATAAAATAAGTTTGAGCCATCAATAAAGATAGCCACCCGACCCCGATTTTCCAAAACCTGTTCTGGGGTAAATATTGAGTCGTTTTCAAAATTGTTCAACATTGTTGTCATACCTTGTGTTGTTATCCCTGTTATGATAGAAATTTCTAACTATCTACTTGTTAGAGTTGCTTATGATAAGAATTCAGGAGTTCAGAAGGCAAGAGGCAAGAGGCAAGAGGCAAGAGTAAAGATCAATATTGTTCTTTATTCCCTGTTCCCTGTTCCCTGTTCCCTGTTCCCCGAATTCTTTGGTTTTTTAAGAAATTCGCAGTTCCCAAAATTAATCTTTTATTTTGATGTTTCTATCCGTTTAAAAACTGGTTTTGGCGTTCCCAATATTTGTTTATCGGATAATATTCCCCATGTTGAGTGGGTACAAAAAGGAGCTAAAATTGCACTTTCTTTTTGTTCATTAAAATTTATTCCCCAGCCTAATTGCTGATAAATATCACTGCTGATATTAGGAATAATTGGGGAGAGAAGATAAGCTGCTAGTCTTACAGATTCCAGCACCGCATATAGCACCACTTCCACTTCCCCCTGCTTACCTTGTTTATATAATGACCAAGGAGCTTGATCATCAATAAACTTATTACTGGCTTGTACCAGAGATAAAACATAGTGACAGGCTTCATTGAAAGCTAATGCTGTGTATGCTTGTTTCACCTTTTCTCCTAACTGCAAACCCATTGTTTTCAAAGGATTGTCAATGGGAATAGCTGATTGGCTGATGGACGGTACTTGACTAGCACAGTATTTCTTCACCATGTTTAAAGTCCGATTTAACAAATTACCTAAATCATTCGCCAAATCTGCATTCAAAACATTAATGAACCTTATTTCATTAAAATCGCCATCTTTACCAAATTCGATTTCCTTAAGGAAGTAATAACGAACGGCATCACTACCATAATTTTCCACTAAAGTAATAGGATCAAGGGTATTACCTAAAGTCTTCCCCATTTTTTGACCATCTTTAGTTAAAAAACCATGTCCAAATACCCTGTCTGGTAAAGGTAAACCTGCTGACATCAACATTGCTGGCCAGTACACAGCATGAAAGCGTAAAATATCTTTACCAATCAGGTGCAGGTTAATCGGCCACCATGTTTGTAAAGCATTAGCTAAAGTTGGTTCTGCATCTGGTTCTAACAATGCCGTAACATAACCCAGCAAAGCATCAAACCACACATATAATGTATGTTGAGAATTCACAGGTACAGGAAAACCCCAATCCAGATTTACCCGGGAAATTGAAAAGTCCTGTAAACCTTGAGCGACAAAATTGAAAACTTCATTCCGTCTGCTGACAGGTTGGATAAAATCTGGGTGGGACTGGTAAAACTCCTCTAACTGGGTTTGATATTTAGACAAGCGAAAAAAATAGTTCTGCTCGTCTCGCCACTCTACTTGTTTGTTAGTATGGGTGGGACAGTGTTTGTCTGCAAGTAAATCCCGTTCTTCCTTGAATTCTTCACAGGAAACGCAGTACCAACCTTTCTGTTGTCCTTGGTAGATGTCACCAGTTTCCCAAACTCGCTGAAAAAACTCTTTCACTATCGCTTGGTGACGGGGTGCTGTAGTCCGACTAAAGCGATCATATTGAATGTCGAGTAAATCCCACAAGTTAAGAAAACTAGGAACGATTTCATCACAAAAATCTTGTGGTGGTTTTCCTAAATTTGCTGCTGAACGCTGAATTTTTTGCCCGTGTTCATCTGTACCTGTAATTAGTAGCACTTGATGTCCCTGTAAGCGATTAAATCTGGCTACTACATCCGCTGCTATAGTTGTATAAGCACTGCCAATATGCGGAACATCGTTGACATAGTATAGTGGTGTGGTCAGTGCAAAAGTCTTTTCTGTTTTATTCACAAGATTCATGGACTATAAAAGCAAATTATTAATCAGTTTTCTCTATTAATAATCTAGATGATTTAGACAAAACTACGTAATTATATAACATTGCTACTTTTTTTTCAAACTCCTGGCGATGGATAACAAGTTTATGGACTGAAGAATTGTTTAATTACTTCTATAAATCCACCTGATTTTTAACTAAATCAGAGAAAGTATAGGAATCCGGTTTGATTCCTGAATTTTCCGTTGAGTTAGGGAACAGGGAACAGGGAACAGGGAACAGGGAAGAAGGATTTCAGTATGTACCGAGTTCTGTTCAAAAATCAAATAGGAGTCCTATATTTACTAATAATCATGGTAAAACCTGTTTCTGTCCTTAGTAGTTACAGAGAATACACTAACTGAAAATCTAGCGATATAACTAATTGTGTGGATATGATTTTGCATATTATTCCCAGTAATAATTGACTAAACTGTTAGTTGTAATTTTGAGTAATGTACTAGGTTGTTGTTCTAGAAATTCCTAATTTAGCGAGCCTTGTTTGGGAATTTTTAATCCATTAATCATTGAACTAACTATTAAAAATTTACTCGCAGCATTTAGCTAATGTCTAGCGACTGAATGCTGACTTACATACTTATATATCATGAATACAAATTGCTATAAATTCTGTAATTATGGTTTCAGAGTGGATGATTTTTTATCTGGAAAGGTTGATTTTAGACAGATGAGAAAAGATAAAAATTTCATCACAATCCCTATCTGGATACAGAAGAGGGTAAAGTTAAAGATAGAGTAGACGAATAAAAATAAGTAAAATGCCAGCAGTTGATCCTAAACCTTGTTTTTTAACGCCAAATCCAGTAGAATCAGATTCTCCTTTATTTATCTATTTACCAGGTATGGATGGGACTGGTGAGTTATTGCAATCTCAAATCCCAGAATTAGCCTCTGGTTTAGATATTCGTTGCTTGTCCATACCCAAAAACTGTCTGGCCACTTGGGATGTTTTAGCGAAGAATGTTTTGGACTTGGTTCACGCTGAGTTAGAAAAAAGCTGTCAACGGACAATATATCTATGTGGTGAATCTTTTGGTGGTTGTTTAGCAATACAAGTAGCTATCCAGTCGCCGCAGTTATTTAAGCGTATTATCTTAATTAATCCTGCTTCGGCTTTGCAGCAGCAATCTTGGTTTAATTGGATATCCCCGGCTACTCAGTTTGTGCCATCATTTCTATTTAATGTTGGTGCGTTGGGTTTGTTACCGTTTCTAGCATCATTAGAACGGATTTCTCCAAGCGATCGCCATACACTACTTACAGCTATGCGTTCCCTACCATCAGAAACTGTAAATTGGCGCTTATCCTTACTGCGAGATTTCCAGGTTGATAGCAAAGAGCTACAACAGCTAACACAACCAATTTTACTCATTGGCAGTGGTAGCGATCGCTTATTACCCTCTGTAAGTGAAATTACTCGATTGGCAGGTATTTTACCAAATACCCAAACATTTATCCTACCATATAGCGGTCATGCCTGTTTATTAGAGAAGGATGTGAATCTCTATCAGATTCTCAAAGATAATGATTTTTTAGAAGTTAATATTAATATACCAAAAATTCCTAAATCAACGGACAGTCCTATTTTCACCACCTGAGTTCGGTGTTAGGAGTTCGGAGTTTCTCCTTCGGAGACGCTACGCGAACGGAGTTATGATTTTTTCAACGAGATCATAAGGGTTTGAGACTCATACTTGGGGCAGTTTTCCACAAATTAAGTAGGTTAGCCTTGAAAATCGTCGTTATGGCAAGGCAAGAGGCACTCATGCAAGAAGCAAGAGTGAAGAGGGTTTGGGCGATTTTACTTTTCTTTACACAGATTGGTTTTATTGTGTTCACCTACTTATCTTATGTCGAACTCAGGTTTTCACCAAGTCCGTGTGAAGCCCGGTTGTATTAGTATATGGGGTATAGGGGCAATTTATCTAGCTTGCGTCCGAAAGGGTCTTGCCCCTACAATGTGCAATTCTCCAGAGAGATTATTAGCAACCTGAAATACCAATATATTATCAGGAGATTATCGGTGAGTTTTCACACTTCCCGCTGTATTCTGTAACATCCGTTTACTCTTCGGGGATGAATACTCAATATCTCTAGAGGTTTGCATCGCCTCTTTAACAAGAGTTGCTAATTCTTCTAACTGATTAATTGCTTCTGCACCCTCTAACTTCATTAACTCTCTATCATCACGCATTTCTGTCCAAGTAATCCCATAATCGGATACTAAAAAGCGAATTAAGTGATTATCGCCTAAGCTTACCATAAAAGATGCACTGTTCATTTGGTCGCCGCAAGTATAACAAGAAGCCGGATAACCATACCTCTCTAGTACAACTGCTAGAGCTTGCAAATTCATTACTAAATCTTGAACAAATTGTCTATGCTCGTTTGCTAGTCTTAAAAACACTTGTCCCTCCAGACACCACAGTCATTTGAGTTTATTTTATATTTTCTTTAGATTTTCTCATGAATCGGTGTTGTAAAATGGGTTTTACAATTTTTAGTGTTTCATGGGTTCGTTAATTAGTTAACTTGTCTAGGTTAGTAGATAACGATTCTTGAATAAGTATCAGGCTATTCAATTTATCAGGTAGTTATAGCAGGCTCAATTACTAAAATTTACATTTTGGCTTTATTGCTCTGTCGGAACTGTACCTAATAAAATTTAGACCTTATTAGCCTAGCTTAAATTCCTTCGTAGTCAAGTTCTTTAAAGCCATACCTGGCACTATTACAGGTCATATAGAACCATATTAAGATGATTTATTCAGTCTAACGCTTATTTTCGTTCTTTGTGTTTTTACCTCCACTTCAAATAAACCTCGAATGGTATAGCATAGATTGAGATTAACGCAATTGTCGAATATACTTAATTAATGTATCGTTTTTAATATATATTTTTAATACCCTCCATAACACTGATTAGGATTAGAGGATTTACAGGATTGTAATTTGATGGTTAATGACTCAGTTTAGGAACGCAAATTTAATAACCTGCAATTCTGATGTAACCTGGAATGGTGCGTTACGCTGTCGCTAACACACCCTACTTTTGCACCTTATTTAATTCACATTCCTTATAATATTTTGTCAGAATCAGGATAACCAGGATTATAGGATTAACAGGATGATTATTTGATAATTACTAGACGTGAATGATGTATTGATTATTACAATAATTTGATAAAAATGAACCTTTCTTCATACATTTATTTAATATTTTGTCTGAATCAGGATAACCAGGATTATAGGATTAACAGGATGATTATTTGATAATTACTAGACATGAATGATGTATTGATTATTACACTAATTTGATAAAAATTAACCTTTATTCATACTAATCATCAACAACCAACCAATAACTAAACAATCACATCCTGTACATCCTCAAATCCTGGACATCCTGATATGGCTTACGCCACGCTTCGCTATCAGACAAACACAACATTCACCACACAACAAATAATCATCCAATCACATCCTGTACATCCTTAAATCCTGGACATCCTGATATGGCTTACGCCACGCTTGTGAAAACACAACATTAGTATGTCATGCTGGATATGGAAACTTTGCAACCGTTAAAATTGTAGATTCTAGTGGTATTGAAGTTGATTATTTTGTTGTTTTTACAGTATTTCGGGAAAGTAAAAAGCTGAGGTTGCACGTAGAAAGCGCCTACCCTAAATATGATGGTATAGGTAAAATCAAAAAAGTTCGCTTTTTTGTGATAGCTAAAAACTTATTAAATAATAAAAAATTACCCAGTCCTTAAATAACAAAGACTCCTTGAGGAGTCTTCGCCAAAAATCAATTTTTGGTATTCAGAACGTCTTTACCGGAATTCCTCGACCATACAGGTAACGGGATGTCATGTTTAGACTATCTTTCAATGCCTAAATCATGTCTGCTGCATCCTATATTTCCATATTAGGCTATATTTTCAATTTCGTCAAGTTTGTATTTGTCTGATAGCGTAGCGTGGCGTAAGCCATATCAGGATACCCAGGATGAAAGGATTTACAGGATGGTTATTTGATGGTTGATGACTATTTACTTAATATTTTGTCTGAATCAGGATATCCAGGATTGAAGGATTGACAGGATTGTAATTTGATGGTTGATAGATGAGACTATCTAAACTATACAGATTTATAACTAGTCATCAGGCACTTTAACTAACGAAGGTTTCTGATTTATATTCTGGGATATGGCTAGATTATAATTGTCTAAATAAGGCTGTTTTTAAGTAATATCTGAGGATGAATTTAAAATGAACCAAGATGAAATAGATGCTAAAATAGCTCAATTAGTAGCTAATATAGATCGCAGATTGGCAAGTGAAAATATATCTATTTTTGACAGAGTTTATATTGTTCAGAGGGAAATATGCCATGCTCTTAATATTAATATTGATTCTTTTCATTTAGATACAAAGACTATATCATTATTGATGAACATTGATAGTTGGTATAGAAAAAATTATATGATTAAAATAAATGTCAAGAATTTCATCCAAGAGAAACCATTTTTTCTGCAAGGAGGTATTTATTATATTTATGTGGGGAAATTAACAGGTGAATATTACAGTATCCCTGATAATACAAATTTACCAGAAGTCATAATACAAGATTTAACAGAACAAGAAATTAAATTTTTACGTGATGAACTTAAAAAAGTAAAAATACAATGGAAAGCCATAGACAATCTAAAATCTGTTATTATTTGGCGGGATGAAAGAGAAAAAAGTGAAAATGATTTTATCGGTCTTCAGGATGATGATTTTTACTTAGCTGCTGAAACAATAAATTTTCTTTCTCTTGCTATTGAGGATTTGAATCTTGCTATTCTTACTTTAAAAAATACCAGCACCAATAATTATCAATTCGTAATTTTTCCGCTTTCACAAGCAATTGAAAAGCTATTAAAAGCTTGTGTTATTTCAGAAAATTTAATGCTGGGTCAAGAAATTGAAGACTTACTGACAACTTTAAGAAGTAACAAATATGGACACAATTTACTAAAAATAGTTCAAGATTACAGGCAAATTATTCCTTTTCCTGAAAATATAGAATCAGAGATAAAAAAATATTCTTTTTTCCATAACAATGCTAAGTCTAGATATGATATTACGCCCGTCTCCTCAGAGCAAGCAGTAGGTATGATAGACGCTGTATTAAATATCTTTCAATTAATAAGCGGAAAACTTTATATGCCTTTAGAGGAAGCTATGTATGGTCATGAATATTCTTCGGAAATATCAGAATATTATGATCAATTAGAGGATGATAATTGTGATTTTGATTAATACAGTTAAAATAATTATGTGGCATTTTCTGTCATAAATTACTTAACAAATTACAATTATTACCTACAAATTAAAAATCCAATAAACTAACAACTAATCCCCCTATTCATACATAATGAATAACCCCCATCAACAACTACTCCAACAAATAGACTTAATGCTTCGCGCCCGCTATCCCCTACTATATATAGTCGGAGTCGAAGAAGAACCAATAGAACAAGTCCTGCAACAACTCACCCAAATATCCCAGACACCACGACAACTATTATTATGGGATATCGTCACCGGTTGGGATGACAACGGAACTGATAAAGGTTCTGTCATGGGTGCATTATCAAGAATTACCAAAACCCCAGAAAATACAACCATAATTTTTGTATTGCGAGACATCCATTTTATCCTCAAAAACTCCGAAACAGAAAAAAATGCTCCCGTAATTCGTGCTATCAAAAACCTCACCCGTCAACTCAAACGCACACGCCAAACCCTCGTCCTCACCAGTCATATATTAACCATTCCCCCAGAACTACAAGAAGAAGTTACAGTAATTGATTTTCCCTTACCCAACATCGAAGAAATTGATTATTTAATTCAGCAATTAATAGTCCCCGAAAAACTTAACTTAAATGGACTAGGAAAAGAACAATTAATCAAAGCCTGTCAAGGATTAAGTCGCGCCAGAATTAGAAGAGTTTTAGCCGCCGCTTTAGCAGCAAAAGGACAAGTCAACGAAACAGATATTGATAGAGTTTTAGAAGAGAAAAAACAAGCAGTTCGCCAAACCGGAATCTTAGAATTTTACACCGCCAATGAATCATTAAAAAACGTCGGTGGCTTAGAAAATCTCAAACAGTGGGTGCGAATGCGTCAAGATGCTTTTACCGAAGAAGCACGACGTTATGGAATCCCCAACCCCAAAGGCATTTTATTAGTAGGAATCCAAGGAACAGGTAAATCATTATCAGCCAAAACTATCGCCCATGAATGGCGTTTACCATTGTTACGTTTGGACGTGGGGAGATTATTTGGGGGTATAGTGGGAGAAAGTGAAAGTCGCATTCGGCAAATGATACAATTAGCAGAAGCAATATCACCCTGTGTATTATGGATGGATGAAATAGATAAGGCATTTGGTAATATTAATAGTGGTGTAGATGGTGACTCTGGAACATCGCGCCGGGTATTTGGTACACTCATTACCTGGATGCAAGAAAAAACCAGTCCGGTGTTTATGGTAGCTACTGCTAATAACGTGCAAATATTACCAGCCGAGTTATTAAGAAAAGGGCGATTTGATGAAATATTCTTTTTAAATTTACCCACAGAAAAAGAACGCCATGATATTTTTAAAGTCCACTTGCAAAAAATCCGTCCTTCCCGACTGCGAGAATTTGATTTACAAAGACTCGCAAATCATAGCGAAAACTTTAGCGGTGCTGAAATTCAACAGGTAATTATTGATGGTATGCACCGCGCTTTTGGTAGTTTAATTGATGGTAATAGGCGGGATTTTAACACTGAAGATATTTTAGCTGCGGTGTCGGAAACTGTTCCTTTGGCGGCTATTGCTAAGGAACAAATTACTAGTTTAAAACGCTGGGCTGCGGAAGCTGGCGCAAGAACGGCTTCTGTTGATACGCTGTTAATTGAGGAGTTGAAGGTTTATTCTCAGCAGCAGGGTTTGGGTCCTTTGGAGGTGGATTAAATAATAAAAGAAAACGAACCGCAGAGGCGCGGAGGACGCGGAGGGAAGAGGTTTTGGAGATATTTTTTATAGGAGTTGATTTTTTATGTCTCATTTTACAACTATCAAGGTGCAAATTAAACAGGGTGAAGTTTTGCTTGACGTTTTGCAAGAGTTAGGTTATCAAGTTGAACAAAATACTCAAGTTCGGGGTTATAGGGGTGATAAAACTAATGCTGAATATGTGATTAAGCAATCTAATGGTTATGATTTAGGTTTTCGTAAAAATGAAGAAAGTTATGAATTAGTGGCAGATTTTTGGGGTGCGAAAATTAATCAACAGGAGTTTATTAATAATATCAGTCAAAAGTACGCCCATAAAACTTTGATGGAAACCATACAAACTGAGGGTTTTAGTGTGGAAGAAGAGGAAGTTTTAGAGGATGGTACGGTGCGGGTTTTAGTTGGTAGATGGGTTTAAATAAGATCCCCGACTTCTTTTTAAGATTTTATCAATAAATGATTAAATAAGGTAAGAAGTCGGGGATCTGAGGACAAAAGGAAAAATCATTATGGCTGAATATCAAAAAGTTGAATATCGCATTGGTAAAGATGGTAAAATTGTGGAACGGGTTTTAAATGCAATCGGTTCTAGTTGTGTGGAAACAACAAAAGGGTTAGAAAAGTCCTTGGGAGAAATAGAATCTCAGGAATTGTTACCGGAATATTATCAAGATGATGAGTTAATTACCACTTCCGAAAATCAATCTTTACAACAACAATAAACTAGAATAAACTAGATCCCCGACTTCTTTAAGAAGTCGGGGATCTGAACACCAACTACATAAACAAATAATATGCTAGAACAAATTAATGATATTGCTTTTGCTGTAATTCTCGTAATCATCGTTTATATTATTCTCCGGTTTTTATTCCCAGCAAATAATCAAGATATACCTATTAATAATCAACCCGTAACTTCTCTAGACACAGAACATAAGATTAAAGAGTTAGAAATTCAATGTCAACGACTACGAGAAGAATTAAAACAACAATCTCAACAATTACAAAGTGATTTTCAACATGAAACTTTTACCCAATTACAAACTTTACTCAGCAATTATCCCACAGTCAAAAAAATGGCTTTAGCTAAACCTGACTTACCTGCTAAAAACTTAGTTTCTCTATTTACATCTTTAGATAATTTAATTACTAATTGGGGTTATACTGCTATTGGGGAAACTTGGGAACAGGTTAATTATAATCCCCAATTACATCAAGCTGATAGTGATGATATTCAAGAAGGGGAATTAGTCTATGTTCGTTTTATTGGTTATCAAGATGGTGATAAAGTTCTCTATCCTGCTAAAGTTAGTCGCACTCTTCCCCCAGGATTCAATAATACTTAAACTCATGAATTTGTAGGTTGGGTTGAGGAACGAAACCCAACATTTACTGCTTACAATTTTTTAGATCATATATTTATTCTGTCTTAACCCAACATCAAGATATCAATTATCTATCATTTTTGTTGGGTTGCACTTCGCTTAACCCAACCTACTTAAATTATGACAACTATCGCAATTGATTTTGGTACAAGCAATACTGTAATTAGTATTTTAGAAGCTGATACTCAACAACCTAAAAGTTTACGTTTTCCTAATTTATCCCGTGTATTTGTGGATGTTACTCCTCAAGGTGAAAGAGTAGAATTTCCGATTATTCCCAGTTTAATGTTTATTAAATCAGGTAATAATATTATATTAGGTGAAGGTGTTCGTAGTCAAAGATTAGGACTTTCTCAAGCTTATCCTCCTGAACGGTTATTTAAAAAGTTTAAACGTGATTTAGCTGAAGATTATCAACCACCAGCAAGACAAATTGATGGGATAAATTATAATGCTATTTCTGTTTCTGAGTTGTTTATCCAAACTATTTGGACAGAAATTAAAAAGCAAAATATCGAACCTAGTCATTTAATTTTTACTGTTCCCGTTGGTGCTTTTGAACGTTATTTAGATTGGTTTCGAGATTTAGGTCAAAAATTAAATGTTCCTCAAGTTTCCATTGTTGATGAATCTACAGCAGCAGCTTTAGGATATGCTGTAAAACGCCCTGATAAGTTAATTTTAGTGGTTGATTTTGGTGGGGGAACTCTCGATTTAAGCTTAGTTAAAACTGTGAATAATTCTGATGAAAATAACAGTTTACGCGCAGTTTTATACTAAACACGGGTGAGATTTAAACTGATTTAAACTTTTGCCAAATAACAAAGAACCCAGACGTTTAGAATCAAACAATCAAGCCGTTTTGAGTATAGTTCAATAAAATATTTCAAATTCCATGACTTTTGCCAATTACCCAATTACGTCGGAAAAACCGTGCTAGTGCTGATTCTTCCAAAGATAAATAAATCGGTCTACCATGAGGACAGGTGCGCGGGTTGCGGGTACGTTCCCAATTATCTAATAAGGTCTGCATTTCTGGTAAACTCATTTTTGTGCCATTGCGAATTGCACTCCGACAAGCAACAGCAACTTGAGCAGTTTGTAAATCCCCTCCCCAACTTAATTCTAAAATTGCTTCTGCACAATCTTCTCGTTGTTTTAACATGATAGGAATGTTACGCACTGCCCAAAGGTTATCACCAAATGGTTCTATATCTAAACCAATGCGTTGTAATTGGGAAACCTGGGCTTGTGATAATTGATAAATAATAATTGGGGTTTCTACAGCTACTAATTGCCAACTATCACATAATTGTTCATATAATACTCGTTCATGGGCTATATGTTGTTCTACTAACCACATTCCTCCAGAATGTTCAGCAACAATATAAGTATTACTCAGTTGGGCAATGGCTTTTAAATAGGTTTGATTTTCACTACTTTGGGATTTTTGAGAGTTGAAGTTATATTCACCTTTTGATTCTGCGACTTTCAATAAATTACTAACTCTGGTTGTGTGAATGGATTCTTTTATATTGGTTTCCGAAATCCGCAGAGATTTGTGAATAGCTTCAGTAATTTGTTCTTGCCAAAAAGTTAGTTCATTGAGATAAATTTCTGTTTTGGCTGGGTTACGATTCCAGTTAATTTGTTCTGGGGAAATAGTTAAGTGTAGAAAACAAACGGGATAGCGATCGCGTGGTAATATCTTATGAAAGGCTGAAAATATTGTCTGTTCTAGTTCTGGCGTTTTAATCATTCTGCCATTAATTGCCACTTTTACCCAATCAGGACGATGACGATGGCATCTATCGGGTAATCCTATCACCAAATGCAAAGACGAATTTTCCAGATTTGGTATTTGTAAATTCACCTCATGTAAATCACCTTGTCGCACCTGGGGGAGAATTTGGGGAATTAGTTTTCCCACAGTTGGTGCGGGACAAATCGTAAACCATTCTTTGTCATTTTGCCAAATTTGATAATTAACATGAGGATGACACAAAGCTATCTGTTGAATGACATTTTGTACAGCCTTTAATTGCTGATTTGTCGCCGGTAAACCCTGACGACGAGCTTCATAATTAGCAAATAAATTATTAACTGTTACTACTGTACCCGGTGCGATCGCTACCACTTCTACTTGTGATACTTCTCCTTCATTATTATAAGCAACTCGCCAACCTTCACTTCCCCCCAAAGGACGACTTAAAACTTCTAAATCTGCCAAAGTCGTTAAACTATGTAGCGCCTCACCACGAAATCCCAAACTGCTGATTTTCCATAAATCTGCACTAGAATGAATCTTACTGGTACTGTGGGCAGTTGCGGCTTGTTGTAAATCATCCAAATTCATGCCACAACCATTATCAGCCACACGAACTCGCCACATTTGCGGCCATAAAGAAACGACAATGCGTGTTGCTCCAGCATCTAGGGAATTTTCCACCAACTCCCTGACAACAGCTACCCAAGAGTCAATTACTTCTCCTGCCGTAATTAGATATACAACCTCTGTTGGTAAAGCTTGAATTGTAGATGCCATTATCATTAAAAATTACTAATTAAAAATTAAAAATTGTCTTTACGGTTAGATAATTAGCTTACAATATTATGACTGCAAAATATTAATTTCTTAAATCTGCTGTCATTCTAAAGAAATACGAATTAAGAAGGGATATTTGGTAAATTTCTGATTAGATTAGAAGCAGAGAAAAGCTTATGAGTATTAATTTAGTTGCTGATGTTAACGACTTAAAGAACAGTCTTCTATGGGGTCAACCTGCTTTTACAATTATTGATGTGCGCGATCGCTCAACATACAATCATAGCCGCATCACAGGAGCGATTTCTATCCCCCTCAATGACTTAGAATCTCGCGCCCAAATATCCCTCTACAGAGAACGCCAAATCTATGTTTATGGCGAAAATGACAGCCAATCAGCCCAAGCTGTGAGAACCTTACAATTCCTCGGTTTTACCACAGTAGCTGAACTGGGCGGTGGCTTATCAGCCTGGAAATCTATCAACGGTGCTACAGAAGGGGTAGAGGGTTAAAGGAGTAGGGGGAGGTTGGGGGAGGTTGGGGAGGTTGGGGAGGTTGGGGAGGTTGGGGAGGTTGGGGAGGTAGGGGAGGTTGGGGAGGTTGGGGAGGTAGGGGAGGTAGAGGAGGTAGGGGAGGTTGGGGAGGTTGGGGATAAAAGAATCTTGCCTCCCCCGACTCCCCCAACTCCCCCAACTCCCCCGACTCCCCCAACTTACCTGTCACCTACCTCAACAACCCAGTTAACAAAGATGCTGGACGTTGACTATGAGGCCAAGCGAAAGCATGACGGAAAGCTGCCTCTTGACAAGCTTGTAACTGTTGAAAATTGATAATGTCGTAAGTCAAAAGATTTTCATATTCAAAGGGAAGACGCACATTATGTAAACCCGCATTATCCGTACAAATAGCGATATCCACCCCAGCTTCAAAACATCGGTCAAAAACCAACTTGAGTTGCCGAATATCCTGTAAAGTCCCTGTTTTTAAATAAGTTGTTGGACAAACCTCTAAACATTGTCCTCTTCTGGCAATTTCTGGCAGCAATTCAGGATACAAAAGCGGAACTTGGATTCCGTGACCAATTCGCATTAAATAGGGTAACAATTCTGGATAACAACCATCCTTAGTTTCATAAAGATGCCCTGTGGTGTTAATACCCAGTGAATGGGCATAATTATATAAACTAATCCATTCTTCCATGCGTTCATCATAATAGCGATCGCCACCAGCCACATCTATCGCACAAACATATTCTCTATTTTGCGCCGCCAAATCAATAATTGCCTTATTTACCTCAAAAGATAAACGGGAGTGCATACAAAGAATTTGACTAGTAACAATGGGATATTCGGGTACATGACTAGATTTACCCACAACATCTACAATCTCCGCCATCTTATCAATTCTTTCCTCTTGACTCAAATGTTCAGGAGTTCGTAAATAGGGAGTATAGCGTAATTCCAAATAAGCCAAATTCTCAAAAATATAAGCACCGCGTAATAAGCGGTAAATAAAGTAAGGTAAAGTCTCCACCGTTTGCACACTTTCCACAAGGGTATGCAATTCTAGATATTCATCCAAAGTATTACGAGGACGAGTATAAAAATCTTCAAACTCTGCATATTCACCAAAGCGAGAAATCAACTCAGTATTATGACGCTGGAAATATCGCCATAGGACACGAGGGACAACGGAACCACCTAAATGCCGATGTAATTCTGCATATAAAGCCATAGTGGTATTTCACCAGAAAAATTTCATCAATCTTAACAAAAACCACTATAAAAAACTAGGACTTACGAATTGACGCAGTTTACCAATTGTCTAAGTAGGTTGGTGTTGAAAATTGTCGTTATGGCAAGGCAAAAGGCACTCATGCAAGAGGCAAGAGTGAAGAGGGTTTGGGCGATTTTACATTTCTTTACACAGTTTGGTTTTATTGTGTTCACCTACTTATTCCCAATTACTGATTTATAAAAAGAAATATCAAGCTTGTAGTTTAAATCAACATTTTTTAGCTAATTAGTGAGATAATGAATTCGTGAGGCAAAGAACGGACATAACTATATTGTGAGAGGGGGAAATTTTATGAAACTTCAACTATTAGCCGTTATGGCCTTGATAACTCCCCTGTTTCTAGCTAGTTCAGTTCAAGCTGGCAGCCAAAAAGATTTACAGAAACTTTTGTCAACTAGAGAATGTGTCCAATGTAACCTATCAGGACTCAACCTCAGTGGTACTCATTTAATTGGTGCAGACTTACGAGGCGCAAATCTTCAGGGTGCTAACCTTACAAATGCTAACTTAGAAGGTGCTGACTTGACCGGAGCAAACTTAGCAGGTGCTAACTTAACATCAGCCTTTGTTACCAACGTCAATTTGAAAAAAGCTAACTTAAACGGCGCAAATCTTACCCGCGCCACAATTAATGATTCCAACGTCTATCAAGCATCAATGGACAATCTTAACATTACCGATGCTGGCATATATAACACAGGGATTGGTATTGGTGGCGAAGATGGAGCTAACTTTCCTGACTGGGATTAAGTAGATTAACTAGGACTTACGCACTATACAAATTAGACATGATATGTTTTATGCGTAGGGTGCGTCAGATGGAAAAATATGGCTAATGTGGTTAAATTATCGGGTCTGACGCACCCTACAAGAGACGAAAAACCGCAATCCATCTTTAGTAAAAGTTGTCAATGCGTAAGTCCTATTAACTTAGAGACTTCCAAATAAAAAAATGTCCCAAAACTGATGCAGAAATTCTCTCTCTGTGTACTCTGTGCCTCTGTGGTTCGTTTCTTAGGATAATTTATTTCTTGGAAGTCTCTTAGGAAACTCCAAAAAAAAGAGGCTATAGATATTTAAACTGTCTATAACCTCAAATTAAGTCTGGGTATTAAACTAACTGATTAAGCAAACGCCGCTTTCTTTAAAACGTCTACCTTATCAGTGTGTTCCCAGGGTAAATCCAAATCCGTTCTTCCTAAATGACCATAAGCTGCAACGTCCTGATAAAAACGTCCGCCTCTTTCACTTGGTAAGTTACGTAAATTGAACACATGGATAATTCCCGCTGGCCGGAGTTCAAAGTTTTCTTTGACTAAGTTCAACAGAATTTCATCATCCACTTTACCTGTACCGAAAGTATCAACAAAGATACTGACAGGACGCGCTACACCAATGGCGTAACTTAGCTGCACTTCACATTTTTCTGCTAACCCAGCCGCAACAATATTTTTTGCTGCATAACGAGCCGCATAAGCCGCAGAACGATCTACTTTCGTGGGGTCTTTACCGGAGAATGCACCACCACCATGTCGAGAATAACCACCGTAGGTATCAACAATGATTTTCCGTCCTGTTAAACCGGAATCTCCTTGGGGTCCACCAATGACAAACTTACCAGTGGGGTTAACTAAAAACTTGGTTTCCTCACTTGGTTTGATAGCAATATCACCAAATATAGGTTCTACTACTTCTGTCCACAGGTCAGCCTTAATCTTAGCCTGTACCCCAGCATCATCGGTAATATCCCCAATGGTAGCTGTATGTTGGGTAGAAATTAAGATGGTGTCAATGCCTACAGGTTTGCCATCTTCATAAACAATGGTAACTTGGGTTTTACCATCAGGACGCAGATAAGGGAGAATACCAGCTTTGCGAACTCCTGCCAATCTTCGGGCAATGCGGTGTGCTAAACTGATGGGTAAAGGCATCAGTTCTGGGGTTTCGTTACAAGCAAAACCAAACATGATCCCTTGATCACCAGCGCCGATTTTATCGAATAGTTCTTCACTATCCTCGGTTCTGGCTTCTTTAGCAGTATTTACACCTTGAGCAATATCCGCTGATTGTTCATCCAAGGCAATTAGAACACTAGCGCTATCCGCAGAAAAGCCGTTACCAGCGTCAGTATAGCCAATTTCCGCAATTTTTTTACGGGCAAGATTGACGTAATTGACATGAGCTTTAGTGGTAATTTCTCCAGTAATTAGCACCAAACCAGTATTAACTACAACTTCTGCTGCTACACGGCTATTAGGGTCTTCTGCTAATAGCGCGTCAATGATGGTATCCGAGATTTGATCACAAATTTTATCTGGATGACCTTCTGTAACTGACTCGGAAGTAAATAAATAGCGTCGAGACAAAGGAATTTCCTCCTGAAAGAATGTTTTCACTGATGAGATACATCAGTTACTAATTTCTGAAATCATAACAATATTTACAGTTTTTGGAATAAGTATCTTTTATCCCAGTGTCTAAAGGCTTGTGTGTATAACAAGAGGCACTCAGATCCCCGACTTCTTTGAGAAGTCGGGGATCTTGTTGTTGAAGTTCTAAGAGGATGTTTTAAAAGTTTTTAATGTGTAAACAGACCCCTCTCCAAACCTCTCCCCTACCAGGGGAGAGGCTTTAAAACCCCCATTCCCTTGTAGGGAAGGGGGGAAGGGGGGTTAGGTTTTTGGAGATTATGGGTTTCATATAATACTTTTCAAACAACCTCTAAATAGCCTGAGATTTGATCACCGTTACGGTTTTGGTAACTATAAAGGATACAATACTTCACATACACAGTATTGGTAACTATATCTTTATAAAACGACGGTGATGAAAAAAATTCTTATTTTAACCGCTAACCCCACCAACACAAAACCGTTGCGTGTAAGTGAAGAAGTCAGGGAAATCAAAAGTGCTTGGGAGCGTTCCCAAAACCGTGAACAATTTGAAATTAGTATAGGAGAAGCAGTCCGTCCTCAAGAATTTCGTCGTACCCTATTAGATCATAAGCCAGATATTGTGCATTTCTCAGGACATGGTGGAGGAGAACAGGGTTTAGCTTTAATGGCAGATAATGGAGAAGCCTTTTTAGTTAAAGTTGCTCCTTTAGCCAAATTGTTTAAAGCATTACAAGAAATATTTTTTATTGATTGTGTTTTTCTCAATGCTTGTTATTCAGATGTACAAGCAGAAGGTATTTATCCTTATGTTAATTATGTCGTCGGGATGAATCAAAAAATTGGTGATCAAGCCGCTAAACAATTTGCTATTGGTTTCTACGATACTTTATTTGCAGGACAATCAATTAAAAGTGCTTTTGATTTAGGATGTAATGCGATTGAAATGGAAAATATTCCAGAGCATTTAACTCCAGTTTTGAGGACAAAAGATGCAACGACTAAAAAAGCTATTATTCAGGGTGTATCTGAGTCGAAATCTGAACCTATTCAACCAAGAGATATTAATATTCCTTTTGAAAATTTAGATGGTCAAGTTCCTCTAAATTCCCCTTTCTATGTTGAACGTCCTCCCATTGAAGTTAACTGTTATACTGCTATTGTAAAACCTGGGGCATTAATTAGGATTAAAGCACCTCGACAAATGGGGAAAACTTCATTAATGAGTAGGATTTTAGGTCAAGGAGAAAAGCAAGGTTATCAAACAGGATTTATTAATTTATGGAGTCGAGAATTATTTAAAAATCTGGATAGTTTTCTAGAGTCTTTTTGTGCCAATATCAGTTTAGAATTAGGGATTGAAGAAAAGATAGATCAATATTGGAAACCTCAACGTTATAGCAGTCAAACTAATTGTACAAATTACTTCCAATCCTATCTTTTGAAAGAATTGAAACAGCCTGTAATTCTAGGATTAGATGAGGTAGATAGAATCTTTCAATATAGTGAAATTGCTGATGAATTTTTCACTATGTTACGTTCATGGCATGAAAAAGGCAAAAATAATGAAACTTGGCAAAAACTGAGATTAGTTATTTCCCATTCTCAAGAAGTTTATATTTCTTTGGATGTGAATAAATCTCCTTTTAATGTGGGTTTACCAATTGATTTAAATAAGTTTAGTTTAGCACAGGTTCAGGATTTAGTTAAACGACATGGATTGCAATGGTCAGATACAGAAATTAATCAATTAATGGGGATGATTGACGGTCATCCTTATTTGGTGAGAACAGCATTATATCATATTGCTACTAACGACTTAACTTTAAAGCAATTTTTAGCAATTGCTCCCACTGAAGAAGGATTATATGAAGACCATTTATATCGTCATCTTTTGATTTTAGAAGAAAATAAACAACTAAAATCAGCTATGTTAAAATTGGTTAATAGTGATGATGCTGTTACCTTAGAACCAATTTATGCTTTTAAATTAAAAAGCATGGGATTGGCAGAATCAAAAGGTAATAAGGTAATTCCCCTGTGTAATTTATATCGGCTTTATTTTAGCGATCGCTTGCAAGATTAATTGATGTCATTTAAAATAATGACAATTAACTAAATCTAACCAGAGTTATTTTGTTATAAACATAAACCGCCCTGAACTTTAGTTCTGGGCTAATAACTAAAGTCCGTTGAAACGGACTGTGAATTTTTCTTCAGTCGTCTTTAGACGACTTTTGCTATTAGACTCAGAATTCATTCTGAGGCGGGCTATGTAATTTGTATCGGCTTTATTTCTGCGATCGCTTGCAAGATTAATTGATGTCATTTAAAATAATGACAATTAACTAAATCTAACCAGAGTTATTTTGTTATAAACATAAACCGCCCTGAACTTTAGTTCTGGGCTAATAACTAAAGTCCGTTGAAACGGACTGTGAATTTTTCTTCAGTCGTCTTTAGACGACTTTTGCTATTAGACTCAGAATTCATTCTGAGGCGGGCTATGTAATTTGTATCGGCTTTATTTCTGCGATCGCTTGCAAGATTAGTTGATGTCATTTAAAATATAACAAAGTAGATCCCCCTAATTTAAAACCATGACTAAAATTTTCACCGCTTATATTGAATATGATGCCGATACCAAATTATATGTAGGAATTATTCCCGCTATTCGAGGAGTTCATACTCAAGGAGCGACTTTAGACGAATTACAACAGAATTTAAAAGAAGTCTTAGAATTATGTTTAGAAGAATCTCAAGAAGATTTAAGTCAATTACCTCAATTTATCGGTATTCAACAAATTAAATGGAAAACTTAACCTCAGTGAACTATGAATATCAAGTAAGTGGTTCGCTCCCAGCTTCTGCTCCTACTTATGTTACCAGAAAAGCCGATAATGAACTATATCAAGCGATAAAAAAGGGAGAATTTTGTTATGTTTTAAACTCCCGACAAATGGGTAAATCTTCTTTAAGAGTTCAAACAATGAAACGACTTAAAGAAGTAGATGGATTTGCTTGTGCTGCTATTGATTTAACTAATATTGGTTCAGCCAATATTACCCCTTTACAATGGTATGCAGGAATTATTAATGAATTAATTAATACTTTTGAATTAAATGAAAAATGTGATATAGATAGTTGGTGGGATAAATATGACCAAGAATCTTTATCTGCGGTGAATTTTTTTGGTAATTTTCTCCGAGATCTTCTTTTAAAATATGTTGAATCAAATATTGTTATTTTTATAGATGAAATTGATAGTACCATCAGTTTACAGTTTAATGTTGATGATTTTTTCGCTTTAATTCGCTCTTTTTATAATCGTCGAGTTGATAATGTTGAATATAATCGTCTGAGTTTTGTATTATTAGGTGTAGCGACTCCCAGCGATTTAATTCAAGATAAAAATCGTACTCCCTTTAATATTGGTTATGGAGTAGAATTAACAGGTTTTACCTTTGCAGAATCTCAAGCATTAGCAAAGGGATTAAGTGTTAAAACCAATCAACCGGAAAAGTTATTAGAATTAATTTTAAATTGGACTGGAGGACAACCTTTTTTAACTCAAAAAGTCTGTATTTTAGTTTTAAATTCTTCTGATTTATCTGAAGGAAATGAAGAAGAATGGTTAGATAATTTAATTAGAACTAATATTATTGAAAATTGGCAAGTAAAAGATGAACCGGAACATTTACGGACCATTGAAAGACGGATTTTAATTGATGAACAAATAGCAGGTGAATTATTAGATATTTATCAAAATATTTATCAACAGGGAGAAATAGTTAGTCAGAATACTGGAGAGGAAGGAAAGTTACAGTTATCGGGTTTAGTGGTGAAAATAAATAATTATTTACAGATTTATAATCCCATTTATCGAGAGGTTTTTAATCAACAATGGATTGATAATCAATTAGCTGATTTACGTCCCTATTCTGAGTCTTTGAATGATTGGGTAAAATCAGATTATTCACATAAGCACCTGTTAAAAGGTAAGGTGTTAAAAGAAGCTACAGTTTGGGCAAAAGATAAAAGATTAAGCTCTTTAGATAAACGGTATTTAGATGATTCTCAAAAATTAGAATATAAAAGAAATATTAAGAATATATTTGTGGTTTTCGCAAGTGTTGCTACAGGGGTGGTAGTTGGACTTATCGGTGCATTTAGTTGGTATCAGTATAAATATGCTTTTTGTCCTATTGGAGAAAGAATAGAAGGGAGTGATAAATGTGTTAGAAATATTAAAACTAGTGGTGAACAATCGAAAATATTTATTGATGATATAAATTTTCATCTGGATAAGGGAAGCGAATATTTTAAAAAAGGAGATTATGAAAATGCAGAGAAATTTTTTTATTTAGCTAAAGAGGCTAATCGTAATGACCCAATTCCCCAAATATATTTGAATAATACTAAAGCCAGGTTAGCAAGTCAAGCAGGGAAAGGAAAACCTTTAAAACTGGCAGTTGTAACTGGAATTGATTTTTACGGATATACGTCCAAAGAAATTTTTATGGGTGTAGCTGATGCTCAAGATGAATTTAATAAAAGTGGAGGAAAAAATGGCAGATTGCTAGAGATAGTTATTGCGAATGATGGTAATCAACCAGAAATATCAAAAAAAGTAGCAGAAAAGTTAGTTAATGAGTCAGATATTTTAGGAATTATTGGACATCATGCAAGTGAGAGTAGTGAGGTAGCAATACCTATTTACAGACGAAAAGGATTAGCAATAGTATCTCCTACAAGTTCTAGCAGCAAATTGAAGGACGATGTATTTTTTCGAGTTATTCAAACTACAACAGAAGCAGCCAAACTTTATGCAAAGTATATCAAAAATACTTTACATTCAGATAGTATAGCAATTTTTTACGATCAGAAAAGTGTTTATAGTCAAAGTTTGCAAGAAGATTTTATAAAAGCTTTTCAGGATTTAGGAGGAAAAGTTGATATTAATAATACTTCTGTTTTTGATCGGGAACAAACAAGTCCACCAGATATTGATGCAGAAATTGATAATATCATCTCATACCAAATAAAAACAGTTTTTTTAATACCTGGTGTAAAAACAAATTCAATAGTAAGAGCTTTTGCAAGAGCGAATCAGGAAAAAACAAAAAAACTGAACATAGAAAACCTGAACCTAATATTCGCTATGTCTGTTTTTGAACAGCCAACTTTAGATATAGGAGGTGATGCTCTTGAGGGTGCAAGTTTGGCCACACCTTGTGTAAACAAAACATCTTTATATATGAAAGGTGCAATAAAAAGATGGCAACAAAAAAATATTTATTGGCGTACCATGACTGGATATGATGCAACCCAAGCATTCATTGGAGCTATTAATAAATCATCGAATGAACCGACAAGATCAGAAATTCTCAAGAATTTGAAAACTCTGACACTCCCTGTTGAAAAAACCTCTGGCTATGGATTAAATTGGTCAAAGGAAAATGGCTATTTGTATCAATCTAATATTAATAGTTCATATTGTATGTATAAGATTGAAAATGGTCAATTTAAAGAAGTTTTGGTTAAGTAGTCTACCGGAAACTTATCCAATTTATTCCACATTAGCGACAATCATTGATTTTGTTGGGTTTCACTGCGTTATGGGTTGGTTCATCAGGCAATAATGAATGAATTATAACTTGCTTAGTTTCCTCTTCTCTTCTTTTGCGGAGTATTTCAAATAGAAAATCTTGATCTTCTTTTGATAAACTGGCCAGTGAATTAATAATTTCTTGCAATGTTATCATAAAATCTCTAACACTTTCATCATTGGCAAATTATAGCACAATCTCCCAGTCGAAAGCTTCCCGTTATTCAAAAAGCCTTTTTGCATTTCCGCCGCTTCTGGGTTAGAGTGAATATATCTAAGGATATAGAAACACCTGACGGCATTTATGACGAGTTAACTTAAATTCACGGTTATTGCAACGAGTGGTAATATGATAAGTGTACCCTGGTATTGAGTCGCGCTTTGGTCGTGGCATTAGATGTCATAATGAAATTTTACTCAATAGTTACATCATGCCAGCAAAAGATATATACCATAATGAAGTCAAAACGGCTTTAATAAAAGACGGTTGGACTATCACAGATGACCCTTACTTTATTAAATATGAAGATGCTGAACTTTACGCAGACCTAGCAGCAGAAAAACCTATAGCAGCAGAACGTCAGGGACAGAAAATTGTGGTAGAAATCAAGAGTTTTGTGGGTAAGTCGCAGATGTATGATTTTCATAATGCCTTGGGACAATACATAGTTTATCGGAAACTTATTCAACTTACTGCACCAGAATATAAACTTTATTTAGCTATTGATGATGTTGTGTATGAAAAGTTTTTTCAACGTAAGTCTGTACAAGCAGTCATCCAAGAAAATCAACTTTTATTAATAGTTGTGAATACAGAAAAGGAGGAAATTGAACAATGGATAAACTAGAACAATATCGTCATGCTATCAAAAAGATATTGACAGAATATTACGAAATGAGTAATCCTCAAAATGTTGAAAATGGCAAAATGGAGGCTAGTGAACGTTTAGCTTTTGATGAAAACAGAGATCAATATATTTGGTTTCGATTTGGCTGGGATGACAAAAAACAAATACAGCATATTATCATCTATCTTTGCATCAAAAACGGTAAAGTTTGGGTAGAAGAAGATGCAACTAATTTATGTGTTGTTGATGATTTGCTATCAACAGGAATACCTCAAAGCGATATTATTTTAGGTTTCCAGCATCCCAGTAAACGCAGTTTAACAGAATTTGCTACTGCTTGAATAGGTGACTATTCGTTATTCAAAAAGCCTTTTTGCATTTCCGCCGCTTTTGGGTTAGCGTAAATATATCTGAGTATAGAGAAACACCTGACGGCTTTTGTGACGAGTTAATTAAAATTCACGGTTGTTGCAACGAGTGGTAATATGATAACTGTATCCTAGTATTAAGTCGCGCTTTGGTCGTGGCATCAGATGACGGTTACATTGTAAAAGATAATTTACCTTTATGTCACAACTAACGCCGATTCAACTAGAAGACGGAACAATTATCTATATCGAAGCATCAGAAAATATTGCTGTATCTATTCCCCAACCTCCAAAAAACGAGAACCTAGATTTTCTAATTCCCACCCCTGAACAAGCAGACCGCAGTTTTGGCTTAGAAAAACTGAATGAAAAACTGAATATTAAAGAACAGGGAGACAAACTCCAAAAAACTATTCAATCCTATTCAAAACATATTATTCAATCCTTCAAAGATTTAGCTTTAGCCGAAGTTTCTGAAGTTACTTTAGAATTTGGCGTTAATGTGGGAGGAATGACAGGAATCCCTTATATTGTCACAGGAGAAACCAGCAGTAATATCAAAATTACCGTTAAATGTAAATTTAATCAGAAATAAATTTTGTCAGAATCAGGTGGTTATCGAGCGAAGTCGAGATAATGTCCACCGATTAAAGGATGCACAGGATGTTATTGTTGAATTAATCTAGGAATTTTCGGTATTCTAGTGTTTAGAGAATGTTGTTTATTTTAGGCATTTACAAAATATTCTTTTTCACTCATCATCATAATCCTTATAATCCTTAATTCTGTCACAATCAAATAATATTCAAATATACTGCAAACGGTTTATAGTTTAACCAAATATGAAACCCCTCTTATAAACCTCTCCCCGCAACGGGGAGAGGCTTTGAGCCTATTCGTTGTATTATAAAAAAGTCCAAGTTCTAGCCGTTTTGAGTATAACAATCCTGTAAATCCTCAAATCCTGGAAATCCTGATTCAGACAAAATATTCACTTAATTCTGTCACAATCAAACAATACAGCAATTCTCGCTCTAATGAAATACAATGGAGGGCGCAGTCCCTGCGCCCCTACGTGCCACAATCAAATAATATCCCAATAACAATCCTGCAAATCCTCAAATCCTGGACATCCTGATTCAGACAAAATATTCACTTAATTCTGCCACAATCAAACAATATCCAAATAACCATCCTGCAAATCCTCAAATCCTGGACATCCTGATTCAGACAAAATATTCACTTAATTCTGCTAATCTCAAAATAATATCCAAATAACCATCCTGCAAATCCTGAAATCCTGGACATCGTGATTCTGACAAAAAAGAGGGAACATATTTAACTGTTCCCCCTGAACTTTGACACAAACTGCTGTTTTAGACTTGAACTGCTAATTTTGCTTCTTTAGCTGTCAATCGCTCATAAGCATCACGCATTTTCAACCCTGTCAATACTTGGAATAAACCAGTACCATTATTAGAGCCTGGATATTCACGGTGTTGTAGTAACAAGTGAGTCATCTCACCTTGATATTTGGTGGATGTTTTGCTCAAATGAGTTTCGATGTAAATTACTTCATCGAGGTTATCAAATTGACCGTCTACTTCTAAAACAGAGACGTAACGACCATAGTAAACATCAGTACCGTAGTAAAGCTGCATACCGGGGTAAGAACAGGTCAGTTTGCGTCCGCAAGGAGTCCACTGAATCGTTGAACCCTCGTCAAACAGGTAACTTGGCTCAAAGCCTTCTTTACCTTCCCGTTGTAACATCCGTACCCGTAAAACTTTACGTTCTGTATCGTTTTTAATTAAGTTTGTGGGTAATACTTGCAGAACCACGTCAGCAAATTCTCTTTGTGGTTCGATGAATTTTTCAAAATCAGGTTTACGAGAATTGATTTGTGCTAGAACATCTTCATAGCGGTGACCTCTTTCAGCCATATCGCGTTGAATTTTCCAAGCAATTTTGACTTCATCGCTGATATCAAAATAAACGCTGAAGTCTAGAAGCGCTCTTACTCGTTCATCATACAAGGGATGCAGCCCTTCTACAACAATAATATGATTTGGCTCAATCCATTCTGGTGGATCAATCATGCCAGTTTCATGGTTATAAATTGGCTTATGAATCGCCTGACCTTCTTTAAGAGACTTAATTTGTTCATACATTAAGTCAAAGTTATTTGCTCTGGGGTCAAGTGCAGTTATGCCTGTTTCTTTACGTTGTTTACGATCTAGGCAATGATAGTCATCTAAACAGATAACTGTCATAAATTCTTCGCCAAATAAATCAATCAACCGACGCAAAAACGTAGATTTACCGCACCCAGAGTCTCCGGCTACTCCAATTAGTACCACGCGTTCCGGCTTAGTCATAAATTCCCTCTAAATACTAAATGTGTCAATCAATAATTTTTCTCACAGCAGATTCTGAATCTAGGAGCTTACCCCAACGGTATTGTCCTACGTTCTGGCTATCCAGCATAACGATGACAGATTTCAACAAATAACTTGTACGCCTATAGCAGTTACTCGTCCTAATTAGCCTAATTTTATGGCTGGTAAGTATTTAATCTTAGTGTTGCCCTAAATTTTAACAGAATGGGGTGTACTCTCACAAGATTTACCTTAAGAACGAATCTAGTTCCCTAGCAATTATCTGTTTAACATTCTGCCATAGATGATACATTTTTTTAGATTTGAGAGAAAATAGGAGTTAGCACTTCGGCTGACTTCGACAAACTCAGTACAAGTCCCTCTGTTACCAGTCAGGAAGAAGGAAGAAAGCTTGTGAGTATTTGATAGTACAGCGTGGCGTATGGCTCAACTCGCACTACGCTAAATTCATGTATTATTTTAACACTGTACTTAATTTACCTGGAATGTACTGTACCTATAGGAATCCGGTTTGATTCTGTGAATTTACTTGTGTGGTCAGGGAAAAGGGAAAAGGGAAAAGGGAACAGGGAACAGGAAAGACAGAATTGATACCTATTGAGTCTTGTTTAAAAATCAAATAGGAGTCCTATATAAAATTGATTATTAATAAAGTCCGTTACTGCACCGTCATGGTAAGATGGTACTGGTAGTTTTAGAAATCAAAAAGCTTTTTTTGCAAACCCAGGATTTTTGCAGGATCAATATGCAGTAGAATATTTGATTAACAAGCCTAAAACTATGTAGTTCGAGAAAAAAAGATTAAAGTGATTCACTATTAACATTCTCGCAAAGACTTATCCTCTAATTTAGAAGGTGAACAGGTGTGTTTTTTGCCATGCCTACTGGTCTTGGGCGAGTGTACTGAGCAAGGCATCATCATAAATGATGTCGTTTTCCCAGATGGCTAGTTTTGTGATCCGAAAATCCGGTAAACTAAACCTCGCATAAGGATGGGAATGATTTTTTTTTGATAAACGGTTAAGTAAATATCGGAGTGTTAGAAGGAATGTACAATCAAGGTGCTGTTGAGGGTGCTGCCAATATAGAATCAGGTAGCCGCGTCTTCGTTTACGAAGTGGTGGGTCTGCGTCAGGTTGAAGAAACTGATCAAACCAACTACCAAATTCGTAGAAGTGGCAGTGTATTCATCAGAGTACCTTACAACCGCATGAATCAAGAAATGCGACGGATCACTCGCCTGGGCGGTAAAATTGTTAGTATCCAATCTGTTACAGCTTTACAGCAACTCAATCGCAAAGTTGACTTAGTAGTTAACGAAAAAGTTGAATTGGCAACTGCTGACATTAAAGTTAGCAGCGAAGTCGCGGCTGAAGTAAGTGCTAACAAAGATGAACATGGCAAATCCACACCTGTAAGTAATGTTAGTGAAGCTAAAGGCTTTGCTAAAACACCAGCTAAGGATAAGAAAGGCAACTCCATGACTCAAGCAAAAGCCAAAAAAGATGCTCATGCTGATGTTCCTGTGAACATTTACCGTCCTAATGCTCCGTTTATTGGTAAGTGTATTTCTAATGAAACATTAGTTAAAGAAGGTGGAATTGGGATTGTTCAACATCTCAAGTTTGACCTGTCTGCTGGCAACTTGAGGTATTTAGAAGGACAAAGTATTGGGATTATTCCTCCTGGTGTAGATAAGAATGGTAAGCCTGAAAAACTCAGACTGTACTCCATTGCTTCTACTCGTCACGGCGATAATCTAGATGATAAAACAATATCTCTGTGTGTTCGTCAGTTAGAGTACAAGCATCCAGAAACAGGTGAAACGGTTTATGGTGTTTGTTCTACCTATCTGACTAAAATTAAACCAGGTGATGATGTCAAAATCACTGGTCCTGTTGGTAAGGAAATGTTATTGCCGGAAGATCCTGAAGCTAATGTGATCATGTTAGCAACAGGTACAGGTATTGCGCCTATGCGGACTTACCTGTGGCGGATGTTTAAGGATGCAGAAAGAAAAGCTAATCCAGAATATCAATTTAAAGGATTTTCCTGGTTGTTGTTTGGTGTGCCAACATCTCCCAATATTCTCTACAAAGAAGAATTGGAAGCAATGCAAGAGAAATATCCCAAAAACTTCCGTCTTACCTATGCTATCAGCCGGGAACAAAATAACCCCGCAGGTGGCAGAATGTATATCCAAGACCGAGTTGCAGAACACGCTGATGAATTGTGGCAGTTGATTAAAAACGAAAAAACTCACACTTACATCTGCGGTTTGCGCGGTATGGAAGAGGGCATTGATGCCGCTTTAAGTGCTGCTGCTGCTAAGGAAGGTGTGACTTGGAGTGATTACCAAAAGGATCTAAAAAAAGCTCACCGCTGGCACGTAGAAACATACTAATTTGTTATTGGTCAATGGTGAGTGGTCATTGGTCATTGGTTATTAGACAATTAAAAGCAGATAATTAGTAGGTAGGGCTTATGGCTCTGCCTACAATTGTTTTATGTAAATTTAATGTGGGTGCAAAATCTGTGGCTGTCAAATTAGGAATACTTGGATTAGGTACGGTGGGAACGGGGACAGTACAACTGTTGCAAGACAAAGTAGGTCGTCATCCGCTGTTACAGGAAATGGAAATCTATCGAGTGGGTGTGCGATCGCTCACGAAACCCCGTGCTGTAGAATTATCCCCAGAGGTGATAACTACGGATTTAGAAGCAATTGTTAATGATCCAGCCGTAGATATAGTTGTAGAACTGATGGGGGGATTAGAACCCGCACGCACACTCATCTTGACAGCTATTAAAAATGGTAAGCACGTAGTTACTGCCAATAAAGCCGTGATTTCTCGATTTGGTGGCGAAATATTCACCGCTGCTAATCAAGCGGGTGTCTATGTGCTGCTAGAAGCTGCCGTTGGTGGCGGTATTCCTGTAATTCAACCCCTGAAACAATCTTTAAGCGTTAATCGCATTAGTGCTATCATGGGCATTGTCAATGGCACAACCAACTATATCCTCACCAGGATGCAAACAGAAGGTAGTGAATTTGATCATGTCTTAGCAGATGCTCAAAAATTGGGTTATGCTGAAGCTGACCCCACAGCGGATGTGGATGGTTTAGATGCTGGAGATAAAATTGCTATTTTGGCATCTTTAGGATTTGACGGGCGAATCAATCGGGAAGATGTCCATTGTGAAGGAATTCGTCAAGTTACAAAAACAGATATTGCCTATGCCGCTAAATTAGGATTCGTAATTAAATTACTAGGAATAGCTCAACATTTAGATGAAGATAACTCCCAACTTTCCGTGAGAGTTCATCCTACCCTAGTTCCCCACAGCCACCCTTTAGCTAGTATTAACGGTGTTTACAATGCTATTCTGATTGAGGGAGAACCGATAGGACAAGTGATGTTATTCGGTCCTGGGGCTGGGGCTGGTGCTACCGCCAGTGCTGTATCATCAGATATCTTGAATCTTGTCGCTACTCTGAAAACTAATACAGCTAAACCAAATCCTCTCCTCGCTTGTAGACATCAAAATTACTCGGAAATTACCCCCATTTCCGAGTTAGTAACCCGGTTTTATGCCCGTTTCCTCAGCAAAGACCAAGCTGGAGTTATTGGTAGACTGGGAACTTGTTTTGGTAATTATGGCGTGAGTTTAGAATCAGTGGTCCAAACTGGTTTTCAGGGAGAACTAGCCGAGATTGTCGTTGTTACCCACAATGTCCGGGAAGGGGACTTTAGACAAGCTTTGGCAGAAATTCAAGCAATGGAATCAATAGACAGTATTCCCAGCGTATTACGAGTGCTTTGAAACATAAAAACATCAAAATATCCCCGACTTCTCAAAGAAGTCGGGGATATTGTCATTCTATTCTTAATTAACGACAAGATAGTTCTTCCTTATCAATTTTATGATAACATTTTTAAAATTGTTTGTCAATACCATAAATCTCTTTTTTCCCGTTGGCGTTTTTGCGTTTTTTAGCGAAACATTATGGGGTGATGATGTATACTTAACACGGCTTATTTGTTTGGCTTCCACACCCGTCAGGGAATAAATTCCCTGTCTCATAGCTCAAGTCCGTTAAAACGGACTAATGAATTTTCCTAGTATTTAGTCATCTTTTAGATGACTTTCGCTATTAGCAAGGAACTTGAGTTTCCTGCGGGATGAAGATTTTGCGTTAAGTTGACACCAATGAAGCTCTTGCTTTACCCCTACAAATCTAGGTTTTTCGTAATTTTGTAAAAGTCCATGTCTCAACCGTGTTTAATATAAATCAGGAAGACAGAGAATTTATTCCCTGTCTTCTAGCTAAAGTTCGTTTTAATTGAACAAGAAATTACCACCAAAGAGGTTGATATTCGCATTGGCGCTGGTAAATCCTGATGTCCCTGATAAGGTCACTAATAACTGACCAGTACCAAAACCAGTATTACCACCAATACCATCCCCAACTCGCACTAATGTAGAAGTACCTGATGTAATTACATCAAAATTGGCAATACCTGTAAAGTTCAATTTATCACCACCGACACCGCGCACAAATTGATAAACTGTATCTGTAGCATCACCAAGAACGTAATTAACGTTATCTACAACATTATCGTTTAAACCTAAATACAGGCTATCATTACCCAAACCACCAATTAAAGTATCTGCACCTGCATTACCAGTGAGGATATCATTTCCTAAACCACCTGTAAGAACGTTAGCTGCTGTATTACCTGTAATGCTGTTATTGAGGTCATTACCTGTACCGTTAATCGCTGTTGTTCCTTGTAAAGTCAGGTTTTCTAGGTTGGTGGTGAGGGTGTAAGTTACACTGCTGAAAACGGTATCAGTTCCTTGATTCAGATTTTCTGTAATGCTATCTGCTGTATTATCCACATAGTAGGAATCATTACCAGCGCCACCAATGAGGGTATCTGCACCAGCACCACCATTAAGAACGTTATTACCAGTGTTACCTGTAATGATATTATTCAGGTTATTACCTGTACCGTTAATAGCGGTTGTTCCGGTTAAGGTGAGGTTTTCTAAGTTGGCTTTTAATGTCCAAGTGATAGAAGATTCAACGGTATCAATACCACCATTTAAACCTTCAGCAATGTTATCGCCAATATTGTCTACGACAAAGGTATCATTTCCTTTACCACCGATTAAAAGGTCTGTACCTGTTCCCCCGTTCAAGTAGTCATTACCATCTCCACCGGTTAAATCATCGTTTCCTGTACCACCTTTAACCCAATCATTACCAGTAGTACCATCAAAGCTGACTGTACCTGTAAAGCTAGTTAAATCAAAGCGTTCAAATCCGAATACTGTTGTCCCAGGAATATCTAATTGATTGGTGGTGTTACTGGTATCTATGGAGATAATATCATTAACTGTTCCGCCGGTGATAATTAAAGTATCTGTGCCATTACCACCTTTGATGGTGTCGTTTTGTTGTAAATTGGCAAAGGTGCTGGTGATGGTGTCGTCTCCATCTTGAGCATCTATGATATCTTGTTGGGGTGTGGTGATGAAGCTTTCGTCTTCGTTAAGGTCAGTGACTCCAATAGTTAATTGTTTTTCAAAGGATAACCCACCTTGGTCTGTGGTTCTAACTCGAATGTTGTAACTGTTTTTGGTTTCGTAGTCAAATACAGAATTGGTTGTGAGTTGATTATTGGTAATAGCAAATAAACTATTATCAGTTGCACCTGTTCCTGTAACTAAGCTATAGGTGAAGCTGTTACCTGTATCTGGGTCGGTGCTGGTAAAACTGCCGATCGCTGTTCCTACTGCCAAGTTCTCAGTGATCGCGCTATTGGATAGGGTAAGGTCAGTTGGGGCTTGATTAATGGAAGGATTAGTAAACGTACTCACATCAATAATTTTTAGCCCCCCATCTCCGTCAGCAACATAGGCGTAATCTCCTATCACCCTCACATCAGCTACAGAGCCAGAGGTATCATAATTTCCTGCTAAAGTCGGATTAGTCGGATTACTAATGTTAATGATTTGTAGCCCATACATACCATCAGCAACATAAGCATAATTGCCCACTACAGATACACGGGTCGCATCCCCAGGTGTATTGTAAGTTCCTTTAAGGGTCGGAGCCGATGGGTTGCTAATATCAATAATTAAAAGTCCCTGGGTTTCACTAGCGACATAGGCATAGTTTCCGACAACTTCTATTCCTCTCTGACGATAACTACCACTACCCAAAAAATTGCTGATGAGGGTTGGAGTCGTTGGGTTGCTAATATTAACTATTTGTAATCCTGAGTAACCATTAGCAATATAGGCATAGTTACCAATGATTTGTACATCATAACCCTCACCAGCATAATTTCCTTTGATAGTAGGAGCCGTAGGATTGGTAATGTCAATGATTGATAGTCCTGAGTTAATGTTAGTCACATAAGCGTAATTACCGATTACCCGTAAAGCTGTAGTGCCGTAATATTGACCTGGAATAGCAAGCGTTGCTTTGGAGATGGGATTATTGGGATTGCTAATATCAAGAATTTTTAGCCCCTGATCCCAACTAGCAATATAAGCATAACTACCAACTACCTCTACGTCTTTTGCACTAAAACTTACATTGGGAGTAGAGTTGTAGGAGCCATAGTGACTTTTTAGTGCTGGGCTAGAAGGATTACTGATGTCAAAAATTTGTACTCCCGAAGAATTTTTGCCAACATAAGCATAATTATTCGATACCCATACCGTTACAGATTCCCCACTTGAGGTATCGTAAAATCCTTTTTTGACTGGAAAATCAGGATTACTAATATCAAAAATATTCAAGCCAGTCCCAGAGCCTGCATTATAAAGATTATTGCCAGAAACGTCTATGCCATCAGGCCAGCTAGATGCGTAATCACCTTTTTTGATTGGATTAAGAGGATTGCTGATATCGATAACCTGTCCTCTAGTATAAGCATAATTACCACTCACATTTATATTTTTTACCCAAAAAAAGTCATCAGGCTTGTATGTTGCTTTGAGAAGGGGGAGAGCAGGATTACTGATATCAATGATTTGTAGTCCCGATCTCCAATCACCGACATAGGCATAATTACCAGCTACCTGTAAACCCCAAGCAAGGTCAGGAGTATCGTAACTGCCTTTAAGGGTGGGAGCAGTGGGATTGCTGATGTCAATAATTTGTAGTCCTGATTGTTCATCGGCAACGTAAGCATGGTTGCCTATAACTTGTACCGCAGAAGCCGAACCAGAAGTATTGTAAGTTCCTTTGAGAGTAGGATTAGAAGGATTGGTAATATCAATGATTTGTAGTCCTGATTGTCCATCGGCAATGTAAGCATAGTTGCCTATAACTTGTACCGCAGAAGCTGAACCAGATGTATTGTAAGTTCCTGTAAGGGTAGGATTTGTGGGATTGCTGATGTCCAGAATTTGTAATCCAAAACCTGAAGCAGCAACATAAGCATAGTTTCCTACAATCTGTACATCCTTGGCGTAATACCCAGCACTATCCTGAGTTACAGTAAATTCATAAGTTCCAACAAAAACAGGGCTAGATAGGTTGCTAATGTCAATGACTTCTAAGTTGTCCCCCACTACATAAGCATAGTTGCCCACAATTGCGATCGCATTTGCTATCGTTAATCTGTCCCATTTACCCACCAGAGTTGCCGCTTGTTCAACCGTGATAGATTGCCCATCAATAGAAATCACCGCATAATCATTTTCCGCTTGAATACGAGCCAAATCAGACGCAGTTAAATTCACCCCGCGCACCAAAGCCGAAAATAATTCCCCCTCATCACCAGCACTATCCGAAGTATTGATGTGAGCATCCACAAAATGCCCATATTCTTCTAATATCACCGCTAATAAAGACTGCTGACTCGCCGTTGTCACAAACTGGCCTGATAAATAAATTTTATTCGTGCTAATTGCGTAAGCTCCATTGGCACTGCCCAAAACATCGCTACTTACCACCTCAATCGTGGGAAATTGGCTAAAATCACCCATCTGCCATTGAGAAAGAAACGACTCAGCCAAGACGCGATTATATTGACTACCAAAAGCCTCATCGAAACGCTGCCAAAAACTTTCTAACCCAGCAAAGGCAGTTAATTGCCCATAAACCGCCGTTAAAATCGTCGCAAATGGGGATGCAAATATACCCTGATAACGAGCTAAAGTGTCTGCACCAAACACCGGAGATTTCCCCTTCTTTTCAGGAATATTAACCTCTAACTCCCAATTTCCCCCTAAAGCTGCATTTCCCGTTTTTGTGGCTGACGCGCTAATGGTTGCGTTGGTAATCTCATGTAACTTTCTAATAAACTCTTCCCCAGCGTCCCCGGCAGCGACGTTACAGCCATAGAGTAAAATATTCTGACGTTGCCAGTGTTGTAACTGTTGGGTGTAATTGTGAATATTGGTTAAGTTTAATTGACTATTGCCTAAATACAAGCATCCCGGCGCACCGTGGGAAAGGATATGAATGGTGGTGATGTGGGGATGTTGTTGTAAAATTTGGCTAATTTGCTCAATTCCGTCTTGATTTCGGGAAAGAATCACCGTTTCTACACCCTCTACAACTCCTGTTTGTAGGGTCTGATAGTCGGAAACAGAAGAATCAATAAAAACAATAGTTGTCGCGGTTTGACGGAGAAAAGAGTTGCTAAACATATTTTTTTCCTTTGTACTTGGTAACTAAGCTTTTATACCCGCCCGGAACTGAAGTTCCGGTCTAATAGCTAAAGTGCGTTGAAACGCACTGTGATAACATCGAAATCAGAAATTATCCTATTTATCGAATAAGTACCGCCAAAATAGTCGGTTTTAAACGACTTGAGCTATTAGACAGGGAATTAATTCCCTGGCTCAAGTCTCTGATGACATCGAAATCAAAAATTATCCTATTTCTCGAATAAATACCGCCAAAATAGTCGGTTTTAACCGACTTGAGCTATTAGACAGGGAATTAATTCCCTGGCTTGAAGGTACTTGACACTGTTGAGCAGTGGTAAACCTTTACAAATTCTTATCCAAACAGGTTAAATATGTATATGATGGTAAGATGTGTTATTTATAAACACAACCGTGATCTTTCAGTTATAAATAATCTTTTCGTAACACATATTTGGACTGACGTATGTGACATATTCTAAATTCACAAAAAAACAACGAACTCTTGGCTTTGTAAAAAAGAAAAAAGAAAAGAAAAAAGATCCCCGACTTCTTTAAGAAGTCGGGGATCTAAATTTGTCTAAATTTGTGAGTTAAGATTTAGAAGTGTGCTTACCGACAACTTGGGATTTGAGGGTGGTAATTTCTTCAGATAACTCCTGTCTGCTAGAAGCTTTGAGTAAATAGCGATAAACAAACCACACAGAATAACCAATGCCAATTAATTCAAAGGTAGGTGCTACCAAAGGAACATCATTAAGAGCATCTAATACAGCCAATAGTACCTTAACTGTGATTACTCCTGTCACTACTAAGCCAATACTAACAATTGGCTGCTGATATTGACCAAAGAATTTACCTACATAGTCTGGTAATGTCCCCAAAAAACCAGAAATTCGTTGTCCATATTTCAGCCATTGTTCTTGAGACTGCATAGGAGGTTGAAGTTTGGTCAAATTCCCGGTTTGAGTGTTAATTTCGGGTATGGTTGTTTCTTTAGACTGGGTTTCTTTAAATTCTGGTTCTTGCATTTTTGTTTCCATGATTTTGAAAGTTGAGTTTCTTACCTAGATATTTACAACCAAAAGGCTGTTAACCGGCACTTTCCCTCGCTAATCAGAGTGAGAGATTAGAGATTATTGGTTTATCTTACATCTAGAGTTCTTCACAAGTGTCAGTAACCCAGCCCTAAAGGGACTGAGCTTGCAAGAGTAATCAAGCAAGCCGTACTGACCAGACCACCCTAAGCGTTGTCGAAGGGTAGCCGTTATTTGAGTCACGACACCCACCGAATGCGTTGCCAGTTCCCTGCTCTGTCGCTTGTGATTAAACAGTTCTAAGGTCACTGGAACAGTGTTGCAAGCCCAACAAGCTCTTATAACAGGTCAAGGCTAACATTACCCCAGAAATGGGAGTTGGTTTCCAGATTCCAATCAAAAATCTGGTTTCAATTTTAATATCCACAGCGGTTAAAACCGTGGTCAGTGAGCTTGCGATGCCCTGAGCCTGTCGAAGGTCGAACTGCTCGTGTCGTGGCTGGTGAGCTGCGTCGAACCATCCCTCTCAGGGCTAAAGCCACGCTCGTTTCCCACTTACCGGGTATTCTTATGATAAAACTTTACACAAAATCCAGTAACATGAAGTTGCTAGTTATGGAACAGGCAAGGATAAAACTAAATAATCTCATACTATATCAAATTTTCTCAAAGTTTAGCAATTTAAGTAAATTTTTATCATTTTTGCCCCATTATGCTGCTTTTGTTTGATTCTTTGTACTGAGTTCGACGTTGACAGAATAACCCGATAACAAATTGTCCTTTTCATCATTGTTGTAGTTTATGACCACAAATATTGATTTTCTTGCTCACCTTAATCCTAGTCAACGTCAAGCAGTCGAACACTACTGCGGACCATTGTTAGTGGTGGCTGGCGCTGGTTCAGGGAAAACCCGGGCGCTGACTTACCGCATTGCTAATTTGATTATTAAACATCGTGTTAATCCTGAAAATATCCTCGCGGTGACATTTACCAATAAAGCTGCTAGGGAAATGAAGGAAAGAATTCAAAGGATATTTACTGAACAATTAGCAATATCACAACATGGTAAAAAGTTTGATTTACTGACAGAATATGAACAAAGCTTACTAAAAACACAGGTTTACCGCACTACTATTAAAGATATGTGGTGTGGAACTTTTCACAGTTTATTCTCGCGGATTCTGCGCTGGGATATCGAAAAATATCAAGATGAAAAAGGTAGAAAATGGAATAAAAACTTTTCTATCTTTGATGAATCGGATGTCCAAAGTGTGATTAAAGAAATTGTCACCAAAGATTTGAATTTAGATAGTAAAAAATTTGAACCTAAATCTATTCGCTACGCTATTAGTAACGCCAAAAATCAAGGACTTTCTCCCCAACAATTTGAAAGTGAACAACCAGACTATCGGGGTAGAGTTATTACTGATGTTTATAATCGCTATCAAGATAAACTTGCCCAAAATAACGCTTTAGATTTTGATGATTTAATTTTAATTCCTACCCGATTATTTCAACAAAATGAGCAAGTTTTAGCTTATTGGCATCAAAAATTCTCTCATATTCTAGTTGATGAATATCAAGATACCAACCGGACTCAATATGATCTAATTCAGCTTTTGGTGACAAATGGAGAAACCCGTAAAAGTGAATGGAAATGGCAAAATCGCTCTGTGTTTGTGGTTGGTGATGCTGACCAGTCAATTTATAGTTTTAGAATGGCAGATTTTACCATTTTGCTAGAATTTCAGGAAAATTTTGGGGATGGTTTAGCAGATGATGATACTCGTTCTATGGTGAAATTAGAAGAAAATTATCGTTCATGTGAAAATATTCTCCAAGCGGCTAATGAATTAATTGAAAATAATACTCAACGGATTGATAAAATCCTCAAAGCCACAAGAGAACCAGGAGAAGGAATTTATTGTCATAAAGCTGATGAAGAAATGGCAGAAGCAGCTTTTGTGATTAACCAAATTAGAAATTTAGAACATCAACACCCGGAATTAAATTGGGGTAACTTTGCAATTTTATATCGAACAAATGCCCAATCTCGACCTTTTGAAGAATTATTAGTAAAATATCAAATTCCTTATACGGTTGTGGGAGGCATGAAATTTTACGATCGCAAAGAAATTAAAGATGCTGTGGCATATTTAAGGGCGATTAATAACCCAGCGGATACTGTCAGTTTATTACGAGTTATCAACACACCTCGGCGGGGAATTGGTAAATCTACTGTTGATGCTTTGGTGAATGCTTCCCAGCAATTAGGAACAACTTTATGGGAAATATTAAGTGATGAAACATCTGTAAATACTTTAGCAGGACGTTCGGCGAAAGCTGTGAATAATTTCGCCGCCATGATTCAAAATCGTCAAGAACAAATCAAAGTTGTTCCCGGTTCGGAAATTTTACAAGGGGTTTTAGAGGATTCTGGCTATATTAAGGAATTGCAAGATCAGGCTACAGATGAAGCTGATAATAGAATTAGTAACGTCAATGAATTATATAATGCTATGCTGCAATTTCAAGAAGAAAATGCTGGAGAAGATATTTCTTTACAGGCATTTTTGCAAAGTGCGGCTTTGAGTTCTGATTTAGATAATTTAAAAGAGGGACAAACAGCGGTTTCTTTAATGACTTTACACGCTTCTAAGGGGTTGGAGTTTCCTGTTGTCTTTTTGGTGGGATTAGAACAGGGACTTTTTCCGGGTTATCGTTCTTTACAAGATCCTTCATTGTTAGAAGAGGAACGGCGTTTGTGTTATGTGGGAATTACCCGCGCTCAAGAACGGTTGTTTCTATCTCATGCCAGAGAAAGACGTTTATATGGGTCTAGAGAACCGGCAATGCGATCGCAATTTCTCGATGAAATCCCCGCAGAACTATTAACCACCCAAAATAAAGTTACCCGGAGTTCGACTAAAACCACTTCTGCAACCACTAGTAAACAAACCACCCCCGGAATTTGGCAAGTAGGTGACAGAGTATTACATAAGTCCTTCGGACTTGGGGAAATTACCCACGTTTTCGGAGAAGGAAATAAAGTTTCTGTAGCGATTAAATTCCTGAGTTTAGGACAGAAAATCGTAGACCCCAGAGTAGCACAATTACAAAAAGTCTAACTTATCATAAAAACGTAGGGGCGCAGGGCCTGCGCCCATGATTAGGTTAGGTTAAGCGACAGCGAAACCCAACAAAATTCTTGATAATGTTGGGTTTCATTCCTCAATGTTGGATTTATAATGTTGGGTTTCGTTCCACAACCCCACCTACAAATTTTGTAACCATTGTTCTAAATCGGTAATGGAAGAAAAATCCAAAAGTGCTTCACCCAGCAATTCTAATTGGTCAATTGTTAAAGTCCGAATCGTGTCAATTAATGATGATTCAATTTCACCAATTCGCCGATTTAGTTGCCTGATAATTAGCTGTTGTTCTCGTTGTATACCCTGTTGTATTCCTTTTTGCTCACCCCGTTCCATTGCCAGTTCTTCGGTTGGACTAATAAAAGGCATTTTAGTTTCCTCCTCAAAATGTTTGATTTTAGCGACTAATCCTGCTTGTAACGTTTTAGGTAGGGTCATCATTTTATCAATGATTTTAAAGAGCTTAACAGTTTGTTCTTTTGTTAAACCGCGTTCATAAAGTCCGCGAATTAATGTCCATTTCCATTCTTCCCGTTCTGAAAAATTACCAGTAGTGGCTTTAGTTTTTAAATGCGCCATTACTATCATAGCAAAAGGATTAGGATTAGATTCTAATTCATGCCAACGCGATTCATAGTCCAGAAGTTTAGCAATGGGAAATTTGAGCCTCAATTCGCAATCTAACATGGCTTGATCATAACTGTTAGGTCGCCATGTAGGGCTTGTATCGCCTAAAATTGCCAAACCAACCACAAATTTATGATAAAGGTCAAAGGCTCGGTAATTATAAGTGTACATTCTTTCTTCAAAGTTAACATCATATTGACTCTGAATTTCAATATGAATTAAAATCCATATTTGTTGTTTATCCAACAACCAAACCTTATAAAGTTTATCTGCAATTCGTCTTTCGGTTTTTGCTGAAGCCGTAATTGCTTGCAGTTCTTTATCCAGAGATTCAGGTTTTTGTGTCCAATCAATTGCTTGATAAGCTAAAGGAAAGAAAAAGGATAAGAAGCTTTCAAAATATTCGTTTAATGCTTCTTTCCATGATTCGTCATAATTTGCTGTTACTTCACTCATTTTCTATTCAATTGTTTAATTATTTAGCTCTAGTAACAGCAGTAGTGGTTACTGGGTCAGTCTGTTGAGGTACTTTTCCAGATGAAGTTAAAATTGGAGGTAAAGTTCCAATTAAAGTCAAAACAACCTGACGATTAGAAGAAACAGAAGCAGTAAAACTGTTAACTCCATCTACTAACATAGAATCAGATGGACTACTACCACTAGATGGAATTAGCCGTCTATAAATTATATAATCACACGCCCAAATAGTGGTACTTGTATAAGTAGGAGGAGAACAATTAGCAGAAGTAGGAACTATATAGTATTCGTGGTTAGGAAATGCAGTATCACTAGGAATAGTTAAACGTAGCTTGCCTATAGCACCTGAAGGTTCTGGAGGTGATGTGTAAGTTGCCGGCACTGAAATACTATTTGCCATTCTCACCTCATTGCTAATATAATCCAAAGCCCGATTCAAATTAGCACGTCTGTCACTTTCCGATAATGCTTTACTATTTTGTTTCAACATAGCCACAATACCAATACCAGCTATAATCAAAACACCAGACATGATAGCTATTGCTACTAACAACTCTATCAAAGTAAATCCCTCATTGCCATTGAGAGAAAATTGAATAGTTTTATAATTTTGAAGATAAAATTGGATATTTTTTTTGATATTAAAAGTATTGTTTAACATATTTTTTAAGGTGTACAATTGGATGAATAAGTAGCACCACTACCCGTATATTTGCCAGTTGCAATTAATCCTAATGGTTGCGAGACAACCATACACTTTTTATCTCCAGTATTACTTTCATGCTGGAGTACGATTGTGATAGGGTTTGTGGCAGTTATTTGACCAAGATAATCAAAAGTTAAATTAGCCGTGTTAGAACCAGTAATGTTAACTAAACTAGTATTATTTGTAGATACTTGCATAGAAACGTTATATAGTTTGCCCGTACCTGTAGATAGACAGTTACCACTAGTGGTACTAATTTTTGGTGCTGGCTTTGGATCAGGTAATGTATCATAAGAAAACAAAAGCGCACAGTTTTGACCTCGACGAATAGCGCTTCTTTGTGCTTCTAGTAAAGCATTCTTAGCGCTAGTGAGATCCTGAGTAACTTTATTCCTGCGATTTAAAGCTGAAAAACTAGGAGCAGAAATAGCAGCTAGGATGCCGACAAAAAGCATAACCACGATTAATTCTAGTAAAGTAAATCCATCTTCACTGTAATGGGTGTTGTCATGATTCATATAGTATTACCTGGGTATAAGCTACTGCACTTAAAATGCCAATAATAAGGATCGTTAACGTTTTCATCAGAGTGAAACCCTGACTATTTTCATGGAGATGATCAGGTAACATTAGCTATCATTTCAGTAGGTTGGCGTTAAAAATTGTCTTTATAACAAAGGAACAGAGAAGAAGTTTTGGGCAACTTTACTTTTTGTTAATACTTCGGTTTTTTATCATCCACTTACTTAATTTACACTCTGACGCTGCCATGAATTAACATTGCCAAGATTTATCGTTTGAATACTACCAGAGGCAGGCTGGGAAATTTCTGATAAATCAGTCCATGAAACCGCAGACTGATTAATATTTCCATTCCCAGTAGCAGTAAAACTTTTTGTCCACAAAGAACCAGAAACGTTACCATTTCCCGTTAATCTTGTGGCTATAAAAGGTGCAAATATGAAAGCGGAGGATGAACCATTACCCGTGAGATTTACTTCTTCGGTCCCAGTGCCATACATATAAAATTTAAAATACTTTGGGTTGTAAGTTGCACCGTTACCCGTCAATGTTAAACTCGCATTTAGTCCCGTATAAAAAATAACTTTTGTTGTTAGTCCCCCTGCACATACAGTTGGAGCAACAAGACCGTTACCACTCAGATTAAGATCAGCATCGGCATAAATTATTATTGTTTCGTTACAAGCACCACGTGAAGATCCAAAAGTTATACTGGCATTTCCACTTAAGTTAATGGAATTGCTACCGCTTGCGCCTATACGATATATGTATGTTGAATTTTGCGGTACTGTGGCACTAAATGCTACTCCATTGCTATTGATATCACCCGTACCAGGAAGTGTTAGAGTGCCATTATTACGATTAATTCCAGTGGAAATATTGTTAACATTCGATGTCGGAGGCGTATATTGGTTACCATTAGGTAGATCCGGAAATGCCTGATTGGACTGGATGAGTGTACCCTTTGGATTAGCAGTATTAGGATCACCATCATCCACAGTTCCTATCCTAGTATAGTTTCCACTGGCATCCTTGGTCTGAGGAAAAGCAGTAGTACCTGTACCACCACAACTAGCATCCTGAACATTTGCATTTGCTATGGCATTACCACCACTAAAACTAAAACTATTTGCCCATAATCCAGCCGGTGCTGTACCTGTATTCGTAACCGTATTTGGAGTTGTAGTGGATGATACAGGAATACTGACTACAAGCTTGGTGGTGGCTGGATTAGCGTCATTTTGCTTAACTCGACCTAGAACCGTCAGTGTGCCAACTCCTGGTGCAGTAGGAGGATTGGTTGCTACACCACTAGGTGTATATTGGTAGCTAACAAGCTGGTATTGTCCTTTACCTACATCACTTGCGTCTATATTTTGCCATCCAGTCCCAGTAGCTATTTGTACTTGAGAGGTATTTATGTTCGTAGTGTTGCTATTGCTAACACTACCACAGCCACTACTACTGCTACTGCTACTGCTACTGCTACTAGATGATAAAACGGTCTGCCAACTCGTATTAGGGTAAACAGCAATATTCTTATTTTGGCTAATTATACCCTGGTAACGAGTAATACCTGTCTCTGCTGCTGCCAACGCTCTAGATACCGTTTTTTGAGATGATGCACTTACCGCATCACCCTGAGATCTCATAATCATCGTCAGAGCAATTATGAGCATGACTAACCCAAATCCCACAGCAATGGGCATAACAAAACCCTCTTCGCCCGATAGATGGACAAGAGTAATCTTGAGTCTTTGGTTCATCAGTTTTTTATTCATCATCTTTACCTCCTAAGTATTAATTGAGTTTTAATTTTTTTATTCATAGCGACTTGAAACCTCTGTAAAGACGTTCCATGACTAGGGATTCTCGTTTCTACAATCTTTTTTGGAGATGCCCATATGAATACAGATTAATATACTTAACATTGATAAAACGCACTAGGAATAACCTCGGCATATATTGATGCCACTTTGACGTTACTGTTGCTTTGAGGAGTCACAGTGTAGGACAGTGCCAGAACTTCGTAACGAGGAGTAGCTGTAAACGGAGAACTTTTAACCTCAGAACTCCGAGTAACGGTGTATGCTTTTCCACCGATATATTTTGTAAATGGAGATGAAGGCAAACCCTGTTGTAAATCCTGTTGTAGGTAATAAGCAAAGCCAGCATTAGCGGATGTGGCTGTACATTTGCTGACCGCAGTGACACCTGCATTGGCGGACTGATCGGTACCAAGATTAGCTGTGAGGGTAAGTAAATTTCCACTAATACTTTGAATCGTATAGGTCGTTGTATCTGTTCCGATTTTGACCTGATCGTTATTTGCTAATCCAACAGCGGATTCCAACACAACTTCTTTTTGTTGAGCAGCAGCATTAGCTGATAAGATGGATAAATTCGCTGCCTTATCTCTGACTGCTTCTAGATCCGCTTGAATCCAAGTAATACCACTAGAGTATGCTTTTGCCTTACTTTTAAAGAGCGCAGCAGTCACTAATCCCATCAGTGCTACATTCACGAAAGCAGTAATTACTACAATGGCAACCAGCACTTCTAAAAGTGTGAATCCCTGCTGTGACTTTTGAGGGTTTTTTTCCCAGGATAATCGTTTAAAAAGTTTCATCATAATGCACCTCTTGTTACTGCCAGGAATTCACAGGAGCAATCTGTAGCGACAGGCAAATTGATTGTTACCAAACAAATTGCATTACAGTTAAGTTTTTACGCCCACAAATTGCACCATGATTATTTTCTACAATTGGAAAAAATAAAATTTGATAATATCTTAGAACTAATACTAAGCAGCCTAAAAGACAGAATGATTATTTGAATCATTGAGCCACATAAAATATTGGTTCAGCACAGTTTCACCCAGACACAACCTCACCTTCTGATTGCGTAAATTGCCAGGAAGAGATCAAGAATGGGTTTAAATTTTAGTCGCACCTAATAGGGAATCACTATAGTCCATTGATGTCAACTTAAGTCAGAAATAGCTTATGTGTTTTCTTCCACACCCGCCCAGAAACGAATTTCCGGGCTAATAACCAAAGTAAACTAAAGTTTACTAAACAATTTAAAAAATTTTCTAGTTATTCAGTCATCTTCAGATGACTTTCGCTATGAGACTGGGAATTCATTCCCCGTCGGACTATGGGTTTTACGTTAAGTTTACACCAGTGACTATAGCCATAGTATATCATAGCTTTTGATGGTGATACTGATGAAACTACTGAATCTCATGAAAATTTAGGAAAAATTCATTTTCTGAACCCTGAATCAGAATTTACAGTTAGATATACTAAACACGTTTGGGACATGGACTTTTACGAAATTACGAAAAACCTAGATTTGTAGGGATAAAGCAAAAGCTGATATGTATCAACTTAACGTAAAACCCATAGCCCGCAAGATTGGATTATCTTTTGTGTGGAGTTCTCCCAAACAATCTGTTGAGAAGAGCTTTTTAAGTATATTCACGTATGTAGTCAGGGGCTACATCGAAGTATTATGCTAATTTAATTACTTTTAAAGCAGCAATCTCCAACCATGTTTTCATTATAAACATTGAATTATAAAAATATTATAGACAATTGATTTTTTTTTATACAATTAAGATTAGATCCAATTAATTAGGTCATTAACCTAACTTACCATCATGCCTTCTTCCTCAACTATCACTAGGAAATATACAGGTGGTGTCAGCGGCATCTCCAACAACAACACCACACTTGCATTTGCAACCGGGAATTATCTAATCACTGCTACAGGCACTACTAACGGCATCTTGAACAGCGGCACTATTCAATTTAACAGTGGTAACGATAAAATCACCGCGACAGGTGGTAGTTACGGCATCTTGAACAGTGGCACTATTCAATTCGGCGATGGTAACGATAGTGTCACTGCTACAGGTAGTTACGGCATCTTGAACAGTGGCACTATTCAATTCGGCAATGGTAACAATAAAATCACTGCTACAGGTAGTATTTACGGCATCTTGAACAGTGGCACTATTCAATTCGGCAATGGTAACAATAAAATCACCGCTACAGGCAGTAGTTCCTACGGCATCTTGAACAGTGGCACTATTCAATTCGGCACTGGTAACGATAACATCACTGCTACGGGTAGTCTTGGTCTATTAAACAACGGCAGCATTCAATTTGGTACTGGTAACGATAGTATAACGGCTAAGGGTAGTAGTTCCTACGGCATTGAGAACTATGGCACTATTCAATTCAGTGGTGGTAACGATAGTATAACTGCTATAAGTAGTAGTTCCTACGGCATCTTGAACAGTGGCACTATTCAATTTGACAATGGTAGCTCTAGTAGTGTTGATAACATCACTGCTACAGGCATTACTTATGGCATCTTCAACGACAACGGCGGTATTCAATTCAGTAATGGTAACGGTAACATCATCGCTACAGGTGGTAGTTACGGCATCGGGAACTATGGCGCTGCTAGTCGTTTCACCAGCGGCGGCAGTATTCAATTCGGCAATGGTAACGATAACATCACTGCGACAGGTGGTAGTTACGGCATTGACAACTATGGCATTATTGAACTAGGCAATGGTAACAATACCATCACCGCTACAGGTGGTAGTTACAGCGTCTCGAACAGTACTACTCAATCTTCAAGTGGTAGCTCTAGTAATACTAGAGGTTGTGACGACGACAATAGCCGAAGTCAAGGTTGTAGTGGTAGCTCTACCAGAGGTCGTGACGACGACGACGACAGCCGTACTGGTCAAGGTTGCGATGATGATAGCTCTAATAACAGTAGCTCTAATAACGTTACTACTACATTTACTATTACAGGCAATGGTGCTGGCATCCAAAACAGCGGCACTATTCAATCCGGTAGTGGTAACGATATCATTACTGCTATCGGTGGTCTTTACGGCATCCAGAACAGCGGTAGTATTCTACTAGGCGATGGTAACAATACCATCACTGCGACAGGTGGTAGCTACAGCGTCTCGACCCGCACTACTCAATCTTCAAATAGTAGCTCTAGCGGAGGTTGTGACGACGACCACGAAGACGACGACCACGATTACAGCCGGAATAGTCAATCTTCAAGTGGTAGATATAGCTCTTCCAGCGGTCGTAACAACGACGATAGCCGCAGTGGTCAAGGTTGCAATGATAGCTCTTCCAGAGATTGTGACGACGACAACCGGAACAGTCAATCTTCAAATAGTAGCTCTAATAAAGTTACTACTACTACCGTTACTACTACAGGCGATGGTGTTGGCATTGGCATCCAGAACGCGAACACTGGCACTATTCAATTTGGCATTGGTGACGATAGTATAACGGCTAAAGGTGGTCTTTACGGCATCCAGAACAGCGGCACTATTGACCTTAGCGATGGTAAGAATACTATCACTGCTACAGGTGGTACTTACAGCGTCTCGACCAGCACTACTCAATCTTCAAATAGTAGCTCTAATAGCTCTAGCGGAGGTCGTGACGACGATTACGAAGACGACGACCACGATTACAGCCGGAATAGTCAATCTTCAAGTGGTAGATATAGCTCTAGCAACGGTCGCGACGACGACAGCCGCAGTGGTCAAGGTTGTAATGATAGCTCTGATGAAGGTAGCTCCAATAACGTTACTACTACTACCGTTACTACTGGCAATGGTGTTGGTATTGGCATCCAGAACGCGAACACTGGCACTATTCAATTCGGCATTGGTAGCGATAACATCACTGCTACAGGTGGTCTTTACGGCATCGAGAACAAGGGTAATATTAACCTCGGCAGTGGTGACGATAGTATCACTGCTACAGGTGGTACTCAAGGCATCTATAACGATGGTACTATTAACCTCGGCGATGGTAACGATAGTATTACTGCTATAAATGGATTCTCCGGTAGTGGTTATGTTCTTTTAGGAGCCGGTAACGACGTTGTATCGGGTTTTGGTACGGGATACTTTGTTGGTGGGGACGGTGTGGACACCTTGAAATTATCTAGTGGTAGCTATACTCTTGGTTCTACAACTGTTAATAATGAGAATTTTGTGACAGTTACGCAAGGTGCTACAACTATGAATGTATTTGGTTTTACTAACTTAATCGTTGGCAACCAATCCTATTCTTTTAGTAGTCTATCTAGCACTCAAGTAATAACTGCGTAGTATAAATTCTTTAGCAAAAATTCCTTTCTGAATACCGTCAAACCACGCAATTTATTATGTCAGGATTTTGCGAAGTTTGGCGATTTTTTATGCTGAAGTTCCCCTTGCTATCCTACTGCTAATGCTGGGTTTCACTGCGTTCGACTCAACCTTGTATCTTAGAGGAAGTGGGTGCGATTCGTTGTTAGCTGAATCACGGTAATCAGTCCGTACATAAGCCAACCAACCTAATCCAATCATGGAAAGAGGTTGAACTCTCGGTCGGATATGGGTGTAAGTCCCATCTACCAGACTCAGGTATGACTCCCTATCTGCCCACGATGACCCGACTCGGTATCGGGAGGTCGAAGCTGGAAGACGCAATCAGACATCAGTTGTGGGGTGACACTTGGCGTTAACGGGGAGTTCCTACGGTGAAACAGAGCCTAGAAAAGCAACCTACTCTAAAGCAGGACACAACTCAAAATCCTTGACTTAACTGGAATTAATTCCCGCCGCATCTCCGCTTGATAGCGGCAAGAGTCTAGGGATTCCAGTGGTTGAAGTGGCTACACCTAACGGAACGATCAATCAACCGAGGGAACGAATAAAAACGGATTGAGGGTCTAGGGGAGGTCGAACCCCATAAGTAGGCTAGACGAGCAGCGGAATCCCCTCAATTCGGGTAGGACAGACCGTAATTGGTCTGAGGTGTTCAGAATACACAGATTGGAACAGAGCATGATTAGACACAGAGACAACTCTAGTGAATCCTGGAAGACGTTACCGTGGAAGAAATTCCGCCGTAACCTATTCCGCCTACAAAAACGCGTGTATAAAGCGGTTCAAGTTGGCGACAAGCGCAAAGCAAAGTCACTACAAAAGCTGATTCTGAAATCAACCGCAGCGAGATTACTGGCTATCCGTCAAGTAACACAGCTAAATACTGGAAAAAAGACAGCGGGAATAGACGGGAAAACCGCGCTCACATTCGAGCAAAGGTTTCAACTGAGTGAAAAGCTCAGAACCGAATGTAACGGCTGGAAACACCAGGGGTTGCGTGAAATACCCATCCCTAAAAAGGATGGAAAAACCCGGATTCTCAAAGTCCCCACTATTGCGGATAGGGCGTATCAATGCCTTGTCAAATACGCACTAGAACCAGCACACGAAGCAACCTTCCACGCTAGGAGCTACGGTTTCAGAACGGGACGCTCGGCACATGACGCGCAAAAATACTTGTTTGACAACCTACGCTCATTTTGCAATGGAAAAGATAAACGAGTTATAGAACTCGATATTGAAAAATGCTTCGACAGGATAAACCACACCGCCATAATGGATAGACTCATCGCTCCTTATAGCATAAGACAGGGAATTTTCCGATGTCTCAAAGCCGGAGTTAATCCAGAGTTTCCCGAACAGGGAACACCGCAGGGCGGGGTAGTGAGTCCACTATTAGCTAACATCGCCTTAAACGGGATTGAAAGTATTCATAGATATCATGGGGTATCTAACAGAAGAATCACCGACAAAACCCCCAGGAAAGATATTACCGAGCCAACAATTCGCTATGCGGATGACATGGTAATAATACTCCGACCCCAGGACGATGCCACAGATATACTTGACAAAATCAGTCAGTTCCTAGCAGAGCGGGGAATGAAAGTCAGCGAGAAAAAGACAAAGCTAACCGCCGCGACAGATGGGTTTGATTTCCTCGGCTGGCATTTCAAAGTCCAGAATAACGGAAAGTTTAGATGTGTCCCTTCAGTGGATAACTACAAAGCTTTTCGCAAGAAAGTAAAACACATCGTCAACAACTCGAATTATGGTGCTACCACAAAGGCTGAGAAATTAGCCCCAGTAGTTAGAGGTTGGAGGAATTATCACCGCTTTTGCAAGATGGACGGTTCACGTAACTCATTATTCCACATCGAAACAAGAGCATTTAGGGTATTCAACAGGGAAACGAAACAGAATCGCTACACTAGCAAGAAATTACTAGATAAGGCATTCCCATCAGTTCCCTACTCCGAAAACAAACACATCAATGTTAAAGGTGAAAAATCGCCTTATGACGGAGATTTAACTTATTGGAGCGAACGTAACAGTAAGCTCTATGACAGTCATACCTCTAAAGCCCTCAAACGGCAAAACCATAAATGTGGACATTGTGGATTAAAAATGCTTAGTGATGAAAAGGTACATCTGCATCATGTTGATGGAAACCACGAAAACTGGAAAATAAAGAACCTTTTAGCCATTCACGAAAGCTGCCACGATTATATTCACATGAGCAAAAGCGAAAGCTAAGAACATCGGAAGCTGGGTGCGGTGAAAGTCGCACGCCCAGATTTAACAGAGAGGGGCGCGGGATAATACCCGTCCTCGACTCTACCTAGAAATTGCTAAGTTACGGTTATTTTTAAGTTTGGTTGCTTCTGCGAAAACTGTTGATGATTTAGAACCTTTACCTAATGTTGATTTTAACATTATGGCAGGTAATTCTTTAATTGGTTTGATTCGGGTTGATGATAAACGTTTTGATATTGTGGGAAACCCTGATATTTTACAACAATTAAAAGCGCAGGATTATCAAACTATTTTAAATGAGAAAAATGAAAGTATTAAGATGTATAAGGAACACGCTTTTATTGCGGGAAAAGTTGAAGATACGGAACAAGAAGATCGTTTACAATTTTTGAGACATCATATTAATGATGTTAACCGGGAATCTTTGGTTAAGTTAAATCAATTGTTGTTAGATGAGTTTGGGAATTTAAAGATTAAATATGAGGAAGTGCAGTTAAAGGGGAAAGCTAGTAAACGGGTTTTAAATATTGCTGATATGGAAGCATTAAAACCTTTTCATTGGGGTTATCATTTTGATCAAATTATTGCTAGGGGTGGTTTTGATATTATTTTGGGTAATCCTCCTTGGGAGATTTTTAAACCACAAGCTAAGGAGTTTTTTGCGGAATATAGTGATTTAGTAACTAAGAATAAGATGGATATTAAGACTTTTGAGAAGGAACAAAAGCAGTTATTAGCAAATCCTGAAGTTGCTGCTGCTTGGTTACAGTATCAAAGTCAATATCCTCATGTGAGTTTATATTTTAGAAGTGCTGAACAATATCTTAATCAGATTTCTGTGGTTAATGGGAAAAAACAGGGAACTGATATTAATTTATATAAGTTGTTTGTGGAACAATGTTTGAATTTACTTTCTCAACATGGTGAATGCGGTTTAGTGATTCCTAGCGGGATTTATACAGATTTGGGAACTAAGCAACTCCGAGAAATGTTGTTTTCGCAAACTAAGATCACTGGTTTATTCTGTTTTGAAAATAAAAAGGCTATTTTTGAAGGAGTACACAAAAGTTTTAAGTTTGTGGTTTTGACTTTTCAAAATCTTGTAGGGGCGAATGGCCATTCGCCCCTACCATTACAGGGTACAATATCATTTCCTGCTAAGTTTATGCGTCATGATGTGGGAGAGTTAAATAGTTTTCCTGATCATGATTGTATTCATATTTCTGTGGATTTAATTAAACAGTTATCTCCTGATTCTATTTCGGTAATGGAATTTAAATCTGATTTAGATATTGTCATAGCTGAAAAGATGAGTCGGTTTCCTTTGTTGGGTGAAGAAATTCAGGATAAATGGAATTTAAAGTTAACTGCTGAATTTCACATGACTAATGATAGTCATTTATTTAAAACTGAAGCAGGGAATGGAAGATTACCTTTATATGAAGGGAAAATGATTCATCAATTTACCCATAAGTTTGCTGAACCTCGATACTGGATAGACGAAGAGGAAGGAAGAAAAGCGGTATTAGGTAAATATGGTGTTGATCAGGGGCAAATGTTAGATTATCAGCGTTATAGATTAGGGTTTAGATCAGCAGGGGAAAATACAAATATTAGAAATTTAATTGTTAGCATTTTACCAAAAAATGTATGTTGTGGAAATTCTTTAATCTTATCTAATAGTTGCTGCAATAATTCAGAATTGTTATTAATTTGTGGATTATTGAATAGCTTTGTGATTGATTATGAAGTTAGACTAAAAATATCCCGTAATATGAATATGTTCTATGTTTATCAATTACCCGTACCCAGATTAACAGAAAAAGACCCATATTTTCAAGAAATAGTAGAACGTGCAGCCAAACTAATCTGTACAACACCAGAATATGATGAATTAGCGAGAGAAGTTGGTTTAGGAAGTCATAAAAACGGAGTTACAGACGAGAGAGAAAGAGGGAAAATCCGCGCCGAATTAGATGGAATAATTGCCCATTTATATGGGTTAACAGAAGGGGAATTTAGTCATATATTGAGTACCTTTCCCATTGTTGCAGAAACCGTGAAAGATGCAGCTTTAAATGCTTATCGGGATTTGGTTTAACCACCAAGATCCCCGACTTCTTTAAGAAGTCGGGGATCTGACTCTTGGATTGCTATATAATAATCACACAATTAATTAATAGAAATTAGTTATGTTATGCGTCGAGATACAATCTTTTACAAACTATTCCAACAATTTCCATCTTTATTGTTTCAATTACTAAGATGAATTGGGGGATATTCATCAATTACCAACATGGGTAGGAGTGATGATATTAACCACTTTAGAAGAAAGTCAAGCACCAGAAGCAGCTAGGTATTTATTAACAAAAACTAAGGAAGAAATACCATCATCATCAAATAGCGTCATAATAGAAATGATCACAACTATCATGATGTACAAGTTTGAAAATCTCAACCGTCAAGAGGTAGAATCTATGTTAGGAATCACACTCAAACAAACACGAGTTTATCAAGAAATTAAAGAAGAAGGCCGGGAACAAGGAAAAGAAGAAGGAAGGAAAGAAGGACGAGAAGAAGGACTAGAAGAAGCAACTTTTAATTTAGTCATGCGACTGTTGAGTAAGCGGTTTGGTAAAATATCGCCGAAAATACGCGGTTCTGTTGCTGGTTTATCCTTACATATTTTAGAAGATTTGAGTGAAGCATTATTAGATTTTAATAATGTGGAGGATTTACTTGCTTGGTTAGCAAAAGTTGAAGATTAAGATATAATATCCCCGACTTCTATCATCAATTTATCATTTATTCACAAGATTTATCAAAGAAGTCGGGGATATGGAAATATGCTATAATTCAGACAATTAACTAATATAAACAACTATGCCTCGGATTTTTGATAATATTAATGATCAACTATTACCTATACTCAAAAAAAGCCTCCAATCTGCAAATAGGGCTGATTTTTGTGTCGGTTATTTTAACTTGCGAGGATGGAAATTAATACAGGAAGAAATTGAACAATTTACCGGAGGAGAAAATAATTGTTGTCGCTTATTAATTGGAATGCAAAAACTTCCAAAAGATGAACTTCAGGAACTATTAGGTTTAGGAATATCCCAAAAACCCATAGATAGAAATAAATCTTTTCAATTGCAAAAACGCATAGTTCAGGAATTTCGACAACAGTTAATGATCGGAAAACCAAATAATGCTGATGAATTGGGTTTAAAAAGACTTAAATCACAATTAAAATCTCAAAAAGTAGTTGTGAAACTCTATTTACGTCATCCCCTCCACGCGAAACTATATTTAGTTCCTCAAAATCATGCAAATTTACCCGCAATCGGTTTTTTAGGAAGTAGTAATTTAACCTTTTCTGGTTTATCAGCACAGGGAGAATTAAATGTTGATATTTTAGATCATGATGCTACTAATAAATTACAAACTTGGTTTGATGAACGTTGGGAAGATAACTTTTGTTTAGATATTTCTGAACAATTAGCAAAAATTATAGATGAAAGTTGGGCAACGGACAAGTTAATTGATCCTTATTATGTGTATCTGAAAATGGCTTATCATCTATCGCAAGAAGCGCGAGATGGTTTAAGTCAATATCAAATACCTTCAGACTTTCAATTATTTCCTTTTCAAGCAGCAGCAGTGAAAATAGCCGCGCATTATGTTAACCGTCGTGGTGGTGTGATGATTGGGGATGTGGTAGGATTAGGAAAGACTTTAGTTGGGACAGCTATAGCGAAAATTATTGAAGATGAACTGGGAATTAGTACCCTCATTATTTGTCCTAAAAATCTCGTTTCTATGTGGGAAAAATATCGAGAAGAATATGGTTTAAGAGGTGCAGTAATTTCTATTAGTCAAGTCACGAAAATATTACCCACAATTCCCGCTCGTTTTCGCTTAGTCTTAATAGATGAAAGTCATAATTTAAGAAATCGAGATGGACAACGTTATGCAGCTATTAAAGAATATATAGAACAAAGCGGAAGTCGGTGTATTTTACTGACTGCAACTCCTTATAATAAAAGCTATTTTGACTTATCTGCACAGTTACGGTTATTCGTTCCTGAATCAAAATATTTAGGAATTAAACCCGAACATTTAATCAGGGAATTGGGGAATGAAATGGAGTTTAAACGCAAACATCCCCAAACCGATATGAGAACTTTAGCAGCATTTGAAAAAAGCGAATATTTTGAAGATTGGCAACAATTAATGAATCGTTATATGATTAGGAGAACTCGCAGTTTTATTAAAAATAATTATGCTGATACAGATCCTTTAAATGGACGTAAATATTTACAATTTACTGATGGTACTCGTTCTTATTTTCCTGTGCGGATTCCCAAAACTGCTAAATTTACGATTAATAATGATGATAATTATGGAAAATTATACTCTAGTGAAGTTGTCGAAATTATTAATTCTCTATCTTTACCCCGTTACGGTTTAGGAAATTACACTTTAGATAAATATAAACAACCTCCCACAGCAACAGAACAACAGATTTTAAATGGTTTATCTCGTGCGGGAAGACGGTTAATGGGTTTTTGTCGCACGAATTTATTTAAAAGATTAGAAAGTAGTGGTATTGCTTTTTTAGAATCTTTAGAACGGCACATTTTACGGAATTATGTTTATCTTTATGCTTTAGAAAATAAGTTAGATATTCCTATTGGTACACAGGATGCAGAATTTTTAGATACTTGTAATAATGATGAAGATGCTGATACGGTTAATTCTACAGCTTTAGATTTTGAAATAGGTGATGATGAAAATGATGAAGGTGATGAAATTAGTTTTGCAAGTTTAACCAGTAAAGATACGGAATATAAACGTCAAGCAAAAGCTATTTATGAACTTTATCAAAGCAAATATCAAAAACGGTTTAAATGGTTAGATTCTCGATTGTTCAAATCTGAATTAAAAAAAGATTTACGCGAAGATGCTTTATTGTTATTGAAGTTGTTAAATAATTGCGGAGAATGGAGTTATAAATTAGATCAAAAGTTTCAAACTTTGCAAGGGTTATTAACGGAAACTCATGCATATGAGAAAATATTGATTTTTACTCAATTTGCAGATACAGCGCGTTATTTACAAGAGTCTTTGGAAAAAGAGAATATTCCTCAAGCTACTTTAGTCACAGGAAAAATAAATGATCCGACAATATTAGCATATCGGTTTAGTCCAGAAAGTAATAAACAAAATATTCCCCAAGAACAACAAATTAGAATTTTAATTGCTACTGATGTTTTAAGTGAGGGTCAAAATTTACAAGATTGTCGGATTATTATTAATTATGATTTACCTTGGGCAATTATTCGCTTAATTCAAAGAACGGGAAGAGTGGATAGAATTGGACAAAAAGCGGCAGAAATTTTCTGTTATTCCTTTTTACCTGCGGAGGGAGTAGAGGAATTAATCAATCTGCGCGGAAGATTAGGGGAAAGATTACAAGAAAATGCTAATGTGGTGGGAACAGATGAGGCATTTTTTGAAGATACTCTTTCCTATCAAGAAATTCTTGATCTTTATCATGAAAAGTCTGGTATTTTAGATGAAGCAGAAGATGGAGAGGTTGATTTAACATCGGAAGCTTTTCAAATTTGGAAAAATGCCATAGATGCTGATCCTGATTTAGAGAAGATTATTAAAAATCTGCCTAATGTTATCTATTCTACCCGCGAATATCAAGGAACAAATTTAGATCCTGAAGGTGTATTAATGTATCTTCGCACTGCTGATGGTACAGATGCTTTAGCTTGGATAAATAGGGAAGGAGAAAGTGTAACTCAATCGCAAATGAGAATATTAAGAATGGCGAGATGTAACCGGAATACACCCCCTTTAGAAAAGCATCCCCAACATCATGAAATTGTCTCGCAAGGGGCTGATTTGGTATTAGAACAGCACAAAACGACTGGAGGACAATTAGGAAGCTCTAAAGGGGCAAGATATCGAACATATTATAGATTAGATGCTTATATTAAGAAGACAGAAACCCCATTATTTTCATCGTTATTTTCATTAGGTGAAGATTGGCAAACTTTGAAAAAGGCCGTTGAAGAAATCTATCTTTATCCATTAAAAGAAACGACGATTGTTAAACTTAATCGGCAGTTGAAAAGTGGGATTAGTGATGAACAATTAGCCACAATGATTATTTCTTTACGTGATAATAATTCTTTGTGTGTGATTCATCCTGAAGACGGACAACAGGAAGCGCAAATTATTTGTTCATTAGGGTTATTTCCGGGACAAATGACCACTGAAAACTGACAAATTAAATTAATCCCAGTTCGCGTTTTAGTAAGTTGATGGACTGTGTGCCGATGTAGTTTTCACAGCGAATCAGTTTGGGTGGACGGATGAGGTCTTCTAAGACTGTTTGCATAGCTGCTTGGGTTGTGGCATAGCTGACTTGATCTGTACAAAAGATTATTTCTGAGCGTTTAACGATCGCGTGTAGTTTATAAGCATCCTTTGGTTGAGCAGTCATGACTAATATTTCGTCTCCTCGTAAACCGTGGAGAATGACTTCTGTGGCTCTGAGAATACCAGGACTGAGGCTAACTATACCAATACAACTGGATTTGGGTAGGCTTTTCACGACAGTCATTTCTTTGCCGTAGTCGTGAATATCTAGGGGAATCACGCGAACTGCTTTGGGTGCAGCGATCGCTTCCACTTCTCCGATAAAATAACGACTGGTGACTAATGTGGCTGAAGTGGTTTGGTCTAATACTCCAATCAGTTGTTCCATTGCGACTAGCTGGAGGGGGATTTGCAGGGATTCTTCTAACTCATCAACCATTAATTCCCCAGCCCCAATATCTTGAGATGGTGTCACCACTAATACTCTGGTACTACAACGCAAGCGCCAGTCAACTTCTGCTAAAAATAGTTCTCGTGATTGATTGAGAGAACAACCTTGACCCAGTAACTCATCTAGGGCTTGTTGCACCACCTTATAGGCTTGAGGATTTTGTTTGAGCATGGGAGACTGGGATCTGCTTCCGCCTTCATGACCTTGAGCGCGGACATAGATGCCTGAACCTGCTAAACTTTCGACAAATCCTTCTTCCTCCAATTGGCGGTAAACTTTACTGATGGTGTTGCGATGTAATCCAGTTTGCATGGCTAAAGCCCTGGTACTGGGTAGTTTATATGCGGGTGAATATTGCCCAGAGGCGATCGCAAATCTGATCTGATTAAACAGTTGATTAGATGCAGGAATTTCACTATCTGGCTGAATACGGAATTGAATCATTACCAATTCTGCTCCATAAGACTTATACAAATAGCCATAATTTACCTGTTTAATATATGATTAATGGGTTAGTTTGCTATGGAAAATATTATCACAGAAGAATACACCAAATCAGAAGGTAAGGGTCAAAATGAATGTAAGTCCGATCAGTAAATAAATCGTAATTCACAACGCCATTAGTGGTTACTAATTGCTGATAGATATAACTATTATTAACTTGTGCTTCGTACCTCTTACCTATTTCCCTACTCACAACTTATATTATGACAGAGTCAGCAATACAGACTACAACAATTCAAATTCCTCAAAACAATTTGCAAATAGCCGCCTATTTAGCTCAACCCACCGCGCCCGGTTCTTATCCGGGAATTGTCGTTCTCCAGGAGATTTTTGGGGTTAACGCGCATATTCGGGATGTCACCGAACGGATTGCTAAACTAGGATATGTGGCGATCGCTCCAGCCCTGTTTCAACGTCAAGCCCCTGGATTTGAAACTGGTTACACGCCCGAAGACGTGGAAATAGGCAAAAAATACGCTTGGTCACAAACCACAGCATCAGAACTTTTAAGCGATATTCAAGCAGCCATTGACTACTTAAAAACTTTACCCAATGTTAGACCAGATGGATTTGGTTGTATTGGCTTTTGTTTTGGTGGTCACGTCGCCTATCTAGCTGCAACACTCTCTGATATTAAAGCCACTGCTTCCTTTTACGGTGCGGGTATCACTACTCGTACTCCCGGAGGTGGAAATCCCAGTATTACCCGGACATCAGCAATTAAAGGCACTATCTACACCTTTTTTGGTGAGGAAGATGCGAGTATTCCTCCAGAACAAGTAGACGAGATTACCGCCGAACTTGCAAAATATCACATTTCTCATCGTCTGTTTCGTTACGATGGATCTGGTCATGGATTTTTTTGTGACCGTCGTGCCAGTTATAATTCTAAAGCTGCGGCAGATGCTTGGGAGCAAGTTCAACAACTTTTTAGCCAACTAGTAGTCTGTCAACCCGAAAATGACGGGTGAAGGCAAGTAGGGGGCAGGGGAGGTAGGGGAGGTGGGGGAGGTAGGGGAGGTGGGGGAGGTAGGGGAGGTGGGGGAGGGAAGAACAGAAGTTTTTTCCGATCATTACCCGTCAAAATAAATTTGACGAACTACTAGTACCGCAGGGCAGAAGTCAAAAGTCAATACTTCGACAAGCTCAGTAACCAGTTAAAAGTCAAAACTAAGACGTTATAGGCTTCTTAACGATTTAGAATAGTTGGTTTATTTCCGCCAATCTGTACTAGCCTAACCACTGACAACTGACAACTGACCACTGACCACTGACAACTAAACAAATAACAATTTATCTTCAAACGTCATGAATTCCGAATCTAAACTTTCTCAAACAGCCAACTCGTCTTTTTCAATGGATGATTTTGCCAAAGCCTTGGAAAAACACGATTACCAATTTCAAAAAGGACAAGTTGTTCGTGGTAAAGTTTTCCAAGTTGACCACGATGGCGCTTATGTTGATATTGGTGGGAAATCCTCCGCGTTTCTTCCCCAAGAAGAGGCTTCCTTGAGAGCAGTAGCTGATTTGTCGGAAGTATTACCGATGAATGAGGAACTAGAGTTTTTGATTATTCGGGATCAGGATGCTGAAGGTCAAGTTACCATTTCCCGCAAGCAATTGGAAGTGAAACAAATTTGGGAAAAACTGTTAGAAATGCAGGAGAATTCCCAAAGTGTGCAAGTACGGGTAACAGGTGTCAATAAAGGTGGTGTCACTGTTGATCTTCTAGGTGTCCGGGGTTTTATTCCGCGATCGCACATCGCCGAACGTGATAACCTAGAAGCACTCAAAGGTCAAACTCTCACCGTAGGCTTTTTAGAAATCAATCGGGAAACCAATAAACTCGTTCTCTCTCAACGTTTAGCCGCTCGTTCTAGCAACTTCAGTTTATTAGAAATCGGTCAATTAATCGAAGGAAAAATTACTGGCATCAAACCTTTTGGTGTATTCGTAGATTTTAACGGTGTCAGCGCCTTACTACACATCAAACAAGTGAGCCAAAAATTCATTGACTCTTTAGAAAAGGTCTTTCAAATCGGTCAACCCATTAAAGCTGTAATTATTGATTTAGATGAAGGTAAAGGTCGAGTTGCTATTTCTACCAGAATCCTAGAAAACTTCCCCGGTGAAGTTGTGGAAAACTTTGCAGAAGTCATGGATTCCGCCGAAGCTCGTGCTAATCGTGCAGCTAATAAAACGGCTGAATAGGTAATTGCTAATTGACCCAGATCCCCGACTTCTTGCAGGAATTTATCATTGATTAACAAGATCAAAAAAGAAGTCGGGGATATTAACTTTATTTAAATCAGCTAAAATAATCAATATTATCAATTGAACGCAGATGAACGCAGATGAACGCAGATGAAGAGGGATAAATTAATTAATGGATTTCATGTTTCTGTGCAGCCTTATATAAAATTGGTATAAGCTAAATATTAAAAAATCGGTCTGTAAAAAAATAAGATAGGAAACTCCTATTTATGAATAATTTACCTGAAAACAAATCTAATTCCCAAGCCGGTGGTGGTTTACCTGTCATCCAATATTGGGTAGAAAAAACTCTCTCACCCCAAGGATTACAATTATGGCAAACTCTCAATCATAAAAGTGCCTGTTTATCCTGTGCTTGGGGTACAGGTGGACAAAAAGGAGGGTTTGTTAATGAAGCAGGAGAATACTTACAACGTTGTGCTAAAAGTGTAGAAGCCATTGCTGCGGAATTGCAACCAGGAATTAAACCAGATTTTTTCCAAGAATATAATATTAATGAATTACAACAACTGACCTCTCAAGAATGCGATGATTTAGGTAGATTGACTTATCCTCTCATCCTCAAATCAGGTTCATCTCATTATCAACGCATTAGCTGGGAAGAAGTTTATCAAATCGCCACAACAGCTTTTCAACAACCAGCAGAAAAGATTGCTAGTTATAGTTCTGGACGTTCATCTAATGAAGCTGCATATTTATTACAATTGTTAATGCGATCGCTTGGTAGTAATAATCTAGCAGATTGTTCAGATTTATGTCACGTCCCCTCAACCATCGGCTTAAAAAAAGTTTTCGGTTCAGGCACATCAATGGTAAGTTTAGAAGGCTTACAACATAGTGATTGTCTAGTTTTAATTGGTTCTAACGCACCCGCAAATCATCCCCGCTTAATGAACGAATTGATCAAATTGCGAGCAAGAGGCGGTAAAGTAATTATTATTAACCCCCAAATAGAAATCGGTTTAGTCAAATTTGCTTCGCCAGCATTTCCCATTAAATCATTACTCACAGGTGGTTCAGATATCTCTTCTTTATATTTACAACCCATTCCTGGTAGTGATGTCGCATTATTTGTCGGGTTGCAAAAATCCCTCATTGCCCAAAATTTAATCAAAACAGAATATCTCCAATCCTACACTCAAAACTGGCAACAAATTTTAGATTACGCAGAAAATATATCCTGGGATCATATCACTAATACCTGCGGATTATCCCAAGAAGAAATTACAGCCACAGCTTATCTAATTGGTAAATCAGAAAGTGTAGTATTTGCTTGGGCTATGGGAATCACCCAACAAGCCAACGGCGTAGAAAATGTTTTTAGTATAGCAAATACGGCTTTAATTACAGGTAACGCCGGTAAAATTGGCGCGGGAACAATGCCCATTCGAGGACATTCTAACGTGCAAGGATTTGGTTCAATGGGTGTAACCATCAATTTGCGAGAAGAAATCAAACAAGCACTATCTAAGCTGTTAGGAAAACCCCTCAATGAAACTCCTGGTTATCATACCCGTGATTTAATAGCAGCAGCAGAATTAGGAAAGATCAATACACTCTTTTGTTTGGGGGGAAATTTGTATGCAGCTAACCCAGACTTACAACAAGCAAAACAGGCTTTATCACAAATAGAAACCATTTTTTATGTAGCAACAAAACCGAATATAGGACATTTTCATGGATTAGGAAAACAGCAAACTTTAATATTACCTGTTTTCAATCGGTTTGAAAATCCCCATAAGACTACAACAGAATCAGGTAATAATTTTGTGAGGTTAAATGATGCAGGTAAAAGTCATTTACACCCAGGCAATTCTGATTTAATTTCTGAAGTAGAATTAATTACAGAAATTGCCCATCGTCTACATGATGAAAATCCGATTAATTGGCGTAAATTGCAAGATACTATTTATGTTAGAGAATTAATTGCTAAAACCATTCCTGGCTATGAAAAAATAGGTGAAATTGATCAAACTCAGGCAGAATTTACCATTGCCGGGCGGATTTTTGATGAACCGAAATTTCCCACTTTTAATGGTAAAGCGCAGATGTTTGTTACACCTTTACCACAGTTAACTCTACCTCATAAATCAGCTTTTGGGGTTGAGGAAAATCAGCCAGGAATTGTAGTCATATTGGGAACAGGACGCAGTTATGGACAACATAACACGGTAGTTTATCGCAGTGAAGATAAATATCGCAAAATGCCCCATCGTCATTGTATTTTAATGAATAGTTTGGATATACAAAAAGCAGGATTTCAGGAACATCAACAAGTTACAGTTAAAGGAAATGCGGGGGAATTAGAAAATATTGAAATTATTTGTGGTGCAATTCGTGAAGGGGTAGCTTTTATGTTTTATCCTGAAGCTAACGTTTTATCTAAAGCAGATATTGACCCCAAAAGTGGGATACCTGCTTATAAAAGAGTTCCAGTTTTTGTTTATCAATAAAATCTCAATAAAATCTTGTTCCCAGTCTCCAGACCTACGGTGTACACACAAGTTATTGAATCACCATTATTCCTCAAATTACCCCACCCTAACCCTCCTCGATGCTTTGGGGAGGGAACTGGATTTTCTTGTTTCCCCCAAGTTAAAACTGTTCCCTGTTCCCTGTTCCCTGTTCCCTGTTCCCTTGTCCTCACAGACAACCTATTCAGCAAACCCCAAGTATGAATTCACGAGTCTTTGACTCCACTTGACAAAAAAGCAGAGTCTTCGGAAATTTATGCCAAAAAAGGCTCAAATCCGTTATTTGATATATACTGTCACAAAATACTATTAACAGTCTAGTTATAATAAACAGCAAGACTTTGAGCCATCTACCAAGGAGTTTAAATTTTACAACAAGCCTGTAAATCTCTCATCATTTTGCAGAATTTTCAAAATCTGCTTAATTTCTTGGGTGCGGTCTTTCTTCACTACCAGAGTAACATTGCGATCGCGCACAATCACCACATCCTCTAAACCAATCGTGACAATGACATCATCAGCATTGGAGGCATAAACAATCGCTCCCTGAGTATCTAAACCCACATGAGTAGCAAGTTCTAGATTAGGATTATCATCCTGCTTCAGCAAGCGTTCAATAGCATTCCAGTCACCCAGATCATCCCAACCAAATGCTACTGGCAAAACATAAGCTAGACTGGTTTTTTCCATTAAAGCATAATCTATACTTTTCTTAGGTAACTGGGGATAAATATCAACACCATGTTGTTCCAAAGGTTTCATAATTTCCGGTGCATGGGTGCGTAATTCTGACAAAACAACACCGGCTCGAAAAACGAACATCCCGCTATTCCAGCTAAACCGTCCCGTTGACAAAAAAGTTTCCGCCGTTTCCCGGTCGGGCTTTTCAGTAAATCGGTTTACATGATACGCTGGTAACTCATTGAAACTACCTATTTTTTCGCCTTGTTCAATATAACCATAGGCAGTTGATGGAAAATTAGGTTTAATACCCAAAGTCACAATCGCTGCTTTCTTAGTCGCCAAATCCTTAGCAGCCGCTAAAGTTTCGGCAAATAGCTCCGGGTCAGCAATCCAGTGGTCAGCAGGAAAAAAGCCAATAATAGCATCTTCCCCGTAACGCTTTTTAATTTCTAAACTTGTCCAAGCAACAGCAGCAGCAGTGTCTCGACCCTGGGACTCAATCAGTAAATTCGACTCTGGCAAATCAGGAAGTTGTTCTCGCACCCCTTGAGCAATGGGACTAGAAGTAATCACCCACAAATTTTCCCAACCACCAGCCAGAACTAATAATCTATCAGCAGTTGCTTGTAGTAAACTTCTTGAGCTACCATCAAGGCTTAAAAATTGCTTAGGTCTGTCTAGTCGGCTCAAAGGCCAAAAACGCTCACCTTTACCACCCGCCAGAATCACAGGAAAAAATAAATTATTCATATCGGCATACATCGGTAATTCAGAACAATATACAGCAGAATTTACCGAATCAGGAGTCACCGGGTCAGGAGTCACCGGGTAAAAATGGCTTTGTATATAGGTTTCAACTTAGATTTCGTACCTCCTAACCCCGCCACCTGCTGTATCTGATATAAATGTTTACGCATTCACTTTGAGATGATCTTCACTGATGAATTTTTCTGGTTAAGTATGTTGTAATTATCACTGATTGAAACTGTGAGGACAGCAATAAAAAAATATCCGATTAACTTTTCACAAAATCTAAAATTTCCACAGCGAGTTTTAACTCGCAATATTTGTAGCTTGTATTAACATACCTTTGAGGAGTGGTTGAGTGGGGAGAAAATTATGATTAAACAAATTCAATGGTCAGAAAATCAGATAGTACCTCAACAAGTCCCAACTTCAGAACTGGAGGTAAAACAGCCACCAGTTCAAATGTCGGAAAATCAGGTAGCAACCCAACCAGCACCAGCCCCAACTTCGCCGGTGAAGCCAAAATCATCAGTCAACTCTTCTCGGAACGTCCTTGAATCCGCTGGCACTATTCCCAACGAACTCTATGACCGTTTAGGCTTAACAGTTCCCCGCTGGTTATTGTGGGTCTTAACAATTGTTTTAGGGATAATTCTATCTGGATTACTAGCATCAAGTTTGGCACTATGGACTCCCCTCTGGAGCAATCTCGACCAAGCGAAAGATGATGAATTCAGTCCTAATAAACAAGACCAAATCAAAGTACCTGGGGACTTATGGACTAAACTTTCTCAGTACAAACTATCAAAACCCATGAATATTTTAATTATGGGCATTGAACCAGTTCCAGGTACTGTAGACGGTTCACCAGAAAGTTTTGCTGGTACAAGCGACACCATGATGTTGGTGCGGCTCAATCCCAGTGATAAATCTATTCGCCTACTGTCAATTCCCAGAGGGACAATGATAGCCATTCCCGAACAGGGATTAACCAAGGTATCGGAAGCTAACGCCAAAGGTGGCCCAGTTTTAGCCGCCAGAGTAGTTAGTCGGAGTTTAGGTAATGCTCCCATAGATAGGTATATCCGCATTTCTACTAGCGGTTTTCGGGAATTGGTGGAACAGTTAGGTGGTGTGGATGTATTTGTCCCTCAAGCCATGAATTATCAAGATCAGGCTAGTGGCTTTGCCGTGAATTTGGTCGGCGGTTGGCAAAACCTCAACGGTGAACAGGCAGAACAGTTTGCCCGTTTTCATGAAGAAGGTAAAGGAGATTTACCCAGAGTCCAGCGACAACAAGCACTAATAAATGCTTTAATGCAACGACTCAACAGTCCCACTGTTTTACCCAGGTTGCCCCAATTAACTCGCGTCATGCGAAAGTATTTTGATACCAACCTGAAAATGGAAGAAATGATGGCATTAGCGAATTTTTCCGTCAATGTAGACCGGGATAATTTCCAAATGTCCATGTTACCTGGTACATTTAGCAAATTCAGTCAAGATGCCAATAGCTATTGGTTAAACATGACTGGACAACAAACCTTATTAAATGATTATGTTGGGGTAGATATAACTGGCATTAAATCAGATACCAGACCGGTCTCTATTCAAAGAATTGCTGTGCAAAATACTACTAACCAACCCCAGTTAACGGAAAAAGTAGTTACCTATCTTAAACAGAAAGGTTTTACTAATGTTTATGTAGTTCCCGACTGGCCAGATACTCAACGCCAAACTCAGATTATTGTCCAAAAGGGCAACCGACAACCAGGAATTGACTTGCGACAAGTTTTAGGTTTAGGACAAATCGAAGTTTCTGGAAATGGTGATTTGGAATCTGACCTCACAATTCGCATTGGTAAGGATTGGAAATAGGTAATTGGTAATTGGTAATTGGTAATATTTACTCTTGCCTCTTGCCTCTTACCTCTTGCCTCTTACCTTCTACAAATTTAAAATTTATGAACAAGATTTTTTGCCGATTTTTGAGTTTAATATTGGTTTCTATTTTGGCAGGATTTTCGGTAATTACGAATCCTCAACCAACTTTTGCTCAAATTAACACCATTAATTACAATAATGCCAGTTTGGAAAACCGTGACTTTTCTTATACTGATTTAGTTGGTGGAACTTTTGTGGCAGCGGAAATGCGGGGAACAAATTTCCAAGGTGCAAATTTAACTAACGCAATTTTTACCAAAGGCGTTTTATTAAAAGCAAATTTAGAAGCTGCAAATTTAACAGGTGCTTTGGTTGATCGTGTTACCTTGGATAGTGCTAATCTAAGAAACGCTATTTTCACAGAAGCAACTTTAACCCGTAGCCGTTTTTATGATGCTGATATCACTGGTGCTGATTTTACAGACGCACTTATTGACCGTTATCAAGTATCCTTACTCTGTCAAAGGGCGGATGGTGTGAATCCTGTAACTGGTGTTTCTACAAGAGATAGTTTGGGTTGTCGGTAAAAAATTGACAACTGACAACTAACAACTGACAACGGACTAATAAATATTCGTGACACAACAAGATCAAAAACCTGCTCGTTCCTTCGCTGGCATTGCTGGGATTGTTGCCGCAGCAACATTAATTAGTAAAGTGTTTGGTTTAATTAGGCAGCAAATAATCGCTGCGGCTTTTGGTGTGGGTGCAGCAGCTACAGCTTATAGTTATGCCTATATTATCCCTGGTTTTCTTTTAATCTTACTTGGTGGTGTCAACGGACCTTTACATAGTGCCATTGTCAGTGTTTTGGCTAAACATAAAAAAGAGGAAGCTGCACCGATAGTAGAAACAATCACAACTCTTGTGGGTGGGTTGTTATTAGTGGTGACATTTGCTCAGATTTTCTGCGCTGAGTATATTGTTGATTTTGTGGGTCATGGCTTAGAAGCAACTACAAGAGCGATCGCTATCCGTCAAATCCAAATTATGGCACCTTTAGCCTTATTTGCTGGTTTAATTGGGATTGGGTTTGGAACTTTAAATGCAGCTAATCAATATTGGTTATTATCAATTAGTCCATTATTATCTAGTATTACTGTTATTATCGGTATTGCTATTTTAGGGTTACAACACGGTAAAGAAATTATTCGTCCCGAATATGCTTTAATCGGTGGCATGGTATTAGCTTGGGGAACTTTAGCAGGGGGAATTCTCCAATGGTTAGTACAGCTAATTGTGCAATGGCGGTTAGGACTAGGAACATTACGCCTGAGATTTGATTTTAAATCCCCCGGTGTACAAGAAGTAATTAAAATCATGACTCCCGCGACAATATCATCAGGAATGATGCCAATTAATGTCGCTACTGATCTTTATTTTGCTAGTCCTATTGTTGGTGCAGCGGCAGGTTTTAACTATGCTAATCTTTTAGTCCAAACTCCATTAGGAATTATTTCTAATATTATTTTACTGCCTTTATTACCGACATTTGCCAAACTTTCCCACCCAGACAACTGGGAAGAATTAAAATTACGCATTCGGCAAGGACTTTTATTAACTGCCGTTACCATGCTACCTTTAGGGGCATTAATGGTATCCTTATCTGTGCCAATTGTCCAGATAGTTTATCAACGGGGAGCATTTAAACAAGAAGCAACTCAGTTAGTATCTTCTCTATTAATTGCCTATGGAATTGGGATGTTTGTCTATCTAGGGCGTGATGTTTTAGTTAGAGTATTTTATGCTTTAGGTGATGGACAAACACCTTTTAAAATTAGTATATTTAATATTGTTCTTAATGCTGTATTAGATTTAATATTAGTTGAGCCTTTTGGTGCGCCTGGATTAGTTTTAGCTACAGTTGGAGTTAATTGTAGTTCCATGTTGATGTTGTTATTTTTGCTCAATCGCAAACTTAATGGCTTACCTTGGCAAGAATGGTGTTTACCAATTTTGGGGTTAACGGTTGGGAGTATAATTGCAGGTTTAGCCAGTTTTGGAACTTTGGTTGCTTCCCGACAGGTGTTAGGTAAACTAGATTTAATTAGTTTACTAGTAGAATTATCCATATCTGCTTTTGTGGGAATTGGAGTATTTGCGATAATTGCTTCTAGAATGAATATCCCCGAAGTGAATATTTTTGTAATCAAGATGCAGCAAAAGTTTTTGAAGAAAAATATCAGGTGACAAACCACGAATAATCTTCCGAAAAATCCCTCAAAAACACACAAAGTCAACAGCCTACATTCTTCCTGTTCCCTGTTCCCTGTTCCCTGTTCCCTGTTCCCTGTTCCCTGTTCCTAGGTAAGGGGTTAAAATATCTTTGACCTAATTTTCTGTCAATAGTTGTATACATGACAAATTCAGCTTAGAATATCGCACAGTATCGGAAAACTGGATTCCGAGCTAAAATCTTTAATTAGCGGTGCTATTTTTAATTTTCACGTTGATATTCAATTTTACGAGAGGTTATGGACAAAAGTCCAACAGATGGCAGTAGTATCCTCCTCTAAGCTGGCGAGACAGTCTTCCAGCGCGGGGGAGACTTTAGGAGATTTCTATTATGCTTACACAGGAAATTCGCAAGTCCTTAGATATTGCTGACTTAAATCAGCTTAAATGTGACTTGAATTGTTTACAGCCAGTAGATGTGGGTGAGTATATCACTCAATTGCCCGAAAAACAAAGAGCGATCGCCTTCCGATTACTCAACAAAGATCAAGCCATAGATGTCTTTGAGTATTTACCCACAGAAGTACAGGAAGACTTGATTAACTCCCTCCACGATGCCCAGGTAGTAGACCTCGTTGAAGAAATGAGTCCTGATGAACGGGCATATTTATTTGATGAACTACCAGCAGGAGTAGTCAAACGCTTATTACAACAACTCAGTCCCGAACAAAGACAAGCTACAGCCACAATTCTCGGCTATCCAGAAGGGACTGCGGGGCGGGTAATGACAACGGAATATGTTCGCTTGCGACGAGGTTTAACTGTTGGTGAAGCCCTCAGTAAAATCCGCTTGCAAGATCAAGATAAGGAAACAATTTACTATGCCTATGTCACTGATGATAATCGCAAATTAGTTAGTGTTGTTTCTTTGCGTCAGCTATTATTTACCTTTCCCGATGTCTTAATTAAAGATATTGCCAGTTCCCACGTTGTCAAAGTTAGGACAGAAACCTCTCAGGAAGAAGTCGCTCGCATCATGCAGCGATACGATTTAATCGCTATACCTGTGGTTGATAGAGAAGATAGATTAGTCGGTATTATTACAATTGATGATGTCGTAGATATTTTAGAAGAAGAAGCTACAGAAGATATCCAAAAATTGGCAGGGGTCAGTGGTGATGAAGAAGCCTTATCTCCCGCACATATTACTATTCGGAAACGGTTGCCTTGGTTATTGGGGATTATGGGATTATATATTGGTGCTGCCAGTGCGATCGCTCCTTTTCAACAAGTCATCGCCGCTGTACCCGTTCTCGCCGTGATCATGCCCATATTTTCTAACACAGGGGGGACTGTAGGTATACAAGCCCTGACTGTCACTATTCGCGGTTTAGGTGTAGGAGAAGTCACACCGGAAGATACTGGTAAAATTCTCCGCAAAGAACTTTTAGCTGGGTTAGGAACAGCCGTAGCTTTAGGGCTGACAATGGTTGCCCTTTCCCTAATTTGGGCTAAACCCCAAGAAAGATGGGTAGCTTTAATAGCTGGGGCAGTTATGGCTACTAATACAATGGTAGCGGTGACTTTAGGAACTTTGCTACCAATGGGTTTAAAGCATTTAAAACTAGATCCAGCCTTAATGAGTGGTCCGTTAGTGACAACAATGCTAGATACCATCGGATTTTTAACCTTCCTCAGTATGATTTCTATTGCTTTAAAAGTATTTCATTTAGAAAGTTAATCGGTTGGTAATTGGTAATTATGCTTTTCTCATTATTACCAACAAACAATTATCTAAAATCTCAAATCTCAAATCTAAAATCCCAATGCCTACTACTACCTGGAATCGTCATCACATTCTCACACTCGCTGACTTCACAACCGCTGAATATAACGCCGTTTTACAAACTGCGGCTTCTTTTCAAGAGGTACTATCACGACGGACAAAGAAAGTCCCCACATTACAGGGACAGGTAGTAGCAAATTTATTTTTTGAACCCTCTACCCGCACCCGCAGTAGTTTTGAAATTGCGGCTAAAAGGCTAAGTGCAGATACTCTCAACTTTGCCGCAGCTACATCTTCCATGACCAAAGGTGAAACAATTCTTGACACCGCCAAGACTTATTTAGCAATGGGAACTGATATTATGGTAGTTCGCCATAAGGATGCAGGAGTGCCACAAGCGATCGCTCAAGAAATGGATCGTCTAGGTGTAAAAGTTAGCGTCCTCAATGCCGGTGATGGACAACATGAACATCCATCCCAAGGATTACTAGATTTATTCACAATTTGTAGTTTAATTGACCCTGCACAACCCAAAATTGAATCATTGCAAGGTAAAAAAATTGCTATTGTCGGCGATATCTTACATTCTCGCGTAGCCCGTTCTAATATTTGGAGTCTCATCGCTAGTGGTGCCGAAGTTCACCTGGCCGCACCTCCCACATTATTACCTAAATTCTTTGCAGAATATTTAGGATGTCCAGCAGAATCTAGCCGATTATTTACCCATTGGCAACTAGAACCAGCTTTAGAAAATGCTGATTTTGTGATGACATTGCGGTTACAAAAAGAACGGATGACAGCCCATTTATTACCTAGTTTACGAGAATATCATCAACTATTCGGCATTACTCGCACCAAGTTAAAACTTTGTCAACCTAACGTTAAAGTATTACATCCAGGTCCAGTAAATCGGGGTGTAGAAATTAGTTCTGATTTAATGGATGATCCCGAATTTAGCTTAATTCAATCTCAGGTAACTAGCGGTGTAGCAGTGCGGATGGCACTTTTGTACTTTATCGGTAGTGGTAGAGTTAATTAATCATGATGCTATAGCACTTGCATGATTGAAAATCATACTTGGTTAGGAGAATTTATTTAAATAAAAATATTGATTGGCTAAAAATAAGAGTATAAAATTGAATTTTATTAAATCGCTAAATGATAAATAGTGAAATTTTATAGACTTTTCCCTTTCATTTTTATCTACAGCACTTCCCGATGTTATGAGGTACAAGAACCCCACCCCCAACCCCCTCCCCGCAAGCGATGAGGGGGCTAAGATGTACCTCATAAGAGCGGAAACCGCTGTATCTACTCGTGCTTGACCTGATACTTTTAACCGAGACATTCGCCGACATCTGAGATATCGTGAATATCCAGTATAACATCACCAACTGAGTTAGTGAAGGTGGTATCCCACATTGCCTTAGAACATAATTCTAAGGCTCTTGATTGTCTATCAACGAGTTCAATACCCAAATTTTCTCTAGAACTACCAAGTTTTCTAAGGAAAGGTTTATTTTCTTTGTAGCCATTCAAGTCTATTCGGAACCATTACAGTTACTCAAAATATTTATTGACTTTAAATTAACTACAAAACTCTCGTATACATATATAATATTATGAACCTATTGTCGGGAAATGTCAATAGATGCCTGAAGATTTGATGTCCTATTCTTTGCTCCTTTTTTAACCCTATACAAAACTTTTACTACCCAACAGTGTGCTAGTACAGCTATAATTTATAACTGTTCCTGCTATTGAATACTTGTACTGGAGATATCCCGATCATGACCCTATTTAGTTTTGATGAAATAGTGAAATTCTTAGAACAGCATGAAAACTCAAAACGAATTAAGAAATTAATATTCTTCGCTTGTAAAAATGAGTGGGAAAATGATCAAGATACCCTAGATAGATTTAAATTAGAAGAATTAATTCAAGAATTATCTAGTTTAAATCCCACAATCAATCACTTAACCGCAAATTTATCTATTGCTGTTAAAAGTCTTAGTAAACCAAAACAATATTCTATAATTGCCAGTATCATTATCAAAGAATTACAAAAATTATATCCAACCTCTGATGAGCAGACAGGAATAATATTAAATCAAGCGAATGAAGAAGATACAGGAATAATATTAAATCAATCTGACCAAAATTTTCCTATATTTAATCATAGTGAAAAAACATCATTAAATCCATCAACTGTATCTTCAAGCATTTCAACAAAATCTCAATATGATCAATTTGATTTGCGGCAAAACTTGATGAGATATACTAGCCCATTAAGGGCAAAAATAATTTTATTTTCCGCACTTGATAAAAAATTTACCTTCAATGAAGAGGACTGGTTGAAACTAAAATCTGAAGAACTTGATAGTTTATTGCAGAAATTATTTGATTCTTGTCCAACTATCGGAGAACTTGAATCCAAAATTAACAATACAGTTATCTCTTTAGGGAACCTAGATAAAAATAATCAAGCATCTGGTGTAATCATCAGGGTCATGCGTACCTTGTATGGTAATATGCCAGTTAATACCAAGTCACATAAACCGCCTAACAGTTATTTACCTGAAAGAACTAAACCACCTACTAATCCTAATTATCAACCTGTACACACTCAATCTGATGATTTAGATGATTATGATGACGATGACAGTAATACCTGTCAAATTACAATACCGCCTACTTGAAATATACTCAATCACAAAGAATCAAACCTATTTTTGCTTTTGGAAAACCTGATCACAATAATTGAGAGATATCTATTATGGATGCCAAAGAACTTCTGAACCGATATGCAAATGGAGAAACAAAATTTATCAACGCAAACTTAAATAACATAAATCTATTTGATGCAGATTTAATTGGTATAAATTTAAATCAGGCAAATTTGCGTAACTCTATCCTAACTTTTAGCTATCTAAGTCAAGCTATTCTCAATAATGCCAATCTAATTTGTGCAAATCTTCGTGGTGTAAACCTAACTCAAGCACAGTTACAGAATGCCAACTTACATGATGCTGACTTGCATGGTGCAACGTTGCAGGGGGCTGATTTGCGTAATGCTAATTTAACTTTGGCACATCTACTAGATGCTAACTTAATGGGTGCTGATTTGCGCGGTGCTGATTTGAGTGGTGCTAACCTTACAGGCGCTTGTCTTCGCGGTGCTAACCTGCGAGAAGAAAAAAGAGCCTATTATGCTAATCTCTTGGGTGCTAACCTCCATAAAGCTGACTTACGCAGTGCTAATTTAACTGGTGCAAACTTAGCTAAGGTAAATCTAAGTGGTGCTAATTTAAGTGAAGCCACGCTGCGTAGCGTAGATTTGAGTGGTGCTAACCTGAGCGGAGCTATCTTACAAAATACCACTTTAACTGAGACTAATCTAGAAGGCTGTAATTTGAATGGCGCTAATCTGACAAATGCTAGACTGGCAAAAGCGAATTTGACTGAAGCAGAATTAATAGGTGCTAACTTGCAGGGTGCAATCATGCCAGAAGCTATCCTAATCAAAGCCAAGCTAAACCAAGCAAACCTCAGTTTTGCTAGACTGAGTAAAGTTAACTTTAGTCGAGCTAATCTCCGCGAAGCTGATCTAACTGAAGCAGAATTAGTATATGCTTGTTTAGCAATGACGGACTTTACCGATGCTAATTTAACCAAGGTAAATCTACTCGGAGCAGAAATTAGTACGACAAATCTCACAGGTGCAAATTTGTTTAAAGCAATCATGCCTGACGGAACAATTGGCTACTAAAAATCAATAAATTCATGAGTAATCTCACCGCTTTAATGCTCTTTTTAATTATTCTATCGCATTGGAATTAAACTCAAAACTTTTGCAAAAAATGGTAACAAATATGCCTATTTTAAGAGTTTGTCGTTTTACCTCTTTACCCGTATTTTCTTTACTGATAAGTGGAAGTTGGATGTTTCTCGGTGAATATAGTTGGGTTCAAGCTCAAATACCTAATAATATTCCCATATTAGCCCAAGGAACACTTCCATATCCCCAAGAAATATCCATTGACCAGCAGCCATTATCGCAGTTACCATCAGTCAAATTATATCAATCTCAAGGTATACAATATAGTCAATATAATCAAGGATTTGATCGATATTTTGTTTATGTTGACAGTAATAATTCTCAAGTCTTACAGCGAGTTCGGCAAATTGAAACTAATGCCTATATTCGCAATTATAATGGACGTGAGGTTATCCAATCTGGCGTTTTTAATGGACAAGCTAATGCTCAACGACGAGTAAAAGAATTGGAATCGAATGGTATTCCTGGCGCAAAAATTGTTAATTCTGATAATATAGAATTAAATCCCCAACAAGAAAACAGAAATTCATATTATGTAGTTATTCCCAGTAATTCTAATAGATTAATTTCTTTAGGGACAGAAATTCGCCAAAAAGTTAGTATTAGTATTAATGTATTTAGGAGAAGTCAGCCATTGGGATCGCACATAGCTGTAGGACCACTTAGCGATCGCTTGGAAGCGGAACAATGGAATAACTATTTGAAAAATTCAGGTTACGGCAATGCCAGAGTCTATTATGGCAAATAAGGTAATTGGTAATTGGTAATTGGTAATTGGTAATTGGTAATTGGTAATTGGTAATTGGTAATTGGTAATTGGTCATTAGTAACAACTGACAACTAACCAATGACAACTGACCAATGACAACTAACCAATGACAACTGACCAATGACAACTGACAACTGACAACTGACAACTAACAAATGACCAATGACTAAAGAACAATTTGTTGTTACCGCAACCCAAATGCGGCAGATTGAAGCCAGAATATTTACAGCAGGAATGCCTGTAGCTGCTTTAATGGAAAAAGTAGGAGGACTAATTTGCCAACGCTTACAGGCTATTATTTCCCCAGGAAAATGTGTAGGAATTTTAGTTGGACCTGGTCATAATGGAGGAGATGCCTTAGTAGTAGCTCGTGAATTGCATTTTCGCGGTTATCAAGTTTGGATTTATCAACCTTTTTCTAAATTAAAAGAATTAACTTCTCAACATTTCCAATATACACAAAGTTTAAAAATCCCCTGTTATCAAGAAATTTCCCAATTACCAAGTTATGATTTTTTAATTGATGGTTTATTTGGCTTTGGTTTAGAAAGAGAAATTGCTGATTCTATCGCTGCGGCAGTTAATTATTTTAATAACAAAAATCAACCCATTATTAGTATTGATATACCTTCAGGTTTACATACAGATACAGGGGAAGTTTTAGGAACAGCAATTCAAGCAACTCATACATTTTGCCTGGGTTTATGGAAACAAGGTTTATTGCAAGAACAAGCATTACCTTATGTTGGTAAAGCCGAATTAATTGATTTTGATATTCCCCTCGCAGATATTCATGCTGTGATCGGCGACATTCCCAAAATCAAACGGATTACACAAACAACGGCATTATCCACCTTACCTTTACCTCGTCCCCTAATTACTCACAAATACAAACAAGGACATTTATTATTAATTTGTGGTTCTCGACGTTATGCCGGTGGAGCGATTTTAACAGGTTTGGGTGCGCGAGCTTCCGGTGTGGGAATGCTATCCATTGCTGTCCCAGAATCCTTAAAAATGTTGTTAGTTTCCCAGTTACCAGAAGCCTTAATTATTGGTTGTCCTGAAACAGAAACAGGAGCGATCGCTAGTGTACAATTACCAGAAAATATAGATTTAAACTCATTTACTGCGATCGCTTGCGGACCCGGTTTAACCAAAGACAATATATCTATTATTCCCGAAATAATTAAATGTGAATGTCCCCTAATCCTTGATGCTGATGCCTTAAATATTTTGGCACAAATAGGCACTATCCCCACCCTAAAACAGCGAAAATCAGCCACCGTCCTCACACCCCATACAGGAGAATTTAAGCGGTTATTTCCGAATATTGACCACACAGACCGAATCAAAGCCATCCAAACAGCAGCCCAAGAAAGTGGTGCTATAGTCCTATTAAAAGGGGCAAGAACAGCCATATCTAATCCCCAAGGTAATGTTTGGATAAATCCTGAAAGTACCCCAGCCTTAGCTCGTGGAGGCAGTGGTGATGTATTGACTGGTTTATTAGGTGGACTATTAGCGCAAATTATGAATAAAGAAATTTTTATAGAAGATATAGTCGCAACTGCCGCTTGGTGGCATTCCCAAGCCGGAATTTTAGCCGCACAAACAAGAACAGAATTAGGAGTTGATGCCTTTACACTCACACAATATTTAATGCCAGTTTTGAAAAAATAATAATTGAGTAATAACTCAATGTCAAAAACTAATTGACGGGTAAATAAATTTTTCCTCTTCCTTCTTTCTTCTTCTTTCTTCGCGCTCTTTGCGTCCTAATGCCTACGGCACGCTCCGCGAACGTGGTTCATTTCTTCTTTATCCGTCAAAATTTATTTGACAGACTACTAGTTGAGGTTGGTAATAAGTAATTGGTAATAGGTGATAAAATTCCAGTTCTCATCCTGTACATCCTGATTCTGACAATTTCTCTAACTAGTAACTTACGTTAATGGGTAACAGGTAATGGGTAAAAAACTCTTCCCAATTACCAATTACCCATTACCAATCACCTAATAACAATTACTTAACTGTTACCTTACCACCAGCTTCTTCAATCCGCTTCTTAATATCTTCAGCAGCGTCCTTAGTTACAGCTTCCTTAACAGCTTTAGGAGCAGCTTCTACCAAGTCCTTAGCTTCTTTCAGACCTAGACCGGTGATTTCACGAACGATTTTCAAGACGGCAATCTTCTTATCGGCAGGTACAGAATCCAAAATTGCATCAAATTCAGTCTTCTCTTCTACTGCTTCAGCAGGAGCAGCACCAGGAGCAGCCATCATCATCATACCACCACCAGTAGCAGCAGCACTAACACCAAAAGCTTCTTCGATTTGCTTAACCAATTCAGAAGCTTCTAATAAAGTCAAAGATTTCAATTGGTCTAAAATTTGTTCGGTTGCAGCAGACATGGATATAACTCCTAAAGAATTTTTGATTTTTCAGTTGAAAAAACCCGTGAGGGTTAATTGTTACTTGTCAGTGATTAATCTTCACTAACTACCGCTGACTCAGAAGCACTTTCAGAACTGTCGCCATTTTCTTTTTCAGCAACAGCTTTTAAAGCGCGAGCCAAGGAACTTGGAACTTCGTTGATACCAACAGCCAGCTTGGTAGCCACACCGTTGATAGCTCCAGCAATTTGAGCCATGAGTTGTTCCTTAGAAGGCAAGTCTCCTAGAGCCTTGACATCAGCTTCACTCAGGACACGACCTTCCATCACACCACCGCGAATTTCTGTTTTCTTGGTGGCTTTTTGGAATGCTTGGTAAGCTTTAATCGCAGATAAATCTTCTTTAACTAGCAGAAATGCAGAAGAACCATTCAGTAATTCTGACATTGGCTGCCATTGTTCCTGATCCTTAATCGCAATGCCCATAAAGGTGTTTTTTGTCACCTTACAGATAGCACCACTAGGACGGAGTTGCCGACGCAAATCGGTGATTTCAGCAACAGTTAGCCCCTGATAATCAATTACCAGTGCTAAAGTTGACACACTCAAACTTTCTTTGAGATCAGCTACTATCTCTTTCTTGTTTTCTAACGTTCTTCCCATACTTATCTCACCTCCAATGTCAGTTGTCAGTGGTCAGTTGTTAGTTGTCAGTTCTAAGTAGGGGCGCAGGGCCTGCGCCCAGTTGTCCGTCACCTGTCACCTTTTTGCTGACTTACCGAAAACAATTAACCCCAGCTAACTTAGCCAGGGTTTCAAAGTGGTATTTTTAATACTGTCGTTGTCACAGTTTTACTGTTCAAACTTCAGATAGTTAAAATTACAACCTCGGCAGGGTATTAAGCTATTAGCACCTGCTGTCTCCGGCTTTATCTATTTAATTTTGGTCATTAGTGATTAGTCATTGGTCATTACTGATTATATTCATCTATCACCAATTACCAATTACCCATTACCCATTACCAAATTATGCAGCGTCAGTTAGTTTTAACTCTCGTAGGGCGCTAATGTCAATAGCAATTGATGGTCCCATTGTCGAGGATATGTACAATGACCGCCAATAACGACCCTTAGCACCTGAAGGACGGTTACGGTCAATTGACTCTTGTAATGCCTTCAGATTGATCAATAAATCTTCAGGTGAAAAAGCAGTCTTACCAAACATAACATGGACAATCCCAGTTCGATCAGCCCGATATTCTAATTTACCAGCTTTGAACTCAGCGATCGCACTAGCAACATCAAATGTCACTGTTCCCCCCTTGGGTGAAGGCATCAAACCACGTGGACCTAATAATTTACCCAGCTTTGCTACCTGTGGCATCACATCCGGCGTAGCAATCAGCTTATCAAAGTCCATCATGCCTTTCTGAATATCTTCAATCAGTTCTTCAGAACCGGCAATGTCAGCACCAGCGTTAGTTGCTTCTGTGACTTTTTCACCTCTGGCGATAACTGCTACCCGGATAATTTGTCCTGTTCCCTTGGGTAGTGCTACCGTTGTCCGCAATTGTTGGTCTGTATATTTAGGGTCAATTCCTAAACGGATATGAGCTTCAGCAGCTTCAGGAAACTTAGCAGTTGCCGTTTCTTTTAACAAAGCTAATGCTTCTAAGGGTGTATAATCCTTATCTTCTACCTTTTCCAGCAACGCCTGTAAGCGGCGTGATACTTTTTTTGCCATTTTTTTCTCCTGGGGTCATCTCGAAGTTGTACTTCTCCCCCGATATGATTTTGTTATTAGTCAGTTGTCAGTTGTCAGTGGTTATTTTTTTATTTACTGTCACCTGTCACCTGTTCCCTGTCACCTAATCTGTAACTGTTACGCCCATGTTTTTAGCAGTTCCTTCCACAATATTCATGGCTGCATCAATATCATTGGCGTTGAGGTCAGGAAGTTTAGTTTGAGCAATTTCGCGTAATTGCGTTCTGCTAATGCTACCAACTTTCTTTTTGTTGGGTTCATTTGAGCCTCTTTCAATCTTCGCTGCCTTGCGAATCAACACTGATGCTGGTGGAGTTTTGAGGACAAATGTAAAACTTCTATCTTCATAAACAGAAATTTCTACAGGTATAACCATCCCAGCTTGGTCTGCTGTTTTGGCATTGTACTCTTTGCAGAACATCATGATGTTAACACCATGTTGACCCAACGCAGGACCAACTGGCGGTGCTGGGTTGGCTTTCCCAGCATTCAGGGCCAACTTAATGACCGCTACTACTTTCTTCGCCATTTGTATTTAGCTCTGTTTTTTAACCTGATTAAATTCCAATTCTACTGGTGTATCTCTTCCAAAGATCGAGAGTAGAGCTTTTAGTTTACTCCTTTCTGGGGAAACTTCAATCACCTCACCTTCAAAATCCTTAAATGGACCAGAAAGCACAACTATCTTATCACCTGAAGCCATATCAATTTTGACTACTGGCTCTTGTTCCAAGGCTTGTTTGAATATGCGTTCAACTTCCGAAGGATTTAGGGGAACTGGCTTAACGTGACCACGACCTCTGCCGCTACCACGCTTTTGCTCTGCACCCACAAAGTTAATCACATGAGAGGTGTTTCTTACCACTTGCCATGTATCATCACTCATTACCATTCGGACTAGCACATAACCAGGGAAAACCTTTTCTTCTGAAGGTAACCGCTTACCATCCTTACGGATTTTCACCGTTGGGGTGTGGGGAATTTCCACTTGGATGATTTTGTCAGCGACATCAAAAGTTTGGATACGTTGCTCTAAATTTGTCTTTACCCGTTTCTCACAGCCAGAGGCTACTTGCACTGCATACCAGCGTGCTTCTTTCATCGCTGTTAAGAGTGTTTCCTCTAACTGCAACTCGGAGTTGCGTGGTTCGTCTGTTGCAGAAGTCATCAGAACACCTGTTTTGCTGCCCAAGCGAACAATCCATCGACCAGATATATCAAAGATGCGGAGAGTGTAACCATTAATAGTACAGCGGCTGATTCACTTACCAACTGTTTCCGACTGGGCCAAATCACTTTCTCAAGTTCTTCCTTTGTACCCTGGAAAAAATTGTTTAAGTTAAACCCATTTTCGGTTTCTGGCATTTCTGCTTCATTTTTTTTGGCCACAGTCGTTATACCCCCGTTTCTTAAGTAGCCTAACCTTGTGATTTTTAAGGTTTACAGCTTCGGTCTCAATGATCTCGCAATAAGAAAGCTACATTTTAAAAAAATTATACCCGAAATAATTGACGTTTTCCGCTGTTTCGGCAGTGACGTTATTGCTTCGGGCAATATTTTTCTTTTTGAGCGCGCCCTGGAGGACTTGAACCCCCGACATCAGGTTTTGGAGACCTGCGTTCTACCAACTGAACTAAGAGCGCACAAGCTTTTCTTTTTACAGTCATCGCGTTGAACTTTTTTAGTTTAACGCAATTTCGATTCTAATTGTAACCTATTTTTTTTCTTTTGGCAAGTTAGCGGCGGATGCCGCTTGCAGACTGGGTTTCGTCTATTAATTCACCATTGAGAATCACAAAGGGCGGTCGAATCTTTGTTTAATGCGGGTTGCCTTACCGACCAGTTTACGTAGGTAGTACAGTTTAGCACGTCTAACTTTACCACGACGTAATACTTTAATACTTTCAACTAGGGGAGAATGAAGCAAAAATACTCGTTCTACACCCACACCTTGGAAAACTTTGCGGACTGTGATAGTTTCGTTGATGCCGCCATTGCGTCTAGCTATAACTACACCTTCGTAAGGTTGCACACGGAACTTAGTGCCTTCCTGAATTTTAACTCCGACTTTGACTGTATCACCGACATAGATTTCGGGTAAATCAGATTTCATCTGTTCCGCTTCAATTGAGCGGATAATCTCTTGGGCGTTCATTACTTTTCTGTTTTTTGAAAAAACTCACAATCGTTAATTATAAATCTATAATCGCTTGAGAGTCTAGAAATTTCACTCATTATAAATAAAAACTACTCACAAATTCAAAATTAAGAATTAAAAAACTCTTGTCTGTTCCCTGTTCCCTGTTCCCTGTTCCCTGTTCCCTGTTGTAAAATAGACAGTGTAAGGATTCAGGGGGAACCAGGTAACTGGTCATAAACGCCTATAGAGACTATCTTTGGCAATGTTCAAGGTTTGAAGTCCAGCCAGCTAAAACAACTCCAGCGGCTGTACCACCAGCGGATATCAGGTGATTGTATTACTACAACTGATTTTGCTCAACGTCTGGCAGCAGTCAGTACGGAAATCAATCAACCTGTTTGTGTTTACATTAATCGTCGCGGACAGGTAATTCGGGTTGGTGTCGGTACTCCGCGTCAAACTCAAATTCCGCCCCTAGAACTGCCCCGTTACGGAGCAGAACGTCTCAGCGGTATTCGTTGTTTATCCACCAATCTTAAGTCAGAACCACCAAATGAAGCAGCCTTGACGGCAATGGCTTTACAAAGATTGGATGCTTTAGTAGTTTTAAATATTACTGGGGCGGGATTTACAAAGCGTGGTGGTGGTTCAACTGGGTATGTAAAAGAAGCGTATTTAGCCCATCTGGTAGCCAATAGTAGACAGTTAGTTACGACTCAATCTTCTGATATGAGTATTTCCGATGCTGTGATGTATTCTCATGTATCATCGCCTCTAAGTTTAGATGCTTTAGCCGACCAGGATTTTCTCAACTTAGTGGAAGGTTTAGAAGAGGAATTTAGTCGGGAGTTTGTTGGTCAAGAAGTAGATGCTGATCATGATCGAGTGTTAATTGTTGGGGTATTAACGGAAAATACTAATCCACAACAATTCCAGGACATCATTGTGGAATTGACCCGTTTAGTGGATACGGCTGGTGGTACTGTATTACAGGTATTACAACAAAAGCGATCGCGTATTCATCCCCAAACAGTGATTGGTGAAGGTAAAGTCCAAGAAGCTGCTCTCACAGCGCAAACTCTGGGTGCTAACTTGGTAGTATTTGATCGTGATCTTTCACCCTCCCAAGTTCGCAATTTAGAAGCGCAAATTGGTGTTAGGGTAGTTGACCGTACCGAAGTAATTTTAGATATTTTTGCCCAACGCGCTCAATCTGGTGCAGGTAAATTACAGGTAGAATTGGCACAGTTAGAGTATATGATGCCACGACTCGCTGGTAGAGGTCAATCCATGTCCAGATTAGGGGGTGGTATTGGGACAAGAGGACCTGGTGAAACCAAACTAGAAACAGAACGCCGAGCTATTCAAAAACGCATTTCTCGACTCCAACAAGAAGTTAATCAATTACAAGCACATCGTTGTAGATTAAGGCAACGGCGACAACATCGAGAAGTTCCTTCGGTGGCTTTGGTGGGTTATACCAACGCTGGTAAATCTACTTTACTTAACGCCCTTACCAATTCAGAAGTATACACGGCTGACCAACTGTTTGCCACTCTTGACCCCACAACCCGACGCTTAACACTTCCCCATGCGGAGACGGCCGCACCCCAGGAAACTCTAATGACGGATACTGTAGGGTTTATCCATGAGTTACCTGCATCTTTGATGGATGCATTTCGGGCAACTTTGGAAGAGGTTACAGAAGCGGATGCTTTACTGCATTTAGTAGACTTATCTCATCCGGCTTGGTTGAATCATATTCGCGCAGTTCGGGACATACTCGCGCAAATGCCGATTACACCAGGACCGGCGTTAGTTGCTTTTAATAAAATTGATCAAGTTAATAGTGAAACACTGGCTTTGGCTAGAGAAGAGTTTCCTTTAGCAGTGTTTATTTCTGCTAGTCAACGTTTAGGACTGGAAACTCTGCGTCAAAGGCTATCGCTGTTGATTCAATACGCTGTTGGTGATGATTGATAGTAGGGGTAGCGCCCCCGTGCCTACCCCGATATTTGGGGCAACCACAGGGGGTTTGCCCCTACAAAATGGGTAATATTTTGGATAAAAATTGTTCAATATTATTGATAATAATGTCAATGATTCAACAATATATCCAATTTTGCTAGAATCATGATTACTTCAATGTAATTGGTTACAAGATGATGATTACTACTATTGAGCGCCGTTATAGTTTAGATGAATATCGCGCCATTGAAGAAAAAGCTGAAGAACGCAGTGAATATCGTGATGGAGAAATTGTGCCAATGTCGGGAGGATCACTCAATCATAGTCGTATAGGTGGCAATATTTTTGCATTTCTCAAGTTTATTTTGCGTGATAGTAAATGTGAGCCAATTAATAGTGATTTGAGGTTATGGATTCCTGAATATAAACGCGGAGTATATCCAGATGTCATGGTTTTTGCAGATGAACCCCAACTAAATGATAACCGCAATGATGAAGTTTTAAATCCTATTTTAATTGTAGAAGTATTATCACCTTCAACCGCTGATTATGACAGACAAAGCAAGTTTCGGATGTATCGTTCAATTAGCAGTTTTTGTGAATATTTATTAGTTGAACAAGATGAAATTTTTATAGAAAAATATAGTAAACAGTCTCAAGGTTGGTTATTGAGTGATTTTAATGATGTAGAAAAATCCATTTCTTTGGAGTCTGTTGGGGTTGATTTACCGATATCGGAAATTTATCGCGGTGTTGTTTTTGGGTAATCTGAATCAGGAATAATAACCTGATAATTCACCGTTAAGAAGGGAAAAGAAAAAGAAGGGCAGAGGGTAAAAGAATAAGAGTATAAAGGGCTACAACTACAAAGTTCTGGAACAGAACACGACCCGGAAACCGTAGCGGTGGTCACGATCATAACGCGAAGTCCTACCGCGATCCCCCTGCGGCCAGAACATAGCAGTGTAGTCCCGATAACTGCCGCCACGAAGAAGCTTTTCGCTGCTACCGCTTCGACTCTTCCAAGCACTACCATCTATAGGCAAATCCATATAGTTATAATGCCAGTCATCTTCGCACCACTCCCAGAAATTCTCGTGCATATCGTACAATCCAAAAGCGTTAGGGGGAAAAGTTCCTACATCTGTGGTTTGTTCTCGATATTTGCCTTTTGGCGCGGAATTGTAGGGATCATTGCCATCATAATTAACTAAATCTGTGGTGATGTTGTCACCAAATGAAAATGGCGTTTTTTTCCCGCCTCTACAAGCATACTCCCATTCTGCTTCACTGGGCAATCTGTAGTTTTTCTGTGTCTTTTGAGTTAACTTTTGACAGAATGTAACTGCCTCATCCCAACTGACATTTGCAACTGGGCGGTTATTGCCTTTGAAGTAAGAGGGATTATTACCTATGATAGCTTGATATTGTGCCTGTGTTAATTTATATTTGCCCATAAAGAAGCTGGGAACTGTGACTTGATGTTGAGGACTTTCATCACTATCTCTTTCTGCTTCATTGTCCGGTGAACCCATGAGAAAAGTTCCTCCGGGTATGGCTATCATTTCTAATTTAATACCCTTTCCTAAGTCTTCAGTAAATGATGATTGAGGATTGATATTTAAGCTGGTATTTGTTGGTGGAGAAATAAACTGAAAAATTTGTTTGAATAGATTATTAGAACCTTGTGGTTGTGAAATGGGAATAACTATTGTTTTTTGATTTGCTAATGCTGCTAAAACTTCTGTGGCTGATTGATAACGATTAGCAGGAATATCCTGTAACATTGTTTCTAATACATCTATTAATTCCTGACTTAAAGACACATATTTTCGCCATGTCCACTGCATTCTGTTAGTATCAAACAATTGATCTGAACCATCGGACTTTTGAAAATGTCCCGTCAATAATCTCACACAGGTAACAGCTAAACTATAGAGATCACTATTATGGTAAGCCGTACCCCGCAACTGTTCTGGAGGTGCATATCCAGGAGTACCTACTGTAGTTCCAATTCTAGTTAAAATACTGCCGCTTGTTTCTTTGGAAACGCCAAAATCAATGAGGAATAATTTACCCTTTTTGCTTCTGATAATATTTTCTGGTTTGATGTCTCGATGAATGACTTTGTTATCATGGATAAATTGTAAAACAGGTAATAATTCTATTAAGATATTTCTGATTTGCGGTTCGTTTAATGTGCCTTGATTTTGAAATTCTTCTAATAGGTTTTGACCATCAATAAAATCTTGGACTAAATAAAGTCTATCATCTTGAGAAAAGAAGGCTTCTAAATCTGGAATTTGGGGATGTTTTCCTAGTTCTTGCAGTCTTTGGGCTTCTTGTTGAAATAATTCAGTCGCTTTTTGTAATGCGGCGCTTCCTGTTTGTTGGGGTAAGAATTGTTTGATAACGCAGGGTGTATTTAATCTTTTTTCATCTACTGCTTGAAATGTTCTGCCAAAACCACCTTCTCCGAGAAATTTAATGGGACGATAACGATCATCTAAAAGGATTTTATCGCCGCATTCTTGACAAAAGTTAGTACCTTGGGGATTTGGGTAAATACAGGCGGGGTTAAGGCATTGGCTCATGGTAGATGGTGGGTATTTCTAGGGATGCTTATACTATACTAAGATAGTTCTACCAGTAGCTAGATTTAAGTTTAAACACACCAGAGAATAAATTATTAAGCTCAAATCTTTACCATATCTCGTTCCCAGTCTCCGACTGGGAATGTCCTCACAGAGGCTCTGCCTCTGCTATCATTGAAGCCAGAGCCTTCTAGAATTCATTCCCATACAGAGTATGGGAACGAGAAAAAGTCGAAGTCCCAACGTTTTTAGGTTAAAGTTTTCATCAAAGTTAGTTCAATGTAGTCCTCTCTGGGCTGTTTCATGCTCACTTCTACATCTGGTCCAAAATACTTAGTCATTTTTTCCTGCTTTTGCTGCCAGGTATCAAAGGTGATTAGTGGTGAATCAAATTCTAGAATTAAGGTATAAGCGCCATTGATTTCGGTTTCTCGTAAACCTGTTACTATTGGTCTTGCGTCATCGGTGGGACTTAAACCTAGATAGGCTAGGGCTACATCTAAATGAGCTTTTTGCCCATAACAGTTGCGGGTGATGTCTTTGCGGATTTTGGTCTGTGTAACTGTTGCTTGTTGCTTTCTGAGTTCTAGGATGGATGGTGTGCTAGTTTGGCTGAAAGGTACAGGTTTAAGTTCATTGGCTTTTAGGGCTAAACCTCCCAGTAATAGGGGAAATCCATAGAAAAATCCCACTAGATTGAGGGTGGCATTATCTACAAAGTAGGCAACAAAACCTGTTATGGTGAGTATAGTACCTATTGTTAAGCCAAGTGTTCCTAAAGAAATTCTGCCGAGCATAATTTGAGATTAGTATAATTTATTTTCATCTTTTATTATCATCGCTGATTGGTGACAAATTGGGAAAGGGGATATGGAGATTTTTACTTTTTGCGTTAACTTTAGATTTGAAGTGTTTCAAAATAGGAAGCAAAAAAATGGATATTCAGACAATTAAAGACCGAATTAGCACTGTTCAAGATAAACGTGAGCGGTTGCTGAGTTTATTGGAACAACCCAATCTAGGAACTTTAAGAGTTGATGTGAATCAAGCTTTGGAAGAATTAGATGATTTACTTGATGAGTTTAAACGGACTATTCCTGAAACGAGAAATAATTAACCTAAGTTGTTAGTTATGTCAATTTAGGCAGGAAAAAAGGTAATTGATAATTACAATACCTTTGACAAATTGGGCGTTGCTGAATTGAGGTATGAAATTGGAAAATCAAAAAAATGAAACTCTTACTCTCTGAGACTCTGCGCCTCTGCGTGAAATAAAATCATACTCTTAATCAGCAACGCCTAAATTTCATGCTGTTATTAATGAATCGTTTCTGGGCGCAGACCCTGCGCCCCTACTTTCTGAATTTTTCATGGTCAGAATCTACTAGTAGTTGGTCAAATTTATTTTGACGGGTAAGTAGTGAGACAGAATTAATTACACAATGTCATTGCGTTAGCGTGGCGTGGCGTTAGCCATATGGAACGAAGTGAAATGAAGCAATTCCAAGGGTTGTGATTGCTTCCCTTCGCTCGCAATGACTGTAAATATTTTTGTCCAATTACTTAATGATTGGAAAAAACTTCTGTTCTTCCCTCCCTTGCCCTCGGTGCCTCTCTTCTCCCCCTGCTTGCCTTCACCCGTCATTTTCGGGTTGACAGACTACTAAAGAGGTTTGCAGAGGGGTTTATTAATACATTAAAAACTTTTAAAACATCCTCTTAACCCAATCTACAAGGAAGATTAAGCAGAGTGCAATCTTTCTTCAAAAAATGAAGAATACCCAAGTTTGTTGCCTAATTTTCTGACTAAGGTAATGAGTTCTTTTGTGGGAATATCTTTTGTGCAAACTTTATCAAATTGATATTTAATTTTATAGTTATGAAAATATGATTCATCTATTGAGGAATAAGCCAAAATTTGAGTATTTGGAGATATAGCTTTAATGTAATTAGATGCTGACCAACCATCCATAATCGGCATTTGTAAATCGAGAATGATCACATGAGGTTGATGGCATTTAACCATGTCTATAGCTTCTTGACCATTACTAGCTAAACCAACAACTTGAATATTTTCTTGAGTAGAAAAAATTAGGTACAGACTTAAACGAGTGAGTTCATGATCATCAACTACAAGAAGGCGCAATTTAGAAGGCTCTTTGGACAACATTAACATTCCCAAAAAATAATAAATATGTATGACTATAGTTTATGAATGCGAGTTCTAAATTTACTCTGTCTGATGAGTGAATTTTGGGGGCTAAAAGGTGAATTTTATGCAAATTTTGCATAACACTGATGTAGTAGATGCACCGATTAGGAAACTGGCATAGGATGATCGGACATTATGTTTAAAATATGTTATTTGGGGTTTACTAAAAAGGTCTTTTTGTGATAGCGCAGTGTGACGTAAGTAGGTGAACACAATAAAACCAAACTGTGTAAAGAAACGTAGAATCACTGAAAACTTCTTTACTCTTGCCTCTTGCCTTGCTATAACGACAATTTTCAACGCCAACCTACTTAAGTCATGGGATAGATGAAGAATTGACAAAAGGGTATGTAAATTCAGATATGCTTAAGCCATGCTTACGCTATGAGAATTTGAGGTGATGATTCACTTTTGCTGCAACTAATGAGAGTCTAATTTATGCCGGCGGAACGTAAAGCCATAGACATAATTGTTTTTTGAGAATTGGCTTCTGGACAGTTATCACCTGGGCATCTTTGGGTATAATTGCCATCAGGTTGTAATTCCCAGGCATGACGATTATCTGCTAACATAATCCCTAAGATTTCTTGTAAATCTTTGGCAATTTCTTGGTCTTTGATGGGGGTAATAACTTCGACGCGACGATCTAAATTACGCCGCATCCAATCTGCGCTGCCGATATATATTTCTTCTTGGTTATGATTGTAGAAGTAATATATGCGGGAGTGTTCTAAAAAGCGGCCAATAATGCTGATAACGCGAATGTTGTCGCTGAGATTTGGTAGTCCGGGACGCAAACAACATATTCCCCGAATAATTAGGTCAATTTGAACCCCAGCGCGGGATGCTTCGTACAGGGCAGAAATTATTTGTGGGTCAACTAGGGCGTTCATTTTGGCGACTATGCGACCGGAAAATCCGTTTTGCACATTGTCAATTTCGCGTTTAATTAATTCGAGAAAGCGATCGCGCATATTCACAGGTGCTACCATAATTTCTCGATAGGATTTTTGGCGAGAGTAGCCTGTTAAGAAGTTAAACACATCTGTTAAATCTGCGCCTAATTCTTCTCGACAACTAAATAAGCCTAAATCTGTATAGAGTCGTGCGGTTTTGGGGTTGTAATTCCCAGTCCCAATGTGTACATAACGGCGCATTCTGTCTTTTTCTCGTCGCACTACCAAGACGATTTTGCTATGGGTTTTCAAACCGACTAAACCATAGACAACATGAACACCAACTCTTTCTAAACGTCTTGCCCAATAAATGTTATTCTCTTCATCAAACCGGGCTTTTAATTCGACTAATACGGAAACTTGTTTACCATTTTCTGCTGCTGCAATTAAAGCATTAACTATGGGTGAGTCTCCAGAAGTCCGGTAGAGAGTCATTTTGATGGCTAGGACGTTGGGATCATGGGCGGCACTAGTAATAAAGCGCACTACTGTCCCGGAGAAAGATTGATAGGGATGATGAACTAGCAAATCTTTTTCTCGAATTATGGAAAAGAAGTCTTTTCCTTCTTCTTGTTCAAGAACGTCAGTATCAATACAGGGTTCTCTGAGCCGTTGTAAGCGGGAAGGAACGACGGATTGACGGGGGAGATCTTTAAGTTCTGGTAGTGGTAGTGCCAGAAAGTACATTAAATCCCGCAGTGCCAACAGACCATCAACTTCATAAATGTCGCTGTTGGTGAGTCGTAAATCTTCTAAGAGACGGGAACGCACTGATGCAGGGGTTTGGGAGCGAATTTCTAACCTGACGGTATTCCCCCCCATGCGGCGTTTGCGAAGTTCCTGTTCAATGGCTAATAACAGGTCGTCGGCTTCATCTTCCTCTAATTCTAGATCAGCGTCGCGGGTAATGCGGAATGGGTGATATTCTTGGATACTCATGCCGGGAAAGAGAGATTCTAGGTTATGAGCGATCGCTTGTTCTAAGGGAATCCCTGACCAGTTAGCAATTTTCCCATTGTCTTGAACTCTCAACTCTGGGGGTAATGGCAAAAATCTTGGTAAGACTTGAGGAACTTTAACTCTGGCAAAAAACTCCTCTTCTGTATCAGGATTTTTGACCACCACTGCTAGATTTAAACTGAGATTAGAAATGTGAGGAAAGGGATGACTAGGATCAACAGCAAGAGGAGTCAGAACTGGAAAAATCTGCTCTTCAAAATAGTTATCTAGATAACTTCGCTGTTTGGGATTCAATTCTATGTAATCCAGAATATAGATTCCCTGCTGGACTAACAGTGGTCGCAGCACTTCCTCAAATTCCGCATTGTGCTTTTTGAGTTGGGGATTCAAATGCAAACGAATATCATCTAGTTGTTTCTGTGGTGTCCGGCCATCAGGAGTTAATAAATTAACAGTGGCTTCTACCTGTTGCTTTAAACCTGCCACTCGTACCATAAAGAACTCATCCAAATTGGAACTAAAAATGGCTAAAAATTTCAGCCTTTCCAACAGAGGAGTTCTGGGATCACAAGCCTCATGTAAGACCCGATTATTAAATTCTAGCCAACTTAACTCACGGTTGATGTAGTATTGTGGATCACTCAAATTCATGGAAGCAGAATTTTTTTTTGGTTTCGCCATAATCACCTAGAGGTAGGTAGACATCGTCTATAGAGCGTGAATATCAATATCTTAATTGCTACTGCATAGATTTTTACACTTCTTGATCTAGAAACCTGATTAAGTTGGCAATTTGATATTCTTATGTATAAAAAAATAATTATTTTTAGATAAAATTTCTCAGTTTCAGTGTTTTAATCAAAACCGAGTGACTGATTGAATAACATCAAGCAAGGATGGGAATTATGAAATCATAAGTAATGGGACAGAATTAATTACACAATTGATTTTTCTGTTCCCTGTTCCCTGTTCCCTCTCTCAACGAGTGAATTTAATTTTGTCCGACTACTTATTCAGCTTATTTTATAAAGTAGATGCCGAAAACCCTTGAAGATGCGTTCTCGTGATTTTTGCAAAGACGACTATCCTCCAGAGAATGAGGTTCTTTGGGTTTAGCAGTGATCATAGGTGTCAACTTAACGCAAAACCGACAACCCAACTGGGAATTAATTCCCAGTCTAATAGCAAAAGTCATCTCAAGATGACTAAATAACCGTAAAAATTTTTAAATTCTTTAGTAAACTTCAGTTTACTTTGGCTATTAGACCGGAACTTAAGTTCCGGGCGGGTTTGGATGCTAAACAAATAAGCTATTTGTAGCCTAAGTTGACACCAATGAGCAGTGCTAAACCACTACAAATCTGTGGTTTTCGTGATTTTACAAAAGTCCATGTCTCAACCGTTTTTAGTATAATAAATAACTGAGTTTCCAATTTTTCTGTAGTGAACTCGCGTACTCACTCACCGGAGGTACTTAGGCTCATAAGTAATTGGACAAAAATATTTACAGTCATTGCGAGCGAAGGGAAGCAATCACAACCCTTGGAATTGCTTCATTTCACTTCGTTCCATATGGCTAACGCCACGCAACGCTTACGCAATGACATTGTGTAATTAATTCTGTATCACTACTTACTATATTGAGTGGAAGAATTGCCGATCTTAGAGATATTGTTAAAATAGCCGTATAACACTATCTTGCTAAAAATTTACAGCACTTCCTGCTGTTATGAGGTACAAAGTTTCATCGCCAATCCTGTAGGGGCGCAGGGTCTGCGCCCTTAATTGTATTGCATTCAACCTGCAACTGCTGTATATGATCTCCCAACAAATTGAAGATCAATCTCAACAACTTGAGTCACGAGTTGCAACCTTAGAAACAGAATTAGCACAAATGAGACAAATGCTATCTGTATTAGTTCCTAACAAAACTCCTTGGTGGCTGAAAATTGCTGGTAGCTTTGAAAACGATCCTCACTTTGAGGAAGTAGTTAAGTTAGGGAAAGAATGGCGTAACTCTGCTGAATAGCTTAATCTCATGTATATTCTTGACACCGATAGCGAAGCACTGCTGCAAGCAGATAACCTCAGCTTTATCCGGCGTAATGGGCAGGAAGGAAAGCAAATTTTAGCGAGGCTGGCAACCATACAAGAGAACGAAGTGACAGGTTATCAATTTATTCATTTTATGTCTATTTATCTGTTTCAAGCTACTCGTCGCCGGTTGGCAATTTGGTACACGGCTATAACGGCAATTTTACTATTATTATTTGCTAGTGGAGTATATTTATATGTTCGTAGTACATTGGTTGAGCGCATTGACGATACACTATATCATGTGGTGGAAGTTGTCGAGCGCTCTTTGGTAATTGAACCGATAAATTTTCACCCAAATCAACTGCGAATAAATGTAGAAGCTAGTTTTCCTAATAATGCTGAAAGTGCCGAAGATGATCGGATTGATTTAGAGTGGTTTAGTTCTAATGGTGAATTATTATGGTCAACTTTTTCGGAAATATTAGATATTCCTATTCATACTCATCATACAGGTGAAACTGTGCGAATAGAGGGCATGGGAGGATGGGGAGAATCTGCACAGTTATTTAGACAAGTTACGAAAAGGATAGAAAAAGGAAGACAAGTTTTAGGATATTTACGAGTTAGTCATCCTTGGTTTGAGGTGACGAAACCTAGCCGGGAATTAATTTTTGATTTGGCTTTAGGTATTAGTTTAATGCTATTGTCAGTGGCGGCTAGTGGTTGGTTTTTATCGGGTAAGGCGATGGAACCTGTGCGAGAATCTTATCAACGCCTAAAACAATTTACTGCTGATGCTTCTCATGAATTAAGAAGTCCGATTGCTTTAATTCAAACTAATGTTCAAATTGCTTTGGCTGATTTGGATGCAGGGGAAGAAGAAAAAAATACGGTTGAATATAAACAACAATTAAAGGTAGTAGAACGACTTACTCAAAGATTGGGGAAGTTAGTTAACGATTTGCTATTTTTGGCTAGACAAGATAGTGGTATTAGCACGGATTTATTTTCATCTTGTCCTCTTGATGCTTTATTAATGGAAGTTGTAGAAGAACAACAACTGGTAGCTAGAGAAAAACAAATTAATCTGGTTTTAAATTTAGTTGATTCTGCGTTGACAAAAGTTAATCCCGAATTACTAGAAAATTGGTTTACTCTCAGGGGGAATTGGGAGCAATTAGTCAGGTTATTTACAAATTTGATTGGTAATGCTTTGCAGTATACTCCACCTCAAGGAGTCATAAAAGTGGAGTTAGAAAGAATAGAGGGGATAAATCGAGTTACAGGAAGGCGTTACACTAATTCTCATTTACAAATAAAAGTTAGTGATACTGGCACTGGTATTCCTGCGGACGCGCTACCAAAATTATTTGACCGCTTTTATCGAGTTGATCCAGCACGAACTCATAGAGGTGGGAAAACCGCTACAGCCACAACTACTGGTTCAGGATTAGGATTAGCGATCGCTCAAGCCATTATCGAGCATCATCAAGGACAAATTCAAGTAACTAGCAATCTGGGCGAAGGTACTACTTTCACCGTTATTCTGCCAATTTTGTCCCAGGAGTCAGGAGTTCAGGAGTTAGGAGTTAGGAGTTAGGAGTTAGGAGGAAGAATAAAATTACCCAATGACCAATGACCACTGACTAATGACTAATGACCATCCTATCTGATTTTGTTAAGCTATCTTAAGCGAAAGCGTTAGCGATAAGATTCCAATATTCGGACTAGAAGGTGGTAGTGTGCCAAAATATATTCGGTTAATTTCGCTTTTAGTGGCAATCAGTTTATGGAGTTTGCCAAAAGCTGCCCATGCTCAGGCATTCATTCCGCATACAGTGCAAGTTGATAATGCTCAGTTAGAGAAACAGGGCTTGAATTTAGCCCAGGAAGCGGCTCAATTAGCTCAGTTTCAGCAAGTTGAAACAGCTTTAGTTAGAGCGCAATTGGCGGCGAAATTAGCCCCACAGAATGACAAAATATGGTGGTTACTGGGAAGTTTACATTTACAAAATCGAGATCTTGATCAAGCTGTCATCTCCTTGAACAAAGCCCAAACCCTCAATCCTAAAAATCCTGAAGTGCTGTTTGCATTGGGTTCAGCCAAATTTCAAAAAAAAGATTACCAAGGAGCTATTAGCCATTATCAAGCGGGTTTGAAATTAAAACCCAATTATTCCGGGGGTTTGTTTGATTTGGGTAATGCCTACCTTATGTTACAGAAATTCCCAGATGCGATCGCTCAATTTAATTTAGCAGTTAACCAAGATAAAAAGTTTTGGCCAGCAATTAACAATATTGGTTTAATCAAATACGAGCAAGGCGACATTCCGGGCGCAATTCAGCAATGGCAAACAGCAGTTAATATTGACAAAAAAGCCGCAGAACCTTTACTCGCTTTAGCCGTAGCATCCTATAATCAGGGCGATAAACAAAAAAGTTTAGAAATGGGAGTATCCGCACTCCGCATAGATTCCCGTTATGCCAATTTAGATTTTCTCAAAGAAAACCTATGGGGCGATCGCCTACTTGCAGACACCAAAAAATTCTTAGAAATACCAGAAATTAAATCAGCGTCACAGCCAAAGGAGGAAATACCCTAATAGGGGAGTGGGGGGAGTGGGGGGAGTGGGGGAGTGGGGGAGTGGGGGAGTGGGGGGAGTGGGGGGAGTGGGGGAGTGGGGGAGTGGGGGGAGTAGGGGGAGTAGGGGGAGGAGTTTTACTGATGACAACTGACAACTGACAACTGACAACGAACAACTATCCTTGTGGTAAAAGAGCCATAATTTGGTCAATAAACAGTTGGTGATCGACTACAGGCTTAGAAATATAACCATCAGCACCACTTTGGTTCAAAAAATTCTCCCGATCGCCTTCCATCGCGTGTGCTGTTACTAAAATCACTGGTAAGTTAGCTGTTAGTGGGTTAGACTTTAACATTTGTGTAATTTTGATGCCATCAACAGACTTACCTTGGTATACACTATGTGATAGGGACACATCCATCAAAATCAGGTCAATTTCATGGGATTGAGCTATTTTCATCACCTCATCTACATCTTCTGTATGTTTTACCTCCACCCCCCCACGTTTACTCAGTATTTTAGAAAAAACACGAGCATTAATTAAATCATCTTCAACAATTAGAACAGTTTTCATAAGATTTCATACTAAATAGGGCTAACATCTGATCAAAATCTATTGTATTTTTAATAATCCATAAGCATAGATCACATCAAAAATAATACTACTGCTTTTTCTCATCATGAGTATCAAGATTATGTGAGTATTTCTATTTGATCATCCGTTATGCTGTAATTTTAGAGCGTGTTATCTTCTAGCGGCTGTTGTGTAGTGAAAATTCAGGGAAAAACCTCATGGCAAAACAGTTAAACCTTCTCTCCAAGGGACAGGTCATCACCACCGCCCTGCACACCGAAATGCAACGGTCATACCTAGAATATGCCATGAGTGTGATTGTGGGGCGAGCCTTACCAGATGTTCGAGATGGATTAAAACCAGTACATAGGCGCATCTTATATGCCATGCACGAATTGGGTTTAACACCAGATCGACCTTATCGAAAATGCGCCCGTGTGGTGGGAGATGTTCTCGGTAAATATCATCCTCACGGCGATCAATCAGTTTATGATGCATTAGTTCGGTTAGTCCAAAACTTTTCCAGCCGTTATCCCCTACTCGGTGGACATGGTAACTTTGGTAGCGTGGATAATGATCCACCAGCAGCCATGCGTTACACAGAAACCCGTCTTGCACCTGTGGGACATGAAGGAATGCTGGCGGAAATTGCCGAAGAGACAGTGGAGTTTACTGGCAATTTCGACAATTCTCAACAAGAACCAACCGTACTCCCCGCTCAATTACCATTTTTGTTACTGAATGGTTGTGCGGGAATTGCTGTCGGTATGGCTACAAATATTCCCCCCCACAACTTGGGAGAAATCGTTGATGGCTTAATCGCCTTAATTGACAACCCAGATTTAACAGATGAAAAATTATTTCAATTAATTCCCGGTCCAGACTTTCCTACTGGTGGGGAAATTGTTGATCATGGTGGCATTAAAGAAGCCTATACCACCGGTAAAGGTGGTATTGTCATGCGCGGTATCGTCACAATGGAAGAAATTCCCGCCACCAGGGGAACTAAACGCCGGACAGCATTAATAGTCACTGAACTGCCCTTTCAAGTTAATAAGGCTGGTTGGATTGAAAAAATCGCCGATTTAGTCAATCAAGGTCGGTTACACGGAATTTCTGACATTCGAGATGAGAGTGACAGGGAGGGAATGCGCGTAGTTATTGAACTCAAACGCGATACCAACCCCCAAGAATTGCTCCAGCACTTGTATCACCAAACAGCTTTACAAACCACCTTTGGCGCGATTCTCTTAGCTATAGTTGACGGACAACCCCGCCAACTAACATTACGGCAACTATTACAGGAATTTCTCAAGTTTCGAGAACATACCCTCAACCGTCGCTACAGTTACGAATTAGAAAAAGCGGAAAATCGGGTAAATATCCTGGCAGGATTGTTAAAAGCTTTAGCAAATCTAGATGATGTTATCGCTATATTACGACAAGCCCCCGATGGCAGTACAGCCAAGATGACACTTTGTAGCCAGCTAGATTTAACGGAGGTACAAGCAGATGCTATTTTGTCTATGCCATTACGTCGTCTCACTGGTTTAGAACAGCAAAACTTACAACAGGAATTTGACCAACTTAACCAGGAAATTAGCGTATTGCGAACATTACTGGCAGACAGACGGGAATTACTCAAAGCCCTGAAAAAAGATTTGCGAACTCTCAAACGGAAATATAATGATCCTCGACGGACGAAAATAGTTCACACTACAGAAAAACCAGTTTCCGAAGAGAAAGGTAAAGCTAAACCAGCAGCAGTAGCCGCAGCAGAAAATTCTCCAGCAAAAATCCCCACTCCTAAACCGGAACAACCCCCAGAAGAAACCATTTTAGAAGTTACCCAACGAGGTTATGTCCGGCGAATTTCCCCCAACAGTAAAAAAACAAAAGGGGAAAATGGCTTGCTAGATCATGATTTCCTGATCCAAACTGAATTAACTAATACTCACAAAGACCTGTTAATCCTCACCAGCGGTGGTAAAGTTTACCCGATTACGGTGGGAGATATTCCCCTAACTACTGGACGTAGTTCGACTTCGCTCACTACAAGTTCAGCGCGAGGAACGCCATTGATTACGATGCTTACCAGTACCGCCCAAGGTAACACGGAAGCTATCATTACTCGGTTCTTGCTGCCAGAAAAACCCGAAACGTTGGAAATGGTTCTGTTAACGAAGGAAGGACGGATTAAACGCCTATCTTTATCAGAATTTGTGAATCTCTCACGGCGCGGAATTACAATTTTGAAGCTTAAAGATAATGATGAATTAGCGTTTACCCAATTCCTCAGCAGCGGAGAACATCTAACTTTAGCGAGTTCTAGCGGTCGTCTACTCAGGTTTCCCGTTAATGATGAACAACTACCGATTATGGGTCGGGCTGCAATGGGGTTACAAGCTTTCCGCCTTTTGAAAAATCAGCAAATGGTTGGTTGTGTCAATGTCAGTAAACATCATCAATTATTGTTGGTGACTGAGGAAGGATATGGCAAAATTATGGCTGCAAATCAGTTGAGGGCGGCGAATCGGGGGGATTTAGGAATACAACTTTTGAAGTTTAATAATAAAACCGACAATTTAGCGGCTATGGTAGCAGCAAAGCCAGGTTCGGAGGTCGCATTATTGACAAATAAGGAGCGAGTTATCCGCGTATCAATAGATGCAGTTCCTAATCTCAACAAAGATAGTAAGGGTGAAAGTATTTGTCAACTCAATAGGGATGAGAGGATTATTAGTGTGGTGGAAGTAGAGTAGGGTTTTGACAGTCCCCGGTCTCTAGATACGGGGATTTTTAAGACCAAATCAATCATTTTAACGGCAATGTCAGTAATAATTTTTATTTACTCTCTTCTTCCTTGTTCTTTTAATAATATATCCATCCATTCTCTATCTTCCGCTAACAAGTCTGGTACAGGAGGAATATGATAATCTAAAGTTAAATCAAATGCAGCTTGTTCATATATTTCTAAGAACAAATTCTGTAAATTTAACTCTATTTCCTCCTCTCCTTTTTGTAGAGGTATGGGAAAATTAGGTATAGTTTGTTTGACGGAAAATGCAAATAATTGAGCCGATGGAAACCGATAGGATCTCACAATTAAAATGCGATAATCTGTATCAGAAATCTTGGTGACAATGGGCATTTTTTCCCCAGTTCTAATTAAGTCAATTTCTACTAAGTTAGTATCACTTTGCAATATTTTCTCCCGTTTATCTAAATAGGATTTTCTACCTTCTTTAGTTTTTTTATTAGTGGGAGAAAGTATCTCAATTATAGTTACTACCTTACCTGTAGAAACTTCTCTAATTTCTAAATATCCTTCTTTAATTTCTAAAGGTAATGGTAAGGTTACAGTAATCGCCCTATTCTCTGTTTCTGTGGGTAAAGTCGCTATTGCAGTTTTATGAATATTTGGTTTTTGTGCTTGTTTAACTGATAAAATTGCTACATCAGGAATACCAATTAATAAAGAGTCTTCAGTATCAAGTCTATAGGTACGTTTTTCTATAGCTACTCGATATTGAGGACGCAAAGTAGGAGAGATAGCAATAGCGATCGCTGTAATTAATCTATGATGTACTTCTGACCATAAATCAGGATTTTCTAAGTAGGGATTCATCCCTGGAAATGGTGAACTCATAAATTTATCACTCTAAGAGTTACTCGTTTAGTATAGCATTTATGCAGGTTTTGCTCTGGATGCTGGTAAGTATTCAAATAAAAATATAAATCTCAGTGTTTTTGCGTTAATATAACTCTAGATGCTGAAATTTACGACTATGACCTCAAATTTTGCCTTCTTAAAACAGTTGTATAACGCTTTTGACCCATTCCGACCTTTACCTGCTGGAGATCCTGCTTATGTGGATTGTACGGATGTGCGGGGGGATGGGGATATATTGGAAGCGGTAGGGAGAGAGATATTATATTCTGACAGAAAAACCTGTCAACTGTATGCAGGTCATCGTGGTGCAGGTAAATCTACAGAATTACTACGACTACAAAAAGATTTAGATGAAAAGGGTTTTTTTGTCGTCTACTTTGCGGCAGATGAAGCAGATATTGATCCAGAGGATGTTCAATATACAGATATTCTTTTAGCTTGCACTCGCAATATTTTAACAGCATTTAAAGATAGAACAGATTCTCAAGCTGTATTGAATTGGTTAAAAGAACGATGTGAAGATCTAAAAGATTTATTACAAACAAAGATTTCTATAGATGAATTATCAATTGAAGCACAGGTTTCACAATTTGCCAAAATTACGACTAAAATCCGAAGTGAACCCAGTGAACGCCGAAAAATTCGTGATTTAATTAATCCCCATACTACCACTTTAACTAAGGCATTAAATCAATTTATTCAAGATGCTAAAAAAAATCTACCTTCCCAATATCATGAGTTAGTCTTAATTGCTGATAACCTAGATAGAATTGTCCCTGTAACTAAAGCAGATAACCGCAGCAATCATGACGAAATTTTTATAGACCGTAATGAACAACTGAAAGATTTAGATTGTCATTTAGTTTATACCATACCAATTTCTTTACTTTATTCTGACCGCGCAGCATCATTAACAGAGATTTATGGACTTCCCCAAGTTTTACCGATGATTATGGTAAGAACTCCTGAAAATGAGCCTTTCCAACCAGGACTTGATAAAGTTATTGAAATTCTCCAAAAACGACTAAATACAGTAGATGCTAGTAAATCTATTGTTGATTTCTTTGAAAGCAGATCATCTTTAGAGATGTTATGTTTAATGAGTGGCGGTCATGCGCGGAATTTATTATTATTAATGAAGGAAGCACTCAAATATACAACCTCTCTACCTATTACTGACAAAGCCTTGCAGCGTTCATTTAGCGAATTGCGAAAGACATATAAAGATACCATTTATGCGAATGAATGGGAAGCTCTGGCAAATGTTCATTATTCCAAAGAAATAGTTAATGATCAGCTACATCGGGGTTTATTATTTAATCGTTGTATTTTAGAATATCGTTATCTCGAATCAGATGGAGGAAGTAACGTTTGGTATGATATTCATCCTCTAATTAAAGGAATAAAAACATTTCAGGATGCCTATAATCAATTATATCCTGGATAGTTAGACCTCTCCCTAACCCTCTCCTCTTAGGAGAGGGGACAGGAAAAAGTTTAGATGCTGTGAATTTTCTATTTTTGTTCCCCTTCCCTTGTAGGGAAGGGGTTAGGGGTTAGGTTTTTAAAGTCGTAATATTAATAACAATTTTATTAAAAAATCCTCTAAAATTATGCCTCTTAAACTCAGTGATTGGGATCAAGATTTACCAATAGAAAAAGATGAAGAATATCAAGCCTTTATTCGTACACTTCAGTTTACAGACGGCTTTAGTATATTATTTGTGCGTTGTTCTCCGGCCGGAGGTGAACAATTAATTAGTCAAGTGAAAGCAGATATTCATGATCAAAATATAGAAGTGATCAAATTAGATAAAGATGTGACTAATTTATATGAAATAGTTAATAAATTACCTAACAAAAACAATATCAATATATTATTTATTACAGGCTTAGAGTCTTCATTATATAAATACGAAGAAGCCAAAACTTTAGTAGGTTGGACTAGTCGAGAAACTCATCATTATAGTTGGGAAGGTGTACCACCGATTTTAATTAACATCAACCAACAGCGAGAACGGTTTAGAGATAGTTTTAATATTTGTTTTGTTTTCCTATTACGACAGTTTGCTATTAAATATTTTATTCACCGCGCCCCCGATTTCTTTGATTGGCGTTCTGGGTTATTTGATTTTCCTTTAGATTCAAAAACTCTAGAACAAGAAGCTACAAGGATTATTCAGGAAGGAACTTATGAGAAATATGCAAATTTAACCAATGAAGAAACAAATCAGAAAATCTTAGAAATTATAGATATTATTGAACATGAAATAAATAATGAACAAAAAGCTGAATTATTTTTTGAATTAGGTTATTTGCAAAGAGTTAGAAAAAATTATGAAGAAGCCATATCTTCCTACGACAAAGCTGTGGAATTTAAACCTGATTACTACGAAGCTTGGAACAACCGGGGCATTTCCCTAGCTAATTTAGGCAGGTATGAAGAAGCCATATCTTCCTTCGACAAAGTTGTGGAATTTAAACCTGATGATCACCAAGCTTGGAACAACCGGGGCTATTCCCTAGGTAATTTAGGCAGGTATGAAGAAGCCATATCTTCCTTCGACAAAGCTGTGGAATTTAAACCTGATTATCACGAAGCTTGGTACAACCGGGGCTATTCCCTAGGTAATTTAGGCAGGTATGAAGAAGCCATATCTTCCTACGACAAAGCTGTGGAATTTAAACCTGATAAACACGAAGCTTGGAACAACCGGGGCATTTCCCTAGGTAATTTAGGCAGGTATGAAGAAGCCATATCTTCCTTCGACAAAGTTGTGGAATTTAAACCTGATGATCACCAAGCTTGGAACAACCGGGGCTATTCCCTAGGTAATTTAGGCAGGTATGAAGAAGCCATATCTTCCTACGACAAAGCTGTGGAATTTAAACCTGATAAACACGAAGCTTGGAACAACCGGGGCATTTCCCTAGGTAATTTAGGCAGGTATGAAGAAGCCATATCTTCCTACGACAAAGCTGTGGAATTTAAACCTGATAAACACGAAGCTTGGAACAACCGGGGCATTTCCCTAGGTAATTTAGGCAGGTATGAAGAAGCCATATCTTCCTACGACAAAGCTGTGGAATTTAAACCTGATTTTCACGAAGCTTGGAACAACCGGGGCATTTCCCTAGGTAATTTAGGCAGGTATGAAGAAGCCATATCTTCCTACGACAAAGCTGTGGAATTTAAACCTGATTATCACCAAGCTTGGAACAACCGGGGCATTTCCCTACGTAAATTAGGCAGGTATGAAGAAGCCATATCTTCCTACGACAAAGCTGTGGAATTTAAACCTGATTTTCACGAAGCTTGGTACAATAAAGCTTGTGGTTATGCCTTGCAAGGTAATATTGAACAAGCAATTGAAAATCTGCAAACAGCAATCAATTTGCATCCTGAAGAAGTTAGAGAATGGGCAAAAAATAATTCAGATTTTGATGCTATTCGGGAAGATGAACGTTTTCAAGCTTTACTTTAAAATAATCTCTACTTTCCCCAGGGCTATTTCGTTCTAACCATAAGTAGTGAGACAGAATTAATTACACAATGTCATTGCGTAAGCGTTGCGTGGCGTTAGCCATATGAAACAAAGTGAAATGAAGCAATCGCAAGGGTTGTGATTGCTTCCCTTCGCTCGCAATGACTGTAAATATTTTTGTCCAATTACTTATCTCACCGCTAAAGCCGCTGAGTTTTACGTTTACCGGATATTTCTATAAACTCTGGCAATATGCTGTATATTTTTATTAATTGAAATTTGATAGAAAAATGACAACTACAACTGAGCATTTACAAATTTTAGAAAAACGGGTTTGGATTTGGAGAGATTACCAAATTCAATATACTGTAATGGGTACAGGACAGCCTTTGGTACTAATTCACGGTTTTGGTGCGTCCATTGGTCATTGGCGCAAAAATATCCCGGTTTTGGCTAATGCTGGTTATCAGGTGTTTGCCTTAGATTTGTTGGGATTTGGTGGTTCTGATAAAGCTATTATAGATTATAGCATGAATGTGTGGGCAGAATTATTAAAAGATTTTTGCAATGCACATATTCAAACACCAGCAATATTTATTGGTAATTCTATTGGCGCTCTTTTAAGTTTAATTGTTTTAACAGAATACCCAGAAATTGCGGCTGGAGGGGTCTTAATTAACTCTGCTGGTGGTTTGAGTCACCGTCCCCATGAATTAAATCCAGTTTTGCGAGTTGTAATGGCAACTTTTAACAAATTAGTGGCTAACCCAGTTACAGGTAAATTCGTTTTTAACCGTATTCGTCAAAAATCGCAAATTCGCCGGACTTTATATCAAGTATATAGCGATCGCACTGCGGTGACAGATGAACTTGTAGATTTACTTTATAACCCATCTTGTGACCCAGGAGCGCAAGAAGTTTTTGCTTCTATTCTCACCGCACCTCCCGGTCCTAGTCCAGAGGAATTATTACCGAAGTTGGAATTTCCGTTATTAGTAATTTGGGGTGCAGAAGATCCTTGGACACCAATTACCGGCGCAAATATCTATGAAGCAGCGCGAGAAAATGGTCAAAATATTAAAGTTGTTCCTATTCCCGGCGCTGGCCATTGTCCCCATGATGAAGTTCCAGATATTGTGAATAGTGAAATTATTGATTGGTTAGGACAGGTAATTGATAATTAGTGATTTCTTAAACAGCAGAAGTTCAATAATTAGGCTATAAATCTCATGTAACTCCAGTAAATAGTGGAATAAAACATTGGATATTATGGATATAAGTCTATTTAGAGACTTCCAAATAAAAAAATGTCCCAAAACTGATGCAAAAATTCTCTCTCTGTGTACTCTGTGCCTCTGTGGTTCGTTTCTTGGGATAATTTATTTCTTGGAAGTCTCTTATTGAATTTTAATACCAATATAGCCAATCATAATTTCAGTTGGTTTTAAAGGATAAAAATACAATCTCCATGCACCCGGAGTCATGCGAATATGCAAACTAAATAATCTTACTTCTCCGTTAGAATTTTAATTTCATTCATTTGACTTTGTATTTCAAAAAAGTGTAATTGTACATCTTCTGGCTTAATTTTACCACCATGAACAGCAATTCTTATACCATTTAAAATATGATCACTATGACTTTCAAGAATTATCTGAATCCCATAATTTGCTGCTAAAGCTAATAATTGACCTAGTTGTGATTGTCCTTGAGGGTGAAGATGAGATTCAGGATTCTCAATAATTATCATTGTTCCTGGTTTAGAGGAAAGAATTGCTGTTAGAATGGGTAAAGAATAAGTGACACCAAAACCTACATTAAAAGGAGAATATTCTTTACTAACTCCAACTTTACTAACTCCAAAAGAATATTTTATTGTCATTGCATTGGCAACTTGTCTTATGTTAATATTAATATTGGGACTAATTTCTCCCATCCAAGCATCAACTTGATCTTTTAAACTTTGAGATTTACTGCAAGGATGACTTAATTCACTAATGGGAATATCTTGATTACCAAATTCATATAAAAAATGTGCTGTATATTCTCCTTTTTTACCTATTTGTCTATGTTTAACAACATCATTTTCAGACAAAGGATAAGATTCCTCTGGTGTAATTCTTTCTGCACCTAAATAGTGAAAATTATCATTAAATAAATTAAATTGATTAATTGTAGAATCATTACCTATTAATGCAATCGGTAGCACATTACTACTAGGAGAATCATAATCAAAATTCCAGATTGTTTGTTGATCATTTTCCCAAACAATACCAAAGCTAATTAATTCTTCGTCAGCATTTTCATATATAGCATCTTCACCAGTACCTATATACGCTATTTCATTATCAAGTTTTAGCCCATTATTAGGTAAATAATCTGTTCTATAAGCATAACGTAATAAAATCAATGGTTGAATTACAGAAGATTTACCTGTACTATTTAAACCAGAAATTAAGGTAAGAGGTTTAAAATCAAAATTTTCATCTGCAAATGCTTTAAAGTTTTTTAAATGTAATTTTTTAATCATGACAATATACTTTGAATAATTCCTTGAATATGCTTAAATCGCTCTTTGACGATGTTAGCATCTCCAGCACTTTTATATAAGATACTATCAAACTTACCATTTTCTTGTTCTTTTAATAAAACTTTAAGTAAATCTTCTTTTCTTTGTTTAAGAATATTGATTTCCTGATCATTTAATTTAGCCAGGTTAATTGACCATGCTTCCAGTAGTGCTTTATTAATAGGATATCTTGGTTTTTTTCTTGGTTTCCTAAATGCTTGTTCCTCAAATAAATCATCAGCAAGATTCATGATTAACAAAAATCTTTGTTTAATTTTCTCTATTTCAGAATCATCCATTTGATTCATTTCAGTCATTTTTTTATCTAAAAAATAATCATAATCTTTAAAATCCAGGTTATCTATATTACTCGTCATTAAAGATAAAACTTTTAAAATACATTCTTGGTCAATCATCCTTTTATCTTTAATTCCCTTATCTGTTGTTTTTTTAAATTCTGGAGATTCAGAAAGTTCTTTTAATAAATTTGTGATTTTATTTGAAGAGTTTTTAGCATAACGCATTTCTTGAGCAGAAAGTGCAGTTCCTCCTTGATTAATCCGTTTAAATATATTAAAAGTAATTTCGGGTGATGTTCCTCTTAAAAGTAAATATACTGTTAGTTTTGTTTCTTTAATTCTTCTTTTCCAACGAGGTGTAAGTTCCTGATATTTTTTACCATGTAAATCAGTGAAAAAATCTAATCCATTCAGATTAAAACTTTGATCAGTGACAAATTCCTTAAATGTTGTTATTCTTTGGATTCCATCTATGACTAACCATTGATCATCATTAGTTGCATCAATATAAAAAGCAGGTAAAGGAATTTGCAATAAAAGAGATTCAATTAACCGACTTTTTGCAGTTTTAGTCCAAATACCTTCTTTTCGTTGAAATTCAGGTGCGATCATGCGATGATTATTTAATCTGTCCAGAATTTGCTGTACGGTCATGATATTAGTTCCCATACTAATGCAAGTCGGATCAAATCCTTGAGAAAGCGTTGGTTCTTCTTCCTCTTCAATATCTATATCTTCCTCATATTCTGAATTAATATTATTTTGTTGCAAATAGTTTGTTTCTGTCATAATTATATTCTTAAATTATTGCTTGTACTTCCTCTACTAATGTATTTTTGCCCTCGACGGGATACCAAAATAAATCTCCATCTACAAATATATTTGGAGCATTAGCAAACAGATAATCTCAGTTTTGCTGAATTTCTACAAGAATAGGAAACTGAATTGTGTTATTTGCCACCAGTTGTCCGTCACAATCTGAGTAAATGACCTCTAGCTGGGCTGGTGCGGCGATTTGTGAAACCATAACTCTATCCTCAGCAAGATTTTTTCTAATTATCTACTAAATCAAGAAAATATAAAGTGATATCCTGGTTAGAAAATTAAGATGATTGATACTTTACTATAACCTGAGTAAAGATAGTATTATTAAGGATTGTTTCACTGTGTAACCTTTCCTTAGCCTGTCAATATGTCAGAAAACCTAGCTGCTTCTTTAAACGATGTGCTTCCAAACGCTCACAATAGCCAAAATACTATCCGCATTCGGGGTGCTAGGCAGCATAATCTGAAAAATATTGATTTGGAATTACCCCGCGATCGCCTGATTGTCTTTACTGGCGTTTCTGGTTCGGGTAAGTCTTCTTTGGCGTTCGATACCATTTTCGCCGAAGGTCAACGCCGTTATGTGGAATCTCTCAGTGCCTATGCTCGGCAATTTTTGGGACAGTTGGATAAACCCGACGTTGAAGCAATTGAAGGTTTAAGTCCGGCAATTTCCATTGACCAAAAATCAACTTCCCATAATCCCCGTTCAACTGTGGGGACGGTGACGGAAATTTATGATTATTTGCGATTGTTGTATGGTCGGGCGGGTGAACCTCATTGTCCCATGTGCGATCGCTCTATTGCCCCTCAGACCATTGACCAGATGTGCGATCGCATCATGGAACTTCCCGACCGTACCCGCTTCCAAATTTTAGCCCCTGTAGTCCGGGGAAAAAAGGGAACTCACCGTAAATTAATTTCTGGTTTAGCCGCCCAAGGATTTGTCCGCATTCGGGTAAATGGAGAGGTGCGAGAGCTATCAGATTCCATTGAGTTAGATAAAAATAACACACATACTATAGAACTGGTTATTGACAGATTAGTTAAGAAAGATGGTATTCAAGAGCGTTTGGTAGATTCTCTAGCAACTTGTCTTAAGCAATCTAACGGAATTGCCACAATTGAGGTATTAAAAGATACATTGGATAAGATGGCGCTAGAGCGACCTGATAGTAAGTATATAGCAACTGAGGCAGAAAATCAAGGTATTTCCGCACAAGAATTACCCACAGAAATGGTATTTTCGGAAAACTTTGCTTGTCCCGAACATGGTGCGGTAATGGAAGAATTATCGCCCCGATTGTTTTCTTTTAATTCCCCTTATGGTGCTTGTCCCCATTGTCATGGGATTGGGACTTTAAGAAGATTTTCCCCGGAATTGGTTGTCCCTAATCCAGATTCGCCCATGTATGCAGCGATCGCTCCTTGGTCAGAAAAGGAAAACTCCTATTATTTGGAGTTGTTATATGCTGTGGGGTTGAATTATGGCTTTGAGTTACAAACTCAATGGGGGAAGTTGACACCGGAACAGCAAAAAGTTGTCTTGTATGGGGAAGAGAAACGAACCACAGAGGCGCAGAGGTCGCAGAGTTTTAAGGGTGTAATTCCCATTTTACAAAGACAGTATGAAGGGGGAACGGAGTTAGTTAAACAGAAATTAGAAGAATATTTAATTGACCAACCCTGTGAAGTTTGTGGTGGGAAAAGATTAAAACCCGAAGCCTTAGCTGTGAAGTTGGGACAATATGGGATTTTAGATTTTACCAGTGTTTCCATTCGGGAATGTCGGGAAAGAATCGAAAAATTAAAATTGAGTGCTAGACAAACTCAAATAGCTGATTTAGTTCTCAGAGAAGTTAAAGCCAGATTACAATTTTTATTAGATGTTGGCTTAGATTATCTCACCTTAGATCGTCCCGCCATGACATTATCAGGTGGAGAAGCCCAACGCATTCGATTAGCCACACAAATCGGTTCAGGACTAACAGGAGTTCTTTACGTTTTAGATGAACCAAGCATTGGGTTACATCAAAGAGATAACGGAAAATTACTCAAAACATTAACCAAATTACGCGACTTAGGAAATACCTTAATAGTTGTGGAACATGATGAAGAAACTATCCGCGCTGCTAACTATATAGTTGATATTGGTCCCGGTGCAGGAATTCATGGGGGAAATATTATTTCCCAAGGCAGTTTTGAGGATTTACTCAACGCAGAAGCATCTTTAACTGGTGCTTACCTATCAGGAAGAAGAGTGATCACTACCCCAGCTAAAAGACGAGAAGGAAATGGCCGCGCCTTAACTATTAGAAATGCCCATCGTAACAACTTACAAAATATAGATGTAGAAATTCCCTTGGGAAAACTTGTCTCCGTTACAGGTGTTTCTGGTTCAGGAAAATCTACCTTAATTAACGAATTACTTTATCCAGCCTTACAACATCATTTACTGAAAAAAGCTCCCGCACCCAAAGACATGGATGAAATCAAGGGTTTAAACTGCGTTGATAAAGCCATTGTCATTGACCAATCACCCATTGGGAGAACTCCCCGTTCTAACCCTGCAACTTACACCGGAGTTTTCGATATTATTCGTGATGTCTTTTCCCAAACCGTAGAAGCCAAAACTAGAGGTTACAAACCTGGACAATTTTCTTTTAATGTCAAAGGTGGACGTTGCGAAGCTTGTAGTGGACAAGGTGTAAACGTTATCGAAATGAACTTTTTACCTGACGTTTATGTGCAATGTGAAATTTGCAAAGGTGCGAGATATAACCGGGAAACTCTCCAAGTTAAATATAAAGATAAATCAATTTCTGATGTTTTGAATATGACCGTTGAAGAAGCATTAGATTTTTGTCAAAACATTCCCAAAGCCGTAACTAGATTACAAACTCTATTTGATGTTGGTTTGGGTTACGTGCAATTAGGACAACCAGCCACAACCTTATCCGGTGGAGAAGCACAACGGGTGAAATTAGCCACAGAATTATCTCGACGTGCCACAGGAAAAACACTTTATTTAATTGATGAACCCACCACAGGTTTATCTTTTTATGATGTCCACAAATTGTTGGACGTTTTACAAAGATTGGTAGATAAAGGCAATTCAATTTTAGTGATTGAACATAATTTAGATGTAATTCGTTGTTCTGATTGGGTGATAGATTTAGGACCAGAAGGAGGAGATAAAGGCGGAGAACTGATTGCTGCGGGAACGCCAGAAGAAGTGGCAAAAAATCCGCGTTCTTATACTGGTCAATATTTACAGCAGGTATTAGCACAATATCCAGCAGTGGGGTGATTTTTTCTCATGCAAAGAGGCAGAGGAAAGAGTACGAAGAGAGGACTTTGCTGGGAGTTCCTCTTTTTCAGTTACGTGTTATAGTTGTATTTATACAAATTACACTTTAAGCATATATTATGCGTGATTTATTCCCTGGCTATTATCAGCCTACAAAAGAAGAGTTTACTGAACTATGGAAGGAATGTGTTTTTTCTTTTGATACAAATGTTTTATTACATATTTATCGTTACTCTCCTAAAACAAGAAAAAGATTGTTTGATATTCTCCAAAAGCTTCAAGAAAGAATTTGGATTCCACATCAGGTAGTTTACGAGATTCATAAGAATCGCTTAACCGTAATATCTGATCAGTCATTAGCTTATAAAGACATCGAAATTATTTTAGAGAAGAATCTAACTATAGGCTCATTAAAAGAGCAGCTATTCAAGAAGTATAAAAGGCATCCTTTTATTGATATAAAGCAAATTATCGAAGAAATTGAAGGAGCTATTACTAAAACAAAAGATGATTTACAAGCTGCAAAGCAAGAACATCCTGATTTTCAAGAAAATGATGAACTGTGGAATCAATTAATAGCCATTATAAATGGTAAGGTCGGATATAGAATTGCAAATATTTACCACAGCACAAAGCTTGTCTATGTATACAAAAGGAGAACTACAAAGAAAACTGCAAGTTATAAAAGAAGAGCAAGCTTGGCTCAAAATAGAACTAAAACGATTCAAGTTAAATGAAGATAAATTTGATATTACTCCTATTAGCACATTACGAGCTTATGACAAACTTATAACCCTACAAAAAGTACAAAGTCTTGTGGAAGAAAAACTAGCAGAATTAGAATAGATGAACCTAAAATTTAAAAACTCTTAATCCCTTTTCCTTCTTCCTCCCTCTTCCTTCGTGTCCTTTGCGTCTTCGTGGTTCAATTACTACCCACCCTCAATATCAACGGGAAAATATATGACTAAAAATAATTTATTTACCCGCAAAAAACTCCAGCTATTATTAGCAATTCTGAGTTTCGCTACTTTTTCCCTTTTACCTATTCTCCCATAAAAAGCCAAAAATATCCCCTTATCTGTAGGTTGGGTTGACGCAAGGAAACCCAACATTAAGAACTTTCAACAGCTACAAACGAATAATTTAAGTTAGAAAATATGAGATTTCACGACATATTTACCACTACTGATTTTGGATACATGATCAAGGATTTATAAAACATCCTCTAAGAAAATTACGTCAAAATTGCTCCCCCCATTAACCGCTCATACCTATACCTTAACTCATCCTGCATTAATGGCCAACGCGCCAAACTTGCATCCATATCAATCACTTTTTCTGCTGCTTGTCGCGCTAACAGCAAAATGTCCTCATCTTCCACCAAACTAGCTAAAGTAAAATCTGCTACACCAGATTGACGAGTTCCCATCACCTCCCCAGGACCGCGAAACCGCATATCCATTTCCGAGATAAAAAACCCATCTTGGGACTGTTCCAACACCTTCAAACGTTGTTGAGCATCAGGGCTTCTGGTACTACTCATTAATAAACAATAGGATTGCGCCGCACCCCGTCCCACTCGCCCCCGCAATTGGTGCAATTGTGATAAACCGAATCTTTCCGCGTGTTCAATCAGCATAACGGTGGCATTAGGTACATCCACGCCCACCTCAATCACAGTCGTAGAAACAATGATTTGAGTTTCATTATCACGAAATTTATTAATTGCTTCTTCTTTTTCGGCTGAAGTCATGCGTCCATGCAATAACCCAACTTGAAAATCAGGAAACACACTTTCTTGTAACTTCTGATGTTCATCTACAGCCGAACGCAAATCTAATTTTTCTGATTCTTCTACCAAAGGTAAAACTATATAAACTTGTCTACCTTGGGCAACTTCTCGGCGGATTAAATCATAAGCTTGGGGACGTTGTTGTCCACTTAACATCGTGGTTTTAATTTGTTGTCTTCCTGGTGGTAATTCATCAATTTGACTAACATCTAAATCCCCATGTACAGTTAATGCTAATGTGCGAGGAATGGGTGTAGCCGTCATCGTTAAAACATGAGGTTGTTCGCCTTTTTGCTGTAACTTTGCTCTTTGTTGTACACCAAACCGATGCTGTTCATCTATGACAACCAAACCCAAACGTTGAAAATTAACTTTATCTTGAATTAAGGCGTGTGTTCCTACCAATAAAGGTAATTCACCTGTTTCTAACTGGGAATGAATTTCTCTTCTTTTAGCTACTTTTGTCGAACCTGTTAATAATTCGACTGGTAAATGGAGGAGATTAAACCAACTTACTAATTTACGATAATGTTGTTCTGCTAATACTTCCGTAGGAGCCATTAACGCCGCTTGATAACCTGATTGAATTGCTGCCAAAATAGCAATAACAGCAACAACAGTTTTCCCTGAACCAACATCACCTTGGACTAAGCGATTCATAGCTACAGGTTTTTGTAAATCGGTGAGAATTTCATTCACAACTCTCTGTTGTGCGCCGGTTAATTGAAAAGGGAGAATTTCGTCGAATTGTTCTAATAATTTGCCTGTGGGTGCAAGTATGGCACTGGTTTGAATTTCTCGCGCTTTTTTTTGCCGTTGCAGTAAGCCAAGTTGTAAGTAGAAAAATTCATCAAATACTAACCGACGACGGGCAATTTTTAAAGAGTCACTATCTTTGGGAAAATGAATATTAGGAATTGCCTCTTTCAATTCCATCAAAGCATATTTTTCTCGTAAACCTTTAGGCAAAGGATCTTTTAAATTCACTGCTGCTGTTAAAGCCGTCATTACAGCCTGTCTGACTGTATTAGCCATTACTCCTTCGGTCAAGGCATAAATAGGGACAACTCGCCCAATAGTTAAAGAATCAATAGGATCTCCTGGATTTGCCAAAACTTCTAATTCTGGATTATCCAAAGTTAAACCATATTTACCACCTTTGACTAATCCACAAGCTGCCAACATACTACCTACAGGATAGTTGCGTTTTAAACTTTCTTGCCAACCACGACTACTAAAACGCGCACCTGCGTAAAAACGGGTAACTTTAATTTGTCCGGTATTGTCTTTTAAAATTAATTCTAAAATTGATAACTTCTTATTTTTAGGACTGGTGAAAAAATTAAATCTTTTGACGGTCGCTATGATAGTTACTGTTTCCCCCCCTTCTAATTCACTAATATTCACCTGACGGGCATAATCAATATGATCACGAGGATAATAAAACAATAAATTCCGAACAGTATGTAAATCCAACCGCGCTAAACTATCAGATTTTTTAATGCCAATTTCTGGTAAATCTCTAAGTTTTTTATCCAGTGTTGGTGCTAATTTTTTACTAATTTCGGCAACAATTGGCGTGGTGGGATGTTGGTTTTTAGATTCGTAATTTATTTTGGTTTCTTCTGTTTCTAGTTCTTGTTGAAGTTGATTTAGATATCTTCTAATTTCTGCTACTAAGTGTTGTCTTTCTGGTAATGTTAAATTTGGATAGTTGGCAAATTCCATTCCTACTTGATGCCAGCGGGGTCTTTCTTTTGGTGGTAAGGCAGTTGGGAAATTACCAAAAGTCAAACACAGAAATTCACTAAAGCGATACTGCTTACCTATTAAATCTATAAAGCCTTTTTCTGCCTCAAACGCCAAGGCTTTATTTAATCTTATCCAATCGGGTATTTCATTAGTCATTAAACATCTCCAAAATACTAAAATTCCTCTTTTATTCTCGTTTATCTAGTCTACGCTTATATAATTCAGTACACTTTTAATTATAGGTTCATGACTATTGACAATAGATAGAAAATATAATAAGACAAAATATATATCATGTTTTGATAAAAAATATCCATTAAAAATAATAGAGAAAGTCCAGCGCAAGTATAGCACTTTTGAGCAAATATAATAAAACCTATCGATCTAGGTCAGAACATCCGCTAAAAATATAGGTTTTTCTCGTTCCCATACTCTGTATGGGAATGAATTCTAGAAAGCTCTGCCTTCAATGATAGCAGAGGAAGAGCCTCTGTGATAGCATTCCTAGTCAGAGACTGGGAACGAGATTAACCTACGAAGATGGGTTTTGTCTGTGTATACTTCGCAAAGTCACAATTTGAGCCTTTGCTTAAAGGGGATATATAGATGTAAAAACGCAAGTTATGACCTTCTCAAGTATAACTGTGATTGCTAGTCGCTGAGTAATAAATTAGACTTTTCAACCAAACTCTAAGAAAATATTTTCTGCCAGAATGGTCTTGGTTGAATTTCGGGGTAAAACATTTGTCTGTATCCTTTAACAACATCGCTTAAATCCTTTTGCTTAAATTTAGCTAACTTAGCATCTACAATTTGAGCTAAATTTTTGTCTAAATTTTCCTTAGCTTCTGATTTGACCGAAAACAATTTTTCTCCTGAACCGCAATTACCGTCCACAGCTTTAGCCAAGCAAATTGATATTGGACGATTGGATTGATTGCCATCAACTACTATATTAAAATTTAGTCCTTTATTGTAATATTCGTTGAATTTATTGGCTGCATTGTCACAATCTCCCTTAATATCCTTTGATTCGATATACTTGCTATCCCAGTGAATTAGCGGTATTTTTTTCGTTGTTTTGGAATTATAAGCAAAGGTGGTTCGTTTACCTTCAATTTTGCCACATTGAAATAAGTCTTTACTCGTAGGATTGGACTGACTAAAGGTTGGGGTAGCTGTAAGTGCGATCGCTGTAGGCATCACTACCATCGTCAAACCCATGAACAATGATTTTTTAAGTGTCATATAGCTTATGTAGTGTAACTAAATTGGTATTTATAAGAAATATAGCGAATTATTTGACTATTGTCTACTATTTGTAGTAAATATCAATACTAGTTCTGTTATCGCTATCCTTTGGCTATATAGTATTAAATGAGACTAAATTATTTACCATACTGGGTTGTTGGCTGTCTCCCTTTGTGCTTGCTTGCTGTCACAAACCCCACCAGAGCGCAAATCATTCCCGATCAAACTCTATCAGTTAATTCAGCGGTTACATCTCAAGGAAATACAAAAGTCATTAATGGGGGAACTGTTGCTGGCAGTAATTTATTTCACAGTTTTCAGGAATTTTCGGTTGGTACTGGTGAAAGCGCATATTTTAATAATTCTTTAAATATTCAAAATATAGTCACAAGAGTGACAGGTAAATCAATTTCTAATATTGATGGGTTACTCAAGGCTGATGGTAATGCTAATTTATTTTTACTCAATCCTAACGGAATTATTTTTGGTCGTAATTCTACTCTAGATATAGGCGGTTCTTTTGTAGTAAGTACAGCTAATAGTCTCAAATTTACTGACGGTGGTGAATTTAGTGCTATTAATCCTCAAAGTACATCTCTATTGAGTATAACCATGCCTTTGGGATTGCAATTTCCCGGAATGCCTGCAAGCATTATTAATCGTTCTGCTAATCTGCAAGTATCATCTGGAAAAACCATCGCTTTAGTTGGTGGGGATATTAGCTTAGAAAGTGGTAAATTGGCTGCATCACAGGGACGAGTTGAACTAGGTAGTGTTAGTGGTGAAAGTCTAGTGAGTTTGCATCCCACAGCCAATGGTTGGTCTTTAGGATATGACGGTATAAATAATTTTGGTAACATTCAACTACTAACTGAGTCTAAGGTAAGTGCTGATAATGGTGGGGATATTTCTATTCGAGCCAACGATTTAACAGTGACAAATGGCTCTGCAATCTCAGCAAATACTTCTACTACAGCAAATGGTGGTCAAGTTACTATCCAAGCTAACAAAGTCGAAGTTAGTGGTGCATCGGCAAACGGTCAAATCTTCAGTACAATTGCTGCGACATCAACAGGAAGTGGCAATTCTGGAAACATAGAAATTACAACCAACAGGTTAATTACCAAAGAGGGTGGTGATGTGTCGGTGAAGACAGTTGACTCAGGGAAGGGAGGAAACCTCACCGTCAATGCTTCTGAGTCCATAGAACTGATTGGGACTGTATCTATTCCTAATAGTACCATTTTCAGTCGCAGTGGTTTTTTTGCTGCTACCGAAGGCATTGGAGACGGTGGTAATATCACAATTAATACTCCTCTGTTACAGGTGCTAGATGGTGCGCGGGTATCAGTTTCTACTCGCGGTGCAGGAAAAGACGGTATCACCGGAGGTAAGGGAGGTCTCTTAACCGTAAATGCAGCAATGATAGACCTCAGTGGTACGAGCGCTGATGGTAGATTTATCAGTGGTTTGTTTGCTTTGTCTGGAGAAGAAAGACCCAATATTAAAGAAACTGATGCTACAGGTAATGGGGGAAATATCAAGATTGAAACTAGTCAGTTAAATATTAGCAATGGAGCGGGATTATCAGCAGCCACTTTAGGTGTGGGCAAGGGCGGAAATATTACTGTACAAGCTGATACCATAAATATCACTGGAGCATCAACTATTAGTCAGAAGTTTAGCACCTTAGCTACTGACTCTCATGCTACAGGAAACTCAGGAGACATCAAGATTGATACCAAACAGTTAAGAGTGAGTGATGGAGCAGATGTTTCTGTAACAGCTTTTGGAGCAGGGCGTTCAGGAAACCTCACTGTCAATGCTACAGAGTCTATAGAACTCATTGGAGCTAGTGCTATTCCTAATAGTACCATTTTCAGTCGCAGTGGTTTTTTTGCTGCTACCGAAGGCATTGGAGACGGTGGTAATATCACAATTAATACTCCTCTGTTACAGGTGCTAGATGGTGCGCGGGTATCAGTTTCTACTCGCGGTGCAGGAAAAGACGGTATCACCGGAGGTAAGGGAGGTCTCTTAACCGTAAATGCAGCAATGATAGACCTCAGTGGTACGAGCGCTGATGGTAGATTTATCAGTGGTTTGTTTGCTTTGTCTGGAGAAGAAAGACCCAATATTAAAGAAACTGATGCTACAGGTAATGGGGGAAATATCAAGATTGAAACTAGTCAGTTAAATATTAGCAATGGAGCGGGATTATCAGCAGCCACTTTAGGTGTAGGCAAGGGCGGAAATATTACTGTACAAGCTGATACCATAAATATCGCTGGAGCATCAACTGTTAGTCAGAAGTTTAGCACCTTAGCTACTGACTCTCGTGCTACAGGAGACTCAGGCGACATCAAGATTGATACCAAACAGTTAAGAGTGAGTGATGGAGCAGATGTTTCTGTAACAGCTTTTGGAGCAGGGCGTTCAGGAAACCTCACTGTCAATGCTACAGAGTCTATAGAACTCATTGGAGCTAGTGCTATTCCTAATAGTACCATTTTCAGCCGCAGTGGTTTATTTGCTGCTACTGAAGGGATTAAAGACGGTGGATCTTTAACTGTGAATACATCTCTACTGATAGTTAAAGATGGTGCCAGAATTTCCGTATCCACTCGTGGTAAGGGTGAAAATGGCATCCCTGGAGGCAAGGGAGGTAACTTGATTGTTAATGCCAAAGAAATTGAACTGAGTGGTATAGGTAAGGTGCAACTGCTCCGCAATGGTCAGACCGAAACACGCACATTTCCCAGTGGATTGTTTGCGTTGTCTGGAGAGATCAGACCAAATATTGCAGACAATGAAGCTACGGGTGCAGGTGGTAACTTAGAAATTAACACTGACTTGTTAACTGTGCGAGATGGTGCAGAAGTATCAGTAACTGCCAAAGGTGCAGGAATAGCAGGAAACTTAGTTACAAAAGCCAATGGAATTAGATTGCAAGATGGCTCAATTATTGGTGCAACGGTGCAGGGTAGCGGCGCTAACATTACCTTAGAAGTTCGGGATTCTTTGCAACTAAGGGGTAACTCTCAAATCTCCACGACTGCTGGGGAAAATGGGGATGGAGGAAACATCAAAATCACCGCAGATACCCTGGCTATTCTAGAAAATAGTAGCATTAGCGCTGATGCTGGTAGACAAGGTGGTAATGTGCAAATTACAACCAAAGGAATTTTCTCCCTTCCAAATGCGATTACTGCCAGTTCTGCACAGGGAGCGCAATTTAGTGGCAATGTGTTAATAAATACTCCTGATATTCAACCGACTCAAGGGTTAATTGCTCCCCCTGAAAAATTTCTTAGTCCTGAAAATCAGGTAGCTTCAGCTTGTGCTTCGGAAAAAGGACAAAACCGCAGTCAATTTATTATTACTGGACGTGGTGGACTACCACCTGATCCCACAGAACCACTCAGTAGTGAAACGGTGAGGGTAAGTTCATCAAAATTGTCATCAGATCATAATTCTATAACTTCAGTACAGTTACCACAACCGGCGACGGGGTGGGGAGTTAATCACAAAGGTGAACTGATCTTAATTGCTAATACAGCAAATTTACCAGGTCAGAGTTCTCAAATACCCTCTGCTAATTGTCATGTCCATTAAATATCGTAGCCTTGCTTTTTTATCTGAGTTGTTAGTGCTAAATCTGGGATTTTTGGCTGTGGATGGGATATTTTTTTCAGTGCGATCGCAAAATATCCCTCCTACTCAAATTCCAGTTAATCCTACTATCCCTGAACTCCCATCTAAACTTAAACCGTTACTTTCTCCAGAAGAACTCAAGGAAATTTTACCCCCAGATGCCAATAAACCAGAACAAAATTTCGATGTTTCTGGAAGTATTCAGGTTAATAAATTTGAGTTTGTTGGTAATACGAAATCAGTATTTAGTGATAAAAGATTAGCGAAGGAGTTGCAGGAATTTACTAATAAAGATATTACTTTTACGGAATTATTACAAGCTGCTGCTAAAATTACTAATCTTTACGCTGAAGAAGGATATGTTACTTCCGGTGCTTATATTCCAGCACAAACCTTAACAGGTTGTTTGGTGAAACCAGAACAAACTTCTCACAGTTGTGATATCACAATCCAGATTGTTGAAGGAAGTTTAGAAGAAATTCGTATTAGTCGAGATGAGAACAGTAAAAACTTTTTGCATGATAGTTATGTGCGATCGCGTTTGAATTTAGCCACCGGAAAACCTCTAAATATCCGCAATTTAAAACAAGCTTTACAATTTCTACAATTAAATCCTTTAATTAAAAGTCTTTCTGCGGAATTATCTGCGGGGACAATTCCTGGCACTAATTTACTGAAAATTAAAATAGAAGAAGCAAACACTGACAATATTAAAATCATTGCTGATAATAGTAGAAATCCTAGTATTGGCAGTTTTCGGCGCGGTTTAGAAATAGAAGAATCCAACTTAACTGGATTAGGAGATAGTCTGAATCTAGCTTATAATAATACCGATGGTAGCAACGCCATAAATGCCAATTACACCATACCAATTAATCCCCGCAATGGAACTATTGGTTTTAGTTATAGCAACACCGAAAGTACCATCATTGAACACCCATTTGATGAATTAGATATTAAATCAAATTCTCGCAATTTTGAACTTACTTTACGTCAACCCATAATCGAGAAAGCTAATCAAGAATTTAGAGAAGAATTAGCACTTGGTTTCACACTAAATAGAAAGGAAAGTAATAGTTCTCTATTAGGAGTAAACTTTCCTATATCTGTAGGAGCAGACGCACAAGGAAGCACGCGAATTTCTGCATTGCGATTCTTTCAAGAATGGAACCGGAAAAGTTTGCAGCAAGTCTTTATTGCTCGTTCTCAATTTAGTTTAGGTGTGGGAACATTTGGTGCAACAATTAATAATCAAGCACCTGATAGTCGCTCTTTTGCATGGAGAGGACAATTACTATGGTTACACTCACTTGGTTCTCAAACTGATAATCCCAAACTGAAACCAAAAATTTTACTTCGTTCTGATTTACAATTAGCAACTAGATCACTTTTACCTTTGGAGCAATTTACATTAGGTGGTGTTTTCAACGGGCGGGGTTATCGTCAAGATGCTATTTTTAGTGATAATGGATTTTTTAGTTCTGCGGATTTTCAATTACCGATTTACAATACCAATAATGGAGAAAATATTTTACAATTAATTCCATTCATTAATGTTGGAACTACTTGGAATAGCTCTAGTAAACCAAATCCTGATTCTAATACCCTAGCTTCTTTAGGTTTAGGTTTACAGTGGCAAATGGGCGAAAAATTAAAAGCTCGTTTAGATTATGGCATTCCTTTAGTTAAAATTAATTCAATAGATAGAACATGGCAAGACAACGGTGTTTATTTTTCCATGCAGTACAACCTCTTCTAAAACCAATATTTATGTGGAAATATCGTCGCAAATTAACAACATTTTTCTTGGCATTATTAACGCTAATTTCAACCTTGATTTTTCCTATTTTCTCTGCTAATAAAGTGACAGGAACTGAAATAAAAATAAAACCAACTTCGGTTCTTATTTCTCAAGTATCTAATAGCTTGAATTTAGAACAGCAAGGGAAAAAATACTATGATATTGGCAACTTTTCTGAAGCAGCCAAAATCTGGCAACAAGCAGCAGATGCTTATGGTAAAGACGAAGAAGGCAAAAATAGAAATCTTATTAATAAAGCCAAAGCTTTGCAATCCTTGGCTTTGTATCCTGAAACTTGTAGTCAACTATTACAAGTGTTTAATATTGTTGACTTCAAATGTGAGCAGTTAAAGAGTAGTGATAAAAGTATTGATAAAAAAAATATCGAAAAAACTATCAAAAATCTAGAATTACAACCAGATTCTCTAAATAAAGTCATTGGTTTGCGGCTTTTAGGTGAAACATTCCAAAAATTTGGACAATTAGAACTTTCTCAACAACTTTTTTTAGAAATTAGTAAAATAGCAGCACAACAATACCCAGATCAGCAAAGTGCAATATTTATTGGTTTAGGAAATATAGAAAGAGCTATTGGTAATAGAGAGCGAGATAAGTTAAATTATACTTCGCAAATTGAGTTTATTCTTAGTGAACAGTGTAATAATGAATTTAATCTACATGATGAAAATAAAATCAAAAATAAAATCAAATGTACTAACAATGAATATATAGATATAAAATCATATTATGAAGCATTTGGACATTATAATAAAGCTAAAAAAGATTATAACCAAGCAGCAAATAATCATACTAACTCCATAACAGGAATTCAAGCAGAACTAAATCAACTCAGTCTATTATTAGATATACAAGAATGGTGGAATGAACAATTTAATAAAAGTCAAAGATATCAACCATATACTTGGACTGAATTAAAAGATGATCTAAATAATCAAATCGAATATTTATGGAAATCTATTAATTATCATTTAGTTAAATTACCTGAAAGTCCTCAAATAATTCGTGAGTTAGTATACGCAAAGATTAATTTTGCAGAAAGTTTAACTCGGTGGAGAAAAAATACTCAAAACGATAAACTTCCACAAGAACAAGAAATTGCTCAACTTCTATCAACAGCTATTCAAAACGCTCGTACATTTAAAGATCAGCAAGCTGAAGCACTTGCTTTAACTCATCTTGCTAAGTTATACGAACTACAATCACAGAAAGAAAACTTAACAAAAAAAGACAGAGTTGATAACCTTTCTCAAGCGAAAATTTTCACAGAACAAGCTTTAATGCTGTTAAATAATCTGAATTTTGATAATCGGCAAATTCTATATCGTAATAGACACCAATTAGGACGCATTTTAAGAGATTCAGAAAATATTGAAGGAGCATTAATATCTTATGCTGAAGCATGGAATATACTTCAGTCACTGCGAGCAGATTTAGTCAATAGTGCTGATAACCAGTTTTCTTTTCGTCAAAATGTCGAACCCGTGTATCGAGAATTTATTGATTTACTATTGCAAGCTGAGGTAAAAAACATTGATTTCAAAAAATTAAACTTGGTATTAATCAATAATATCACCACAGTATATAGTTCTCAGGAAGAAAAAACTGAAAAAAATATTCCCTTCAACATAGCTCGTTTAGTTATGGAATCGCTGCAATTGGCAGAGTTAGATAACTTCCTCCAAGATCCTTGTTTACCACCAATAGAAAAGTTAGTACAAATTGAAAATATTGATGAAAAAGCAGCAGTTATTTATCCGATTCTTTTGAAAGATAGACTAGAGGTTCTTCTCTTTCAAAAAAATAAATCTCCTTATCATTATTCAGTTATTAAAGATTCGCCAACAGATTTTAATCAAACTATCGAAAAATTCGCAGACCTTATCTATAGTCAAGTTGAGGATGGAAAATTATCTGCTTTGGAACAACAGAATAGAGATAGAAATGAAAAGTTTAATGAGAATAAAGAAGAGCTTCTAAAAGTTTCTCAACAACTATATAAATGGTTAATTGAACCGCTAAAACAAAAAAATCATTTGAACAATGTTGAAGTTGAAACTTTAGTATTTGTACTAGACCGTGTTTTCCAAAACATTCCCTTAGCTGCTCTTCATGATGGTGAAAATTATTTAATTGAAGATTATAATATAGCTATAAGTGTGGGTCAACAACTCAAAGACTCAAAACGACTTGAACCAAAAAATATAGAGATTTTAGCGGCTGGTTTGAGTAAAGAGGTTTCAGTCCAAGGGAATAAATTTCCTGAACTCAAAGATACAAAAGATGAGTTAGAAAATATTAAAAATTTAAAGAATAAACTCAGAATAAGTCCAAAAATACTTTGTGATGATAAAGAAATTTGTTCCCAAGAATTTACAAAACATAATGTTCAAATAGAGATGAAATCCTCTCCTACTGTAGTACACCTATCAACACACGGTGTTTTCAGTTCTAACCGAGAGCAAACGTTTATTGTCACTAGTGATATTGACGACAACACGATTAAAATAGATGATTTTCAGAATTTACTCAACCCCCAAGGTAAAAGTAGAAACAAAAATATTGAGTTACTGGTTTTAAGTGCTTGTCAAACAGCTTCAGGAGACGAGAAAGCAGCCTTGGGTATGGCTGGGGTAGCTTTGCGTTCCGGTGCAAATAGTACCATTGCTAGTTTATGGCCTGTATCAGCTAAAGGTACAACAGAGTTAATGAAGAAATTCTATGCAAATTTAACTAACTCTGATCCAGAAATGACTAGAGCGAAAGCACTTCGCGAAGCCCAAATTTCTCTCATGGAACAAAATGGATATCAACATCCTTTTTACTGGGCGGCTTTTACCCTTATAGGTAGTTGGCTTTAGCTATATTGAGGAATTAGGGTGATTAGAAAAGAAGTTCTTACACCTCTTCTTTTTTTATTCACAAAACTATCCATATTCATCTTATTTACTTTTAATTTCCTTTAAGAGTTGATCACGAAGTTCTTCCGCCTTTTTTTTTCCAGGCTCAAATTTACTTCTATCATACTCGTCTGCTTTATCAATTGCTTTCTGGAATTCTTTAATAGCTTCTTCTAAAAGTTGTATGGCTTTATTCTTATCTGATGGATTTAATTGTTCGGCTTGGTACATTAAGGTTTCACCTTTATTATATAAGTTTAAAGAACAACCTTTATTCAGGTCTGTTGGAGATTGATGACCTTTATTTTGAGGATAACAACTTAACTGAATAGCCTGTTCAAAAGATGCCTTTGCCCTATCATAATCTTGCAAATCTTTTTGAGCATATCCTAAACAAGACCAACCACTAAAATCATTTTGATTATTATTAGTTGCTTTTTCACAAACACTCTCTGCATCTATATATTTTTTTTGATTATTATAGATTTGTCCTATGCTAACTTGAGGAAGTATATAAGTTTTATCATTTGCTATTTTTTGTGACATATTATAATCTGCGATTGCTTTTGTATATTTTTTTTGACCATTTAGCGCATTTCCTTTTAATAAATAAGCCTCTTTAGATGGACGGATATTGATGGATTTCTGACAATCTATTTCAGCTTCACCATAATTTTCCCGCTCATTTTTTTCCTTACAACTTATCAGCAAAGTCATTTCTGGTGGTTCTGGTCTGTTTAGTTTCCAAACGATATACGCTAAAAATCCTATACTAAATACACTAAAGATGAACAATAATTTCTTATCCTTCTTTAACCATTTCACAATTCCATTTTGAGGTTTGAATCCTCGACCTAAACTCTTCAAATCCTTCAAAACTTCTTGTGCAGATTGATAACGATCTCCTAAATGAAAGCGCACCATTTTAGTTAATATTTTTGCCAATTTAGAGTTAATCTGGATTCCATTCGGCAAGATTACCTCATTACGCGAATCTCTTTTTAAAGATTGAGGATGTACTCCTGTTAAAAGTTGAATAGCTGTCATCCCTAAAGCATAAATATCACTACTGGGTTCTGGTTGATTTTCTTTTTGTTCAAAAGGCATATATCCATCCGTTCCCCCTGGTTGCTTAACTATTTTGTTATTTCTATACTCTAAAGTAAAAATTTCCTTGAATTTAGAAAAATCAATGAGAATAAATTTTTTATCTTCTGTTCGTTGAATTAAGTTAGAAGGCTTAATATCACCGTGAATAATACCTTGTTGATGGATAGGAGACAATAATTCTAAAACATCTGTTAAGAAAGCAGTAATTTCTGATTCATTCCAATGCTTACCTGTTTTAATTTTGTCGCTGAGATTTTCACCGTCTATAAATTCATAAACTAAAGATAAAGTTATTCCCTCTATAAAGTGATCTAATAAATTGGAAACTTGTGGGTAACGATCAAAATTTTGTGTTGATTCAAATAGAGTTTCTAAACGAGATCTTACTTCGTTGAAAATATGTGAATTATTGGTTGTCAGAATAAATTGCTTAACAATACAACGACGGTTTTGTCTAGCACTGCGAGTATCATTTGCTAAATATGTATGACTAAAACCACTACCACCCAAATAGCTAATAATTTTATAGCGTTGAATTAATTCTTGACCCAAGAAAGTTAGTGGTTTTAAATCTACGAGAACATCATTAGCTGTTGAGTAACGTTTTTGTAAACTGACCCGCACCATCTTAGTTAAGATTCTCGCTAAGTTTGGGTTAACGGAAATCAGATTTTTCCATATAACTTTATTATCAGAATCTTCTTCTAAATCTTGAGGACTCACTCCTGTTAAAAGTTGAATTGCTGTCATACCCAAAGCATAGATATCACTGGCAAATTGTGGTCTTCCTGCAAATTGTTCTGGGGGCGTATAACCTAGCGAAAACACAGGTATTGTTGTAACTGTTATGCCATCAGGTTCTAAGGTTAAGGTACTAACTTCTTTAACTGCACCAAAATCAATGAGAAAAATCATTCCATCCTGGTCTCTCTTCATTAAATTTGTTGGTTTTATATCTAAATGTTTAACATTTTTAATATTGTTATGATGAATGTGATTTAATATTTTTAATACCTCATGAAGAATATTAATAACATCCGTTTCCGTGAAAATCTGATTTTTAAAATCCCTACCTTGAATATATTCTTGTACTAAATACAATCTTTGATTTTCTTCAAATTCATCATAAAGTTGTGGTATTTGTGGATGATTTCCTAATACACGCAATATTGCTGCCTCATCGCTGAACATCTTTCTTACGGTATTCCATGTTTTTGGATCTGTAGAATGGTATCTTAGGTATTTTATCACCCGATAAGACCCTGGTAACTGTGTATCTTCTACTAGATATGTCTCACCAAATCCCCCATAACCTATAGGATTTATTATTTTATAACGCCCTTTTATAATTTCCCCATTTTTGTGTTCGTATTGTTGTGGCATATAGGGTAGTGCAAGTTATTGTTAAGTAAGTAATTAATTGCAAGTTTAAATACGAATACATCGAATAGAAGTTGATGTATTTTTAGAAACAAAAAACTCCTTGGCGCTGTTTTGGGAGTCTTTTAACCTATTTTTAGGTTTTAATCAATTTTCTGCATAAATTATACTACACTTATTTATACCATTTTCCAGAATATCAGCATTTTTTACTTTCCATCCGATAAATCCTAAAAACAAGCCCTGGCGATTGTAAATCACGGAACCACACAAACAAAGTCCACCTGCGTGGACTAGATGCGGTTTCCAACCGCCGATTTAATGTTAATAGGACTCTAATCCTCAAACCAACTGGCACGCCAAGCGGCTTCGGCTTCAGCAATTTTAAGTTCTCGTTGCCTTTTTTGATATTCTCGTCCTAGTTTATTCAATTGCATTAAAATATTGCGAATTGCTTTGCGTTCTGCCAATAGTGTCGCTTCAGCAAATTCTATTTCTCCTAGTCGTAAGTGAATAGCCATAATCTGAGTCAGGCTAGAATCTTCGGAATCTTCCTCGTCACTAATTTCTATCACTAAGTTTAATAGATTGGGAGGACTAGGTATCATATTACTAGAACCCTCTGAGGAAGCAGCAGCAGCGGTGGCTGCGACTAAAATTGGTTCTGGTAGTTTTTTGGGGAGAACTCCGGTTTTTTGGATTAAAATATTAGCTGCTTGTGAGACTTTTTTCAAAGTTTCTTGAATTGCTTCTTCTAAATCTTGTTGCCATTCAACTAGTTCTATGGGATTAGAAGGATCTAAGGCTTTAGGTTGTTGTTCGTTTTCTTCGTTTTCTTCATGTTCTTCGTTTTCTTCATGTTCTTCATTTTCTGCTTCAATGTTCTCTTGTTCTTCAGTTTCTATAACTGCTTCTGTTTGGGTAGCTTCTGGGGGTTGAATATAACTAATTAATTCTTTAGCGGCTTGTTGACTGAACTTACGAATGCCTTGTTGTAATTTTTGCCGCTGATTTAGTGATAAGTTCAGAAATTCATCAGGATATCCCTGGGTACACAGGTAATAACTAGCTAAAATCAATTGTTTTTGTAAGGCTGAACCCAGTATATGTATATATCTAGCATAGGCTAAATTGAGTTCGTAAGCGATCGCACTAATTGCCTCTTTTAAGTCAGTAATATCTTTTTCTATCCGTTCAATTGCTCTAGCCATAAGTTTAAGCTGGTGAGTTGTCAGTTGCTTTATATAGTACAAATATACAGAATTTTGAATAAATAATCATCATATAAAGCACAGGACAGCGTGTTATTTATTACCTTAAGTTGACACCAGTAAGCACTAATAAACCTCCGCGAACGGTATCCAATCTTGTGGGATGGGCATCCTGCCCGTCCTTGTATTATTAGCAGTCAAGATGCTTGCACCACAAGACATTTTGGGACATTTTTTTATTTAGAAGTCTCTAAGAACAAAATTACTTAGCACCAATTTGGGCAGCAACTTCATCAGCAAAGCTCATTTCTTTCCTTTCAATACCTTCACCGAGTACATAACGCACAAAGCGACTGACTTGAATTCCCTCACCAACTATTTTTTCTACTTGCTTCACCAAGTCTTCTACCGAAATACTTTGATCACGGATAAAAGGTTGATCTAGTAAAGTCATTTCTTTAAGACGCTTTTCAATTCTACCTTGAACAATCTTTTCTTTGATGTTCTCTGGCTTATTACCCAAGTCGTCCTTACCCATTTCGATGTCTTTTTCTTTGGTGACAACTTCGACAGGAATTTGGTCTATGCTAATGTACTCGACGTTAGGACAAGCGGCAACTTGCATTGCAGCATTCCGTGCCAAGTTTTGGAACTCTTCCTTGGTAGAGGCTGCATCGGTTTGAGAATTTAATTTTAATAGTACACCAACACGACCACCAGTATGAATATAGCTATCTACTATTCCTGGTTTGTCAGTGGTAAGAGAGAAATTCACAAAGCGCCGGACTTGAATATTTTCACCAAGAGTTGCAATTGTTTCTTTGATGAATTCATCAACAGTAACACTGGACTTTTCAGTATAGGGTTGAGCCAATAAAGACTCAACAGTATCAGCATTTGCAGCTTGTTTTGCCAGGTTCTTAACTAAGGCTTTGAAAGCTTCATTGCGGGCAACAAAGTCTGTTTGACAGTTTACCTCTATTAGTACACCGACTTGTCCATCAGGTCGAATGTAGGTGTCTACTAGACCTTCTGCGGCAATGCGAGCGCTTCCTTTATCAGCTTTAGCAATACCTTTTTGCCGTAGCCAAGTTGTAGCCGCCTCGACATCACCTTCATTTTCCTTCAGTGCCTTTTTGCAGTCCATCATGCCAGCACCGGTTTTTTGGCGTAGCTCCTGGACGAGTTTTGCAGATATTTCCGCCATATTGCCTCAATTCTTAACTTGACAGATACAAATATTATTCAAGATTATCAGACGATCAGGACTCATTTGAAAATCATTTAAGAGACTTCCAATCAAAAAAATACCCCAATCTTTAGTATAGATTCAGGGGTTTAGCACTGCCAAACCCCTACTTATTTGCCAGACTACTAAAAAATTGGCTAATTTATTCTTTGGTACGCCTTAATCCCGATCACAGATGCTTATGCTTCGTCTTCTGACTCAGTGCTATCACTTTCATCATATTCGTAGTCTTCGTCAGCGTAATCATCGTAGTCTTCTTCCGCTTCTAGCTGACCATGACGACCTTCATAGATAGCATCTGCTAATTTACCGATAATTAGTTTAATGGATCTAATTGCGTCATCGTTGGCTGGGATCGGAATATCTACAACGTCTGGGTCACAGTTGGTATCCAACATGGACACAATCGGAATCCCCAATTTTTCGCATTCTTGAACTGCGTTATATTCCCGCTTCTGGTCAACAATAACCACGATATCGGGAACTTTCCGCATATTTTTAATGCCGCCCAAATATTTTTGTAGCTTCGTCATTTCCCGACGCAGCATGGAGGCTTCTTTTTTGGGTAATAAATCCAGTGCGCCGCTTTCTTCTCTCCGTTCTAAATCTTTGAGACGCTCGGCTCTGGTTTTAATGGTTGCCCAGTTGGTGAGCATTCCACCCAACCAACGTTGGTTAATGTAGTGAGAACCGCAACGGAGTGCTTCTTGGGCAATAATTCCGGCTGCTTGGCGCTTAGTGCCAACAAACAGGAATTTTTTACCTTGCTCTGACTGGGTTCGCATATAGTTATACGCGTTATCCATCAACTGGGCTGTTTGTACCAAGTCAATGATATGTACACCATTTCGAGAGGTGTAGATATAAGGAGCCATTTTGGGGTTCCAACGTCTGGTCTGATGACCAAAGTGAACGCCTGACTCCATCATTTGAGCCAAGGAAACTACTGGCATATTTTGTTACTCCTATTCGGGTTAAACCTCCATCTAGGTGTATTTCTCAATTTAAGAAACACCCGAATTCCCAGATGTGCGGATTTTAGACAACTGTACTAGGGTAACACAAATATGTTGAGTTTGGTGGTGAACTTGGATTTTTTGTAAAAGGTGTACGGTGTACACACAAGCCGATGTACAAAAAGAAAATATATAACAGGTGACAGGTGCTACGCATAATTTAGTATTTATTTTGTGAACTACCCACACTGACCTGACGGTACAGTGTCGGCTTCCTGTCCAACAGAAAGCACAGTAGTAGACTTCTTGCGTCCTCTATTACTGCGACTTATTTCTGGGCGACAGGCTTCTTGATGAAGTTGTTCATGGGGGAAACCCCCAAGACCACACTTCATCGCTTTATCCCCCGTTCCAGAGGTCAAAATTCGTAGTCCCTCATCTCTGAGGTTTATTGCTGCATTAATATCTCTATCATGTCTAGTCTGGCACTTTTCACAAGTCCAGAATCTTATATCAAGTGGCAAACTACCCACTTGATTAAGGCATACATGACAAGTTTTCGACGAAGGAAAGAATCTATCAACTTCTTGATAAATCTTCCCTTCGTTTTCTGCTTTGTATTTAAGCATGGTGCAAAACATCCCCCAGCCAACTTGTTGAATAGATTTGGCTAGGCAGTGATTTTGCATCATGCCTTTAACATGAAGATTTTCCACCACAATAACTTGGTTTTCGTTAACTATCCTACGAGATAGTTTATGGAGAAAATCTTCTCTACAATTAGTTATCTTTCTATGGACTCTAGCAACTTTCTTTCTAGTTTTATTGCGGTTATTAGAGCCTTTTTGTTTTCTGGATAATTGCTGTTGTTTTATTTTTAAGTTCTTCTCATGTTCTTTCTTTAGCTGAGGAATTATCTTTTTGACTTCGTATCCAGACAGTCCTTTACCCGTTTCTTTATATGTTTCATTCATCAAATTCAAAAAATAGTTCCATAACCAACGACAACTGCCAAAAGCTTGTGCTAATGACTGCTGCTGCTGGGCATCTGGATATAATCTGATTTTGACAACTTTTAACATATTAGAGCGAAAGAAATTTACTATAAAACACTGTAACACACTATAACACAAGATTTGTGAATTGCCTCCATGTTTTTCTCCCTTGCTGTCGCTTTGGTCGAAAAACTGTCGTTAATTCACGCGCCATTCATCCCACGCTGCCCTTCGGGTCAGTCGTGGGGCTTCTGTCGGTTAAGCTAAATCCTTTATTTCCTTGGGAACTCCCGCTGTTAAAACCTCATTTCCATCTGCGGTAACTAATACATCATCTTCAATGCGAATCCCAATCCCTACCCAACGGGGGTCAATTTCCGGTTGGTCTTCTGCCGGTTTGGTGTCCGGGACTATATAAAGTCCTGGTTCTATGGTTAGCACTTGGCCAGGTTGTAAGGTTTGGGGATTTTCGCCATGTTGATAAACTCCTACATCATGAACATCTAAGCCTAACCAATGACTGGTGCGGTGCATATAAAAGGGTTTATATTTTTCCTCTGCGATTAATTTGTCAATTTCTCCTTTGAGTAAACCCAGTTCAACTAATCCTTCTGTCAATATCCGCACGGCTGCATTATGAGGTGCATGGAAGGAATTACCCGGTTTTACTTCTGCTATTGCCTGTTTTTGTGCTGCTAATACTATTTCATATAATGCTTTTTGTTCTGGTGTGAATTTACCGCTGACGGGAAACGTGCGGGTAATATCAGAATTGTAATAACCATAAGCGCAACCAGCATCAATCAAGAGTAAATCATTGGCTTGCATTTGACAGTTGTTTTCTATGTAATGCAGTACGCAAGCATTCTTACCTGATGCGACTATGGAAGGATAAGCTGGACCCATGCCACCCCGTAAACGGAAAATATGTTCTATTTCGGCTTGGATTTCATATTCATAACGTCCCGGTGCGGTGGTTTTTAAAGCATGATTGTGAGCTTCTACGGCAATTTCTACGGCTTGACGCATTAGGTCTAATTCTGTTTTGCTTTTATATAACCGCATGGTATTAATGACAGTACCAGGATCAGTAATGGATGTGGGTCCTGTACCGCGTTTAGGATAGGTTCGGAGTAAACTTTGATAATGTTTGAGAATTTTGTCGTTGAAATTGCGATCGCGTCCTAAATGATAATAAATACAATTGGCTTTTTCTAAATATTGGGGTAACTTCTCATCTAACTCCGCAATGGGGTAAGCTGCGTCTGCACCATAAAACTCCTTCGCTGCATCTATTCCACAACGATAACCACTCCAAACTTCCTTTTCTCGGTCTTTGGGTTGGACAAATAAGATAAACCGATGTTCTGGATGATGTGGTGCTAATACTGCGACTGCTTGGGCTTCATTAAAGCCAGTTAAGTAAAAGAAATCACTATCTTGACGATAAATATACTCGACATCGTTGTGCATTACTGCTGTTGGCGCACTTCTAAAAATCGCTGTACCACTGCCTATTTTCGCCATTAACTGCTCACGACGTTGCCGATATTCTGTTTGCATAGTTGATTTATTGATAGTGTTGTTTTTGGCTTTAACAATTCTAGACTACTGAGAAATGTTATCAGAAAAATTGTTAATTTTAGTTATTTTAACCAATTTTTAATTTCCTTGACAATCCATGAGGACTTTTAGGGATGAGATTGTCAACAAAACAGGATTTCATTTTTAAATTATGACATTGATAAACAGAAAATAAAATATTTTTTGATTGTTTAGATATTACTTTAAAAATTAAAAGTTAGTGTTAATGAACATTATGAAAATGTCTATAAATAATGACATTCAATCAAAACAATTAAACAAATGTTTGTTGTTTACAGAATCTTCATGAAAATCAACTTAAAAATGGATATTAATTACTCATAAAAACAAGTCATGCCTGATCAATTATCTTTAGATACAAGAAATTACGGTTTACAAGCTCAAAATAAAATCGAGCAAGCATCACCTCTTGAAGATTTAAATCCTTCATCTTTTAGCGGTAGAAGTTCTTCTGGATCTGCGAATGCAGATCCATTAGTTCCAACAAATCCATTAGCTCAAATCCCCATTGGCGGCAGTGCTAACCCTAATCCTAATCCTTATTTAACCAGTGCAGCCATTGTTCCTGATTTTAATGGTGATGGGAAAACTGATAAACTTTGGGTGAATGCTCAAACTGGTGAAATTTTAGTTCGCTTGATGAATGGAACTCAAGTTTTAGAACAGGCTTCTTTGGGTAGCTATGACTTAAATACCTGGGAATACAAAACTGCTGATTTTAATAGCGATAATAAGACTGATTTCTTATTACGGAATAAATCAACTGGTGATAATGTGATTGTGCTAATGGATGGCGCAAAAGTTTCCAGTTACTTGACTTTAGATCGAGTTGATCCAGGTTGGAGTGTGAATATTGGCGATTTTAATGGCGATCGCAAAACTGATATTTTCTGGAATAATGCCACTACTGGTGAAAATGCTATTTGGCAAATGGATGGCACAAAAGTAGCTAATGCGACTGTTTTAGAAACTACAGCACCAGGATTGACTGCTACCATTGTTGATTTTGATGGTAATGGTAAGAGTGACATCTTCTGGCGCAATTCCAGCACAGGTGCAAATACCGCTTGGTTTATGGATGGTAGCCAAGCCACTAAGTATGATCTCCAATCTCAAGATGCTTCTTGGACTTCTACTCTTGGTGATTTTAACGGCGACTTCAAGACTGACGTTCTGTGGCGCAATACCTCTACAGGCGAGAATAAGATTTGGACAATGAATGGCGTTTTTGTGACTGAAGGTGTTGTTAGCACATTGGGTACAGATTGGAGTGCGAGAATTGGCGATTTCAATGGCGATGGTAAAACTGACATCTTCTGGCACAATGCGACTAGTGGGGCAAATACTGCTTGGTTAATGGATGGTACAGCGGTAAGTTCTGAAGCTTTCCTACCTAGCAATACTCCTGGTTTGACAGCATCTTTAGGTGATTTCAATGGTGATGGTAAGACTGATATCTACTGGCGTGATCAACAAACGTCCGCAGATAAAATCTGGACTATGGATGGAACTCTAGCGACTGAAACTCCTGTTGCTGATACAGAGAAGCTGACTCCAGAATGGTATACAGGTTGATTTGGTAATTGATCTATGATCAATTTATATTAGGCGATCGCTCTTTTGATTTTACAAGTAAGATCCCCGACTTCTTAGAGAAGTCGGGGATCTTATTGATCATCGCTTTTTTGTTGCTGTTGAAGCTAATTACCCATTCTTTCGCTAAGATTGTGTGGGTATTCTCATGATTAGTGATTAGGTGAATGATCGAAGTTGAGCATCTGAGTAAAATTTATGGTTCGACAACAGCAATTACTGATGTTACCTTTAGTGTTGAACCTGGGGAAATTTTAGGTTTTTTGGGACCGAATGGGGCTGGTAAAACCACAACTATGCGAATTTTAGCTGGTTATTTACCGGCTACAAGTGGGACAGCCAAGATTGCGGGTTATGATGTTCATGATCATTCTCTATTGGTGCGACAGCGAATTGGTTACCTACCAGAAACGCCGCCATTATATCCAGAGATGACTGTGGAGGGTTTTTTACACTTTGTCGCTCGGATTAAGGGAGTTTCTTCAGGCGATCGCCCGACAAAGGTAACAGCAGCTATTAACCGTTGTAACTTAGAAGATAAGCGCAAAGTTATTATTCGTAAACTTTCTAAAGGTTATCGGCAAAGAGTGGGAATTGCCCAGGCGATCGTTCATGATCCACCAGCTATTATTCTTGATGAACCTACCATTGGTCTTGACCCTCGGCAAATCATCGAAGTGCGAAACTTAATTAAAAGTTTAGCAGGAACACACACCATTATTTTGTCTACCCATATTCTCCCAGAAGTGAGCATGACCTGTAGCCGAGTTGCCATTATTAACAGGGGGCAAATAGTCGCAACTAATACCCCAGAAAATTTGATGACACAGTTAACAGGTGGGGCGGGATATGAGTTAGAAATCGGTGGAGATGCAGCTTTAGCTAGACAAATGCTGCAAAATATAGCCGATGTAAGTTCAGTAGAATTAATGCCTAACCATCAGCAATCGTCAGACAATCATACTTGCCTCCGGGTAATATTGCAGCCAGGAACAGAACCAGGAAAAGAAATTACTGCTGCTTTAATTCGGGCTGGGTTTGATTTATATGAAATGCGACGAATCAATGCCACACTAGAAGATGTTTTCTTAGAATTAACTACAGCAGAAAAGAATTTACCAATGGAAATAACCCCAGAAATTGAAGAAGGAGAGGCTGCGTAAATGGGTATAGTTATCGCCAACATTATTGCCATTTATCGTCGAGAACTACAGAGTTATTTTGTTTCGCCATTAGCCTATGGAGTAGCTAGTGCATTTTGGTTTTTAGCCGGGTTATTTTTCGTGATGATTTTGTTAGGACCAGAGGGAATTTTAGTCACAGTTTCTAGCTATGATTTACAAGGGCAACAAATGGGAGTTTCCGCCCCAACAATAGATGTTCCCTACGAATTTGTGCGGGCATTTTTAGATAGAATGGGGTGGTTAATGTTATTTGTATTACCGATTCTCTCAATGGGACTCTATGCCGAAGAACGCAAACGGGGAACTTTAGAACTACTAGCCACATCGCCGATTACCAACTGGGCTGTAGCTGTGGGTAAATTATTAGGGGTATTGACATTTTTCTTAACCATGATTTTACCATTAATGGGATTGGAGGCGATCGCATTATCCAATTCTAATCCTCCCATATCCCCCATAATTCCTATACTTGGTCATTTAGGATTACTCCTCCTAGCAGCAGCAATTTTATCTTTAGGAATGTTTATTTCCTCATTAACAGACAGCACAATCTTATCGGCTGTCCTCACCTTTGCCCTCGTCATTTTGCTATTATTTATTGATTTAATTGCCAAAGCCATTCCCGGACAAATGGGTGAAGCAGTGAGTCATTTATCCCTTCTCAAACATTATAACACCCTGATTCAAGGCATTTTTGATACTAGCAGCTTGATTTTATTTGCCAGTTACATTGTCTTAGGTATTTTTCTCACCGCCCAATCAATTGATGCACTCCGGTTTCAACGTCAGTAATTGTCAGTTGTCTGTTGTCTGTTGTCTGTTGTCTGTTGTCATCAGTAAAACTCCTCCCCCTACTCCCCTACTCCCCCTACTCCCCCACTCCCCCCACTCCCCCCACTCCCCCCACTCCCCCCACTCCCCCACTCCCCCCACTCCCCCCACTCCCCCACTCCCCCAACTCCCCCCACTCCCCCCACTCCCCCACTCCCCCCACTCCCCCTACTCCCTAATATGAAGAATGAATAAAAATAAACTTTGGCAACTTGTATTTTGGCTAGGACCATTCTTTTTAACTTCCGGCTTAACCATTGGTTTAATATCAGAAAAATGGGGAATAATCCCTTTATTATTAACAATACTAGGTTTAATAATTTGTAGCCTCTGGATAATAATCCAAAGCCAACAAAGTAAATGGTGGCAAAAACGTTCCACCCAATCGGGTACTAACGCTCTTGTCGCCACCTTATCAGTATTAGTTATCTTAGGATTAATTAACTTTTTAGGTATTCGCTATCACCTGCGCCTAGATTTAACAGATAGTCAATTATTTACCCTATCCCCTCAATCAAGAGAATTAGTCAGTAACTTACCCGAAACCATAAAAGTTTGGTTATTTAGTAAAGACCAAAATCTCCAAGATAGAGAATTATTAGATAACTATCATCGTCAAAGTAATAAATTTAAATTTGAGTATATTGACCCTCAATTAAAGCCAGGAATAGCCGAAAAATTTGGTGTCAAAGATTATGGCGAAGTTTATCTAGAATTTCAAAACAAACGGCAATTAGTCCAGATAATTAATGAAAATGAACGTTTATCAGAAATAAAATTAACTAATAGGTTACAACAAATTACCAGTTCCACAACTGCTAAAGTTTACTTTCTTCAAGGTCATGGTGAACATCCACTTACAGCTAGTAAAGGGGCAATTTCCCAAGCAATTAAAGCATTAACCGATAAAAACTTTACCACATCAGCTTTGAATTTAGCAGAACAGCCGCAAGTTCCTGATGATGCTACTGTTATAGTTGTCGCTGGACCTAAAAAAGAATTATTGATAGGGGAAGTTACAGCTTTACAAAATTATCTCAATCGTGGTGGTAACTTATTATTGATGATTGATCCCAATACTGACCCGAAAATAGACACTATTTTAAAAGATTGGGGTATACGCTTAGATAATCGTTTGGCTATTGATACTTCTGGCGAAAATTTACAACTAGGACCCGCTGCTATTCTGGTGACAGAATATGGACAACATCCTATTACTAAAGATTTTGCTAAAAATATTTCTGTATATCCCTTAACTCGTTCTTTGGAAATTGATCCTGTTTCTGGTATCGAGTCTATGGCTTTATTAAAAACTAAACCCTATCCCAACAGTTGGGCAGAAAGTGATCAAAAAAGTGAAAAATTAGAGTTTAATGAAGGTCAAGATTTAAAAGGACCTTTAACTTTAGGAGTAGCATTAACTAGAAAGTTATCAAATGCAATTCCCACAACTTTACCAACACCAATTCCCACAACTTCACCAACACCAATTCCCACAACTTCACCAATTCCAATTCCCACAACTTCACCAATTCCAATTCCCACAACTTCACCAATTCCAATTCCCACAACTTCACCAATTCCAATTCCCACAACTTCACCAATTCCAATTCCCACAACTTCACCAATTCCAATTCCCACAACTTCACCAATTCCAATTCCCACAACTTCACCAATTCCAATTCCCACAACTTCACCAATTCCAATTCCCACAACTTCACCAACACCAATTCCCACAACTTCACCAACACCAATTCCCACAACTTCACCAATTCCAACTTCCATAAATTCTCAACCTACTGCTAAAGAATCCAGATTAGTAATATTTGGAAACTCAAATTTTGCTGTTGATGGTTTATTTGAACAACAATTAAATGGAGATGTATTTTTAAACTCAGTTAGTTGGCTAAGTCAACAAGATCAACAACTTCTCTCAATTCGTCCTAAAGAACCGAAAAATCGCCGCATTGTTATATCAACTCTTCAAGCTAACTGGTTAACAATAATTGCTGTGTTTGTATTACCTTTAATTGGATTAACCACAGGATTTATTATTTGGTGGAAACGCCGATGAAAAATAAATTAGTAATTCATGATGCTAAATTCAAGCATTGGCTTTGTTTTCAAAATCCTGATGAAATTATCAAAGCTGATAGTATTGATCAAGTTGTTCCTAAATTGCAACTTGTAAATGATTTAATCGCCAAACATCAAATGTATGCAGCGGGTTTCATTAGTTATGAAGCTTCCACAGCTTTTGATTCCGTACTAGAAACCCATTCTTATAGTTCATTTCCCCTACTTTGGTTTGGATTATATAAAAAAACAGAAATTATTGAATTACCAAAACCAACCTTACCGACAGAATATCAACTCAATTGGAAACCTTCAGTTAGTGAAGCCGAATATCATCAAGCCATTAGTAAAATCAAAGAATATATTGCTTTGGGGGAAACATATCAAGTTAATTATACCTTACGACTAAATGCGCCCTTTAGTGGCGATACTTGGGAATTATTTATCAAATTAGTGCAAGCACAAAACGCCGACTATGGGGCTTATGTTGACATTGATAACTTTGCTATTTGTTCCGCTTCCCCCGAACTATTTTTTGATCTTGACGGTAATAATTTAACCTCTCGTCCTATGAAAGGAACAGCAGCTAGAGGTTTAACATTAGCAACCGATCATAATATTGCTAATCAACTACATTTTTCTGAAAAAAACCGCGCTGAAAATGTGATGATTGTGGATATGATTCGCAATGACATGGGAAGAATAGCTGATATTAATACTGTCAAAGTTCCCCATTTATTCAATGTTGAAAAATATCCCACAGTTTGGCAAATGACATCCACAGTCACAGCCAAAACTACAGCTTCCCTAAGTGAAATTATGAGGGCGTTGTTTCCCTGTGCGTCTATTACTGGCGCACCTAAAGCCCGGACTATGCAAATTATTCAGAAGTTGGAAAATACACCACGCCGCATTTATACTGGATGTATTGGATTTATTAGTCCCCACCGTCAAGCGCAATTTAATGTGGCTATTCGGACTGTATTAATTGATAAGGAAAATAGTCAAGCTGAGTATGGAGTCGGAGGAGGAATTGTTTGGGATTCTGTAAGTAGTGATGAATATCAAGAATGTCAAATTAAAGCCCAAGTTCTCACCTTAAATCAACCAGATTTTTCACTTTTAGAAACGATATTATGGCAACCTGATCATGGCTATTTTGTTTTAGATTATCATTTACAAAGGTTGCAGTCTTCAGCAATTTACTTTAATTTTAATGTTGATATCAATAGTTTGAAAAAACAACTTGATGAATTAACAAAAACATTTTTAAGTCAAGCTTATAAAGTGCGGTTGTTATTAGATTATTATGGTGACATTACATATCAAACTATACCTTTATCTCCTGTGAATAATCAGGAATTTGTTAAACTAAGTATGTGTTGCACAGCCATTGACTCTAATAATCCATTTTTGTATCATAAAACGACTAATCGCCAAGTTTATGAAACAGCGAAAGCTGCTTTTCCTGATTGTGATGATGTTTTATTATGGAATGAAAGAGGTGAAATCACAGAAACTTGTATTGGTAATATTGTGGTAGAGTTGAATGGAGAATTATTGACACCTTCGGTAAAATGCGGTTTGTTAGCAGGTACTTTTCGCGCTGATTTACTTGAAAAAGGAAAAATCAGAGAAGAAATTATTGCAGTTGAACAGTTACAATATATCAATCGCATTTATATAATTAACTCAGTGCAAAAATGGCGAGAAGCGGTTTTAATTTCTAACTAATTAGATAATTTAGTAATATTCAACATGAAATTACCAAAAACGACTTTAATTTTAATACTTTTAGCCTTGGGATTAGGTAGTTTTGTCTACTTTCATGAAATCAAAGGTAAAAATCAGCAAACAGAAATAAAACCCCAAAAACAGAAAATTTTTGCTTTTAATGCTGATGATGTGCAATCTTTAACAATTAATTTTAAGGAAACAATATTACAAATAGAGAAAAGAAATACAACTGAAAAACCCCAATGGGAAATAAAATCTCCCATATCAACACTAGCAAATGATGCAATTGTTTCTTATTTAATGGATTTATTAGTTGAGGGCAAAAGTGAAAGAACAGTATCAGTTTCACCCACTGAATTATCAGAATTTGGTCTGGATAAACCTGTAGCTACTATTGATGTTAAACTAAAAAATAAACAAAGCCATCAATTGATTTTAGGTAAAGGTGATTTTAATAATCAATTTTTATATGCTCAAGCTGATGGTAACAAAAATATGAATTTATTGTTAGTTTCTAAGGATTTTGTGAATGCAGTTAATCGAGATATATCTGAATGGAAACAAATAGCAGAAAAGACTGATGTACAGCCATTACCAAGCCTTCCTTCACCAACTCCTCCAAATAGTGTCAATAAACCGACTGGGAATTAATTCCCAGTCTCATAGCAAAAGTCATCTAAAGATGACTAAAAATCCTAAAAAATCCCCAGTTTACTTTAGTAAACTTTGGCTATTAGCCTGGAACTTAAGTTCCAGGTGGGTGTAGAAACCAACAAATAAATCTGAAATATAATCTTCAAAACTCCAATGACAAAACAAACAGCAACTTTATTAATTTCTTGTCCAGATCAACGGGGATTGGTAGCAAAATTTGCCAATTTTATCTATGCTAATGGTGGTAATATTACTCATGCAGATCAACATACAGATTTTGAAGCTGGACTATTTCTAACGCGGATAGAGTGGCAGTTAAAAGGGTTTAATTTACCCAAAGATGTAATTACTCCTGCTTTTAATGCGATCGCTCAACCTTTAAATGCAAAATGGGAATTACACTTTTCTGATACTCTTCCCCGCATTGCTATTTGGGTAAGTCGTCAAGATCATTGTTTATTTGATTTAATTTGGAGACATCGTGCTAAAGAATTTCATGCAGAGATTCCTTTAATTATGAGTAATCACCCTGACTTACAACCGATAGTTGAACAATTCGGTATTGATTACCATTACTTACCAATTACTAAAGAAAATAAACAAGAACAGGAAGCTAAACAACTAGAATTACTGCATGAATACAAAATTGATTTAGTTGTCTTGGCAAAATATATGCAAATAGTTAGTGCAGATTTCATTGAGAAATTCCCGCAAATTATTAATATTCATCATTCATTTTTACCTGCATTTATTGGGGCTAATCCCTATCATCGCGCCTTTGAAAGAGGTGTGAAAATTATTGGAGCAACAGCCCATTATGCCACTGCTGACTTAGATGCAGGACCAATTATTGAACAGGATGTGGTGCGGGTAAGTCATAGAGATGAGGTGAATGATTTAATTAGAAAAGGTAAAGATTTAGAAAGAATTGTGTTAGCAAGAGCGGTAAGATTGCATTTACAAAATCGCGTTTTAGTTTATGGCAATAGAACTGTAGTTTTTGAGTAAATTTATTTAATCTGAATTGATCATTTTAGCTATCGTTTCCATCATCAAAAAAAGCCGATGAGAATAATCAGGAAAGCAAATGAATTGATAATGCTCATAAAAAGAACGGGCTTTATCATCTTTGGCATCAACAACTACCGCAATTGTCGCAATTTCATTTTGCAAACTACGATATAGGGCATCCATTAACAACATTTCCCCTAAACCTTTTTGACGATGATTTTGATCAACTGCTAATCTACCTAAAAGAGTAGCGGGAAGTTGAGGATATTTTGGTAGTTTTTTAGTAATTTCTATCGGCAATTCTCCGATTTGAATACTTGTTGATGATAGTGTGTAATAACCTGCGACGAAACCAGAACTTTTTTCTACTAAAACAAATGGGGCTGCTATGCGTTTACGTGCATCTTGCCCAGCTTGTTTTTGGAAATATTTATCTAATTGATCAACTCCACAACAAAAAGCCGCCCGGTTATGCTTTTTTCCTAGCGGCTCTATTAAATAATTCTCAAAAGCATCAAAATTATCTGTTAACTGCACTTATACACCCATATTCTTTTTATAGCGTTGAGCCGCAAGCCGTAACTTGTTACTGGGTTCTGGCGGATTAAGCAGTGCTTCTACAAAAACTTCTTGGTCTTTTCTGCTTAAAACCATGATTTCATTTTCCTGAATAATCTGGTTTGCAGCACTGACAAGACTGCTAACTACAAAATCTGTAAGTGTTCGCCCTTGAATATCAGCCGCCCGTTGGAACAGTTCCTTATTCTGTGGACTGATACGGGCTTCTAATCTTTCTGATTTGGAACTCAAGGATTTTTCTGGGCTATTTCTAGCCACTGAGTGAGTCATGATACTTTCTACACAATAAATATGATGTGTAAATCTTTAGTGTACGGCAAATCTCCTAACAAATAATAGTGTACTGATTTATTCAACAAATGTCAACTATCCCCAGTCTCCAGACTTTCCACCTGTCTTACTGACTAAATGAATCGCCTCAATTTGAATAGACTTTTCTAACGCTTTAGCCATATCATATAAAGTTAAAGCGGCAATAGATACCGCTGTTAAAGCTTCCATTTCCACGCCAGTTTCTGCTTTGGTTTTGACAGTGGCATCAATTTGATAACCAGGTAGTTGGGCATCGGGGATAATCTCAACGGTAATTTTTTGCAACGGTAAGGGGTGACAGAGAGGAATTAAATTCGCTGTCTGTTTAGCAGCCATGATTCCCGCTAACCTAGCAGTTGCTAAAACGTCCCCTTTGGGAGTGTTTCCGGCTTGAATAGCGGCGAATGTCTCAGGTAACATTCGTACCTTACCAGTGGCTACTGCTTGGCGAACAGTGGCGACTTTGCTGGATACATCAACCATTTGGGCTTGTCCCTGGGCATCCAAATGGGTTAGTGGAAAAGAATTTGGAAAATTAGCTTGCGTCATTGGGAAAGTATGTGCTATTATGAAATTCATGAGTCAAGGGTGTGTAGCTCAGTGGACTAGAGCACGTGGCTACGAACCACGGTGTCGGGGGTTCGAATCCCTCCTCGCCCATTATCTGATTTTAAATGCACAAGTTCCTTTTTTGGAGTTTGTGCATTTTTGATAATTATAAGACCTCGCGGTAAGCGTAAAACTCAGCGGCTTTAGCCCTGAGATATAAGCGACACGAGCGGTTTTAACCGCTTTGGTATTTTCTATATTAACCGTGATGCGGGTCTTCAATATATCTCCTCACGGATTCGCTACTAACATTCCCTGCGGTGCTTATAAAATAACTACTTGTCCAAAGAGACGGTAGTTTTTTTAATTGGGGAAATTCTTTTCTCAAGTAGAAGCTAGAACGACCTTTAAATGCCTTGATAACTAAATGTGGGGTATCTGTGGGCTTAACGCTAATAAATAAGTGGATATGGTCTGGAGCTACTTCTAAAGCTAAAATATCCCAACCTTTTTCTATAGCCAGTTCAGCAAAAATCTGTCTCGCTCTTGTTGCTATTTCTCCTACTAAAACTTTTTTCCGTCGTTTAGGTATCCAAACAAAATGGTAATTAACCAGGAATTTAACGTGGTTGTGGGTTTTATAGTCTTCTTGCGTTAACATATTCTCTTGTTGTTTTCTTGATAGCTATTGACAATACTAGCTTAATCAATTATTCTTGAGAAGTCAACTTCTCATAAATCGTAACTTGGTGGCAAAAAATAAAAAAGCAATGGGAGTACAACAGGTTTTGTTGTCTCCCGATAATGAAACAAAGGCAGTATTAGAATATCTCTGTCAGCAGTCAGGGAAGCTGTATAACAGTGGTGTTTATTTCGCTAGACAAACATTTTTAAAAACTGGAAAGTTGTTAACGGGTAAGTTCGACTTGATTTACGAGCCTTCAGTGTCTAAAACTATGGTTGCTCAATCGATGCCATCTATCCCCGCACAACAAACTTTATTATCTGTAACAGAAGCCTTCAAATCTTTTAAAGAATTACGTTCTTTGTTTATCAAAGGACAATTACACTTTAAGCCTAAAGTACCCGGCTATCTAACAGGTTCTAAACTTTTCAAGGTTGCTTATCCTCATAGTGGAGGACAGAAACCAACTCTAGTTAATGGACAACTTAGATTTTCGTTGGGACTAACGGTTAAAAGATGGTTTGGAATTTCTGAATTTTTTCTACCGATGCCGTCAAATTTAGATATAGCTCATGTTAAGGAGTTTACTATCCTACCTAAAAACGGTGCTTTTTATCTAGAGATGTCTTACGAAGTTGAGAAACAACAGCATGATTTAGACATTAATCAAGCTCTATCTATTGACTTGGGAACGGCTGATAATTTAGCGGCTTGTGTTGATACATTGGGTAATTCCCTATTGATTGATGCCCGGTCAATGAAAGCCATGAATCAGCTTTGGAACAAGAAAATATCAACAAAAAAAGAGGGGAAATCAGAAGCTTATTGGGATGCTTGGTTAGACCGTGTAACCCGTAAACGTAACCATCAGATGCGTGATGGTATTAATAAAGCAGCGAAACTAATTATTGACCATTGCTTAAAATATGGTATTGGTACATTAGTTATCGGCTGGAACGAGGGGTTTAAATCCAACGCTAATATGGGGAGAATTAACAATCAAAAGTTTGGTGCGATTCGTTGTTAGCTGAATCACGGTAATCAGTCCGTACATAAGCTAACCAACCTAATCCAACTATGGGAAAAGGTTGAACTCTCGGTCTGATATGGGTGAAAGTCCCATCTACCAGACTCAGGTATGACTCCCTACCTGCCTACGATGACCCGACTCGGCTTCGGGAGGTCGAAGCTAGGAACAGGACGCAATCAGACATCCGTTGTGGGGTGACACTTGGCGTTAACGGGGAGTTCCTACGGTGAAATCGAGCCTCAAAAAGCAACCTATTGATAGGCAGGACACAACTTAAAAACCTGACCTCATTGGAGTTAAATCCCGTCACATTCTCAAACTAATAGTGGCAAGAGTCCAGGGATTCCAATGGTTGAAATGGCTACACCTAACGGAACTACTAATCAACCGAGGGAACGAATAAAAACGGGTTGAGGGTCTAAGGGCGGTCGAACCCTATAAGTAGGCTGGACGAGCAGCGGAACTCCTTCAATTCGGGTAGGACAAACCGTAATTGGTTTGAGGTGTTCAGAATACACAAATTGGAGCAGAGCATGATTAGACACAGAGACAACTCTAGTGAATCCTGGAAGACGTTACCTTGGAAGAAATTTCGCCGTAACTTATTCCGCCTACAAAAACGAGTGTACAAAGCGGTTCAAGTTGGCGACAAGCGCAAAGCTAAGTCCCTACAAAAGCTGATTCTGAAATCAACCGCAGCGAGATTACTGGCTATCCGTCAAGTATCACAGCTAAACGCTGGGAAAAAGACCGCAGGAATTGACAGCAAAAAGTCCCTTAACTTTAAGGAACGCTTCGAGCTTAATGAACTGCTAAAAGCATCAAGTAGCAACTGGAAACACCAAGGGCTAAGAGAAATACCCATCCCCAAAAAGGACGGTACTATCAGGATGCTGAAAATCCCCACTATTGCAGACCGAGCTTGGCAATGCCTAGCAAAATACGCATTAGAACCAGCACACGAGGCAACTTTCCACGCCAGGAGCTACGGGTTTAGAACGGGACGGTCAGCGCATAACGCGCAGAAACACCTATTCGACAATCTAAACTCACGAGTAAATGGAATAGATAAACGAGTCATAGAACTCGATATTGAAAAATGCTTTGATAGGATAAACCACACCGCCATCATGGAGAGACTCATAGCTCCTAGAAGCATAAGACAAGGAATCTTCCGATGTCTCAAAGCCGGGGTCAATCCAGAATTTCCCGAACAAGGAACACCTCAAGGTGGGGTGGTAAGTCCACTGTTAGCCAATATTGCGTTAGACGGTATAGAGTCAATTCACCAATCAGTACGGTACGCCGATGATATGGTAATCATACTCAAACCCAAAGATAACGCACCAGAAATACTTGACCGAATCAGTCAGTTTTTAGCAGAGCGGGGAATGAAAGTCAGCGAGAAAAAGACAAAGCTAACCGCCGCGACAGATGGATTTGATTTCCTCGGCTGGAATTTTAAAGTCCAGAAAAACGGGAAGTTTAGATGCGTCCCATCAGGGGGCAATTATAAATCTTTCCGCAAGAAAGTAAAATTTATCGTCAACAACTCGAATTATGGTGCTACCACAAAGGCTGAAAAATTAGCCCCTGTAGTTAGAGGTTGGAGGAACTACCACCGCTTCTGCAAAATGGACGGGTCGCGCAACTCGCTATACCACATTCAAAACAGAGCTTTCAGGGTATTCAACAAGGAAACCAAACAGAATCGCCATACCAGTAAGCAGTTACTAGACAAGGCATTCCCAGCAGTTCCTTACTCCGAAAACAAACACATCAATGTCAAAGGTGAGAAATCACCCTACGACGGAGATTTAAGTTATTGGAGCGAACGTAACAGCAAGCTCTATAACAACGATACCTCTAAAGCCCTTAAACGGCAAAACCATAAATGTGGTCATTGTGGTCTAAAGATGCTCAGTGATGAGAAGGTACATTTACATCATGTTGATGGAAACCACCAAAACTGGAAAACTAAAAACCTTCTAGCCATTCACGAAAGCTGCCACGATTATATTCACATGAGCAAACGCGAAAGCTAAGAACATCGGGAGCCGTGTACACGGAAACGGGTACGCACGGATCTAACAGAGAGGGGCGGGAAATAATATTCCCCCTCGACTCAACCTCCAAATGCCATTGGGTAAACTTAAAGATAGATTAAGACAACTCTGTGAATTGCACGGTATTAGATTTCAAGAAACTGAAGAAGCATATACGTCAAAAGCTAGTTTTCTAGATGGAGACTCCCTACCTAAGTATGGCGAAAAGCCAGAAGGGTGGAAAGCATCAGGAAAGCGTGTTAAGCGTGGATTGTATGAATCGGGCGATGGTTCATTCGTAAATGCAGATTTGAACGGAGCAGCTAATATTTTAAGAAAAGTATCGGGAAGGTTGAGTCTATCACTTGATCAACTCAGTAGACGATCTTTGGCAATCGTAGCGAGAATTAAATTAAATTAATTCTGTCCGCAGAATCTCAGCGGCTTTAGCCCTGAGAGTGTCAACAGTGCAGGATATGGAAGGGCGCAGGCCCTGCGCCCCTACGGTTATTTGACGGCGTAGATATCTTCTGTGCGACCAAGGGCAAAACGCAGAGATTGAGGAATATTGCGGCTAGACTGGGTGAGGAAGATGATCATGGCAATGACTGTTAAACCTGTAGTCAAACCAAACATATTTCGATAACCAAGTGTTTCGGCAAATGTACCAAAAATTGGACCTGCGATCGCTAAACCGATATCAAATCCCATTAAGGAAGCACCAAATATTCTCCCGCGTTCGTAGGGTAAAGCCCTATCTGTCATCAATACAGAAATCATGGGGATAAGTGTACCAGAAGCAGCACCTTCCATGAATGCTCCCAATAAGAACATGAAAGAGTTATTTGCTTGCCAAATGCAGATGACAGAGAATGTATAAGCTATCAAACTCATGGTGACAAATAAACCCCTTCCATATCTATCAGAAGCTTTACCAGTAAATAATCTACAACTAAAACTGGAGACAGCCGCCGCAGTAAAAAATAAACCTGGATTTAAATCAACTCCGGTTGATTTAATAAATAGGGAGATGAAAGTATGCAAACTACCTAAAGTCAAACCACTCAGGAGTAAGACGATAGCGGGAATCCGCACCCGATGACTAGTTAATATTTGCCAAAAGTTATCATTTTTACTGTTAGTTGGTTTGGTGGCAATTGGTGGATTAATAATGGGGATGATACATAATAAACCCAAGGAACATAAAGCCGCAGATGAGAGAAATAATGGGGTATAACCAGCACTTGCTTGTAAAAACCCACCTATAGCCGGACCTATTCCCACACCTAAAGGATTCACCAAACTCATGTAACCAACGACTTCACCGCGACGGTGTTCTGGTGCTAAATCGCTGACTAGGGCAATGTAAGCTGTGGCAAAAGCGGCGATACTAATGCCATGAAAGGCACGAATTACCATGAGGGGAATAATTGATTTTACACATAAATATCCCAAAGGAGCGATCGCTGCTGCGGACATTCCAATCAATAATACTATTTTACGACCCCGAATATCTGCTAAAGCACCCATTGACGGGCGACATAGCAACATCCCAATGGCAAAGCTACCCATGACAATGCCAATTTCCTGTTTGCTTGCACCAATATGTTCAATATATAAGGGTAGGGTAGGCAATAATGAAGCCAAACCTGACCAGAAAAACAGACCCGCTGCAAATAACATGAGCAGGTTTTTTCGCAGATTAGCGTCAAAAGTATCAAAGGCTTTCACGGCAGATGCAATAATGTAAAAAGTATTATTTCTCTATTGTTACGTTACTTAACATTTTTTGCCACAACTTCTCGCACCCGATAGATTGGTCGTCCTTGAGATTCATGATAAGTTCGCATCAGTAATTCTGCCAAAAGACCGAAGCAAAATAACTGGACTCCTGTTACTAACAGCAACACTGCCAAAATCAACAAAGGACGGCTACCAATATCTACATGAAAAGCCAATTTGACGAAAGTTAAATATATACCTATTCCCCCACCAGCAATCATGGAAATCAATCCCAACAAGCCAAAAACGTGCATGGGACGGGTGAGAAACTTCTTCATAAATAGAATAGTTAATAAATCCATCAATACCCGGAAAGTCCGTGATATCCCATACTTACTTTGTCCAAACCGCCGCGCATGATGACGCACAGGTACTTCTGTAATTCTTGCCCCTTCGATATATGCCAAAGCAGGTAAAAAGCGGTGTAGTTCTCCATAAAGATTCATATCTGCCACCAATTCAGACCGATAGGCTTTCAGAGAACAACCATAATCATGAATATAGACGCTTGTAGCCCCACGAATTAACCAATTGGCAATTTTAGAAGGAAGCAACCGATTAACCGCCCCATCTTGGCGATTTTGCCGCCAACCACTAACTAAATCATAACCCTCATCTAGCTTGGCTAATAACATCGGAATATCAGCGGGGTCATTTTGCAAATCAGCGTCTAAAGTCACAATTACTCTAGCTGTAGCATAATTAAAACCCGCAGACATAGCCGCAGTTTGTCCATAATTACGTCGCAAAATCACCGCTTTTAAATCAGTGCGAATTTGCGCTTGTTCCTTGAGAAATTCCGCTGTACCATCACTAGAACCATCATCTACACAAATAATCTCATAATTCAACTTACTAGTGGTGAGAGTCGTAGAAATGGCTTCTAGTAATAAAGGTAAACTTTCGACCTCATCTTTAATTGGGACAACTACGGATACATCTAAACTTGGTGATTGGTAATTGGTCACAAGAATACCCGGTAAGTGGGAAACGAGCGTGGCTTTAGCCCTGAGAGGGAAACGACACGAGCGGTTTTAACCGCTGTGGATATTAAAATTGAAACCAGATTTTTGATTGGAATCTGGAAACCAACTCCCATTTCTGGGGTAATGTTAGCTTTGACAATGTTAGAGGTCGGTAACTATCTTAAAAGCACTGGTTTAACCCTTAAGCCTGTTTAACTTTGAAGTTCTAGAGCAGGGAACTAGCTACGCATCCCCTGGTAGGTCTTTAACTCTTACCTCTAACGTAGTTCGGTTAAGAACTGAGTCTGGTCAACTAGGCTTTTACAAGCCCTCACTTACCCGAAGGGAAGTGATGGGTGGTTGACAACTTTTCACAACTCTCCCAGCGCCGCGTAACTGTTGATAATAAGCCTGACTAACTTTGTTTCCCTGTTCCGAAAGTTGGTCAATACCAATACCGTTGCGTCCTTGTTCTTTTCCTGAACTGTGAATATAGCAATTATTACCCAAATATAATCCTACATGAGTAGCTTTTTCAGGAGTTCCAAAAAAGATTAAATCCCCTGGTTGTAATTCAGTAATATCAATTGCTTGGGTAAAAGCTTCTTGTTGATAAGCGTCTCTCGGTAGCCACACACCCACAGATTTAAATGCTGCTTGCATTAAACCCGAACAATCATAATTAGGTGCGACTGTGCCACCCCAAAGGTAATAATTATCTTCTGCTTTTGCTGCTTGGGTAAAAGCGATAACTGTGGGTATGTGCTGTTGAATTTCTGCGGTTGAGATGAATTGAGGTTGATATATTGTTTCTGTTGGTTGAAGAAATTGCAAATCTTGAAGTGATAACCATCCTGGATAGTCATCTTCACATAAACATACTGCAACTGCTGTATCTGGATGATTTGATGTTATTTGTAAATGTCGTCCGGTGGCGGCTTGGGTAGCTAAACGGATACATTTAGGGGAATCATAGATATTTAGGTTGGTGTTACAGAAATATTCTGCTGTTGGGGAATGGGGAATTATTAGGTTTATTGACATAAGTAAGTAGGTTGGCGTTGAAAATTGTCGTTATGGCAAGAGGCAAGAGGCAAGAGGCAAGAGGCAAGAGTGAAGAGGGTTTGGGCGATTTTACGTTTCTTTACACAGTTTGGTTTTATTGTGTTCACCTACTTACGCCACGCTATGCCTGATGCGTTTGGTACACTACGTGAACGCTATCAGGATTTAAGGATGAACAGGTTTCACATGATAGTATAAATCGCTTTTTATGGTAACACTTTCTTTAATAAATCCCGATGTAAAAAAGCCTCATTTACTAAGGATTGAATTTTATGAGGTGACAAAGCCACACCATTATTATAATAATCAATCCAAATTTTACTGATTAAATCTACATCATCTGGTAAATCCTTTAAATCCCAACCAGGTATTTCTAAATCTTCCATTAATCGGTTGACTTTGGGATCATAACTTAATGCAAAACAACGAGAACCTTCACTAGCTGCCATAATTAAACTATGGAGACGCATTCCTATGGACATTTCCACACCGCGAAATACACCTTTTAAAATTTGTGGATCTTCCGAACAAATAACTCTACTCACATCTGGTAATTGAGTATGAATTTTTTCCGCAATTCCTAGATCTTCACTTTTTTGAAATGGTAATAATAAAATAAAAGCTTGGGTTTCCTTCTGCAAATTAACTAAAGCTTGAGTTAAATTTGTTAACCGCTTTTCTGTCAATTGAGGATGATTTCTTAAAGTAACTGCAATTCTGGGTTTTGGTAAATCTACTAATTCCGGGACTGGCTTCGATTCCAATGCCCAAACCGGGTCAGGGGCAAGGATATGGGGTATACTCCAATCTGATAATAACCGAGAACTGGAGCGATCGCGCACACTCACTTGAGTACAACCTGCAAAATTCCCCTTTGCTAACCAACGAGTTTGGAAATGCAACAAAGGACCTATACCCTGTCCCCAAGCCACAGTTTTCAAACCCATAACTTGAGCTAAAGCCATCAATCCCCCATAATAAAAAGGGCTAATCAGACTGGTAGCATCTTGAATTAAACTACCACCACCCCAAACAAAAGCATCACAAGAACGCAAAGCCTTTAAGACTGAGAAAATCGCCATGCGGTTGTAACATTCCACACCATAATGCCGATGAGTTTCTTCAGGATTTCCAGAAAGCACCACAGGAGTAACATCAAGTGGTAGCATTTGCAGAAGTGTGGCTAACAAAGCTTCATCACCACCATTACCCTTACCGTAATACCCAGACAATAAAACCCGCATTTTCCCCATTTTAAATTTTAGATTTTAGATTAATTATGCACGCCCTTTCGATTCCCACCTGGATAATTCATATTTCTAGCGTCATTGAGTGGATAGCCGCAATTTGGCTAATTTGGATATACGGTGAACTTACAGAAAATCGGAGTTGGTGGGGATTATCCTTTGCCATGTTACCAGCTTTAATTAGCGCAATGTGTGCTTGTACTTGGCATTATTTCGACAATTCCGAATCATTAGAATGGTTAGTCACCCTACAAGCTACCATGACATTAGTTGGTAACTTTACTCTCTGGGCAGCAGCTTATCTAATTTGGCGTTCTACCAAGTCTACAAGCCCCATTGAGACACAATCTATCAAATCAGAACAATGATATCAAAAGAAACCCTCTTTGCCCTCTCTCTGTTTCCCTATCTGGGTTTCTTGTGGTTTATCAGCCGCAGTCCACAAATGCCACGTTTAGCCCTATATGGATTTTACGGCACATTGGTATTTGTCGCCATCACCATCCCCGCCGCCATTTACGCCAAAGTCCAGTACGGAGAACAACTAGCCAACGTAGACTGGTTACATGGCAGCGCAGAAGTCTTTTTAACCCTTGCTAACATCTTACTAGTCTTAGGTTTTCGCCAAGCAGTACAAGAATTAGGGAACAGGGAACAGGGAACAGGAAACAGGGAATAGAAAGAATTACCAATTACCAATTACCAATTACCAATTACCAATTATGGAAGTAATCCCCGCAATTGATTTACTAGAAGGTCGCTGTGTGCGACTATATAAAGGAGACTACGAGCGATCGCAAGTATTCAGCGAAAACCCCGTTGAAGTAGCGAAAATGTGGGCAGACCAAGGCGCGACAAGACTACATTTAGTTGACTTAGACGGCGCAAAAGCTGGGAAAATCGTCAACTTAGCAGCTATTGAAGCCATTAGAAATAATCTTGACATACCCATTGAAGTTGGGGGCGGATTGCGCGATCGCTCCAGTGTTGTACAATTATTCAATCTGGGAGTAAATTGGGCAATTCTCGGCACTGTCGCCGTCGAACAACCTCAATTAGTCCAAGAACTCTGTCAAGAATTTCCCCAACAAATTATTATTGGCATAGATGCCCGTAACGGCTTAGTCGCAACTCGCGGTTGGTTAGAAACGTCAACATTATTAGCCACCCAACTAGCAGTACAAATGCAAGAACTAGGTGCAGCAGCCATCATTTACACTGATATCAACCGTGACGGCACATTAGAAGGACCTAATTTAGACGCATTACGAGAACTCGCAGCAGCAATTTCCATACCCGTAATTGCTTCCGGTGGCGTAAGTTCCGTCACCGATTTATTAAGTTTATTAGCCTTAGAACCCCAAGGTGTAACAGGTGTGATAGTTGGTAAAGCCTTGTATACGGGTGATATTCTCCTCAAAGAAGGATTACAAGCTATTGGACCGGGAAGACTGCAAGATATACCACCAGATTTCGGTATTTCTAGCATTGCTTAAAATGAATTAGCAATATAGAGAAACCTGTAGGGGCGCAGGGTCTGCGTCCTTGATTGTATTGATTATTGCTAGTATTGTATTAGGATTATATTTACTCAATAAATTAGTAGTTTTATGCCAAGAAAAGACCAGGGTTGGGTGACATTTCAAACATCTGAAGAAGAACGCAAGATATTAGAAGAATTTTGTCAAAACTCCCAGCGGACTAAAACTGAGATTTTGCGAGAATTAGTCCGGGGACTTAAACAATATTCAGCACCGTCCATATCATCATCAACTTCACCAGAAAAAGCAGAAACAAAAAATATTGAATTTGAAATTGTTAGTCCCAAAAAAGCATTAAAAGTTAGTTCTCGTAATGTTTTAAAAGGAATTGTAAAACGAGTAACTACAGGCAGTATAAATACTGAAATAACTTTAGAAATCGTTCAGAAAGTTGAATTAACTTCCATGATTACTAGAGTTTCCGCTGAAGAATTAGAATTATCTGAAGGTACAGAAGCCTATGCTGTGATTAAATCTAATGATATTGTGATTGCTAAAGATTAGAAATACTTAACTTAGATTCCCGACTTCTTAAAGAAGTCGGGAATCTTTTTGTTTACTAAGCTTCGATTTTTACACCTTTCCAGAAAGCAACATAACCTTCTATATTTTTAGCCTTTTCCTTAGTGCTAGGATAATACCAAGCGGCATCTTTATTAACTTGTCCATTAACTTCAACACTGTAGTAACTAGCAACCCCTTTCCAAGGACAAGTGGTATGAGTGCTGCTGTCTGTAAAGTATTCCTTATTAATAGCGTCAACCGGGAAATAATGATTTCCTTCCACAACTACAGTATTATCGCTTTCGGCTAGAATAGCACCATTCCAAATTGCTTTCATGATTTGAGTCTGAAAAAAGTTAATAATTCATATTGTTACATTTAAAATGATAATTTACTAACGTGATACAGTGAATTCTAGTAATTTTTTTCAAAATACCACCTGTCAATCTCGAAATAAGTTTTATTATTTATAGTAAATTTATGAAACCAGAGGATTTTGCCACAACGGTGACTGATGATTGGGATGTCTTCTTGCCCAAAAACCATAAAAATCAACCCATAGACAATCAAGCATACCGCATTTTTGAACCCCAATGGCAACGAGTAATATTATCCTGGTTTGGACGCGAAGATGTGCCCAAAGAGTCAAAAGAGGCATTTATTCAAGCTTTGGTCAATTTTGAAGATGGCTGTGTACCATATCAGGGTAAGGGTTTTTATGGTTATCGCGCCTATTTTTTAGCAGCAGCAGCGATCGCTCAATTCCCAGAATCGGCAAAAGCTGATAACATAGTTCAACAACTGGTAAATTGGAAATTAGATTATTATTGTTTCAATAGCATTGAACAGCAAGTTACTGTAGCACTTCAAGAAACCGACAGAACCAAAGCCATAGATACTTTAGTCCAATCAATCAACACATTACAACAAAATTTCACCCTTTCTCTCGCCATTACCAGCTTAGAGACAATCGGATCTGGTAGTGAAAAAGCCATTTCCGCTTTAATACAACTATTAGATACCTCAGAGGATAAAGATATCCTTAGACGAGTAGTTAAAAGCTTAGGAAAAGTAGGCTATGGTAATGAACAAGCTATTTCCGCTTTATTAAAAATTATAACTACATCAGAAAATAATGATGTCCGTAAACAAGCGACTGAAAGCTTAGGAGAAATAGGCTATGGTAATGAACAAGCTATTTCCGCCTTAGTGCAAATTTTAGATACAGCACAAAATGATGCTATTTATTGGCAACTAGCTGAAAGCTTAGGTAAAATAGGCATTGGCAATGAAAAAGCCATTTCTGCTCTAGTACAATTACTAGATAAATTAGGCAATAAATATACAAGTGGATTAGGAAAAATAGACAATAACCACGAAAAAGCGTTTATTCTCCAAGCTGCTACAACCCCATATCAAATAGAAACTGATCACGAAAAAGCCATTGCCAATTTAATCCAAATCTTAAATGTATCAGAGGATGAAGAAGCGATTAGTCAGGCACTTTATACATTAGGAGAAATAGGCAAAGGTGATGCAAAAGCCATCTCTGCTTTAGGGCAACTCTTAGATACATCACAGAATGAGTATATCCTTGTGCAAGTAGCCGAAAGCTTAGGAAATATACATCCTGGTAACGAAAAAGCCATCTCCGCTTTATTGCAACTTATTAACACATCAGAAAATGATGAAATTATTGTCTATGCACTAGAAAGCTTAGGCAATATAGGTATGAATAATGAAAAAGCCATTACCGCCTTAGTGCAACTTCTGGATAAATCACAGAATGAGTACACCCATAAACTAGCCGCTAAAAGCTTAGGAAAGATAGTCACTAACAATAAAGATATATTCTTGGTGGTGCAAGCTTTACGTCGCTATAAATTAGATAGTGAAGACTATGATTTGATTTGGAATTGCGCCCAAAATATGCCCTATCCAGAATTTTATCAAGCTTGGCATCATTCTTGATTTATCAAAAATATTTTCCATTTTTCTGTTTGCTGGGTTATGTAAATTATCAGATTGGTAGTTTATTTTCACGCTAGTCCTAAATTCATAGCAACAGGCTTAAATTACCATTTATTTGCGTGATATACTGAGTTTGGTAAAAACTTTTGCGAAACAGGGATAGCGAACCGCTGCTGCAAGCAATTCGTATCTGTTGAAATAATCTTTACACCATTTTAATTTATAGCGAATTTATGGAATCTTTAACACTCATGGCTGTTGTAAATACTATTGCTGCTATATCAAGTAACCCTCTAGTAAGTAAACCTCTAGAAAAAATTGGCGAAAATTTTGGTGATTTAATCTGGACGCAAGTAGGGAAATTAATCACTAAGTTACGTGAAAAGAAGCTAGTACCGCGATTAATTGAGGCTGTTGAAGCAAATGAACCTCAGCCATTAGATTATGGTCAAGCTGTGTTAGAACTCACAGAAGCCGCCAAGAAAGACCCAGAAATTGCTCAAGCTGTGCTAGATGTAGAAGCAGCAGTTAATAATGATCAATCTGAAACTGCTAAGAAAATTCAAAAATTAGCAGAAGAAATTAAAAATCAGTCTTCAGTTGTTAAGAATTATAATTTTAGCAAATTAGCAGAAGAAATCAAAATAGAAAAAGGTGGAATACTCGCCCAGAATATTGATACCATTAATATTCAATGACCACAGTCGCTCGACGGGGAGAATCGGGCAAAGTTAACTCCCATTAATTGGACAGAAATCTGCCGAGAACTGTTGGCAGAAACGCAAAAATTAACTACAAATTCCCTCACTTATTCTGAGGGGGTTAATTTACAAGTGCCAGATGTTTATGTGCCACTAGGTTTAGTAGAACGAAAAGAAATATCTAAGCGTGAAAATGATTCTTTTCCAGATAAAGGATCAGAACTTTATCAAGAACTTGAAATTATTCAAAAGTTTGAGAATCAGGAATTTTTAGAACAAGTTTTAAAAGAGAAAAACACACGCAAAAGTAAATGTAAACGCATTGCAATTATTGGTGAACCGGGGGCAGGTAAAACTACCTTATTACAAAAAATTGTTGATTATTTATCTAAAAAAATTAATCAATCAATTATTATTTGGATATCTTTAGCCGATTTACAAGGTGAAAAATTAGAAAAATATTTATTTGATACTTGGCTAACTGCTGCTAGTCAAAGAATAGGACAAGCAGAAGCTACAGACCAAATTAAAAATGATTTTGTCACCCAATTTAACAAAAGTCGAGTATGGCTATTATTAGATGGGTTAGATGAAATATCTAGTAATTCTGGTCATATTTTAGCTGATATTCATAGACAAATTCGGCAAAGTGGATGTATTAATCAAGCACGAATCGTTGTAACTTGTCGGTTAAATTTATGGGATGGTGGCAGCAATGCGCTTAATGATTTTGATATCTATCGAACTTTAGACTTTTCTTATCCTGAACAGGTAGAAAAGTTTATTGATAAATGGTTTACCGCAATTCCTGAACTGGATAGAGAACGAGGTAAACGATTATGTAATTCTTTAAAAGAAACTGGTAAAGAGCGCATTCAAGATTTAGTTAAAAATCCTTTGCGATTAACATTACTTTGTTTAAATTGGCAAGCCAGAGAGGGAAAATTACAAGATACACAAGCGGGATTCTATCAGCAATTAGTTGATGATTTTTATAAATGGAAACAAGATGAATTCGTCACGAAAGCAGCACAACGTCAACAACTGAATATTAAATTAGGTGAATTAGCGAGGGAAGCAATAGATAAAGAAGCAACTCGTTTTCGCTTGCGGGGTGAGTTTATTAATCAGTTTTTGGGTGATGCTGATGATAAAAATTCACTACTAAGTTTAGCTTTGAGATTAGGTTGGCTAAATAAGGTGGGAAAAGATACAGATAGAAAACCTGTGTATGCTTTTTTTCATGCCTCATTTCAAGAATACTTTGCTGCCACAGCAATTAATGATTGGGATTTTTTCTTACCCAGAAACCATAAAAATAAACCTGTAAAAAATAAAAAATATCGTATTTTTGAACCACAGTGGAAACAGACAATATTGCTGTGGTTAGGACGACCAGAAGAAAATATAAGAACTCAAAAAAAACAGTTTATTGAGGCATTAATTGAGTTTAAAGATGGCTGTGTGAAATATAAAAATAAAGGTTTTCATGAATATCGAACCTATTTTTTAGCTGCTGCTGGAATTGCTGAATTTAAAGATTTTTCTCAAACAGATGAAATAGTTAAGCAAATTATTAATTGGTCATTAGATATTTCTAATTATAGTAATATTCACGCTCAAGCAGATGTAGCGATACAAGAAACAGATCGAACAAAGGCGATCGCAGCTTTGGTAGAATTAATCAACACATCACAGGATGAATCTACCCGTAGGCAGGCGGCTGATAGCTTAGGGAAAATAGGCCTTGGTAATGCAGTTGCGATCGCAGCTTTGGTAGAATTAATCAACACATCACAGGATGAATCTACCCGTAGGCAGGCGGCTGATAGCTTAGGGAAAATAGGCCTTGGTAATGCAGTTGCGATCGCAGCTTTGGTAGAATTAATTAACAGATCACAGGATCTTTTTACTAAGAGAATGGTGGCTGAAGGCTTAGAGAAAATAGGCATTGGTAATCAAGTGGTGATCGCTGCTTTGGTAGAATTAATCAACACATCACAGGATGAAGATACCCGTTGGATCGTGGCTCTTAGTTTAGGGAAAATACACCCTGATAATCCAGTTGCGATCGCAGCTTTGGTAGAATTAATCAACACATCACAGGATGAATCTACCCATAGGATGGCGGCTGTTAGCTTAGGGAAAATAGGCGTTGGTAATGCAGTTGCGATCGCAGCTTTGGTAGAATTAATCAACACATCACAGGATGAGTATACCCGTGGGCGGGCGGCTGAAAGCTTAGAGAAAATAGTCGTTGGTAATGCAGATGAGATCCCTGCTTTGGTACAATTAATCAACACATCAAAGGATAAGGTTATCCATATATATGTGGCTCTTAGCTTGGGGAAAATGGGCGTTGGTAATCCAGTTGTGATCGCTGCGTTGGTAGAATTAATTAACACATCACAGGATTCGTGGTATACTCGTTTGCGCGCGGCTGAAAGCTTAGGAATAATAGACCCTGGTAATCCAGTTGCGATCGCAGCTTTGGTAGAATTAACTAACACATTACCAGATACTTTCATCCGTGGAATTGTCGCTGAAAGCTTAGGGAAAATAGGAGTTGGTAATGCAGAAGCGATCACGGCTTTGGTAAAATTAATCAATACATCACAGGATGAGCAGACACTTAGGAACGCATCTGAAAGCTTAGGAAAAATAGACCCTGGTAATCCAGTTGCGATCGCAGCTTTGGTAAAATTAATCAATACATCACAGGATATTTTTATCCGTGATTATGTGAGTGAAAGTTTAGGGAAAATAGGCATTGGTAATCCAGTGGCGATCGCTGCTTTGGTAAAATTAATTAACACATCACAAGATGAGGAGACCCATAGATGGGCGGCTTATAACTTAGACGAAATAGACCCTGGTAATGCAGATGCGATCGCTGCTTTAGTAAAATTAATTAAAACATCACAGGATAATAAGACCCTTGGGTTGGCAGCTTATAACTTATACGAAATAGACCCTGGTAATGCAGATGCGATCGCTGCTTTGGTAGAATTAATCAACACATCACAGGATGGGGGTATCCGTAACTTGGCGGCTGATAGGTTAGGGAAAATAGGCGTTGGTGATCAACCTATGGTAATTAAAGCCATAAGTGGTTATCAGCTAACTAATGAACATTATCAACTCATTGGGAAAATCGCCCAAAATATGCTTTATCCAGAATTTTATCAGACTTGGCATCAACCTTCCTCTTTTACTCGTTTATTCCGCACTGTCAAAAGCATTTTCTATAGTATTTCCAAGAGATAGAAAAACTTCCTTAAACTTCAGAATAATATCGAAACCCGAATAAATATAGTACCACCGGAATACAGATAGTACCATAGTACCGAATAATATCGAAACCGGATCATAACCCAATAATTAGTCGGTTTTAACCGACTTTAGCTATTAGACAGGGAATTAATTCCCTGGCTAAAGCTAGTTTAGGGTTAACCGTTTTAGGAATAAAATGATCAACTGCTGGGCTACCTGTGTCATAAGGAATCCATTGTGCTGAATATACACAAATATGATTACAAGCATCGTATAAATCAGGCAATGATTTTCGCCAATAATCTCTCCACTCTTTAGTTTTGGGATTAGGAACTTTACTTAAAAAAGCTAAACCTGGTTGTCTAACTTTTTCGTCAAAATCATCAGGTTTAGGCTGGGGTTTAATAGGAATCACAAATCTACTCCATGCTGTTCTGCAAAATAAACCCACCTTGGCCAAAATCTATCATCTTCTGATAAATACCTTGCCAAATCATTTGATACTCTTGCCACATCTTCCGAATTTGGATTATCTGATAATTGTAAAACTTTCGCTGCTTCTATAGCCTTTTCTGCTTCCAAAGAACGAGCATGACGCAATTTGAAAACATCAGACATTAACCAAGAGTCTACCACACCTTGACGGATAAAAGGAAGTTCTTCAATTTGGACTTCATTACCTAATAAATCGCTTTTCACCAGTTCTAAACTAAATAGCTTATCAACTCTTTCATCAAATCTAGGTTCTACAGATGCCATAACTAAAGGAGAATGAGTAGCAACCATAATTTGCACTTGTAAATCAGATGCTAAATCATCTCTCACATCTAACAACGCAGGTAAAATAGCCCTTTGCCATTGGGGGTGAAGATGTGCTTCTAATTCATCTACTAAAATAACCATTCTCTTCTGTGGTTCTATGCGGATAAGTTTTGATTGTATTTTATGTTCTTCATAAGCCCAAACTATCAAATAAGCCATTGTAATTATCCTCTGTACCCCTGCGGAAGCATGAATAATGGGAACAGTTCCATAAGGATGTTCTATGGTGGGAATTTCTCTAGCATCATAAGGAAGTCTGACAGGTTCTCCCGGTTTCAAAATTCCTAAATCCCCTTCTTCGGGAGGTGATAAACGTTCTAATACTTTTACTAAGGTGTCAAATGGATATTTATCTGGTCTACTTTGCCATTGAATCCAATCTTGTAATAATCCATTAATAAAAGTATTGCCATTTTCATCTTTTTGACCATTCCATAACTCATCTTTTGTAAACACAAAAGGAAGTGGTTTTTTCTCAATATTTCTAATCCGTGAAGAAGATGACAAATATTGTTTTGCTGTGTCCCATACGGCAAAAGAACCATCTACTCTGGCATAAATTAAAAGACCTGGAATAGTTGAGCGATTTTTAATTTCATTCCATCTTTGAAGTTGCCAGTCATAAGAAATACTCTCTGTATCAGATTCAGAATCTCCAGAAATTTTAAATGTAATTACAGGTTCATCTTCACTTCCGGTTTGCGTTGGATATGCTGGTAAATTTGCCCACTGTCCAGTTAAAGCCCACCAAGCACATTCTAGTAAAAAAGTTTTACCCAGTCCATTATCACCTGTAATTAAACTCAGTCGTTCTGCTGGTTCAAAAAAAAGTTTTTTTGCAGCCCCTACCCCTTGTATTTCTAGATAAGTTAAAGTACCTTCTTCGGGTGGTATAAATGGAGGTTTTTCAATAACAGTTTTCAATTCTGTCCAAGACACTTTTTTATTTTTGAAAAGCTGGCTTATGTTGGTATTTTCAGGAATAGAAATATCAAATAAGTTGTTAAATTCTTGTTCATTTATCAAAAAATCATCTTTAAATTTTTCAATAATATCTTCTGGTGTTGTTTCAGATGACCATTCTTTTTCACGATATAGCCATACAGCTAAATGAAAAGTAGGAATCAGTTGATTATCATACTGAAACAAACAGGATTTTAAAATTTCAATATAGTTATCTTTCCAGCCCCATCTGTCTTCATTTATGTTATTGATTAATGATTCTCTAAATATTGGTGTATGGATATCTTTATAAATCTCTCTATAAACATCTTCTATTATAGAATTTACATATCTGTTAAGTTTTATCCATCTATTTTTATTTTTTGATAAACGGAAACATCTATAAGAAAATGTTGAGTCCTTATAGAGTTTATAGTTTTTTTCTAAAAAATCTTTAATTTCCGAATATAGAGATATTTCAATCGTATTACCTACTGGTAATTGTAATTGCTTAAACTTCAAAAAAGTAATTCCCCAAAAAGAATCTACATTTTCCAAATGTTTAAGAGACTCTCTAATCTGTTCAATACTAATAAACATGAGTTTATCCTGTTCACTTTTTTAAGTTAATCTGAATACATTACAGGTTAAATTCTTTCACAAAATAGCAAAATACAAAAACCTGGGTAATTATTAAAACTAGCTTACCTAGTTTATGACAAAAAATATCCAACAAACACAATCTACCAGAACTAACGCAAAAACTCTCTAAAACTCTTCTTCCTTCGCTACCTTCGCTCCTTCGTGGTTTGTTCATCTAATATCTTATCATCACGAAGACAACAAAAGCATATATCTACGCCAAGTTGGTCATTCATTACTTCATTATCTTCAACCAACTTAGTTTTGCCCAAACTACTCAAACCAATCTTCACCACCTGGTAATTGTGATAAATAATTATCAATCATCTTTGCTAACTCTTTAGGTTGATATTCATAAGTTAACAACAAAAGGTTTTCAGCAAAATCAATTAATTCTTTTCCTTGTAATCTTTGAGAAACTTGACTTGGTTTTAACGTTCCGCCAAAAATCTCCGCACTAGCGGGACGAATTGCCATTTCTAAAGCTTCTGCTAAATATTCACCCCATGCATCAGATTTAATATAATAAGATTTTTGATTATCTTTAATATTCAATTTGGCAATTTGAATCACAGAATCAGAAATTGAAGCAATCCAAGAATTAGTTAAACGCTGTTCAATTTGATTTTTAATCAGATGAATAACCAACCTCACTAAAAAAGCTTCTATTTTTCGCAAAGTTCCCTGTTTGCTCATCTCCTCCAAATCATCAAGAATTTCCAAGGCATCATCATAACGCCCTTCTAATATAGTTTGTCTTAACTCCATTAATTCTTGCGTCATAGTTATTTTATTCTACCTAGTTGCAGACATTAGTTGATCTTGTAGTTTTGATGTTCTATAATAACCCAAATTGCTAGATATCTAGCTAAGACTGGGAATGGGTAATAGGTAATCAGTCATAAAATCCCTATTTTTATCCTGTTCATCCTTTAATCCTGGATATCCTGATTCTGACATTTTCCTATCTATAAATTCTAGCGTTCCCTCTACCAATTCCCCAACGTGCGTTAAAATTCTAATATCTTCATCACAAACCAGACACGCAGCAGCCATCTACCATGCTTCAGTACCCACACCTAGAAAAAGCCTTAAAACATCATTTTGGTTATGATCAATTTCGCCCTGGACAACGGCAAATTATCGAAGATGCACTAGAGAATCGTGATTTAATGGTAATTATGCCCACAGGTGGGGGTAAATCTCTGTGCTTTCAATTACCGGCACTTTTAAAACCCGGTTTAACAGTGGTAGTCTCACCCTTGATAGCTTTAATGCAAGATCAAGTAGAAGCACTGCGAACTAATAACATTTCTGCCACATTTCTGAATAGTAGTCTTAACGCCTATAAAGTTCGCTCCCGTGAAGAAGCGATCATGAATGGTAAAATAAAATTGCTTTATGTCGCCCCAGAACGCCTTGTTAGTGACCGATTTCTCCCCCTTTTAGACGTAGTTAAGGAAAAAGTGGGGATTTCCACCTTTGCCATTGATGAAGCCCATTGTGTCTCAGAATGGGGGCATGATTTCCGCCCAGAATATCGGCAATTAAGATTACTCCGAAAACGTTATCCTGATGTGCCTACAGTTGCCCTCACTGCTACCGCCACAGATAGAGTCAAGGCTGATATTATTGAACAATTAGGATTAAGACAACCAAGTATTCATATTGCTAGTTTTAACCGCCAAAATCTTTATTATGAAGTCCGGGCTAAAAGTAACCGTGCTTACGCCGAATTATTAGAAATAGTTAGAGAAAATGAAGGTTCGGGAATTATTTATTGTTTAACTCGCAAAAAAGTTGATGAAATAACTTTAAAACTCCAAAATGATAAGATTTCTGTTTTGCCTTATCATGCTGGTTTAAGTGATGAGGAAAGATCAAAAAATCAAACTCGGTTTATTCGGGATGATGTGCGAGTAATGGTAGCCACCGTTGCCTTTGGCATGGGCATTAATAAACCTGATGTGCGGTTTGTTGTGCATTCCGATTTACCCCGAAATCTAGAGAGTTACTATCAGGAATCAGGGCGAGCCGGTAGAGATGATGAACCTTCTAAATGTACATTATTTTTCAATTATGGTGATATTAAAACTATAGAATGGAGTATTAATCAAAAAACCGATCCTCAAGAACAATTAATAGCTAAACAGCAACTAAGACAGGTAATTGATTATGCGGAAGGGACAGATTGTAGACGCACAATTCAATTAAGTTATTTCGGGGAAAGATTTCCCGGAAATTGCGGAAATTGTGATAATTGTCTTTATCCTAAACCTGTCCAAGATTGGACAATTGAAGCCATGAAATTTCTATCTTGTGTGGCCAGGTGTAAAGAAAGATATGGAATGTTACATATTATTGATATATTAAGAGGCGCGAAAAATCAGAGAATTGTTGTTAATAAACATGATCAACTTTCTACCTATGGAATTGGCAAAGATAAAACAGTAGATGAATGGCGAATGTTAGGAAGATCACTTTTACATCAAGGGTTAATAGAACAAACCGCAGACGGTTATTCAATTTTAAAACTTAATGCTTTGAGTTGGGAAGTAATGCGAAAACAACGCCCAGTTTCCATTGCTGTTCCTATAGCAAAGAAAATTACTTGGGAAGAGGAAAATGTCAAAGCAGCAGATGTAGAAGTGCTAATGCAAAAATTGCGATCGCTTAGGAAAGAACTCGCAGACGAACAAGCAGTACCACCCTACGTCATCTTCCATGATTCTACCCTCAAATTAATGGCACAAAGCCAACCAAAAACCTTAGATGAATTTGGCAATCTTTCCGGGGTTGGTAGTCATAAATTATCTCAATATGGCGAAAGATTCTTAGCAGAAATTCAAAAATACCGCCAAGAACAAGGGTTACAAGAAAAGACTATTAATCGAGTTAGTTCCTCACCTCATTCTCACTCACCTTCTGATACAGAATTAACAACATTGGAATTATATAACCAGGGTTTGAGTATTGAAAACATCGCTAAACAACGCAACGTTAAAACTGCCACAATTATCAATCATCTCTCCAATTTAATTGAGAAAAAACAACCTGTAGATTTAAGTAAATTAGTCCCCTTAGAACGCCAAAAGAAAATCTGGAACGTCTTAGAAATTGTTGGTGATATTGCCCTCACACCCATTCGGGAAAATTTAGGTGAAAGCTACAGTTTTGACGAAATTCGTTTAGTTAGAGCAAAATGGCGCAGAGAAAAACAAAAAACCATTAAAGATGATATTGATTTTTAGTTTTTTGCAGATAAAGCCAGAGATAGCAGCTTTGGTAAAACCAAACAAATAGCCGCATTCAATATTGTTAAAAATAGACCATCAATTAAACTCATAAATAACTCTCCCTGTGATAACTACATCTTGATTTTGCATTCTAAACACCATTTTTGAATTTTTGAATGTCTTTGACATTGCATAAGTAAATTAAATACTTGCAACTTTTCTATTCCCTGTTATGTATAGCAATCCTGTCTGATTTGTGAAAATTGATGTTTTTACCGAGAATTACAGCGGTTTCCGCTCTTATGAGGGACAAAGTTGAATCATGAAACTCTTGTAGTGCAGGCATCTTGCCCGCTAGATATGTACCTCATAACACCAGGAAGTGCTGTATGAATAGCGCAGAGAAGAAAATAAATAAATATATTCACAAATAATTGAGGATTGCTATTATTCGCTAATATTCTCTTTAATTAGGAGAACATTGGGAACAAAAATTCGGACTAAATTTACAAGATTGACTACCAGTTAATCCGTAGGCTGTACAATATGGGAAACTGGTCATTGCCATTTTGGCGGATTTGCAACTAGGAGTAAGGGCAAATGGTTGAGATTGTTGAGGTTTACGAACCAAAACCATAGATAGCAGCTTAGGCAAAGCCAAACAAGCCCCTGCATTGATGACGGTGAGCAATAATACATCCATCAAATCTATAGGGAATCACCCCCAAATGAAATTACATGAACACAGTTTGACTAAAACTAAAATATATGGCAATGTCCTAAGACTCAACCATAGTATTTAGTTTATATAAAATCAGTTTAGCATAGATTTTTATATATGGAACGGTGATAATTCAGTAATTGTGATCAATTAATGTGTAAACTAAAGATTAAATAATTGGTTATTATTGGATTTAACATCAGTATTTAAGTAGGTGAACACAATAAAACCAAACTGTGTAAAGAAATGTAAAATCGCTGAAAACTTCTTTACTCTTGCCTCTTGCCTCTTGCCTTGCTATGACGACAATTTTCAACGCCAACCTACTTATGACAAAAACCCAATCTGCAACTTCTTTCTTAGCTAACATTTCTGAGCGGGAAAGCCTGGCTTTACAGAGTTTAGTAGATTACACAAACGTCGAGTCACTACCAGAAATTTGGACTTTAGCTGCCAGGAAATTTGGTAATATTGTTGCCCTGCATAACCCCCACTCCAAACCAGAAGTAAAAATTACCTATAGTCAGTTGTCAGGGCAAATTCAACAATTTGCCGCCGGTTTGCAAAAGTTAGGCATCAATATAAACAATAGCGACACTCTTCCCTATGGTGAACGGGTTTCCCTCATTGCTGACAACAGTCCCCGCTGGTTTATTGCCGACCAAGGTATAATGACCGCTGGAGCGGTAAATGCAGTCCGTAGCGCCCAAGCAGAACGAGAAGAATTACTCTATATTATTTCCCATAGTGGCAGTACCGCATTAGTAATTGAGGATCTCAAAACTCTAAATAAGTTAGGAGAAAGCTTAAATGAATTGCCGATTAAGCTGGTAGTTCTCCTTTCTGATGAAGCACCACCCACAGAACGTAATTTTCCAGTGGTGAACTTTTCCCAATTATTAGATATTGGTAGTAACAACACTTTAATAGCTACCAAACAAAGCAGCGAAAGTTTAGCAACTCTAATTTATACCTCCGGGACTACGGGAAAACCCAAGGGTGTAATGCTATCTCACAAAAATTTGCTGCACCAAGTTAAAAGTTTGGGGGTAGTTGTCCAACCAGAAAAAGGAGATATTGTTCTGAGTATTCTGCCCACATGGCATAGTTATGAACGCAGTGGAGAATATTTTTTACTTTCTCAAGGTTGTACCCAAATTTACACTAATTTGCGTTCTGTGAAAGGGGATTTAAAGAAATTTAAACCCAATTACATGATTGCTGTTCCTCGACTATGGGAATCAATTTATGAAGGAGTGCAAAAACAATTCCGCGAACAACCAGCTAAAAAACAAAGTTTGGTCAAATTTTTACTGGATATGAGCCAGAAATATGTTGAAGCGCGGCGTATTTCCCAGAGATTGAGCTTAAATCACATTCACACCTCACTTATTGAACGTTCCCAAGCCAAAATAGCAGAATTAGTCTTGTTACCACTCCATATACTAGGTGAAAAATTAGTTTATGCCAAAGTGCGAGAAGCCACAGGTGGAAAAATTAAGCACGTTATTAGTGGTGGTGGGGCGCTACCTGCATATATAGATAACTTCTTTGAAATTGTTGGTGTGGAAATTTTACAAGGTTATGGTTTGACAGAAACCTCACCAGTAACTAATGCTCGTCGTCCTTGGCGAAATTTACGGGGTTCTTCGGGACAACCAATTCCGGGTACGGAAGTAAAAATTGTCAATCCTGAGACTCGTCAACCTCTACCAGTTGGAGAACGGGGTTTAGTCCTGCTCAAAGGGCCACAAATCATGCAGGGCTATTATCAAAATCCCGAAGCCACAACCAAAGCCATAGACACAGAAGGTTGGTTTGATAGCGGTGATTTAGGTTGGGTAACTCCTGAAAATGACCTAGTATTAACAGGTAGAGCAAAAGACACCATTGTTTTAACCAACGGTGAAAACATCGAACCCCAGCCCATAGAAGATGCTTGTTTGCGATCGCCCTATATTGACCAAATCATGTTAGTAGGACAAGATCAACGTAGCATTGGCGCTCTGATTGTTCCTAACCTAGAAGCCTTAGCAAAATGGGCAGAAACTCAAAATAATAGTGAAAAGATTGACTTAGAGAGTAAAATAGTCCAGGATTTGTTTCGTCAAGAATTAAATCGGGAAGTCCAAAACCGTCCCAGCTATCGAGCCGATGATCGTATTGGAGCATTTAAACTCATTGAGGAACAATTCTCAATTGAAAATGGACTCATGACACAAACTCTGAAAATCCGTCGTCACGTTGTCATGGAACGATATTGCGATATTATTAACAAGATGTTTGCTAAATAATTTCCTAATTTCCCCCTAAATCTTGGGCGGGGAAACCCCTACTGACTCCTCTCCACACTACAAACTATTTAAGAGTGAACGTACAAATTTTATGGATGTCTCCAACCCTCAATTGCTTTTAAAACGCCCAATTAATGTCAAAGCCATAGTTACTAGTCTCTGGAAAGAGGAAGTACAACAGCAACTCCAAGCTCAGATTAATCAAGTTGACCAACAACTACAACAACTAGACGTTGAAGGACAAAGAGCAATTAGCGCCATTCAAAAGCAAAGTGTTCAACCACCAGGACCCCAAACACTCCAACAAATTGACAATATTCAACTGCAAGTCAATCAAAAGAAAAGTGAACTCCTAGAGCAGAAAAACCAAATGCTGCAAAATCTCCAGCAAGTACAATTGTTGGAATTAGATCAAGAAGTCAACCAATTTCAAATGGAAAGCTTTTTCCGCATCGAACTGGGTGATAACTTGATTAGTAAAATGCAGGTGGAAGTCGTCCTGCGTGATGGCATTGTTGAAGAAATTCGCGGAGATATCTAAATAACTTAATCCTCGACTTCTTGGAGAAGTCGGGGATATTTCTTGAAGCAGGGGGAAGCGATCGCTTATTTGATAAATAAATGAAATAAATGACTATATTGAATCTCTAAAAGATAAATATTACTAATAATAGCTAAAAACCGAAATTTTTGACACACTACCAATTTATAATCAATTAGATAGTTTGGCTTTGTTCCTGCTAATTAATCTTATTATCAGTTTTTTGGCTATTTTTTAACAAAGTTACATCAGCCTACCGATACCGCTATAACGGTTATCTTTAATTTATAACATAATTTAGGGCGTATAATCTACGCTACTACAAAGGTTATAATTCACTGACTGTATCTCACTCAAGTGCATACCGCTATATAGCATAAACAAACATCATGAACATGAAGAACATTAGAAAAAGCATTAATTTCTTCTTTTTCTCTTTAGTCAGGAATTTTATCAAATTTTTCCGTCGGGTTAAATTAATAGGAATCTCATTTAAGAGTAGTGATCTGACTGGTCTATTACCAATCATCGGTTATGCTCTTGTGATTATGTCATTCATAGACTTTATCTATGTTCTTTCTGAGTTCCAACTCCAAAACTTTGAAAGTGAACTTAATTCTATTAGAGCATTCACTGAACACAGTTGGATTTTTTTGATTGGTTTGGGGTTTATTTTTACTCGTTATTTTAGTGAAAATCAATATGACATCCGCTTTCCAGAAATTATTTTTCAAAAAATTATTCGCTGGATAATCCTATTGATGGGAGTCGCATTTTTCCTGGCAATTCCCCTGGTTTTTGTAAATACAGGACGTTTATTAAAATCAGTAAATAATCAGATCATCGAACAGCAAAAGAGCAATATTGAACAAATAAGCCAAATCGAGAAGAGTCTAAATTCTGGGGTTAGTACAAAACAACTCAAGCTTTTTGGTAAGAATATCAACCTGAGTCCAAAGGAATTAAATTTACCAGATCCTCAGATCAAAAATGCAATTACACAAAACTTACTCATTGCCAAAAGAAGAATTTCCGAAGCGGCAGCCCAAGCTAAGCGACAGCAATATAGGAATAGATGGAAAAATAGTTATAGAACAATTATTGCTCTCTTTATTCTTGGTTTTACCTTTGTGTTTGTTTGGTTCAAAATAGGCCAGGCTTTTTAGAATGTTACAGATAATGTTAGCAATTAAACGTAAAATGGGAAGATTCAGGAAAGTTAACTTACTCAATCATACTGATCATACTTTCCTGCTCCTATTCATCTTTGGGTTGATTTCTTCAATTAACCTAACACTCTACTGGCGAGTTGAACAAGATTTCAATCAATGGTTCTTGGAACTAGCGCTATATACAAGTATCCTGGGGCATCTTTACCAGAAACGCTATGACCTCACCTTAGTTAGCCGATTTCCGACTAATTTTATTGGTTGTTGTTTGATAATCATTCCCTACCTCAATGCAAATTTTTCATTCCAAGAAATCTCTATTTTCTGGTATTTTCTGCCATTAATCAGTTCCATAGGTTTCGCTTTATTGGCATCAGGATTTCAGGGAATTAAACAATTCCGGCAATATTTAGTAATTATTGCCCTATTTCCTTTAGTTATTATCTTGGTAAAATTATTGGGAATGCTGATGCAGATTACGGTCATTTCTGCCAAATTCACCTCTTTTCTTTTATGGTACTTGGGCTTTGATTCTACTACTCAGGGCGCTCTTGTTTCTGTGAATAATGGGACAATTGATGTTTTGTCAGAATGTACAGCGATACCACTGCTGATATTGCTATTAAAAGTTTCTTTGCTGCTGGTCATTCTTTTTCCCGGGTTCCTGAAAAATATTTATTTGCCTTTTATCCTTGCAGTCGTTATTAGTCTGATTTTTTCCATTATCCGATTGGCTATTATCGCCTTCGTAGTCACAGATAAACCTGCATTTCATTATTGGCATGGTTCTCAAGGTGGTAATATCTTTGCTGTACTCTCGTTCCTATTGTTTGGGACTGTGATTCTCTTACTATCACCCAATAACCAAATTCCATCATCACTATCATCACTGTCAGAAGTCACCCCTCAGAAATCCCAGCCAGTATCCTATTCAAGTGTACTGATAGGTATCAGTTTAGTCATCATTTTATTTAATTTTTGGGTCTATCCCAGAGCGGGCTTGAGTGAAGCCGCCGTCTATCGTTTTCCACAGCAAATTCCTCTCCCTGGGTGGCAATTCACCGCTAGTGAACCTCTGTCTCTACCGCAAAAGACTACAGATATGGAAGCAGATAAGAGGAAGGATGTCTTGGCTGGACAAATTTATCATTACCAAAAAGCCGGACAGAGTTTAACTGTCAACTTCTACTACATCCCTATCAGTTTAGGTGATATCCAATCTGAATATGAGCAATTTAGTTATCTACCTGATTTACCTAAGCTAATAAAGCCTCTGGAAAAGGTCAATCCCAAAGGTTATCATTTACAATTCTCCTCTGAGCAAAACCACTATTTGACAGCCTGCATTAATTCTATGGGAAAAAGTACAGTCACAGCGTCTCAATTCATTGCCTATTTTTATCGTCCTTATTTAAATCCCTCTCAATGGTTGAATCTCTTCAACGGTAAACAGACTCTCCGTGACAAACGCTGTGTCTGGGGGCAACTCTCCTTAGCGAAATCTGATGGTAGTGATGCTGAATTGGAAGCTGTTTGGCAGACTTTATTGTCTTATTGGCAGGGTAATTTCCCTAAGTTGAAAAACTAGACAAAAAGATTTACTCCCATAAAAACGCCAAAATAGAGTATTAGGGGGTTGACAAACGATTTTGGATTTGTTATCGTAAAACCGATAAGGAAGAACTATCTTCTTACAAAAATCTATTCAACTCCCCAGAACCGCTGACAATGAAGTAGGCGGTTGTGTTTTGTGCAAAAAAAACAGATAGTTTTCATCAATCTGATTTTTCCAAAAAATCACCCACTTGATCACAAAACTGTTAAAATTCGTAGATTGAAGTCCATATATAATTGATTCTGAAACCACCATATCATGAGCATTAACGAAGTATTTATGCCGGCGCTGAGTTCCACCATGACCGAAGGCAAAATTGTCTCCTGGGTCAAGTCGCCGGGAGATAAAGTAGAGAAAGGCGAAACGGTGGTGGTTGTCGAATCAGATAAAGCTGATATGGATGTAGAAACCTTCTATGAAGGATATCTCGCCCATATTATTGTTCCTGCCGGTGAAACCGCACCAGTCGGCGCAGCGATCGCTTACATTGCCGAAACAGAAGCAGAAATAGCCACAGCCAAGTCCCTAGCCAACGCAGATAACGCTGCTGCCCCCTCGACACCTGCTCCCACACCAGTTGCAGTTGCCGCAGTTGCCGCCCCTGTCACCGCATCTCAAAATGGTTCTAACCATCAACCGGGCAGAGTCGTAGTTTCACCCCGCGCCCGTAAACTAGCCAAAGAACTCAAAATAGATTTAAATACCCTCACAGGTAGCGGTCCCTACGGTCGCATTGTCGCTGAGGATGTAGAAGTTGCAGTTGGTAAAGTTCAGCCAATTGCTACCCCTGTTGTCACTGCCGCCCCAGTACCAGTACCAGTACCAGTACCAGTAGCAGCACCAGCACCTGTGCCTGTAGTTAGTAGTGCTGTTCCCGGTCAAATAGTACCATTCACTACCTTACAAAATGCCGTAGTTCGGGGTATGGTAGCCAGTCTATCCGTACCTGTATTCCGTGTTAGTTACACAATTAGCACCGATGGACTCGATAAACTTTACAAACAAATTAAGTCTAAAGGCGTAACAATGACCGCGCTACTAGCCAAAGCTGTAGCCGTGACATTGCAAAAACACCCCATCCTCAATGCCAGCTACTCAGACGAAGGAATTGTCAATCATCCTAATATTAACGTTTCCGTCGCCGTAGCCATGGATGATGGTGGTTTAATAACACCCGTTTTGCAAAATGCAGATACAGTTGACATCTACTCTTTATCTCGCAACTGGAAATCCTTAGTAGAACGCGCTAGAGCGAAACAGCTACAACCAGCAGAATACAACAGCGGTACTTTCACCCTCTCCAACTTGGGAATGTTTGGTGTAGATACCTTTGATGCCATTTTACCACCTGGACAAGGTTCTATCTTAGCCATTGGTGCATCACGTCCTCAGGTAGTAGCCACAGTCGACGGCTTATTTGGTGTACGTCAACAAATGCAAGTAACTGTTACCTGTGATCATCGCATCATTTATGGTGCTGATGCCGCCGGATTCTTGCAAGACTTAGCAAAATTGATTGAAACCAATCCTCAGTTTTTGACAATGTAAGAGATTAATACCCAGATTCCCGACTTCTTAGAGAAGTTGGGGATCTATAAAAAATATAAACATATACAAATTACAGATTCTAAGAACTAACATTAAAACAAACAATTAATTAAAAACTGGTGTGTTATGACCATTAAAAAACAATTCAACAGCTTTGAAGAAATGCTATCTGGTTCAGATGTACCCGTATTGGTAGACTTTTATGCTGACTGGTGTGGTCCTTGTCAAATGATGGTGCCAATTTTAGAACAAGTCAACAGTCAATTGAAAGACCGTTTGCGGATTGTCAAGATTGATACAGAAAAGTATACAGAATTAGCCAGCCGATACGGCATTGAGGCTTTACCAACCTTGGTACTATTTAAACAAGGACAGCCTGTAGATAGAATTGAAGGTGTTATGCAAGCACCACAATTAGTACAACATCTGCAAGCAAAGCTTTAACCTTTAAAATAGTTACTGTCTTCAATTAGAGATGCCAAATCCCGCGTCTCTATGACAGCGGTTTTCCGTGTATTTCTTCCTTTGCCCCTTTGTATCTACCCCTGCGGGATCTCTAAGAGAGATTGTGCGAAACAAAATCATGAAATTGATTCTGGAAAATCCACGCTATCTTGAATAAAGAATATCCAAGGAGTGCATCTTTATAATGAAAGGCAAACAAGTTTTACTTACAGGTGGCACAGGGGGACTCGGTTTAGGTGTCACACCCGCAGTTATCGCCCAAGGTGCAGATGTAACTATTCCTTATCGTAATCCTCAAGATGTAGAACGGCTCAAAGGAATTATTTCGCCGGCGGATTTTGCGAGAATTCATTTTATTCCTGCTAATTTGGAAGATGAAGCCTCAGTAGAGAAACTGGTCAGCCGCATGACAAAAGTGGATGTGTTAATTCATTTAGTTGGTGGTTTTTCTATGGGAAAAACTCACAAATACAGCTTTGATGATTGGAAACAGCAAATAGACTTAAACTTAAATACAACTTTTTTAACTTGTAAATATAGCCTTGAAAGTATGCTAGAAAATGGTTATGGGCGTATTGTGACTGTAGGTTCTCGCGCTGGTGCTGAACCTGCGGCAAATTTAGCGGCTTATTCTGCGGCCAAAGCTGGGGTAATAGCCTTAACAAAAGCGATCGCTCATGAAACCAAAAATACTAATATTACAGCTAATACCATTCTCCCCAGTATCATTGATACTCCCAGCAATAGAGCCGCTATGGGTGCAGAAAACGCTGATAAATGGGTAAAACCCGAATCTATCGCCCAAGTTATCTGCTTCTTAGCCTCAGAAGCAGCTATTGATATTCGTGGCGCAGTCATTCCCGTTTATGGTAGTTTGTGAAATAAACCACGACTGAGAAAGAGAACGATTATGAGAGTGGTATCTGTTTGTTACTCAGCAGGTATCACTTATAATTATTATTTAAAGCGATCGCAATTGACTTTTTCCGAGAATTTGCGGTAATCTTTCATTAAGACTAAAACTGTGGAAGTTCAGTTGGATAATCGAAATTTTAAAAGCTAAAATACAGGTATTACTTAACTACAACTTAGTATGAAATTCAATGTTACGATTGATCGAGATGAAGATGGTGTCTGGATGATTGAATGTCCTAGTATTCCTGGTTGCATTAGTCAGGGAGCGACAAAAGAAGAGGCTTTAGAGAATATTCAAGATGCAATTTCTGCTTGCTTACAAGTGAGGGCAGAAATGGGGTTGCCATTGACTATTGAAACTAAACAAGTAGAAGTCTTAGTATAGTTATGGCATCAAAACTACCTGTTCTGAGTGGATAAGAAGTAAGTAGGTTGACGTTGAAAATTGTCGTTATAGCAAGGCAAGAGGCAAGAGGCAAGAGGCAATAGTAAAGAAGTTTTCAGCGATTTTACGTTTCTTTACACAGTTTGGTTTTATTGTGTTCACCTACTTAGTTCGTACCTTTGAAAAGCTGGGCTGGCGATTTGCACGCCAAAGTGCAAGTCATATAATTTTAGTCAAAGAAGGTGAAATGGTAACTTTGTCTGTTCCTGATCATCATGAGGTGGCAAAAGGGACTTTACTCGGTCTGATACGAACTGCTGGGTTAACAGTAGAAGAATTTATTGCCAATGTTTAAATATATTGTATGTATTATTTGTAGTATTGGCGATCGCTATGCTGACCTTCTGAATCGCCTAAGCTCCCATTAGAATCCTTAACACCCAGTTTAAATTTCTAGATTTGTAGAGATTAAAATCATGGCGCGATCGCATATCTCTTGACGGTTGACTAGTTTGGCTAACTCATGGGGTTCATAGCGTCCTTCTTCAACCTCTAAGGAGGCGCGATCAACTGCTTCTGTATAAGCTTCAGAAATTGCTAGGCTTAATTCCTCGGTATTGAGGTATGTTCCGCCAGCTTTACGTCGCTGGTTTTTGGTTTGGATACCGCGTATAGAGTTGCGAATTGATAGCTCCCACGATTTCGTGGTGCGATTTTCTGCTTTTTGCTTGATTAGATGCATGAGCAGAATTACTGCATAGCTACGAATGTTGTTGATTTTATCGTCTCTGCTCATTTCTTCTAATTCGTCAACAATTGCTAAAGCTCCAGTCATATCACCTTTAAGTAGTAATTCCCTTAATGTCAAAAGTTCTTCCATATCTTTAGTGATGTGAGAATGAGATATATAGTAGTTATAGCATTAGTTACTATATCCATTAAGATAAGAGGCGATAGCGACGCTGACCTTCGGATAGTATAATCGTAATCTTGAGAAGATGATTGTTAAGGCGATTACTAGGTCGCGCTTCGCAAAAGTTAATAATTGAGAAGCGATCAGGGCATAACAAAACATTGGAGCGGACAATATTGTGATATTTTAGTTTTGAGTTGCAGGTGATCGTTTGCCACTCAATTCAACCGCTAACTGCATTGCTAAGTGATCTCAACTATTACCAGTCGTTATGCAACCAAGAACACCTGGAATACATAATTTGTGTCCTGAAATCTTTCATGAACAGATTGAAGATTTAAGAAAAATTGGGATAGATTTATCTTCAGGCTTAGAGCTTGCTCTGGCTCAATCAGTGATAATAAACACTCTTGGAGGTAACTTTTGGGCTAAGGAATGCACAACATTTGGTCGTAGACAGGATTTTTTTGCCAACAAAGGTGATGTCCGAATTATTCATCTTGCTCATATGCTTTGGTCTTTAAAAGATCAAGAGGGATTTGCCGAGTTTCTGAAAAACAAAGATAGAAGTAATTTTGAGTCTACTTATTATGAAGTGACATCTGCTCACTGGTTCTTGAAAAGTTCAAAATCAATCCGACTTGTAGTTGAAAGCGGTGTCAAGGGGGCAGACTTTGATATCGAGGTAAAAGGCTTCTTTCCCTATGACTCCCTGAATGTTGAAGTCAAAGCCAAACAAATAGACTTTACAACAGAGCAGCAGATTATAAATAAATTTAAGAAAACAAGATCACAGCTTCCAAAAGATGGGAATGGTGTTATTTTTTGCAAAATTAACTTGTCGGGATTACTAACTCAAGAAGAATTCATCCGGGCAACTCAAACCTTCCTCAAGTCAACTAATAGGATTGCATTCATCGTCTACTGCTGGGACTCATGGGATCTTATACAGGAAGGTATTGCACTAGCTTATATAGCTGTTAACCGAGAGGGAGAGATGCACTCAATTTTCGGAGAAAGTTCGACACCAGTGAGACCAGCGTTTCTTGTAGAAGCTATGGAATGGCATCAGAAAGTGATTAATACCTAACAATCCCAATGCACTGGAACAAAATAAATATTAGTTTTGTGGTTGTGTGAAATAGCGATCGCGAAGCGCTCCGTAGGAATCGCTTATTTACGGCATAAACGTCCGAATTGACGAACAAAAGAAGTTTTCATCCTGTTAATCCTTAAATCCTGGATATCCTGATTCAGACAATAATATTAATTTACAATCCTCTAATTCCCTGTTCCAACCCCTCACATACACCCGTGAGAAAATCTAAATCCAATGTAGCAATAGTATCACTAGCCTTGTGATAATGAGGATTTCGCATAAACGCCGTATCCGTCACCATGATTGCCGGATAACCTTGATCCCAAAAAGGTGCATGATCACTTAAGCGAGTTTGGGGAACTAATAAACCCCGATTTGGTGCTGGTAGCCATTGACTAGGGATACCAGATGGATCAATACTTTTACTTAAACTAATTAAATCACCTAAAGTCCTTAAATTGCCAATTAAAGCAATAAAATCTCCACGATTGGGGTAAAAAAACTGTAGGGGAAATGGGTACTTTTGAGAACCAGGAGTAGAATCTCGATATCCCAACATTTCTAAAGATATCATCAAGCGAAGAGGTTGCTTTTGTTCGTGCAACAAAGCTGCATAATTAGCACTACCTAACAACCCATATTCTTCCATGTCAAAAGCCACCAACCGCAAAGGATATCTCGCGGGAGTTTCGGCAAAACTTCTGGCAAATTCTAATAAAACTGCCACCCCTGTCGCATTATCATCCGCTGCTACTGTACCAGGGACACCATCATAGTGAGCGCCAATTAAAATAGGTGGTAAATCTGCCTTTTGTTTTGTGGTTGCAGCGGGTAAATTTAAAATTAGGTTTTTACAGGTTTTGCCTCTGACTTCAAAGGTGTGGATTTCCACACTTCCCCATTGTCCTAATTGCTGGCGAATGTATTCTTGAACAAAGAAATGCGCCGCACTGTCCATGTATGGGTTGCGTTCTCTGGCTACTTCCTGAAGATGGGTTTCTAACCGCTGTTTTAAATTCAAAGTGGATAAAGATAATGTTTAATGGGCAAGAGTAAAGATCAAAATTTCCTTTTCCAACTGACCACTGACAACTGACAACTGACAACTGACCTAAAATGCTATCCTAGTTTAGCAAGTAGCACTGCTGTTGCTAAAATGCCTCTAATTCCTGATTTAATGATGACTATTATATTATTGGATTGTTGACCTGATTTAGCGCCAAGCTGAAAGCAGTCTTATTATATCATAATAAATTTATAAAACACGCAACAGGAGACGAGTAACGCATGGGCAAGGTAGTTGGCATCGACTTGGGTACAACCAACTCAGTAGTCGCCGTCATGGAGGGTGGCAAGCCGGTGGTGATTGCCAATGCAGAAGGAATGCGAACAACCCCCTCCGTCGTTGGCTTTAGTAAAGAAGGGGAAAGGGTTGTGGGGCAAATGGCCAGACGGCAAACCGTCCTTAATCCCCAAAATACCTTTTTTGCGGTAAAACGCTTCATTGGGCGCAAGTATGGCGAATTAAACCCAGATTCTAAGCGCGTACCTTACACTATCCGTAAAGATGAAGTTGGCAATATTAAAGTTGCCTGTCCTCGGCTGAATAAGGAATTTTCTCCAGAAGAAATTTCAGCTATGGTGCTGAAAAAATTAGCTGATGATGCTAGTCGTTATTTGGGTGAACCTGTTACCGGGGCTGTCATTACTGTTCCGGCTTATTTTAATGATTCCCAACGCCAAGCTACCCGTGACGCGGGCAGAATTGCTGGTTTAGATGTGTTACGAATTCTCAACGAACCCACAGCGGCATCTTTGGCTTACGGATTAGATCGAGGTTACACAGAAACTATTCTCGTGTTTGATTTAGGTGGGGGAACTTTTGATGTGTCCTTGCTCGAAGTAGGTGACGGCGTATTTGAGGTTAAAGCTACTAGTGGAGATACTCAACTTGGTGGCAATGATTTTGATAGAAAAGTAGTTGATTGGTTGGCGGAACAGTTTTTAGAAGCAGAGGGTGTAGACTTAAGACGCGATCGCCAAGCTTTGCAACGGTTAATGGAAGCCGCAGAAAAGGCGAAAATCGAACTTTCGGCGGTTAGTGTCACCGATATTAATTTACCCTTCATTACCGCCACAGAAGATGGTCCAAAACACCTAGAAACTCGCCTGACGCGATCGCAATTTGAAGGTTTATGTGTAGACTTATTGAGTAGAATCAGAACACCAGTCAAACGGGCGTTAAAAGATGCCGGACTTTCTCCTGTAGATATTGAAGAAGTTGTCCTCGTTGGTGGTTCTACGAGAATGCCAATGGTAAAACAGCTAGTTCAAGACTTAATTGGCATTGAACCTAATGAAAACGTCAATCCTGATGAAGTCGTCGCTGTAGGTGCAGCTATTCAGGGCAGTATTCTGGCTGGTGAACTTAAAGATGTTCTCCTCTTAGATGTCACACCCCTATCTATGGGCTTAGAAACCATCGGTGGTGTAATGAAAAAACTCATCCCCCGGAATACAACCATCCCAGTCCGTCGTTCTGATATTTTTTCTACTTCTGAAAATAACCAAAACAGTGTAGAAATCAATGTAGTGCAGGGTGAAAGGGACATGGCTACAGATAACAAGTCCTTGGGACGGTTTAAACTCTATGGTATTCCTCCAGCCCCCAGAGGTATTCCTCAAGTTCAAGTATCCTTTGATATTGATGCTAATGGGATTCTCCAGGTAACGGCACTAGATCGTACCACTGGCAGGGAACAAAGCATTACTATTCAAGGTGCTTCTACTTTGAGTGAATCAGAAGTTAACCGGATGATTCAGGATGCTCAAAAATACGCCGATGTTGACAGAGAACGGAAAGAACGAGTTGAAAAACGTACCCGTGCCGAAGCGTTAATATTACAAGCAGAACGGCAACTGCGAGAAGTGGCTTTGGAAATGGGAATGCAATTTGCCCGTAACCGTCGTCAACGCATTGATAATATTTGCCGAAATTTACGAGAAAGTTTACAAGCTGACGAAGATCGGGGGATTGATCAGGCTTATGCTGATTTACAAGATGCTCTGTATGAACTGAATAGAGAAGTCCGTCAGTATTATGCTGAGGATGAAGATGAGGATTTATTTGGCGCTATCCGGGAAATCTTCGTGGGTGAAAAAGAAAGAGAACCGGAACGGGATGTTTACAGAGATAACTATCGCCAACGAGATTCATCTAACCGAGGTGTTAACAGAGATTATGGCAACCCAGGGCGTTCTCCCAATTATGAAAGTCGTCCCACTCGCAGCAAACGCCCCAGCTACCAGGATAACTGGGATGATGACGATGATTGGTTATAATTCGATTTTAGATTTTTAAATTGGGATTTAATATCTTTCCCAATATTGGATTTGCAGGGTCAGTCACAAGTAGAAACACCACTGACCACTGACCACTGACCACTGACCACTGACGTTTAAATATATGCAAAATTTGCAAAATTTTCGGGATTATTACGAGATTTTAGGAGTTTCTAAAGATGCCACAAGCGAAGAAATTAAAAAGGTTTATCGGCGTTTAGCTAGACAATATCACCCTGATCTGAACCCAGGGAATAAGGAAGCTGAGGAGAAATTTAAAACTATTGGGGAGGCTTATGAAATCCTTTCCGATTCTAGCAGGCGATCGCAATATGACCAATTTAGCCGCTATTGGCAACAAAACGGCTTTGCTGGCAATAAACAAACTCCCAAGCCTAAAGGTTGGGATAGCCGTCCTAACGGGCGTTCTAGTCAGGATGTAGACCCCAGCCAATTCAACGATTTTGAAAGTTTTGTCAATCAAGTGATTGGTGTCAGCAACCGTAAAGATCCTAAAAATAGTCCGGGAAGCACCACCACTAGCGACCCCTTTCGCACTCCTAGAACTAAAGTGGCATATACTGTCAATACTCCACCCCGTAGCACTCGCAGGGATATCGAAGCCAGATTAACTTTACCATTGGAAAAAGCTTATCAAGGTGGGAATGAGAGAATAAGGTTAGAGGATGGGCGATCGCTCGAAGTGACAATGCCCCCAGCTATGGTGACAGGACAAACCATCCGCTTACGAAATCAAGGAATTAGTGGTGGTGATTTATACTTAAAAATTACCGTAGATCCTCATCCTTTGTTTAAACTAGAAGGTACTAACATTTTCTGTCAAGTCCCTGTAACTCCCAGTGAAGCAACATTGGGCGGACAAGTTGAAGCACCTACCCTTGATGGTCCAGTGAAAATGACCATTCCCCCTGGTGTTCGGTCTGGGCAAAGATTCCGTCTTGGTAATAAAGGCTACCCTAGTGAAAGCGGTCAACGAGGTGATCAACTGGTAGAAATTCAGATAGTAACTCCGAAAAATATTACTCCCCAAGAACGGGAACTTTATGAAAAATTGCGAGAAATAGAAACCTTTAAACCTCGTGCTGATTTAATTTAATTGTCAGAATCAGGATTTCCAGGATTTAAGGATTAACAGGATTAAAAGAACAACGTAAATGTTGATATTTGTAACCATTAACAATGAGAGGCTGAGAAATTGAATTTTCCACAATAATGGGCAGTAAAATATGAGGATGACAACTTTTTTGAGTATCTGTTACCATAAGAATAGATCCTCCACTACCTTGCAGCTATGACCGTCACCCAAAATATTGAACCCGGTTTGGATGTAATATTTCCACCAAGTAATCTAGAAAGTGACGAACCCCCTTTGGAATCATCTTTACATCTACAACAAATGCTACTACTAATCCAATGTCTCAATTGGTGGTGGCGAGATATAAATAAAATTAATGACTATTTTGTTGCTGGGAACATGACTATTTATTACAGTCCTCGGCAAATTAAAACCAAAGATTTTCGTGGTCCAGATTTTTTCCTAGTGCTGGATACAGAAAACCGCGATCGCAATAATTGGGTAGTCTGGGAGGAAGATGGTAAATATCCTAACTTAATTATAGAATTGCTTTCTCCCTCCACTGTTTCCACTGATAAAGGGTTAAAAAAACAAATTTATCAAGATATTTTCCGCACACCTGAATATTTCTGGTTTAATCCGCAAAATTTAGAATTTGCTGGTTTTATCTTGTTTGGTGGAACATATCAACCCATAGAACCTAATCCTCAAGGTTTATTATGGAGTCAGCAGCTAAATTTATATTTGGGTGTCCATGACGGTAAATTGCGTTATTTTCTGCCAGAAGGACAGTTAATGCTAACACCAGAAGAATATGGGGTACAAGCAACCCAACGTGCAGAACAGCAAGCTCAACTCACAGAAGAAGCAACCAAACTTGCAGAACAACAGGCTCAACGTGCAGAACAACAAACACAACTTGCAGAACAACAAACACAACTTGCAGAACAACAAACACAACTCGCAGAACGTTTAGCTGCCAAACTCAGAGAATTGAATATTGACCCTGACATTTTATGAAATAACACACTTTGTGCAGGTTGGGTTGACGCAAGGAAACCCAACATTTAAAATATTCAATTAATTTTGCACAGTTAGCTATCAATTGTCAATTGTCAATTGATAATTCATACTTGGCTAGTTTGGGAAAAGTGGATCGTAGGATATCAAAAAGTTTGTCAGCAGATTAGATGACTGTGCCAAACGCTACAAAGGCTTTTGCGAGCGATATAAACCACCAAAAAAGAAACAAGAAAAATGTAGTTGGGGTAGTCGGTTTTTGACGAGTTTAGGCATCAGCAATAGTAGTATACCCAAGGTCAGGACTGAACACAAAGCGTCACCCCAACAATTGTCCCTGCCGTTTTCGATTAAAAATTTACAGTCATTGCGAGCGAAGGGAAGCAATCACAACCCTTGCGATTGCTTCATTTTACTTCGTTCCATATGGCTAACGCCACGCAACGTTTACGCAATGACATTGTGTAATTAATTCTGTCTCACTACTTACTATACTGCAATCGGTTCATGGTTTAACCAAATATGAAACCCCTCTGGTAAACCTCTCCCCGCACCTCTCCCTAACCCTCTCCTAAGAGGAGAGGGAAAAGGAATAATATTTAATACTGGAGAGGCTTTGAACCTTGTTCTTTGTATGATAAAAAAGTCCAGCTTCTAGTACAAAACGGCGTAAATAAACCAACCATTCTAAATCCTCCAAAAGCCTATACTGTCTTCATTTTGACTTTTGACTTTTGACTTCCGCCTTGCGGTACTAGCAGTTTTGAGTATAACTGGAATTTTTAAACCTGATTAATCAAGTGGTAGAAATTGACTTGACAGATTATTATATTAATAATATCAGTAAAATTCTCAGTATTTTATCTAGTATCGTGATGGAATAGGTATTGTATATGCTTCCGGAGTCAATTACTGCTGAACAAAGAACGGTTTTATATAACGTTAGCTGGGAAACCTTTGAAGCCTTGTTAAGAGATACAGGTGAGGATAGGGGTTCTCGGTTTGCTTATGACTGCGGTACTTTAGAAATTATGACTCCACTATTTGAACACGAAAATCCAAAAATTCAATTTGACAGATTGATATTTTCCTTAGCTGAAGAATTAGATATAGAACTTAGAAGCGCTGGTTCTACAACATTAAAACGTAAACTCTTTGCAAAGGGAATAGAACCAGATAGTTGCTATTATATCCAAAATGAAGCAGTTATGAGAGGTAAGGAAACTTTAAATTTAGAAATAGATCCTCCTCCATATTTAGCAGTTGAAATTGATATTACTAGCAGTTCTGTGAATAAGTTTAATATTTATGCGGCTTTAGGTGTGGCTGAACTTTGGAGATATGACGGTGAAGTTTTGAAGTTTTATCAATTGGTGGAAAATCAATATATTGAAATTAAGTTTAGTATGACTTTTCCTCTAGTTTCTGCTGGGGATATGAATAGATTTATCCAGCAAAGTAAAACTATGGGTGAAATTGCTTTGTTGAAATCTTTCCGCACTTGGGTAAAAGGGAAGATAGGGTAGTTTACTTACCGCAAAGTCAAGGAGGCAATAATGTTTGTATCAAAATTATATACAGACAACTGGACGGGAAACAGAAATGAAGAAAACTTCATTGAAAATCCAAATTTGCAACAAATTAAAACAGCTATTTGTGATTTAGATGGTAATACTAAAACTTTAGTCAGTTTAGAAGTAGACGACGAGAGTTATATGATGATTGGTGGTGGTAATGCTGGTAAATATATTGTTACTGCAACCTTAGATGATGAGGTTTTTTATTCTCTCTTATATCCGGTTAATTATGAAATAGCTAAATCAGATGTCTATGCTAAAAATAATAGTGTGAATTCTGATAATGAGCCAAAATTAATTGTTGGTGGACAAGCGGGGAATTATGCTGAGAAAGTTTGTGTTAATTTACCTCAATGTTTAATAGCTGCAATCACCTTTACTGAATCTGGTAAACTTGAATCTTTGTTTTTTTGGGAAGAAGATTAATTTTTAGTTATTGTATTATTATCCAATAAAGTAAAACTTTTTCTTCCCAAAAGATAACGATAAATCAACTATAGTAATCCTTCTTAGTGCTATGTAGTTTTATATTTCCCATTGTTTTTTAATGCTTTTAATGCTTTCTTTATAGAACTTTAATTTATTTTCGTGAGTTATGCGACCATCTATTATCTTTTTCCACTCAGCACCATTACTACCTGATGGATGAGGAAAATATTTATGTTTAATTCCTAAGTTTATTTGATTGACCGCATCTTTGGCTTCTTTACCCCAAGTAATTAATCCAACTGGATTAATTATATTCAATTCCCGCTTTAACAGTTGAATAAATCTTTGTCGATCTTTTATTCGCAGTCGTCTTCTCTCTATTTTTTGCTTTGTATGATCCCCAACCCATATCTTGTAAGCATCAGTTAAATATACCTTACAATTCAGTTCCTCAAGCAGATTATAAATTATTTCAAAATAAAATACTGTTTCAGGAGGATATTTTTCACGGGAATCTTTATGATGTAGCCCAAAAGGTGTACCAACTATTACATCTTGACAAAGGTCTTTACCGTAAGGATCTTGAGCAATAACAGCAATTGTTGGTTTATTAACAGAATCGTTTTTCAGTTCCATGAGACTAGGTAAGTCAACAGCAATCACAGGTGATTTTTGATAGTAGTCATTATGAAATTTTTCGTCCTGAGATTTGAAGAAATTCCTTTCTGTGAATTGTTTTGGCCAGCCGTCAATGTGAAAGTTATCATGAATTTTTTTGTATAGTTCTGCTAATTCGGCTGGAGAGGTTTCAAACACATTAGAAATTTCTTGACATAGTTGATTAAATTCTTGGGGTTGGAACTTGGAAAATAACAGATTTGATGGAGTTTGCATACAATACCCTGATGTAAAATAAGTGACTATATTTTACCTTTTCTAGTACACAAATTCAATAACTATTGATTATTGTTATATATCCCTACTCTGACAGAACAGGGATAACTCAAAAGATGTCAAGTGAACAACGTATCTCTATCAAAATTCATCCGGGACCTAACAGAAAAAAATTAATCAGCTTACTGCTTACGAATAAATTCCAAAAAGAAGATGTAGATTATGTCCTATACCCTGAAGATCAAGAATAAACATAAAATAATGTTTTGATCCAAAAAGCCGGAGGTTGTTTTTTTGCTTAACCTAACACTATTTTTTAAACAGTATCTACTAATTCAAAACGGATTTTCTTACCAACAACTCTAGCAGCTTTATCAATTGTCTCTAAAGTAATAGAAGAATTATCAGGATCTAAAAGTCTATCAACAGATGATCTACTTGTTTTCATTTTCTCAGCCATTGCTGTTTTAGTAAGATTTTTCTCAGCCATTGCTTCTTTAATCTGCCAAGCAATCACTCTTTTAATAGCTATTAAATTGATTTCATCTAACATTCCATCTTCTTCCAAAAAATCATCAAAAGAAGAACCAATATACGCATTCTGTATCATAGTTTATGCCTCCAATGTGTGTTTACGTTTCAAGGCTAATTCCAATTGCTTTTTTGGAGTTTTCTGACTTTTCTTAATGAAGCCATGCAGCAATATCATTTTACCTTCATAAAAACAAAATAATACACGAGCAATTTGATTTTGTGGTAAATTTGTTCTCACTTCAAATAATCCGTCACCCATTGGCCGACAGGTTGGCATTCCAATTGGCCAACCAAATTCAACTGTTTTGATATCAGCACCAATCAAAAATCTTTCCTCTTTAAGTAAACTTTTTAACCAATCACGGACTGGTTCAGTACCATTCTCGTTTCTATAAAATTCAGCCGGAACTCTTTTATCTGTCATACATCTAACCTAATTAAATGTATAAGTTAGAATTAGGTATTCTGTATACCTTTACTCAACAAATACATACATTAGATTTGATGCTACACCATATTGTACCTTTTTTGGTACATAAAGTCAATAACTATTGATAAATCCGCATAACATTAAATATCCAATAACCCATATCGTTTTTGCAAAGCCAATAACTTCATCCTCGCTTCTCCAGCATTATCAGCTAAATCTGCAAATTCCACAAACCGCCGTAATTCCTTCTTTAATAAATTTCGTTCCACTTCAATAGTTTCTCTATCCAAATCTGGCGGTAAAACAATCATATCAAAAATCGTTGCCCGTTCTTTGCCAGGGTGAGGACGTAAAACCCGTCCCCGACGTTGGATAAATTGGCGGGGATTTCCTGAACTTGATAAAATGACTGCGGTTTGAATTGCGGGAATATCTACACCTTCATCTAAACACCGAATTGCGACTAAACCCTGTAATTCTCCACTTTCAAATTGCTGGCGTAAAGTTTCTCTTTCCTCTAAAGAAGTATTTGCTGTGTAGGTACTGACTTTATAACCTAATTCTCCTCCCAAAAGTTGAGAAACGGCTTTGAGTTGACGCAGAGAATAACGTTGTCCGATTTCTTGAGAACCATCACTACAATAAAAGAGTGTATGGGTGGTTTCTCGACGAGTTGACATTAATTCTTTTAATGCTATTAATTTATTTTCTGCTGTGCCAATTAACCGCGCTCTTTGCATTAATAATGATTTGATATCTTCGTTGTCTTCAAAATCTCCTGCTTCCCCCATATCTCGATCTCGATAAAGAAGAGAACGCCCAATTTTTTTGGTTAATTTTAAATAAGCGATACTCTCAGTTTCCGTCAATTCTACCAACACCGGATTATAGATATAATGAACTAATGCACCTTGAGAAATTGCATCCTGTAAACTAAATTCAGGTTGAAGAATATTCCCAAAATAATCTAATAAAGATTCTGTACCATCATCATCAAAATATCTTTCTGGTGTGGCTGATAAACCTAGACGTAAACCAACTTTTCGGGGTAAACTTTCTTCTAGTTTTGGTGCGCCTAAATTATGGGCTTCATCGCCAATAATCAATGTTTTTGGCGGAAAATATTTAAGTTGTGTTTGAAAACCATCACCAATTAAAGTCGAGTTAGTGGTAATTACCGTCACGAAATCTTGAGAACCAGAAGACAAATTATAGATTTGTGTAGAAAGTTGACTTTGCCAACTGCGTAAATTATCAAATGCTAAAATCGGCTGTAAGTTAAATTTCTCACATTCTCTGCCCCATTGGGTGACAAGATGACGATAGGGACACACCACTAACAAGACTTGTAAACCAATTTGCTGGTACAATTCGCAAGCGATCGCTAATGCAGTAATAGTCTTACCACTACCAGTAGCCATTTTTAATGTCCCCCTACCATGATTAGCAAACCAGCTAGTCACAGCTTGGCGTTGATATCCCCGCAATTGCAGAGATAAAGGCATTTTTGGACATCCCGGTAATGATTTATTAATTTGATAACTGCCTTTTTTCTCACCCGCATAAGGTAACTTGAGCTTAAAAGTAGGCAATTTCGGTACTGCATTTTGCGTTAGGTACATAAATTGGTAATTATTAGTAGGAGTAAAGTAAAACCTTAGTTCCGCAAGGAACTTAAGTTCCTTGCTAATAGCTCAAGTCATCTAAAGATGACTAAATAATTTGAAGAATCTATGGCTTACGTTACGCTTTGCTATCAGTCTACTTTAGTACACTTTGGCTATTAGCCCGGAAATTCATTTCTGGGCGGGTGTGGCAGCTTACAGATGAGCCATTTGCAGCTTAAGTTGACACTCATGAGCATTGCATTTTACCCCTACAAACTGACAAGAGACTTCCAAGAAATAAATTATCCCAAGAAACGAACCACAGAGGCACAGAGTACACAGAGAGAGAATTTTTGCATCAGTTTTGGGACATTTTTTTATTTGGAAGTCTCCAAATGACATCCTTTAGTTATAATTACGCCAAATACCCACCAAAGAACCTTGTACCTCTACTTGCATTGCTGATACTTCTATCGGGTGATAATTACGATTTGCAGGTTTAAGGGTGACAAGATCATCATGGCGATAAAATCGTTTTAAAGTTGTTCCATGTCCTTCCACCCTTGCCGCGACGATAGTTCCATTTTTTAATTGATTTGGTTCGGCTACAGGGCGCAAAAATACGACATCACCATCTGCTATTAAATCCTCAATCATACTATCCCCCGCGACCCGTAAAGCATAGCTTTGAGGAGGTAATGATAAATTAGCCAAATCTAAATGTTCCACCGCATCAGTGAACGGTTCAATTAAACCACCAGCGGCAATAGTTCCTAAAATTGGTACACCTTGTTTAACAGGATGAACTATCCGCAAAGTTCTTGCCCTGCCTTCATTCCAGCCAATGTAGCCCTTATTGCGTAAATGTTCTAACCGACTTTGAATGGGTGCGGGAGATTTCAAATTCATCCCTTCCATCATTTGGCGAATTGATGGAGAATGTTGATTCAACCTGATATATTCTACCAACCATTCGTATAGTTCTTTTTGGGGTTCTGTGAGACGTTCCATAATTTTTTTGGGAAGTAAATAATAAATGTCCCTAGAACATTGGTACTACAAAATTCTTCCCTTAACAAGCTTTTATTAAAAATTTATGGTAATTAGTAACTAATAGGGAATAGGGAACAGATAATAATTTCACTAATTACCCATTACCCATTACCCATTACCCATTACCAATACTGTTATTTTGCCCCAAGAATACTTGCAAGTAAAGCTTTTTGAGCGTGGAGGCGATTTTCTGCCTGATCCCAAACCCGTGATTGTGAACCTTCAATTACCTCTTCAGTAATTTCTTCACCGCGATGGGCTGGTAAGCAGTGTAAAACAATTGCTTCTGGATCTGCAAGACTTAATAATTGTTGTGAAATTTGATAAGGTTGAAAAACAGGGAAGCGATTATTGGCTTGTGTTTCTTGCCCCATGCTTGCCCAAACGTCAGTATAAAGTACGGATGCACCTTTTGCTGCTGCTTCAGGATCGTGAGTCAAGATAACTTCAGTTTTTTTATTAGCTATTTCCCTAGTTTTTTCTACAATTTCTGCATCTGGGGCATATCCTGACGGAAAAGCGATTCTGACATTCATTCCCACCAAAGCACAACCCAACATCAGGGAATTAGCGACATTATTCCCATCACCGACATAGGTTAATGTTAAACCCGCCAAACTGCCAAATTTTTCTTGAATGGTGAGTAAATCTGCCAATATCTGACAGGGGTGTTCTAAATCCGTGAGGGCATTAATTACAGGAATTTTCGCATATTTGGCAAAAGTTTCCAACTCCTGTTGAGCAAAGGTACGAATTGCTAAAACATCCAAATAACGATCTAACACCCTAGCAGTATCCTGGATAGGTTCTCCTCGACTCACCTGAGTGACATTAGGATGCAGATCAATTACCTGTCCGCCCAGTTGGTACATTGCGACTGTAAAACTGACTCTAGTGCGTGTTGAAGCTTTGGAAAATAACAAACCTAGAACCTTGTTACAATGCAACTTCAGTTTTTCTGACTTGAGTTGAGTAGCCAATTCCAGAAGTTCTTGCAGTTCCTCAGAACTCAGATCCGCTAGACTTAATAAATCTCTGCCTATCAATGCTGCCATGCTTGATTATCTCTAAAGAACAAATGTTCCTGCGCTTTGGTATAGCCGTGTCACCAGGAATACTCCAATTGCACTGTACCAAATATTTTTGCATCAATCTACAGCACGTCCGCTAGTTTTACTGATTCTTGGCAACTGGAAAAATATTTTGTTTACCCTCTAGACAAATGATATGCCTATGCTATAATATGAAATCGGTGAGGCAATTAAAAACGTTCTTACCCAAACCGCCAGCATAGCACAGTGGTAGTGCATCCGACTTGTAATCGGAAGGTCGTAGGTTCAAATCCAACTGCTGGCCTTTATTCTTAAACACATATTCTCTTTTGTTAGTGTGGTTTGCGATCGCTTCCCTAGATAAAGGTAAAGCTGTAATTCCTGTCTGACTAGATGTTATTTATCAACATTTATCTCTGGAGCTAGGAAAAAACTAAGACTCTTATATATAAAGCAGATACACTTTACTTTAAACTGTTCAGGATGCGATCGCCTACTGTACTGACAATATATGGTTAATAAAATATGCAAGATAATTAGCCTTGTAAGTTAAGATAAAAGAGTGTAAGAAACCATAGTTTAAAAATGACCCTAGAAAACTTAACAAACAAACCTCTTGTCGAGGCAATATTTGAGATTAGATGGTATGTAGAACAACCACAATTAATAGGTGGTGATCCTAATACTCAACTAATACTTGGCAGATTATTTGACAGAATAAATGAGAATTATCCCGTATATGAACAATTGCCCTTTGCTTCTATTCCTGAGCAAATGGCAGAAGGTATTATTAAACATAGATTCAAGAGTAATCAAGGTTGGCCTCTAGTACAATTAGGTAATGGAATTTTAACAGTTAATGATACAGAAAATTATATTTGGCAAGATTTCAAAAAACGAATCATTGAAGTTGTAGATAATTTGTATATAGTGCATCCAAGTAAAGATAAATTTCGTCCACGTCATCTCATATTAAAATATATTGATGCTATAGATTTAAACTTAAAAGAAAATGAATTTTATGAATTTTTAAAAAATAGAATGAAAATAGAATTAAATTTGAATCCTTTACTTTTCGAGAAGACATTAGTAAAAAATAATCCCATACAATTAGATTTACAATTTGCCTTTAACTCTGAAAATCCTAAAGGAATTGTAAATTTCAGAATTGTTAAAGGGCAAAAGTTGGATAATCAGACAAATTTACCCAGTGATGCTTTAATATGGGAAATTACTATTCAATCAATTGCACCTGATTTACCGGAAATTCCTGCCAACTTAGATAAATGGCTGGAAAATGCTCACTCAGTTTGTCATAATTGGTTTTTCACATTAGTTGATGGTGATTTATTAAGGAGTTTTGAATAATGACTAACAATGGTAATTTTCACATTGATAATAGGAGAAATAAATTAAAGGCATTAGAGAGAAATGTTCACAGCCATTTCTCACTTGGTCTATCTACAAACAATAAACTAAAACTTAATCCATCTCCAATATACTGGGATATAGAAAATGAAACAGTAGAGTTAGCTGCTTGTTTGTTATATAGAGACAAAAATCAGAATGAACACCGTACAAATCCTTCCATAGAAAGCATACAAACTAACTTATTAGCAGGTTCTTATTTTTCAACAGACATATCTAATCACGTAATTAATAATAGTTCTGTTCCTTTATTAAATAATTTTTTCAGTGAAATTAAAAATCTATACACTTTGATTCATCCAGGAGAAATATTGAAATATTTGCATGAAAAAACAAATTTAATTCATTTATTAATAGAAGCTCATGAACAAATCAAAAATATTTTTAATAATGAAAAAAGTGTACTGAGGGTTGCCTATGATCCAGAAATTATTGGTTGGCAAAAATTAATTATTGATATTCACACTAACCTTGATGTAGATGAAGCATTTGATAAATTAAAAATGCTGGATAACAGTTGGTGGTTAGATGTCTCTTTTAAGTTCGGTAATGATTTAGAAATTAATATTAGTTTTGATGAAATTTAATTGGGCTGAATATCTTGAACTAGCCAAAGAACTAGCTGATATAAATTCTACCATTTCTAGTGATTCAGAAACAGATTCTAAACCCACAATATCTGAAGCAAAACTACGTTCATCTATAAGTAGAGCCTATTATGCTGCCTTTTGTATAGCTAGAAATTATTTACGAGATGTTTTACATGAGCCAAGATTGTCAAAAGCCAGAACTGGTGATATCAATGAACACCAATTTGTGGCAGATGAATTTAGATGTAATAAATCAAAAAATAAAAAAATGATAGAAATAGGAAATGATTTAGGTCGGCTTAGGCAATCTAGAAATAAAGCAGATTATGATGACACTATATATACTTTAGAGAAAGAGGTGAAATTTTCGTTGAAAATAGCTCAAAATATTATTGAAAAAATCACAGAATTAATTCAAGATGCAAGTAAGTAAATTACTATTTTTAGTATTGACTTTTATTCAGTACCCATATCATTCAATAAATATTTTTAAATTTCAGAATATCAAAAATAGCTGTAGAACAAACAATCAAACCACATTGCCGAATTTTGCACCATTTGAGAAATTCAAAAAGTGGGCATACAGAAGTGTTGAATGTTAGGAAAAGATTAAAAAAAAGTACCATAATTTGATACAATCTAAAAAAATCTAGATAAAGAATTATCAAATTATGCGCTTAAAGAATTTCCCAGAAGTGGTCAAAACAATATTGAAACCATTGCCCAAAAAAGATTATCCAGTTCTGGACACATTTTCATTTGTATCAGTGTGGTTACAGTATGTCATGGATAAAAGTATAGTGAGTATGAGAGATTTATTTCAAAGACTAAATAATCAAGGGATAGATTTAAAAATATCAAATTTTTCCAAGGCAAGTAAAAAGAGAGATACTCAAGTATTTTTGGAGATAATAACTGAATTAAACAATCAACTGAGAAAGAAAAAAGGAAAGGAAGAAACCCAAGCATTATTTCCTATAGATTCAACAATTATTACATTAACAAGTAAATTATTATGGAGTCAAGGATATCATCAAGTAAAACTATTTTGTGGGTTAGATAGTTTGACATCAGAAGTTGGTGGAATGGTGATTCATTTTGGGCAAGGACATGACCATAAATATGGACAAGAAACAGTAGAAGCAATTCCGTCAAAAGGAGTAGGGATAATGGATAGAGGATTTGCATCCTCCGAAAGAATATCTGAATTAAAACAACAAAAAAATAAAGCTTTTGTCTTAAGAATTAAAAATAATGTCACTTTAGAAATGCTAGAAAATGGTAATTGTAAAGTTGGCAAAGATGAAAGAGAAGTGGAAATTAGAGTAGTAGCATTTTGTGATATAGAAACTAAGAGTGAATTTCGTTTAGCAACAAACTTATTAAATGAAGGAGAAGAGCAAGTTAGTAATCAAGAGATTATGGAAATTTACATACAAAGATGGCAAATTGAATTGTTATGGAAATTCTTAAAAATGCACCTCAAGTTAGACAGACTTATGACAAAGAATGAGAATGGAATTAGAATTCAGATAATGTGCTGTTTAATCGCTTATTTGATATTGCAACTAATAGAAATACCGCAAGAATTTGGCAAAACTTTATTAGATAAACTCCGTTATCTTCAGTCCTATATGTGTCAGGAAATAAGTTATGTTCATTGGTTTAGAAAACTTATTTGGATAAGATGAAAAATAGCACTTATAGGCTAAGTTTATTTCAATATGTAAAGTTTTATTACGCTATTCAACATTTCTGGGTAAAGTTGGGGGATGTTTGTGAATCAAATACAGGTACTTATAATCCTGAAATTAATCCAGATAATACATTCAAATATGTAGATATTAGCGGGGTTGACAATATTTCAAAATGTATAATTGAAGTAAAAATACTGCTTGGTAAAGATGCTCCTAGCCGTGCTAGAAAAATTATTCATACTGGTGATGTTATTATCTCCACAACTCGACCTAATTTAAACACTGTGGGCTTAGTTCCACCAGAATTAGATAAACAAATATGTAGTACAGGATTCTGTGTTCTTCGTGCTAAAGATGAACTTGATCAAAACTATTTATTTAGATTTGTTCAAACTGGATATTTTGTTAATAATCTTTCGAGTCTTGTAAAAGGGGCGATGTATCCAGCCGTTACAGATAGTCAAGTTAGAGAACAATTAATCCCTCTTCCTCCACTGGATGAACAAAAGCGAATTGCTGGAATTTTAAATGAAAAAATGGAAGCAGTGGAGAAAGCTAGAGAAAGTGCGATCGCACAATTAGAAGCAGCAAAGGAATTAACCTCAGCTTATCTCCGTGATCTTTTCAATAGTCCAGAAGCGCAGAAATGGGAAATTAAGCGATTAGAAGAAGTTTGTAATGATATATCAGACGGAACTCACTTTACTCCTAATTATTTAGATAAAGGAATACCATTTTTATCAGTTAAGGATATCAGAGAACATGGTATTTATTTTGATAAATGTCGCTTTATTAGCAAGGAACAACATCAGGAATTATGTAAAAGATGTAAACCAGAAAAAGGAGATGTGTTATATACAAAAGTTGGGACAACTGGAATTGCTAAAGCTATTGATACTGATCGAGATTTTAGTATTTTCGTCAGTGTTGCTTTATTAAAACTTAGTTGTGATATTATTCCTGAGTATATGGAAAAGATTTTAAATGCACCTATATGTCGAGAACAAGCTGAAAATCTAACACAAGGTGCAGCTAATCGAAATCTTGTGATTAGAGATATAAAAAGTATTAAAATTCCTCTTCCCCCACTGGATGAACAAAAACACATAGCTACAACCTTAACTGAAAAATTAACAGAAGTAGAACAATTATGTAAAACCATAAAAGAACAACTCGAAACCATCAACAAACTACCAGCCGCATTTCTGCGTCAAGCATTCAACGGTGAACTATAAAAATATAAAAACCTTGTAAAAACGTCTCTTTCTTCTCTTCGTGTTCTTCGCTTCTTCGTGGTTCATTTAAAAAAGATTTATTGAAACAGAGAAGATCATTATATAATAACCCTTGCGTGAGAAATAAACCCAAATATTAATTAAATCTATGACAACAACCCGCAAAAAAACTAACAATCAAAAATATTCCAGCCAACAAAGTTTAGACAGCTATATATATAGTATTTGTGACATAATTCGCCGATCAAATTGTGCCGGTGCGCTGCAATATATCCCCGAATTAACTTGGATTTTATTTTTACGTATTCTTGATGAACAAGAACAAAAAGAAGCAGAAAATGCCGAAGCATTAGATATAAACTTTACCCCATCCTTAGAAAGTCCTTACCGTTGGCGTGACTGGGCTGCAACTTATGATGAATCTCTCTTTAAGCTAGATGAAAAACAACGTCCACAAGGTTGGAAACGCAAACAAATCACAGATCATACCCTGGAAGTTGAAGAACTAGATAATTTTAGAAAAAGTGGAATTAATTTATCTGAACCCTTCAAAGTGTGGGTAGATTTAGTATTAATTCCCCATCTTAAACAACTCAAAGATCATGAAAAAGCTACCCCCAGACAAAAAGTAATTAGCCAAGTTCTGTCCGGGGTAGAAAGAGTCAGAATAGACACTCAAAAAAACCTGCTTGATGTTTTAGATAAAGTCCATGAAATCAGCAATGCAACAGTAAATATTAACTTCATTTTTCCCCTTTCTCAAGTTTTTGAAGGGTTACTATTGAGAATGGGTGAAAAAGGTAACGACGGCGGACAATTCTTTACACCTCGTCCCATTATTTCGGTGATGGTAAAAGTTATTAATCCGAAAATAGGCGAAACAGTTTATGATCCGGGACTGGGAACAGGTGGATTTTTAGCCCAGTCTTATGAACATATCAGAAGTCAAAATGGTGGACAAATTACCTCAAAAGATTTAGAAATTCTCAAACGCAAGACATTTTATGGACGGGAAAAAGATAATTTAATTTACCCCATTGCGATCGCTAATTTAGTATTACATGGAATTGATGAACCCCATATCTGGCACGGAAACACCTTAACAGAAAGCGAAACCTATGGAGGTTTATTTACAAATGCACCAGATTTACATGATGTTATTTTAATGAATCCGCCCTTCGGTGGTAAAGAAAGTAAAGAAGCGCAAATAGGTTTTGATTATCAAACCAGTGCTACCCAAGCCTTATTTTTACAACACGCTTTTAAAAGCCTCAAATCTAACGGACGCTGCGGTATAGTATTAGATGAAGGGATTTTATTTAGAACTAATGAAACTGCATTTGTTTCCACAAAACGCAATCTTTTAGAAAATTGTAATCTTTGGTGTATCATCAGTTTACCAGCCGGAACATTTGTGGCTGCTGGTGGAGGTGTGAAAGCTAATATTTTATTTTTCACTAAGGGAGAAACCACCGAAAAAATTTGGTATTATGATCTTTCTGATATTAAAGTTGGGAAACGCACACCTTTAACAGAATCCCATTTTGATGAATTTTTCCGCTTACTTCCCACCCAAGGAGACAGCGAAAGAAGTTGGACAATAGATATAACTGAACGTAAAGCTGTCGCTGAAGAAAAATCTGCACCTTTCAAACAAAAAGCCGCAGTTATTGAGGAAGAAATTAGAGAACTTAAAGACAGACTAACAGCATTAAAAAAAGCTAAACAGCAGGATAGTGAAATATATACAGAACTAGAAAAAACTGTTAAAGAACAGGAAAAGGAAGCAAGAGAGTTAAAATCTCAAGCTGAAGCCATTGATAATGCTGTATATGATTTAAAAGCTGTGAATCCTCATGTAAAAACTGAGGAAGATAACCGCACACCGGCAGAACTGCTAGAGTTTATTGAAATCAAAGGAAAGGAAATAAATACAATTTTATCGAGTTTAAGGAACAAGGGATAAAAATTATTTCTATCTTTGTCATGTGCGGACACTTTTGACAAAACCTGTAATGAGTAGAACACAGGCGAAAGCACCCCAAAAAAAGAAGCCCAGAAACGAATTTCCGGCTTCTGATTTCCTATATTTAGGGTGCAAGGGCGTTACCACGAATTAAACTACCAATGGTTTTGGCAGTAATTTTTAACTGGGTGAAGGGGTTAGCGGGAACTACAGTTTTATAGAGATAACTATCAAAAGTTAGCTTTTGTACATCCATGTCATCACACATTTCTACAAATGCTTCCCGGGTAGCATCGGAACGGTAGAAGACGTTTTGAAGAATGTCTAACACTTTGTAGGTGAGTCCGTATTTCTTATCCCAACGCTTGATGTACACTTTGAGGTCTCGTTCTGTGGGAATCCGCGCCCCACCGTTAGCGGCTTCCACAATGGCTTCAGCGCACATTCTGCCAGATTTAGCAGCGAAGTAGATACCTTCCCCAGAGGACTTGGTAACATAACCAGCAGCATCTCCTACCAAGGCTATGCGACCGACAACGCGACGGGGGCGGGGATGTTCAGGGATGGGGTGTGCTTCTATTTTGATGATTTCACCGCCGGCGAGTTTTTCTGAAGCACGGGCGCGAATACCAGTTTGAAATTGTTTGATTCTGGCTTTGTTGATGTGCATTGTGCCAGTACCGACGGCTACGTGATCGTGTTTGGGGAATACCCAAGCGTAGAAGTCGGTGGAAACATCATCGCCAACGTACATTTCGGCGAGGTCGTTGTAATAGTCCATTTTGTCTTGGGGAAGACGAATGCGTTCTTGGAAGGCGATCGCATAATTGTAATCTCCAGCACCCATATCCTTGGCAACGCGGGAATTTGCCCCGTCAGCACCCACGATTAAATCCACCTTCAGGGTTTTGGTAACGCCTTGCGCCCCGTCTCCTGTATGGTCAACGTAGTGAATGGTATAGGGGTCGGTATTGTTCCCAGGAATATCAACTTTATGAACAGTGGCGTTAATTAAATTTGCCCCTAATTTTGCCGCCCGGTCCCGCAAGAAACCATCCAGCACTTCTCGGCGGCACATTCCTATATATTCTTCTTCATTTATCAGATTGATATCAACTTCACGATTAGAAGGAGAAATCATTTTCATCTTCCGTACCCGACGGTCAATAATTGCCGGAGGTAAGTCAAACTCACTCACCATGCACAGGGGAATAGCTCCCCCACAAGGTTTGGCGTTATCTAACTTGCGCTCAAACAAATAGGTTTCAATCCCAGCTTTAGCTAGGGTTTCGGCAGCGCATGAACCCGCAGGTCCCGAACCCACAACAGCAACCCGTAGTGTCAAAGGTTTTCTCCTAATTATGAATATTTTCCCAAAGTATCCTATCACGGACTTTTGGCTGAATTTCCTTTGTAGCTCCAGGTTTTGATATAAATACAATATTCCTTAATATTTCGACATAAAAATCGGCTATTATATATCTTATGGACGTGGCTGAATTGAGGTATGAAAATCAAACATTCTATTTCTCAAACTCTTACTCTCCGGGACTCTGCGCCTCTGCGTGAGAGAAAATCATACCTTCATTCACCAAAGCCCAAAATTCGGCGTTGCTAATTAAGGGTATGAATTTTAGTCTCACGTCAAGGCGCAAAGACGTAAAGGTAAAAGTTTTAAAGGTTCAATTTGGAGACTTCCAAATAAAAAAATGTCCCAAAACTGATGCAGAAATTCTCTCTCTGTGTACTCTGTGCCTCTGTGGTTCGTTTCTTAGGATAATTTATTTCTTGGAAGTCTCTTGGGAATTTCATACCTCAATTCAGCAATACCATATGCAAAATTCTATATTTAATAGTTTTTCCCGGCAAATCAGTGTAACAGCAAATACAGGATATCAAAGATACATTATGATTATTCTTGATTTTCATTGCTTTGGGTAAAATTTACCTGTTCATATATTTCACTTAAAGCAATCTGAAAATCTATAGTTTGTAATGTTAAAATGTCTGATTCCGATTCTAACTCTGTGAATATCCATTTACCATCATTTGTTTTCACATATTGCATGACATGATATTGATATTGATTGATTAAAATATATTCTTTAAATTCAGGTATAGAACGATAATACATGAATTTATCACTTTGGTCATAATTACTAGTTGATTTAGATGAAACTTCAGCAATTAATAAAGGATTCATCACAGTGGTAGTATTTTCAGTAGCATAAATAGGTTCTCCTTGAATTATCATCACATCAGGGTATGTATGTTGACGATAACGCGGTATCCACAAGCGGACATCACCAATATAAACGTCATAGTTTTTCTTTCTTAATCCGTATTTTAAGGAAGCTGCGAAATTAAGAGCTATTTTATTATGATTTGTTGTTCCTCCAGTCATAGCTATAATTTCTCCATCTCGATATTCGCTTTTATACTCTGCTTGTTCTTCGAGTTCTAAGTATTCTTCTGGTGTGTAGTATCGTGTTTGTGTTTGCATAATATCAACACAGAGTTAATAATTGTGATATTAATAAGATTCTATCATGATCTAATTTTGTGACGGTTCAGCAGTTCTAAACCCCTACTTGTCTTCTTGCATACTTCTGACAATTTTTGTGACAATTTTTCTAGGAATAAACCGGACACATTTTGACATCAGTTTATTCATAAACCCAGGAATAACAATTGTCTTTCCTCTCATTAACGCATCATAGCCCATCTGAGCCACAGTTTCCGCATCCATCATATTTTTCCCCTTCAGCATTTTAGAATCTGCCATGCCGGTTCTTTCATGAAAAGCAGATGCAGTTGAACCTGGACAAAGAACTGTGACAGTGACACCTGTACCTTCTAATTCATTAGCGATCGCTTCTGAGAATGATAAAATATAAGCCTTAGTGGCAAAATACACCGCCATTAACGGACCTGGTTGAAATGCAGCCGCAGAAGCAACATTTAATATCTTGCCATGACCTTGTTTAACCATTTCTTTGAGAAACAACTTAGTTAAATGGGTCAGACAAACTAAATTTACCTGCAACATTTCCAATTCAGTCTTGAGATTAGTTTCATTAAATAACCCATAAGTACCAAATCCGGCATTATTTACCAGAATATCAACTTTAATACCAGATTCTTGTAATTCTGTGAAAATTTCTTCAGGAGATGTAGATATAGATAAATCTTTAATAATAGGTTTAACAGAAATTCCAAATTCTTCTGCAAAATCAACAGCTATTTTGGTGATTTTTTCTTCTAGTCTATCTACCAATACTAGATTATAATGATTATGAGCAAAAATACGAGCTAACTGATAACCAATACCATTAGCTGCACCCGTTATCAGAACTGTTCCCTGACGTTTTATGTTCATTTTAAGAAAGATGAGTTAGCTGGAGTTAGCATTGATAAATTGTGCCAACACCCTTACATTATAACAAATAAAAATTAAGCTGCATATAATAAGATTTCCAGAATAATTGACCGCAGATAAACGCAAATGAACGCGGATAAATACGGATAAATTCTGGGATTTCATAATTATATGCAGCTTAACCAAAAATTGATATTAAGCAAGACTTAAGAAACCAGTTTGTACTAGGTAAGATGTGTAAGTCATCAACAATTGAGAATCAATGGGAGGACAAACAATGGAACTGCCTTTGAGTGCTTCTAGAGTTGCTTCACAACTGATAATTGGTCTTCTTGCTTGTAAATACAAATCAGGAATGGTGATTTGTTCATCAGACCAACGTTCTAGTAAAAATGGTCGCAAAGTATATAATGGATTGTCTTGAGAAGTGACATTATTAATTAACTCTGCTTGCCATTCTTCATAGGGAATCATCTTCAGTGAAAATCCAAAAGAACGCACCCAATCAACTAAAGATTTTAAAGAAGCAGGTTGAGGATGTTGTAAATGGAAAGCTTTACCTACAGATGTTTCTTGTCGAGAAAGATAAACAACAGATTTGCTCACATAATCAACAGGAGACATATCCAACATATAATCTACATCAGGGAAAGAACCCATTTGCAGACAACCTTTAATCATCAAATTGATGAAATCATGGGTATTACAAATCCCGGTTTGGCTATCTCCAGAAATTAAAGGAGGTCTATGAATAGTAATAGGTAATCCTCGACTACCAGCAATTTTTACTAATTTTTCTGCCACCCATTTAGTTTGGGAATAACCGAGGAAAATACCTTCCCAATCATGAAAATCATCATCTTCTTTAACTAACTTACCAGCATAAGCACTGGATTCAAAAACAGCCACACTAGAAACATAATGCAATGGCTTAACTTTAGTTTGACAAGCCAAACGCAAAACTTCCTGTGTACCCAAAACATTAGCTGTTTTTAATGCTGAGTAAGGATAAACATAATTCAGTAAAGCTGCACTATGATAAATAGTATCAATATTAGCAGCTAGATTTTGAAATTGTTCTCCATTAATTCCTAAATGTGGCTGTGCTAAATCCCCAATAATGGGAATAATTCTGCCACTATAATGATCTTGCCAAATGCCATATTGTTGCAAATTATTTTCTAATTTGCTTTTACCTTCTTCCAAATTACTAGCACGGACTAAGCAATAAAGAGTTGCGTCCGATACTTCTAGTAATTCCTTGATAATGAAAGCACCTAAATAACCTGTTCCCCCGGTTAAAAAGATGTTTTTAGGGTTAGTAACAGAAACAGCAGTGCCTATGGGTTGAATAGTGGGGTCTAGAACAGCTTCCGCAGCCAAATCTAGAAGAGGAGGAGCAAAACTAACAGGGGAATTTGTTCCAGAACCTGCATCTTGTAGCTGAGAACCATTACTAGATTCTTCTGACAATCGTTGGGAAAGTGCCGCAATATTAGGATAATGCCAAAGTAAAATAGGAGAAGGTTTAAAACCTAGTAATTCCTCTAATTTACTAATGATCATCATGGCTTGAGCAGAATCCAAACCATAATTTTCTAAGTTTTCATCAACATCAATTTCTGCGGTTTCAACTCCGACAACTTCCGCGAGATGGGAAACTAGAAATGATTGAATACTTTCAGAAGTACAAGACTGTTTTAAACTCATTTTTACTTCTCCAATGTAGAAGGAATTGGTTGATATTGACTGTAATAAGTAGGCATTTGTAAACCCTGCATTTTTAAACTGTGACTACGATATAAAAATGCTGTCCCCCTCATAATTTGGTCAGCAACATCAACAACATGACGCTGATTATATTCTGACAAATATGAACCACGCACCCAGTCATTGAAACCACCCATAGCTGGACCACACCATATTTGATAATCAACTTCCCGACCTTTTTCACCAGTGCTAGACCACCGAGAAGATAATCCTAAATACCAACGAAAGATGACAGCCATTTTCAATTTAGGATTATTAACAGCTTTACCCAATTTTTCAGGATTTTTTTGGGATAAATAAGCCGCTGCACCTTCCCAAACTTCCGCAAGACTTTTACGGAAAATTTGTTTTTCTAGCTTCTCTTTTTCTGCTGAGGGAATCTGTTCAATAGAGTCGTAAGTGCGATACAATTCATATAGTTTTTGCGCTCGCATGGGAAACATTGTCCCCCGTTTGAGAACTTGTAATTTGACTCCCATTTCAAACATATCGGCTGCGGGAGCCATTGTCATATCTGCCATTTCTGCTTGTGCTAACAACTTTTTAGTATGTTCACAAGCGCCAGATTCCACACAAGATTGATTAATTGAACCAGTCATTATATAAGCAGCACCCATCATAAAACCAGCTAATGCTGCTTCTGGTGTACCAATGCCTCCAGCCACGCCAATTCTAATAGGAACTGAGTAATTATATTGCCCTTGAATTTCATCTCTGAGGGCAACAATTGATGGTAATAAACATACTAAAGGACGATTATCTGTATGCCCACCAGAATCAGCCTCAACGGTAATATCATCAGCCATTGGCACTTGTCTAGCCAAATTAGCTTGCAATTCGGTAATTAGTCCTTGCTGAAGTAACTCTTTGAGAATTCGTTCCGGTGCTGGTTGTAAAAATTTAGTGGCAACTTCTCGACGAGAAACTTTAGCTATTACCTTATTTCGGATATCAATTTGATTAGCTGCATTTAATCTTAACCCAGCAACTCGATAATAAACGATATTAGGAGTTAAGTCTAAAAATGCTGATGCTTCTACAGTTCTGACACCATATTTTAGATATAAATCTACAGCGCGGCGTTCAATAGCTGGTTCGTTAGGACTGTGAATTAAATTGAAAGCATAAGGACCACTAGGTAACGCTTCTTGAATAGTATTAATCGCAGTTTCTAAGCGTTCTGGAAGTAAACCACCTGCACCAAAAGAACTTAAAATTTTCTCTTTTCCGAGTGCAATTACCATTTCTTCAGAAGCAATACCCCCAGCCATTGCTCCTGTCATATAGGCATATTTTACACCATAAGCGGCGAGAAAACTAGGGTCGCCAAGTTGTTGTAAACGTAGGGGAGGGAGTGATATTAAAAGTTCTGCTTGTCCAGATAAAGCATTATCAGCAGATGATAAATAACCATCATTAGTAGCACCGATTTTCCCAGCTATTTTAATAATATAACAAGGTTTATCTGATGTTAATAGTTTATCTTTGATAGCACTTTTTTCAAAGCTAACACAATCTAATGAACCCTTCCAAATTTGGTTCTGGTGATTACAGGTGAAAAAACCCAGTCCATTATCATGTTTACTTAGTACCGTCTCGATTGTTGTCACGGTAATTATTCCTCAATTTATAAGCAAAGGATGTGAAATGAAGAATCTAGCTCACGCAGAGGCGCAGAGGTACAGAGAAAGAGCATTAATCTTTTTACGTCTCAGTTAAGCATTTTTCTTCCCTCTGTGTCCTCTGTGCCTCTGTGGTTAGTTAAAAAAGAGTTTTACACTTAACACTAAGTGAATTATTTCTCTTCCTTGAGTAAGTTTTGAGCGCAAGCTAGTTGCAATTGAATAATTTCGCTCATTTGCTGACTAAAATCCTGTCTGGCTGCTAAGAAGTTTGTGTGAGTTTTAGTTAATTTGGCAGTATTGTTACTCAAGTTTTGATACTGAGCTTTTTTTAAATCATTCATGCTAATTTTTTCACCAGATTCTTGATTTATGTTTGGCTTTAAGATTTTTGTTGACTCAAAGAATTTTAGTTTCTTTGACAATTCCAAACCGTTCTCCATGATCGTTTTTATGGTATTTTTTTGTAGCTTTGGTTGGGGTTTGGGGTAAATCTCTGTGGGCGCTATTTTTTCGGATGTCTGTAGAGAATTAATGATTTTATACTCTGGCTGAGTAGAAATTGTTTGCTTTTGGTTATTAGCAAAAATTTGGCGATTTTCTGCATTTAAAATTGCAGCAGTCATGGAACTACCACCTAATGTAACTTTCCTCAGTGCAGCTTTTTTTTGTTGAGTGTTTTCTGAGAATAGGTTATATAAAGGAGCTAGATTCAACTTGACTTGATGACTTAATAGTTTTGCTAATGCTTTAATTAGGGAACTATGGTCATCTGTACCGCGTCGGTTTAGGGATACGGTAAGATGTTCTTGATTAGCTAAATTTTTATCTATCCAGCGTGAACAAATACCACCAGCGCCGGCTTCAATAAATATTTTTGCCCCGTCACCATAAACGCGATTAACCAAGCGGGGGAAGTCGAGTTGTTGACATAACCCTGTAGTAATATTGTGAGCAATTTCTTGGCTATCAAGTTCAATTGACTGATATTCAGCCGCAGAATAAAACTTAATTCCGGGTATTTTTTGCGCTGGTATAGTGTATAATTTTTCCAATTCTTGAGATTCTGATTGCATTGCTTGACAATGAATTACATGATCAAAAGGAGCAGGAAAGGAATTACAACCCAGGGTTTTAATTACTCGTTCACACGCGGCTGGTTCTCCAGCAATTAATACTTCTTCTGCTGTATTAATCTGTGTCAAATAAACGTGAGTTTCATTTTTTAAACATTCTCTAACTTGGGCTGAACTAGCCATGAGAACGTAGTTAGCCCATAACTTATTTTCTGGAACTATGTCAGTTTTTGGTAGTCCCCAATACTCACGGACAGCATTTTTAGGACCAGATAATCTGTCTCCAAATAAAGCTGATGAATTAAATGTGTGACTGACTTCATAAAAATTACTCCATACTCCTTGAGCAACCATCATGCTAGTTTCACCTAAGCTATATCCGAAAATATATTTAGGTTTAATTTGGAAATCCTCGGTAATAATTGTGGAGATTAATCTGGTAAAAAGCACTTCTGCTTCAAACATTGCCAGAGAGTCATCTAACAATTTCTTTTCTAGAATTTCTAATTGTCGAGTTGACAATTTACTCAAACTTCTCGGAAATACCAATTTTTCAACATCCGCAGCCCGTTCGTCAAGACTTTTGATAATCACATCATCTAAGACTTTAGGAAATAAACGGAAAAGACTCCGACCAATACCCAGGTAAGTATTAACAGCAGCGGGATAAACAAAGGCAATTTCTCCATCTTTACCCAGGGGTTTGGGTGTAAAATAACTACCTATGGGAGTTTGCCAATCTTTACCATTTGCAAAGGCATTAGTTACACCTTTTTTCGCAGAATTAATTTCTTTAATTAATTCTTTTTTGTTGCGTCCAGTTAGGGAAAGTGTATATTTGCTGTCAGAATTTTGTTGAAATTTAACAAAGGTTTGACTCGCAATATTTTTGAGAGAATCAGCATTTTCAATTGTTGCTTGCAAATGATCCAATGCTGCTAATAAGCTAGATTGATCATCTGCGGCAATGGGTAATAAATGCAAAGGTCTGGATTCTAAATATTTGCTAGTGCGTTCTGGTTGTTGGGTTTCTTCTGATAAGATGATATGGGCAAAAGAACCGTCGCAACCAATACTATTAATCGCAGAAATTCGAGATTTGACTTCTTTTTGCAAAAACCAGGGTCTCGATTCTGTGGCAACATAGAAAGGACTACCTTCCCATACTTGCGGTGTTTTCACACCAGACCAATTAGGAGTTCCGGGAATATACCTGTGATAAATACTCAGTGCAGTTTTAATTAAACTGGCAATTCCAGATGCAACGAAGGTATGACCAATATTAGCTTTAACGCTACCTATAGCGCAGTGTAAACCATCTCCTACTGAGGGATAAGCTTGGAGGATACCGTTAATTTCGGCTTCGTCTTCTGCGGGAATACCACTAGCGCAGACTTCTAAGTAATTAACTTTTGTGGGTTCAATGTCGGCTTGTTGAAAAGCTTGTTGACAGACTTGGGTAATGGTATGGCTATCTACAGCCATTGAGGAAGATTGACCAATGCTAATACCATCAATTACTGCATAGATACGTTGATTATTTGCTAACGCTGTATCATGACGTTTAAGAACAACTGCACCTGCACCTTCTCCCACATTCCAACCATTGGCTTTTTCGTCAAAACTTAAGGTATTGACTCCTGTATTAATTTTGCCAAATTGACTTCGCAATAAGACATTTTCTACACCTCCTGCTAAGTCAACAGCACCCACAACTACAGCATCTACTTCATTAGTATCTAGCAGCATTTGCGCTAGTTCTAGGGCTTTAAAAGCGGCTGTTTCGACGGCACTAATGGTAAAAGATGGACCAGAAAAATTCCATAAAGAGGAAATCCGACTAGCCATAATATTGGTAACGTGACTGAGATATTCACTAAGTTCAACTTGATTGTGAATACTATCTTGAACTATGCCTTCTAATTGATGGATCTTTTCTGGTGATAAAACAATTTCTGCACCATTTAAACCATCTTTAATTTGCCAAGGTAAATTCCATCTTTGCTGGAGTTGGTGTACAGATAATTCTGTATCTGCGGCAATAATTACCGCTACGTTGCTATTAGGTGAAAGTCCCGCATCTTTGAGGGCGCGGTCAGCAACTCTTAATAATAAAAGTTGTTGAGAGTTGATTTTTTCAACTTCATTAGGAGGAATTTTGTAAGCTAAAGTATCAACTTCAAAATTATCAATATACGCTCCTTGGGGGACTTTTCCTGCTTCTAAACCATACTCTCGCAGTAAAGTTTCTTGTTCATTAATACCATGCCATCTTGATTCTGGTAAGGTGACAAAATGCTGTTTTCCATCGTAAATACTGTTCTCAAAGGCATCTAATTCTTGACATTCTCCAAAAAAGGCATCCATGCCCACAATTGCCATTTTTGCGGTCTTATGTTGCTGAATATTCATTTGCTTACTTTCCCTGTTCTAGAATAATATGAGAGTTTGTTCCACCAAAACCAAACGCACTTAAAGCTACTCTTTTAATTCCTTGACTTGGCCATTTAGTCGGAGTTCTGACAATGTTTTGTGGAGAGATAACATTATTTTCAGAACCTATGGGTTGAGTCACATGAATAGTTGGAGGAATAACCCCATGAGACATACTTAAAATTGTCTTGGTTATGCCTACCATGCCCGCAGCAACTAGTAAATGACCAACATTTGTTTTTGTTGAACCTACTAATGGTGCTGCTTTATATGGACTAAAAAAGCCTTCAATTGAGTTACATTCTGTGGTATCTCCCAATAGAGTACCGGTGGCATGGCACTCTAAATAATCAATAGTTTCGGGGTTAAGTTTAGCTTCTGAATAAGCTCTTTGATATGCCAGAGTTTGCCCTTGAGGATTAGGACTAAGAAGGTGTTTACCTTTACCATCATTAGATAGTCCATTACCACAAATTGTTGCCAGAATCTCGTCACCATCTCTAACAGCATCACTATGTCTTTTGAGCATTACCATTCCTGTGCCTTCGGAGGTAATTAACCCGCGTGATGACTTATCTAGTGGACGACTAATGCCATTATCTGGATATCCTTGAATACCAGAAAATAACATTCTCACAAATAATGGATCTGCACAACTAATTGCACCGGCTAACATCAAATCAGTTTTACCAGATTGCAAATAATGAGATGCTAATTTAATGGCATAAAATGATGATGAACAAGCAGCATCTATACAGAAATGAGTTGCAGATAAAGAAAAGGCCTGGGAAACTATAGCAGCGGGTAAACCAGAAACCATAGCATTGTATGGAGAGACTTTTTTAGAGATTGATGAACCGCCTAAACGAAAGTCTTTTTCCTGTAATAGTTCACTAATTGCAGGTTGAATATTTTGCTGATAAATAGGAGCAAATAGACTATTGGAAGCTTTGGTAGGAAATCCTAAAGTTCCTAAGACTACGCCACATTTTGCAAGTGCAGTTTGATTTCCCAGATAGCCACTTTGAACAATAGCTTGTTTAGCGGCGTACAATGACCATTTGAAGGTATTATCTAAGCTTTCTAGAAATGCCGAAGGTAAGTTATACTCGTTGGCATCAAATTTAAAGTCGCGGATAAATCCACCTTTTTGAAAGTAGAATTTTTCCGGTTTACCTTTCTTCTCATCGTAGAATATAGCGGGATCTATTCCCAAATCTGCTACAGTTATAGATGATGTGGAATCTTTTTGAGCGGTGAGATTCTGCCAAAATTCTTCAGGATTATTCGCATCGGGAAATAGGCAAGATAACCCGATGATTGCTATTTTTTCCACTTTTGAAATCCTCATTGGGGGATGAGGGAAGGAGATATTATTTACTCTTTTCCCTATGTTATTTAGGATTTACGCGATTCCCCAATGTTTACGGATTATGGACGCAGGAAGAAGCAAGATAGAAAATTGTAGGTTGGGTTGACGGAAGGAAACCTAACAAAGGTTTATAAATGTTGGGTTTCACTTCGTTCTACCCAACCTACGGAATTTAGGTTTTTACTTTTTATTTAACATTTTCATTGGCCAAATTACGGCTTTTGCTCCTAAGATTTTGGAGTAGATTTTTCCTTGACGATCATGGATAATGAAGTTGACTGTTGCACCTGTGTCGGTTTTGGCTATGATTTCACAGGAAACATAAAAGGGGACGTTGAATGGTACTGCTAGATATTGTTCACAGTATGTTAATTGTCCTGGTAAACAAACTTCTTTATGGATATAATTTAACCATAGCCATAATGTTTGGGTACTCAAATCAATGATGTAAGGGTTATGCCATTTTACGGGAAATTGTCCTTGTTCTTTGGCTGTGATTTCTTGCCAACAACATTCGGCTGTGAGTTTTTCTGAGCTAATATTTAAAACTTTGGTAATTTTTTGGAATGCGGGACCATGAAATAGGGATAAATCACCATTTTGATAGAAGTCTTTGGCTGTATCAGTGACGATATTATCTTCTCTGAGATCCATTGCTTCATAAATGGGTGCTTCTGGCATATTTTTTACCAGTTTTATCAGAGAACTAAAGTGATAATGAGTTCTACCTTCGGGGGTTTTACTCAATATTTTGGTCTGAAATTCGACAAAATCACCATCAACTTTGGCAACTTCTTGGATTTCTAGAATATGTTCTTTAGCTAAGGTAGAATTAAAGGTAATTCCTTTTAAAACTTTGAAGTCTTGGCAACTGAAATATGTGTAACCTGGATAAATTTCTTCACAGCCATTTACCATCCATGATTTAGCACAGGTTGCTGGTAAAACTGGTGAACCTGCAATTGTATGATCATGCAAAAATGGATTTTCTGCTAATGTCATTCTTCTGCGAATACGATAGCTACGAAGTTCTAAACCTAAAGGAGCAGGTGGTAGTTTCATGGGACTACCAATCACAACTTGTGGATGATCTTGATAGGCTGGATGTAGTTCATTAACTAACATTTGTGTCCCAACTTCTACGGGAATAATACTAATTCCTCTTTCTGCAAATGCTTTTTTTAATTGTGGTGTCACCATGCCACTATCCCAACCACCCCAGTTAATTGCCACTACATGACAATTGGGGTTATATTGTTTCATTAAGTGGGCTGATTTACTGAGAATTTCGTTAGCGATCGCATAATCACTTTGACCAATATTACCATAAAATCCAGTCACGGATGAAAACAATACTAAATGTTGTAATTGCTGAGGATTAACACAATTGAGGAGATTTTCTAAACCCTGAACTTTGGCTGTGTAAACTTTCTCAAAATCATCTTCTGTCTTTTTTTCAATTAACTTATCGGCTAAGTTACCAGCACCGTGAATAATTCCGGTAATTTGACCAACTTTTTGAGAAACTTCTTGTAATTTAGCTTGCAATTTTACAGTATCGGTGACATCAACACTGATATATTCAGCCGTTCCTCCTGTCGCTTCAATAGCTGCTAAGGTCTTCTTAATTTCTCGACTAGAATTAATTTGATTAAATATCTTTTGTACCATCATGGGTGTTGGTTTCTCACCTTGAGAAATCAAATTTTCCATAATGCGCTTTTTCAAAGCAGAATCTTCCACACAATCATGAACATATTCAGGTTCTGTGGTAATTTCTGAACGACCTAAAAGAATAAATTTACAACGTTGATGTTGAGCTAATTTAATCGTACATTGAGCAGTGATTCCCTTTGCCCCACCACTGACAACAAAGACAGAAGATGGGCTAACTTGAACAGTTACAGTCATAAATCCTCACGTAAAAATCAAAATATCAAACAGAATCTAAATCGAAAAAATCATCCCTCTCTTCTTCTTTTCTTCCTTCGTGTTCTTCATCCCTTCGTGGTTCATTTAATCCATATTCTTCTAAAAAGAAGAGAATAATTGTTGAAATATAGCAATCCTATTTGAGTTATGAACTAGTTTTTTAACGAACCACAGAGGCACAGAGGACACAGAGGTAAGAAAATAAGAGATGTGATACCTACGGCACGCTTCGCGAACACATTTTATTTAGGATTGGTATAGTGGGTAATTAATACCCACTATATAAATTATTCAGCTTTAGCAACTAGGGTTACTCTTCCTTGATTACCATAACCAACTTCGCCAATATAGCGATTAGAATCATGCAATTCAGCGACAATATATTGGGCAGATTCATGATGATCTAAACTAGGATTGAGGTCAATTGCTCGGAAGAAGACCTGTGGCCATTCCCAGCGCAAACTTTTTGTTAAACCAAACAAACCGGCAGCGATCGCACTAAAATTACCTTGATGTCCTAAGCCAAATTCACCGTCAAGATGGGCAACTGTACAAAAGCTGGTTCTTCCTGGTAAAGATGCGGCATTATTCAAAGTTGCTTTCAGATGTTTAGCCATTAAAAACACTTGTTTAAGAATTGCCTTTTCTGCTTCTGGATAGGAAATATGTCCAGGTTTTTCCGGTGTAAATTGAGGATGTAGGTGAATGAATGCCCCAATCGGTCCGTGTTTAGTAGTCACACTTTGCAATAATAATTGCAGATGTTGTTCACTCATATTTGCCAATGTGACGCGGGTAACACTTGCTGGTAATGGCAATTGTTCGGGAACTAAGGATTGGGGGAAACTCAAAACTACTACTTTCCAACCTTGTTCTATCAGTGCGTGGACTACTTTGCTAGTAGTTAAAGAACCATCATCAGTAATTAAAGCAATGTGTCCTTCGGGTAGCTGCGCTTCTAAAAAATCTGGTCTGGGTAAGGTTCTTAGCTGAACTGGACGACGGGGAAGATTGATGTCTACTATCGGTGGTGGGGTGAGGTCGAGGAGTGGGCGCAGTCCCTGCGCCCCTACGGTGGTGGTTGTTACCGGGTTAACATCAATGTGCGGCTTTTTTTTTTCACCTCCCACCAGTGATTGGAGGTAGTTAACGATTTGTCCGATTGTCCGTAGGTCGCCTAATTCTTCTATATTGGGTTTGGGTAGGTCGGGGTATGCTTCCTGCATTGCTCCGAGTATTTCTACCCGTTTGATGGAATCTATCCCTAAGTCGGCTTCCATGTCCATGTCCAGTTCTAGCATTTCGACTGGATAACCTGTTTTTTCACTGGTGATGTTTAACAGGGTTTGTCCTAAATCTGCATATTCGTTACTGGAGACTGGTTCAGGTATTACTTCCTCTATCACTTGGGTTTGCACTTGAGGAATAATCACTGGTTCAGGTATTACTTCCTCTATTACTTGTGTTTGCACTTGAGGAATGATAGCGGGTTCAGGTGCGATTTCTGTTGTTACCTGTTTTTGTCCTTGCAGATATTCGACAACTTGACCAATGGTACGTTTTTCTGCTAGTTCTTCCAGGTTGGGTTTGGGCAAGTTGGGATATAATTCCTGCAATCCTCCCAGAATTTCTACTCGTTTAATGGAGTCAATTCCTAAGTCGGCTTCCATATCCATATCGAGTTCTAGCATTTCGATAGGATAACCAGTTTTCTCGCTGGTAATGCTTAAGAGGTTGTTAGCTAGATCATCCAGATTTAAGTTGCTGGTTACAGGTGTGGGTTCTGGGACAAATGCAACTGGGGACTGGGGAATAATAATTGGTTCAGGTTCAATGACTTGTGCTGCAATTACAGGTTCTGCAATTTGAACTTTTGGCTCAATTACTGGTAATGGTTGAGGGGGAGTAATGGTGGCTGTGGGAGGGACAGGTGCTTCTTCTGGAGTAACACTAACATTTGCAGGTGCTATTTCTTGGGTGTCAGAAATAAGTTGAGAATATTCTTCTTGAATGAGTTGGAAAAAGTGTTTGGTATATTCTATCTGTTCCCGCAGATATTGTTCATGAATACGGAGGGTTTCACCTTGTTGGGAATGAAACTGAATCATACTCCGCTCTAAGCTTTCCATGATTACTTGCTTAATTTGAGCGGCTTGGGCGGAGGATTTAGCATTAGCAAATAAGGTGTTTTGCTGCTGCATTAGTTGGAAGAAGGTTTTGGCGTATTCTATTTGATGGTTGAGATAGGTGCTGTGAACTTCTAAATTCTCGCTTTGGTTGTGCTGGAACTGGCTCAGAAGTTGTTCTAAGCTGGTGAGAATTTGTTGGCAATTTATAAGTTTATCTGGTGTTTGCATCTTCTCGCTGGATTGGGGCGCGAACAGTTCTGGACTGGATTGTTTTTGAATGGTTGCAGTGGTAGTCATCTGATGCTGTAGCTGGAACTGGGTTTCAATGAGGGGTTGTTTTTTGTGTCCGTTACCGTTACCGTTATGTCCGTTGGTTGTGGGGATTTTGGCAATTACAGGAGTTTCTATTTCTAAACTCTTGAATTCCTGAACTTGTGCAACTTTGGGTGCGGGTTCTGCCGAATTGGGCGCGGGCCCCGCGCCCCTACTGATTTTGTGTCCGTCCTGTAAGGCTTCGGTAAAGGCGTTTTTGGTTTTGTCGGAAATGTAGTTAATGCCTGTTAGTTTGACGCTGAGGGTCTTTTTGGTGGCAATGGGGGGAAGTATGGCAGGAAGTTTGTAGGGGTCAAGATTGCCCAAATTCATGCCAATGACGCGCAATTGGACGGCTGCTTCTCTGAGGGAGCGATCGCTGTTTTTGGAGGCACTGGGATTGAGAGATATGGTAAGATGGGGGCGATCGCCTAAAATATCTTTTACCAAGTTACTTAAAACCCGTTTGGGTCCAAATTCTACAAAGCAATAACCACCAGCCCCATAGATGTTTTCAATCTCTTGTTTAAACAACACAGAACTAGCCAAGTGGCTTTCTAAGTTCTTTTGAATTGCGGTTGCGTCGTGGGGATAATGTCTACCAGTGACATTACTAAAAACTGGAATTTGCGGATTTTGGAAAGTTACCGACTTAGTTGCAATAGCAAAGGACTTTTGTGCGAAGGCAATCAACGGAGTATGGAAAGCCGCAGACACAGGCAATAAAACCGCACTGTATCCTAATTTCTGGCAAGCATCTTGAACTTTCTGAATTTCTAACTTTGGACCCGCTAAAACAATTTGGGTAGGAGAATTAAAGTTAGCAATACTTACTTTTGGAAACTGCTTCAGCAGCGGTTCAATCTTGCTGATATCTTCCTTCACCGCTAACATACTACCAGCATCATGATCTGGATCTTTGGGTGCGGCCATTGCTTGTCCTCTAGCTTTCACTAGGAACAAATAATCAGCCTCACTCAACACTCCAGCCGCCCACAAAGCCGTTAATTCACCAAAACTATGTCCAGCGGCGAAATCTGCCTTAAACCCAGCCTGTTGCAAAATTCCATACAAACCAGCACTAAACACCCCAATTGCCGGTTGTGCATATTCGGTTCTTTGCAAAGTTGCAACTTGGGCTTTTTTCTCAACTTCATCAAAAGTAGAACGAGGGAAAACCACCTCAGAAACCGGTTGCAAATTACCCTGCTTGAACAGATGATCCATCTTCCCATACAACTGTCGCAAGCTAGGGAAATTCATCACCGCTTCTCGTCCCATTTCCAAGTATTGAGAACCTTGTCCAGAGAATAAAGCGACAACCTTTCCAGCCAAATCCATACCAGCAGAACGGTAATAAATACCTTGAGGATGTTCCCAAGAAATTGCATCAGGCTTACTTTTTAATAAACCAATACCAACTTCTAGCAACTTACAAGCCTCTTGTAAATTCTCGGATACAAACCCAATTCTGAGTGCAGTTTTGGGAATAGCTAAAGATTGACAATCTAACAATAATTGAGAATAATATCTTTCCCCATCATTAGCTTGCAAATTATTTAAAGTCGCTTCTAACTTGCTAATTAATTCCGCGTGAGTAGCACCAAACAACAGCACCTCACCCGCAGCACCATGTAAACGATAGGAACTTTGTTGTTCCGGTTCGTATTCTTCTAAAACAACATGGTAATTTGTACCACCAAAACCAAAGGCACTCACCCCCGCACGTCGAGGAGTTTCACCTTCTGCCTTAATCCAAGGTCTAGTTTGAGTATTCAGATAAAAGGAAGAATTTTCAATATCTAATTTAGGATTTGGTTCAGTAATATTGATGGTTGCCGGTAATACTTTATGATGCAATGCTAGGGCAGTTTTAATTAAACTAGCAGTACCGGCAGCGGCTTTTGTATGTCCAATTTGGGATTTCACACTTCCCAAAGCAATATGTTGTTTTTGGCTGTCATATTTCCCAAAGAAATCCTGCAAAGAACTAAATTCTATCGGATCTCCAGCCATTGTCCCTGTACCGTGTGCTTCCATTAAACCCACAGTTGCCGGAGAAAAACCAGCATCATCATAAGCCCGTTCTAAGGCTTTAACTTGTCCTTCTTTTCTAGGGGCATAAATACTCTTATAACGCCCATCACTAGAAGTACCAATTCCCTTAATTACCGCATAGATTTTATCCCCATCTTTTTGGGCATCTTCTAAGCGTTTGAGGAGAATCATCCCAATACCTTCACCTAACATCATGCCATCGGATTTAGCATCAAATGGTTTCACATTATCGCTAGGAGTAACCGCCGGAGTTTTGCTGAAGGAAATGTAAGCCATGATTGTGTTATCGGTGTCTACTCCACCGGTTAACATCATGTTGCTACGATGTTCAACTAATTCACTAATGGCCATTTTTAATGCCCCAAAGGAACTAGCACAAGCCGCATCAACTACACAGTTTGTACCGCCAAAGTTGAGACGGTTAGCAATTCTGCCAGCGACCACATTTGCTAACATTCCAGGGAAAGCATTTTCATCCCATTTCACATAAGCAGATTTGATTTTATCAACGATTTTTTTAGTATCTTCGTCAGATAAACCACTGCTTTTGAGAACTTTTTCCCAAATCGGATATTCTAATCTGGCGGCTAATGGCATTCCCAATTGTTTGCCCATAGCCACACCCAAAATCACGCCGATATTTTCGCGGCTAAATTCACGGGAGTCGCTATAACCAGCATCTTCCATTGTTTCTTTAGCAACTACTAAACTTAATAGTTGAGAAACATCTGTAACTTCTAAAATGCTGGGAGGAATTCCGAATTCCATCGGATTAAAATCAACTTCAGGAATAAAACCACCACGTTTACAATAAGTTTTATCTTCTGCTGTTCTCGGATTAGGATCATAGTAATCTTCTACACTCCAATGGCTAGAAGGAACATCCGTAATACAGTCAATTTTATTAACAATATTTTGCCAGTAATCCCTTAATGTTCTCGACTGAGGCATTAAAGAAGCCATGCCAATAATAGCTATAGGAGTTGTGTGCAGTTTTCTATTAATTTCGTTCGTTGACATGGAATTTATCGAATTTTCTAAGTTTCCTGAATTCATTTTTCCTTCCTCTATAAACTTCAGCACAGCCTGTTCAAAACTATTAATTTGGGCTTCTAATTCCGTCAAAGAACTTTTTATTGTGTCTATTTTTTGAGGGGGGCAAGACATAGGACATAGACTAATTTTGAGTACCGTGAATTGTGCAGCAGACTATTAACAGATAGTTATCCAATCTGCATTCGTTCGCGCCGCAGGTAAGTTTAAATGCTTGACTTGACAAAATTTTGAGTATTTTTTGGATATTTTTCCACAATTTTAGAACCTTGTATTCGTGAATAAATACTAGAAAATACTCAACTTGTGAAAATGAGATCCAGTCAGCAAATTGTAAAGTCTGTAGGGGCGCAGGGCCTGCGCCCTCGATTATATTGCACCAAGCGTGATTACCGCTATAAAAAGTGTCAATTACATTGTGTTAATAACTGGCAAAAGGACATACTTAAACTGAAGTGGTTTTATCTCGTATTCATTCAATGTTTTACCTATTGGATAACAACGTTGTGTATGTTGATATAGAAATTGCCAGTTTTGAAAGTCCAGGATAACCTATTTTAGATGATTAGACTGATCAAAGCTGCCAAAATCGTTACAAAAATAATAAACACTCTGTGGAGAATTTTGTGAATAGTGAAAAAATACTTAAACAGGTTTTCAATCATCTAGCAGTTGCTAACTTAGTGAGATCCAAAACCCCGGTTTATTCAGGGATAGGTTTTGTTTCTTTAGGCAATCCTACTGTAAAAAACTGCATGGATTTTAGTATTTCTTCCGTTAATGGAAATCAAATCAACAATTTATCTTTCATCTATAAATGTTGAATTAATAAAAAGACTAGCACAATTTATGAAAACGGAATAGTTCATTTTTGCTAATTTTTGGGAGAAAATATTTGTCAAATTACCTCATGGTCAATAAAACATAATTAGCCAAGTATAATTCAGAACTATATTTATCCATAACATATCCTGAGTAATTACGGGTTTAATATCAATCTTAGCTTGATAATTCAAGAGTTGTAGTTAAATTGTCTTATAAGTAACTTATAAATAAATCACACAGCCAACATTTGAACATAATTGGGTCTTTTTTGAGCAAACTATCATAATCAAGTCTTTGTTTTTGATGAATTTATAAGATAACTTACCTTTTATAGATAATTGGTTATTTATAAACCAAACATTAATTTATGGGATGTTGAACATTAACCTGTAAACATATCAATTGTGATGAAATATGGACAATTAGCATCTATTTACGATAATTTGCTAAAAAAAGTACAGATTTTTAAATTAATTTATGAGTAATTAAATATAGTATCTAGTCAAGGATTTTCTTGATAAAAACGACTAAATTTAGTTGACAATATCCAAGTTATTTGGGATAATCACAGGTAAGTTTATTGATTTACCTAAGTTATTAGCATCATCACAACTTGGGCAGTGCAGATTTTTATTTCTCCTTAAAGCTATCGTATTTTAGGCTACTTAATCAAATGGCAACTCAACATAAAATTGATAGCATAGCGTGGCATTAGCCATAGATAATTGTAAGTAAAAAACCGCTAATTTGGGTATTTATAACAGCTAAAATGCTGATAACAATTCATACATAAATAATTAGACATATCTCTGATCTAAAAGCAACAGAGAATAAGTCTATAAACATGACCGGGAATTTTAGATTTTAGATTAAAAAACTTGGTACAAGTCCCCAATCGTCAATCCCAAATCTAAAATTTTCGAGCTTCTACACTTTAGGTTGGAGTCAATCCAAAATTGAGTGACAAGTATTTTTCCGAAATAATACCATTGGAATAAAAATATGGCAGTAAATAAAGAACGCCAACTATTCAACCTGACTTCATTAAAATGGAGAATAATTCTAGCAACTTCTCTAACTTTCTCTACAGGTTTAGTATCTTTATACATTTTCCATCAATTAAAGACCAATTCTCAAACTCAAACTCCTGCTGTTAGTTCCGTTATTAAATCTCAATCCACTCCTGTTAAAGTTGCCGTAACTGCTTTAGGAAGATTACAACCACAAGATAAAATTACTTATTTATCTGCTCCTAATTCTGTCAATGGTGTTCGCGTAGAAAAATTATTGGTAAAGGAAGGAGATAATGTTAAAAAAGGACAAGTATTAGCCTATCTAGAAAACTATGCTCGTTCTCAAGCAGCTATCCAACAAACATTTGATAAATTATTAATTGCCAGAACTAAACTTGCACAGGTACAAGCTGGAGCAAAAACTGGAGATATCAATGCTCAAAAAACCGCAATTACTAGATTAAATTCCCAATTAAAAGGAGACGCTGCGGCTCAAACAGCAACAATCAACCGCATTCAGGCTGAAGTCGAAAATGCACAAAAAGAGAGCGACAGATATCAACAATTATCAAAAGCTGGTGCTGTTTCTGCTTCTGTTGCTGATACTAAAAAGTTAGTTCTCAAAACCACACAACAGCAGTTAAAAGAAGCCGAAGCTACTCTCAAACGCACACAAGACACATTACAAGATCAACTTAAAGAAGGAAAATTCAAACTTAATAGTCTTAAGGAAGTCAGGACTGTAGATGTAGAGTTAGCAAAAACTGAAGTTAAAAGTGCAGAAACTGCAATTAAACAAGCAAAAGCTGACCATGATTTAACTTATATTACTTCTACTATAGACGGCACAATTTTAAGAATTCACACCAAAAATGGCGAAGTAATTGGTACTTCTGGTTTTGCAGAAATTGGTAATACGTCAAAAATGCAGGTTCTAGCAGAAGTATATCAAACCGATATTCAAAATGTTCGAGTTGGACAAAAAGCTATCATTACCAGCACTACATTTCCTGGCAAATTACAAGGAACTGTTAGAGAAGTTGGTTGGCAAGTTGATAAACAAGGCATCTTTAGTATTAATCCCAATTCTGACGCAGACCGGAGAGTAATTGAAGTCAAAATATCTATTGATGATTCCACCGATAGTCAAAAAATATCTCGCTTAACTAACTTACAAGTTGATGTTGCTATCCAGATTTAGTCATTGGTTATTAGTCATTAGTCATTGGTCATTGGTCATTGGTCATTGGTCATTGGTCATTGGTTATTGGTTATTAGTTATTGGTTATTAGTTATTTTCTAAAACTGACAACTGACAACTGACAACTGACAACTGACAACTGACAACTAACAACTGACAAATAACAACTAACAACTAACAACTAACAAATAATATGAATATCAAAATTCCTTTAGGGTGGCTACAGCTTGCCCAACAGAAACTTCGTTTTGTAATAGCTGTAGCCGGAATTGGCTTCATTGTCCTGTTAATGTTCATCCAGCTTGGTTTCCAAGATGCACTATATTCTAGCGCCACAGCACTACATCAACGATTGCACGGTGATTTATTTTTAGTTAGTTCTCAATATAAATCTTTGACAGCAATTCAAAGTTTTTCTCGGACTCGATTATACCAAACTTTAGGTTTTGATGGCGTGGATTCCGTTAGTTCAATTTATTTGCAATTTGCAAAATTAAAAAATCCTGTCAGTGGTGAGAAATATTCAATTTATGTCATTGGTTTTGACCCTGGAAAATCCGTACTAGATATTCCAGAAGTCCAACAAAATTTGGATAAACTCAAAATTCCTGATGTTATGCTCTTTGATAGAGATGCCCGTCCAGAATTTGGACCAATAGCAGAATTATTTAATCAAGGAAATATTGAACAAGCAATTGAAATTTTTCCCTTTGATGCTGTCAAAGGTTATCGAGTGAGAGTAGGTGGTTTATTTAGTTTAGGACCGTCCTTTGGTGTTGATGGTAATTTAATTGTGAGTGATTCAACTTTTCTAAGAATCAACCCTAATAGCCGTCCAGTTGAAAAAATAGATATGGGAGTGATTAAACTCAAAGATGGTGCGGATATAAAACGGGTTCTAGCAAATTTAAAAGCCAATTTACCAAAGGACGTTCAAATATTTACTCGCCAAGAATTTGTCGCTTTTGAAAGACAATATTGGTCGGTTAGAACCCCCATTGGTTTTATTCTTAATCTGATGCTCATCATGGCTTCTGTTGTGGGTGTGGTAATTGTTTATCAAATTTTGTATAGCAATATTGCTACTCAATTTATTGCCTATGCAACTTTAAAAGCTATTGGTTATGCTAATGGATATTTATTGAATGTGGTTTTTCAACAAGCAATAATCTTGGCATTATTAGGTTACATTCCTGGTTTTATTGTTTCTATTGGTTTATATGATTTTGCTATGAGGGCAACTAAATTACCCATCATGATGACAAGTAATAATGCCTTACTTGTTCTAGTCTCTACAGTCTTAATTTGCATTACCTCTGGAGCTTTAGCTATTAATAAACTTCGTTCTGCTGATCCGGCTGATAGTTTCTAGGAATTTGTTGCATCTCAAATTAATCAACTTCTGCTAAATATTTAGCAAATTAACACCAACTAAAGATAGAAGTTTAATGTTATTCACAACGGTAAAATGCTTTTGCAAATACAATACTTCGTAGTTGCATTTAATCGCAATTTTTCAACTTAGATTGTATAACTTTTTCATTACCGAACACTTATCTACATCCCCATGAACTTACAAAATAAAACTCTGCTAATTACTGGAATTGATGAATTTATTGGCTTACGTGCAGCCGAATTAGCTGTAGCGCAAGGCATGAAAGTTAAAGGTATTCAAAGTTCTCCAGTTAAAGATCAAACAGCCCAAAAATTAGGTGTAGAAATTTTTGTTGGTAATATCACTGACCCAGCAATTTGCTCGAAAGCTTGTCAGGGAGTAGATATAGTTTTACATAACGCTCAATTTGCCGAAGAAGCCGGGGATATTAAGCATTTTCGAGAAATAAATGTCAGCGGTACTGTAAACATTGCTAAGGCTGCTAAACAAGCTGGTGTGAAGACATTTGTTCATCTTTCAACTGCCTTAGTATATGGATTTGATTACTCAGATAAAGTCACAGAATCAGGTGTGCTATCTGGGGAAAATAATGCTTATTGTCAAACAAAAATTGAGGCGGAAATCGAAGTTTTAAAACTCAATAATGCTCCAGAATTTGGAGTAATTGTGATTCGGGCTGGTGATGTTTATGGGCCAGGAAGTCTGCCTTGGATTGTCCGCCCAATTCAGATGATGAGACAAAAATTATTTGCCTATGCTAATGAAGGCAAAGGTGTGATGAATCATCTATATGTGGATAACTTAATTGATGCTATCTTTTTAGCCATAGAAAAATCGGTTTATGGAGAGGTTTTTAATATTACCGATGGTAAAGAAACTTCTTGGAAGGAGTATTTTATTCATTTAGCATCATTGGAAAATTTACCAGCGCCAATGTCTTTACCTAAAGAGGAAATGAAATTATTTCTAAAAGTGCGTCTTCAGGGGCAAAAACTATTTCGGAAAAAGGCAGATATTCTGCCAGAATCAGTTGATTTTATGAGTCGTCCCTATGCCTATTCTATTGCTAAAGCAGAAAGTGTTTTGAATTACCAAGCTAAGGTTGATTTAGCGGAAGGAATGCGCCGCACTCATGAATGGTTGCAAAAAACTGACCTTCAAAAATTAATGAAATAATACCTAGATTTTAGGAATTTGTGCATGAATAACTCTCAAGCAAAGTTAAGTATTGGATTACCTGTATATAATGGGGAGAAATTTCTTGAAAAATGCCTAGATTCGCTATTAGCACAGACATTTTCTGATTTTGAGTTAATTATCTCGGATAACGCATCTACAGATAATACTGAGGCTATTTGTAGGACTTATGCAGCCCAAGATCAACGGATTCGTTACTATCGTAATGAAACTAATATTGGTTGTGCTTGTAACTTCAATCGTGTTTTTGAATTATCTCACGGTGAGTATTTTAAATGGGCTGCTTATGATGATTTGCACGCCCCCGATTTTATTGAGAAATGTATGGATGTATTGGAAAAAGATCCAACATACATTTTATGTCACTCCCACACATATTTTATTGATGAGCAGGGAGAATTTATCCAAAATTATGACATTAAACTCAATACTAATTCTCTAAAAGCTCATCAAAGATTTCATGAATTACTAACTAAACATTTGTGTTATCAAATTTATGGAGTTATTCGCAGTAGTTCATTAAGACAAATACCTCCTATGGGTGGTTATGGGAATGCAGATGGAATTTTATTATTAAGGCTGGGGATGCTGGGAAAATTTTATGAAATTCCCGAATATCTATTCTTTGCGAGAATCCATCCTCAACAATCCCTGAGTATGTTCTTTCCTGATTATTTGTCATTTAATCAAAATAATCCCCAGTATTCATTGAATATGTTGCCTAATTTTTATGATTATGCAGTCTGGTTTGATTCAACGAATAAGGGAAAAATTTTGTTACCTCATTGGCGAATTTTACAGGAATATTGGGTTTCTATTCATCATAGTCAACTTAATTGGTATGAGCAAATTTTGTGCCATATCAGCATCGCTAAAAAGCTATCAGGTACAGAATGGTTATTGGTGAAAGATTTCTTAATGGCTGCCAAAATGTTGTTTCTGCGTAAGTTTAGTTATCAAACCTGAACTATAGCAATATTAAGTAAGTAGGTTGGTGTTGAAAATTGTCGTTATGGCAAGGCAAAAGGCAAGAGGCAAGAGGCAAGAGTGAAGAGGGTTTGGGCGATTTTACATTTCTTTACACAGTTTGGTTTTATTGTGTTCACCTACTTAGTCGGACAAAATTAAATTCACTCGTTGAGAGAGGGAACAGGGAACACTTCGACAAGCTCAGTGCATCGCAGGGAACAGGGAACAGAAAAATCAGTTGTGTAATTAATTCTGTCCCATTACTTAGCAATTTATTGGACAACAAATCACTTTTAGTAGTAAAAAACTACTATTAAATTCCTCTAAACTTATTACGGGTGAAATATTGATCTATGTTGAAAATATTCCAAGTTAGTAATTTCTTGCTTGCTACTTTACTAACTGTTAACTTCACAGACATAGCCTATGCTGAATCAACAGGATCTTTAACTGTGGTTGTTAATGGTATTACTAACAAAACTGGGGAAATTTGTATGAGAGTTTATAACTCTGAAAAAGGATTTCCCGATAATGCTAAAAGTGAAGTTAAAAGTGGTTGTACTAAAATTACAGGTAGTTCTATAAAGCGGGTATTCTCTGGATTAAAACCGGGAACTTATGCTGTAGCTGTAGTTGATGATCAAAATGGCGATCGCAAACTCAATAAAGATTTTTTCGGAATCCCTCAAGAGGGCTTTGGCATTTCTAAAAATCCTACTGTTTCTATCAGCACTGGCTCACCTACGTTCAATAATTCCAGCTTCAAAGTTGACAAGAATACTACCATTAACATCTTTCTTAAGTATTCTCTTGATCCCTAATTGGGAATTAGACATAATTCCTCACTTCTGACTATTGGGCGGGGAAACCCCGCCCCTACTGACTCCCTTCTAAGACTATAGAAATAATGCCAGATTTTATGATATTTCTATCTAAGTCTTTGTTCGGCTGGCTGGTAATTCAAACTTGTTTAACGTTAGTATTTTTATGGTATTTACGTTCACACAAACCCAAGTCATTACCAGATGAACAATTACCAAAAACGGCAGTAATCCTCTGTTTACGGGGTGCTGATCCTTTTTTACCTAATTGTTTGCGATCGCTCTTACAACAAAACTACCCAGAATACGATTTAAAGCTGATCATTGATAGTAAAGAAGATCCAGCTTTGAAAATTGCCACCGAAACAATCAATCAACTAGGTGCAACCAACGTTGAAATTAGCATATTAAGAGCAGTTCGTCATAATTGTAGCCTTAAATGCAGTTCCTTAGTTCAAGCTGTTTCTGATTTGGATAATGCCTATCCAATTATAGCTTTTATAGATGCTGATACTGTAGCTCATCCTAATTGGTTACGAGAATTAGTTACCCCCCTTATTGATGATCAAGTTGGACTCACCACAGGAAATCGTTGGTATCTTCCCACAGGTAATTATTGGGGTTCATTAGTTCGCTACTCTGGTAACGTTTCCACCGTAGTGCAAATGTTTCTCTTTCAAATTCCCTGGGGTGGAACATTAGCAATCAAAACAGAAGTATTAAACCGCATCAACCTTTTAGATAAGTGGGGAGAAGTATTAACAGATGATATGCTTCTCCATAAACTTATCAAGCAAGAAAAGTTACAAATCAAATTTATTCCTTCTTTATTGATGCTAAATCGGGAGGAAAGTAGTCTACGTAACTTACTAGAATCATTAAAAAGGTTAATAATTGGTTCTAAACTTTATCATCCCCGGTGGTTAGCCATAATCAGTGAAGCATATTCTAGTATCATCGTCCCCAATGCAGTCATCATTGTTATTTTTCAGCTATTGATTGAGGCTCAATGGGACGCAGCCGCCTTGCTATTTTCCGCCTATATTTCCTATACCATGGGCTTAGTCCTGCTAATGCTATTGATGGAATTTGGCATACATAAAGTGCTGCACAATCAAGGTGAAAAAATACCCAAATTGTCGCCTTTAATCATCCTAAAAATGTTGATAGTTATTCCCCTAACACAATGGGTTTACGGGTTAACAATATTATCTTCTTTGTGGGTATCAACAATTACTTGGCGTGGACTTACTTATCGCATTAAAGGGCGTGAAAATATTCGGTTAATTGAATATCGTCCTTACCAATGGCTAGATCAACCAATTGATCCCAAAGCATCTCTTTAAATAATATTGCTCGGCTAACTAAATGTAAGTAGGTGAACACAATAAAACCAAACTGTGTAAAGAAATGTAAAATCGCCCAAACCCTCTTCACTCTTGCCTTTTGCCTCTTGCCTTTTGCCTTGCCATAACGACAATTTTCAACGCTCACCTACTTAGGTTGGGTTGAGAAAACCCAACATATTTATTTAAGAGAATAGGGAAATTTTAGATTTTTTATTTCACTTCAATATCTAAAATTCCCAATTCAACAATTATTATAAACCAGCGCATCAGTAATCTATTTTTGCAAAAAATATTTCCTCAAAGTCATGAAAAATAAACCCCTTCGTATCGCCTTATTTACAGGATTATATGCCCCATTTTTAACCGGAGTTTCTGTCGCCGTTCATCAACGAGTTCACTGGCTATTAAAACAAGGGCATGAAGTTTTTCTAGTTCACCCAGAAATCAATAATAAATATCCTAACCAAGTGGGAAATCGTCCCATGTCGGGAATAGAAGAACTAGAAACATTTATTAATTTTTCCTCCTATTCATTTCCGACAGAACCACTGATATTTTATAAATCTTTACCCCAACCATTAAACCATCGTCATTGGAGTGATACAAAACTACTTAATCACTTTCAACCCGATATTATTGTTGTTGAAGAAGCCCCACAAATGAGAGGTTTATATTCTGGCTTCCTACAAGGTTATGGGCGTTCCGTGGGAGTACAATATGCCAAAAAAACCAAAACACCCATTATTTCAATTTTCCATACAGATATCATTGCCTATATCCAATATTATTTTGGAAATACATTCTTTAACCTAGTTCGTCCTCTCCTCCCACTTTTAGTTAAACAATTTAGTGAAACTTATGATTTAAGTTTATTCTCTTCCCGCGAACAATTAACTAAATACCAAAAACTAAAAGCGCAACGTAGCGAATATTTACCCTATCAAGGAATTGATTGCGAAAAATTTCACCCTCGCAATATTTGTTATGATCCAATTCCTGATGATAAACGTCCAACTATTTTATTTGTGGGACGCATTACCCCAGAAAAAAATGTCAATCAACTTTTAGATATTTATCCCCTCATTGCTGCCAAAATTCCCGATGTCCATTTAGTAATTGTCGGTAGCGGTCCCCTAGATGCAGAAATTCGCCGTCGTGCCGAAAAATTCCCCAATGGTGTCACAATTTGGGGTGAATCTCATGGGAAAGAACTTTTAGGTTGGTTTGCAAAAGCAGATATATTTGTCAACCCTTCTGTCACCGAAAATTTCTGTACCACAACCAACGAAGCCTTAGCTTCTGGAACTCCCGTAGTGGCTGTTGTTGCCCCTTCAACCGCTGAACAGGTTATTTCTGGAGTAAATGGTTTTTTAGCTGCACCTAATAGCCCTGAAGACTTTGCCCAAAAGGTAATTACCATACTCGAAGATCCTGATCTTAAAAATCAATTGACTGCACAAGCACGTCCCTCGATTCTAGAATTTGATTGGTCAGCTTGTACCCAAAAGTTTGAAAATAAGCTTTACGAATTGGTTAATATCCCTCGCCAGCTAGATATCTAGTAGTCTGTCAACCCGAAAATGACGGGAGAGGGGGTAGGGGAGGTAGGGGAGGTAGGGGGGTAGGGGAGGTAGGGGAGGTAGGGGGGGAGGTAGGGGGGTAGGGGAGGTAGGGGGGTAGGGGAGGTAGGGGAGGGAAGAACAGAAGTTTTTCCGATTATTACCCGTCAAAATAAATTTGACGAACTACTAGTTGAGAGTTTAAAAAATGCCAACTTGGCTACTGAGATAAAAAGACCTCTGCTAGAGTATTTAAGTAGTTGACCTGTGGGCTTTTAGGTTCTTAGTTTGAGATGCTGACAAGGCTATTTTGTGATCAGTTTAAAGATTGCCTACTCCAACTGATCACAACATTGCTATTGTTCTCAATCGTTCCTAAAACTCTTTATACCTCAGAAGTTTTACTTCTGGGGTTTTTGTTATACTCAAAACGGCTTGATTGCTTGAGTTAAGATTTTACTCTTTTCTCTCCTTATTACGATACAAGGGGTAAAGCAAGAGCTTCATTGGTGTCAACTTAACGTAAAACCTCTATCACGCAAAGAACTCAAGTCATCTCATTCCCAGTCTCTGACTGGGAATGAATTCTAGAAGGCTCTGCCTTCAATAATATTAGAGGCAGAGCCTCATCAACTGCATTCCTAGTCAGAGACTAGGAACGAGATGTGGTAGGGATTTGAGCTTAAGTTGACACATATCAGCTTTTGCTTTACCCCTACACATCTGGGTTCTTTGTCATTTGGCAAAAGTTTAAATCTCACCCGTGTTTAGTATATTAAGTAAGTAATTAGGGCTTGCTGAATAAACCTAACTTGTGATCCCGTAAGGGATACCTGGACTAATGAAAAATTAAGGCTTCTTAACCCACGAAAGTGGGTTTTGTCTGTGTATCCGCGACTTATAATCGCTTTTTTGATGGCGTTATCAACCGCTTAGTAATGCTTCTACAAATTCGTAACTAGAAAATGGACGCAAATCTTCAATTCCTTCACCAGCGCCTATAAAACGGATAGGTAAGCCTAATTGCTGGACGACAGCGATCGCTACACCCCCTTTACCTGTTCCGTCTAATTTGGTTAAAACAACGCCACTGAGTTGGGCTGCTTGGGAAAATACTTCAGCTTGTCGCAGTCCATTTTGTCCCAAGGTGGAATCGAGAACTAACAGGGATTCAACGCGGGCATTAGGGGCTTTTTTATCTATGATTTTGCGGATTTTGCTGAGTTCGTCCATGAGGTTTTTCTTGTTTTGCAGTCTCCCAGCGGTATCTATTAATAGTAGTTCGGTTTCTCTTGATTGGGCGGCGGCGATCGCATCAAATACCACTGCTGCTGGATCTGTGTTTTTCCCAGGATTGGCGATAACTTCTACACCGCTTCTATTTCCCCAAACTTTGACTTGTTCCACAGCCGCCGCCCGGAATGTATCTGCCGCCCCAATCAGGCATTTATAACCAGATTTTTGGGCTAGATGAGAAATTTTACCGATGGTGGTAGTTTTTCCCGCGCCATTGACTCCGGTAATTAACCAAATGGTAAGTTGGTCTTTTTCCGGTGCAAAGCTGGGTTTATCTTGGTTTTGCAGGGGTGCATCTAGCATACCTCTGAGAATTTCTTTCAGATAAGCGATCGCTTGTTCCGGTGGAGTAACTTCCGCCAGGATTTTTTTCTGGAGCGCAGCAATAATATAATCCGTTGCCTCTACACCCACATCTGCCTGTAGAAGTAATGATTCAATTTCATTTACAGCCGCTTGATTAAGAGGTCCTTGACCAACAATTGCTTTGAGTTGGTTGAGAATATTCCGTCGGGTTTTATCTAAACCTTGGCGCAGTTTTTTCAACCAAGTAATTTCTTCTAGAGAAATATCTTCAGCTTTTCTCCCTTGGGCGGCTAAAACCTTGGCTGACCACTTAAACCCATCATCAAACACCAGTTCTGGAATCTCGACTTCTGCTGCTATTGGGGTTGTCGGTGTTTCTGGAATCTCTGTTTCTATCGCACTAGCAATTAATTTCTCCTGTTTAGCTTCTCTTTCAGCCGCAGCCCGTTCTAAAAAAGATAAATTAGCTGTTTCTAATTCACTGACAACATCCTCAGTAATTTCTGCTATATTGGTGGCGATTTCTATCGGTGCAGTTTCTTCTTCTGCTTCAGTTTCTACTATTTCTTCAGTAATAGTATTTTCTTCAACAGCTACAGGTGATTCTGGTTCTATTTGTTGTTTTTCTTGAATATTTTTATAAGCAGCTTTAGCAAAAGCCAACAAATCCGCCGTATCTAGTCCGGTTGTTTCTGTTTCAGTTGCTTCTACTGCGGGTGTTTCCTCCTGATTTTGAGTTTCAGGAGTATCAGCAGATTCATTATTCGGACGACGAAACCAATTAAAAGCCATTGTAGTTTAGGGAATGGGTAATGGGTAATGGGTAATGGGTAATGGGTAATGGGTAATGGGTAATGGGTAATGGGTAATGAATAATAGTTTTGCAACTGACAACTGACTAATGACTAATGACTAATTCAAACAGGTTGTTTTTGTTCGCTAACTCGACGGAGAACACCATTAATAAAACGGTGTCCGTCTTCTCCACTGTAGCGTTTAGCTAATTCTACAGCTTCGTTAATGGCAATACTATTGGGAACTTTCATAAACTTTATTTCTGCGGTGGCTATTTGCAGGATATCTCTATCAATTTGGGCTAGACGGGTAACTTGCCAATCTACTAAAGCATGAGAAATATATTCTTCGATAGCCTGATGATTTTCACTAACGGTAATAATAATAGCTTTAGCGTAATTACGAACTTCCTTATCTTGATTAGCTAACTGAATTAATTCAGGAAAATCAACGGATGTACCTAATTGATTGATAGCTATTTGGGTATAGGAAATTGCCTCTTTCAACATAGTTCTAGCCGTATTTAAGTCAGCGGCTCTAGTTTCGCTAGTTAATAGGCGATCATTACTCCGTTGTAGTTCGCCCGCGGCATTGTTCAATGTGTCCTGTACCTCTAATGTCAGGGTACGGACTGCCCCTAAAACTAACTTAGAGACTAATTGCTCGTCTGATAGGGTTTCCAGTTTCTTGGGGTTAATTGGTAATTGGCTAAGGCTTAACAGAGCCAATTCGCGGGCTATTTGTTGGGGTTTACGACGTTGCATACAGTTGGGATGATGAAAAATATATGAGTTCTAGCACAGATGAACAATTAGCTTATCTATTTTTTGTTCACTTTGCTAGGTTGGTATCGAGTTTAGTTTCTATTTCGGGAATTTCCCGCTGTTGTATTTCTAAAGATGATCCTGCTGACAGTGCAGAAAGCTCTGGTGATGGAATATTAGGGGCGACTATACCACCTGACACAACTATCTTAAAAGCATCCTCTACGGATATAGAGAGATTAATTACATCCTCTTCTGGTACTACTGCATACCATCCTGTGGTCGGATTAGGGGTAGTGGGAATAAATAGACTGATGACGGGACGGGATATTTGACTTTGGATTTCATTGCTAATTGCGCCGGTGACAAATGCGATCGCCCAAATGCCCGGACGAGGGTATTCTACTAAAACTACCCGTCGAAATTTACCATTAGAATCTTTTAGGAGAGTTTCTAAGAGTTGCTTAAGAGTTTTATATACCTGTCCTGCCAGAGGAATCGCTTGTAATAACCGTTCACCGAAATCTAATAACCATCGCCCAGCAATATTCCTAGCCATTAAACCGATAGCCAGAATACTTAATAATGGCACGGCTAATCCTACTAGCAAATTAAGTATATTCACTAATATCGGATTTAAGCCATCAAAGGGATTAAGTTGTTTAGGAACTTGGGTGAGAAAGTTAATTACCCAGGTAGCTATGGTAATTGTTAACCAGATTGTGGTTGCCAGGGGAATTACCACCAGCAAACCAGCAATCAGGTCATTTTTGAAGTCTTGTTTCCACCGTTCCATTCCCAAACCCCGATTCTCCTTATTTAGCTTTGTCAAACTGTTGTGATTATTTTCCATTTCAGCAAATTAGTCACATTGGGAATATCAGAAACTGATGACAACAGGCTTTTATCATTGTTAGAAAATGCCCTTTGTCCTCTTCTCTCATAATAAAAGTCAAACTATACTCAACACGGCTTATTCATTTGATTTTGTGGGTAGGGATTTAGCAGTGCTCATTGGTGTCAACTTAGGCTACAGATGGCTTATTTGTTGGCTTCCACACCCACCCAGAAATGAATTTCCGGGCTAATAGCGAAAGTAAACTAAAGTTTACTCAAAAATTTCTGGGTTATTTAGTCATCAAAAGACAACTTCTGCTATTAAGTAGGTGAACACAATAAAACCAAACTGTGTAAAGAAATGTAAAATCGCCCAAACCCTCTTCACTCTTGCCTCTTGCCTCTTGCCTTTTGCCTTGCCATAACGACAATTTTCAACGCTCACCTACTTAGACTGGGAATTCATTCCCAGGCGGGCTATGGGTTTTACGTTAATGCTATTAGGGACTTCCAAGAAATAAATTATCCTGATTAACGAACCACAGAGGCGCAGAGGACACAGAGGAATAAGGGTTTGAGAGATTTTTGCGTTAGGTGGTTGAGTATTTTTTTATTTGGAAGTCCCTTAGACTGGGAATTCATTCCCAGGCGGGCTATGGGTTTTACGTTAAGTTGACACCAATGAAGCTCTTGCTTTACCCCTACAAATTTAGGTTTTTCGTAATTTCGTAAAAGTCCATGTCCTAACCGTGTTTAGTATATCGCTACAAAAGTTCGCAATTTTCCTAGTTCAATGTAAATATAGTCATTAGTCCACCGTAGTGGCGGCTGGTAAATCTTTTAGAGTGTTACTTACAGCAGAATTCAGGAGGTAGGGGCGCAGGGTCTGCGCCCAGTCAGGAGTCAGGAGTAAAACTGGCTTTCTGTCTGGCTTTGAATTTAAATCCTGTACCTCATTCGTTTAAAATATGCTGTGTTTTTGTAATACTTGTAAACGATTGTTGCAAATCTGAGAGATATTATCTATCCTACCGCGCCATATCACCAAATGCTCACAATTTAGGAATGACTATTTTGAGTTAATGGGAATTAATTGCCGATCGCCTCTCTCACCAAAGTCGCCAATTTATCTGCACTATCAGGAACAGCGATCGCTTTGGCCTTCTCTCCCATTTTCCCTAATTCCGTCGGAGACTGCAACAAATTCAATACCTGAGTTGTAAATATTTCTGGAGTTAAATCCGACTGTTTAAAGGACAAAGCCGCACCAGCTTGAGTAAATACTGCCGCATTATAAGATTGATGATCTTCTGCCGCAAAGGGATAGGGAATCAAAATTGCTGGAGTACCACAAACTGCCAATTCTGTCAAGCTACCTGCACCAGAACGACTAATAGCTAAATTAGCTCTTCGCAACAAAGCCGCCATATGATCATAAAAAGCCAAAGCAATATATTGAGGATGTTGAAGACTATTAATATCAGGATCATTATCACCCGTTAAATGCACAATATAAGCACCGGATTGAAACAAAGCGTCCGCAGACTGTCGGACTAATTTATTGACAGCTACAGCCCCCTGACTACCACCAAACACCACAATTAGAGGCACACCATCAGGAATAGGTAAATCTAAAGTGTTATTAACAGACTCATCTAAAAACTGAGAACGAACAGGAGTACCCACATAGACAGTTTTTGTCCCAGGTAAATATTGAGTAGTTACATCAAATCCTATTGCCACTGCCTTACACCAAGGCCCAAAAAAGCGGGTAACTTTGCCAGGTATTGCATTAGATTCATGAAAAACCACAGGTAAACCCAAAGAACGCGCTGCAATCACCGCAGGACCGGCAATATAACCCCCTGTGGTGAAAACTCCTTGGAACTTTCCTTGTTGCAAAATCCGTCTAACTTTAAGAATCGAACTGATTAATTTCCACAAGGTGCGGACAGAACCAAGACTCAAACCTTGCTGAAACCCTTCAACAGCAACCGTATTTAAAGGATATATCTTGGGAACTAACTGAGTTTCTAGGCGATTTGGCACACCCAGCCATTCAATATTGTATTCTGGCAGTTTTTCAGCCAATGCGATCGCCGGAAACAAGTGTCCACCTGTCCCACTAGCTGCTATGAGTAATCTAATTGATGGATTTACCATTCCCGACTATACCATTTATCTCCCAGTTTCATTAAGATAAAACAAATTCCTGATCTTGTATCATCAAATCACTAAAATCTTCCCTATGACTAAAATTATCTCCTTATTAATGAAACGTAACAAAACATTGATCACGAGTATTTCCCTAATTTCCAGTGTACTAGCAATTGGTTTATCCAGCACCTGGCAATTGGCACAAGCTGGTCAACCCGGAAATGCCCCTGCTACACTCACTAACCTATTAACACAAATTAATAATGCTGCTAATCAAGGTAATGTGAACGGTGTCATGGAATTTTATAGCCCTACATTTACTCATGGTGACGGTTTGAATCGCAAAGCAATGGAACAAGCCTTAACAGGACTTTGGAAACGATATCCCAAATTACGTTACACAACCAAGCTAGAATCTTGGAAATCGGAAGGCAATACAATTATTGCGGATACTGTCACCACAATTAGCGGTTTACCAGCATCAGGTAATAATAATTTAACTCTGCAATCTACAATTAAATCGCGGCAAAAAGTCGCAGGTGCAAAAATCGTTCATCAAGATATTTTATCAGAACGGACTCAACTAACCGCTGGCAGTAAACCACCCCAAGTAGAAATTAAATTACCACAACAGGTAAAAGTTGGGGAAAAATATAGTTTTGATGCCATTGTCCAAGAACCATTAGGTGAAGATTTTCTCTTGGGAACAGCCATAGAAGAACCCATTCAAAGCAGTAAACTCCTCAACCCCACAATTGCAAATTTAGAATTTCTCAATTCTGGTGGACTCTTCAAAATAGGACGCGCACCCTCTACTCCCGGACCTCAATGGATTTCCGCTGTAATTCGCCGAGGTGAAGATATGACTATTATTACTCAACGGTTGCAGGTAGTCAAGAAGTAGGGGATTGGGGACTGGGTAATAACTATTTTAACTGTTGGGTGCATTTAACTTTTGGGCGCAGGCCCTGCGCCCCTACTGGACTTTTCTATGCAAAACCAAATTGTTTTCATTACTGGTGCAAGTAGCGGTATTGGTGCTGCTTGTGCCAAGATTTTTGCTCATGCTGGTGCAAAACTGATTTTAGCTGCACGACGGTGGGAACGGTTACAGCAATTAGCTAATTCGTTGGATATTCCATCAGAGAAAATCCATTTATTACAACTTGATGTGTGCGATCGCTTGGCGGTAGAATCTGCTATTGCTAACTTACCCTCATCTTGGAAAAATATTGATATTCTCATTAACAATGCTGGTTTAAGTCGCGGTTTAAGTAAATTACAGGAAGGCGACTTTCAAGACTGGGAAGAAATGATTGATACTAACATCAAAGGGTTGCTTTACCTCACCCGTTATGTTGTCCCCGGAATGGTAGAACGGAATCATGGTCATGTTATCAATATCGGTTCTATTGCCGGACATCAAACCTATCCTGGGGGTAATGTCTATTGTGGAACAAAAGCCGCCGTTAAAGCCATTTCTGAAGGCTTAAAACAAGACCTTTTAGGAACTCCCGTGCGAGTGACATCTGTAGATCCTGGTATGGTAGAAACAGAATTTAGTCAAGTCCGGTTTCATGGTGATACAGAACGGGCGAAAAAGGTGTATGCAGGTGTTAACCCCCTAACTCCTGATGATGTAGCTGATGTGATCTTTTTCTGTGCCACTAGAGCCAGTCACGTTAATATTAACGAAGTCATACTTATGCCAGTTGACCAAGCCAGTGCTACCTTAGTAAATCGGCAGCTTTGAACTCAATCCTCATTCCCAGTCGGAGTCTAGAACTGTAAAAATCAAAATCCCACAGATTCTTCACTCCTGCCCTTTGCCTCTTGCCATAACGACAATTTTCAATGCCAACCTACTTAAGTAAATTAAAAAGAAATAGGGTAATTTTTTGTATAATTACGAATTTAAAAACTTAAAAATTTAATTACTTCATATAAAGAATAATGTGTAGACACAGCTTTATATTTCCTGACTTTCCAAAAAACCTCTTGAGGACTAGAAATAACTTCTACTGTAATTTGTGCAGATTTACCACCTTGTAAAACTGTAAATCCTACTCTTTCTAAGGCGCGAATTGTCCAAATAGCAGCAACACCTTCACCTATTAAATTAACTGTTCCTTTTTCAGGTATATGCAGATTAAATTCCCCAGAAAAAATATTAAATTCCACCCCTTCACTGCGGAAAGTATCAGCAAATGCACCACTTAATATCAAATCTTCTGGTGCGCCAACGTGGAGAATACCATTATTTCCTAACAGCCAAATTTTATCAGCAAGGCGCAAAGCTAAATCTAAATCATGGGTAGAAAGCAAAATTGCTTGATTTGTATCCCTTGCTAATTGACGTAACAATTGCATAATTTCCACCCGGCGTGGTAAATCTAAAAAAGCTGTAGGTTCATCCAATAACATCACCATAGGCGACTGCGCTAAAGCCCTAGCAATCATAATTTTCTGTCGTTCACCATCACTTAATTCACTCACATTCCTTTGGGCTAAATTTACCGCCCCCACAGATTTTATCGCCCAATTAATAATATTTTCATCTTCAGATGATAACTTTCCCCACCAGTCAGTATAAGGATATCTGCCCATAGTTACCAAAGCATAAGCTGATAACATTCCCACATCAATTTTTTCAGTCAATACCAAACTTAAACGTTTTGCTAATTCCTGTGGTGGTAACTTATAAATATCATCTTCTAAAAGTTTAACTTCCCCAGCAATTGGTGGCTGCATTCCTGCCAGAGTTCGCAATAAAGTAGACTTACCCGCACCATTAGGACCAAGTAGACAAACTAATTCTCCTGTTTGCAAAGATGTAGAAATATTCGCGGCCACATTCCGAATAGTTTTCTGGGAAGTCTTATAACCAATAGTCAAATTATGAGTTTTCAGAATTGAGTTACTCATGAGGGAAAAGATTTTCTAGAGTTACGTTGTAGAATTACCCAAGTAACAACAGGAGTTCCTATCAAAGCAGTAATAGCATTTAAAGGTAAAACCATTTGATTTATCAGAATTTGGGAAACCAAATCAGCAAATAAGGCTAAAATTGCCCCCATGATTATGACACTAGGAATTAATATCCGATGATCTGAAGTATTAAAAAGACTACGACAAAGATGGGGAATTGCCACACCTAAAAATGCTATCGGACCACAAAAAGCAGTAATCGCTCCCGCTAATATAGAAGCACTGCTAATCACAGAAAATCTGGTTTTTTGGACTGTTAACCCTAAACTGCGTGCATAAGATTCACCTAATAAAAGTGCATTTAAAGATTTTGATTGCAGCACAGCAATTAATAAACCTACACAAATAACTGGAGTTAAAATAGCTAATTGTTGCCAAGTTACCGCAGTGAAACTTCCAAAAGTCCACATTATATAACTTTGAATCCGTTCTTGTGAACTAAATTGCAACAAAATACTTACCATTGCACTAGTCGCATATCCAAATAATAAACCTAAAATTAATAAAGTCATTGTATCTTGTACACGACGAGAAACAACTAACATCAATCCTAATACTGAAGCTGCACCAAAACTTGCCGCTATGACTAAACTAAAATCACCAATCATTCCTAAATCAGTTAATAACGTCGGTACAGTCAAACTTGCTGTCAGTAAAACCAACGCTACTCCTAAACTTGCACCGGAACTAATTCCTAATACAAAAGGACCCGCTAAAGGATTTTTAAATAGAGTTTGCATTTGCAAGCCACTTACCCCTAAAGCTGCACCGGCTAACGTTGCAGTTAAGGCTTTAGGTAGACGAAATTTGAGAATAATATTTGTCCATGTTGTCTTTTCTGCTTCTTGTCCCAGCAAGATATTCATAACCTCATGAATGGGAATATTCACAGCCCCAAATCCTAAATCCAGCAAAAATGCCAAAATTAAACAGATTAGTAAAATTGAAAAAATCAAATATTTCTTATTAATAAATTTCCATAGTAAAAATTTATTAGTAACCTCATGCTTTTTAATTAACATTATTTATTCACTTTTTGATAGTAAAATAGGTTATAATTGGGTAATATTTCTGGATGAAATATTTTAATTAAATCAGATAAAACTACATCAGGGTTACTAATCCCACTTTGCCAATAATCATTACCACCATTGGCACTGAGGCGAGCATTATTATTATAGAGATTGCCTTTTTTGAAAGCATGAAAATCACCATAACGATTATCTTCAGTCACAACATCTTTTAAACTGTTCCAAGATTGTCTAAGATTCAACCAATAATCAGCATTAGCAGCCCGTTCAAAAACAGCTTCAAAAGATATAGGTAAACTACCAGAAGATTTATCCTCACTCCAGAGGTAATTTGCACCTGCGTCGGCTAGATATTTAGCCACATAACTATTACCACCTGGTGTATACCAAGTCCCTTTAAAATTGAAGCCTAAAAACACAGTTGGACGATTTTTAACAGCTTTAGCTTTAGTAGCAATATCTTCGTATTTCTTAGCAATTTTAGCAAATATTTTTTCCGCCTCTTCCTCCTTATTAAAAAATAAAGCAGTAAACTTTAACCATTCACTTCTTCCCAATGGAGTATCTTCCATATATTCAGCATTTATCGCCACCTTTAACCCAGCTTCCAACAACTTAGGAAAACTATCAGTTTGTTGATTTCCAGTCCCAAAAGTGGTAACTAACTCAGGATTAAGTTCTAAAACTTTCTCCACATTCACAGTAGAATTATTCCCAACAGATACCACCTTACCAGCCTTGATTCTGTCAATAAAATCTGGTGTAGTTACTTGTTTAATATCGCTAACACCGATTAAGTTATCAACAACATTTAACTTAGAAAAATGTGGTAAATGAGTTGTAGAAAGAGAAATCACAGAATTTACAGGTGTAGTAAATACTTGGGATTTCTCAAACCCTGGTGGTAGCGGCGTACCGCATTGAACCAAAACATATTTAAAACCTGTTTTAGCATCTTTCCAGGGATTTTTAATCGTCACGACTTTGTAGTTTTTATAATATTCAACTGCAAAGCCGATAGCATGATTAACCTTCACCTTATTGGGAAAATAATCAACATTAGAATCATACTTTTGAACACAGCCATTATCAACTGAACTAACAACCGGACTATTCTGAGAACCTTGACAAGAAACAACCAAAACAGCAACTAAAAACAACTGACATAAAAAGATAATAATCTTAGACTTGCCAAAAATCATCTTCCATATTCCTCTTTGCGCCTCTGCGTGAAAAAATCACCCTACCCAAACACCAACTAAGGATATATATATTCAACAACCTTATTCCCCTCAACCAAATGTTCCTGTACAATTCTTTCTGCAACTTCCGGTTTAACACGACTGTACCAAGTTCTATCAGTAGAATGATAAACAACAGGACCTAACTTACAAACCTGTAAACAACCACTTGTTCTCACTTCCAAATCTAATTCTGCCTTCTCAACAGCAGCCTTTAAAGCCTCAAAAGTAGGTTGCCATTTTCGAGAAGGATAACAACGTCCAGAAGTACAAACTGCAATGTAGGCACATTTGAGAGGATTTTTAGTAAAAGGAATGGGCTTTTTACCTAATACATAAATATCTCTAAGTTCCTGATAAAAATCCAACTTTTTAAAATCAGCCTTACCTTCAGGAAGCAAATTTTCATCTTCCACATAAGGATTAGGTAAAAATATCGTCATAGCCTTTTCACCAGCACCATTCCAAAATTGAATACCCCAACTTCTGGGTTCTCCTTCGGGATTTATCCTTCTATAAAATGCACCCTTATTAATCAAACGTTGCTGTCTTACTTCGATAGAAGTTTCAGCATTAGGACCACCTAAAGTTTCCTCAATACATAAATGAAAATGCCAATCTCTAGTAATAACAGTTAAATATCCATCATAGAGAACGCATTTTTTAGGTGCTTCGTGAAACTCCAACTCTAAAACACTACCTTGTTCCAAATGTCCTAAACCAACTTGATGCCAATTTTCCTGAAATAAAGTATAAGCTAAACAAGCCAGAACATCACCTTGACAATCAAAAAACTCATATTCAATTTGCCAATCATTTCCCGTAGCTTCAATTGTTTTTTCATTTACTGGTGTTACCCAACAATTAAAATCAGCCATAAAAAACTCTCCTTGTATTAAAACGTAGAACTCAAACCAACTTGAAAACCTCTCCCTCCGTCAGGAAAACCAGGAAACAACTGATAACGCTGATTCAAGAGATTTTCCAGGCTACCTGTAACCACCAGTTTATCATTTAAAGGTACACGCAGTTTAAAATCAAATGTGGTATAACCAGATAAAAATTCTGTATTTGTATTATTAGTAGGATATCCATTTAAGGAATTCATTAATAAACCCAAATACAAACCTTGAGGATTTTCATAAGAAACTCCCAAATTTAATTTATCCGCACCAGCAAAGCGCAGTTCTTTGTCAATTTCCGCCGCATTAGAACTTTTCAGAATACGTGGATCATTTGCCGTGTAATTAACAAAAGTATAAACGTTTTTGGCCAGTTGCAAATTCAAACTAGCCTCAATTCCTGTAGTTTCCACCAGTCCGATATTTTCCCAAGTTCCTGTATTACCATTTACTGGTGGTGTCAGTCTCTTAAAGGCAATTGTATCAGATACGCTATTTTTGAAAAAGGTTAATCTTAGTAAACCAATATCACCAAGTTTTTGATCAATGCCAATATCAAAACTATCACCTCTTTCTGGTTTAAGTTCTGGGTTGCCAATATTGCTAGGATTGACATTAAATAAATTAGCAATAGTAGGAACTCGGAAATTTTTGATATAATTTGCTCTCAAGGTAGTTGAATCAGAGACAGCAAATTTTGTTCCTACAGATGGAGATGTAACAGAACCATTTACTAAGCTACTAAAGTCTTGACGTAACCCTAAATTAATAGTCAACTTAGGAATTAATGCTACTTCATATTTGCCAAATAATGCCCCTTGATTAATATCATTATCATAGTTCAATCTTTCTACATTAGTAGCATAACTAAAAGAAGTATTTCGGACATTAACAGTCCGATAATCAAAACCGTAAACTAAACTTTGATTTTTAGCAAAATTCCAACTGTGTGTGGTTTGAATTCCGTAGGAAGTTTGGTTGGTTTCAAAGCGACTTGAACCACTAGGATCAAAACGAGTATTCAAAAGATCACCATAGACTCTTGCTGTTAATAAAGAATCATCCCCACTTCCTAATTTTGAATTCCAGGTTAAATCAGTTAAAACTTGATCTGTGTATTTGCGATTTTTATCTGTAAGTGAATTAAAAAAACCTTGTCCATTTACAGGGAAAGGAATTGGAACTCCTCCTGGTGTTCCTTGTTCTTTATTTAAGTATAAAGTCGAGAAACTGAGAGTATTTCGTTTTCCTAAATCTGCTTCTAATTTGACATTAAAATTATTATAAAGTGCATCATTATTTTTTCGAGTTCCTGAAAAATTAGCTTCAGGAATAGAAAAAGGATAATTATTTTCAGCTTGGGTACGGTTATAACCTACAACCCAAGAAATATCACCTTTTTTACCGCTATTTTGAATACTCTGTTGATTGAGTCCGTAAGCACCAAAATTGACTTTTGCTTCTGTGGTAATTTTCTCTGTAGGACGACGGGTGATAATATTAATTACTCCCCCAATTGCATCAGAACCATACAGAGTTGAACCTCCTCCTGGTAATACTTCAATTCTTTGAATATTATTAGTTGTAAATTCGGAAAGATCAAAACCACCACTTCCAGCATTATTAATTGGTCTACCATCAAGTAATATTAATACTTGACCAGTATTAGAACCACGAATTAATTGACCACTTAAAGCATTAACTTCTGTTCCTACTGTACCATCACCTAATATACCAGGCAGAAATTTAAGTGCTTCTCTGATAGTTCTCGCACCTTGCGCTTCCATTTCTTCACCCGTAATTACATAAATTGGCCGGGTAGAATCTTTCACTGTTCCTTCCTGACGAAAGGGTGAAAAAACAGGTTCATTTAATAACTTCTCAATGACATCTATTTCAATATCAGCTTCTTTTTCTTCAATATCTGCTGGTGTATTTTGAGTAATTTTCTCTGTGACTGGTTCTTCATGTTGGGGAATTTCTACTCCTATAACTTTGTAATTCTCACACCACATTCCCAAAGTCACACTAGACGCAATAATTTGAATTCCCAGTTTCGCAACTAAATTAGTAGACATTTTTTACCTAAACACCTGTATAACTAAAAATTTGACCAAGGTAAAAGTTGCAGTCTTTTTCGTTAACTAGCACGGTAATTTACTCAATTACACGGTAAAAAAGACTGCGACAATAAAGAAAAAAGCCGCACTGCACTTGAATGAGAATTATAATCATTATCACACAAATGGTAAAAATTGCAATAGCGGCTTGGCATCAATTTAACTAGTCACCAACAGCAAAATACTTTTTATACTGATATCTAGTGAACAATTAACAATAGTTGACGTTTAACTTTGCCACTTATTTTAGTGCAGGTATTTTCGCTAAAATACCTTTTTTCAATGGTTCTGGGCGTTCTGACCAAGGTAGCAAACCATCCGCTTTAGCATAGTATAGACTGGCACATTTTAGTATAGCAAATGTACTATTATCTACGGGTAAATCACCAAAGAGATAGGTTGATTTTCCTGCTGCTGCAAAAGCAACGACACAGGAATGACTGCAAGCACTCATACATTCAACCCCCTGAATGGAGAATTGATTGTGCAATTCACTGTCTGCTGCAAGTTGTTGAAGCTGTTTTAGTAGTTGTTCACCTTTACTTTCACCAACTCGCTTACCGTCTTCCCACTTACCACCACAAGTTGTGCAGACAAATAGATTATGTTTTTGATTGAGCATTGATTTAGAAATGTGTAAGAATCAGTTAAAAATGCAGACATGAAAGTTTTTACAGCAGCAACTTCTCCTGTAAATAAATAATGTTTGAAATCATTCCTTCCCAAGTTAAAAAAGGGCTGATATCAATTGGTGTATTTGATTGAATGGCAAACTGCTATGTCTATTTGAAATTGCCAGAAATCTATTGAAGATAGCAGTAAGCGTCAGTCATATACGCTTCCCGTTTTCTTGAATAAAAGGTTGTAAAAAATTAAATTGACTGTTGATTGTCTCAGAGTCATAGACAATCTGTAGAGAATCTCTGAAGCTAAAATGATTACTTTTGATGGAAATATTCATGATTTTACTCATCTGTACCACGCAGATGGATATGAGTTGATTTTACTTTCGGCGGGCATTCTGACTTAGAGAGATAAATCTCATTACAGCTGCGGGACAGCGTTGGATTTACACCAAACTTTCCCCCTTGCGTTTAATGGTTTTTGCCATTAAAACCGACGTTGAGGACAAACATACAATAATTATCGTTTATTGTCAATGGGAGTGGTAGGATAATTTTATTGAAGTCTTGCTGAATTGAACTGCAATTACAAAAGATTGTCGTTAAATATAGCAATTACGACATTTTTATTAACATCAAACTTGGTAAAAATGACTTTTGAGGCATTCAAATTACTACAAGTTGATGGTTTTTGAATTCCCTCAATTGCTTGACAACAAGTGCTACCTAAATGAATCGAGAAACCCTGAGATTTTTCACTTTTTTCACCATGCTTTACCTGAGAATCGTGAGTTTGGGTTTTCCAATCCAAACGAGCAAATTTATAACCAAATAGCCAATTCCACCATAAAGAAGTCAGATTTAATGGAGATGGTGCAGTGACAGAATCAGCATGATTAAGATTGACAGGAACACCTAAAGTAAATTGTAAGCCTTGATAAGGTTGTTTACCCACTCTTCCTTGAAAATTAATTGTTACTTCTTGGGTATTAGTAGTTTGAGCTACAGTTTTGGTAACACCACCAAAATTTCCAGCCAGAATAATTCCTGCTATTGTGGCAGATGTTAATAATAATTGCCGTTTCATGGTTATTTGTATAAATACACGAATTTAGTCTGAAGTAGTCGTACCTTTACCAGACTCAATTTTCAGTTAAATAAATCACTAAGTCAAAAGACAAGTTGTCAAACTTGATTTTTAATATGATTGGTTGCTATAAATTACTGAATCTTTAAATCAAAAGAAGTCTTAGTTTCAAAAACCAAGACTCCATTTGAGATTACTTAATATTTTCCTAATTTAATTGATGTTTTATCTGTTGATTCAAGAACTGATTTACAGGCTTGTCAACCATCCAATCAAGCCATTTCCTGTAATCGCTTCTACAGCTATGAGTGAGACAAAGCCAATCATGGCTAAACGTCCATTCAGCTTTTCTGCGTATTCTGTGAAACCTACTCTTGGTGTTTGGTCTACTTTCATGATTTTCCTACTTTAATTAATGTTTTGTCTGTTGATTCAAGAACTGATTTACAGGCTTGTCAACCATCCAATCAAGCCATTTCCTGTAATCGCTTCTACAGCTATGAGTGAGACAAAGCCAATCATGGCTAAACGTCCATTCAGCTTTTCTGCGTATTCTGTGAAACCTACCCTTGGTGTTTGGTCTACATATACTTTGGGTTCAATCGCAAAGCTGTTGAGTTGACCTAGTTCGTTGGTGGTAAAGCCTTTAACTGTCATGTTTTTTCTTTATTGTTCTCTTATGTAAACTAATATAACATTTTGTAAATATTTTTGACAAGGGCTTGACACTACAAAAAAGTACGTTAACCCGTACTTAAATCTATTGGGTATACCGTATAATCAAGTTGAATTAGGGCTAAAAGGTAGAAATTTTTGATTTGTAGAGGTCAACAAAGCCGTTGAGGAAATTACAGCACTTCCCTGTGTTATGGGTGCAAGAAACCCACCCCCCAACCCCTCCCTCACAAGGGTAGGTTTTTAATATTGTCTGTGAAGGCAAGACTGGGAAGACTTGGAGGGAACGTAGACAAGGAAGATTTTATCCGCACAATAGTCTTTTAACGGTGTGTTATTGTTGCCAAAAAACATCATCCTGTAGGGTTTTCCTCCCTTGTCACCTTGTCCACCTTGTCGCCCAAGTCTTGCCCTCACCAGAATGTAAAAAACCTAAACCTGTCAGCGGGTTGGGGGTGGGGTTCTTGTTCCAGGTTTGATGACAATTTGCTGTAAATTACCAAAAGATGGAGAAAACATCAAACGACCTATTGTCAAACCTTAAACGACCTATTGTCGAACCTTTCAAAGGTTAAAAATTTTGGAAGTAATACTCTATAAACAAATATTATTGTATATGATAAACATATATTTAATCGTTTTGCGTAACTCCTTCAAAGAGTATGGAAATTTTATCTAATACCCTAGCTTTATCACGGTTGCAATTTGCATTTACAGCAATTTTTCACATGATTTGGCCTGTCCTGACCACAGGTATGTCTATCTACTTAATTGTCGTAGAAGGACTATGGTTAAAAACCAAAAATCCCACTTATTATCATCACGCTCGTTTCTGGTCAAAACTGTATTTACTAAACTTTGGAATCGGAGTTGCATCAGGTTTACCAATGGGTTTTCAGTTTGGGACTAACTGGGCACCATTATCGGAAGCCGTGGGAGATTTCTTAGGTAGTATTCTGGGATTTGAAGGGTCAATGGCCTTTATGCTAGAGGCTTCTTTTCTAGGAATTATGATGTTTGGTTGGGAACGAGTTCCCCCTGTAATTCACTATTTAGCGACTATTCTCGTGGCTTTTGGGGCGAATCTTTCCACATTCTGGATTTTGGTTGCTAATTCATGGTTTCAAACTCCTAGTGGTGGACAAATGGTGAATGGTAAATTTATTGTTGATGACTATTTTCAAGCAATTTTAAATCCCTTCATGGTGAATAGTGTTCTCCATATGTTCTTAGCAACTTTGGAGACTTCTTTATTTGTCATTGGTGGTATTAGTGCTTGGTATATTCTCAATAATCGCCATTCAGAATTTTTCAGCAAATCATTTAAAATAGTTTTAGCAATATCTATTTTTGTTGCTCCCTTACAGGTCTACATTGGTCATGCTAGTGGTGATCAAGTTTATCACTATCAACCAACTAAATTAGCCGCAATTGAAGCCCAATGGGAAACAGTACCCGCTGGTGAATCTGCCAAATGGAATATATTAGCAATTCCGAATAGAAAAGCTGAGAAAAATGACTGGGAAATTTCTATTCCTAATGGTTTAAGTTACATTTTAGAACTCAAACCCAAACTTTCTGAACCAGTATTGGGACTGAAAGAATGGAAACCAGAAGACCGTCCCCCAATGATTCCTTTGATTTTTTATTCCTTCCGAATCATGGCAGGAATCGGCTTTTTCTTAGTAGGATTAATGCTGTGGAGTATCCTGCAATGGCTCAGGGGTAAACTGAGTTCGCACAACTTAACTCAACAAAAATGGTTGTTACGGGCTTGGATTCTAGCTGCACCTTTGGGCTATATTGCGATTGAATCAGGCTGGATTGTTCGCTGTGTGGGAAGACAACCTTGGACTGTATACGGGCAAATTCGTACTACTGATGCAGCTTCTCATTTAGAACCAAGTGAAGTGTTATTTTCACTCACGGTTATTGCCCTTCTTTACAGTGTTTTGTTTGTCTCAGCCATGTTTTTTGGTAGCCGCATTATTCGCAAGGGACCAGATTTAACTTTACCAATACCTGGAGGTGATATCAAAACAGTCATTGTCACTGAATCTGTAAGTCATATTCCCGATAGTCGTCCTCTGGAAACGCCACAATAGGAACAATTATATGGAAGCTTTATTGCATTTTTTACCACAAGTTTGGTTTGTAATTCTAGGGCTTTTTCTGTTCCTGTATGTGCTTTTAGATGGCTTTGATTTAGGCGTTGGTATCCTCTCTTTGACTTCTTCTGATGAAAAACGCCGTAGCCTATTAATGACCAGTTTAGGTAATGTTTGGGATGCTAACGAAACTTGGTTAGTTTTAATGGCAGGGGCATTATTTGGGGCTTTTCCTTTGGCTTATGGAACAATTCTCACTGCCCTTTATTTACCTTTGATGGTGATGGTTGTAGGGTTGATTCTACGGGCTGTTGCTTTTGAATTTCGGGAACATTCTGATAATAAAAGTTTTTGGAATTTTGCCTTTGGAATCGGCAGTTTTATTGCTTCTTTATTTCAAGGATTTGCATTAGGTGGTGTATTAGCAGGAATCAAAGTTGATGCTGCTGGGCATTTTATAGGTGGAATATGGGATTGGTTAAGTTGGCAATCATTATTAACAGCATTGACACTTGTACAAGGTTATGTGTTGATTGGTTCAACTTACTTAATTTTAAAGACTGAAGGCACATTACAAGAAACTCATTTTCGCACAGCAAAATTAGCAGCTTGGACAACTTTTATTGGGGCAATTTTAATTACAATTAGTACACCAATTGTCTATGAAAATGCCAGAAACAGGCTATTTCATCAACCAGAGGTTTATATTTTTGCCCTGATTCCTTTATTGGGTATGCTGTTGATTTGGTTGCTACTGAAAAGTTTAGATAGAAAAGAGGAAATTGCCTCATTTGTTTACACGGCATTAATATTTCTACTAACGTTTATTGGTTTAGGGTTTATTGCCTTTCCTTTCATTATTCCCCCATCTATTACCATTTATCAAGCTGCCTCTTCTGCCTCTTCAATGGTCTTTATGATTACTTTCATTGGGTTTTTGATTCCAATTATGTTGTTTTACAACATCTACAATTACTTTGTCTTTCGGGGTAAGGTAGTCATTAGTGAAGAGGGGGATTGACATTTTCAGAGAGAAAACCACACTCGTTGCTGCGGACAGAATTAAATTAATTTAATTCTCGCTACTTTTTGGGTAAATCTTAATTTATGCTTAATAAAGATAACTCTGTTGAGTTTCAATTTTGGTTTAACACAACTTTTAATTGTTTGTAATGTCTTATTCCTCTGAAGTTTCTATCAACCCAAACATTTGGGCAACTACCACTGATTTAACTACTCTCCGTCAAAAGTTACTAGATTTATTTTGCCGACTTGCGTATCAAGAAGGTGATTTTGTTCTTTCCTCTGGACAACATAGTTCTTACTATATTAATGGTAAACAGGTAACACTTGACCCCCAAGGTGCTTTGGCTATGGCTAGATTATTATTACCAATGTTACCTAAAGATACTCAAGCTGTAGCAGGTTTAACTTTGGGGGCTGATCCTATTGTATCAGCAGTTAGTGTAGTTTCTGTGTACGAAAATAGACCGATACCAGCTTTAATTATTCGCAAGGAAGCCAAGGGACACGGAACAATGGCTTATATTGAAGGTCCCAGTTTACCCCAGGGGGCAAAAGTCGTGGTTTTGGAAGATGTGGTAACAACTGGACAATCTGCGCTCAAGGCTGTGGAGAGGCTACAGGCGGCTGGTTATACGGTAGATAGGGTAATTTCCCTCATAGATAGATTGCAGGGCGGTGGGGAGCTATATGAGTCGGCTGGGTTGCAGTTTGAGGCTTTATTTACGATTGAGGATCTTCAAAAACACTATCGAGAAATTAAGTAGGGGCGGGGTTTCCCCCTCCAGGAGTTCAGGAGTATGGCTAACGCCACGCTGCGCTATCAGGAGGTAGGGGCGCAGGGCCTGCGCCCATTCAGGAGTTCAGGAGAAAGAAGAAAGAAGAAAGAAGAAAGAAATTTCTCCCCTACTCCCCTACTCCCCTACCCCCCCTACTCCCCTACCCCCCCTACTCCCCTACCCCCCCTACTCCCCTACCCCCCCTACTCCCCTACCCCCCCTACTCCCCTACCCCCCCTACTCCCCTACCCCCCTACCCCCCTACCCCCTATTCAAGACTGAGACATTCTGGAAATCAGATTGGTAATCTCCTGATAATACCGCGTATTTCCTGACTGAGAATAGAGATCAGCAGATTTACGAAAATCGGCGATCGCATCTAATTGATTACCCAAATGTTTATGGATATCTGCTCTGACTAAATAAGCTAAAGGATAACGGGGCTGTAATTGTATCGCTTGGTTTAAATCTGCTAATGCGGTATTTAATTCTCCAACCAGAAAGCGACTCCGACCTCGATTAAACCAATCTTCAGCTAAACTAGGGTTAATGCTGATAGCTTGAGTATAATCTGATATAGCTTTTTGATATTCTTTCAGGGCATAACGAGCATTAGCGCGATCGCTATAAAATACAGCAGACTGGGGATTCAAGCGTAAAGCCTCTGTGAAATCACTAACTGCACCAGCAAAATCCTTAACTGCATAACGACTATTACCTCGATGATAATAAGCAGCTAAAAAATCTGTATCTATTAGTAAGGCTTGATTATAGTCTTGAATAGCCATTTGTATATTACTTAACAACTTATGAGCATCACCTCGCTTACAATAAGCCGGGGCAAATTCTGGAGACACTTTTATAGCTTGAGTATAATCTGTAACTGCATTAACAAAGTCTTGCATAGCCTCTCGTACCATTCCCCGTCCATAATACGCTGTAGCTAAATGGGGATTGATTTGTAATGCTTGGTTATAATCTTGAATAGCATTTTCATAATTTCCTAATTGATGATGTGCATTAGCTCGAAAACCATATACTAAAGCTAATGTGGGATTGATTTGTAATGCTTGATTATAATCTTGAATAGCACTTTCATAATCTCCCAAATTGCTATAGACTAAACCTCTTTCAGAGTATGCTTGAATATCATCAGGGACTATTTTTAATGCTTGATTAAAGTTAGCGATCGCTTGGTGATATTCTTGAATACGAGCATAAACTAAACCGCGATTGTAGTAAGCTGCACCAAATTTAGGATTAATTTCTAGAGAAAAATTATAATTAGAAAGCGCATTTTCATATTCTTGCAAAGCATAATAGCTATTACCAAGATTATGATAGGCTTCCGCAAAATTAGGATTTATTTTTATACATTGATTATAATCAGCAATAGCTTTTTCATAATTCCCTAAAATATGAAAAATATTACCTCGATTAATATAAGCTATCGAAAAATCAGGGTATAATTCCAAAACTGTATCAAAATTAGCGATCGCTTGTTGATAATTACCATCCTGATAATGATCTAAACCCTGTTGGTGCAAAGCATTAACAACATCAAAATTGATATTTTTATTCATTTTGTCACTTGTAGGCGCACAAACTAGATTCTACCACAGATCCCCGACTTCTCAAAGAAGTCGGGGATCTGTTTTTTTGGTCAACTTATCAACACAGTTTCATACTGAGACTTCCTAGATAAATCCACTATTTCTCGTTCCATATTATGTAAAGAAGTTAACATCAAATCATCACGATGTTGCCAAACTGCAAATATTTTATTTCTACCATCATTGAGAGTTTCTAAATCAATTTTATAACCATCATTGACTTGTTGCAACTTCAAACCCAACAAACTTAAAAGTCTGTTTAATAACTTAATTCCCGCAACAGATTCCTTACCTCTAACTAAATCAATTCCTAAAGCGCGTTTAATATGTCTACTACTTTGTATGGCCACATTTTTCAACCAAATTAAGTCAGCATCATTTTCAGTAAATACCCTTTCTATTTCCAAAAATTGCATTATTCCCAAAGCCCGCATAGCTTCCACTTTGAGCGTATAAGTTCTTAAATCTGGCAGAAAAACCTTACCCTCACCCCACAATAATTGCTGACTCCATTCTTGTTGATCTTTAACATGAAAATATTCACTTTCATGAGTTAAATAATAATGAATTAACAATTGCCCATAATATCCTTTTTCGTCTTGTAATTTCAGTTGAGGAGTAACTACAATTCCATACCTTTGTCTGAGAATATATTTATTAACTTGATGACGTTCTGCATTACTGAGAGAATGTTTAGTCAATAGTTGTTCATATTCTACATAGTTAATATCTTTGGCTGTAGCTACAGAATTGGCTGCTGCTAATTGATTCTGCTGCTTAATGTCCTTGATTTTGCGTTTAATTTCTTTAGCTTTTTGACGACTTTGCGCCCAATCTTTTTGCACTTTCACAATTTCGACAATTAACCGTTGACGATTTTCTAAATCACTAGGTTCAGTGGCGAAAAAGGCTAAACGTAAATCACGGAGAATATTGTTTTGTACTTCATTACTTCGCATTTGAATATAATGACCATCAGCTATCAATCCATCTTGCATAGATTGCCGATAAAGACGAATAGAGGCATTTACCCTAGCAGATAATTTTGCCCAAGTGCGTAAATGAATGGGATCATAAACTAAAGGTAAATCTACATCTATTTTGTGTAAAGGACTTAATAAAGCCAAATTTTCTTTTTGATTTTCTTGATACCAATGAGATAGTAACCGATAATTTGTACTACCGCTACCAATTAAGCCAATACCGCGTTTAGCACACCAAATTACACGGGGAACATTATCTCTAACTCTTGCTAAAGCTTGACGGGCTTCTGAGTCAGGAATTACTCCTTGAAAAATACCATAAACTCGGTCAAAATGTTGGACATCAATACTAATTCCTGTTCCCAAACTAGGGGTAACAAAAACAGTGTCATAATCAGTAATTTTTTGATTTATTGCTGCTATTAAATTAACGGCTGCATGGCCAGGTGTATTTGTAGTATGACTGCTAACTACCAAGGTTTCAGGAAATTCTCTTCTGAGCTTTTGTAAACGTTCTCTTAAATAACGTTCAATGGTTTCACAACTGTAACGTCCAGAACGACTATCGGTAGTTACATAACATCTTCGCCCAGCAATTAAATCTAATTCCAATTGATGAATTAAGGGTGTAGGATTGGGTGAATCATAAAAAGTGGTATCCCAACCTTTTGCTGGTTTCCATTCATTAACAACTACCCAAGGTGTTAATTTAATTCCTGATAAAGTCTGTAAATATTCTAAAGATACATCTGATAAATCAGCATCTTGGGCAATGATTAATCCTCCAGTTGTGAGAATTGTAGAAACTAGTTGTTGAAAAATGCGGAGAATTTTAACTCGTTTTTGTTTACAGGTATTGCTATTGAGTAAATGCCATAAAGATTGTTCAACTTCGTCTAAAATTAATATTGCACCATGCCAATCTTCAGGTTTTAATTTCCAAATTGAATCTACACATAATCCTAAAGATGGGGTAATTGCTAAAGGATAAGTAACAGGTACTTCATCAGCTTCTATACTCCATGCTTCCTGTTCAAAACCCCATTTAATGCCGATTTTATCACATAAAAACCGTCCTAAGATGATTCTATGGGTAATTAACAAAACTGGTTGATTATTGTTTTTTGATTGTTGAAAAATGCTTTGTAGGGCTGTGGTTTTACCTGTACCTTTTGCTGATTTAACTCCCACTAAACCAGAGGTAGGAAAGGCAATATTTCCCAAATAAGGACGGTTAATAGTCAGTGTTGCCGGAATTGTTAACTCTGTGTGAGGTTTAGTTTGGGCAATATAAATATCTAAATCTAGACTTTGACGATAAGTTTTATCAAAGGCTGTTGCACCTTTGGCAATGATAAATTCATCAACTCCTTTTTCTTTTCCTGGAAGTTCGACAACTTTAACAGGGCAGTTTTGTTGTTGAAATAAATAACCGAGTTGGGAAATAGCATTATTGACAGCGGCAATTTTTTTGGCTTGGGTTTCAAAATCAAAACAAATATAAAAATCGCGTTTTGTATTTGTAAATGCGGCTAAATCAGGGATTAATTGCCGACGGGTAACTTTGCCAAATTCATCTTTAATGACCCGATAACCGCTATTAATGCCGGGAATCGCAATCGCAACATATCCCTGACTTAAAAGGGCTGCGGCTTTTTTCACACCTTCACAAATAACAATAGCTATTTTATTTTTAATTACCCATGACCAAAAACCTTCGGCTTCACCATCATGATTAATGGTGATATTTTCCGGTAAACTTAAGTTGTAACGTTGTCCAACTTCTTGCCAAATTTGTAAGGATATGCGTAAACAAAATATGCGTGTGGGTGTACTGGGAGGATGTTCATATTTGATGGATTTACCTTTTTGATTTTGTCGCGGTTGGTTGGGCTTAAAACATCCCCATTCCATATTGTGCCAATTGTTGAGGGGGTCTAGTCCCGAACACCACCAACCACCTGCGGTAACATGATGATAACGCTGCAACCAAGCATTTCTAATCATCCCTGTATTGGTGCGAGGGAGTTGGTCAGAAATTAGCAAATATTCATAAGCACTGATGCCCTGAAGCGATTTAAAGTTTAAAAGAATTAAGTCTAAGTTTATACCACTGTTCTTGACTAATTCTTCAAGGTGTTGTGGATGTAAAGAAGGCAGATACATAAGCTGAAGCAGCTAAGGAAGATAACAAGATCAAAACTTTAGCACGCCTCGGCTGATTTTTTATAAAAGAAATTTCTGTTTTTAAGTGTTATCTTTTTTACTTTGTTTTGATAAATACTTCTGTGAATATATCAATGTGTGGTTAGGGCTGTGCAACCGTAAATATAATAAATTTGTATTGTGATATTTATATATATATAATTTTTGGTTATAGGTATTAGCTGTGAGGCTAGTTCATAATTAACCTATCTATGAGTCATTTTCTTTAAAGTCTATTAAAGCCCTCTTAAGGTGGGCATTACCCACTTTACAATACTTAAATTTTTATGTAGATTATGGAACAACTTGAACCGAACCAAACTGACGAAAATGGTAATCAAACGCAAATGCTTTCATAATTCCCAGCTTTTCCATGACAACTTTACTACTAGAATCCGTAAAACTCCATTCTTTATCAGAATAATCACGAAATAGTTGCCAAGTTAAATGGATATCTTCCTCTGTTAAATAATAGATGGTTGCTAATTTACCTGAAAAGAAAGCTTCACCTAAAATAATAGATCGTTTTGTTTCTCCTCTTGCTCTTAATAAAGTCAATGTTTCATCAATTACGTAGTCAGTCGTTAATAAAGTTTCTTTGTTATTAGTTAACCATAAAATAGCATTTTGATGCTCGGAATCAGCAGGAACAATACTAGCAAACCAAGCACCCGTATCAACAAAAATCATAAACTATTTGGAATATAAAACTTGATCATGATCTAAACCTGAGAAAGTATCTGTTTTTCCTTCTAAAGGCAGTTCAGCAATCTCTTGTAAAATTTCTAAGGGGTTTTTATGTTGAGAATAAGATTCTAGAGGAATAATAATTACTTGTACTTTACTTCCTTCTGGTAGTGTTATTGGTTCTGATAACCTCAATGTTCCTTGTTCATAAATAGCTTCTACTGGCATAGAATTTATCCTGGAATTTGATTACTTAAATTATAGCATCATCTCGGAGGGATTTTCCGCATTTGGCAACGGAAGCATCCCTACGGTAATATAGCGGTTATCGCGCTTGATGCAATATAATTAAGGGCGGGGAAACCTAAGTAGGTGAACACAATAAAACCAAACTGTGTAAAGAAACGTAAAATCGCCCAAACCCTCTTCACTCTTGCCTCTTGCCTCTTGCCTTTTGCCTTGCCATAACGACAATTTTCAACGCCAACCTACTTACAGGTTTTGCGATTTATGTATCTCACAAAGAGTGCATACGGCTAAGTAGGTGAACACAATAAAACCAAACTGTGTAAAGAAACGTAAAATCGCCCAAACCCTCTTCACTCTTGCCTCTTGCCTCTTGCCTTTTGCCTTGCCATAACGACAATTTTCAATGCTAACCTACTTGTAGCAACTTTATCTATTAATTAATGTTGCTACGAATCTTAAACCAAATTCTTCTTCAAAAACTCCTTTTTTGTAATCTAAACTCCACATTTCTAAGGCACATTCATCATCAATGGTAGATGGAAATATGGACATCTTAAATTCTTTGAAGTTGGGAATATAGTCACATTGAACATGAGAAATAGCTCCTATTTGTCTTCTGTCTAAAGCCACAGCTAATCTTAAGATGGCGCTGAGTTGATTAACCATTGTCCGATGTTCTTTGTGCAGTAGATTTCGATAGCTGTCGTGCTTTTTCTTGGGTGGAGATTTGCGGTGATAACGGGCTATGTTGGCGATGATTTCGATTTCGGTTTCGTTATAACCGAGTAATTCACTATTTCTAATTAAGTAGTATGAATGTTTGTGGTGTGATGAATGGCTGATATAATGACCACAATTGTGTAAAATGGCAGCAGCCCATAGTAATTGGCGTTGATCTGCATTCCAATAATGTAGTTGTCCTTTGGTTTGGTCAAATATATCTAACGCAAAAGCGGTAACGCGAGCGCTATGTTCTAAGTTAGTTTGGTATTTTTTGGCAGTTTTTAATACACTGCGTTCTCGAATGGAACTTTGAAACCGTAGTCTGTTGTCAATGAAGCCATGAGTCAGCATCCAGTCTACAATTACGCCTTCTCGAAGAGAACGTTCACAGACTGTTAAGGATTCGACTCCTAATAAGGTCATTGCTTCCTGTAAAATTACTGCTCCTGAAAGTATCACTTCTGGCCTCTTTTCTGGCATTCCGGCGATCGCCGCCCGTTCTACATTGGTCATTTTGCGGAGGCGATTTACCCAGGTTCGCAAGTCTTGGAGACTGAATTGATAGCCGTTGAGGGTGGTGGGAATAAGACCTAATTTTTCCCGTGCATGGATGGTGGCAATGGTTTCTATTGTCCCAGATGTGCCGATTAACTGGGGAGAATCGCCAATTTTGAGTTTTCTTTGGACTTCTTCTACAGAACGTTCTAGCATTCCTCTAGCGTAAGCCTGGAGGTATTGAAATTCGGTTTCGGTGATGGGATCTGAGTTGACTAATTCTCCGGTGAGGCGGACTGCACCGATTTTGGTACTGGTGAGACTACGGGGTTCTTCGCTGTCTCCTAAAATTAATTCTGTTGAACCACCACCAATGTCAATGATGATGTGGGGTTTGTTGTTAAATTCCATCCCCGACAAGACACCTAAGTAGATGCGACGGGCTTCTTCAGGTCCAGAAATCAAGTCAACAATTAAGCCAACTTCTATTTCGATTTGATGAAGAAATTCTTTACCATTGGGAGATTCACGGACTGCACTTGTCGCTACAGCTACAATGCTACTTGTTCCTAAGCTTTCAGCAAGGGTTTTGAATCTGCCTAAACAGGCGATCGCTTTACTCATAACTTCTGGTTTTAAGTCGCCAGTAATTAAATTGCGATCGCCTAATCTCACCGTTTCCTTTTCTCTGGCAATAATGGTAAAAGATGGTAAAGTTGCTTCAATTTTTACCACCACCATGTGCAAAGAATTTGTACCAATATCAATGGCTGCAATCATCTGATTTTCTGGAACTGATTGACTGGGTGTGTTCTCCCAATTAGCCGAGACGGAATTTACCATTTTTTGTGCTTGCGAATAGGGACTGGAGGAGAAATAGCAAATAAGGATATTCTATAAATGTAAAGATATGTTAAATGACCAAATATGTTGGAGACACCAAAAACCAACCAAGAACCATTATGGCTTGTAATTATCCGGCTGTTAAGGTGGAATAAACCGGAAGGTAGGTTAATTCTGATGATACCCGCATTATGGGCTGTATTCTTAGCCGCTGGCGGTAAACCGCCTATCCCCCTAGTAGGAGTAATTATTTGCGGTAGTATGGCGACCAGTGCGGCTGGTTGTGTGGTTAATGATTTATGGGACAGAGATATTGATCCCCAAGTTGAGAGAACACGCGATCGCCCCCTGGCATCTCGCGCCCTTTCCGTTAAAATTGGGATTGTGGTGGGGATAGTCTCCCTCGCCTGTGCCGCAGTTATCGCCTTCTATCTTAATCCATTAAGCTTCTGGTTGTCTGTGGCCGCCGTTCCGGTGATCGTCCTTTATCCTGGCGCAAAACGGGTATTTCCTGTTCCTCAATTGGTGCTTTCCATAGCTTGGGGTTTTGCGGTTTTAATTAGTTGGAGTGCAGTTACAGCCAATATTACAGCACCGACGTGGTTACTTTGGGGGGCAACGGTACTATGGACATTAGGATTTGATACAATCTATGCGATGAGCGATCGCATAGACGATAAACGTATAGGTATTAATTCTAGTGCTATATTCTTTGGTAAATATGCCCCTACAGCGATCGCTATTTTCCTCATGGGGACAGTTATTCTCCTAGCTGGAGTAGGTGTATTAGTTCACTTAAAGACAGCATTTTGGATCAGTTTAATCTTCGCCACCATCGGTTGGATTTGGCAAATTACGCGCTTACAACAGCCAAAAATACCTCACTCTGCCTATGGGGAAATGTTTCGTCAAAACGTCTGGATTGGTTTTTTAATTTTGGCAGGAATGATCATTGGTTCTTTTTAAATTTGTCATCAATTTAACCAAATCAAAATTTTCCTGTCAATCTAACTCAGGCTAGATTAAAAACTATCAGGACTACTGTTTTAAAGGTTGGGATAGTAATCTACCAGCTAGATGCAACCCAACCAAATGAATCAATCTATTTTAGTTAAACTCGCTACAATAATTCTACTGTCCCTGGGTAGTTTTGGTCTAGTTATTGGCGGTTTCCTAATTAATAAAGCTACTACTAAAACCAAACAACTACAGCCAATTACTGATACATCACAATATCAGGAAATTCGTCATCACAAATGGGCTGATCTTCAACAAATTCAACATTTTCCCGGACAAATTCCTAGTGATGCTCAAGTTTTACAAATGGCTTATTCTCCCGGAATTACACCCGAAAGTAGTTCTTTACAAATTCGTCTCAAAGAACCACAAACAAAAATCAAAAACCTGCTGAAACAATACAAAAAAATCTCTCAGCATCAATACCAGGGTGGGAATACAAATAATCATAGTAACCAACCCAACGGCGTACCGACAACATTCTTTTATACTAGCGATTCAGAAACAGAAACTTTTCCTAGCAGTTATGAAATATTGGTATTAAAAGCTGAAGATAAAAGCCAACCCGGTACAAAATGGAATCATGGTAATAGTCATGGAGTCGCAATTGATATTGCATCTTCAGAAATTATCTACTGGGCGGAAAAATGGTAAAAGCATGAGGAAATTTAAGCACTGAAAAATAGAATTTATATTTGATTTGTGTTAGCGTAGAGTCCCGTAGGGATACATTGCAAAATTCAGATCCCCGACTTCTTAAAGAAGTCGGGGATCTTGTTTTATGTAGCCTTTAGATTTCCCTCCTCAACGAAGATGTCAGAAAGTAATACCAAAATTATAAACTGCTTATGATGATGGAACTTTGAAAGATTTAACTTGGGGTTATTCTGAAGCTGAAAATGATCCTGATGTAGAATTAAAAGCTTTTACTGCGGTGTTAAATGGTGACAGTGACGCTTCCAAAGCATTTCAAAATTCTTCTTTTGCGGTCAAAAACGGTAGTAATTTAACTTGTACTGTTGATATTTTCAAGGTATTTAAAGCCAGGGAATAAATTCCCTGTCTGAAAGCTAAAGTCGGTTGAAACCGACTGAATGGAAGAATTTTTTAGTCCGTTTTAACGGACTTGGGCTATTAGACTGGGAATTTATTCCCAGACGAGTTATGAAACAAACCAAAAATTAACCAATTACCAAATTATCAAATAACAGGAGTATCATCTATGAAATTACACAAATTATCCCATTTATTATTATTATTTGTTCTCTTATTTCCCGATTCTCCGATTATTATCACTGGTTGTATTTCTTCCCTATTCGCACGCAAACCAGGGATATTATCAGAATCAGAATTAAAGAATGTCTTAAAAGAAATTACAGTTAAAGTCCTAGTTGATGATAAGGAAACTGCATCAGGAACGATTATTAAAAAACAAAACGGTTTTTATACTGTTCTCATTAATTATCATGTGAGAGGATGTTTGAAAAGTATCAGAATTAATCGAGATCCCCCCAACCCTCCTTTGTAAGGGGGGCTAAATTCCTCAAAGTCCCCCTTTTTAAGGGGGATTTAGGGGGATCTGCGGGTGTCAGATCCCACACGAAAAAGTTTTCAAACAACCTCTGAGAGAAAATGGTAAATTTAACCGCAATGCTAACTCTAAATAAACCTACATTTATCTTTATTACCTAGTGATCCGATTACCATATCTGGTAAAGATGGAGATGATGCTAAACTATATATAGAAAAAGAAGTTACCGAAAAATTAGCAAAATTAGGCGTTGCTGAATCGAGGTATGAAATTCCCAAATTGAATCTTTAAAACTCAAACCTCAGTGCGTCTTTGCGCCTTTGCGTGAGACTAAAATTCATACCCTTAATCAGCAACGCCCAAAATTAAAATCAATTCAAGAAGAGGAGTCAGAAGAATGAATTTACATTACACAATTATTATTCAATGGAGTAGTGAAGATAAATGTTATTTAGTTCATTTACCAGAATTTCCTACTCAAAAATATCATACTCATGGTAATACTTATGAAGAAGCTATTAAAAATGCTCAGGAAGTTATAGAAATGCTAATTGCCGAATATCAAGAAGATGGTAAACCTTTACCTGTAGTTAAATCTTTGGAACAATTAATGAATGTGGCTTAATATTCAATAACATTAAAATATATTAGCAGGGTTTATCATTACTAAACCCTTACCATCTGTTATAAATTTTCCATAATCGCTGTAACTTGTCTTTTTAAATCAGATAAATTCTGTTCAATAATTTGCCAAACTAAATTAAGATTTACCTTTAAATAATCATGAATTAAAACATCTCGTAAACCTGCCATTTGCTGCCAAGGAACATCAGAATATTTACTTCTCAACTCAGGTGATAATCTTTTTGTTGCTTCCCCAATGATTTCAAAATTGCGAATTACAGCATCTTGAATCATCTTGGTTTGCATAAATTCTTCCTTACCACCTTTTGTATATTCTTCTATTCGTTCAATACATTCTTTAATATTACTTAAATATAAACGCTCATCTTTCATAACGGTACAGCTTCACCTAATACTTTATCTCTAATTAACTCATGTAAATTATCAGGTTCAGCAATATCCACTTTTCGTCCTAGCAATGCTGCTAAATCTTGCATTAAACCAATATAATCAAATAAACTACTTTGTGGTTTTAATTCTACTAAAAAATCTATATCACTATCTGGTGTTGCTTCACCTCTAGCAACAGAACCAAAAACCCGCAAATTATCAGCACCATATTTAGTGGCAATCTTTAATATTTCTTCTCGAAATGGTAGTAATAATTCTCCAATTCCCATAATTTATTTTTGATAAACCTTAACCCTCTCTATTCTATTAGATTACATCAGGAGTTGTCAATATAAAGAGAAAATTCAGCCATTGATAAATGAGAATAATACCGGAATATTATCAAAAAAATACTGAATATGTTTGATATTATGTCAGGGTAAAGCAAAAGCTAAACCCCTACTTCTGAATTCTTTTATAGCAGTATGCACTTGAATCATAAGCCCCCTCCTCGCACCCCCCTCATTCCCCCCGCAGCGGGGGGAAGAAAAGGATAAACTTTTGATATTGGAGGGGGTTGGGGGTGGGGTTCTTGTATTTCACCCAACCAATAACCGCTATATCTACATCCTTTCTAAAACCTTAATTCCCAACAAAGATAATCCCAACTTCAGCGTTTTTGCAGTTAAATCACATAACATTAACCGCGAAGTTCTAGCAGGTTCTTCAGATTTGAGAACAGGACAATTTTCATAGAACTTATTAAACTTATCGCTGAGTTGATACAAATAATCACACAAACGATTTGGTAATAAATCTTGTTCTACTTCCTTAATTACCTCATCAAGTTGCAGCAGATGTTTAGCTAAAGTTAATTCTGCATCTTCTCTTAGCAAGATTTGGCGATTTATTCCCAAGTTGGTAAAATCAATATTCCCTTGACGACTAATACCTTGAATTCTCACATAAGCATAGAGAAGATAAGGGGCTGTATTGCCTTTGAGAGATAACATTTTGTCATAACTAAAGACATAACTACTGGTGCGATTTTGGCTTAAATCAGCATATTTAACCGCACTAATCCCCACTACTTCAGCGACATTTTGAATAAACGCTTCTGTTTCTGTCCGTTCATCTTCTTGTAATCTCTTTTCTATGTCTGCACGGGCGCGGTTAATAGCTTCATCTAACAAATCCCGTAAGCGCACAGTATCCCCAGAACGAGTTTTGAATTTTTTGCCATCTTCACCTAATACTAAACCAAAAGGAACATGAACTAATTCCACATCATCAGGAATCCAATTTGCTTTTCTTGCGACTTGGAAAAATTGGGCAAAATGGTTAGATTGTCCTTCGTCTGTCACATAAACAATCCGCTTGGCTTTATCTTCTTGAATCCGATAACCTAAAGCTGCTAAATCTGTAGTTGCGTAGTTATAACCACCGTCAGTTTTTTGGACAATTAAGGGTAAAGGATTACCTTCTCTATTAGTAAAACCATCTAAGAAAACACATTTTGCCCCTTGACTTGATTCTAATAATCCCGTTGCTGCTAAATCTTCCACAACCTTTGGTAATAAGGGATTATAAAAAGATTCACCTCTTTCTATTAATTTGATATTCAGTAAATCATAAATGATTTTAAATTCTTGTCGAGATTGTTCACATAACAATTTCCACGCATGAAGTGTATCTTCCGCACCAGCTTGTAATCTCACAACTTCTTGACGGGAAGTTTCTTGAAAAACTGGATCTTCATCAAATCGCTGTTTAGCTTTGCGATAAAAATTAACTAAATCTCCAATATCTAAAGCGTTTGCAGTAGTAAGTGCTTGTGGATAAACTTCCCGCAAATAGGTAATTAACATCCCAAATTGCGTACCCCAATCACCAACATGATTTAATCGCAAAACATCATGACCACAAAATTCTAAAATCCGGGCAATAGAATCACCAATAATAGTCGAACGTAAATGTCCGACGTGCATTTCTTTGGCAATATTTGGACTAGAAAAATCAACAATTTGCTTTTGGGGATTTGTTGCTTTAGGTATTCCCAATCTAGCATCTACTTGAATCGCGTTAAGTTGTGCTTCCAAGTAAGATGTTTGTAATTTGAGGTTGATAAAACCAGGACCTGCAATTTCTGGAGGTTCACAAATATCAGATACATCTAGTTTACTGACAATTTCCCCAGCGATAATTCTCGGTTGCTTTCCTAACTTTTTACTTAAAGACAAAGCCACATTAGCCTGATAGTCACCAAATTTAGGATTACTTGCAGAAACCAAAATTGGATCTGTATTGGTATAATCTGTACCAAAAGCAGCCACTAAAGCCTGTGTTAATTTGAGTTTTAGTTGTTCTTGTGTAGCGTTCATTATGTAAATTGTATCTATGTCAAAAGTGCTGTAATGCTTGATTTTAGCTTAAAAATATAGTTATACCAAATTAAGATCAAGCTGCACAGAATCATAAAATCCATGAATTCATCGATCTTTATCTGCGTTTATCTGCGTTTATCTGCGTTTAATTTTTATTAATAATTTATGGCTTTTGAGTATTTATGTCCTCTCGTTGTGCTTGCAGTTTTAGCATGATTTCTGCGTGCATTTCGCGGGTAATGGGATAGAAGTAGACTAAAACCAAACCTGCAATTAAACAAACAGTTGGTATGGGTCCAACAGCGATACGAATGGCTAAAAGTGCTGATTCCGGTTGTATGGGTAAAGAACTTTGTCCAGCCACAGCTTCTTTAAAACCATAGGCTTGTAAAGTATTACCGACTAAAAATAGCCCAAAAGCTAAACCAAATTTTTGTAATAAAACCATGAAACCATAGAAAATACCTTCCCGTCGTTGTCCAGTTTGCAATTCATCTAATTCAATTACATCAGGTATCATAGACCAAGGAATTAGATAAGCTGTGGAAACTCCCACACCTGCCATTATAGCCATAACATACATCAAACCAATTTGATTTGGCTGTAGGAAAAATAATCCAGCAGCAGCAATAATCCAGGAACTCATTCCTAAGAAATAAACGATTTTTTTGCCAATCTTTTTACTTAAATAACTCCAAATAAATAACATAAACAAAGCCGTTCCCTGAACTGCAATCATGACTGTGGGAACATCTCCCTCTTTCAGTTTCATGCAGTTAACGACAAAATAAGGAATAATGCTGGCTGTGATTTGCACACCTAACCAAGAAAAAAGATAAATAGCAATAACAAACAGAAAAGGTTTATTACTAAAGACAATTTTTAGCTGTTCCAGAAAGGGAATTTCGGCTTCTTGTGGCAAAGAAATCCGTTTCGCTTCAAAAGCCAAAATGCGATCGCGCACCCCATAAACGCACCAATACAAGGATAAAACCGAAATCACGGTACACACAGCCGCTAAAACTAAATATTGTTGTTGGCGATCGCCAATTTGTGAGAAAATAATTTTTGATAAAATCAACGATAAAATACTGCCACCAATGGAAAACGTAAACCGAAAACTATTTAAACTAGTCCGTTCATCGTAATCCTGAGTTAATTCAGGAGTCATGGCTGTATAGGGCAAATTCACAACAGTAAAAAATGCCTGAGAGACAATGCCAATTACTACATAATACCAAAATAAACACCAAATATTAACACTTTTATCGGCAGTAAATTGGGGGACAATCCACTGCAAGAAAAAGAAAAAACCAAAAGGAATTGCCCCATATAAAAGCCAAGGTAAACGACGACCCCAGCGGCGGGATTGGGTTTTATCAGTCAGCATTCCCACCATAGGATCATTGATACCATCCCAAATTTTGCCAATCATCAAAATACTACCTGCCAAACCTGCCGGAATTCCTGCCACATTGGTAAAGAAAACCATCATGTAAAATACAGCAATATTTGCAGTAATCGCAGGACCCAAATCTCCTGCACCATAAGCTAATTTAGTTTTAAAATCTAATTTTTCACTGGACAGAGATTTGTGAAAATCGTTATTATCAGAATTATCTTTAACCATAAATTACACCCTTATGAATTGACAATTGACAACAGATAATTAACAATTATTAACACACTTATTTTAGTCTTATGTCAGACCTTTACATTTCTTGGTCAGATTATCACCACAAAATTGAACAACTGGCTGTAAAGATTTATCAATCAGGTTGGGAATTTAACCAAATCGTCTGTTTAGCCAGAGGGGGACTGCGAGTAGGAGATATTCTCTCCCGCATATACAATCAACCATTAGCAATTTTATCTACCTCATCTTATAATGGCGCGGGGACATATAAAAGAAGTAATTTAATTATTTCTCGTCAATTAACCATGACTAGCGAAAATTTAGGTTCACGGATTTTGCTAGTAGATGATTTAGTAGACTCTGGTATCACTATTCAACAAACAGTTCCCTGGCTACAGAAACATGATGATTTTCCCATTCAAGAAATTCGCACCGCTGTAATTTGGTATAAAGCTTGTTCGGTTGTTGTTCCTGACTACTACGTTGATTATCTGGCTGATAATCCTTGGATTCATCAACCTTTTGAACATTACGAATCTATTAGTCCTTCCGAACTGGAAAAAAAGATGAGTCAACGATAATAATTCTTATTATCTGTCATTTTGTTTGAAAGCGATAGCTGCGCTCGCCGAAGGCATCGCCTAATCCTTTGAGTGTCATATTTTGGGCGATCGCATCATGGGGTATCAACACATAAACCCAAGGCTTACCATTGTGTTGTAGCATATAGTCAGACGCATTTTGACACCATTTAACAGCTACATCTTTCTTAGCAACCACTTGAGGATTATCTATTTCATCTCGATTTTTGGGTTCAAGCATATAGATAATTTCTGCTGTTTCTGCTACAAAATCGGGTTGATATTCTAAATAATTTCCATCCCATTTGTAATAAATCTGAAATTGTCCTCTTGCTGGTTTAAACCATTTTATTGCATCTCGTTCCAAAATTATAGATAATACTCTTTCTGCTTCTGATTCAAATTTTTGTTCTGTATAGAGGCATTTAGAAAACCCTGTAAACAGATATTTGGACATATTGCTTTTATCTGGAGGCGAGGTTCTATAATCTAAGTAATGCTTCGTATTTGTGGTATATGCACTCTCTTTTAAGGATGTAAAACCTTTGCTAATTTCGTATTTGTACTCAACCTTATCATCTTCCCAGAAATGTTTTATCATCTGGTTATGGACAAAGTTAGCAATTTCGATTTGGTTATCAGATAAAACTTTCTGTGTCTCTTCTTCTGATAAGTAAGTGAGAAAATGACTAATAACCTGACTTGCTAAATCATAAAGTAAATCAGCATTTTCATCATAACAAATATCATCAAAATTGACTAAATTTTTGACAATATAGTTTTCTAACTGAAATTCTTCAGAATTGTCTGTTTTGATTTCTAAAGATGTAGAATCATCCGTTGCTAAAGATTGGATATATAATTCTTTTTTGGATGGAACACGATAATTCAAACCTGTCATATCTAAAGCAAAAGACCTAAAACCTGATTTTACTTCCCCTTGAGGAACAAAAATAATTTTGGGAATATCAATGGTTCGTTGAATAACTAAATCAGTGGTTTTAGCCACAATATCTGCAATATTTGGTGGTGTAGTTACCCCTTCAATTTCCAGTTGTTCTGGCTGATATTCTCTAGCTACAGCTTCCCGCACTATTGCTTGAACTTTTGGTGTTGAAAGATAAGATGCAGTTGGTACTTTTTCCGGCTGATTTTCTAATTTTTGAATTTCTTGACGAGTAAGAAATGTTATTTTCGCTTCTATTGGTGATTCAACTATAAATGGTTGAAGATTTTCGATCTCTGTTTCGAGCAAGTTGATAGTTTCTTCAGTCGTGATTCCTAAATATTTATCTAGTTTTGACTGTGAAACTACTGTTTTAGTTTTTTGTTCTAACTCTTCAGGTGTGAGAATAATTTGTTGTAATCTAATTTCTGATTCTGGGCGTTTTGCTTCTTCCACAATTTCTTGAAATTTGTCATGGGCAACAATATTTAAACGATCTACAATGGTGACACCTGTACGCTTTCCATAAGGTAAACGTAATCCCCTACCAATTGATTGTTTAATCAAAATCTCCGAATTTGCCGCTCTTAATGGTACAATTGTATAAAGGTTAGTAACATCCCAACCTTCTTTTAACATATTCACATGAATAACTATTTCTGTTGGTTCATCTGGATGTTCTACTTTTAGCAATCTTTCTACCATTTCATCTTCTTGAGTGCCTGTTTTACTAGAATCAACTTGAATGACTTTATCTTTGTAAAACCCTGCTGCAAATTCATCAGATTTAATCAATTCTAAAAGTTGTGTAGCATGGGTAGTGTCACGGGCAATAACCAGCATAAATGGCTTAACAATTGGCTTTCCTGTTTGGAGAGCATAAATTTTTAATTCAGCCTTAATATTTTCGTGTAAATAAATTCCATCTTCTAATTTGATTTGTTCAATTGCTGCTGGTGATAAACTGGCAGGATTAAAATCTTTACGAGTAACAACAGCAGGATCTTTAACAAAACCATCTGTAATTGCCTTTCCTAAAGAATATTCATAAATAACATTTTTAAAATATACTGGTTTTTTACTTGTTTCTATAGAAGGTGTAGCTGTGAGTTCTAAACCCATTAACGGTTTTAATTCATTAATTGCTCGAATACCTGCTGAGGCTCGATATCGGTGGGATTCGTCCATTAAAATTACTAGGTCTTTTAACTGGGAAAGATAATCAAAATAACTTTCACCAATATATTCAGATAGTCGTTTAATTTTAGGGGTTTTGCCACCGCGTACTTCAGAATTAATTTTTGAAATATTAAAAATATTGATTTTGCAGGTAATTTGTGGATCTAAAATTGTTCTCGCATTGGTTTCATAGTTTTCACCTGTGATAATAATTGGTGAATTGATTGCAAATTCAGAAATACCTGTAAATACATATTTGGGATTATTAGGTGTAAAATCTGTAATTAATTTATTATAAATTGTTAAATTAGGTGCTAAAACAAAGAAATTTTTGATGTCATAAGCTAGATGTAAATAACTAATAAAAGCCCCCATTAATCGAGTTTTACCAACACCTGTAGCTAGTGCAAAACATAGTGATGGAAATTCCCTTTCAAAATCTGTAACTGTGGGGAATTGTTGATTAATTTTCGCTAAACTTGTTTCTATATCTGATTGTCCATTGAGCGGCAAAATTTCACAAACCCGATCTAAAATTTCTAATGATTGTCTTTGCGGAGGGCGCAGACTGAGACGATTAGTAATGTTATTAACGATGTTATTCATTGTATGTTATCTATTTAAAATAGTGATTGTTGTATATGCTGTTGTTGTGGTTTTTGTGGTGATGGTTGTTCAATTTTTGGAGGTGTTTTAGGCAGATTTTCGGTTTTTAAACTGTAATCGTCGTGTCCCCATTCACAGCGTGAAAGTATTTGTTGAGGAATTTTTTTAATTGTCAGATTTGGGAATGTATCAACTTTGCCACGAAAAGCACTACATAAAACTAATAATGTGCGTTCTTGTCCTACTTCATCAGCAAGTTGAGATAATTGTTCATGACTGAGATTTTGGGTAGTGACATAAATAAAATCTCGTTCGGTGGAATAACCATGTTGCCAATAAAATGTATCTGATGGTGCATAAGTGAAGCCTTCAATTTTGCAGAGTGCTTCTGCTAACATAGCAGGGTTATATTCTTTATTAATAATCCAGTTACCCCATTTGTCTTTTTCTAACAATGATGGTGCAAGGCAATAATAACGAAATCCGCCGCCACCTTTCCAGTTTACTGCTTTGCTAATGCCACCTTGATCTTCGCCATCAATTACTTTTTTGAGTCGGGGAATGATATGGGTATGACAATGTTCTCCTAATTCTATCATGATCCAGCGTCTTCCCATTTTGTGTGCAACTGCGCCTGTTGTTCCTGAACCTGCGAAGGAATCAATAACAAAGTCATTAGGTTTTGTAGCTAATTCTAAAATTCTCTTTATTAGCTTTTCAGGTTTTGGAGTCGCAAATACTTCTTTAGAATTAAACATCATTACTTCTTTTTTTGCGTCTTGATTATCACTAACCTCAGTCCGAAGCCAAATTGTTTTTGCAACACTTCCTTCTTGTACTTCTGAAAGAAAACGCTTTAGAGCAGGGATATTATTTCCACCTTCCCCAAACCAAATACGATTATCTGTCAGTAATTCTTGAAATTTTTCGTAAGAAGCTGCCCAGCATCTTCCATTTGCAGGCATAACTTTACGCCCTGAAGGTGTTGTAATTTCGTATATATTAGCGGAAAATCCAGTCTTAGCAAATTGAGCGCCACGCTGTCCACCAGTAAGACTAATAGTAAAATCACTAGCTTTCCAATATCCACGTACATCATTATCAGGATTCTTGTAACGGTCATTCATTTCTTGACTGCGTGGAAGGGGATACGGTCGCCAGATATTTTTATTTTTTGCAAAGGCAAGTATATGATCATGACTATCTGAAAGCCATACAGCGTTATTCTGTGGTGAATATTTTTTCTGCCAAATTACATTGGCGATAAAATTTGAACGCCCAAAAATCTCATCACACATTACTTTTAAATAATGTGCTTCATTATCATCAATCGTAATCCACAAAGAACCATCCTCTGATAACAAATTACGAATAATTTCTAAACGATCTCTCATTAAAGAAAGCCAGATAGAATGCTCACGTCCATCATCATAATGTTCAAAAGCCGAACCTGTATTATAGGGAGGATCAATAAAAATACATTTAACTTTTCCTGTAAATTCCTGTTCTAAAGCCTTAAGAGCTAATAAGTTATCCCCAAAAATCAAACGATTATCAAAAATATCATTTTCACTGACTCGATGTGCAGCATGATAAGATTTTTCAGTATCTTCTAATAAAATTCGCGGTTCTAATTTGGGGCGAATTTCTTTACCAATCCATGTAAGTTCTAGTCTCTGTTTTTTAGTCATAATTAGTTTAGCTTTTATCTCAAATGTTAAATATTAAAAAACCTCTCCCTTACCCTCTCCTACAAGGAGAGGGAAAAAGAATAAAAATGAATACTCAATATTTTTTGGTAATCCCCCTTCCCTTGTAGGGAAGGGGGGTAGGGGGGTTAGGTTTTTCATATCTACTAATTTCCCAACATCTTCTAAGCATCCCTGTTAGCCAATTCTTGCATCACCGCACTGGTTAAATACTTAACATCAGTTAAACTTCTAAAAATAGCAAGATAGCCTTTTTCATCACTAGCAAACTGGGATTCAGCAAGAGTATAAATTAACTCAGCAATTTCTATACCAATTCTGGAAAACTCAGTCAAGTCATCTTGAGATAAATTAACTTCTGGTTTATTGATTAGAGATTTATAGCGTCTTGATAAAATATCTAATATAAACAATCTACCATGTTGATAGAAATTTTTACGCCGAGTTTCTGTTTCTGCTTTTCGAGAATCTTCAAAAATCTGATCAAGATATTCAAATATACGCACATAGCGACAAAGTGTAATTCCTGAAAGCTCATTACTAAAAAGTTTTGAATAATAACGCTTATAAAGCTGACTAATATCTTTCTTTGCGGCCACAATTATTTCAGGATTACTGCTAAAACAAGCCAGGGCTATTGCAGCTTGTTCAATGGTGATAGCACCCTGATTATCTGCTGATGGACGATATTGATAGACAATATTTGATACCATACATTCTTGCCGCAACCGTTCCTGATTGGGATCTAATGCTGCAAAATAAATATCACGGACTGTATTTTGTGTATTTCTCGCTTTGGTAATTTCTATACCTATAGTATCTGATTGTGTCCCTAATTCAATGATGGTAACTAATAATTTTGCATTGGTAGAAATAGAACCATTAGCATTAAATACAGATGCAATAGATCCCACTGTTTGCGCTCCATTGACTATCGAAAACCCCTCTAAAGTAAATTGAGTTGAGTCCTGATTGTGTCCAGATGGTAAACTAACCTTTGCACAAGTAATGGTTAATCCATTATTGAGATAAAAAAGTTCTGATGGTTGTTCTTCTACAGTTTCAGCAATTGCTAAGTTAACATCTTCTGTACCCAGATAATAACGGATATTATTCTCAAATAATAATTTATTATGCTGGTTATATAAATTAGCTAGTTCAGCAGCATTCACTAATCCATAAAAAGCTTTTCTGGGCTGTTCTAAACAATGCCATTTTTCTAAGGTTAATTTAACCTCAATAGGTGCATTTTCTTGTTTCGCTGTCAACCATCCATGAATATTTTTAATATTTAAATCTTGCCATTGAAAACGCGAATCAAACTTATTTAGTTCATTTTTTAATTGATTCAGATCATTAACTACATGAGAACCCAAGCTGCTTTCTAAATATATATTACAGCCAACTATAATTACGCCATTTTTGTCTAAAGCATCTTCAATATCTTGCTGCAACCGGGAAAAACTATAATTAAATTTTTGAAACCGTTTATGGACAAGATCCCTAATTCCATCACAAAATTTTTTATTATCACCCATGTCGGGCGCATTTCCCGCTTTAGCCTGTACTAACCAAAGCCGATTATTAACCCGATCAAAATAAATTGCGTCAATACCATTATCATCTCCTCCATTGATAATCGAATGAGCAGCTTGAGGGGGAGTAAGATCAGCAAGATTAGCGATCGCAAATGCAGCCAAAGAACGACTTAAACGATTTTTATAATGTTGTTCTGGTTTGTAATTTATCTGAAGTTGAGGGATCATCGGAAAATAATCCCGTGTCAAAATTTCAATGATTTGAGTCTTTTGGGCTGTGGTATTCGGCTTAGGCATTGAGCGATTAGAATTGTTTTTAATACATCATCCCAGAGTTGGGTACAGGTAAGATACTTATTTTCAAAACAACCATAACCAAACAGGAAGAGTAAACAACAAAACTATCATCCCTACAGCTAACGCAGTAACAGCCAAATCTCTATCCAAATCAAAGGTTTCTGCTATTACCAATGTAGCCAAAGCTGGAGGCATACCCATTTGCAAAACTATCACCTGTGCTGCATTACCTGTCACCCCAAACAGCGACAGCATACTGCCGAAAATCATCGGCACTAACAGCATTTTAATGAAGACACTACTCCCTGCTTCTGGTAATTTCCGCCAAGATTTTAGTTGGGAAAGTCTCATACCAATTAACATCAAAGATAAGGCAACTGCACCCCAAGCCAATTTCTCCAAACAAAATACCACTGGGGAGGGAAGGGTAACTTGATGCAATAATAAGCCAAATCCAAAACTCCATAAAGCCGGATTAATCAAAATTACCTTCGCTATTTGCATCTGATTTTGGATATTATTACCAAACTTAGCAGCAAGAAACACACCTAAACCATAAGCTCCAAACAGCGAACCCAACATATCGTAAAATAAAGCCCAGGCAAAATATTCTTTACCTACCATTGCTAAAGTAATGGGAAAACCCAGATAACCTGTATTACCTACCATTGCTGCTAGAATCAAACTACCTTGAGTTGTAGTGGGGGGAACTGAATGAGTAAAATAGGCTTGGGCTTTGATTCTTAACCAAGCTAACAATGCCCCCAAAAAGATTGCCAAGTGAGCTATTATCGGTGCAATCCAAATCTGTCCTGATAAATCTGTTTGTATTAAAAAACCAATAATACTGATAGGTACTCCCACCCAATAGAGAAACTGACCTACGTAAGTAGAAGTATTGTTAGGTAATTTACGTCCCAGTATAAATCCCACTAGGATTAATCCCACTAACTTGATATATAGTTCTAAAAGATTTATCAAAATTACACCATAATTCAAAATTAAGAATTAAAAAAACTCATTTCTTCTCTAACTAACTATTAAACACAAACAGGAGCAAAAACTTGAATAAAGCTGGGTTTCCTAAAAAACCGCACAATTCCTACCCTCTCTCTGGTGATGATATACCAGTGGCTTTACGTGATACAGATGATGCAGGAAGTAAGATCAAAGTCCAACCTGTGATTTTAATTATAGGTGGATTAACAGGATTTTTGCTACTGGCTATCACCAGTGGTTTTTTGTTCTCGTTGACGGCACCTAAGCCAACTGCTAATTCTGTAGCTACACCAATTAGTTCTACACCTGTAGCTACCAATACCCCAGTTAGCAATAATGATAATGATACAGTATTGGGACATTTTCCATACTCAGAAGCACCAGCATCAGAATTAGCACCAATTACGAGTGACGGCAGAATCAGAATGCGAAAAACTGCCGCTGTTCAATTTCAAGCAATGGTACAAGCGGCGAGAAGTGCAGGTGTAATTTTAGTACCAATTTCTGGGTTTCGGTCTGTACAGGAGCAAAAGCAGTTATTTTTTGGTGTAAGCGCACAGCGTAATCAAACTCCGGCGGAAAGGGCTGCCCTCAGCGCACCACCAAATCATAGTGAACATCATACAGGTTATGCGGTAGATGTTGGCGATCGCACAGTCCCAGGAACTAATCTCCAAGCCAACTTTGATAATACCAAAGCTTATCAGTGGTTACAAGCCAATGCGGCTAAGTTTAGTTTTGAAATTTCCTTTCCTAAAAATAATCTTCAAGGCGTGAGTTATGAACCTTGGCATTGGCGTTTTGTCGGTGATACTGATAGTTTAGAAACATTTTATAAAGCCAAAAATATCAAACCTGTAAAAACACCATAATGATAGTCAGAGAATATCCGATATCTGACACTGAAGCAATAATGAGACTGTTTTATGATGTTTATGGAATGAAAAGCCGACCTACTCCCAAATAATTATCAATATCTATGATAATCTCAACTATACGATCAACACATTGTTCTCGATAATCATATTCGTCAATGCGATCAAGATTCCCAATTGTAATCACAGGAAATGAAGTTGGTGTATTTTCTTCACGCATTACTTGTTCTAATGAATCCTCACCTTTCATATTCCGATTAGCGGTGAGGATCATCATTTGATTTGCTTGAGCATAACACCAAACTGCGCGGTCATTACTATCCATTGATAAATCCGCTTCTCGAAATGTGACAAAACGAATAGATAGTAACTCAAGCCAACCGTTTTTCGCCAAGATTCCCAGCAAAACTACAGCGTATCCATCAAGATTGTAATCCACTAAAAATATCATGGCTTTATTGAGGTACGTTGGGCTTTCTGCTCCTCAAGTTTCGCCCAAAGAGCCTGTTTTTCGGGCTTTTGTGGTTTTGCTGCCATTTTTGCAAAGTGTTCGCGGTTACGTTCTTCCCAGTATTGATAAATTTCTTCTCTAGTTTGTAGAACTTCTTGATATTCAGCTTCTACCTGAGTATGATTTGTGTCAATGTAAGATAAAGCTGCACTAATTTGTTCATCTGTGAGATTGAATTTATCTCGAATTAACTTCGGAGGATACTGAGCCTTGATCAAATCTATTACATCATAAAGGGTGATGCGCGTTCCCGCAATTGTGAGTCCTCGCTCAGTCCGAATAATAAATGCTTTTTCACTTGATAAGATGGTCTTCATATCTAAATTTATTTACCAACTACTATTCGTATTCTAATATTAATTAGATAACAATACCCTGTTTGAGATTGATCAGCCAAATACAAGCATTCAGCTTAATCAACAAAATCGGTGCAGTTTTCCCACACCGATTTACATAATTTAACTCTAATTTTCCGTGCCATATTCCTTAGGCTAATGCGGAAGCTTGGGGTTTGGCAAAAATCATCCTTCCAGCAGAAGTTTGTAAAGCACTGGTAACTACTACTCGCAATTCACCACCGACATAACCTCTACCTTCTTCAACTACTACCATTGTGCCATCATCTAAATAGCCAATTCCTTGAGTTGGTTCTTTTCCTTCTTTGAGAATTTTCAAATCAAGATTATCACCCGGTAAATAGGTCGGACGGACGGCATTTACTAAATCGTGAACATTCAAAACTGGGACTTTTTGTACACTGGCGACTTTAGATAAATTGTAATCATTGGTAAGTAATGTGCCATTGATTTCTTGAGCAAAACGGACTAATTTAGCATCAACAGTAGAAGTGTCTTCATAGTCTACAGGGTTAATTAAAATCCGTTCTGGGTAAGTTTCTCGAATGCGGTTAAGAATTTCTAGTCCTCTTCTTCCTCTCACCCGTTTTTGGTCTTTACTAGCATCAGCTACTTGTTGTAATTCTTGTAAAACAAATTGGGGGACAAGAATTAACCCTTCTAGAAATCCCGTTTCTAGTAATGTTTCAATCCGTCCGTCTATAATACAGCTAGTATCTAAAACTTTGGTGTTGGCAGGTTTGAGAGTTCCTTCCACAACCATGCTTTCGACAGTACTGGGGTTAATTAATCTTAACAAACCTCGTCCGTGAGTATCTGCCAAATTCATCCCTGTAACAGAGAGGATAATACTACCAACAACGGCGACAAGAGGTTTAATAAAACCAAAATCTGTGGGAATGGGTAATAAAAATAGCGGGGCTAACATCAGATTGGCAAGTAGTAGCCCAATTACTAAGCCAATAGCACGGGTTAAGATGACTTCTAGGGGCATTTCCCGGACTTGTGACTCTAGACGGCGGTATGTAGTCTGGAAACTCACCCCGACTGCACCACCAATAATGGCAGCAAAGACGGCTAGAATTAAGCGTAAGGCATCTAAATTGGTAACTCCAGTGAGAGTACCTGGTGGGAGTAGGTCGGTGCTGAAATAACCTATCCCCGCCGCTGCCAAGATAAATGAGAGAATAATAATGACATCCAGCATGGTTGTGTTGTGTTCCTACAACGATATTTATTCGATAGAGTAAAGTATGCTTGTTTGAGTCCTTTTTAGTGATGGAATGATCTTAGCTGTTTAGGCAGACAGAATATGCCAACATTATAACTAAAGGGTTTTTATCGCATATTATTTTTATTTTTAGGGAAAAAGGATAAAAAGTTGTAAACCAACTCCTCATTTTCATTATTTTTAACAGTCAAATCAAATTAACTTCACTATTGATCAGAATGATTCAAAAAGACGTTGGTTGGGGGATTCCCAGTTCTGCTTATGTACATATTCCCTTTTGTCGGCGACGATGTTTTTATTGCGATTTTCCGGTATTTGTAGTGGGCGATCGCTCACGGGGTGAAAATTCTGGGACAATTGCCGAATATGTTGAAGTTTTATGTCAGGAAATCAGAATTGCGCCAATTTATGGTCAACCTTTAGAAACAATTTTTTTTGGTGGTGGTACTCCTTCGTTATTATCTACAGCACAGTTGCAATCTATATTGACAACCTTAGAACAGCGATTTGGCATTGCCTCTAAGGTAGAGATCTCCATGGAAATTGACCCAGGGACGTTTGATTTCGCACATATCGCTGGTTATCGCAGTTTAGGAGTAAATCGTGTTAGTTTGGGTGTCCAAGCTTTCCAAGAAGAATTGTTAAAAACTGCTGGGCGATCGCATTCCCTTGTAGATATTTTTACAGCTATAGAGTTAATCCACAAGGTCGAGATTCCCGAATTTAGCTTAGACTTGATTTCTGGCTTACCGCATCAATCTTTAGAACAATGGCAAGATTCCCTAACCCAAGCAGTAGCAGCCACACCAACTCACATTTCCATCTATGACCTGACCATTGAACCAGGAACAGCCTTCAATCGTTATTACAAACCGGGAGATCATCCCTTACCCACAGATGAAACCACAGTCAAAATGTATCAATTGGGGCAAAAAACCTTAACTGATGCCGGGTACGAACATTACGAAATTTCCAATTATGCCCAACCAGGACATCAATGCCAGCATAATCGAGTTTATTGGCAAAATCGCCCCTATTATGGCTTTGGTATGGGTGCAGCCAGCTATATTTATGGTAAACGCTTCACCCGTCCCCGCAAAACCCAGGAATATTACCAATGGTTAAAAAACGGTGCTGTGATTGATTGTGAAGTCACACCAAAGGCAGATGTTTTGTTAGAAACTCTCATGTTAGGGTTACGGTTAGCCGAAGGAATCAGTTTAAATTCCTTAGCAACAAACTTTGGCAACCATCAAGTTGAGAGAATTCAAAGCTGTTTGCAACCATACTTTGCTCAGGGTTGGGTAAAGATTGTTGGGGATAGGTTGCATTTTAGCGATCCCGATGGTTTTATATTTTCTAATGTGATGTTAGCGAAGTTGTTTGAAAAGTTGGGAGAGTCAGTAACCCAGCCCTAAAGGGACTGGGCTTGCAAGAGTAATCAAGCAAGCCGTACTGACCAGACCACCCTAAGCTTAGTCTAAGGGTAGCCGTTATTTGAGTCACGACACCCACCGAATGCGTAGCCAGTTCCCTGCTCTGTCGCTTGTGATTAAACAGTTCTAAGGTCACTGGAACAGTGTTGCAAGCCTAACAAGCTCTTATAACAGGTCGAGGCTAACATTACCCCAGAAATGGGAGTTGGTTTCCAGATTCCAATCAAAAATCTGGTTTCAATTTTAATATCCACAGTGGTTAAAACCGCTCGTGTCGTTTCCCTCTCAGGGCTAAAGCCAGTGAGTTTCCCACTTACCGAGTATTCTTATGAATATGTCTCACGCAAAGGCGCAAAGGCGCAAAGAATTAAGGTTGCAAAGGTTAAATTTTCCAATTTCATACTTTATTCAGCAACGCTCGACTCCGTTTTAATGATTGATATTCCCACTTGAGTAAATGTCCAATTAAAACACTCAGACGATTTCTCAATTCTTGGCGTTCCTTTCTCCCCAAAGATTCAACTTCGTCAATTAAATTATCTAAATCAACTTGATGCCATTGCTGATAAAGTAATAAATTAGCCTGTTGTTGAGTCCAGGCGTAAAAATCAGTTTCATAAAGATGATCATTCAGGTTTACAGCGGATTCTTTCGCCTTTTGTGTCTGCATAATTAAAACCTAGTAACCTTGGATTAATTATAACTTCTTTCTTCCTTTGCGCCTTTGCGCCTTTGCGTGAGCCATAAAACCTAAAAAGTCACCACACTCCGAATAGATTCCCCCCTATGCATCAAATCAAAAGCATCATTAATCCTTTCAATCGGCATCACATGAGTAATTAAATCATCAATATTAATCTTTCCATCCATATACCAATCTACTATTTTCGGTACATCTGTCCGCCCTCTTGCACCACCAAAAGCCGAACCTTTCCAAACTCTTCCAGTTACTAATTGAAAGGGACGAGTGCTGATTTCTTTACCCGCACCAGCCACACCAATAATCACACTCACACCCCAACCTTTATGACAACATTCTAATGCTTGACGCATGGTATTAACGTTACCAATACATTCAAAGGAATAATCAGCACCACCTTTTGTTAAATCTACCAAATAAGGAACTAAATCACCTGCAACTTCTTGAGGATTGACAAAATGTGTCATCCCAAATTTTTCAGCTAGTTCGCGTTTTTTGGGATTAATATCCACACCAATAATCTTATTTGCGCCCACCATTCGCGCTCCTTGGATCACATTTAAACCAATTCCACCCAAACCGAAAACTACCACGTTTGCGCCTGGTTCTACTTTAGCTGTATATATAACTGCACCAATTCCTGTTGTCACACCACAACCGATATAACAAACTTTATCGAAAGGCGCATCTTCCCGAATTTTGGCAACGGCGATTTCTGGCAATACCGTATAATTAGCGAAGGTGGATGTACCCATATAATGGTGAATCCTGTCGCCACCAATACTAAAACGGCTAGTACCATCAGGCATTAAACCCTGTCCTTGTGTGCCGCGAATTGCTTGACAGAGATTGGTTTTGAAGCTTAAGCAATAATCACATTGCCGACATTCAGGCGTGTATAAAGGAATTACATGATCTCCAGGTTTAAGACTTTTGACATCAGCCCCCACTTCAATAACTATACCAGCGCCTTCATGTCCTAAGATTGCCGGAAATAAGCCTTCAGGATCATCACCGGAAAGGGTAAAAGCATCAGTATGACAAACCCCACTGGCTTTAATCTCAATTAATACTTCCCCTGCTTGTGGTGGTGCTAATTGTACGGTTTCAATTGTCAGGGGTTTACCTGGGGTGTAAGCTACTGCTGCTTTGACTTCCATTTGGTTCTCCTTTGGGAATTTAGGTAATTTTATCTCACGCAGAGGCGCAGAGTCGCTACAGAGGAGAATTTTTAATTACTTGTCAAATTATTCTCTGTATAGTACATTAGTATCTATCACATGAGAAACCCCCCACTTTCATCGGTGGGGCTTTATTAACTATCAGATTTTGTTAAAATCGCATTCATTAGTTTAGATTGGTTAAAGGTATTCGCTGTTTTGGCAACTATAATAAATTTTGTCTTAGCTGCAACCACCCAATCACTTATCCACTTTTGCGATTAATTCAGTCTATAACAAACATGATAAAACCTGCCCTTACGAAAATTGGCGCTCAAATGTCCAACTTAACTGGCGTAAGAGCGATTATGAAAGATATTAACGAAACCCTCAGAGCTAGTAAGGGACAGGAATTATATAATTTAAGCGCTGGCAATCCGTTGATTTTACCAGAGGTAGAACAGTTATGGCGGGATTGTACGGCAGATTTATTAGCTAGTTCTGAATATGGTGAAGTTGTTTGTCGTTATGGTTCTAGTCAAGGTTATTCACCACTAATTGAGGCGATTGTTCAGGATTTTAACCAGCGTTATGGGTTAAGTTTAACTGAGCGGAATATTTTAATTACTGCGGGTAGTCAAACTATCTATTTTTATGCCGCTAACGCTTTTGGTGGCTATACTGAAAATGGCGGTTTGAAGGAAATTGTCCTGCCCTTAAGTCCAGATTATACTGGTTACGGTGGTGTTTGTTTATTTCCAGAGGCTTTGGTTGCTTATAAGCCTACTCTAGATATTGATGCAGCCGCACACAGATTTAAATATCGCCCTGATTTTAACCAACTCTCGATTACAGAGAATACTGGTTGTGTGATCTTTTCCCGTCCCTGTAATCCAACAGGTAATGTTTTAACTAATGATGAAGTGAATAAAATCACGGATTTAGCAGCACCGCATCATGTACCTGTGTTAATAGACTCGGCTTATGCACCTCCTTTCCCAGCTTTGAATTTTACAGAAATGACTCCGGTATTTGGGGAAAATATTCTCCACTGTATGAGTTTATCAAAAGCAGGTTTGCCTGGAGAACGGATTGGGGTAGCCATTGGAGATGAAAACCTAATTCAAGTTTTGGAATGTTTCCAAACTAATGTGGGAATTCATTCTTCTCGATATGGTCAAGCGATCGCAGCAAGAGCGATAGAATCAGGTACATTAGCAAATATCGCGGAAAATGTGATTCGTCCTTTCTATCAGCAAAAGTTTGATGTCTTAGAAAGTACCCTAGAAGCAGCAATGCCTAAGAATATACCCTGGTTCTTACATCGTGGTGAAGGGGCGATTTTTGGCTGGTTGTGGTTGCAAGATTTACCCATGACTGATTGGGAATTTTACCAGGAATTAAAGAAAGTGGGTGTGATTGTTGTTCCTGGTAGTAGTTTCTTCCCTGGTTTAAAGGAGGACTGGGAACACAAACACCAATGTCTGCGAATCAGTTTAACTGGTAGTGATGAGGAAATTACTATTGGTATGCAGCGTTTAGCAAAAGTTGCTGAACGGGTTTATCAAGTTGCGGCTGTGAGTGTGTAAGAAAATGAACCACGAAGACGCAAAGAACACGAAGAAGAAGCAAGGGAGCAGGGAGCAGGGAGCAGGGGGAAAAAGTCAAAAATCACCTGTCCCCAGTCCCCAGTCCCCAGTCCCCAGTCCCCAGTCCCCAATTCCCAATCTCGATGATTGGTTGGAAATTGGCAAAATTGTCTCACCTCAAGGTTTAACTGGGGAGTTGCGGGTTTATCCTAATACGGATTTTCCTGAACGCTTTGAAGAACCGGGAAAACGCTGGTTGTTACGTCCTGGGGAAACGGAACTTGAAACTGTGGAGTTATTAAATGGGCGATATATTGAGAATAAGAATCTTTATGTGATTAAATTAAAGGGAGTGAGCGATCGCCATCAAGCTGAAAATATGCGTGATTGTCGGTTTTTCGTGCCTGTGAGCGATCGCCCGGAATTGGCAGAAGGTGAATTTCATGTGTTAGATTTGCTAGGGTTGCAAGTCTTTATGCAATCCTCTGGGGAATTTGTAGGAACGGTGGTGGACATCTTACCTTCAGGTCATGATTTATTAGAAGTTAAATTTGATCCTGATTTTGTCACTAACCATGAAGAATTTAAAACTGATAAAGAACAAAAAACAGTTTTAATTCCTTTTGTGATGGCAATTGTCCCTATTGTTGATCTAGCAACCCGTCGAGTTGAAATTACTCCTCCCCCCGGTTTATTGTCAGTTAATAATTAGGGCTTGCTGATAGCGTAGCGTGGCGTTAGCCATATAAACCTAAAACCATCTATTAACAAAGGGTTTCGCGGATTTTTACCACAAAAAAATGCCAGGTTTTGGCTAATGGTGTCTCAAAATCAATACCTTGTCCATTTTTTGTAGGTCGGGTTAAGCGACAGCGCAACCCGACGCATTGCCCTGACAGACAAGAATTTTCAGAGGGAACAGGGAACGGGCAACAGGGAACACTTCGACAAGCTCAGTGCATCGCAGGAAAAACTCATGTTTAAAAACATGAGATTGAAATAATGACACTGTTTTTTGAGATGCGTAGCACGAAAAAAACATCCTTTTTTTGACTGAGCTTTAAACTCAGAACTAAAGTTTCTTATTTGCTCCCTGTTCCCTGTTCCCTTATTTTATGAATTATTTGGTCAATATCTTGTAATCTTATCTCTAATGGTGAAGCTGTCATGCTGCCAAAATACGATATTTTGTAATTACTACGGTGTGAGCTTGTGCAATAGCTTCGCTCGCCGTAGGCATCGCACCAGAGGCAAAAACTTCTAAATTTAGAACTATGAAAGCAGTCGGTATTGATTTAGGAACAACAAATTCCGAAGTAGCAATTGTCGAAAACGGACAGGTGCGGGTATTGCCAGGGGAAGATGGCGATCTGATTTTACCTTCCTGTGTAGGATTTAGCGATACGGGTAAAGTGCTAGTGGGACGAGAAGCACTGCGTCAATATGCTGCGGCTCCCGAACGCACCGTGAAGTCAATTAAACGGTGGATGGGAACTGACCACAAAACCACTTTAGGAGATAAAGAATACTTACCTCATGAAGTTTCCGCTATTATTCTCCGCGCCCTCAAACAACGGGCTGAAAATGCTTTAGGAGAAACAATTACCCAAGCAGTAATTACAGTTCCCGCTTACTTTACGGATGCTCAACGACAAGCAACCAAAACCGCTGGAGAGATTGCTGGTTTCGAGGTACTGCAAATTATCAACGAACCAACAGCAGCCGCTTTAGCTTATGATTTGCGTTCCGAAGAGACAGAACGGGTTTTGGTTTATGATTTGGGAGGTGGTACTTTTGATGTGTCGGTAGTGGAAATTACAGGCGAAGTCACAGAAGTATTAGCAACTCATGGTAACAATCGCTTGGGTGGAGACGATTTTGACAGGCTGTTGCAACTTTATCTAGTGGATCTATTTCGTAAACAGCATGGTGTGGATGTTCCAGATGATGCTGTCACCCAAGCGCGTCTTTTACGAGCAGCCGAGCAGTTAAAAATTGATTTGAGTTCCCATGCTTTCGCCACAGTTCGAGAAGCCTTTTTAGGTAGTAAGGGCAAGACTGCACTCCATCTAGAAACAGAAGTAGCGCGAGCAGATTTGGAAAAGTTGATTCGCCCCCTATTAACAGAAACCTTAGAGGCTATTGACCGCGCTCTCACCGATGCAGACCTATTACCCGGTGATATTGACCGAATTATCTTAGTTGGTGGTTCAACACGCATTCCCCTAGCCCAACAAATGATATCAGAACATCTGGGACAGAATCCCAGTGATGGTATTCAACCCGACCTTTGTGTGGCCTTGGGAGCAGCCTTACAAGCTGGGGTGTTGGTAGGTGAATCTGTAGATGCCATTCTTGTAGATGTAATTCCCCATTCCTTGGGTATTGCTGCGGCGGTGTCTACACCAATGGGGATTATGCCCGGTTTCTTCAGTGTGATTATTCCCCGTAACAGCGTTGTTCCCGTTTCTCGCTCTCAGGTTTATTACACCGTGTCTGATGAACAAGAAGCCGTAGAAATTGAAGTTTTTCAGGGAGAAAATACCATCGCTGAAGAAAATGTGCCTTTAGGTGATTTTAGAGTCGAGAACTTACCACCCAAACCAGCAGGGGGTATTCAAGTTGAGGTTCACTTTGACTTTGACGTGAATGGCATTCTCACTGTTACCACTACTGAAAAAGGCAAAGGACAACAGGGAACGCTAGTAGTCAATAATGCAGGGATTGAGAAGCTTTCTAGCCATGAATTGAAGCAAGCAAGGGCAGATTTAGATGCCTTGTTTGAAGTTGATGAAACTATCGAAATCTCCACAGAAGAGACAATCTCAGTAGTAGAAATAGCTCCAGAATTAGCAGCACTTTTAGACCGCGCTCAACAAACACTGCCCACACTAGATTCTGAACAAGCAGAGGAATTACAAGACTTATTAGCCCAGATTGAAAATGCCAGTGCTAACAAGAGTGCAGAATTATCCCAGTTACAAGAAGAACTCTCAGATTTTCTGTACTACGCTAGTACGAATGATGAATAGGAAATAGAGAGTAGTAATTATGAAATGTCCTGTTTGTGGAGCAATTTATCGTCCGACAAGGGCAGTAGGGACGCAAGGGGGAGAAACTGACAGCCAGACTTCTCCATTGCCTCCCCACTCTCCAACTTGTAGACGCTGTAAAGCCGATTTATCCGACTTGATTACTCTCCATGACCAAGCTATCTGGTATCACAGACAAGCCCTGGATCTGTTTTCAAAAAAGCGTTATCCAGAAGCAGCAATGCACAACAATCAAGCTTTAGCTTTGTATTATAGTCATGCAGACTTTCATGCCTTAGCGGGGAAATTATCGGCATTGCAGGGAGAATGGAGAGAAGCGATCGCATCTTGGCAACAAGCACTCAAATTTGACCCAAAAAAATGCGATAGCGAAGCGCGACCTAGGAATCCCTTGTGATTGTCTATGATCAAGCTAAATTTAATTATCTGATTCAAACACTTCAACTTTTTAGTGTCTACTGTTAAAATTAAACCAATATGATTAGGTCAACAGAAAAAATTAAGGGTATGTGAAGAAAGGTAAAATCGCTCAAAACTTCTTCACTCTTGCATGAGTGTCTATTGCCTCTTGCCATAACGACAATTTTTAACGCCAACCTACTTACATCCTGGAGTTACTATGGAAACCACTCAAGCAGTGATTAATCCCACTACTCCCCCAAGTCAAGACATTCACACCAATAAATTCACATTACCAGATCATACGCAACTACCAGATTCAGACGGAACTTTCGTGAAAAATTTCCAGGAGCATCCACAAAGTATAGTCTTAACCAGTTCCATTGAGCCAGTATTACAGAAACTACATCCAGATGGAAACTACTGTATTGGTCAAGATAGCGGTATTTATTGGCGTTTAACTGAACCACCTGAAAAAGGTGCAGAAGCTCCTGATTGGTTTTATGTGCCTAATGTACCACCATTTCTCAATGGAGAATATCGTCGTTCCTATGTATTATGGAAAGAGTTTGTCGCACCATTAATTGCCATTGAGTTTGTTTCGGGAAATGGTTCAGAAGAAAGAGACGCAACTCCTCCGAGTGAAACAGAAAAAGCTGGTAAATTCTGGGTTTATGAACAAGCAATTCATATTCCTTTTTATGCAATTTTTGAAGCGAGAAAAGCATTACTGGAAGTTTATCGCTTAGTTGATGGGCGTTATGAAAAGATGCAACCAAACGAGCGTAATCATTTTCCAATTTATCCTATGGGTGTGGAATTAGGTTTAATAGAAAATGATGGTTTACCGTGGGTTCGTTGGTGGGATGATGTGGGAAATTTGCTATTAACTGGTGATGAAAGGGCTATTGTTGAAAGACAAGCTCGTTTACAAGCAGAAGACGCAAGACAACAAGCAACTTTAGCCCAACAACAAGCAGAGGAAATTGCCCAACAAGCAACTTTAGCCCAACAACAAGCAGAGGAAATTGCCCAACAAGCAACTTTAGCCCAACAACAAGCAGAGGAAATGGCTGAACAAGAACGACAACAAAAGGAGAAATTAGCAACTTACTTAAGATCATTAGGTATCAATCCTGATGATATTTGAACTGTAGGTGTGTGATTTCTGCACTTATTGTGGACATCACATCCCACATTCAAAAAACCCAGGTGTGTAGGAGTCTTAAAGAATGGTACAAACTGCGGCTAGAACGGCGATCGCCCTTGGTAGTAACATAGGTAACTCCCTAGCCATTTTCACAGGAGCTTTAGAAACCTTAGCCCAAACATCAGGCATAAGCATACAAGCCCAATCTCATTGGTATCGTACCAAAGCCATAGGCCCAACTCAACCAGACTACTTAAATGGTTGCGCGATATTATCAGTGCAGATTTCACCACAAGCCTTATTAGCACAATTACTCACCATTGAACAAAAGTTTGGGCGTGTGCGTCAGGAACACTGGGGTCCACGTACCTTAGATTTAGACTTATTATTATATGATGACTTAATTTTACAGCAACCAAATCTACAAATTCCCCATCCTCGCATGGCTGAACGAGCCTTTGTTTTAGTCCCTCTGGCAGAAATTGCTCCAGATTGGATAGACCCTATATCTCAACGAGTAATTCAAGATTTACTACTAGAGATCAACACAAATGATGTACATTTATTGTAGTGGGTAAAAAAATTACCATTTTTATAACCCAAAAAGAACTGATAACAACAGAAAACCCCCGTATAAGTTCTCTGTATTCACAGACGGTAGAATTTACTATGCCATTAGGTAGAGAATTACCACAGTTGCTCAAGCAACGCTTGTTTTATAAAGGACGCAAGTTTAACTTTGAAGTTAACCGCTTGCGTTTACCCAACAAAGCCGAAGGGGAATGGGAATGTATTCGTCATCCCGGTGGCGCTCTGGTTATACCCATAACCGCAGACGGTAAACTGGTACTTGTGCGTCAATATCGGTTTGCAGTGCAGGGAAGATTATTGGAATTTCCGGCGGGAACTGTAGAACCCAATGAAGATCCTTTAGAAACAGTCAAACGGGAAATTGCAGAAGAAACTGGCTATCATGCTCGTCAGTGGGATAAATTAGGAGAATTTTTCCTTGCTCCTGGCTATTCTGATGAAATTATCTATGCTTTTATTGCCAGAGATTTAGAAAAGCTAGAAACACCACCAGCACAAGACGAAGACGAAGATATTGAGACAGTATTACTAACTCCTGAAGAATTGGAAAAAGCCATTTTGGTAGGAGAACCTGTAGATGCTAAATCCATTGCTAGTTTTTTCCTGCTGCGTTCATTTTTAAAATAGGGAACAGGGAACGGGGAACAGGGAACAGGGAATTGGTAATTGGTAAATAATTTTCTTCTTCCTGACTCCTGGTATAGTTACCGGGAATAACTGGTCGCATAATCGCGGGTACGATAATCTGTAGCTTGAGCTAAGACTTTTTTTGTTGATGCAAACTCTCTTAATCGTCCCACATGATTCTGATTGTATTGAAATAAAGCCGTGAAATCAGCCAGACGAGAGACTTGTTGGATGTTTTGAGAGATAAAGATAATTGTCAATTCAGAACGCAAACACTCAATGAGTTCTTCAATTTTTGTGGTAGTGATGGGATCAAGTCCACTGCAAAGCTCATCCATGAGAATAACTTGGGGTTTTACAGCCAAAGCGCGGGCAATACACAGTCGTTGTTGTTGACCACAAGATAGTTCTAAAGCCGGCTTATAGAGCTTGTTTTTGACCTCTTCCCAAATATCCGCAGATTTAAGAGCTAACTCCACAACTTCATCTAATTCTGGTTTTGGTCGCCAACCAACTAATTTAATCCCGTAAGCAACGTTATCATAGATACTCATGGGAAAAAGATTAGGTTTGGAATAAATTGTACTAATTTGACGACGGAGACGATTGAGATTAATCCGTCTCTCATAAATATTTTGCCCAAAAAACTCTACTTTCCCTTCTGTGTGGACTTCTCCCTCCAAATCGCTCATGCGGTTGAGAGACTTTAAAAAAGTAGATTTCCCACAGCCACTAGGTCCCATAATAGCAATAATTTTATTTTGGGGAATATCCATTGACAGACTTTCCAGGATTTTTTGCTTGCTGTAGTAAAAACTAAAGTTTTTCACACTAATTGCCGGAATTATTTTACTCATATTAATTAAGAAAGGAGTCAGTAGTCAGGAGGAATAAGGCTGAATAACAGGAAGAAGAAGAAGAAATAAATAAAAAGTTAGTAAATCAGAATACTTGAAAAGCTTGATATTTGCTTATAACCTAAATTAAGTCATCTCATAACCTGCAATGCTGCGTTTAATTAGTGTAATAAAGGTAAACTCACCATGCTACAGCGTTTTATTTTCATCATTACCACTATTATTGTGTGGCATTTGTGTATTTTTAGCACCCTTGCCCAGGAAAAAAAGTTGAAAATATGGATAAGTTTCCTCCCAATCCCCTAGAAATGATTTTACCTGATCCACTGTTACCAAATTTACCAGATAAACGCCAATTAACATTAACAGAATTGCAAAAATTAAGGACAGATTTAGATGGGTTAAATCAAGAGGCACAGGTGACACTACAAGGAGGAGACAGAAAGAAAGCCTTTGAGGTTTGGAATCGTGAACTACGATTAAGACGTTATTTAGGTACATTGGCTGAGATAGAAGCGTTATCAGGGGTGGGAGAAATCGCCTGGAATCAAAATGAACGGGACGAGGTGCGATATATTAGTCAGCGATTACAAGTAATTCAAAAGGAGATAGGACAACAAAAAAGCGCGGATTTACAATTATGGCAACTCCTGGGTAAAGCTTATCAAAAAATCCGTCTTCCTAAATTGGGAATATTGGCTTATGAACAGGTTTTAATCTTAGTTAAACAACAAAAAGATTCAGTGGGAGAAATAGAGACTTTAAAGAATATTGGAGAATTATATTTAAGTTGGTTTGATTATGACCAAGCTGCCAATACTTACCAAAAACTATTAAATTTGGCAGTTAATCAGGGTGATAAAACTAATGAATTGGAATATTTACAACAGTTAGCTTATATCTATGGGCGAGGAAAACAACCCCAATCAGCAATAGATATATTAAATAAATTAGTCCTTCTTTATACTCGTGATCAAAATCTCGGTGAAATTCCCGCTTTAAAATTAGCCATAGCAGCAAATTATGAATATCTAGCCCAAAAAAATCCCACATTAAAACAACAGGCTTTCGATAATTATCAAGCAGCTTATACTACAGCATGGCAATTAGAGCAATACGCTAGGGCTGGAGAAGCACTAGAGAAATTAGTTGCTTTTTATCGGTCACAAAAACAAGTAGATGCAGCCTTGCAAACTGGCGCAATTCTTTTGGAAACACAAACATTAGCTCACAATTTTTATGGTTTAATGTCAGCCTATGACCAAATTGGCAACTTATATATAGAACGGCGAGAATATAACCAAGCATTAACAGCATTTCAGAAGGGATTAGCAATAGCACAACAACTTAAACATCAAGAATCATACTTTAATCAACAAATTGAAAAGTTAAAAACTGAGATAAAAATGTAAAAAATATCCAGATAAATAAAAAAGTCCGCGCAAGCGGACTCTAGATATTGGATAAGGTTAAGTTGTCACCAAGAGAGCCTACAAGATGTTAGACTTATTTGTATTTTTACGAATTAATTTCAGAAAATCAAGTGGTTTGATCTAAAAGTTAGGACATAATTTCTATATTTATGTCTGAGAAAAAGGGGATTTATTGATGATGATTGCTACAGGTGAATGTCTCCCGTTGCTTGAAGAGGTGGTAAATCTGGGAAATTGCGGACATAACTCAGATTGTTTTGTCTAGGATTTTCTCATAAATAGGGCAGGCTGAGTAAAGCTAAACCATTTAGAGAACTCCACAAAAAAAATGATCCAATTTTGTGGGATGGGCATCCTTGCCCGTCCTTGATGATTAGCGGGCAAGACTTGTACTGAGCTTGTCGATAGCGTAGCGTGGCGTTAGCCATAGTATGCCCGCACCACAAGAAATTTTGGGATATTTTTTTGATTGGAAGTCTCTAATAAACCTGTGCTGCATGAGTTGTCATTGCGAGTGAAAGGAAGCAATCTCTTGACAACCGATAAACCACCTAACGCAAAAATCCCTCAAACCCTTATTCCTCTGTGTCCTCTGCGCCTCCGTGGTTCGTTAATCAGGATAATTTATTTCTTGGAAGTCCCTTATTACAGCGATTTCCAATCTTATGAGGTACATCTTAGCCCCCTCATCGCTTGCGGGGAGGGGGTTGGGGGCGGGGTTCTTGTTCCGGGTTTGATGACAATTTGCTGTAATAAGGGTTTCGCGGATTTTTATCACAAAAAAGTACAAGGCTTTGGAATATCCGACTCAAAGCACTCAGAACCAACAATAAAGGAGTTAACCAATCACCCCAACGCACATATAAAGTCCGAGTTTGACGGGGATAAATAGTTTCTGCGTGGGTTTGATAGGTATTATAAGCCGATTTCCAGAGAGTTTGCCCATGGGGATTAATAAATGCCGAATAGCCTGTATTTGTTGCCCTCACCGCCCATCTATCAGTTTCAATTGCCCGCATGATATCCTGGGCATGATGTTGATCTGCCATTGCTGCCGTATAATGGGCATCATTCGACGAACTGAGAATAAATTTCCCACCCATAGAAGCTTGATAACGAAAATTTTCCGCAAAAGCAGATTCGTAACAAATACCAACAATTACCTTACCAAAAGGAGTATCAAAAATTTGCTGGGCTTTACCCGCAACTTGATGTGCTTCTAGGGGTGATAACCGTTGAATCAGTCCACCTAAAATATTTTCAAAAGGAATATATTCTCCTAATGGTACAAGTTTAGATTTATCATAACGGCTGGTAACTTCCCCATTACCAAGAACTGTAAATAAACTATTTGTATAACTATTTCCTCTTTCACCAAATGCACCTATCCAAGCTATTACACCCTTTTCTCGAATAGCAGCTAACAAAGGAGTTTGAAGTAAATCACGAGAAAAAATAGGTATAGAAGCCTCCGGGGTAAGAACAGCTTGCACACCTTGATTAGTTAAATTTAAATATCCTTCAGTATAACCAGTAATCGCCCGACGTAAACCTTGAGGAAGAACCTTAATTTTATTAGGAATATTACCTTGAATAACACCAATTTTTAAAGCCGTACTTGAGGTTAGATTTAGGGGTGCAGTGTAGAGAATAAAGCCGATAAAATGAGAAATAATTAATAAGGAAACAGCCAAAATTAAATAACCATTAACAAAACCTTTCCCTAAACTCCCCTCTTCCTTTGCGCCTTTGCGCCTTTGCGTGAGATATTCCGCAATTAACCCATTAAACGCCACAATTACCGCCGTGACAGAATTCGGACCAGAAAGCTGTCCTAAATGTAAAATTACCAGATTTTGCGGTGATTGAGTGTAAGCCAAAGAACTCCACCACAGAGGACTAGCGCTCCAGAGACTTTCTAACCCACACCATAAGGCTGTACCAAAGAGAACACGCAACCAAGGATTTCCCCTATCTAGACGCACCATTAAAGCCGCCCAAACAGTAACTAATATTCCTCCCCACAGGCTAATAAATGCCCAACAAAGGAGGGTAATAGTTAAACTAGGCAACCAAGGAACACCTAACCAATCCATAGGATGAATCCCTGTAATCCATGACAGAGCAACTCCGTGATAACCGATACCCCAAAGCAGGGCAAGGGGCAGGGGGCGGGGGGCAGGGGGATCTGTTTTGGATGTATAGTTAATAACTAATATCCACAAGGGAACAAGGGCAATCCAGGCCAAGAACCATGCACCAATAGGGGCTACGGTTACTCCCATGAGTATGCCACCGAGGAGAGATAAGGTATAATATATGATGGATTTGGATATCTTTTGCTGTCCGAGTTTGCTCATCTCCTTGTGTCCTAAAGCACCTAAAGGAATTCAGATCCCCGACTTCTTAGAGAAGTCGGGGATCTTGTTAATTGTCTATTCGGCTTCTTCTAGTTCTCCATTATCACCCGTGTCAGGGGGAACAATAGCAACTCCAGTAATGGCATCATCTTCGTCCAGACGCTGCACTTTAACTCCAGTAGCTGATCTTGATTGAATAGAAATGGCATTGACGGCTTGACGAATAATAATACCACGATTGGTGGCCATCATGATTTCGTCGTCGCTGTTAACAATTCTTAAGGTGGCGAGTTTGTCTTTGGTTTTGCGGTTTTTGAATTTGGTAGCCATTAAACCTTGTCCAGCACGGTTTTGCAGTCGGAATTGGGAAACGGGAACGCGCTTACCATAACCGCCCATGGTAATGACTAATACCCAGGGTCCAATACTGTTGGTGTTGGTGACTTCTACGATTTCTTCACTATTTTCGATTTCGGCAATTTCTGCGGTTTCTACAATTTCTGCGGTTTCTTCGCTATTTTCGATTTCTACAGTTTCTTCGATTTCTGCTTCTGTACCTGTGTCCAAGGTGTCGAGAATAGCTGCTGGCAGGATATCCATGCCGATGAGTTCGTCTTTGTTTTTGAGTTTCATGGATTTTACACCACGAGTGGCTCTCCCCAGGGGACGCAGTTGATCATGGGTGCAGCGGAAGTGAATAGCCATACCTTGACGTGAGCCGATAATTATGCTGTCTTCTACTCTGGCTCTTCTGACCCAGCGCAGTTGGTCGCCTTCTTCTAAGGATATGGCAATTAATCCGTTGGCGCGAATATGGCTAAATGCTTCTAGGACGGTTTTTTTGATGTTACCGCCTTTGGTGAGCATGACGAGATATTCTTCGCTGCTAAATTCGTCTACGGGGACAATGGAGGTAATTTTTTCTTCTTTGGGAATGGGCAACATTTGCACAATGGGTGTGCCGCGACTGGTGCGCGAACTCACGGGAATTTGATATGCTCTCAGGCAGTAGACGACTCCGCGATCGCTAAAGAATAAAATACTATCATGGTCGCAGCAGGTGAGGAAATGCTCGATGGTATCATCATCTTTGACTTTCGCACCGGCTTTGCCTCTGGTGGCACGGCTTTGAGATTCAAAGGTGTTAACGGGCATCCGTTTGATGTAACCTTGTTCGGTGACAAGAATAATTGCTTTTTCATTAGCAATTAAGTCAATATCATCTATATCTCCTTCCCCATGAGTAATTACTGTTCTCCGGGGTGTGGCGAAACTGGTTTTAATTTGACTGATTTCCGTTTCAATGATTTCTAGCACCCGTTCCCGTCTGGCTAAAATATCCTCTAAATCGCCAATTTTAACTTGTAAATCGTCGTGTTCCAGGCGAATTTTATCGGCTTCTAGCGCTGTTAGTCGCCGTAATTGCATTTGCAAAATTGCGTCTGCTTGCACTTCTGACAGTCCGTAAGTGGTGATTAATTCCCCTTTGGCTGTGGGTGCGTCCGGTGCATGACGAATTAAAACAATAATTGCATCTAATCGTGACAGGGCAATTAATAAGCCTTGTAATAGGTGATCTCGTTCCTGGGCTTTCCTGAGTTCGTAGCGAGTCCGGCGTTCAATGGAGAGAATACGGAAATCTAGGAAGACGCTGAGGAAACGTTTGAGGTTTAGGGTTTGGGGTTCACTGTTGACCAGTGCCAACATATTCGCCCCAAAGTTAGACTGTAAAGGGGTTTGTTTATAAAGATTGTTTAAAACGACGCGGGGATAGGCATCACGTTTTAATTCTATGACAATTCTCATGCCGTCGCGATCGCTCTCGTCCCGGATATCGGAAATACCATCAATGCGTTTATCATTCACCAATTCGGCAATTTTTTCGATTAATGCCGCTTTATTGGTTTGGTAAGGCAATTCGGTAATGATGATTGCTTCCCGTTCTGGACGGTTGCGTTGGGTAAGGGTTTCAATATTAGCCACACCCCGCATGGTAATTGAACCGCGTCCAGTGGTGTAAGCTTCTTTAATGCCACTCACCCCCAAAATCTGCGCCCCGGTCGGGAAGTCGGGACCGTGAATATACTGCATTAGCTGCATATCAGTGATTTCGGGATTGTGAATTAGGGCTACTAATCCATCAATCAATTCTCCCAAGTTATGTGGGGGAATATTTGTCGCCATTCCCACAGCAATTCCCGAAGAACCATTTAACAGCAGTTGGGGAATGCGGGAGGGTAAAACTGTGGGTTCTTGTTGAGAACCATCGAAGTTATCGGCAAAGTCTACGGTTTCGGCTTCAATATCTTGGAGGAGGGCAACACTGGTTAAGGCGTGCAGACGACATTCTGTGTACCGCATTGCTGCCGGCGGATCATTGTCCACTGAACCAAAGTTACCATGTCCACTGATGAGAGGCGATCGCATGGAAAAATCCTGCGCCATCCGCACCAGGGCATCATACACTGCCGTGTCACCGTGAGGGTGATATTTACCCAGCACTTCCCCGACCACACGGGCGCATTTCCTGAAGGGGCGATCATGTAGTAAACCCAGTTCGTGCATGGCATAGAGGATGCGACGATGCACAGGTTTGAGTCCATCCCTAGCATCTGGTAGCGCCCGACCTACAATGACGCTCATGGCGTATTCTAGATAAGACCGCGACATTTCACCTCGCAAATCCGTCGGGATAATCCTCTCCTGTGAGGTTGTCATAAACTCGAAAACTCCAAAAAAATGTAGATTTTAGGCTTCAACTTGACAAAAGACAAAATTATGTCAAATTAACTTTGAATAGTTGTCATATTTTGCTATAATTCTAACATATTCTCCCACAATTCACACAAATACTATCCAATCTCCAAAAATAGTCAATTTACAACTTACATAAACAGACTAGATAATTGACGACAATTTACAAATCTGATTAATTAATTGCATCTAAAAATAACTTTCTTTAAAATAGAAATATCTAAAATATTTTATAGATGCAATTGAAAAAATGGCGTTGCTGAATTGAGGTATGAAATTCCCAAATTGAACCTTTAAAACTCAAACCTCAGTGCGTCTTTGCGCCTTTGCGTGAGACTAAAATTCATACCCTTAATCAGCAACGCCGAAAAAATCAACTTAAACCTCTAACTGCAATCATTGGTAAATCCTGCCATTGGCTTGTCAATCTCACTTCAAAATTCGGATAGTAGATATGTTAATTGGCAGAGGAAATTTCATCTAGAAAAACTTTGGTGATACTATCTTCTGCTCTAGTATAAACATAGGTTTCTGGCTCTTTAATTTTCTGAGTCTTGAAAATTTTTTCAGCCCGCTCCCATAAATCAACGTCCTCTCCGTAAGCAATATTATTAAATCCCTTTAATTCAAAAAATATGCGTCTTTCTCCAAAAAATGTTCCCCCCGCAATACACTCTCTAATGCTAATTACCTGATCAGGTTGGAAATAATCAGCAACAAAAAATTCTTCTGCAATTTCAAATCCACCTACAATCAAATCAATCTCTGGATTAGCTTGCATAAATTCCAACCGTGACTGTAGATGATTGGGTTTATAGGTATCGTCACTGTCAAGAAATGTGATATACTTGCCAAAAGATGCTTGAATACCCGCATTCCTGGCATAAGCTAATTTCCGATTTTGATGTTTAAGATAACGGATATGATTAAATTTTCGTAAGTAATCATTGACAATTTCAAAAGTATGATCTTGGCTACCATCATCAACTACAATTAATTCAAAATCCTGAAAAGTTTGTTGAAGTACACTGTTTATGCAATCATTTAAGTATTCTGCTCGATTGTAAGTAGATAGAATAATCGAGATTGTAGGCTTAGGGTCAAAATTTATACTAGACATTTTTGAAGTTGAACAAAAGTTCCCTGAAATTAGGTATAACTCGCATATTATAACGCTTGGTTCGCCTATTTTTAACCTTCAAGATTTACAGCAGGAGTCAGGATAAACCCACCCTTACTCATAGTGAGATGTAAGCAAGGACGCTTTAGGGACTTCCAATTAAAAAAATACCCAAAAATTTCTCGTGGTGCGGGACGAGAAGCCTGCTAATCATCAAGGACAGGCAGGATGCCCATCCCACAAAATTGGGTAATTTATTTTTTGGTGTTCCCTTAGATTTAAATTCTGAAACTTTAGGTTCTTATCTGTTCCCTGCGATGCACTGAGCTTGTCGAAGTGTTCCCTGTTCCCTTGCCATAACGACAATTTTTAACGCCAACTTACTGAAGTGTATTAGTTAAAAACAATGAAAAAAAATATCATGTTTGTTTCCCTACCATTAAGGGGACACACCAATCAAATGATAGCGATCGCCCAAGAACTAGTTGAACGAGGATATCCAGTTAAATTTGTTATTTCTGAAGTTGCCAAGAACTGGATAGCTACAACTGGTGCTGAATTTATTCCTTGGGAAATCAGGCTAACTGAAACAGAAAATAACAATGATAATCAACCAGAAAATTTCTGGGGAAATGTTTCTCAAGAGAAAAACAATTTACGTGGTGAAAATATGATGTGGCAACACTTTATCAAGTTATATTCTCCCATGTATAAAAGTTTAATTCCTATTTTTGAAAAATATCATCCTGATCTATTAATTATTGATCGGGCTGTGATTCCAGCAATGGATTTAGCCCAACAAATGAATATACCTTATGTTATTCAAACTAGATTTTTAGGCAATTTTGTCAAAAAAAGTAGCAAAGATCCACAGTTTGGGACATCTTATTCTATGAACATGAACTTATGGGAACGCTGTCTTAATTTTCTCAGTCCAATTTTATCCCTACCTGATGTTATAATTAATACCAATAAACAGAATCAAGTGCGCCAAAGTTATACTAATAATAAAAAGTTAAATAATCTTTACGATAAAAATTTAATCATAGTCGGGACATCTTTTGGCATTGAAATTTCTAGAGAATTACCTTCTTGGGTACAAATGGTAGGGCCAATTTTTCCGAAAACACCTCCATCTCTTAGTTCTTCTTTAAGTCAATGGTTAGACGATAAACAAGGAACAAATGGCATTATATATGTTGCTTTTGGTACGCTTGTAAATATTGAAAAATGGCAGTTTCAAGCCTTATTAACGGGGTTGAAAAATACTAAATTAAAAGTTTTATGGTCATTACCAGCAAACCAACATCATCATATTTCTAATTTGCCAGATTCTTTTCGTATCGAAAATTTTGTTCCTCAACAAGCAGTTCTTTCCCATGCCAACGTTGTACTTTTTGTGAGTCATTGTGGTATGAATAGTATTAACGAATCTTTGTATTTTTCTAAACCAATATTAGCTCTACCTTTTTTTGGAGATCAACATTATAATGCGGCTCGTCTTGTAGATATTGGAGTTGCTTTAAGGTTAAACAAACAAAAATTTGATAGTAATGAAGTAACGAGAAAAATTAATAGTTTACTTGCTGATTCTACTTATCAAGAAGCCACGAATCGGATATCACATACTTTAAAAAACAGCGGTGGTTTAAAAAAAGCGGCTGATATTATCGAAACAATGTCGGTAGAAGGCATAAATTACTTCATAAAATCCTAGAAAAACCCAAAAATTTTCAGATTTGGCGTTGCTGAATCGAGGTATGAAATTCCCAAATTGAATCTTTGAAACTCTTACCTTTGCGTCTTTGCGCCTTTGCGTGAGACTAAAATTCATACCCTTAATCAGCAACGCCCAGATTTAATATTATTCTTGCGTCACTCTAATTCTTCCTTCTGACTTGCTGAGAAAGGGCGCAGGCCCTGCGCCCCTACCTCCTCTACCTCCCCTACCTCCTCTACCTCCCCTACCTCCTCTACCTCCCCTACCTCCTCTACCTCCCCTACCTCCTCTACCTCCCCAACCTCCTCTACCTCCCCAACCTCCCCTGCTTGCCTTCACCCCTCATTTTCGGGTTGACAGACTACTAGCTCAATATCCCATTGTCTCCATCTAGGGTTACTTTTATACCCACAGGTAAAGCAGCATTGGGGCTATCATGACCAAAGGGGAGGTTAGAAACTATGGGAATACCCAAATCACCCAAGCGATCGCGCAAAACTTCCTCTATAGTAAAACTAGGTATGTGAGGTGGGGCTTCACACTTGGTAAACCCTCCCAAAGCAATACCACGAACTTTAGATAAAGCCCTGCTCAACCGCCACTGTGTCAACATTCTATCAATGCGATAAGGTGTTTCTGTGACATCTTCCCAGGCTAAGATGACACCATCAAGGTTGGGTAAAATCGGTGTTCCTAAAAGATGGGTAGCGACTGTGAGATTACCAGGAAGTAAGATTCCTGTAGTTGTACCACCACCCCAACCACAACCTTTTAAAGGTGCGATCGCCCGACCTTCTACTATGTCCAATAACCGCTTGATTGACCATTCTGGCTCATTGGTTAGGGTAGTCATGACGGGACCATGTACACTGGCAATTCCGGCGTTGTAGAGACTCCAAAGCAGGGCTGTGATATCAGAAAAGCCAATTAACCATTTAGGGGTAATGGTATTTTCTTGCCAAGTCCAATCTTCTAAAATCCGGGTGCTACCAAAACCACCTCTCGCGCAGAGGATTCCCTGACATTCGGGATCTTGCCATGCTGTGGCTAATTGTTGACGACGGTGGGCATCTGTACCAGCTAGATAACCATGTCTATCATTGAGATTGTCGCCAATTTTAATCCGATAGCCGTGCGACTTCCAAATTTCCACACCTTGATTAAAAGCTTCAACTTCTCGCAATGCACCACTGGGGGCAATGACGCGCAGTAAATCACCGGGTTTGAGGGGTGGGGGTAGGAGGGTAGATTTGAGATTTTGAATGTTAGACATCAAGAGAATTACTGGCGGTTGTTAAATTCTGAGTAGATGTGGTATTTGTATCGGTGATAGTAGGTTTCTGATTTCCGCCGATATTTTCCCGTTGGTTAATTAAATAAATACTGATTAAGGTAAGAAAAACCCCAAACCATTGAATAGTAGTCAGGACTTCATTGAGAAAAATATAACCAAATATTAAAGCAAAAACGGGTGTGAGAAAAGTCAGAGAACTTAAACTGGTGAGATTACCACTAGAGGCAAAGTAGAAAAATAATCCGTAAGCGATCGCACTGCCAAATACAGTAGCATAACCTAATCCCATCCAGTCCGATAGGACAAGATTTTCCCACTGTTGAGATTCTAATACTGAAGAAATTCCCCACAAAGGCAAGCCACCGATAATCATGTGCCATCCTGTAGCCGTTACCGGATCTGCATAGCGGCAAACAAACCGAATCATCACTGTTCCCACAGCCATTGATAAAGCGGCGAGTAACATTAATAACTCACCACTATTAAATAACTCTTGCCAATTATCTATGGAAGTAGTGATCCCCGCCTCAAAAAGATGGAAAATCCACTCTTGGGGTAAACCAATCAGACTAATTCCTGTAATTCCCAAACCTAACCCCAACCATCCCCATAAACCAATATGTTCTTGAAATAGCCAGAGTGAAAGTAAAGCGACTGCTAAGGGTTGGGAGTCTATCATCACCGAACCTAAGCCGGCATTGGTTCTGACTAAACCTTCGGCTAAAAAGCCTTGAAATAATGTACCATCAACCAAAGCAAATATAATAATCCACAACCATCCTAACCAACTTTGAGGTTGGGGTTTACCCATGAATGCAGCCACTATGAGAATTAATACTCCCGCAGGTATCAATCTGACTCCAGCCATAAATAGGGGTGTAGTATGAGGAATTACGCCTTTCATTGCCACCATTGCTGTACCCCAAAGGAAAAAAGGAGCAATTAATAGCAGATACGCAAGGGGATTTTTAGATCCACTGAGTTGCACTTGCATGAGATAATTGTGGTTTTTATGAATAGTTGAAAAAATTAGTTTAACTGATTTTACGGTTTTTAAACTACCCACACTATAAACTTATAGAATAATTATTAAACGCAGATAAACGCAGATAAACGCGGATGAATAAATTTGAGGATTTTTATGAGGAGAATGTATGATTACAACTAAACCCAGGGTTGAAGATAGTTTTGGGATTACATTAGCTCCATTGTCTGTGGAAGAAATCTACAGTAAAGCAGATAATCCTGCTAATGGTGCTGTGGTGCTGATGAGTGGTATGGTTCGTAATCAAACTGATGGTAAGTCTGTGGTAGCTTTGGAATATCAGGTTTATGAACCGATGGCTTTACAGGTATTTTATCAAATTGCTGATGATATTCGCCATCAATGGTCTGATGTGAGTCGGGTGGTAATATATCATCGCATTGGCAGATTATTAGTTGGGGAAATTAGTGTGGTTGTGGCTGTGGGTTGTCCCCATCGTGGTGAGGCTTTTGCCGCTTGTGAGTATGCTATTGATACACTCAAACATAATGCGCCAATTTGGAAAAAGGAACACTACAGCTTGCTAGGTGAAGATGGTTCTCCCATAGCAGACTCTAGTTGGGTATCTATTAAAAACTGTAACCATTAAATAGGGGCAGAAGTTTGAGAACCTCCACCCCTACCAAACCCGTTACCTGTTAAGTAGGTAGACAAAATTAATGATACAGAAAAATTGGATTTAGTGTAGGGGTAGCACCCCCGTGCCTACCGCGATATTTGGGGCTTAATTAAAGGTTTTTACTGATGTCCGCAATTAATTGATCTAGTTCGCTGATTTCAACTAATATATCAGGGTCACTGAAGGATTTCAGAGCATCGGCTGTTCTTTGTATGATAAAAAAGTCCAGCTTCTAGCCGTTTTAAGTATAACATCCGTCAACCCAACTTACGAAATGAGATTATTCACCAATCATGGCAATAATAATAGATAAAGGCACATGAAAAAAATAATCTTGTTGAAATTGTTCTTCTCTGACTGCGGCTAAAAATTTGTTAATAACATGATCTGCTGGTTGGTAATGATATGTGGAATCCCAGATTATTTGTAGATGATTATCTTGACGTTGGATGATAAATCCTAAATGTTTTAATGCTTGAAAACCCAAATATAGGGTTTGATCACTAATACCTAGTTTCTCTAAAAGTTGGACTTGGGTAACAGGTTGATTTTTTCGACTCAGGTATTTAGAAATGCCTAATAAAGTTAACCAAATGTCCTTGGGAGTTAAATTATGGGGTTTTTTCCAAGCAATAACTAATTGTTTTTTCTGATTTAGTGATTGCTTTACCCACAAACGTAAATTATCCCAATTAGTAGGGCAATCTTGCATAATTAATAATGATTTTTCTGAGGTTAGTTCGGTTAAATTTTCCTGATTTCGCCAATCTAAAATTAATGCTGAATTTTTGGTTTTTAATTCACTTTCCGTATTAGGACGGACGGCGATTAATCTAATTTCATAACGTTTTTTAAAGCTGTTAAAATCAATTTCGGCAATACAATCACATCTACCAATAGGCAATTCTTCTTTATAGTGTCCCCACCAAATCCCCGGAAACGGATTGTTGGTAGAATTATCTCGAATATTGAAGTCAGTTTTAATATATTGGATTTTATTTCCTTTTAAATCTTCTTGATTTTTATGCCAAGAATTTTCAAACCAACAGTTTTTGATTAATAATTTGGGGATAGGATTGCCCATTCCACAGGGTTCTAATAGTTTTAATTCTAAAAATAAATCTTTGCCTAAATCGGCAACTGTCACCACCAAATCAGCTTGCACTGTTGGAGTGAGATTTATTCCTCCTAAAGATTGACGTAATTTCTGGTTAATGGCGGCTGTAAATAGGGGAATATTTTCTACTAATAAACTCAAACCCGCAGCAAAGGGATGTCCTCCAAAACGATGTAATAAATGGGCTTGTTCTTGAACTAATTGATATAAATCAACGGAGTTAATGGAACGGGCAGAACCTCGTGCTAGAGATGGGCTAGAATCCGTCTTATTTTCTTTTGCTTCTGTACTTAACAAAATTGTCGGTCGCCCTGTTTCTTGGGCAATTTGTCCGGCAACCAGACCTAAAACACCACCTGCCCATTGAGGATCTTCTAAAACGATGACGCTGGTGGTTGATAAGTCTAATTGACTGAGTTTTTTAGTAACTTGGACTTGGACATCTTTTTGTAAAGATTTGCGACGGGAATTAGCTAATTCTGTTTCTTCTGCAAGTTGTTGACAACGCTGCATATCTCTACTGGTTAATAATTCTATACAGAAACTAGCATCACCATGAATGCGACTAACGGCGTTAATGCGGGGTCCCAAACCAAAGGAAATATCTGTGGGGCGATCGCCACTTTTCTGGCATAATTCTAATAATTTCCCCACTCCTGGTCTTCTTCTGGCTGATGGGATTTTTTTAAAGTCTGTGTGTAATTGTTGAATTCCCAACTGTGCCAAATAGCGACAATCACCACTTAATTGGACTAAATCGGCAATTAATCCTACTGCTACTAAATCTAATAAATCTGTTAATGGATGTTCGGGAATATCTGGCAAACTTATATATAATGCTTCCACCAATTTATAAGCAACTGCCACACCAGAAAGATGATATAAAGGATGTTCTTTTGCTAAATAACGCGGGTTAATAATGGCGACAACCGGGGGGCGTTCTGGTGGTAATGTATGATGGTCAGTCACAATTACATCTATCCCTAAATTTTGGGCATAGATGATTTCTGAAATATTTGTACTGCCTGTATCACAAGTAATAATTAATTTACAACCTTGGGCGGCTAAATTATCAATTCCTGGCTGATTTAAACCATGAGATTCTATTAAACGATTGGGAATATAATAACTTAATTGACGATGTTGCTGAAAAAATTCACCTAAACCATCCCATAATACCGCAGTCGAGGTAATTCCATCGGCATCAAAATCTCCCCAAATAACAATTTTTTCTCCTGTTTTCCCCGCAGTTATTAACCGTTGTACAGCCAAATTCATTTCTTGTCCAAATTCAAAAGAATTGGCAGGTTGATAACTTTGATAATTAATAAAAGCCGCTAACTTTTCTTGATCTTGAATTCCCCGTTGCCAAAATAATTGAGCAGCAAAGTTACCACCTGTTGTTGGTACGTATTTTTTCACTAATTCGATAAACCAATCAGGAGGTTGTTCCGTTCCTGTTAAAATCCATTCCATTTTAAACCACATTCTAACTTCTGTATTTCTTTCTTTGCGCCTTTGCGCCTTTGCGTGAGACAATCTTATTCATTAATTTAAAGTGATACTTCAGCAATATTTTCTAAATTAGGAAATTGCTGGTTAATATCTTCTGTTGCTTGTGTGATTTTTTGACGTTGACACCTCATGGCATATTGACAAGATTCACATATTTTCTGGGATTTGGCAATTTGGGGTAATGATATATTATTCTGATAATCTTTTACCCATTGTGTGAGATTGTTTAATAGTTGATTTAATTCCTGTGCTGTTTTCTGATGTTCTTTCTCATTATAACAAAATTTAATATGTTTAGTTTGCTCTTTTGATTGCACAAACCAGTAGGTTAGGGAAATATTTTCTAATAAATAGTTGCTAGTTTCTGCCATGACGTACAGATAAAGTTTTGTTTGCCAATTTTCAGCTAATGTTGCTCTTTTTGGTGGTTGGGGATAGGTTTTCCAGTCGAGAATTTGAGATTGATTTTGGTCAGCAATTAATAAATCATAAATGACAGTCAGGAGATAATTACCAATTTGTAATGTTCGATAATGTTCGCTTTCTCGAAAAGTTTGATTATGAATATTAGTTATAAATATTTCTGGAGCAATTTTGCTAAAGTCAGTCATCCAATTTTGTAATTGAGGATCTGCTTGTAGTAATTTATTAATAGGTAAATCCATTTCTCGCTGCTGCATAAGCAAGTGAAACCGACTACCTAAAATTTGATATTCTTCGTGTTTAGGATCTAGAGGAGTATTTAGTTGTTCTAAGTAGCTATGTTGGAATCTACGGGGACAAGCTGCGAGTAAGTTTAGATGTCCTTGGGAAAGTCGGAGTATGGGGGTAGAAGTTGGTAGCATGATTCTATTTTATTGATCTAAATCCAAAAATAAAGATTCTATGTCCTGACTTGCCCCTACAGATAGAATATACTCCATTATTTTTTATTCTCACGAGCAATTCTAATTTTTTCTTGTAATCTAGCCATAACAACATCACTACTAACCACTTCACCTCGGTCAATTTGGGCAAGTCCTACAGCGACTTTTTTGCGTGTTCCTTCCATTCCTGATCCTCTTTTTTCCACTCCGATAACACTTTAAGTGCTTTAATTATCACATCGTCGGCATTGGTATAATGACCTGTGGCAATATAGGACTGGATCAGTTCTTCAGTTTCTGGTTTTAGTTGAATTTTCATGATTTATAATCATCAATTACTTAGTAAAAAATAAAAGGTAAAAGGGTGAAGTGTGCATTCCTCATTCATCCTCTTACCTTTTTCATATACCTGATGCTTATCCTATATTATCTCGTGCATCCCTCACTGCGGCAATAAAAAAGAATACGGTGAGAGGAATGCTCAAAGCTAGGATAATGGCAGTGGTTGGGACACCAAAATCTGGTTCTCCATAACTCAATTCAAAAACTGAACCAACAGCGGCGATCGCTGCAACACAAGCACCACCTAAAAATAAACCGCTTTTTGGAGTTAAATACACTACTAGACCACCCTATACTACTGGTTTCACTGCCTGATACGAGAAGCCATTTTTAGATAACTCTTCGTTTAAAGTCAAGGAATTTTCTACACGATCTACAAATACCACACCATTAAGGTGATCCAATTCGTGAAGAATACAGCGACCGAGTAAATCACCTGCTGTTAATGTTTGGGGACGACCATATTCGTCTTTATAGGCGATTGTTACCACTTCTGGACGTTTTACATCTAGAAAGACATTAGGAATACTTAAGCACCCTTCCTGAGCCACACAGAGCTTACTGCTAACCTGTTTAATGGTAGGGTTAATTAACACTAATGGCGGATGATTGGGTTGATCTGGTTCGCAGTCAATAACGATAAGTTGTTTATTGATGCCAACTTGAGGTGCAGCCAAACCAATGCCATCTGAGCTATACATAGTTTGCAGCATTTCGCGCACTAGTTGGCGGAGTTCGTCATCTATTTTAGTAACCCGCTTTGCCGGTTGACGCAAAACGCGATCGCCTAAGTAGTGCATTTGCAAAGGTGGATTTTTTAATTTTTTCTTCTCGACAGCAATATCAGACGGCATGGTTTTTGATGGCTTGATAGTGAACAATATATTTTAATTCTATCGTTAGTGGGGAGTGGGGGGGTGGGGGAGTTGGGGAGTGGGGGGAGTGGGGGGAGTGGGGGGAGTTGGGGAGTGGGGGGAGTTGGGGGAGTGGGGGGAGTGGGGGGAGTGGGGGGAGTTGGGGAGTGGGGGAGTTGGGGGAGTGGGGGGAGTGGGGGGAGTGGGGGGAGTTGGGGGGAGTTGGGGTAGGGAGCCTTTTGCACAGGTTAATTTATTCATGTAGATGTGTATTTTTGTTTTTATTTTTATCCCATCCCCCTGGATAGGATATTATGCTACAAATTGATAGAGATAATCTAGTAATTGTCTAGGCTTGTCTCTCTGTTTTGGTTATCTTGAGGAACTCATTGTGGTTGCAACCCCCGAAAAACTGCACGCTACCCATAGCCACGATCATCTACCCAGTAAAGACCGTGTAGCCGTGTTACTTATGGGCTATGGCGAAGTTGAAAGCTATGAAGATTTTGCTAACTATAACGAACAAGCTTTAAATTTACTGACGGCTAAATTCGCTCCTGTTCCCACTTGGATTTATCCCCCTTTAGCAAAGCTTTTGGCATTATTCGATCGTCATGAATGGGGACACACACATCATGATTTTATTTCCCCTCATAATGCCATTTTTGAAAGACAAAGAGCGGGTATTGAACACGAATTACAACATAAATGGGGTAATGGTGTTCAAGTTTTTAAAGCTTTTAACTTCTGCGCTCCTTTTTTACCAAACCAAGTTTTAGCCGAAATTAAAGATCAAGGCTTTAGCAAACTGCTGATTTATCCATTATTGGTTGTTGATTCCATTTTTACCAGTGGTATTGCGATTGAACAGGTGAATAATGCTCTGGTAGAATTAGCTGATGGTGATGAACATTGGATTAAAGCCCAAAAATACATTCCCTCGTTCTACAATGAGCCAAAATATATTGATTTAATGGCGCATTTGGTAGAAGAAAAAATTCATACTGATTTGGCTACAGGTTATTTACCTTCGCAAATTGGGATTATCTTGATGAATCATGGTTGTCCCCACAAAGCGAAAGGCTTTACCTCTGGGATTGATGAAAGTCAAGCCATGTATGAGTTAGTCAGAAGTAAGTTAATTAACAATTACCCATTAATTTCTGTGGGTTGGTTGAACCACGATACCCCATTAATTGAATGGACTCAACCAAATGCTACCCAAGCTGCTCAAAATTTGATTCAATTGGGTGCAAAGGCATTGCTATTTATGCCTATTGGTTTTGCTACAGAAAATCATGAAACTTTGTTAGATGTACATCACATTATTCATGATTTGGAAAAACAACATCCAGATGTAGATTATTTACAAATGGCTTGTGTTAATGATGATCCACAATTTTTAGCGATGGTTGCTGAATGGGCAAATTCACATATTGCAGAGTTGATGGAAACTGAAGGTATGGCTGTTAATTCCCAATCAGCTATTACTCACCACCATCACCATCATTAGGTAATTAGGGCGGTTAGAAACCGCGTCTACACAGGCAAAACCCACCTGCGTGGGTTGAAAATATTTAATTTTTTATTAGTCCATTTCGGTGGACTTTTTTTGTAGTGTAGCAATGTCAGACTTTGGCGTGGGTTTTAGTTGGGTTATGTCAGTTGGGAATCATAGAGTAAGAAGACGATAATACCTTTTAGTTTTATGGAATTCCCACATCATTCAAGCATTCATCAACTAAAGGAGTTTGCATCCGAATAGCAATATACCAGTAGTCCCTAAGTCCAGGTTGTATTTGTCTTCCATTAACCCGAACCTTTTCATCCTGAGTACGCCAACGCTTTTCTCTCATTCTATTTTCAAAAGGTTCTCTTTTAGAAACGTCTCCATCTAAAGAATAAAGATGAATAATTCGTAAAGCGCATTTAAGTCTCACAGAAAACATACTTGTTGAAGTGCCAGTCCAGCAGTGATCTATTACTTTTATTACATCTAGAATTGCTGTGGCGCAGTGCATTGGATCAATGGTTGATGCTGCACTCGCGTGTTGCATATTATTTCTTGTATTGCGATAACCTACAACTCGTATTTTTAAATCTGCGGGTAAAAGGACACCTGGTGCAGTACAAGCATCATGAAAGTTACAGGCCATATTAAATCTATAATCATCCTGTTTTGCCTTTGTCTTGCACGTCATCTCTACAAGATTATCGCAAAGGATAAAAGCAGCCCTTTCTCGATGTCGAACTCCTGAAAAGTAAATTTCTAAAACTGATTCAAGAGCATCAATGATTTCAGGAGGTGTAGACATTTTGAAATTTAACCCCCTAATATTATTTGTTCAACTTGGTGTTTGGCTTGTTCTAACAAACTTTTAGCTTCTTTTAGAGTTTTTTCGGCGGCTCTTATCTTTGCTTCAACTTCATTTTGTAAATCAAGAGATACTATTGGGATAATAATCTTCTCCAGACAATAATAAGGTAGAGCATCACGAGTTGCACCGTATGATTCTCTATCAGTTTGTAAAAGTCCGGCTTTAGAGTTGAGAAATACTGATAAATAGTATGGATTAATTTGATTATTATGTATTCGTAATCGAACACTGTGTTGATTCATATTAGCATCTATAAGACTATCAGGGATAACAGCAGCAGTTCCAATCCGCCCAGTAATTGTTATCAAAACATCTCCTGGTTGAAGTTGAGAACGTTTAAGGATGCGATTATGAATTTTTTTATCAATGTAGACAACATCATCAAGATTTAAAAGATTTTTACCTATATTTTGAATTCGTAAAAAAGGAATTCCTTTTTCTAAATATTTTGCTCCAGTGGGAGTAGCACCGTTAGAAAAACTTGCGATATAACCTAATTTACTGTGAGGGATATTGTGAAGATAATTTATTAAAACTGTATATTTGGGATTATAATATTCAGCATCTAAGCGATCGCTCTCTACAGTCTCACTAAAATTTGCTACATAACTTTTCTGTGTAGAGAGGTCGAGGTTATCTAATCCAAGTTCATGAAGTAATAAAGCCTCAGCTTGAGCATAAATTTTTTCACTATCTTTATAACGATTGAGTGCCGCAAGCACTTTTTCTTTAACTTTTCTTTGAAGAATAGATGAAATAAATGGTATCTTCAGCCTTTTTAGTCCTTCTAAATTAATTCTCTGCTGTATTCCTCCTTGACTTTCACGTTCTCTTAAGGCAATACCTATTTTGGACTCAAGATAAGCTGCTATGAAATATGGATCAAATGCTGACTCTTCTTGAAATCTAATAATTGCTACTGCTCGATTTGCTGTCATTATTTCAGAGTTTTCAGGCACAATAGCAATATTACCAATTGTTCCCATTATTGATAATAAGATGTCATTTGGTTTAATATGTGAACGTTGAATAGTTTGAAAATACTCTTCAGAGATATATATAGAATCAGAATTATCAATCTGAAAATTTTGCAAATCTTTAGCCCGTAAATATCTTTTTCCTGAATCAAAAAGTTCAGGCATTACAGCATGATCACCATCAGAAATTAAAGCAACAGAACCTAGCTCAACATAGTTTTGCTTCTCTAAAGATGAAGAAATCTGTAGATAGAAAGGTTGATAATATTCTGGATCTAGCCGAGTAGAACCTTCCAGTTTCGATTTGAGAACCACACTCCAAACTGCCAAAATTTAACCTTCCTTTTGCTGAAACTGGTTTAATAACCAAGCGCCAACTTCAGATTGACTCATTTCACGACTACGGCGTAAAGCTTCCTCTAAAATTGCAATTACTAAACCAGGAAATACCTGTGATTCTCGAATACGTTTACTACCTTGATCTGCCATAGCATAAGCGATGATTTGGGCATTTTGGACATCTACCACCCAATATTCAGCAACACCTAAATCTTCGTAGAGAGTTCGCTTTGTCCCCAAGTCATCAAGGAGAGAAGATTTAGCAATCTCAATCACCAAATCGGGTGCAGGATATAGATCAAGTTTGATAATACCTGTACCAGTGGGGATAGATTGGGCGCGTTCTCGCAAGTAATAGGCCACATCAGGCTGACAGTCCTGAATACCAGTTTTACGAAAGGTAGTAGTGTCTAAACCTGTAGCTAGAATCCCTCTAATTGTCGCAAATAGAGTTACTGCAAAAATAATTACAACATGGTCTTTACCATGATCAAAACTAACTGGTGCCATTTCCAGCCTCATATACCCTTTATAGTAGTAACTCTTCGCTTTTTCGTTGAGCAAATTGATAATTATCTGCTCATAATCTGCCCAAGAAGTGTAAATCCATGTATCTGTGGGTAACTGGGTTTGTAACTCAATCATTTTCTAACCCTCCCGCCAAAACGAAAATTTTTGTTTCTTTGCAAAATCTATAAATGCACTTCCAATCTCATCCAAATCATGATCAATAATCATGTGTCCATGATCATCAATCCTTGGTCTGCCGTCTTTCCCTGGTTTGTAAATATACTCACCAGAGTTATCTTTACCACTATTTTCGCTGGTGGCAAAAAATATAGGATAGTCCTTAATTTTAGGACAGTAATGTTTAGAATTAGGATCATCATCCCACTTTTGGAGAAATAAAACACTGGTTTTTGTGCCAGTATGTGGCTTAAAAGTATTTACGTGCAGTCCTACCACTGCTAAAATTCTGGCTCGCTCACTAATCCAAGTCCGCACATGAGCATCAGTAATATTATTAAACCGTCCTTGAGGAAGAACAATTGCCATTCGTCCCCCTGGACATAAAAATTCTAAATTACGCTCAATAAATAAAACATCTCGACTTTGTTTCGTTTGCCAATTTCCTGAATCTTCATAGCGTTTACTCTCAATAGCACCAGCTTGTCTTTCCCGTTCTTCTGGATCAGCTAAAGCATCAACATCAATCGCTTTCCACTTTTTAGCAAGTTGATATTGATACAAAATTTTACTATCTACAATATCTCCTGCAAATGGTGGATTAGTCATCAGCACATCAAAATTGAAGTTGCGGAAATTTTTCTGATTCCAGTCATCATCTGTACGATTATCAAATCTTTTTAAATGGCGGCGTAGTGCAACTCGTATTTCGTCACTCCAATTTCTTGGATCAAGGGTATTGGCTCGATAAACATTAGTTTTGCCATCACCCGCAATCAAATTCAGTGCTTTAGCAACCTTTACACTCCGAGCATCAAAATCAATACCATATACCATTTCACTCGCATATTCTGCTTGATCTTTAGTGGGTCCATCTGATGTCATTTCCCCACCCCAAACGTGAAAAATAGTATGAACTGTAAACCCACAACTGCCAGCAGCCGTATCAATCATATACTCTTCCCATTTAGGATTGAGCATTTTCACACACATATCAATCACATGACGGGGAGTAAAATATTGCCCTTTTGCTCCCTTGTAAACTTGCGTTACCAAATATTCAAAGGCTTCATCAATGACTTGTAAGTTGGAATTAAACAGTTTAATGTCTTGCAAAAACGAAACACACACAGCTAAATGATCGGGTGTTAAATCAATGTTTTCTCCTGGTAGAAAAACACCTTGCCATTTTTCCCTAGCTGCATGAAATAGGTTATTAATTTTGTCATATAATTCTTGACGAGTTTCACCAGCAGCGCGAAATTCTACAACTTTACCTGGTCGTCTTTTTGCTTGTGCTTCATCGTAAAGCTTGGCATAAATTAATTTAAATACTTCTTCAAATTGATCAACCCCAGCGTTTGCTAAAACTAGGTTTTCCAAATCTAAAATTACATCACGTAAAGATAGGCGTTCTACAACCAGTTTGTTACGTTTCTCAAGCTCTTGGAGGGTGACACGCTCGTTGATGACTTCAGCTAGTGTTTGGTTTGCATGAGGTAAATCAGAAATACTGCGGTAAATATTTGGATCTTCCCGATGTAAAATAACAATTTCACTGCCATTTGTCCAAACTGCAATAGGCGCACCTTCAGCATTACAGTAAGATTTTAGTTGTTCTAGACCATCTCGACGCTTTGGCTTCTTAACTTCAATAATAATATATGCTGTATTGGGATGATCCTTTTCAGAAATGACGATATCTGCTCGCTTATCCCCCACGCTAGAGCCAAAATATACACCCTTTTCTACGGCAATTCTAGCGGTAGGATAACCATAGGTATGAATTAAGCGATATAGAAACAGTTGGCGGACAATTTCCTCTGGTTTAGCTGGACGTTCCTTAGCATCTACGAAATCGCGCAGATACGGTTTCCCTTTTTTGTCAAAAATTTGAAGTGCTGGAATTTCTTTATCTTTATCAAAGATATCGAGAGCATAATCAGTAGATTTGAGGATATCAATTAATGTATAAGTTGGATTAGTTTTATCTGTCATGAATGTTAATTTTGAGCGTCAAAGTCTCCTTATTATTAACCCTAAGCACTGAATTATTAACTCAAAAGCTTTAGTTTCAATGCTCACAGTAAGACAAGAATCATAACATAAGTTACATCTCTTTTAACTCAAGTATCTAGCTTTTCACTGAATTTCTTAACCTTGTGTTCATATTTTCAGTACGAAACGCTACATTAATTGTAAGATAGCGATCTGCTTGTAGCAGCGCTAGTTCCCTCCGAGACGCTCCGCGAACGCTATCGCTCTTTTTTTCCTAAATCATTTTCTTCTTCTTCAATCTGGGAAGAAGTCAGATTTTATCACCATATCAACATCAAAGAGACATTCAACCGGAAAAACACCAAGAGATAAACCAGTTTCCGATGATGCTAAATCTCTAGCTTTTTGATAACATTCATTAAATACTTCTAAAAAATAATTCTTTAAACTAGGACTATCAGCAAAATCATCCTCTAAGCGGTTGCGATGTTCCTTAATGGTTGTACGCCAACTGTTTGTATGTTTGTCTGGTTGATACTGCCATTTTAACAGGTGCATCAACAAAATTCGTAAATTACTTTTAATTGATTTCTTATCATTATTTCCCATACTTGCTACTTCAGCAATTAGATTTTTAATATCTAATTCATCAAATCTTTTTTGTTGCAATAATTCAATGGTTGAATTAACCCATGAATTAAAATCTTCATCATAGAGAACAGGAGATGAGGTGGTTAATGTCGTTTTCACAAATGCCTCGTGTTTCTCACATAAATTACAAATTGGGGTAATTCATCAATTACTCCAATTTTCCTTATTATACGCTAAGTCCACATCAATTCCCTACCAATGGTGCATTTAAAGTCTTCTCAATGCGATCGCGTGTTTCTAATAAGAAAGCCTGAGTATATTCATCTTCAGAATTTACCCGTTTTAATTTACTATTTAACTGCTTGAGTTTATACCAAGCTAAAGTTCGGGCATCTTCAGGAACAGATTCCTTTCGCAAGACCATTCCCATCATTATTTCCAGGTATTCCCGTTGTAAACCTCTCCGCAAACTAGAAATTTGTAATTTACCTTGGGGTTGCAGAACTTCCGACCAAATCCCAGATTGTAAAGTATCAAATAATTCTGGCAAGGTGAGAGATTTTCCTGGTTCACTTTTTAATTCTAAATCCTTGAGACGAGTGAGGCGATCGCTTGCCAATAAATCCCGCAACACGGCAGTCTGCACCAACAACACTAAATCATGAATCGGATAATCTAACCGTCCTTGCTGAATACTAGTCCCCCAATGTAACCACCGCGAAGGTACTAACTTATTCAGTAATTCCGGGGGAAATTTCAAAGCATCTTCCGCAAAAACATAATTTTGCATTGTCATCAATGCTTGTCGCTGTTGTTCTACCGACACAGGAACAAATGGTAATTGTCCTTTAGTATCACTTGGTTTAACTCGGTAAAAAGACTGACCACCAATATATTTACTGGTATAGTATAAATTCCGTAAATAATTCCTCAAAATACTATTGAAACGCTCTTCTACATCGCTGGAACTCTCTTCATCTATAGTATATCCCTGATTTAATCGTTCCCACATCCGCCGCGCATTAGCCAATTGTGACTGAGAATAAACCAATACATTACCACTATGATCCCAAGGATTCACAGTGGGATCACTATTAGATAAATCCTCATCAGGAGCATAACTCAATTCCCGTTGATTAGATTGTCCTGCAATTGCCGCTAAAAACGACTTTTCTCCCAGGGTAGTTGTTGCTTGACTAGGACTATAACCATACTCAATTGCCCATTCATCATAAGGTCCCACCTGATTGGGAAAATAATCTCCCTGCTTGACACCATCAGGAGCAATATTAGGAGGAATATAATCCATAACCGATGCTGTCATCCCTTTAGTCCGGGTAATTTCTGAATTATTCATCTCAACAGGAGAGAGTAAGGTACTACCCCGGAAATTATGCCGTAAACCCAAAGTATGACCAACTTCATGGGTAATAATTAAACGTAAATATTGATGGATATAATCTTTTAACTCCTTTGGACTTGGTGGACTATTTCCTAACATAGAGATTGCCAAAGAACCAAAAGCTAACTGATTAGATGCTTCCATGCCGTAGCATAAATCATAATTTGTCGCCAGTTTAGACAAATTGCCTAATGATTTGGGAGATTTTTGATTACCTTTGTCACACAAACGCCCATTGTTAACTAATGCTGATAAAGAAGTGCGAGTTTGTGAATTTTGAGGTTGAATAATTTGCCGATAATCATTTTTTAACAACCGGACAAAACTACCATCAATCAAAATATCTGCATCTAGAATTTCCCCAGTTAAGGGATTAACACGGGATGGACCCATCGCAAAAAAACCATCCACAGTATTAATCCAACGGATAGTATTATAGCGAATATCTGCCGGGTCCCAAGTAGCATTATCGGGCATTTGTTGGACTTGAATAGCATCCTTAAATCCCGCTTTCAAAAAGGCTTGATTCCACATCAAAACTCCCTCTTTGATAGCATCACGATATTCTAGAGGCACAGCATTATCAATCCAAAAAACAATCGGTTTTTTCGGTGGAGAAATTGCGGCTGTAGGATCTTGTTTTTCTAAATTCCAGCGATTAATATAACGAACAAAAGGATCTCTCCGTTCATCTTTAGATAAATCTTGATAAGCTGTGAGGAAATAACCTACTCGTTCATCAGCTAACCGAGGTTGATATTTACTTTTTGGTAATTCCGATAAACTATAATGCACCTTTAAGGTAAAACCGCGACTATCAGGTAAAACATCCGAATTATTGCCTTCATACTTACCCGCATTAGCAAAATTGAAAATCGCTTCGAGTTCTAAATTACCGGGAAATACTTTCGCATTACCAAGATAAGCTTGTTCGGGACTAGCAGCTAATTCTAAATTACTAGCTAATCCGGCTAAGTCTGTAAGTAATAAATCACCTAAATCAATAATAATGGTTTTTCTTTCTGAATGAATACTTTTAATAGGAATAGTGTAAAGCACGGAATCACTAAATGATCTAGCTACTGATTTGGCTTGGGGATCTCCTTCACGAGTCCGAAAATTGACATTACGAACCACAAACTGGATTTGATTATCTATCTTTTGAAAATAGAATAAGAAGTCTTGTAATGGCATTCCACTATAAATACCCTTTTCACCAATTCCTGATTCTAAAGTTGAAGTTGCAAGAAAGTTTTTTTGGAGTTGTTCTGGTTTAATTTCTAGATAAATTTTATTTTTATGCTGATGACGATAAATAGTAAAGATTCCCTCTGACTTTTGAGTATCTTTGATAACCTCTGCAAAATCTTCCAATTCATCTTCTTTCGGTGATTTAGCATTAGATTCAGGCTTAGTTTTCGGTTTCTCTGTTTCCTTCTTAACTTGGAGAAATGGCTGTTTACCAACTTCCTTTAAATCCTTAAATACCCAAACAAAATTTTGTTGTTTGACCTGATGATTCTGATCAATAACTGCTATTTTTGAATGTGGCAGTTTTAATTGTTGGGAAATTTCATCCACATTAGGGGTTTTTCTTTCTATTCCTATATCTGAATTACGATGATTATTTATTAATGATTGAGCGTTAGCAGTTCCTATAGATACAAATAGACTATTTAAAAAAATGAGAGATAAAGTAAATTTATTCATTCCCAAAGTTCCTAATAATTATTACTTGATAGAGGGATGAAATTCAAACTCTTACTCTCTGCGACTCTGCGCCTCTGCGTGAGAGATTATTTGAAAAGTTTTTGGCGAATATAATACAACTGCGCCACGCCAAAGGCGAACGCCTTAATTTGTAACCGATTGGGCTTCCTGATACATAATTTCTTGGAAATGAATCATATCTTTTTGGGGATCAGCCAAACTAACTTTCACTAATAAATTTTCTCCCAAACTGACAGAACGCCGGAAGGACATAGGCAACTGTAACCCCAAATCTTCTAGTAAAATTAGTGCTAAATTGCTATCCTCTCGTAACCACATTAATACTGTCACCTGCCAAACTTGTTCAGGATGACGACGTAAATATTCTAAGGCGTAATATCTATTAGTTTGTCGTTCCACCATTGTTGCTTCTTGGGTGGTACTCATGACTGTCATCATCACTTCTTTGAGTTGTTCAGCAGAGAAAGGTAAACCTTCACCGCGTAAATGTGCTTTCAGTTGGAAGTGGGTGAGTAAGTCGCTATAACGACGAATGGGAGAGGTTGCTTGAGTGTAGGTATCTAAACCCAGCCCAGCGTGACGCATCGGTGTAATGCTCATTTCACTCTTAGGCATACAGCGACGCATGGCACAGGAACGCACAAAACCAGCGGGGAGTTGCAGTAATTCCTCGTCTGGGGGTAATTCTGGTTGGGGTTGACCACGAAAGGGGAGAGGGATATTATGGGTTTGACCATAACGCGCTGCTACTTCGCCAGCAAGAATCATCATTTCTGCGACTAATTGGCGGGATGAAGAATCATCTAAAACATCAATATTAATATTATCGTCTTTGACTTTGATCATGGCTTCGGGCATATTGATACTGATAGCGCCTTGACCATAACGCCAATTTTTGCGGATTTTTGCCCAATTAGCGATCGCCTCAATTTCCGGTTCAGCCTGTACTCCCAACTCCAACATCTCATCAACATCCTCGTAGGTAAGACGATAGGTAGGCTTGATCAAACCAGCGTGGATACAATAATCTTCAACCGCCCCAACTTCATCTAAAATCACCCCAAAGCTGAGGGCGCAACAGACCTTCCCCTGTACCAAACTCATGGGACCTGTAGCCAACACCTCTGGAAACATAGGAATCATCCCCGTCGGTAAATAAACCGTACTCCCCCGTTTTCTGGCTTCCAAATCCAACTCATCATCCGGTATTAGTAACCGGGTGGGGTCAGCAATATGTACCCATAACCGTTGCTTACCATCTGGTAATACCTCCCAACTCAAACCATCGTCTATTTCCGTAGTGCTTTCATCATCAATGGTGTACACCTTGAGATGTGTAAGATCAAGACGGTTTGTGTCCAAATCTGTAGGAGGAAAATCCCAACGTTTTTGCGCCACTTCTAATACCTTTTGCGGAAATTGAACGGAGATTGATGAACGGCGCAGAAACAGATTCTCATGGGAAGTCCACCAACCCAAATCTATCAAAAGTTGAAATGCCGCCTGGGGCGTAGCAGAACGTCCCAGCATATTCATAGTTTCTAATACTGGGGCTGAAGGCGGACAAGCACGAGCTAAAGAGTCGTAATTTACCTTGAGCATGACAACATCAGCTAACAAAGTCGCATACTTTTCTATGGCTTCTAAGCGTTGGCGGTCTAGTCGTTGCCATTCTACTACTTGTCCCTGAAGTGCCTGTTCTACACGGGCTAAAAATTCCTGCTGTCCCCTGGCTTTTTGGGATTCTACTTCAATCTGGTGTTTGCGTTCTGCTACTTGTGCCGTGCTGCGGGGTTCGTAAGCGTCTCCTTTTTGTTTGAAATAGAGTTTATCCTCCGATAACAAATAATGGGCTGCATAACACTGAGGAAGCGTGGATTCCGAAAATAATATATTTGCCAATTGGCTAGGAGTGACAGTTTCTCCATCTTCAATGAGTAGTTCCCACGCTATCTCTAGACTTGATGGATCTAGATAAGGTTGGACTTGACTTAAGAAATCAGCGATTTCGCCTGGTTTATAGGTTTGTCCATTCACTGTGTAGGTAAATTGGCGAGGTGCAAGACTGTGGGATTGACCACGTTCATCTACTACAAACCAACGAGTTTTACCGTCTGGACGATCCACCACTCCTAGACGGCGATCGCTTTGAACCCTAAATTCAACTAACGTCCCCTTATCCACAACTGTCGCACTTTAATATTTTTAGATTTTTAGACTGGAGATTGCGGATTAAATAACGGGTATTTAATCCTTTATTTAATAATTTGCTATGAAGAATGCTATCACCTTTGACAATTTCATTCTCAAATTTAGCGATATCGTACCATTTTTGAGAATGAATTAATTAAATGTTTTTGGCAATTTCCTAACATTAAATATTAAATTTTAGATTTTGGACCCAAAGTAACCAGGCAATATCCATGCAAATGCTACTTTTTTTGGACAATCCAAAATCCAAAATCCAAAATATTCTGGTAGAGTCGAGGGGGAATATTATTTCCCGCCCCTCTCTGTTAAATCTGGGCGTGCGACTTTCACCGCACCCAGCTTCCGATGTTCTTAGCTTGCGCTTTTGCTCATGTGTATGTAATCGTGGCAGCTTTCGTGGATTGCTAGAAGGTTTTTAGTTTTCCAGCTTTGGTGGTTTCCATCTATATGATGTAAATGTACCTTCTCGTCACTAAGCATTTTTAGTCCACAATGACCACATTTATGGCTTTGCCGTTTGAGGGCTTTAGAGGTATGGTTGTCATAGAGCTTGCTGTTACGTTCGCTCCAGTAACTTAAATCTCCGTCGTAGGGTGATTTCTCACCTTTGACATTGATGTGTTTGTTTTCGGAGTAAGGGACTGATGGAAACGCCTTATCTAGTAATTGTTTACTAGAGTAGCGTTTTTGTTTTGATTCCTTGTTGAATACCCTGAAAGCTCTTGTTTCGATGTGGAATAACGAGTTTCTAGACCCGTCCATCTTGCAGAAGCGGTGGTAATTCCTCCAACCTCTAACTACAGGGGCTAATTTCTCCGCCTTTGTGGTAGCGCCATAATTCGAGTTGTTGACGATGAATTTTACTTTCTTGCGAAAAGCTTTAAAGTTGTCCGCTGATGGGGCGCATCTAAACTTCCCGTTTTTCTGGACTTTGAAATGCCAGCCGAGGAAATCAAACCCATCTGTCGCGGCGGTTAGCTTTGTCTTTTTCTCACTGACTTTCATTCCCCGCTCTGCTAGGAACTGACTGATTTTGTCAAGTATTTCGGTGGCATCATCTTGGAGTCGGAGTATTATCACCATGTCATCCGCGTAACGGATTGTTGGCTCAATAATATGTTCCTTTGGGGTTTTGTCTGTGATTCTGTAACCTTGATTATGGTATCTATGAATACTTTCAATCCCATTTAAGGCGATGTTAGCTAATAGTGGACTTACCACCCCGCCTTGAGGTGTTCCTTGTTCGGGGAACTCTGGATTGACTCCGGCTTTGAGACATCGGAAGATTCCTTGTCTTATACTCTTGGGGGCGATGAGTTTATCAATGATTGCGGTGTGGTTTATCCTATCAAAGCATTTTTCGATATCGAGTTCTATAACTCGTTTATCTTTTCCATTGCAAAATGAGCGTAAGTTGAGGAACAGGATTTTCTGTGCGTCATGAGCCGAGCGTCCCGTTCTAAACCCATAGCTATTTGCATGGAAGGTTGCTTCGTGGGCTGGTTCTAATGCGTATTTGATAAGGCATTGATATGCTCTATCTGCAATAGTGGGGACTTTCAACATCCTGTTAGTACCGTCCTTTTTGGGGATGGGTATTTCTCTTAGCTCCTGGTGTTTCCAGTTGCTAACGGATGCCTTTAGCAGTTCATTAAGCTCAAAGCGTTCCTTAAAGTTAAGGGACTTTTTGCCGTCAATTCCTGCGGTCTTTTTCCCAGCATTTAGCTGTGTTACTTGACGGATAGCCAGTAATCTTGCTGCGGTTGATTTCAGAATCAGCTTTTGTAGGGACTTAGCTTTACGCTTGTCGCCAACTTGAACCGCTTTATACACTCGTTTTTGTAGGCAGAATATGTTGCGGCGAAATTTCTTCCAGGGCAACGTCTTCCAGGATTCACTAGAGTTTTCTCTGTGTCTAATCATGCTCTGCTCCAATTTGTGTATTCTGAACACCTCAGACCAATTACGGTCTGTCCTACCCGAATTGAAGGAATTACGCTGCTCGTCCAGCCTACTTATAGGGTTCGACCGCCCTTAGACCCTCAATCCGTTTTTATTCGTTCCCTCGGTTGATTGTTAGTTCCGTTAGGTGTAGCCAATTCAACCACTGGATTCCCTAGACTCTTGCCGCTATCAGGTTAAGATGCGGCGGGTATTAACTCCAGTGAGGTCAGGTTTTGCTGTTGTGTCCTGCCTCGCCGTAGGTTGCTTTTCTAGGCTCTGTTTCACCATAGGAACTCCCCGTTAACGCCAAGTGTCATCCCACAACGGATGTCTGATTGCGTCCTGTTCCCAGCTTCGACCTCCCGAAACCGAGTCGGGTCATCGTGGGCAGTTAGGGAGTCATACCTGAGTCTGGTAGATGGGACTTTCACCCATATCAGACCGAGAGTTCAACCTTTCTCCATGATTGGATTGGGTTGGTTAGCTTATGTACGGACTGATTACCGTGATTCAGCTAACAACGAATCGCACTAACCTTCGGCGTTAATGAAGGGTAACAAAGCCACAATCCGGGCGCGTTTAATGGCTAAAGTCAGGGCGCGTTGTTGCTGACAGGTTAAACCAGTGATTCTCCGAGGCAAAATTTTACCACGTTCGGTAAGAAACTTCCGCAACAAATCTACATCTTTGTAATCAATGGCATCTCCGGGCTTAATTGGAGAAAGGCGACGACGATAGTAACTCATTCTTACTTAATTTCCTTGTGAACTGTGTGTTTATTGCAGTGGGTACAGAACTTTTTCAGTTCTAAACGGTTGGTTGTGTTCCTACGGTTCTTGGTACTGGTATAACGAGATACGCCAGGGGAACGTTTATCTGGATTTGTCCGACACTCGGTGCATTCTAGTGTCACTATTATGCGCGCACCTTTACTTTTAGCCATAATCTTACAAACTGTAAAGCCTGGAGGATAATTAACACAAATGGTTATTATCTCATATTTCGGGGAAATTTTTCAACCAACCGTTTAATTTTTATATCTAATGAATAACCCCGACGGGAAGAAACTATAACCGTCCGAAAAAAGCGGTCATGGAAAGCCTGACGCATCTGAGTATCAGATAAAGCCGCACCCCCGTCAATGATTAAGGGAAGCAATAATACAACAGCAGCGGGGTTGAGGATGATATTCCCCAGGAAAATGGATAATAATAAGCTAGAAAAGCAAATAATCCCTTCTCGCAGTAATAATGTCTGAAATTGCGGGATTCTGTTGACTATTTCCCCATTTACGACTTCTAGGATCTTTAAATCAAACGCCCAACGTCCTAAACTTTGTCCCTGATTGTTGTAAACTACGACTACGCGAAAAATTAACCAAGCAAAAATAAACACAAAGATTTGGGCAAATTGAATACCAATTTCATTACTTCTCACTATAGAACTCAGTAACCATGCACCGAAAAAGTCCATAGCTAAAGCCATTCCTCGACGAGTAAGATCCCCTTTGGGGTAGTGTCTTTGATTTGCTTTAACAAGAGTCATCCTCTTTACCTCGCTAGTGGTAGAATTTAAATTTATTTAAATCTGTGTAGACTTACAGCATATTTCTTTGTCGGATCTGGAAAATTGAGGATATGCAGATAGTTGAAACTGTTCCCTCCCTTCACAGAAGGTATTTAAAGGATCTGTATCAATTTTTATTCCCTGAAATAAACAATACAACAAATAGTTGATTCTGATACGGCATTTATATTTATATTAAGAGATAATAATTAAATCAGATTGCAGATTAATAAGGTACAGGATCTAAATTCAAAACCAGACAGCAAACTCTTTTTACTTCTGACTCCTGACTCCTGACTCCTGACTCCTAAATTCTGCTGTAAATCTTCACTCAATCTTGATGACCATCTGACACAAAATTAACAATTAGTTTCATAACTAATAACTAATAACTAATTAGGTCTTGTTCTGATGTCAAATATTTACAATACCCAAGAGTTAATTCAGATTTTGGCAATCGAACGCCAAGCTTGCTTAAAAGGAGAAAGGTTAAAGTTAGATATAACTGTTGCTAGTAATCCTGTCATAGATCCGTTTATTAAAACCGACGGAGTACAAAGATTCACAGCTTACCAAGATTTTAAAGCCTCTATTCATGAATATCAACGAGAAAATCAAGTTTCTGGCATTATCTGGAAAGATATTCAAGTGAAAGGCAAAAATCTTCATTATCCAGAAATTGATCCAGAATTGATTGCCTTAGAAAGCGATTTAGAAATCTTGAAACCTGCCAAAGATTCTCTTTTGGAATTTTGGTATCTGGTGACAGAAGACATGGATTTATATTTAAGTCTTAGTAATGGTAAACAACATCAAAAAGTAAACACAGTAGATGTAGAAAGAATTGTCCAAAGAACAGAATGGGCAACTTTATTAAAGTGGGAAAATCCGAACTTTCTAGAAATTATTTTACAACTAGGTTGGGGACAACCGCAAGAAGCAGCTTATAAACGGGGAAGACCATTAGCCGGTAGTGAATTTATCCATGCCGTCAATCCGGGATGTTATCCTATCGGTTAATACAGCAGGAGTTAAGAGTCAGGAGTCCGTCAGATGTTTGGCTTGTTAACCATACTGTAGTTTCTGTATTAGAATCATAACAGAAGTATATTAACTTGAATTGGAAGGTTCTCTCTATGCTTAACCCTAAAATCAGTGGTGAAGAAATTACCAACCGGGGCAAAGAAATCTATGAAAAAATCATTCGTCCTTTAGCAGAGAAAACAGAGAACATTGGCAAAATTATTTCAATTAATGTAGAAACTGGTGAATATGAAATTGGTGATGATTTAATTATTACAAGTCGCCGATTGCAAGCAAAACAACCTGATGCCCCAATTTGGGCAGGAAGAATCGGCTTTAATGCAGTTTATGCTGTTGGTGGTACATTAATTAGGACAACATAGTGATACATGGAAACGTATTTGGGCTTCAAGCTCGAATTAATTTGATTATTTGTTTATCAGAACCTGCAAATATAGAAATTGAATGTGTTGTTGATACGGGTTTTGAAGGTTTTTTAACTTTACCCCCAGTTGTAATTACAGAACTTGGGCTGCCATACATTGCTCGAATTGATGCAAATTTGGCTGATAATTCCAGTATTGGAGTCAATGTTCATTTGGCAACTATTCTCTGGCAAGGTATAGAACGCGAGATTGCAGTATTGGCAATGGGTAGTCGTCCTCTGATTGGAACTGCGCTACTTGCAGATTATCATCTCAGTATAGATTTCTGTGATGGTGGTACGGTTATCGTTGATGATATTTTGTAACTTTGAGTATGTCTCATCAAGTAACCGACTCTTGCGCTTCCCGATACAATCTTTTCGCTATCCGAAATAATTCTTGTCCTGTGTGCAAATAACGATCATCATAGCTTAATGGGAAGTAGGCTAACTCCTCTATTCCATCTGCCACTTGACTCATACAATAGTAAATATGGGCTGCTGCGGCTGCAAAACTAGTAGGATTTGGCAAAGAACGAAACTTAATTTGTGCGTCTCGTAAATCTTCCCGACAGGATGCTAAATAATCTTGAAATTCGTCTAAAAGATCATCATCAAAAGGATCTGCGGCTAATTCGTCAATTTGTGATTCTAAAGAATTGAGAATTGTCGAAAGTATCCGATTTACTGGTTTATAAACTAAACGTAACCATTCTTCGACGTTTTCATCAACATCTTTTCTCGTTTTCCTAGTTGCTTTGTGGTGCTGTTGGGCAGACTCGGCACGTTTTTGGCGAACTTGATGAAATTGTTGCTGACTGTGACGGAGTTTTTCATCATAATTAAAACGACTTTTACTGTCACTTAAAACCTCATAGGCAGCATTAACACGAATAATTTGTTCATTGTCTGTGATTTCTTGATTACTATCAGGATGAAAAATTTTCACCAAGCGGCGATAAGCTTGTTTAATCTCCGCAAGACTTGCATTGTTACTAACTTTTAGGAATGTGGATTAAATAACTTACAATTCTAAATGTTGTTGTGGTTTAGCAGTATAGTTCCACTGTGGCAAAAAATCATCAAAGAAAATCTCCATTGTTTCTTTAAAACCCTCAGCAACTTTCTTACCGGTTTGGTAGGCTTTATCAATGATGGTCGTAAAAACCTGTAACCCTTTCTGAGTAGTAGCTTTTGCCATCAGTTTAGCTACAGTGTTAACACTGTCGAAAATAACACCTTTACAAGCCCGACTTAGATGTGGAAACAGCCGATGCTCAATCGGATTGTACTTAGATGTATAAGGAGGATAGTGAGCAATGCGAATTTCAATTCCAATTTCATTCACCAAAGCTTGTAATGCTTCTTTGAATACATAGTAACGAGAACTGTTGCTACCACCACCATCACATAACAGTAGTATAGAGGTAGCCAATTGGTAGCGGTTTTTGCCATAATTATTCCACCAATAACGGATTGAATCACAGGCAAATTCGCTGGTGTCATGGCTAGTACCAATTTGTATAAAACCAATGTTATCCTTTAAATCATATAACCCATGTGGAATTGCTATTCCTGTTGCCAAAGATGGAAAGTCGTGGTCTAATACCTTGATTGGAGCATCAGTATAAATACTTCCTTCTCTATATAAATTGCCAATTAACTCTTTTTTTTACTGTCCATACTAATCACTGGGTTACCCTCAGCAAAATACTGGGTTTTAAGGCTTTCAATCTTCTCAAACTGCTCATTACGATTTTCGCTACTTCCACACGCAATCATTTTCACTGCTTTGCGTTTACGAAATTTATGTTCCCAGAGTAATTGGTCTACAACTGTAACACTGATATTTATGCCTTTTTCGGCTAATAAGTCTGCTATTTGTTGACGAGTTAAGTTTGTCCATTTAATATCCTCGTCCATTGGCGAACCTGCTGTGTGTGTTTCTATTACCGTCAGGAATGCTTCATTGATTCCAGGTATCGTTAACAGTGCTTTTTTTCTTCCTCCTCCTGGACGGCGAATTCTTGGACTGCTGGTTTTACTCGGCTGTTCCAGATCCTCCATCCCTCTATTGATTGTTCTGTAGTTACATCCCAACAATTTACTTATGTATCCAATCCCCCCGTACCCAAGCTTTTTTGCTTCAATCGCTGCATACCGCCTACGGTCTTTCTCCGATAGAGATTCATAGTAATCTTGCATCTGCTTTTCTAGCATTGGAGAGTAGATTTCTATCACGATATTGTTCCCTAATACCTACTTCTTTAGTCTACTATACCCCTGTCACAACTTCTGCATTTTATTTAATCCACATTCCTTAGGGTGTCGTAGTGGTTAAAATCGGACATGAATCCAATAGATTGTTAACTGACGCTAGTTGCTGTTTTGGCTTCTAGGTCTTGGAATAAAGGTGTACTTAAATATCTCTCACCGAAACTAGGCTGAATCATCACTATTAAGCGTCCCTGATTCTCTGGACGTTGGGCAACACGCACCGCTGCACAGAGGGCTGCACCACTGGAAATGCCCGATAGTAGCCCTTCCTCCCTGGCTAATTTGCGACCAAAGGCGATCGCCTCCTCATCTGTCACCGTAATTACCTCATCAATCAATTCTACCTTTAAGACTTGGGGAATAAAACCCGCCCCAATGCCCTGAATTTTATGGGGACCCGGTTTACCTCCCGATAATATCGGGCTATTAGCTGGTTCGACAGCGATCGCCTGAAAACTCGGTTTCCGGGCCTTCAAAACTTCCGCCACCCCAGTAATCGTCCCCCCAGTCCCCACACCCGCCACAATCATATCCACCAATCCATCCGTATCCTCCCAAATTTCCTCCGCCGTAGTTTCCCGGTGAATTTGGGCATTAGCCGGATTGCGGAACTGTTGCAACATATAAGAGTATGGTGTTCTATCCACAATCTCCTGCGCCCGCCGAATCGCCCCACTCATCCCCGCAATTCCCGGAGTGAGTTCCAATTGGGCCCCATAAGCCCTTAACATCGCCCGCCGTTCCGCACTCATCGTTTCCGGCATAGTTAAAATTAATTGATACCCCTTAGCCGCCGCTGCCATAGCCAAAGCAATCCCAGTATTTCCCGATGTTGGTTCTACCAGAATCGTCTTCCCAGGGGCAATTAATCCTTCCTTTTCCGCCGCCATAATCATACTTACCCCAATGCGGTCTTTTACCGATGACGAAGGGTTCATACTTTCCAATTTCACGAGAATTGTAGCCACACAACCTAATTCTTGAGGAATCCGGTTTAACTTAACTAGAGGTGTCCGTCCCACCAATTCCGTAATATTTTCAACAATCCGCATCATAAAATTTTCTATCTTCAAATGTAGTACATGATATCCAACTGCTTCCGGGAATCCCGTTTTTCACAAAGATCCTGAAGCGAATAATTTTGTAACACTGAATTTGCCGCCTGACGTGCTTCTTGCCAAATTTCTGACACCACAGAATTATCTAAACTTGTGGGGTTAGTATTTTGTTCACCAGTCTGCACATCTAAACCTTCCAAACATTCTAAAATCTCAAAGATACTAATTTTCCGAGGTTCTCGCGCCAATAAATAGCCGCCTTTTGAACCCCGTTGACTTTTAACTATACCCCCCCGCCGCAAAGTTGCTAACAGTTGTTCTAAATAGCGATCAGGTATCTTTTGTTGCAGAGCGATTTGCCGAATTTGCATCGGTTCACCGTTTTCATAATGAGTAGCCATCTCTAATAACGCCAAAATTGCGTATTCAGATTTACATGATAATTCCACAAGCAGTAGTCCAAGATCAAAATTGAAGGATGAAAATGAGCAAAACCTCACAGTTAGAGACTTCCAAGAAATAAATTATCCTAAGAAACGAACCACAGAGGCACAGAGTACACAGAGAGAGAATTTCTGCATCAGTTTTGGGACATTTTTTTATTTGGAAGTCTCTTAAGCTCTTTTCCAGTATACTCCGGTTCTTAACTGGGGTTTTTCTCTCCACAAAAAAACCCCGCCATGAGGCAGGGTCAAATCACGTTGAAACTTATCAACAAACTTTTAACTATTTAGAAGCTAAAAGTTGTTCTGAGTGTACCAACAAAGGCATCATTACTGGTATTATTTTGTCCAGGAGATGTCATCCAAATAACTCCAGGAGTTACGGATACATTTTCAGAAACGCGATACTTATAGAAGCCTTCTACTTGGTATGGAGTCTCTCTACCAGTCGCACCTAGTGAGTAAGGTTGAGCGCCACCGAAGATACCCAAGACGTTACCTTTCTTACCAAAATCAGGTAAAGCTAAACCTGCACCATAGCTCCAAGCTTCTTTATCATCATTAGCTCCAAAGCCTGTAACATCATGGTAGGAAACGAAACCACTCAAAGACAGTTTATCGCTAGGCTTGATAGCTGCGGAAATACCGTAGGAGTTGCTGGAAGAGGCACTAGCAGCACCTGTTGCCGAATTAACGCCTAAAGTATTCGCTTGTGCAGTGCCTACTAAAGCACCACCACCAAGTCCTGAATCAAACAATGTGCTACCTGCTTTTTGATAACCATGTACATAGGTGGCAGCCAAAGCAACGCGATTACCAACGTTAAAGTTTAACTGACCTAAAGCTGCATAGTTGCCATCAAACAAGCCATTGCTGGGACTGGGATCATTAGCGTTTGCAGCTAAGTAACCTAATGTGAGAGAACTTGGTTTCAAGAAACTATCACCGGGTTTCCCAAAGGGTACATTCAAGGCAATACCAGAACCACCACCAATCCGGTAGATAGGGTTTTCAGATGCGAAGGTACTTAAAGCCCCTTTACCACCATCTGTTTTATCAAAAAAGTAAGGATTGTTAACAGCGGCATAATCACTATGTTGCCCACCACTAGCTGAAAGATAAACTCTTGCAGGTCCTACAGGTGCTTCATAGGTTAACTTGTCAATTTTAACGCTGTTAGCTGGGTTAGTTGCACCAACTTCAAAGGTTTGTTTGCCAACTCCACCAGCAGCAATAGGATTATTCGCATTATCTCGGAGATTAAAGCCTGTGGCATTACCAGCAGCCAAACGGGTGGTTAATATATCTCTACCTGTAAAGCTGGTTTCTAAACCTAAGCGCACTCTATCCTGGAAAACTGCCCGGTTAGCTTTGCCTGTTTCACCACCAAAAACGTCGGTGACAGCAAAAATAGCTTCACCTTTTAACTTAGTGGTAGTGGAGAATTGATTGGCTTCTAGTTCAGCAGTCCGCCCTTCTAAAGCATCTACTCGACCGCGTAAAGTTGCCAATTCAGCAGAAAATTCTTCTTGCAAACGCTGCAATGTTGCTAAATCCTGCTTTGTTACCATATCAGCAGTTGCTGTGGCAATCAATTCGTTTACACGATCTAAACAAGAATTTAAACCAGCGGCAAATTCGTAACGGCTTAAAGCCCGATTACCGCGATATGTGCCATTGGGATAACCTGCAATACAGCCATAGCGCTCTACCAAAGATTGCAAAGCTTGGAATGCCCAATCTGTAGGTTGCACGTCAGAGAATTGGGAAACTGATGTTACCTGATTTAAAGAAGTATTGTTTTCGTTGCTGTAGCGGTTAACCTGAGCCAAAACTTGGGCTTCTTTGGTTTCTGTTGCCAATGTTGTTGGCTTTTGAGAAACTTCTGTTGTAGAGGAAGTTTCTATTGCCGATGCGTCCTTGCTGGTACTGGGTGCGGCGATCGCTGTTGAAGATACTAACAGTGCTGCTCCCAAAATTGCTGGGCTAACCACCAAGGATTTCCACAAAATATTAGACATTTTTCCTTTTCTCCTCACACCTTTATATGGATAACTTGAGTTCGCTGTAACCAACTGGTTACAAATGCGAAGTCTTGTTGAAACCTGTGTAATAGGCATGGCTGCCACTATTACCACAATCATAGCTTTCACAAGGCTAACAATTGATTAACTAATTGTTAAACTTTAATGCAATTAACTTATGCAAAAACTTTTAACTATATCCTGTGGTTATATTATCACTTTTTCTAATAACCAACATAAGATTTTCTGTTCAAGTACGTATGTATACTAAACACGGGTGAGATTTAAACTTTTGCCAAATGACAAACAACCCAGATGTGTAGGGGTAAAGCAAGAGCTTCATTGGTGTCAACTTAAGCTCAAATCCCTACCACATCTCGTTCCTAGTCTCTGACTAGGAATGCAGTTGATGAGGCTCTGCCTCTAATATCATTGAAGGCAGAGCCTTCTAGAATTCATTCCCAGTCAGAGACTGGGAATGAGATGAACTTAAGCTCAAATCCCTACCACACCTCGTTCCTAGTCTCTGACTAGGAATGCAGTTGATGAGGCTCTGCCTCTAATATCATTGAAGGCAGAGCCTTCTAGAATTCATTCCCAGTCAGAGACTGGGAATGAGATGAATGAGATGATTAAAAAGCCTATACTGTCTTCGTTTTGACTTTTGACTGGTTACTGAGCTTGTCGAAGTATTGACTTTTGACTTCCGCCCTGCGGTACTAGTTCCTTCCGGGACTTATTAGATATCCTATTCTTTGCTCCAAAAAAAATTGTAGAGCCGAGAATCCCTACCCATGGAACGTCTCTACAAGGGTTTCAGCTTAAGGATCTTTAATTTCTGGAGATGTCCGTTGATCGGAAGTTAATCGCCAAAAGCCTGAAACAACGGATTTTTTTAACTTCGCTGTGTACCGATCTAAAAAACACCCTTAAAAACTATCCGCCCTGATTTAGATTAGATAATCTAAGTCAGGGCGGTCTAGCGGGTCTTCAAGTTGCAACCAGACTGCCGGAAGGAACTCCGATGTTAAGCCTAGTTAGTTGAGCTAACTTAGTATCTCAAGAGAACTAAAGCTAACTTTTAGAGAACAGCCCCGGCACACAGCCGGCTAACTGCAACTTGATGACCCATGCGTATACTACTTTCTATCATGGGCATCACCTCCTTGTTGCCTAAATGGTCTTAGTTTCAAAAGGGGCAAAGCAAAATGCTTTGGGTTTCTAACCTGGGACTACTATAACACAACTGCGAAAATTTGCAATACCCTGATTTCAATTTCTGCCACAAAAAAACCCTCACCAATGAGGTAAGGGCTAACTAACAAAGATAAATTCAGGGTAAATTCCAGAGTTAGAGAGCGTTACCACGTGGTAATACTTCTTCTGGGAATACGAACTGTTCGTGGGGTTGATCTTGAGGAGCCATCCAAGCGCGGATACCCTCGTTCAGTAAAATGTTTTTGGTATAGAAAGTTTCAAACTCTGGGTCTTCTGCTGCCCGTAATTCTTGAGAAACGAAGTCATAAGCCCGCAGGTTTAATGCTAAACCAACGATACCGATAGAACTCATCCACAAGCCTGTCACAGGGACAAACAACATGAAGAAGTGTAACCAACGTTTGTTGGAGAAAGCAACTCCGAAAATCTGTGACCAGAAACGGTTTGCTGTCACCATGGAGTAGGTTTCTTCAGCTTGGGTGGGGTTGAAGGCGCGGAAAGTGTTTGAACCTTCACCGTCTTCAAATAGGGTGTTTTCTACTGTGGCACCGTGAATGGCACAAAGTAAAGCTCCACCTAAGATTCCCGCTACACCCATCATGTGGAAGGGGTTAAGTGTCCAGTTGTGGAAACCTTGGAGGAATAAGAGGAAACGGAAAATTGCGGCTACTCCAAAGCTGGGGGCAAAGAACCAGCTAGATTGTCCCAAAGGATACATCAGGAACACGCTGACGAATACGGCGATAGGACCGGAGAAAGCAAGAGCGTTATAAGGACGCAGACCGACAAGACGGGCTACTTCAAATTGGCGTAACATGAAGCCAATCAAACCGAATGCGCCATGTAGGGCGACGAAAGGCCACAAACCACCAAGTTGAATCCAACGGGTGAAGTCACCTTGAGCTTCAGGACCCCACAGGAACAACAGGGAATGTCCCATGCTGTTTGCTGGTGTGGATACTGCTACTGTTAAAAAGTTAGCTCCTTCTAAGTAAGAAGATGCTAGTCCGTGGGTGTACCAGGAGGTGACGAAGGTTGTACCGGTTAGCCAACCGCCTAATGCGAGGAAGGCACAGGGGAATAGTAATATTCCTGACCAACCTACGAATACAAAGCGATCGCGCTTTAGCCAGTCGTCTAATACGTCAAACCACCCTCTACTGGGGGCGCGTCCAACTGCGATGGTCATGAGAGCAAATCTCCAAAATGTTTTATAAGTACGGATTTTATGCGTTTATGGCAGGCGAATATTATCCATCTACACAAATCTAACCAGATTGTCAACCTAGTTTACAATTTTTTACGCTTTCTATCATAATAGGTGAAAATCTCTAATTTTGCTAGTGGGCTAAGAAAAAAATTTTATTTGGGGATGATTATAGAGACGTTCTAGTAACTCGTTGAGAGAGGGAACAGGGAACAGGGAACAGGGAATAGGGAATAGGGAACAGGGAATAGGGAACAGGGAATAGGGAATAGGGAACAGGGAACAGGGAATAGGGAATAGGGAACAGGGAATAGGGAATAGGGAATAGGGAATAGGGAATAGGGATACTGAAAACGGTTCATAGTTTAACCAAATATGAAACCCCTCTCCAAACCTCTCCCCGCAACGGGGAGAGGCTTTGAACTTGTTCCGGGTTTGATGACAATTTGCCAGATGTAAAAAAGTAAAATCCATCAAAACCTATTGCCTATTGCCTATTGCCTATTGCCTATTGCCTATTGCCTATTGCCTATTGCCTATTGCCTATTGCCTATTGCCTATTGCCTATTGCCTATTGCCTATTGCCTATTGCCTATTGCCTATTGCCTATTGCCTATTGCCTATTGCCTATTGCCTATTGCCTATTGCCTATTGCCTCTTGCCTTGCTATAACGACAATTTTTAACGCCAACCTACTTAGAAAACTTATGTCCAACTAGATAAAGAGGGAACTTGCATCAATTCCTGACTGAGTTTTTTGTGAATATGACCGTTAGTAGCCAGAATTCTCCCCGAATCAATGTTTATCGGAGTTCCATCATAGGCAGTGACGTTACCTCCCGCTTCCTGAACCAATATTATTCCAGCCACAACATCCCAAGGTGCAATTCCCCTTTCCCAATAACCATCAACTCTCCCACAGGCTACATAAGCTAAATCCAAGGCTGCTGCACCATCACGTCTGACACCTTGGGTAAGATGGGTAAGATGACAAAACTCTGCATAATTGTTGTCAGCAGTTTCCCGGCGATCATAAGCAAATCCACTAACTAACAAGCTTTTACCTAATTCCGCTGTTTGGGAGACCTGAATAGGGCGACGGTTACGAGTTGCACCTAAGCCAGCAGCAGCCCGAAATAATTCATCACGAAAAGGGTCATAAATTACCCCTACCTTGGGGACACCGTGAATCAGCAACCCAATGGAAACAGCGAAACAGGGGTATTGATGGGCGTAATTAGTCGTACCATCGAGAGGGTCAATAGCCCAGAGAAATTCATTATCTTGGTTCCCCAGTTTTCCCGACTCTTCAGCGAGGATGGAATGCTGGGGAAAATGACGACGCAATACTTCTAAAATTACCTGTTCAGAAGCTTTATCAGCAGCGGTAACTAAATCACCAGGACGACCTTTTTCGGTGATTACGTTTTCTAATTTACCTAAATAATCTTGTAAAACTACACCTGCGGCTAAAGCTGCTTCTGTAGCAATATCTAGAAAAATTTGCATATTTGTTAGTTGTTAGTTGTCAGTTGTGCAATAGATGGCATAGCAAACCTTTACGTCTACGTCCTATCTCTAACTCTACATTTAACGAGAGAGACGGCGAAATTCTCCAGGAGTCACCCGCATGGGTTTATCTGTATTCCAAATGCCTTTTCCCATGATTCTCGCCCATTGTTGAGCGTGTTCTAGCCGTTGGTCGTATTTGTGATTAGGCGATCGCGCTACAAATAAAGCATATCCTTGTTTGACAACTTCTTCATTTAACAACAGTTTATCTTTCCATACATAAGCCAAGGTTCGGTTAAATTTATCCTTAGCTTCTAAGTCAAATTCCAGATTAACAGCCTGATTTGCACCGCCAATTAAACTTTCAACAAATTGTTTAGCATCCTCACCCCAAGGAATTTGGCGGATATCAGGTGCATCTAAACCAATTAACCGCACCGGGGAAATTAAATTCGGTTGTGACTCCATTCCCAATACTTCCAAACTTTGTCCACTCACAACCCGTGCTACCCTGACACTAGCGGGAGTTATTGAAGAGTTGCTTTGGCTTTGACAACTCACCAAAAGTGAAAAACTAGCCAATATAATTATTTTTGGCACAAAAACGCGAAGATTGACCACTACAGCAGTCATCCTCGCCATCAAATTCATTAACCTAAACACACAAAAAATATTAGTCCTCATCTAAGGGTAAACCTGCTTTAACTTTGCCCTTACCAAAAAACCGCCCAAACTGAAGTTCATAAACCTCATCTTCATCTTGTGTTTCCACTTCCAAATCAGAACGAGCATAACTTACGCATAATAAAGCGTAACCTTGACGGCGTAAATCTGGAGACAGACCAATGGCTTCCGGTTGGTGAATTTCTCCTGATATAACTCTGACAGCGCAAGTTGTACAAGCCCCATTCCGACAAGAAAAGGGGAGTTCCGTCCCGTTATGTTCAGCCGTGTGTAAAATATAACGGTCTTCAGGAACTTCCAGAGTATGTGATGTCCCAGTTTGGCGATTGTAAACTTTAATTTTGTGGGTTTGAACCATCTTAATTTTCAGATTTGCGGATTTGGAGTTTCACACCTAATTATAAGAAGATTGTTGGAAAACTTCGTATTTTCAGGTCAGGAAGTGGTGATAGCCCAGCGTAGCCCTAGTAGTCTGTCAACCCGAAAATGACGGGTGAAGGCAAGCAGGGGGTAGGGGATGTAGGGGATGTAGGGGGGTAGGGGGGTAGGGGATGTAGGGGAGGTAGGGGATGTAGGGGATGTAGGGGAGGTAGGGGATGTAGGGAGGGAAGAACAGAAGTTTTCATTACCCGTCAAAATAAATTTGACGAACTACTAGCCATAAAAAATCTCTTTTCTAAAAAGGTTGCCTTTTTTTTAATTCTGTTATAAGATTGCAAAGCGAGACAACTGGAGAGATGGCCGAGTGGTTGAAGGCGCAGACCTGGAAAGTCTGTTATGCAGAAATGTATACGAGGGTTCGAATCCCTCTCTCTCCATTTACCAATAATAATTAAGTTTGATTTAACAATCCTTGCTTTTAGGCGCACAGAGTAGATTTTACCAACGAAACTCAAGGACAATTTCTGGATATACAGCGATTTCCAATCATATAAGGTACATCTTAACCCCCTCCCCGCAAGCGATGAGGGGGTTGGGGGTGGGGTTCTTGTTCCGGGTTTGATGACAATTTGCTGTAAATAGTAAATTTCGCCTAAAGGTGTGCATATTGTGTAAAGTATATGCAGGTAGACGGACAAATATCATATTCACCTAGAAGAAATTGGCTAAAATCTAGCTTATAGGTATTAATTCAACCAAGGCAGTATCAAGAAATTAGTTAAAATTTAGCTATTATCAATTTACTTACAACAACATCCCCACTTTAATATTTAGAGGTATCAATGCAGTTTGAAAATTTTAGCAAGAAAACAAACGAATATAAAGAACTTAAAGAAAAACCTCATTGGCAAGGTCCCGCAACCAAAGGCAATATTAAGCCTAAAGAACCTAATCCAGCTAATAATACTGGCTTTAATGAGGATGACAATCGTGGTCGGGTAGCAATTTTTATTGATGGATTAAATCTATTTCATGCCGCATTACAACTGGGAATTGAAATTGATTATGTTAAATTGCTTTGTCGTTTAACGAAAACTTCTCGATTACTACGTGCCTTCTTTTACACAGGAATGGACAGTGGCAATGAAAAACAACAGGGATTTCTCTTATGGATGCGTCGTAACGGCTATCGTGTAGTTACTAAAGATATGAGTGTAGTTGTAGATAATTACAAAAAACCAAATCTGAATGTCGAAATTGCCGTTGATATGATTACTTTAGCGCCCTATTATGATACCGCTGTCTTAGTCAGTGGAGATGGAGATTTAGCCTATGCTGTTCATGCAGTTAGTAATGTAGGCGCTAGAGTAGAAGTAATTGGTTTGCAAACAACTACTAGCGACAGTGAAGCGCGGTCTAGAAATCATCTGATTGATGTGGCTGATGAATTTATAGATTTTGACAGTATTAAACAACACATTCAAAAAGATGCTGCTATCGGTTATAGTTATCGGACTTCTGCAAATTACCATCTGCAAATTCCCAATATATAACTCCCGGTTCGCCTATTTTAAATTGAGTTAGAAAAAACCTGAACGATTTAATAGGGGTTTTAGCCTGTAATTCAAATGTACTATGACGTAGGCGATAGCGAAGCGCTGCTGCAAGCAGTTCGCATAAAAATAGAGTTTTTAGCACCGAGGGTAGTTCAAGCTAAATTTCGGGAAATCGCTAAAACCATTACGAAACCTAGATTTTCTATTTTTTTGGCAATTTCTCGAACTCCAAAAAAAATGAGCGAACCGGGAGATATAAATCAATGGTTTTGGGAATATTCAATGTTGACACCATCAAAAATTGGCGTTGCTGATTAAGAGTATGATTTTATTATGCCTACGGCACGCTGCGCGAACATGCAGAGGCGCAGAGTCTCAGAGAGTAAGAGTTTCATTTTTTTGATTTTCCAATTTCATACCTCAATTCAGCAACTCCCAAAATTAATAGCTATTCCCTCAACAATTTTAGCCGTGAATTTGCTCAGAAATGATCTAATTTGAGCGATCGCAAAAATTTCCTATTGACAAATTGACAAAAAAGTGATAGTAAACCTATCAATGTTATTAATTTTAGTGATATTTAGGGTTTGCTGATAGCGTGGCGTTAGCCATAGTATGCCCGCGCCACAAGAAATTTTTGGGTATTTTTTTAATTGGAAGTCCCTTAGCCATATTCCTGAATGGGCGCAAGCCCTGCGCCCCTACCTCCTGATAGCCTAGCGTGTCGATAGCTTGCGTAGCGACGCAGGAGTATTAAATGCTGCATTCTATTTGGCACTTTTTTCATATCTATGCTATATCAGTGTGGAACTAGCTAATTAATATCAATAAGTATACAGCATATGACAGATTAATGAGGTACAGGATCTAAATTCAAAGCCAGACAGCAAGCCAGTTTTACTCCTGACTCGGTAACTCCTGAATTATGCTGTAGCTACCATACTTCAAAATTCAGATTTGAATCAAGTATGATTGCTTGTTAATTTATTTTTAGCATTCACTTAAAATGTATCTGAAATAGCTATTTTTTTAAGAAATTAAATCATTGAAGGAGTAGGTGTAGTGAATCAAATCCAGTCAACTTTAGTTATTAGCTATGTCTTAATGACTGGCTATTTTCTTACCAATTGGTTAACATTTTCTCTCCGTAACCCTACATCTTCTCCAGCGGATAAATTTCTATCTTTTGTCATGGTCATTATTACTACTATTTTATGGCCTGTAGTTATCGTTATCTATTGCTTAGAAATATTAAAAAAAGGCAAGTTAGAATTTACTACGGTAGTTCCTGTACTTTTGGCAATATTTGCATTTAGTATTTCCTACTATTTGAGTTCTTTACATGAACATTGGTTGTGTTATTACGATCTATTTTGCCATATTTAAATTCGGCGTTGCTGAATTGGCGTATGATTTTTGGAGGTAGAGACGTTCCATGGAACGTCTCTACAAAAGTCTTGAACGTATGCAAAATTATTTTCATCCCTAAAATCAGCAACGCCTTAAATTCCTATCAGCAGCAGGTTTAAATTTTGCAATTTTTTCGGCAACCGTTCTATAAAACTTACCCAAAATTACCAAAATCTAGACACATCTGGACAGCGATAATTTTGGTGTTTACTTTCTGCTTCATCGTGGTCTTAGAATGACTTCTAAGAGGTTTTTCCACTCGACAGACAATCTCGGTAGAACTTACCGTTTCTGACCGTAGTTCCTAAAAGGAACCGCTACGCTACAGGGATAAAAATATCCGCAAACCATCGGTCAATGTTCCGCGCTGCATTTAAGTCCCTATCGGCTTTATAGCCACAATCAGGACAAACATAAACGCGGTTTTTTAATGGCATTTTATGACGATGATTCCCACAGTTAGAGCATATTTGAGAACTAGGGAAGAACCTATCCACAAGGATTAATTCACTCCCGAACTTCTCGGTTTTATACTCTAACTGTCGTTTGAACTCATACATCCCACAATCGGCGATAGCACCCGCTAATTTGTGGTTCTTCAAAAATGCCTTAACGTGCAAATCCTCTAGGTAGAGTCGAGGAGGGATATTATTCCCTGCCCCTCTCTGTTAAATCTGGGCGTGCAACTTTCACTGCACCCAGCTTCCGATGTTCTTAGCTTTCGCTTTTGCTGATATGAATATAATCGTGGCAGCTTTCATGAATTGCTAGAAGGTTTTTAGGTTTACCATTCTTATGGTTTCCATCTATATGATGTAAATGTACCTTCTCATCACTGAGCATTTTTAAACCACAATGACCACATTTATGGCTTTGCCGTTTGAGGGCTTTAGAGGTATGGTTGTCATAGAGCTTGCTGTTACGCTCGCTCCAATAACTCAAATCTCCGTCATAGGGTGATTTCTCACCTTTAACGTTGATGTATTTGTTTTCGGAGTAAGGAACTGATGGAAACGCTTTATCTAGTAATTCCTTGCTAGTGTAGCGATTCTGTTTGGTTTCCTTGTTGAATACCCTGTAAGCTCTGTGTTGAATGTGGAATAACGAGTTGCGTGACCCTTTCATCTTACAAAAGCGGTGGTAGTTCCTCCAACCTCTAACTACAGGGGCTAATTTCTCAGCCTTAGTGATAGCACCATAATTCGAGTTGTTGACGATGTGTTTTACTTTCTTGCGAAAAGCTTTGAAGTTATCCACTGATGGAACGCATTTAAACTTCCCGTTTTTCTGGACTTTAAAGTGCCAGCCGAGGAAATCAAACCCACCTGTCGCGGCGGTTAGCTTGGTCTTTTTCTCACTGACTTTCATTCCCCGCTCTGCTAGGAACTGACTGATTTTGTCAAGTATAACGGTAGCATCGTCTTGAGGTCTAAGTATTATCACCATGTCATCCGCATATCGGACTGATGGTTCTATTACGTTGTTTCCGGCATCTTTATATCTGTGGATACTTTCGATGCCGTTTAAGGCGATGTTAGCTAATAGTGGACTTACTACCCCGCCTTGAGGTGTTCCCTGTTCTGGGAATTGAGGATTAACTCCGGCTTTGAGACAGCGGAATATTCCCTGTCTTATGCTATAAGGAGCGATGAGTCTATCCATGATGGCGGTGTGGTTTATCCTGTCGAAGCATTTTTCGATATCGAGTTCTATAACTCGTTTATCTATTCCTTTTCGTGTAGAGCATAGGTTGTTGTACAGGTATTTCTGTGCGTCATGCGCTGAACGACCCGTCCTAAACCCGTAGCTCCTGGCGTGAAAGGTTGCTTCGTGTGCTGGTTCTAATGCGTATTTGACAAGGCATTGGTAAGCTCTGTCTGCAATAGTGGGGATTTTCAGCATCCTCATAGTACCGTCCTTTTTGGGGATTGGTATTTCTCTTAATTCCTGGTGTTTCCAGTTGCTAACAGATGCTTTTAGCAGTTCATTAAGCTCGAAGCGTTCCTTAAAGGTAAGGGACTTTTTGCCATCAATTCCTGCGGTCTTTTTCCCAGCGTTTAGCTGTGATACTTGACGAATAGCCAGTAATCTTGCTGCGGTTGATTTCAGAATCAGCTTCTGTAGTGACTGCGCTTTCCGCTTGTCTCCAACTTGAACCGCTTTATACACTCGTTTTTGTAGGCGGAATAAGTTACGGCGGAATTGCTTCCAGGGTAACGTCTTCCAAGATTCACTAGAGTTTTCTCTGTGTCCAATCATGCTCTGCTCCAATTTGTGTATTCTGAACACCTCAGACCAATTACGGTCTGTCCTACCCGAATTGAAGGGATTCCGCTGCTCGTCCAGCCTACTTATGGGGTTCGACCGCCCCTAGACCTTCAATCCGTTTTTATTCGTTCCCTCGGTTGATTAATAGTTCCGTCAGGTGTAGCCATTTCAACCACTGGATTCCCTGGACTCTGACCGCTATTTAAAAAAGATGCGGCGGGATTTCGCTCCAGTGAAGTCAGGTTTTTGAGTTGTGTCCTGCTTGCGTGTAGGTTGCTTTTCTAGGCTCTGTTTCACCGTGGGAACTCCCCATTAACGCCAAGTGTCACCCCACAACGGATGTCTGATTGCGTCCTGTTCCCAGCTTCACCCTCTAGAAACCGAGTCTAGTCAGTGTGGGCAGGTAGGGAGTCATACCTGAGTCTGGTAGATGGGACTTGCACCCATATCAGACCGAGAGTTCAACCTTTCTCCTTAATTGGGTTAGGTTGGTTAGTTTATGTACGGACTGATTACCGTGATTCAACTAACAACGAATCGCACTCTTTATCACGCTGTGGTTTTTAGCTAGATAGTAGGTTAATTTGTGTATGGAATCCTTGCGAATATTAGAAACTTTGGCGTGTAATTTAGCCAATTTTCTTACAGCTTTCTTGCGATTATTAGACCCCTTCACCTTTCGGCTAACGCTACGCTGTAAGCGTTTCATGCGTTTACTCATGCGGCGGTAGGCTTTAGGATTCTCGAATACTTCACCATTACTGCAAACGGCTAACTCAGTAAACTCAACGAGGTTGTCGCCAACCCCGTTGGTCTTCAAAACCGTGCTTGAGACTTTCACCTCACACGGCTCCTCAATGATTTGGTGCTTGTCACGCATACCTCATTACCCATTTGTCCGCGACTTTTTCAAGTTTTCTGGTGGGCTTAGGCTCGGCACTATTACAGCCAGATTTTATGCCAGGATTGCCATCATTGGCTGTCTTTATGTCGTGGCAATGTCTGTGTAAAAGTTGAAGATTTTTATACTCATCCTTACCACCTTTCGATATCGGGATGATATGGTCAACTTCCATCACATCGTCTTCACGGAAAAACATTCCACAGTGGGTACATTTCCCTTTTTGCTTTTTCAGGAGTTTTGATACTCTGGTTGGCATTTCTAGGTTATTACCCATTCTTGAACTCCAGTAAACCAGATTTCCGTCGTATGGTGACGATTCGCCTTTGACTTTCACATGACGCACTATTGGTGTGTCGGCATGGTTTATTAACCGAAGTGGGGTTAAACCTTCCTTCCTGGTTGCGAATACCCAGTTATCACCGTCTATGGATTGCCAATACCTTTTTGACACCCATTCCCCGTTCTTTTTGGGGTGGCGGCGTTTTGCCCAAGAGCTTAACTTTTGGTACGTGAGGTCATCTATATCTGAGAAAGCAACCTTACTTACCGCAGTCGCGTAGTAGTTAGCCCATCCCCTAATAATTGGGTTTAAACGGCTAATTAGCGCCGCCTGCGGTGCTGCCTTGTGAGCCTCGATAACCCTAGCGATTTGTTCGTAATGTACCTTTTGCTTCTGCTTGCTTGGGGTGATGATTGTCTTAAATCCCTGCTTTGAGTGATACTTTCCTTGTGGAAATTGTTGTATCGTAAAACCGAGGAAGTCAAACCCTGGTTTTTCTTGCTCGTACTGTGTGAGAGTATGGGCGAGTCTCGTCTTACTGGGATTTAATTCTAAACCCATGCCTTTTAACCATTCAGAGATAATCTCTTTACATCTTTGGACAACGGTTAGGTTTTCGTGGAGAATCACGAAATCATCGGCGTATCGGATTAAACTTAGGCTTCTACGGTTATCCCGTTTACCATGACTACTTCGGGTAGGCAAGGTTTCTGCATACTGTTTAATCCGTTCTTCCATCCCGTGGAGGGCAATATTTGCCAATAATGGAGAAATAACACCTCCCTGTGGCGTACCCTCGGATGTTGGAAACATTTGCTTACCGTCCATCACTCCCGCTTTTAACCATGCCCGGATTTGTCGGCGGATGGTGGGGAATGTATTTAATTTTATTAGCAGTGCTTCCTGGTCGATGCGGTCGAAACACTTTGCAATATCTGCGTCTAGTACGTATTTAGGCTTGAGCCTAATTGCACTAAATATTGCCTCTACCGCATCTTGGCATGAACGTCCGGCTCTGAACCCGTATGAGTTAGGTTCAAATCGCGCTTCCCATTCTGGCTCTAGTGCCAGTTTGACTAACGCTTGCAAGGCGCGGTCTTTCATTGTAGGTATGCCCAAAGGTCGCTTCTCTTCCGTTCCAGGCTTAGGAATCCATACCCGCCTGGTTGGGCTGACTATTGAACCCAAGTTTAAGTTACCAGTAAGTTCTAAACGTTGCTTTGGAGTCAGCGAATTAACACCGTCTACCCCTGCCGTCTTTTTCCCCTGGTTATCCTGGGTAACTCTACGAACCGCTAAAGCTCTTGCTGACCATGACCTCATCAGCGTCTTTTGGAGTCTGCGATATGCTTTCACATCACCACGGACAGAGGCTTGATAAATTCTCTTTTGGAGCTTATACACGCTACGCTCTAGCTTGCGCCAGTTAATAGAGTGCCATTCCACCATCAGTTGTTGAGACTGTGTATTAGACATATATACTCACTACTAGGGACTTTATCATCCAAATCACCGTAAATCTGTCAGCATATTCTGGGCATTACCCCAGACATTCGCTTCTGACTTAATCTCTCCTACTCGCTGCATACGGTTAGCACCTACTCAGGGATTCGACCACCTGAGAGCATACGAGAGGTTATCTCGTTCCGAATGACCATACTATGTACCTTTAGAGTGATGCTGTTCGCCGGGTTTATAGGAAGTGCTTGTTGGTCAAATCAAATCTTGCCAACTCCTTATCCTGTGCCTTTTGGCTCCAGCGCATTAAGCCTTATTTCGCTGGTTCATCGTAACGACGATTCAATCGCATCTTCAAGCCTGGGCTTTACTCATGGGTACTTTGCTCGATGCTTACCGACTTAGGCTATCAGTAATAACACCTTTTCTCCTCGCTTCAGGCGTTGATAGCTAGTCTCAAACCTGGGGGTGATGCTTTCACCGTTGCACCTACGGGGTAAGATTTGAGGGTTCTAGGATACTGGCTCTCACCTACATGGTCATTCAGTTGTCAAGGTTCATTACCTTGCGGCTAATCCCCCTAATCCTTTACAGGATTGGTTTCTAGCCAACGATTCGCACTTTGATTCCAATGTCAACGCCGATGGTCGGTCTATCTGCAAGTATGGGAGGTTTTTCAATCTCGTACTTGACAGAAATAAACCATTTATCAGCTTGTCGGGAAATTACACAGTTATGAGTTGCGGTAATTGGTAAAGGTATGGCTAATCGTACCCAACCGATTGACGGTAATTTAATTCTTTTACCATCGTTTTTAATTAACGGTTTCGCCTTAGTCCCTGACTCTAAATAAAAAGAATCGTGCTGTCCTTTTTTCTTGAATCGGGGTTGTTTCGATGTCTTTCTGAAGCATCGGTCCCATGCTTGGCGTAAGTCAGTTAACGCCTTTTGTGGGACATTTTTGTTAACTTCGTAATACCAAGCGTGTTCAGATTTAACCTCGGCGACTAACTTTTTATGCAAGTCAATCGCTGATGGTCAGAGGGAACAGGGAACAGGGAACGGGCAACAGGGAACAGGAAAAACTCATGTTTAAAAACATGAGATTGAAATAATGACACTGTTATATTATAGTAAGTATACCAACGATTAAGGTTAATGTCAATGAGATTTGAGAAAAATAATAAACTTGGTGCTAAAAAAATCCTCAAAGCTGAGTTAGACGCTCAACCAATTTGTTTTAAAGGTCGGAAAGGGCAAAGGGAGAAAATTAAAACCGTCCCTGACTGGCCGCAACGGTTAAGGGATTTTGTTGATCAACTTATTGAAGACTTAGACAAACAGTAAGATAAGGATAGTTATGGGTAGAAATTATCTAGCTGTTTCTACCCCCTAACTATGCAATTTAACCTAAATTTGTACTTTAAGTAGGTGAACACAATAAAACCAAACTGTGTAAAGAAACATAAAATCGCTGAAAACTTCTTTACTCTTGCCTCTTGCTTCTTGCCTTGCTATAACGACAATTTTCAACGCCAACCTACTTACTTATATTAACTCAATCTTTACAGGAATATCCGGTAAGCGTAAAGCTCAGTGGCTTTAGCCGCTGAGAGTGTCAAGCCGTTCTCAGCGCTACCATTGGATCAAGTTGAGCCGCACGACGGGCAGGAACGACACCAAAAAATAAACCAATCCCACCAGAAACACTAGCGGCTAATATAACTGCACTTGGTGAAATTGTAGCCTGTAAAGGGGTAAATATTCCCACTAAAATGATGCTACCACCGCCTAAAGCAATGCCGATTACACCACCAGCTACTGATAATATCACGGCTTCAATCATGAATTGCAAAAGAATGTCCTGTTGAGTTGCACCAATAGCTTTACGCAGTCCAATTTCTTGGGTACGTTCGGTGACAGAAACTAACATAATATTCATAATACCAATACCGCCAACAAATAAGGAAATACTGGCGATCGCAGCCAACATGATTGTTAATGCTCCGGTAATTGTATTCGTGATTTCTAAAAGGTTCTTTTGGGTTTGAATAGTAAAATCATCTTCACGGACAATTTTGTGCCGGCGACGGAGTAAGTTTGTCATTTGAAATTCTGCGGCGGAGATGCTATTTTCATCTTGAGCAGATACAGAAATTAAAGAAACATTAATACCAAAGGGGGATGTTCTTCCCACCAGCCGACTAAACATAGTATTAATAGGAATAAAAACTGCATCATCACTGTTATTACCAAAGGAAGAACCTTTAGCTACTGTTAAGCCAATCACCTCAAAAGTAGTATTTTGAATGCGGATTTTTTGACCAACAGGATTTTGATTATCAAATAGTTTGGTGGCTAAATCTGGAGCTAATACTGCTACTCTTTTATTCCGTTTAATATCAAAGTCATTAAAAAATCTGCCTTCTTCGATTTCAAAACTACGAACTGTTGTATAATTAGGAGTAGTGCCGATCACTGTACTAGTTGTACTTTTATTTCGGTAATTGATTGTGCTTCTGTTATTAATTTCTGGGGCAACTTCTTTAACTGCACGCACTTGTTTAGCGATCGCCTTAGCATCTTGTAAAACTAAAGTTCTGGGCATTGTTGTCACTCTTCCCCGGCTTCCTGGACTCCCAGGGATAATAAATAAGGTATTTGGTCCCAATGATGAAAATTGCTTAGTTGCCAATGTTTGTGCGCCTTCTCCAATGCCAATCATGGCAATTACCGAAGCATTACCAATAATAATTCCTAACATGGTTAAACTACTTCGCAACTTATTAGCTAATAAGGTAGTAGTCGCCATTTTCACACTTTCTAAAATGTCCATATTTTGTATTTAATTATGATTTTATTTTTCCGGTTCTTTATTTCCTTTGCCCTTGGTTTTAGGTAGATCAATAAATATGCGATCGCCTGCTTTTAAGCCTTCTAAAACCTGGATTTGGTTATCAATATTTGCGCCAATTGTGACTAACTTAAATTGGGGTTTATTTTTTTCACCCAATAACCACACACCAGTTTTTCCCTTTTGAGTAACAATTAACTCTTGAGGTATTAACAGCGCATTTTGGATATTATTACCAATAAATGTCACTTCACTAACATTCATTCCCGAACGCAGTTTATTTGCTGTCTTATCAATAGCCACCCGCACCTGAAAAGATGTGACATTTTGCTCAACTACCGCTTCGGGAGCAATCAACCGGACTCGTCCCTGAAAAACTTCGTCAGGATAAGCATCAATGGCAATTTCCACTTTTTGTCCCTGTTTAATTTGGGGAATATCCACTTCAGGAACTTTAGCCAGCACTTCTAAACCTTTAGCTAAAGCAACTATAGAAGTAGATGTTGCCGAAGCATCACTAGAAGCAGAAATAGCCGGACTCACATAAGCCCCCACTGTCGCGTATCTTTGAGTTACAATTCCCGAAAAAGGAGCGCGGATAATTGTATCTTCTAATTGAACTTGTTGTTGTTTTAACTGAGCTTCCGCACTAGCTACTGCTGCTTTCAATTTGGCAATTTCTTGGGGACGATTACCATTTTCTAATTTTCGTAATCCTTCCTTTTCTTGATTAACAATTGCTGCTTGCTTTTGAATATCTTGGTTGCGGTTGCCCACTTTTAGTAAAGATAATCGGCGTTGTGCTTCTTCTAAATTAGCCTTAGCTTTACTATTTTCACTCACATATTGTTCTAAACTATCTTGGGAAATAGCCCCATCTTTAGCTAAATCTTGATAACGTTTGACTCTAGATTGGGTCAGTGCCACAGAAGCTTTTGCTGAGTCTACTTGAGCCTGTGCCTGTTGAATTTCCTGTAAACGATTACCATCTCGAATAATCGCTAATTGAGCCTGTGCTTGGTCTACACGGGCTTTTCCTTGGGCAATTTCTTCGGGACGACTGCCGGCTTCGCTATCTGCTAATTGTGCTTTTGCTTGGTCTAAATTAGCTTTATATTGGAGAATTCGCATTTTAATTTCCGAATTATCCATGCGAGCAATTATTTGTCCTTGTTTGATAGTATCTCCCTGTTCAACATTTAAACCTGCCAATAATCCTGGACTTTTAGGACTAATATTCACACTTTCAACTGGTTGAACTTTGCCACTAGCAGTAATGCGGACAGTTACGCTTTTTGCTTCTACAGGAACAGTTAATTTACTAATATCTAGGGGTTTATTTCTTTGCTGGATGGTTTTGATCGTGGCTGTTGTTCCCACAATTAAAACACCACTAGCTATCAAACCCATTAACCACCGCAATGGATATTTAACTTTTTTGCCAATTAAGGGAATTTCAATGTAAAAAGTCATGATTGAAAAAGGTTAGGAATAGAAGTTGGCAAGAATCTTTTATAGTTGAAAATCTATGATAATCATTTGATTTATTTAATTCATCATCTGATTGAGTGAATTTTCAGTTTGTATAGTTTTCTATCTCCGTCCTGGCTATATTAACACATTTTTCTAGGACTTACATATTAACAAAATCAAGCAAATATGTGGTCTTATCTTCTTTGATTCGTGATCAATTCCTATTTATTTATATCCCCGACTTCTTTGAGAAGTCGGGGATCTGGTATTTTGGTATTTTGTTATTAACGGTTTTTTAATTCATTAAGTTTATAGACTAATAAACTTTCTTGTTTACTATCTTCTAATTTCTGGGCTATGGAAATAGCTTGTGTATATAAATCCTTAGCTTTGGTAAAGTTGCCCATTTTCTCATAAATTTCTCCAGAGACAAATAAATATTTTAGATCTTCTGCGGGATTGTTAATAGAATCAGTTAGTTTAACACGATTGTCTAACAGTTTCAAAGCTAAATCGTAACGACCTAATGCAGTATTAGCTGTGACTAAACCATCAATTGCTCGTAATTGATTGGGACGTTCAAAACTTTTTTCAGCTAACTGCATTGCCAAACTATAACTACCAATAGTCTTTTGATAATCGCCCATAGCTAAATAAGCATCACCAAGATTATTTAGGGTATTAGCTTCACCAATAATATCACCAATCTGGCGGCGGAAAGTTAAGGCATATTCGCCAATTTTCACGGCTTTATGATAATCACCTATGCGGAAAGCAACCAAGCTTAAATTACTTAAAGATAGCCCTTGTCCTTCTGGGTTAATAATATTACGAGCCACTACTAAAGCATCTTCAAGAGTTTCTTGGGCGGCGATATTTTCGCCTTTTTGGAGAAATAATGTAGCTAGATTATTTAGGGCAAAAATTTGATTTTGAAAATCTTGATTATCGCGGGCGATCGCTAACTGTCGGCGAATGGCATCTTCAGCATTATTGATATCATTTAATTGTAGATAGGTATTAGCTAATAAATCATAAGTTAAACCCTGGGCTTTTAAATCACCTAATGAGTGATAAATTTCCAAAGCTGCTAAGGATAATTTTAGGGTTTTTTGGGGAAATCCTTGGGATAATTGCTGTCTACCTTGTCTGAGTAATTTATCAGCTACATTTCGTGATGATTTATTTGCGGGATTATTTAAAGGACGATGAATTTGTTGGGTAATATCAATCGCTTTTACACCTGTGGTAGTCAATAAACAGGTGAGTAGTACCATATAAAAAGTCAAAAATGGTAATTTTAAGAAATTGCTGATATTAATTAGATTTCCTGATACTAAATGCCGCTGTTTCATAATATATAACCGGGAAATTCCGGCTGTAAATAGATGGTATAAGGAACTTCCAAGAAAAAAATTATTCCAATAAATGAACAAAAGAACCACAGAGGCACAGAGAACACAGAGAGAGAAGAAATAGAGAGAGTTTTTGCGTTAGTTTTGGGACATATTTTTATTTGGAAGTCTCTAAGACAAGTTTTGTCTGAGCAAGCCAAGAACTAACGAGAGGGATTTTTTCTATGGTTCTGTACCGTAAATGGGCGACTGTGATTATTATAGCTAAAGTTAGGATTAAATCCCAGCTTCACCTAAGTAAATAGCCCGAATATCAGCAGGTAATTTATCTTCTAGCATCTCATATCCTTCTTGGAGAGAAATTGCGACTTCCGAAGGGGAAATTTGTTCTCCTTCAGCTTGCAAATAGGCAGCAATTCTGGTTTCACTCCAGTGGAAGGTTTGCGCCATTAAAACGATTAATCGTGATATTGGTGGTAGTTGATCTAATGCCTGTTCTACATAGCACCATAGTGGTGGGGATGTATCCTTGAGGGAATAATGAATGGCTTCTGTGGGTGGAAGCTTAATCTCGTTAATATGGAATGCAGTAATGTTAATTAACCAATTTTGTAAGGTTAAGGATTCCGTTTCTGTGGATGCTTGGTTTAAGTCCAGTCCCCCTAATTCATAATAGATATTTCGCCAGATAAGAGCAAATAAATAATCAGCTTGCACAGGCGATCGCGCCGAATGCCGAATTAAGGTGTAAACTATGGGACTATAACGGCAAAAAATCACCGTAAAATACTTGCCATAATCTGGATATCGCTGAAATAGACTCAGTAGTTCTTGATCACTGTGATGAAATAGCGACTTCACCAATGGGTGATTAGCTTCGGGAAAGTGGGGAATTTGCACAATCTCTGAACTAGATAACTGTTAAAATATACTAGGGAATGGTGATGCGATCACTAATAATATCAGAAAGCAATACTTGTCGGTTCAGGAAATGTAGGTTGGGTTAAGCGAAACCCAAGAAAATCCTTGATAATGTTGGGTTATGGCTGATGCCTCCGGCGATAGCGAAGCGCTGCTGCAAGCAGTTCGCCGGGATACCCCAGGCTTCGTGAACGTTCCTCAACCTACCATATAATGACTTTTCAGGCTTGACCGAGCAGTATCGTATTGGAAAGTCAGTTAGTTTGTAAAGTCAGACTGCGAGACTCTTGATAAACTAGAAACAATGTTAGTCTTAACTGACAATACTCAAAGCGTCTCCTTTATTGTGATTCTGTTTGTTCATGGTTATAGAAGCTAGTTCCATAATGTTCCTGCTGAGTCCACTCACTTTCGGCTCTTTCTTGCCCTCCCTGCCCTTGGATAGCCTGTTCTCCACCCAGGGGATTATGATTATGCTACTGGCAGCTTACGCTGGCGCTATGTGGATGTTTCTCAGCAGCGCCCCTAAAGTTTATACTGTCATGGTATCGGATTTAGAAGTTGCCCGACAGTTATATGCAGGATTGCTAGATTTACCTGTAGCGGAAGTCCCTTTGCACTACTATTACAACTACGAGCAAACCATTGGTGCAACAGGTATTGACCCGCTGTATATGTCCGCTGGTCCCAGTTGGTCTAATAGCACCATGAATAATGGTAATGACGGACTGTGGTATCAACTCAAGAAAAATACTCAATTACATATTATCACTGGTGCAAGTTTAGGCAAAAAAGATCAGCATCGTCATGTTTGCTTTGATCATGATTGTCTAGAATTAATTTTAATGCGGGTAGAAGTCAGAGGTTTAAAGTTCAAAATTCGCAACCAAAAGCCTTTGAATTTTTTAGTTAAGGATTATGAAGGGCGTGTCATTGAAATGGCTGAAGTTGCTAATTAGTCATGATGGGTGTGTTGGGTTTTCCTAATGCACCCTGAATAATATGAATTAGGGTTAATTTAACTTATCACAGAAGGAAATTACAGAGAGAAAAAACTCAAGTGAGAATAAAAACAAATAAACATATTGAGTAAAAAAAGGCAGATGAGAAACATTAAATCACCAAAAATGGGATTATTTTCCTTCCTTTTCCTGTCCTAAAAGTAAAATCTTGTCATATAAAAGCGGAGAAATCCAAAAAGTAGAATTTTTAATCAACTTATCCATCAAACTTGTATTTCGCTTAAAAATAGAGGATGACACCTGGATAATTCTTCATAAACTGCTTGAGGAATAATCACCCTTTCATAAAGTGCCTGCAACAGAAAAATATGTTCAATACTAATTAAATTAAATTAGTAATCACAGAAGTATCACTAATGATCACAATCTTCCCAACTCCTGTAAATTCTGTAAATCAATCTCAAAATCCTCCAAATCATAATGATACAAAGGTATTTTACGTGTTTTCAGTAAATCTCGAAAAGTATTTAACTCCATTTGTGCCATTTTAGCTGCATAATCACAAGTTAATCGCCCCGACTCAAATAAATGTAATGCAATCTCTTGTAAAAATTCCGTAGGGGTTAACTGGGAAGCGTCTAAAAATTCATCTGCAATCACTAATGACATTACCAGAATCTCTTAATTCTATATTTACATTTTAGCGAACAATGTCCACTTTAAAACAAATTAATGCTTCTGTTCCCCAAGAAACAATTACGGGAGTAGTGGCAAGACTCACTTTTTACTCAGATGAATATGGCTACACAGTGGCACGCCATTTTGCATAAATGTTGAAAGTATGCGGCAATTATCACAGCGTTATATCAAGTAGGTTGGCATTAAAAATTGTCGTTATGACAAAGGAACAGGGTGGAGGTTCTAACCCACATTGGGACGGTCTACCACTTCCTCTAACATACCTCTAAGATACAGGGTTGGGTTGAAGCATGAAACCCAACAAATGCGTTGGGTTGCGCTGTCGCTTAACCCAACCTACATTCTAACCCTCTTTTTGTTCTTGGAAAAACTTCTGATCAATAGTTTTCCTATATTCTCTATTAGCAGAAGTAGCCATTATATGATAGTCAACTGAATTATCCACAAAGGGGACAGTTAACTTAAATGTACCATCAGGATTGACCTTGACTTTTTGACCATCAATAGTGACATTTGCACCTGCTTCTGTAGCACCATGAAGAACCAATTCTGTATCAACGATAACCCAGAAATCTGTACTGGGACGACTAAAAATACGAACTGTTCCAGAACGCGCTAAACACAACCACTGATTATCACGATTCACATAACCGATTTCTGTCATGTAGTCCCGTTCACCTTTGGAAATAGGTACATAACGATCATTGATTGCGGTTTCACATTCGTATTGTGCATCGAACTGAGGACGCTGATAGCTCAGATCAAGATTGGTAACATCATAGACGCGGATAGCCAACATGGTAAATCCTTGATTGTGTAATGCTTGTTGATGATCTTCAGAAATATACCAAGATAGGTAAGCCCATTTGGGAGTGCGGGGTGTGAAAATAATTCTAGTATTTCCAGTCGCATTGATGGGATTAATATTAGTCCAGGCTTCTATCTCAGCATCTAATTCCATTGCTATAGCTTCATTTGTAGCTGGAAGAGGCAAGGGAGTAGGATATATCTCTTCTTCTATTTCCGCGGTATTGAAGGTAATTTCACTAGTAATGGCGTTTAAAGCCTCCCCTAACTCGAATGGCAAGTCAGATGATAAATCAGATAATAAATCTTGAGTTTGTGGTGATTGGCTGACTGGTTGAGGTGCTTGGGTTAGGTTGAGAACTTCTGTTATGCTGTTATCTGACTTAACTGGTGTGGAGGTAATACCAAGTAATTCTGATAAGGATGTAATCTTTTGATTAGATTTAATTACAGGCGTTTCTGGTGCTTCTAATGGAATATTACTGACTTCATTGCTGGAAATATCTGCATTAATTGGCTGGTGGTGAATATTCGGGATTTGTGGAAAGTAACTATTGACGACAATAACAGGGTCTTCTGTCTCCCAAGCAACTTCATCATAGTTGAGATCAAGATTAATTTCAGACATTTCCTGAATTTGATTATTGGGGTAAGTTGTCTGTGGTACATCTATAATGGCTATATTACTCACTGACGTTATTTCCTGGTTATCATCATCTTTGTGGTAATTTGGACCATTAAGTCCATTACCATTACTATTCCCATTACTATTTAATATTGATGCAAATGCTTCTGAATCTGACCGAGTAAACATTGTCTCTGGAAGAGAATCACTTTCTTGATTTGAGGATGTCTGTGCTTTTTCAATCGGTAGCGAAGCGCTGCTGGTAACTGTTCGCTTTCTTCTTCTCAACCACAATGGCAAAAAGCTACTGAATCCCGCAATTAGTAATAAAGGCATTAGTAATAAAAACCTCATATTTTTGGTAATCATGGAGGGATTATCAAAGAGGTTTATCAACTGTATTTCCCTTCTAGCGTCTTGAGGTTCGGGTATAACTAATTTTTCAGGCGTTGGTGTTACTAAAGATGGACTTTGAGAAACGGAAGGAGTTACTGTGGGGGTGGCTGTAGGTATTTCTGAAGGAGTTGTTAAAGGAATTTCTGAAGGGGTGGTGGTAGAGATATTAGCCACAGGCAGAGACATAGTTTGTATGGATATGGCTGCAATAGCAATTGCTTCTGCTTCTTTAGCCGCTTTTATAGACTCTTCTCCTGGTTTGGCTAAAACAAAACCTAGAAAATCTCTAACTTTAGGACTGGGATTTTCTTTATAAACGTAAACAAAAGACTGGAAAAAAGGATATTTAGAATTATCTGGCAAAAAATCTTGTACTTTTAATACCCGCACATCCGGTAGTTTAGAAATTTGACTTGCTAACACATAGCTAATGCCGTCATTACTTAATTCTTTAACAATGTTAGGTGTGTCGTCTTTCACCAGTTGCACCGCATTAGTACCTGTCAATACTTGTCTAGACTTGAATACTGAATACTCACTAAAGGAATTACGAGTATCACTATCGAAGGGACGATCTATAAATCTAATTTTACCTTTGGCATTTCCCAATTCTGACCAATCTGTAATTTCTCCTCGAAAAATCTTAGCAAATTGCTCAGTAGTCAAACCATCATAGAAGGGATTATTCATACCAACAATGATGGCAATTTTTTCTTGACGCACTAGCACCTCTTTTAGACCTTGTGCTTTTTCTTCTGGAGTGAGTTTGCGACCAAGGGATGCTAGATCAGCTTTACCATCTAAAACCGCTTTTACAGCATCTTCATTGCCGTTAATTGCAATTTCTACTTTAGTTCCCGAAAACTGGGTTTCAAAGTTTTCTTTTAAGCGTTGGTTGACAAGTAGGGAGTTACGAGAACTATCAACTTTAACTACAGTCCCATTTTCTACTTTTTCTGGTAGGGGAAAATCTGGAGTCTCATTCTTGGATTCTGCTTGGATGGGTAGGGAAATTAAGAAATTTGCTACCATTGGACTGGTAACTATAGCCATTACTAAGGCCAGTTTGATAATTACAGGATTTTTTTGTTGTTGTTGCCACATATATCTCTGATTTAGCTAATATAAATGAACTACTCGCCAATAATCAAAATATTATTTGATTGAGTAATGCTTTGTCCAAATTGGAAAAAGCCTTGATTTGTAGGTTAAATTGTTCGCCTTAGCGTTGCCCAGCCATAGCATGAAACTTAAAAAATGCGTTAAGTTACGCTTTGGCTTAACCCAACCTACAGAAAATGGCTAAGGTATTGATTGAGAAGATGGGTTAATTATACAGCGTGAGTTATTTTTATCTGTAATAACACAAGTGATTAAATTAAAACAGGAATTAGGAGTAATCAGGAGGAATCAGCAGGGATTTAGCAATTCTCAATCTAAACTCCTAGACGAAGGTGCAATGAATACAGTATTTATAATTGCGCTTTACATTTAACTAAAGTTTTATTGTAACTAATCACTACTAAGTCAAAGATGTGCTATAACCCCAAAGGAACTCCACAAAAAGAAATGCCAATTTTCCAAAATATGTCTCAATACCTTGTCCAAATTAGAAAAAGCCTTGATTTGTAGGGTTACAGTCATTGCGAGCGAAGGGAAGCAATCACAACCCTTGGAATTGCTTCATTTCACTTCGTCCCATATGGCTAACGCCACGCAACGCTTACGCAATGACATTGTGTAATTAATTCTGTCTCACGACTTATTGGTTATATATAAATTTTCAAGTATACAATTTGATCATACGATTAAGATTTAAACAATATCCCTATTAAGGAATGTGGATTAAATAACTTACAATTCTAAATGTTGTTGTGGTTTAGCAGTATAGTTCCACTGTGGCAAAAAATCATCAAAGAAAATCTCCATTGTTTCTTTAAAACCCTCAGCAACTTTCTTACCGGTTTGGTAGGCTTTATCAATGATGGTCGTAAAAACCTGTAACCCTTTCTGAGTAGTAGCTTTTGCCATCAGTTTAGCTACAGTGTTAACACTGTCGAAAATAACACCTTTACAAGCCCGACTTAGATGTGGAAACAGCCGATGCTCAATCGGATTGTACTTAGATGTATAAGGAGGATAGTGAGCAATGCGAATTTCAATTCCAATTTCATTCACCAAAGCTTGTAATGCTTCTTTGAATACATAGTAACGAGAACTGTTGCTACCACCACCATCACATAACAGTAGTATAGAGGTAGCCAATTGGTAGCGGTTTTTGCCATAATTATTCCACCAATAACGGATTGAATCACAGGCAAATTCGCTGGTGTCATGGCTAGTACCAATTTGTATAAAACCAATGTTATCCTTTAAATCATATAACCCATGTGGAATTGCTATTCCTGTTGCCAAAGATGGAAAGTCGTGGTCTAATACCTTGATTGGAGCATCAGTATAAATACTTCCTTCTCTATATAAATTGCCAATTAACTCTTTTTTTTACTGTCCATACTAATCACTGGGTTACCCTCAGCAAAATACTGGGTTTTAAGGCTTTCAATCTTCTCAAACTGCTCATTACGATTTTCGCTACTTCCACACGCAATCATTTTCACTGCTTTGCGTTTACGAAATTTATGTTCCCAGAGTAATTGGTCTACAACTGTAACACTGATATTTATGCCTTTTTCGGCTAATAAGTCTGCTATTTGTTGACGAGTTAAGTTTGTCCATTTAATATCCTCGTCCATTGGCGAACCTGCTGTGTGTGTTTCTATTACCGTCAGGAATGCTTCATTGATTCCAGGTATCGTTAACAGTGCTTTTTTTCTTCCTCCTCCTGGACGGCGAATTCTTGGACTGCTGGTTTTACTCGGCTGTTCCAGATCCTCCATCCCTCTATTGATTGTTCTGTAGTTACATCCCAACAATTTACTTATGTATCCAATCCCCCCGTACCCAAGCTTTTTTGCTTCAATCGCTGCATACCGCCTACGGTCTTTCTCCGATAGAGATTCATAGTAATCTTGCATCTGCTTTTCTAGCATTGGAGAGTAGATTTCTATCACGATATTGTTCCCTAATACCTACTTCTTTAGTCTACTATACCCCTGTCACAACTTCTGCATTTTATTTAATCCACATTCCTAAGTGGGTGGAGAAAAATTAAAATATATTTCGTTTTGTGAAATAGCTAAAACTGTTCCCTGTTCCCTGCCTTCACAGACAACTTAAGTAGGTGAACATAATTTTGTGGCTTACTCTTAGAGACTTCCAAATAAAAAAATGTCCCAAAACTAACGCAAAAACCCTCCCTATTTCTTCTCTCTCTGTGTTCTCTGTGCCTCTGTGGTTCGTTTGTTCATTTATTTATTGGGATAATTTATTTCCTGGAAGTCCCTTAAAGGTTGTTTGAAAAGTCTTTAATGTATAAATTAACCCCTTATTACCATAGTTTTACTGATATGAAATTAGTTGCAGAAGTATCTATTGATCAGACAAAACCATTAAACCCATTAGTTGATGGACTGAATGAGAAGTTAATTGATTTACCTAGTTTACATCAAATTATTGATTATTCTCCTGTAACTATTGGTCATGATAGTTATGTAATGGATGCTATTAAATTGATGAATCAGGTTGCAGTTAGTCATTTAACCCAAGAGGCAAAAGACTATGTTTTGGTGGTAGAGGGCAAGAAATTACAAGGAATTTTGACGATTAAGGATGTACTAAGGGTAGTTGCCTCAAATACTAACTTATCAGCAGTGAAAATGGCGGATGTGATGAATCAGCCACCAATTACCCTCAAAAAATCAGATTCTGAGCATATTTTAACCGTGTTGGCACTTTTAAATCAGCATGATATTCAACATTTACCTATAGTAGATGACGAAGAAAACTTAATTGGTATTGTCCATGAAAAAGACTTATTACAAAGCTTAAATATAGAAAAAATAGTGGGTGTGATTGAGGCATTACAGGAAAATCTCGGAGATTCTAATACAAAACACACAGCAATTAATCAGGAATTAGAAGTAATTCGCTGGCAAACTTATAATTATTTACAACAATGGGTGAAAGAAGAGGTTGCTGATAGTGTAGAAATTAATCTGCAACTTCAGGAAACCTTAGAAGAACTGCAAATTGCAGAAGAAGAACTGCGGCAACAAAATGAACAATTGATCTATTCTCGTGAAATTACTGAAGCAGAACGGCAGCGTTATCAAAATCTATTTGAATTTGCACCTAATGGTTATTTAGTAACTGATAGTTTAGGTATAATTCAGCAAGCTAATTATGGAGCAGCATCCCTATTATCTGTACGTCAAAATTATCTGATTGGCAAGCCATTAGTGGTGTTTATTGTTGAAAAACACCGCTTTCAGTTCGTAGCCCAGTTAAAAAAAATACAGCATATACAGGAATGGGAAATAGATTTCCAGTCTCGCAAAGGTTCGCTATTTTCTGCTAGTGTCAGAGTAAATCCTATATCTGATAGTGAAGGTAAAAGAACCGGGTTATTGTGGTCAATAACTGATATTAGCGAACAGCAAGCTGCACTGCGTGAACGCCAAAAATTAGAAGCAGCGCTCCGTCAAAATAGCGATGTTTTGGAAACCAGGGTAAAAGAACGCACGGCAGAATTAGTGATTGCTAATGAGCGATTGCAACAGGAAATCGTGGAACGAGAAGAGATTCAAGATTCCTTACAAGAAAGTGAAGCCCGACTCACATTGGCACTGGAAGCAGGTAAAATTGGAATCTGGGATTGGCATATCCAAACCAATAAAACTCTCTGGTCTCCTAATTTGGGTTTAATGTATGGTTTACCTATTGATACTCTATCTCCTAATTGTGAAGACTTTCTCAAGTTAGTCTATCCTGAAGACCGTGAGCGGTTTCAAAAATGTGTGAGTACCTCTATTGAGAAAAAAGTTGATTTTGTCTGTGAGTATCGGATAGTTGGTGGTGATAGTAGTCTAAATTGGTTGATTTCTAGGGGAAAAGTTTACTGTAATGAAAATGGTGAACCGATGCGGATGATTGGTACTACTAGAGATATTTCTGAACGGAAGGCAACTGAACAGCAAATCTCTGAACAAGCTGCCCTTTTAGATATTGCAACTGATGGAATTTTTGTCCGTGATTTTCAAGCCCAGATTCTTTTTTGGAATCAGGGTGCAGAGAAGATATATGGGTGGAAAAGTCAGGAGGTTTTAGACAAGAATCCCAAGGATATTTTTTATGATTCAACTTCCCATGAGCAAGAGATAATTCCTCTGCAAACTGTAGTGAGATTGGGAAGTTGGCAGGGTGAATTACGCAAACGTACACAATCGAATCAACTAATTATTGTTCAAAGCCGTTGGACATTGATGTTAGATGGTGATGGACAACCTAAATCTATTCTCACGGTAGATACTGATATTACTGAAAAGAAAAGACTAGAAGAGCAGTTTTCCCGCGCTCAACAGATGGAAATTCATGCTAAAAGAATGGAAAGTATTGGGACTTTAGCTGGTGGGATTGCTCACAATATCAATAATCATTTAACACCGATTTTAGGATATGCTCAATTGCTTAGAAGTAAACCTTTGTTAGATAAAGATAATTGTTTGCCAATGCTAACAACTATTGAGAATAATGCTAAAAAAGGGGCAGCTTTGGTAAGACAACTTTTATCTTTTGCTAAGGGAGTAGAGATTCAATATACAATTATTCAGATTAGTGATTTGATTAGGGATACTATTCAGATGGCTAAGGAAACATTTTCTTTTCCTCAATCTATCATATTTTTCACCGATCTCCCGCCAAAATTATGGACGGTATCTGGGGATAAGAATGAACTGGAACAGGTATTAATTAACTTAATGGTTAATGCTGGTCATGCTATGCCTAATGGTGGCAATCTGTCTATTTCTGCGGAAAATTTGTATATTAGTGAAGAGATGAGACGGATAAATCATTATGCTGGTGTGGGAAATTATATTGTGATTACCGTGGAAGATACGGGGACGGGGATGCCACCGGAAATATTAGAAAGAATATTTGAGCCATTTTTTACTACTAAGGATATTGGCAAGGGAACAGGATTAGGACTATCAACAGTGCTAGGAACGATTAAAAGTCACAAGGGTTTTATTAATGTTGATAGTGAAGTGGGGAAAGGCAGTAAATTTAAAGTATTTTTACCATCGGTAAATCAGGAAGTTATCGCTTTAGAACCGGATTATGGGGAAATGTATCCAGGACGGGGAGAGTTAATTTTGGTGGTAGATGATGAACCCCAAGTGCTGGAAGTTACGAAAAATATTTTAGAAAGTTACAATTATCAAACTATTACTGCTAAAAATGGGATGGAGGCGATCGCTATTTATGCACGGTACAAACAGCAAATTAGAGCAGTGTTGATGGATATGATGATGCCAGAAATGGATGGAAGTTCTGCTATCTCCAATTTGAAAAAAATCAATCCTCAAGTCAAAATAATTGCTTGTAGTGGACGTAATATCCAAAATATGCTGGAACCAAGTAATGAAAATCAAGTTCCTGCGATTTTATTAAAACCCTACACTAATCAAGAATTACTGGAAACATTGAGTTATGTACTGAAGTGAGGAGTCAGGAGGTAGGGGCGCAGGGACTGCGCCCAGTCAGCCCAGTCAGGAGAAATGAAAAAAAATTACCAATTACCAATATTTGAGTATTTTGAACAGATTTTTAGGGATAGTAGCACTTATGCTCATAGAATTGACCGATTCATGAGACTTTTATTCTTTCCTGGCAAATCTATGACACCTCAAGAATTTTTAGCAAAGTTGGCAACAGCCCCAACAGACCCCGAAAAACTGGTAATTTTTGCAGAATACTTGGATACAAATGCCTTAGACTATGCCACAACACCAAGATGGAGAAGTCTTTCTTATAGTAACGAAATTGAAATGGCACTGAAAAATGTGGCTTTTCATTTAGAAGCGCTCGCTGAAGTTGAGTAATACGTAAGGGAGTGGGGGGAGTTGGGGGAGTTGGGGGAGTGGGGGGAGTTGGGGGAGTTGGGGGAGTTGGGGAGATTATTTATCTTTCTATTACCCATTACCCATTACCCATTACCCATTACCTGTCACTTTATTCACCAATATATATACCTAAAGACCGAGCGGTTTGGACTAAATCACCTTGAGGATTAACAAGAGAGGGATTATTATCTATCACGGCTTGAATGGGGAAAGTGACAACCTTTCCATTTTGCCAAGCTAACATTTGATCATATTGATTTTGGGCAATTAAATCAATGGCAACTTTACCAAACATGGTAGCTGTGAGACGGTCTAAAGCTGAGGGGATACCACCGCGCTGAATATGTCCTAATACAGAAACTCTGGTATCAATCAGGTGATGACTACAATTGGCAATTTTTTCGGCAATATATTGACCTTGACCACATTTAGCAGTTGTGCAAGTAGAAGGATTATTGGCATCTTCTGTACAAACAGATATACCTTCAGCAACAACTATAATGGCGAATTTTTTTTGCCACTGTTCGCGTAATTCGGTCAGATGATTACATATTCCTTGAATAGTATAGGGGACTTCGGGAATTAAAATCACATCAGCGCCGCCGGCAATTCCTGAGTGTAAAGCCAAGTGTCCAGCGTTGCGTCCCATAACTTCGATAATCATTACCCGGTCATGACTAGCAGCGGTAAATATGAGTCGGTTAATGGCATCAACAATGGTATTAACTGCCGTATCAAAGCCGATTGCACGTTCTGTAAAGGCGACATCATGATCAATGGTTTTGGGGATAGCAATTAAATTCCAATTACCTAAAACTGATAGTTGATGAATAATATCTAAACTACCATCTCCACCGACAATAATTAAAGCATCTAAAGCGATCGCTTCATAGCCGGCTAATATTTCATCAGCATGAGCTAAAGTATCTCCTTTATTAATACTACCTAAAACCGTTCCCCCCATATTTAGCAAAGGGTCAATACCACGTAAATCCCAACCATGTATACTTAACGGCACTGTTTTCCGTTCTAGCAACCCTTGGGTGGCGTAAGGGATACCCACTACCTGCCAATCATAAGTCCGTGTGGCATGACTCACAGCCGCGCGAATCACACAATTTAGCCCAGGACAATCACCACCACTTGTAAGAATACCGATACGTTTTTTCATAAGTCAGGAGGTAGGGGCGCAGGGCCTGCGCCCAGTCAGGAGTCAGGACTAAGATGGTGTATAAACTCTACCCGAATCCGGGTTATAGGTTTGCAAAGCCTTCATATATTGAGCGCGTTCAAAAGCACTAGGATTAGGACATTTTAACTGGCTCATAGTACCTTGCATTTGCTTTACAGATTCATATTCATGGGTTTTCATCCATTCCCGTAGGTCTTTTTCTAAACACTGAATATGGTTAATTCCCTCTCGTAATAATACAGAACACAACATAGTTATATTTGCTCCCACCATTAACATTTTGATCACATCATGGGCATTGTGAATACCGCTAGTTGCAGCCAAACTACCCTGAATATGACCATAGAGAATGGCTATCCAGCGCAGGGGTAAACGCATGGCTTGGGGGGTACTTAAAAGTACATGAGGTTCGACTTCTAAATTTTCTAAATTAATATCTGGTTGATAAAACCGATTAAATAATACTAATCCATCAGCCCCGGCATGATCTAAACGTTTAGCAATATTCGCAGTATTAGTAAAGTAAGGACTGAGTTTTACGGCTACAGGAATAGTAACGGCGGCTTTAACAGATGTGAGAATATCAAGATAATTTTGCTCGATATCATGACTACTTAAATCTGGGTTAGTGGGAACATAGTAAATATTTAATTCTAGTGCTGATGCTCCTGCTTCTTGCATGAGTTTACCATATTTAGTCCAACCACCGACTGAAGAACCATTCAAACTAGCAATAATGGGAATATCCACCTTTTCTTTAGCTTTGCGAATATGGTCTAAATATTCTTCTGGTCCGACTCGGAATTTAGCAATATTTGGGAAATAGGTTAAGGCTTCTGCAAAACTTTCTGTACCATGGCTTAAATGATGATAAAGTGCGGACTTTTCTAAGTTTAATTGTTCTTCAAATAGCGAGTGCATAACAACAGCACCTGCACCTGCATCTTCCATTAATTTAATATTATCAATGTCTTCGGAAAGTGGAGACGCGGAGGGAATTAGGGGAGATTTTAATTCTAAACCTAAATATGTGGTAGTTAAGTTCATAAATTTGGTAATGGGTAATTTTTTCTTTCTGTCTCCTGACTCCTGATATTAATTCAATTAAGATAAGTAGGTTGGCGTTGAAAATTGTCGTTATGGCAAGGCAAAAGGCAAGAGGCAAGAGGCAAGAGTGAAGAGGGTTTGGGCGATTTTACGTTTCTTTACACAGTTTGGTTTTATTGTGTTCACCTACTTAAATGAACCACAGAGGCACAGAGGACACAGAGACAGAAAATCTCAAAAAATTTGGCGCATTTTCACAAAGAAACGGTATGACTCGTAATTTAGCTTTATTGTAATTTCCTGGCGGCTAAATATTGGTACATTTGCCAACGGGTGTTAACATCGAGTTGGGCTTCTTTGAGGAGTTCTTTTGCTGTTTCTGAGTTAATTTTAGTTAACATTTTGAAACGGTTTTCCATGTACATGGAATTTTCTATTGGTATGTGAGGGGTGCGAGAATCGAGTTGTAAGGGGTTTTCTCCCTGTTTAATGCGGTCGGGGTGATAGCGATATAATAACCAGCGTCCAGAGTCTACAGCAGCTTTTTGATTTCGCATGGCTGTACTCATGTTGATACCGTGAGCAATACAATGACTGTAGGCAATAATTAATGATGGACCTTCGTAAGCTTCGGCTTCTAAGAAAGTTTTCAGGGTTTGTTCATCTTTTGCGCCCATTGCTACACTAGCAACATAAACATTACCGTAGGTCATAGCGATTAAACCTAAGTCTTTCTTGGTTGTAGGTTTACCACCTGCTGCGAATTTTGCCACTGCACCTTTAGGGGTAGATTTGGACATTTGACCGCCAGTATTAGAGTAAACTTCTGTGTCTAAGACGAGAATATTAACGTTGCGTCCACTAGCGATTACATGATCTAATCCACCATAACCAATATCATAAGCCCAACCGTCACCACCAATGATCCAAACGCTTTTTTTCACTAAATAATCAACGAGGGATTGAAGATTTTTGAACGCAGATAAACGCAGATAAACGCTGATAGAATCCTCTTTCATCTGCGTTAATCTGTGTTCATCTGCGGTGATAATTTCTTTTAATTTTCCTTTGAGAATAGCAATTCGTTCTCGTTGAGAGTAAATATCGGATTCGTCTTTTTGTTCAGTGTTGAGGATTTCTGAGACTAAGGTTTCACCTATGTGGGGTGCAAGTTGTTGGAGTAAATAAGCGGCAAATTCGGCTTGTTTGTCTATGGAAACCCGGAAACCTAAGCCAAATTCGGCGTTATCTTCAAATAGACTGTTAGACCATGCTGGACCCCTACCTGCGGCGTTTTTTGTCCAAGGTGTGGTGGGTAAGTTACCACCATAGATAGAGGAACAACCGGTGGCGTTGGCAACGATCATGCGATCGCCAAATAATTGTGTTACAAGTTTAATATAAGGTGTTTCTCCACATCCAGCACAAGCACCAGAAAACTCAAATAATGGTTCTTGCATCTGTTGTTGATTAATATGATTTAACTTTAAATTCCGTCTATCTGGGTTAGGGAGATTTAAGAAGAAATCCCAATTTTCTCGTTCTTGTTCTCGCAATGGTTTTTGTGCTGCCATATTAATGGCTTTTTTGCGCGGTTCGGCTTTATTTTTGGCGGGACAAACATCAACACAAATACCGCAACCTGTACAATCTTCTGCTGCTACTTGAATGGTAAATTTTAAATCATGCCAATCATGTTCTTTTGCATTGACACTTTTAAAAGTTGTTGGGGCATTTTCTAATTCTTCTGGTGCATATACTTTAGCGCGAATGACACTATGGGGACACACCATCACACATTTACCACATTGAATACAAACGTCAGCATCCCAAACCGGAATTTCTTCAGCAATATTGCGTTTTTCCCATTTAGATGTTCCTGTGGGATATGTACCATCTACAGGTAATGCACTCACAGGTAAATCATCACCTTCACGGACTATCATTTTCCCTAATATATTGCGGACAAATGCAGGGGCAGTATCGGGAATTGAGGACATTCTTATATTTTCCTTTTCTCTGTTCCCCGTTCCCCGTTCCCTAATTTCATAGAGATTTTCCAAGGTTTTATCAACTGCTTGGATATTCATTTGTACAAGTTCTTCACCTTTTTTACCGTAGGTTTTACGAATAGATTTTTTAATTTGATCTATAGCTTCTTCTCTTGGTAAAACACCGGAAATGGCAAAGAAACAAACCTGCATAACGGTGTTAATATGTCCACCCATTCCCGCTTCACGGGCGACTTTGTAGGCATTAATGACATAGAATTTGATATTTTTGTTAATTATCTCTGTTTGCATTGCAGCAGGTAATTTATTCCAAATTTCATCTTTATGATAATGTGAATTTAGTAAAAAAGTGCCACCAGGAATAATATCTTTCAATATGGGAAATTTTTCTACAAAGTCCCATTGATGACAAGCGACAAAATTAGCTTTAGTAATTAAATAAGTAGAATGAATTGGTTGAAAACCAAAACGCAAATGAGAGACGGTAACTGAACCAGATTTTTTAGAATCATAAACAAAATAACCTTGGGCAAAATTATCTGTTTCTTCTCCAATGATTTTGATAGAATTTTTATTTGCCCCTACTGTACCATCTGCACCCAAACCGTAGAAAATTGCCCTAACTATATTGTCGGCTTCTATATTAAATTCGGGATTATATGTTAAACTGTTATGAGTAACATCATCATTAATCCCCACAGTAAAATGATTTTTTGGTTTCTCCACATCTAAATTATCAAATACCGCTTTTACCATTGCTGGTGTAAATTCTTTAGATGATAAACCATATCTACCTCCCACAACTTTAATTTTGTGAAGTTGGTTTTCTGCCAAAGCTGTAACTACATCTATATATAAAGGTTCACCAATTGCCCCTGGTTCTTTTGTTCTATCTAAAACGGCAATTATTCGGGTTGTTTTGGGCAGAGAATTAATAAATCTTTGGGTGTCAAAGGGACGATATAATCTAACTTTGATAATTCCCACTTTTTCACCTTGTTGATTGAGATAATCTACGGTTTCATGAACTGTTTCGCAACCAGAACCCATGAGAATAATTATTTTTTCTGCTTCTAAATGTCCATGATAATCAAATAGTTGATATTGTCTACCCGTCATTGCGGCAAATTCATCCATTACCTGTTGAGTAATATCTGGACAAGCGAGATAAAAAGAGTTTACTGTTTCTCTAGCTTGAAAATAAACATCAGGGTTTTGCGCCGTTCCTCGTAATACCGGGTTATCAGGTGTTAAAGCCCGTGAACGATGGGCAATTACTAAGTCTAAAGGAATAAATTTTTGTAAGTCTTCAGTTGTTAATATTTCTATTTTATTGACTTCGTGGGAAGTGCGAAACCCATCAAAAAAGTGTAAGTAAGGAATACGAGATAATAAAGTTGCTTTTGTGGAAATTAGGGCAAAATCATGGGCTTCTTGCACAGAAGCAGCACACAACATGGCAAAACCAGTAGTTCTTGCAGCCATGACATCACTATGATCTCCAAAAATGGATAAAGCCTGGGCTGCAAGCGATCGCGCCGCAATATGAAATACTGTAGGTGTAAGTTCACCGGCAATTTTGTACATATTTGGTAGCATCAACATTAACCCCTGAGATGCTGTAAATGTGGTTGTCAGTGAACCCGTTTGTAAAGCCCCATGTACAGCACCCGCAACCCCCCCTTCACTCTGCAACTGTACCACCGCAGGAACAGTTCCCCAGATGTTCGGTTTTCCCTCACTCATCCAAGTATCAGACCATTCCGCCATCGGTGAAGATGGTGTAATCGGGTAAATGGCAATAACTTCGTTTAATTGGTAAACGACTTTAGCCACAGCTTCATTACCATCTATAGTTGCAAAGGTTTTCATTTTTATATTCCTTAACCTTAAATAACTACCAAAACATACAGTCAGGAGGTAGGGGCGCAGGGCCTGCGCCCAGTCAGGATTCAGGAGTAAAACTAGCTTGCTGTCTGGCTTTGAACTTAAATCCTCTACCTCATTAATCTGTAATCTGCTGTAGATCATTCAATAATTAGGCGTTGCTGATTAAGGGTATGAATTTCAGTCTCACGCAAAGGCGCAAAGACGCACTGAGGTTTGAGTTTTAAAGGTTCAATTTGGGAATTTCATACCTCAATTCAGCAACCCCAATAATAATTATAGGATAGTTCGTAAAAAACCTCCCCATACTAAATGTAGCATGGGGCTAGATAGGAACAAAATCCCAAATTAGAGACTTCCAAATAAAAAAATGTCCCAAAACTGATGCAGAAATTCTTTCTCTGTGTACTCTGTGCCTCTGTGGTTCGTTTCTTAGGATAATTTATTTCTTGGAAGTCTCTTATTAGTTTTAGGGAATAACTTTCTGCTGAGTTACTCTACCTTTTGGCTTAGAGGTTGTTTGAAAACTTTTTCGTGTGGGATCTGACACCCGCAGATCCCCCTAAATCCCCCTTAAAAAGGGGGACTTTGAGGAATTTAGCCCCCCTTTGTAAGGGGGGTTGGGGGGATCTCGATTAATTCTGATACTTTTCAAACATCCTCTTAGTAATTGACATGAATCTTTGTAAATATGACTATTCACAAAAGACTCAAATATCTGCTTTTGGTTTACTAGCTGTTCCAGAACCTTGACGGTTTTCTTTAATTAATCGGCTGTAAGTCCGTTGAGGGATATAGTGAATTGGATTGTAATCAATACAACGTAAAATCAGCACACAAGCCCAAGAATACCGTCCATCAGCAATAGCTTCAATGATATGATTGAACTGTTCGGGAGTGATGGCACTATGAAAATCGTTCTGAGCAGAAGAAGCTTGATAGTTCATAACTAACCCTGATCTAATCTTGTAGGATTGAAAGTTAATAATTCGTAAATATTCAGAACAGACAATCTTTTTAGTCCAAACTAATCAGACTTTTATAGTCAAGTTTAGGAGTTCTACTCCTGATTTGACAAGCCTTTTAAGTCCTGACTTTTGATCTCCTAAATTCCGAATAATAGGGAGAAATCAAGGGGATATTTGGGCAATCACAGCAATATATACAGATGATATGCACAGGATTTAATTCTCTTGGTGAATAACTTCGATATCTAAATTCGAGTATAGCGATAACTTACCGATTAAATATCAATGTTATTTGTGGTTATAGGAGAATTTTATTAATTTTCTGTGAGGTTTAGTGAGCAGTGCTATCCATTCAATTAGTGATATCTCATTGGCAATTTGTAATCTAAATAGATTAAATCCTGTAATTTTTGAGTGTATAAATTGAAAAAATCACTGAACACATTACCCTTGTGTTAGTAAAAATACAGGTAAATTTCTAGCATTGTATGCCCAGGTTGGTTATTTGGTAAAAAATAGGAAATACAGATATTCGTATTATGACACTATTTAAATAGTCATACAACATTGAGATATTTCCTGTCTATGGTTTTGTAAATACTCCTTGTGACACTATTATATGCAGAATACTATGTTTCCCGTAACTAGTGAGCCAAATTGGCACTTTGTTTATATAAATACTACAGAAAATATCGGTTACAAATTACGAATTAAATGACTATTTAAATACTGTCACAAGGGGTATTTACAAAACTGTAGGTAAAATGTACTTCAGTGTTGCATGACTATCTGAATACTGTCACAAGCAGTGTTTACAAAGCATTAAATCAAAATTGATTTAGCGTGTATGACTATTCAAATAGTGGCACAAGGGATATTTACAAAATTAAATCTGGCATAAGGTCACAAATTCATTTTCAATTTTTTGGCTAGATTAGTTACACCTCATCACGACATACTCAACCTACAAAATTCGTTGAGGATATGAGTATTCATGTTTTGCTGAATTGAGTAATATTTGTATATGTAATATTTAATTCTTATTTTAATGGACTCTTAAAGAAGTGTCACAAGTAAGATTTACAAAATGGTAATTAATATACTTCAGAACTATGCTGTAGCGAATAGATATTTCTCTATCTATAAGATGATTTTAGGGTTCATCCTTTAGTTAGAAGTAAATGATTGAGTAACTTATTTACGATTAACTTGGCACAGCATATCAATAATTCTGACTTTCGCTAGAGTTTGGTAATATAAAATGTATAAATTAGCGCAAACTATTGTTAACAGTGATGAAAAAAATGCTTTAGGTGAGTTTATCTTAGGATTGGGTAATAATCATAAACGTTACTTTCTAAGAAACGAGATTTTACAAGCCTTTGCAGATTATTGTCACCAATTCCAAAAACCTGCTTATTTTTATCACTCTTCCTCACTAGGAACATTTATTCAGTACACCCATGAAATAATTCTGGATAGTGAAAATACTTGGTTTGTCCTTAGACCAAAAATTGCGAGTCAAGAAGTATGGTTATTAACCGCTGATTTGACCAAGTTTGACTTAATGACACCCAAAGCATTATTAGATGTGAGCGATCGCTTAGTCAACCGTTACCAACCCCACATTTTAGAAATTGATCTTCATCCCTTTTACCCAGCAGCACCAAAAATTAGTGATTCTCGAAATATCGGACAAGGTTTAACCGTTCTCAATCATTATTTTTGTAATCAATCATTGACAGATCCTGAATATTGGATTGACGCATTATTTCAATCACTACAAAGATTAGAATATAATGGCATCAGCCTATTAATTAGTAATCACATTCATTCAGGATTACAACTAACCAAACAAATCAAACTAGCTTTAGAATTTGTTAGTCATTTATCCCCCGATACACCATACATAAAATTTGGTTTTCATCTCCAATCACTCGGCTTAGAACCAGGTTGGGGTAACAATGCAGCCAGAGTTAGAGAAACCTTAGAACTTCTCGAAAAACTCATGGATAATCCCGAAGCTGCTATTTTAGAAACCTTTGTTTCTCGCATTTGTGCAGTTTTCCGCGTCGTCCTCATTTCCATCCATGGTTGGGTTGCACAAGAAGATGTTTTAGGAAGAGATGAAACATTAGGACAGGTTATTTATGTTTTAGAACAAGCCCGCAGTTTAGAAAACAAAATGCGAGCAGAAATTGAACTTGCAGGTTTAGATACATTAGGAATTAAACCCCATATCATTATATTAACCCGACTGATTCCCAATTGCGAAGGCACATTTTGTAACTTACCATTAGAAAAAGTTGATGGTACAGAAAATGCTTGGATTTTGCGCGTTCCTTTTGTAGAATCTCAACCAGAAATTACCAACAACTGGATTTCTAAATTTGAAATTTGGCCTTACTTAGAAAAATTTGCTCTGGCTGCCGAAACAGAACTTTTAAAACAATTTCAAGGCAAGCCAAATCTAATTATTGGTAATTACAGTGATGGTAACTTAGTCGCTTTTATTCTCTCCCGAAAAATGAAAGTTACCCAATGTAATATTGCCCATTCCCTAGAGAAACCTAAGTTTCTATTTAGTAACTTATATTGGCAAGATTTAGAATCACAATATCATTTTTCTGCCCAATTTACCGCTGATTTAATCAGCATGAATGCCGCAGACTTTATCATCACATCGTCCTATCAGGAGATTGTCGGTACACCAGATACAATGGGACAATATGAATCTTATAAATGTTTCACCATGCCCAACTTATATCATGTAATTGATGGCATTGATTTATTTAGTCCTAAATTCAACATGGTTCCCCCAGGAGTTAGTGAAAATATATTTTTTCCCTACAACGAAACAACCAATAGAGAATCCCACCGTCGTCAACATATCCAAAATCTGATTTTTCAGACAGAACACCCACAAATTCTCGGTAAATTAGAACATCCTCATAAAAAACCGATATTTTCTGTTAGTCCTATTACCTCAATCAAAAATCTCACAGGTTTAATTGAATGTTTCGGTAAAAGTCAAGAATTACAAGAACAATGTAACCTAATTTTATTAACCAGTAAACTGCATCCAGATTCAGGAACAAACCCAGAAGAAGTTCAAGAAATAGAAAAAATTCACGCGATTATTCATCAATATCATCTTCACCATAAAATTCGCTGGTTAGGAATGCGTCTTCCTTTAAGCGATATCGCGGAAACCTATCGTGTAATTGCCGATTTTCAAGGAATTTATATTCACTTTGCCCTTTATGAATCCTTTAGCAGAAGTGTTTTAGAAGCAATGATTTCTGGATTACCAACTTTTACAACTCAATTTGGTGGTTCATTAGAAATTATTGAAAATCACAATAAAGGATTTAATCTCAATCCCACAGACCTAGAAGGAACAGCCAAAACAATTACTAATTTCTTAGAAAAATGCCATAATTATCCAGAATATTGGCTAGAAAATTCTCAATGGATGATTGAGCGCATTCGCCATAAATATAACTGGAATTCCCACACAAATCAACTGTTGTTATTAGCCAAAATGTTTAGTTTTTGGAACTTCGTTTATCCCGAAGATAACGAAGCTAGAGATCGTTACATGGAAAGTTTATTTCATCTCCTTTATAAACCTATCGCCGACAATATTTTATCAGAACACATTCATCAGCAAAAATAAAAATTGTAGGTTGGGTAGAACGAAGTGAAACCCAACATTTACAGAAGTTTGTTGGATTTAATTTACAGGAGTTTGTTGGATTTAATTTACAGGAGTTTGTTGGGTTTAATTTACAGGAGTTTGTTGGGTTTCGTGCCTCAACCCAACCTACGTAAATTTTAAATATAAAAAAACAAAAATAACTAATCCAAAATCATGGATAAAAAAGACCAGTTTCGTAACCTTAGCTATACAGACTGGGTATTAACTGAAACCCAGTTTAATCCCGAATATTTGCACAGCCGAGAAACCATTTTCACCATAGGTAATGGCTATTTAGGCACAAGAGGAACATTTGAAGAAGGCTATCCCCGTGCATTATCAGCGACATTTATTAACGGTGTTTACGATGATGTTCCCGTAGTTTACACCGAACTCGTTAACTGTCCAGATTGGCTACCATTAACAGTTATAATTGAGGGAGAACGCTTTCGCCTTGATCAAGGTAAAACCTTAAAATATCACCGTAAACTAGACTTACATCATGGCATTCTCAGTCGTTGCTTACGTTGGTGTAGTCCCAATGGCAAAGTTATAGATATCCATTTTGAACGCTTTGCTAGTTTAGCTGATCAACATATAGTAGGACAAAGTTGCCAACTAACACCAGTAAATTTTGATGGTTTAATTGAAATTCAAGCAAGTGTAAACAGCTATTCAGAAAATCAAGGATTCAATCACTGGGAAGGATTAGATCAAGGTAAAACTACACAAGGATTCTGGTTGCATAGTCGCACTCGTAATAGCCGCATAGATTTCGGTATAGCGGCAAAAATAAATATTTCGGGAAATAACACAGACTTCCAAATTAATACCACTCCTGGTTATCCTAGCCTGAATGCAACGGTGATAAGTCAATTTCAACAGACGATTACTATAGTAAAGATTGTGAGTATTTTCACATCTAATGAAGTTGCAGAACCAGTTGCAGCCGCTAAAGAAAAACTCGTAAGTTTACCAGATTACATAACCTTAATTGATGCCAATGCCCAAGCCTGGGACACAGTTTGGCAACAAAGTGATATTATTATTGAAGGGGATATTACAGCGGCTTTTGCAGTGCGTTACAATCTGTTTCAGTTACTAATTGCTGCACCTAGAAATAATCATCAAGTTAGTATACCAGCAAAAACCCTATCCGGCTTTGGTTATCACGGTCATATCTTTTGGGATACAGAGATTTTTATTCTGCCATTTTTTACCTTTACCCAACCAAATTTAGCCCGTAATTTACTCAGTTACCGTTATCATACTTTACCAGGAGCGCGACGTAAAGCCGCCCATTATGGGTATCAGGGGGCGATGTTTGCTTGGGAAAGTGCGGTAACTGGAGATGAAGCCACACCGCGCTGGTCACTACGAAGTGACTTTTATGCCGAGGATATCCGTATATGGTGTCGTGATCGAGAAATTCATATTAGTGCGGATATTGCTTACGCCATTTGGTATTATTGGCAAGTGACAGAAGATAATGAGTGGATGCGAGATTATGGTGCGGAAATTATTTTAGATACCGCCATTTTCTGGAGTAGTCGAGTTGAATTTAATCCCCAATTAGAATGTTATGAAATTCGTGGAGTTATTGGTGCAGACGAATATCACGAATCAGTCCATAACAATTGTTTTACAAATCGGATGGTTCAATGGCATTTAGAAAAATCTTTATTCATCTATAATTGGTTGCATTCCACTTTCCCAGAAGTAGCTATAAAACTTGAGCAAAAATTACAAATCACCTCCGAAGTCCTCACACATTGGCGAGGAATGATCGCTAAAATTCTCATTATTCACAACCCAGAAACCTTACTAATTGAGCAATGTGAGGGATTTTTTCAACTAGATGATATTAACTTAGCCGCTTGTGAACCGCGAGAAAAATCCATCCAAACTATTTTGGGGATGGAAAAAACCAATCAAGGACAAGTAATTAAACAACCAGATGTATTAATGCTTCTGTATTTGATGCGAGAATCTGGTGATTTTCCCTACAATCAGTCAGCATTACAGATAAATTGGGACTATTACGCTCCCCGCACAGATATTAGTTATGGTTCTTCCTTGGGACCTGCCATTCACGCCATTTTAGCCGCAGATTTGGGCAAATCACAGGAGGCTTACGAATGCTTTATGCAAGCGGCAATGGTAGATTTAGAAGATAAACGCGGAAATACCCAAGATGGGATACATGGCGCTAGTGCTGGAGGCATTTGGCAAGCTGTAGTATTCGGTTTCGGTGGTATTCAATTTCGGGAAAATGTCCCAGTCGCCCATCCTCACTTACCCCCAACTTGGACAAGGCTGAAATTTAAGTTACAGTGGCATGGTAAATGGCACGAGTTTGATTTGCGTCAGGAATTACCAAAGGCAGGAAAAACTAACATCCGGGGCGTGATTTTTGATTTAGATGGCGTGTTGACTGATACCGCAGAATATCATTACCAAGCTTGGCAAAAGTTAGCTAATGAGGAAGGTTTATTTTTTAATCGAGAAATTAATGAATCCTTGCGGGGTGTATCTCGTCACGCTTCTCTGATGTTGATTATTGGTAATAGAGAATATTCAGAAGTGCAAATTCAGGAAATGATGGCTCGGAAAAATAATTATTATGTAGAACTAATTCATAATATTACACCCGCAGATTTATTACCGGGGGCTGTGGCTTTGTTGGCTGAATTGCATGAAGCTGGGATCAAAATCGCCATTGGTTCTGCTAGTAAAAATGCCCGCATGGTGATTGAAAAATTGGGAATTGGTGATAGGGTAGATGTTGTTACTGATGGTGATACTGTCCAAGCTGCCAAACCAGCACCAGATTTATTTCTTAATGCCGCCAACCAGTTAGGAATTCCCCCAGATGAATGTGTGGTTTTTGAAGATGCAGCCGTAGGTATTACAGCCGCTAAAGCAGCAAATATGTGGGTAGTAGGCTTGGGACCAGAGGAGAGGGTAGGGGATGCTGATGTGGTTTTGCCTAGTTTAGCAGGAGTCAAATGGGATGAACTGATTAAGAATTTGTTTCACGCAGAGGCGCAGAGGCGCAGAGAGTAATGGGAGAATGAATTTTTTTGACGTTCAATTTTACACTTAATTGGTTTTCACATTCAAGGCATATTCTTTAAACCTTTCCAAATCTGCCTGGATTGTGGATTCTACCACTTTTCCTAAAAATAAGTTATCCATAAGTTTACCAATTAATCCAGGAATAGCATAGGAAACTGTCATTTTCACAACACTCATCTCATGACGATCATAAAACCGAATAGCCCCTTGATTTGGTAAACCATCAACCGATTCCCATTGAATAATTTGATTAGGAATCATTTTAGTAATTCGGGATTTCCAAGCAAATTCTAACCCTCCTGTACTTAGTTTCCACAGGGAAATTTCTGGGTTATCTGGAGAAATTGTCACCGAATCAATCCATTTCATCCATTTAGGCATTTGCTCTAAGTCAGACCACAATTCCCATGCTAGTTCTATGGGAATTTCTACTTCTACTTGGACGCTGTGTTCTAACAATTCACTCATAGGATTTTAGATTTTAGATTTTAGATTGGTAATGGGTAATTGGTCATTGGTAATTGGTAATTGGTAATTGGTAATTGGTAATTGGTAATTGGTAATTGGTAATTGGTCATTGGTCATTGGTAATTGGTAATTGGTCATTGGTCATTGGTCATTGGTAATTGGTAATTGGTAATTGGTAATTGGTAATTGGTAATTGGTAATTGGTAATTGGTAATTGGTAATTGGTAATTGGTAATTGGTAATTGGTAATTGGTCATTGGTCATTGGTAATTGGTAATTGGTCATTGGGTGATTAAACTGTTCCCTGCTCTCCCTACTCCCCCTACTCCCCCTACTCCCCCTACTCCCCCTACTCCCCCTACTCCCCTACTCCCCCTACTCCCCCTACTCCCCCTACTCCCTACCCCTATTTCTTCCCACTTTCAAGGATTACTTTAGCCGCACGTTTTCCAGAAACTGTTGCTCCTTCCATACTGTCAATATAATCTTGTTGTGTGTAACTTCCAGCTAGGAAAAAGTTAGGAACAGGTGTTTTTTGATCAGGACGATAGACATCCATTCCTGGTGCTTCTCTGTACAAAGACTGAGCTAGTTTGACGACACTGTACCAAGTCATGTTTAAGTCTCTTGAAGAGGGAAATAGTTCATGCACTTGTTTGAGGACGTGATTAGCGATCGCTTCATTACTTTGTTTAATGAAAGGATCTCCCGGTGTCAATACCAGTTGTAACAATGAACCCTCTCCAGGACGATAATAATCGGCGGGACTAGTTAAAGCCAAATCAGCAAAACAGGAAAAATCAGCATCAGCGGTATACAATAAGTTATCTATACCTGCTGCCTGTAAGGGTGGTGTCACTCCGCCTTTACCCCGTTTTTCCTCATCTTGTAGTTCTGTCACCCAACCATCAAAACGTAGCTGTACTGTAGCGACGGGGACAGCATCTAGCTTATAAATGTTATCAAATTCTGGCCATTTCCGCCAAGGTTGGGGTAAAACTCGTTGAATTCCCGGAACATCACAAGCACATAGATAAGCGTCAGCAGTGATCACTTCTTCTGTATCACCTTGGGCAACTAATATCCCTGTAACTTGGGTTTGTTCTCCAGACTCAGCAAATTGAATTTCTCTGACTTGACGACGGGTGTATATTTTTGTGCCTCTTTCTTCTAAATACTTAACAATAGGTTTGTGTAAATATTCATGAGGTGAACCTTCGAGCATTCGCAGAATTGAAGCTTCTGTTCGAACAGCAAAAAACTGGAAAATTGTCAACATACACCGGGCGGAAATATGATCACAATCTATAAATCCCAAGGCGTAAGCAATAGGATTCCAGAGACGTTTGATGCTGCCTTTACTGCCTCCGTGACTGTAGAACCAGTCGGAAAAACTGATTTTATCTAATTTGCGAATAGTTTTCATTGCCCCATCAAAGTCTACCAAACCTTGAACTATTGGGCTAGTCCCCAGGGCGATCGCATTTTGGAATTTATCCCGTAACGAAAGTTGAGAAGTGGTAAAAAACGCCTTTAATCCATTAAAAGGCGCACCCGTGAAAAAGCGAAAATCTAATGCCCCAGTTTGTCCACCTTTATTGATAAAAGTATGACTATGTTCCTTCAAGCGTAAATTATCACCAGCCCCCACTTTCTCCATCAACTCAAACAAATTGTAGTAGCAGCCAAAAAAGACGTGCAGCCCCATTTCAATATGGTTGCCGTCACCATCTACCCAACTGCTAACTTTACCCCCCACAAACGGACGAGACTCGAAAATTTCTACTTCACAGCCAGCATCTACTAAATCTACAGCAGTTGCTAACCCTGCTAATCCCGCACCCACAATTGCAACGCGCATTCCCTCTTCCTTGTTCAGTTTCTTTACAAATTGTAACTGAATTAGTCAGTTGTCATTAGTCAGTTGTCAGTTGTCATCAGTAAAATTCCTCTCCCCAACTCCCCAACTCCCCAACTCCCCAACTCCCCTACTCCCCCTACTCCCCTACTCCCCCCACTCCCCCCACTCCCCCAACTCCCTACTCCCTGTCGTCTATCACCCTCCTGTCACATCTTCCCCTTGAGGGAGACTTCTAATCAGTTCTCGAATCACATCTGTTGCTGGTCTACCTGTCTGTTGACAATATTTTTCTAGTTTTTCCGCTTCTTGTGTAGCTAGATTCACTGTTATGCGTTTAACCGCCCATTTCTTGTTTGTCATTATCATGCACTTTGCTGTATATTAACTTGATTTAGAGAGTCTGGTCACTCAAAACAAAAATGAGACTATGAAAGTTAGTCTGAATTAAAAATGTAACAAAAACACTAATCTTATTTAAAATTTTCAGTTTGTCAACTACTTACCCAAATAAATTTGGCGATAACCTTGCTTGAATACTGGAAATTCCTGGTAATTTGAGCCTGATTGCCATTGATTCGACCTATCAATGTGTAAATAGGGAACAGGGAAGAAAATAGATCAGGACAATCTTACAAAAACAAAATTGGATTGTTATAGATATCCTGTAATTTAATTTATAAATTCTAGGTATATCTATTTATTTAGTCAACCGTTTCCAAGCCTAATTCTTCCGAGGAAAGTACATGAGCTTCTAATAAAGCCATCATATCTCTTAACTGGGGATTACCACGAGAAGTTCCAGTCAATCCTTTGGCAATAATTAACCCACAATATCCTTGAGTATTTTGACACCGCTGATGCCATTTTCGCTTGGCTTCTATATGCACTGGGTCGTCATCTAAAAATTGCCCAAACAAAAATAATTCACTGTTATGCGTTTGCAATAAACCTAAGTCGTATAGATCATCATCTACTGGATCTGTGACGGTGTGAAAGCAGATGGCGTTTAATCCTCCAGCGGCTTGAATATTTTCAATAATCCCTTTAGCTTTGGGACGGGAGGTTTGAATGACAATCACAGGTAAACCATCACCGACTTGTTCAAATTCCCCTGCTGCTTGGTAATTAGGTGCTTGACGCAGGTAATCTAATGTTTCCCAGGGTAAGACACCCAAACTCATGAAAGCATCTTCTGGGATTAAGTCGTCTCTTAATGCTTCAAATATGGAATCATCTTCGTCGTCTTCATCTTCGTCATCTAAATCAAAACCAGCCATTTCCTCTAGTTCTGCTGTCAACTCTGGCATGGTAGAGACAGTGACAGTTAAGGATTTGCGATTGTTGCCGGGTTCTGGTAGAGAAATTCGATAACGTTGGCTCAGGGTAAGAAAATCTTCGTCGTATAATTGCCGATGGTGGTCACGGAGAAACCGCAATAAACTTTCTACGGCAACAAAACTGAGTAGTGCTTCTTCTTCATACAAAACGGAACGTAACCCTTCTAGGGGGTGAATATTGCCGAAGGTGGGTTGAATTTCGGACAGGGGCATTTGTGCCAAATTACCCGGATCATCATCTTCGTTGTCATGCAGGGAGTCAAATGTGAGAAATAGGCAATCTTGTTTGAGGAAGGCTTCTTCTAAATCTTGATTTAGTTCATCTTCGTCAGCTAAAACAGCAGCCCGAAACCGTTTGAGGGAATCTTCCGAACGATAAAACAAAATGCCATATTCAATGCCCAACATTCCCATGACGGAGGCATAAAGTTTTTCTACATCCCATTGATTGATTTCTATGGATAAAATTTGCTGTTCTTCTAGAAATCTCCAAGGGGCAGTTTGCCAGACTTCTAAGGCTTTATCATGGAGGAGTTTCGCGTATTTGGGTGGTAAGTCGGGAGTTTGGCTATCAATGACTTCGGCAAAAGAGCGAAATAGCTCGTCAATTATGGGTAATTCCGGTACGTAGTCAATGGCAATGTCTAAATCCTGTAAGACTCCGCGCAGGTAAAATTGAATTTCCCGATCGCGCACAACTATTCTTTGTGGTCTACCGGGTTTGGCTGGGCTTTGGGGATGTTCTATTGCCCGCATGAGGGTACGCACAATGGCTTCTGGACCCAGGGCGGGATCTATCATGTCTATGCCTCTAACAATGCCTTCTGAGGCATCTACCCAAAGAATGCAGTCTCCTTTGGTATCTGGATCTGTAAATGGGGTGTGTGGTGATGACAGTGGACGGCGATCGCCCTCCCATACAGAAGGAATCTGGGTTAATTTCTGCAACCGGCGACTGGTAGAGCGATTAAAACTTGTCATAGAGTAAGTGAATCAAAACAAAGCGATTGAGAATGGGAATTTCGGGAATGGTTAATCTTTCAACACACCTAACCCCTCAATTCTAGGATAAAAATCTGAGGTTGCTGACAAAGGAACAACACTTGATAGAGAGGGGATTATTCTAAAATTTTCTCCTATCTTTCCATCTTCCCATCTTCTTATGCTTTTTTGCCGTCGTAATGTCGCTAAAATAAATACAAAAACATTCATAGCAACCCAGAGGTACAAGAATGCCTACTGGAATATTGATAAAACTAGTTCAGGAGTTAAAAATTTATGACCCAAGCAACTCAAACTCAACAACGGGGAATTCTGTTATCTGAATCGGCATTGCGTCAGGTGAAGTCTCTTCAAGATAAGCAAGGGCAAGATTTATGCTTGCGGGTGGGAGTTAGACAAGGTGGTTGTTCGGGAATGTCTTACATGATGGATTTTGAGGATGTCAGCAAGATTACCCCTGATGATGAGGTTTTCGATTATGATGGCTTCAAAATTATTAGCGATCGCAAAAGTCTACTTTACCTTTACGGCTTAATGCTGGATTATAGTGATGCCATGATTGGTGGTGGTTTCCAATTCACTAACCCCAATGCTGCCCAAACTTGTGGTTGCGGTAAGTCTTTCGGCGTTTGACACTCCCCTGTCTAAAGACACGGGGATTCTTGGTTCAACGAGACCACTTAAACTAGACTCCTTGCGTTATCTACCTCAGAGATGGGACTCTCCCCAAGCGTTAACTTTCGGTCTGCCCGACCGTAGTTGCATTGCTGCAAGTCCTGTTTAACTTGAAACTTTCCTGTTTCAAAATTCTGATTCGTCACGCTCTGTATAAATCTTTTACCTACTGCTAGGGAGAAAACGTGAACAATGCAGTAGAACCGCATAGATTTAATTCTCAAGGTACAGATTACCGTTGGGCAGTTAGGTTTTTATACAGGTTGATTACCTTTCCTGTTAAAAATACTATAACATCATAAGTCGCTGGGAGATTTATCCCTCACACGGCTTACCCTTCGGGAACGCTTCGCGTACATCCCCGGCTTAAAAGACATTAACACCTAAAAACTTTTGGGATTTTTAGGTGTCAATTCCGGGGGTTTAAGCCTGATTTCTGATAATATTGTGAGGATTCACTGAGTTAGAAGTTAGAATATTTGTTTGCACCAGGAATATAGAGAAGCAATCTTTCCCATAAATTATTAAGCTTGACGCGAAAACCCCTGATTTACAATTGACAACTAACAACTGACAACTGACAAATGACTAATACAATTGATTCCCTGTTTGATACAGGTTTAGAACGTTATAAAGCTGGAGAATCTGTAGAATCCTTGATTCCTGTATTTAAAGAGGTATGCGATCGCTCTCCTAAAGCCAGTTCAGCCTGGATTTGTTTAGCTTGGTTATATCTTCTTGATAACAAAGGTAAATTAGCTTTTAACGCTGCTAATAAAGCCGTGAAACTCAATCCCCAAGACCCACAAGGCAGAATTAATCTAGCCTTAGCTATGCTAGAAACAGGTCAAAAAGGTTTGCGGGAACACATTGACGTAGCACAACAATTGATATTTGTCAATGAAGAATGGCAAGAAGAAGTCAAAAATAGCATTGAAGATGGTTTAACCAGAAAACCTGATTGGAAAAATTTAGCCAAAGTTAAAAAATGGTTATTTGAAGAATAGGGAGTAGGGGGAGTAGGGGGAGTAGGGGGAGTAGGGGGAGCGGAATTTTACTGATGACAACGGACAACGGACAACGGACAACGGACAACGGACAACGGACAACGGACAATGGACAACTGACAACTGACAACTGACAACTAACTAATCAAAATGAAAGACAAATTATTAAACTGGCTTAATTTCATATTAGTTGCTGATGTTTTCCTAGTAATTTTTGGTTTTGGGTGGCTTGTGATAGCCGTGATCGGTGATGCTTCTGGAATTAACCTGGGATTAGATTTGTGGCACCAACTGTGGATACCAGTATTTAACCCCGCTATTGGTATATTGATGGGCGGTGCGTTACTTAGTGGTATTATTAGCTGGGTATCTAAAAAGCTGACTAAAAATGAGTTATCGTAAATTTTACTCATTAATCTTGCAGAAGCGTGTAATTTTCACTCTATATTGCATAGCAATGGAAAAAAACCGCTATAATCAACTTAATTGCGCCACAAGTTGATTTTCTACCAAGGTGTTGTTGGTTAATAGGTCTTCAACTGTAATTCTTAAAAACCTTTGTTCATCTACTTGAAAATAGATTTTAATGCGATCTCTGCCGGGAAATCCTGGAGGTTTGAGTTTGGCGATTTTACTGGCATTTACACTATCATTAAGGGGTTTAACGGTAGTTACACGAGTATCAAGCTGACGAGTAATTAGGCGATCGCCATCAAAGTATATCTCTGTCGCACCTTTTTCTGCACCTAATTCCCCGATAATTAACTCAATGCTGGGTTGATTGTCTACGGAAGCACCTAAAACTAATTCTACGGGTTGAGTCATCGGGTAAGGTTGTCCGGTTTTAATGATAGGATGCCAACTATGACGTTGATTACGGCGATCCCAATAACGCACACCATAGCTATGATAAAGGTAGTCTTTGATTTCTATGCCTTGGGTGATTTGTAATGCACCATGTGCGATCGCTTCAAAAGGCAGACGACGACGGATTTTTTCTGGTTCAAAATATTGTTCTATCCATGTCTGCACCACTGGTAATTGTACAGTTCCACCAACTAATAATACTGCATTAATATCATCAATTTCTATGCCATAGCGTCGCGCTTGCTGTAGTAATGTCATCATTGAATCATGCAGCTTATCGAAAAATCCGTTTTCTTTCAAAATATTTTCAAAGGTGTAACGATCAAGATCCATTTCATAACTTTCAAAAGTTTGATCATTAAAATAAACTTCACTAGCTTGATCATGGGTAGATAACTGAATTTTCACTCGTTCTGCGAGTCGTGCGGTGAGAGAACTAACTGGTAATCCCTGGGTTTTTGCAAAATAATCTACTATCCAATTATCAATATCAGTTCCGCCGAGATTTTGCCCTGCTTTAGCTAATACACGGGCTGTTTTAGGCTTTTGTTTAGAATCTTCACCTAGAGTTTTATCACCCCATTTAAGGAGAAATCCTAAAGGTTTGGTTTTAGCCTGTTTCCCCTGATCTAAGCTTACCAAAGACAAATCTAATGTTCCTCCACCAAAGTCAACAACCAAGAGAGTTCCTTGATCTGCTAAACCATACCCTAAAGCCGCAGCGGTGGGTTCATCCAACATTCGTATTTGTGCGACGGGTAGTGATTGACAAACTTTCCCTAACCAGTAACGATAGGCTTCAAAGCTGTCTACAGGTGCAGTTAAAACTAAGGAATCTATGTTCCCTTCCAGGATGGCTAATTCGGCAATTACCTGGCTTAAAAACCATTTTCCTACTTGTTCAAAGGTAATGTTTTTACCATCCAGTTCTGGTAAAAAACCCTGAATATCTGCACCGATTCCGCGTTTAAAGTTACGGAAAAATCTTTGATCAGTTTTTATATCTAAACCGCGATCGCATACCTGTTGTCCAGCTATAATTGTCTCCGTGCTGGCATTTTCTACATAAACCAAGCTGGGTATTAGTGGTGGGTTGAGGAATTGTTGCGCTGATAACCCAGGCAAATTCAGGGTTTCTGCTTGTTGAGTGACAGGATTCCAACGAGTGATAACTGTGTTACTTGTGCCAAAATCAATAGCGATCGCCATATCTTAATATTATTTCAGAAAATAGAGAACAGGATGCAAGGGGACAGGGGATAATTACTTATTACCAATTACCAATTACCCACCACCTATTACTAGAATAAACGGGGTAGTTCATCACATCCCCAGGAATTACTGCAATTTGGTACTCAATTACTCCAAAGTTCACTATTATTATTTTTTTTAAGCTGATTTTGCCAGTGGGATTACTCCTGATGATATTAAAGTTGACGGTAAAAGCACCCAATTTACTTGGACTTTTGCCGAAAACGTGGCTGTTAAAAATCCTTTTAGTGGCGTAACTTTGAGTATTGCTGGGTTACTATCAGCCGCATGGTTAGCCGTGCTACATTTAAGATATTAGATCCCCGACTTCTTAAAGAAGTCGGGGATCTGGTAGTTTAGCAGCATAGAAAAATCAAAGTTCCACCCAAACTATCCGGATGGAGGAAGACAGGCAATGGATACTCAAATAGTAGATGCACCTTAATTAAACTATTACCCTCAGCTTTTAGTTGGGGGTTTTTCTTGGCTTTGGGATTTCTATTTTAGCAACTTGTCATAGGAAATGTCAAAAATTTTATTTGAAAATAGCAGGCAGTAAATTGGGGGCTAACCATAGGGCATAACCAATAAAACCAAATAGTATAGTAATTAAAAGAGTAGCAATATAGCTAATACACATTAGTAAACCATCCGATTCAATGGTCGCAACGGCTAAAAGTAAAATCCCCACAGTCGGAATAGGATTGGTAAAAGGAATGGGGGAAATTAATAATATTGTTAACCAAGAGATGCACAGCCCGTTAAATCGCCAAATCCAAGCATGATTAGCGACTTTTTGTAATCGGGGACGGGCAATTTTTTCTAATATCCTGGTAACACGACGCAGATTTTGTAAGATGATTTTAGCGAAAGCGTTGGGAAATTTATAATTAGCAATTTTTTTGGGTAGCCAAGGCGTTTTTCTTCCTAAAACCATTTGCAATGATAATAATAAACAAGCACCGCCTAAAGGACTAGTCAAGCCTGGAGGCATAGGAAATAAAAAAGGTAATACCAGTAATGTGATTACCAAACTAAAACCCCGTTCGGAAGTTTCTGCGAGGATATCACCTAAAGTTAGCGGTTGTTCACTTAAACGTTCTAGAAGAGATTTAATTTCTTGAGAAAAGCGTAAATTCATAACTATGATTTTAATGATTTTTGTGATTCTTATAATACAGCAAAATTGAGGAGTGAACCCCTCTAGATGCTTACTTGTTGACAGATAGGAGTTTTGATGTTGATTTTTTACCTCGTTGACTGGCAACCTGCTGTTTAATTACATAAATAATAGTCAAGATATCATCAAGTAAATCAGATGAATCAGGTAAATCATAGTTTAAGATGATAGTTAGGGAGCTAAAACAGCGATCGCTTGAGGAACAACCCGAAACACAGCCGGAGTATGGGTGGTGATTTCTCCATCTGTATTAATAGAATGGGGTCTGCGAGTGTATACTGTGATTTCCTGACCTTCCAGGGCGCGAACATTTGGCGAATGAATATGTCGTCCTTGACGCATAGCCGGCAGCAAAGGCAGAATTTGCCACCAATGATCAATTTCTAAGCTATAAAGATCCAGCCTTTGATCATCTATAGCTGCATCGTGAACTACAGCCATCCCCCCACCATAATAGCGACCATTACCCACAGCAATTTGCACAGTTTTAACATAAATTGATTCATCATTCATGCGAATTTCTGCACTAAAAGGGCGGGATTTCCAAATTACTTGGAATGCAATTGCCGCATAAGCAAATATACCCCAACGCCGTTTAATTTCCTTAGTTAATTGTTGAGTAATTTTTACACTTAACCCCAAACTAGCCACATTAAAAAAATATTTGCCATTTACAGAACCTAAATCAATCCTCCGTAACTTTCCAGAAGCAATAATTTGACACGCTTCTATTAAAGAGTTAGGAATTCCTAAAGTCCTTGCTAAGTCGTTAGCAGTTCCTAATGGTAAAATACCCAAAGGTAATTGAGTCTCAACTATCGCCTCAATAGCAGCATTAAGTGTACCATCACCGCCACCCACAATTACCAAATTTATTTCTTGTTGATAATGCCGAATCAAATCACCTAATTGATTTGGATGTTCTGTAGATTCTGTAATTATCTCTAAACCCAATTTATTGAAACAATTTATCGCTTCTTGGTAACGTTCTTGTCCTTTACGGGAATTACTATTTACTAACAATAGTGCGCGGATACTCATTTTAGCTGCCTTTTGTAGTTTGTATATGGAATTATTTACATCAATTTACTGAAAATCTCAGTGCAGGATGATTAAAAGGTTGAGACTTAACTGATTATACAATACAGTAATATGGTTCTAGTATAACGGAGCATCAATTATTTGGTTTTGTCTATAGTAATCATTATTTAGTTTGAATAAAAATATTCCCGACTTATTTATATCTATCTAAAGGAATATCTAGAATATCTATTATTTAATAATATTTTGACTTGGTTTTATTGATATAGAATAGTGGCAGTTTTGCAACCCAAAATAAATATGAGTTCATTAACAATTTTACAAAACATTGAAAAACATCTTCCCATCGCTTTTTGAGCTTTGTATGCCCAAATCTTTGATTTTAGAGCAATTCTCATTTTAAGGTTTCATGACATTGAAACCTTAAAAATTTTAAAAATCTCTAAACCAATAATTTTGTAGGGGCAAACCCCCCGTGGTTGCCCCAAATACCGGGGTAGGCACGGGGGCGCTACCCCCACATTAAATCCAAATCTTTTAGATAATTATTGAACATAAGTAGGTGAACAGAAAAATTTAAAGGTATATAACGGTATGTAAAGTTGTCTCAATACGAGATTCTGATTGAGTTTCAGCCATTTTAAAAAACGCAATACCCCTCATTTTTATTTTGTTCACTTACTTAAACGAATACATAGCAACTAGAGGATATTACTCGCAAGATCATGACTTCTAAGAAAAAAGTTAACGATCGCTCACAGTTGTGCAAGAGTAGAGAACAGTAGTATGCTAAAAAGAGTGCCTTATTTAACCCTGACTCGGTGAATTCTGCTGTAAGAGTGAATTAACTGCGCTCTTGTGACAAATCTATGGTAAATATAAATATGCAATATAATAGTGTTATCGTTACTATAGCCACAGTTAATTTTGATAATATAGTCAGCTTTTATACTCAATTACTAGAACAAAAACCAAAGAAACTTATTCCCCATATCTATGCTGAGTTTCACATTGCTGGTTTAAAGTTAGGTATTTTTAAACCTAAATCAACAAATGAGCCAGAATTTGTTGTTAATTCCCAAAGTCCGCTCAGTTTATGTTTGGAAGTGAATAATTTAGAAACTGCCATATCTCACCTGACATATTTAGGCTGTACCTCACAAAGAGACATTTCTATAGCTTCTCACGGACAAGAAATTTATGCCTACGACCCCGACGGCAACCGTTTAATTTTACATCAATCTCATCAACAGGGACCAGGCAAATATTATGATCAATGACCAATGACAACTAACAAACAATAAATGTCAATCACACAAAATTACAAATTAAATTTGATTCAATGGTATCCCGGACACATTGCCAAAGCTGAAAAAAATCTCAAAGAACAGCTAAAACGGGTTGATGTGGTTTTAGAAGTAAGAGATGCCCGTATTCCTATAACTACAAATCACCCCCAAATGAATGAATGGGTGGGGACAAAAGCCAGGATATTGGTACTCAACCGGGTAGATATGATTTTGCCACAAGTGCGATCGCGCTGGATAGAGTGGTTTAAAAATCAAGGCGAAGTTCCATATTTTACCAACGCCCAACATGGTCAAGGTGTCACCGCCATAGCCAAAGCCGCCCAAGCAGCAGGTATTGAACTTAACCAACGCCGCACAGACAGAGGAATGTTACCCCGTCCCGTCCGGGCTGTCGTCATTGGTTTTCCCAATGTCGGTAAATCAGCCTTAATTAACAGGTTGATAGGAAAACGAGTCGTAGAAAGCGCTGCCCGTCCCGGTGTTACTAGGCAACTGCGGTGGGTAAGAATTTCTGATCAATTACAATTACTGGATGCCCCTGGTGTCATTCCTGCCAGACTGGACAGCCAAGCCGCAGCCGTCAAATTAGCTATTTGTGACGATATTGGTGAAGCAGCTTATGACAATCAACTCATAGCCGCAGCATTCGTAGATATACTTAACGAACTTCAGGAAACACATTCTCATTTATTACCACCACATCCATTACTGTCACGGTATGAGATAGATTCCATCATCCACACAGGAGAAGACTACTTACAAGTCTTAGCAGAACATCGTTATAAAGGTGATGTAGAACGTGCTGCCAGACAAATGATCACCGATTTTCGGAAAGGACTTTTGGGTAATATTTCCTTAGAATTACCACCATTTTAAATACTAATTTGTGATATTTTCAAAATTAGCATTAGAGGGTGTTTGAAAAGTATTAGATGAAACCGATAATCTCCAGAAACCTAACCCCCTCCCCCACCTCCCCTACCCCCTCACCTCCCCTACCCCCCCCACCTCCCCTACCCCCCCACCTTCCCAAAGCATCCGGGAGATTAAAGGGGGTAATTTATTTTTTGGTGTTCCCTAATACTGGAGAGGTTTACCAGAGGGGTTTCATATTTGGTTAAACTATGAACCGTTTACAGTATAATTGCACTGATACTTGCGCCCTTAGCTTCGAGCCTGATATAACAGTCATGAATCAACTTACCCTCGTTTTCCAGCAAGAAGGACATACCGAAACATTAGTTCCAGTAGATAAAGATGTATTTATGATTGGACGGTTGCCAGAATGTGACATGGTATTACCCATTGAAGGAATTTCTCGCAATCATGCGCGAATCGTCAAAAGTTCTGATCATGTGTGGACTATTCAGGATTTAGGTAGTAAAAATGGTACGCAAGTTAATCAGTATTTGATTACGGGTATCCAAGAATTAGCTAATAATGATGTAATTTCCTTGGGCAACATTAAATTATTAGTAAAATTCAAAAATATAAATACAAATGGTAATACTAATATATTTTTAGAAAAGGTCAATACTCAACTACAAAAAACAATTTTTCGGAATGTTGAGGAACTACAACAACAATGGATAAGTGCTAATACTATTAATAGCAATAACAATAATCAAAATGAAACTATTGCTCGTCTTAAAGATTTGGTAGATATAGCTAAAAATCTTTGTGCTGCTGCATCTATTGAGGAAATTTTCTTCCAAGTACAACAGGTGGTTTTTCGTTATCTTGATAGTATTGACCGATTAGCCCTATTAGTAAAAATCGATGATTATGGTAATTTAGAGTTAATAAATTCTGCCACTAGAAATATTTCCGAACAAGAACATTTAGCTACAGATGGTAGTTGGATTAGTCGCAGTATTTGTCAAAAAGTATTTGCAGAAAAAATTGCTATTCAAAGTGCCGATACTCAATCTGATCAACGTTTTTCTAGGGAGAAAAGTATTTTAGTTAAAGGTATTCGTAGTGCTATGGCTGTCCCATTATGGGATGAGCACAAAGTAATTGGAGTTCTCTATGCTGATGCTAGTCTGTCTTCATCTCATTGGGAAAGTGAAGGGGAAGAAGAACTCAGCTTTTTTTCAGCTTTGGCTAATATTGTAGCTTCTAGCGTGCAACGTTCGTTGTTAGTAGACAAACTCAAAAATGAAGAAGTAATTCGTCATCGTTTAGAAAGATACCATTCTCCGGCTGTTGTCCAACAATTGATAGCTGTTGGTGGTTCTCCTGATGGACGTTTAGCGCCTAGAGAAAATGAAATTAGTATTTTATTTGCAGATTTAGTCGGTTTTACGGCAATTTCTGAACGATTGACACCTACAGAAATTGCTCAATTATTAAATAATTTATTTGAAGAAATGTTGAAAGAAGTATTTTTGTATAGTGGTACCTTAGATAAATACATTGGTGACTGTATTATGGCATTTTTTGGCGCTCCTGACCCAGATCCAGGTCATGCAGATAGGGCAGTTGCCTCAGCGAAGGGAATGCTAACTCGGTTAAAACATCTCAATGCTAATCATTTTTGGCAAGAACCTTTACAATTACGGATTGCTATTAACAGTGGTAAAGCTGTAGTTGGTGATGTTGGTAGTTCTCAGAGGGTGGATTATACTGCTTTAGGAACGACAATTAATTTGGCAGCTAGGATGGAGACTATTTGTTCTCCTGGTGAATGTGTAATTAGTGAAGTTACTTATAATATGTTGTCAGAAAAATCTGATTTTTTTGATATCGGAGCTTATCGTTTTAAAGGAATTGATCGTTCCATTAAGCTATATCAAACTAAAATGTATGAACTATAATATTGCTGACGATGTGCTGTAATGGGTAGTGGGTAATCTGGAATAGAGCGTAATTTACAATATTATCCAAAAATCCTGTTGATATTGTGACAATTTTATAGGCTTTTGGCATACTATTGGCAAATTGGCGAGGTATTGATTTAATGACAAATTATTTTCATTATTTTCCCTCCAAGTCAATTTTCGTGTTAGCTTCTGTAGTGAATGTGTGTAAGACTGGTAAACTACCTCAAACTATTTTTTAATGGGGGGTCAGGTTATGGCTATAGCTACTATTAATCCCACCACTGGGGAAACGCTCAAAACTTTTGAGCCACTAAAAGATACAGAAATTCTTGCCAAGTTGGATTTAGCAGGAAAGTCTTTTGAAGGATATCGTCAGACGAGTTTTGTAGAGCGATCGCACTGGTTAGAACAAGTAGCAACTATTTTAGACCAAGAAAAGGCAGATTTAGGGAAATTGATGACGTTGGAAATGGGTAAACCATTAAAAGCGGCGATCGCAGAAGTTGAAAAATGCGCCCTGGTTTGTCGTTATTATGCCGAAAATGCCCCTAGTTTTCTAGCTGATGTCACCATTAAAACCGATGCTAGTCATAGTTTTGTAAAATATCAACCTTTAGGGGTAATTCTCGCCGTCATGCCTTGGAATTTTCCATTTTGGCAAGTTTTCCGGTTTGCTGCACCAGCACTCATGGCAGGCAATGTGGGGCTACTCAAACACGCTTCCAATGTGCCACAGTGCGCCCTGGCGATCGAAGATATTATCAACCGTTCCGGCTTTCCCAAAGGTGTATTTCAAACATTGTTAATTGGTGCTGCCCAAGTTGCCAATTTGATGGCTGATGATCGCATCAAAGCCGCAACCTTGACAGGTAGTGAACCAGCCGGTGTATCCCTCGCCGTTGCATCTGGGAAACAAATCAAAAAAACTGTTTTAGAATTGGGGGGTAGTGACCCATTTATTGTTTTAGAAAGTGCCGATTTAGAAACAGCAGTTAGCACCGCAGTAACAGCGAGAATGTTAAATAATGGACAATCTTGTATTGCTGCGAAACGCTTTATAATTGCTGAATCTGTGGCTGATCAATTTGAAAAACTGCTGTTAGAAAAATTTCAAGCTTTGAAAATTGGTAATCCAATGGCAGCAGATACAGATTTGGGACCATTGGCAACTCCCGATATTCTCCAAGAATTAGACCAACAAGTTAAAAATGCGGTAAAAAGTGGTGGTAAAGTCCTCACAGGTGGACATCCTTTAACAGAAATGTCGGGGAACTTTTATCCGCCCACAATTATCATAGATATTCCTGTAGATACACCAATTGCCCAAGAGGAATTTTTTGGACCTGTGGCATTATTATTCCGAGTTCCTGATATCGAAGCGGCAATTAAATTAGCTAATGATAGTCCCTTTGGTTTGGGTGCAAGTGCATGGACAACAAATACAGAAGAACAAAATCGCCTAATTCAAGAAATTGAAGCCGGGGCAGTATTTATTAACAGCATGGTTAAGTCTGATCCTCGTTTACCTTTTGGGGGAATTAAGCGTTCTGGTTATGGTAGAGAATTGAGTATTCAAGGTATTCATGAATTTGTGAATATCAAGACAGTTTGGGTGAAATGATTGTTTTTTTGAAACGCAGATGAACGCAGATGGACGCAGATAAAGGCAGATAATTGGTTTTTATTTATGCCTTGATTTGGTGATTTTGATATTTTTTTATTTTGAGGAAATGATATGAATACCGCAGAATTATTAGTACAGTGTTTAGAAAACGAAGGAGTTCAATATGTTTTTGGACTCCCTGGAGAAGAGAATTTGCACGTTTTGGAAGCTTTAAAAACATCATCAATTCAATTTATTACTACCCGTCATGAACAGGGTGCTGCATTCATGGCTGACGTTTATGGTAGGTTAACAGGAAAAGCCGGAGTCTGTCTTTCTACCCTTGGTCCTGGGGCAACTAATTTAATGACTGGGGTGGCAGATGCTAACTTAGATGGTGCGCCATTGGTGGCAATTACGGGGCAGGTGGGAACAGATAGAATGCACATTGAATCCCATCAATATTTAGATTTGGTGGCAATGTTTGCCCCAGTAACAAAGTGGAATAAACAGATTGTCAGGCCGAGTATTACACCCGAAGTGGTGAGAAAAGCCTTCAAGCGATCGCAAACAGAAAAACCCGGTGCTGTTCACATTGATTTACCAGAAAATATTGCCGCCATGCCTGTCGAAGGCAAACCTTTAAATAAGGATAATAGCGAAAAAACTTATGCTTCCTTTGCCAGTATTCGCGCCGCTGCTGGGGCAATTTCCCAAGCCGTTAATCCCATCATTTTAGTCGGAAATGGAGCAATTCGCGCCCATGCTAGTGATGCAGTTACGCAATTTGCCACCCAAATGAATATTCCTGTTGTGAATACTTTTATGGGTAAAGGAGTCATTCCCTATACCCATCCTTTAGCACTTTGGTCTGTGGGATTACAACAACGAGATTTCATTACCTGCGGCTTTGATAGTACAGATTTAGTCATAGCAATTGGTTATGATTTAATTGAATTTTCCCCCAAAAAATGGAATCCAGAAGGGACAATTCCTATTATCCATATTGCGGCAACTTCTTCGGAAATTGATAGTAGTTATATTCCCCAAGTAGAAATAGTTGGCGATATTTCTGATTCCCTCAATGAAATCTTAAAATTAGCAGACAGACATAATAAACCCAATCCCTATTCTATTAGCTTACGTTCTAACATTCGCGCTGATTACGAAGAATATGCCAAAGATGATGAATTTCCCATTAAACCGCAAAAATTAATTTATGACTTGCGGCAAGTTATGGGACCAGATGATATTGTAATTTCTGATGTTGGCGCCCATAAAATGTGGATTGCTAGACATTATCATTGTCATAGTCCCAACACTTGTATTATTTCCAATGGTTTTGCCGCTATGGGTATTGCTATCCCCGGTGCATTAGCCGCAAAATTAGTTCACCCAGATCGTAAAGTTGTCGCTGCCACTGGTGACGGTGGTTTTATGATGAATTGTCAAGAATTAGAAACAGCTTTGCGAGTCGGAACACCATTTGTTACCCTGATTTTTAATGACGGTGGCTATGGTTTAATTGAATGGAAGCAAGAAAATCAATTTGGTCCAGGTAACTCATCTTTTGTCCATTTTGGTAATCCTGATTTCGTCAAATTTGCCGAAAGTATGGGATTAAAAGGTTATCGAGTGGAATCTGTAGCAGACTTTGTTCCCCTACTTAAAGAAGCGCTCGCGCAAGATGTTCCAGCGGTGATAGATTGTCGGGTAGATTATCGAGAAAATCGCCGTTTTACTAAAAAAGCTGGTGAGTTAAGCTGCGAAATTTAAATCATTGTGGGGTAGGTATTTTCCCAATCTTGAAATCCTATCCCACAATCTCAGATATCCTGAATACGGAGCGGTTTAGCAGTGCTAATAACTGTGTATTCTCAATTAGGGTTAACACAATACAAAGAATTAGGATCTTTGTAATTTCGATGAGTTGCTTTGTAAAGTGATTGATCCTTGTATGTTTGTCGACAATATTTATCCAAATCAAGGCCTGTTTCAAGAATATCCTGTGAAGGAACAGAAATCGTTCCTGCTTTTTTGAACTGACATACCCATCGAAATACTGGATAAACCTGTGGCTTTTCTGTGCTTAACTTGTGGGAAGGGATAGCTACGTAATAATTTTCTACGTTCTCTCTTGGATATCTCTCCCTGAATGCTTCTTTAGTTGTCTCATGTTTACACACATCATGCAAATTAATTTTTGTTTCTTGATACGTCTGGTTTTGAAAATCACTCGAATAAAATGTCCATGAAATTGATCCCGTTCCTAGTGCCACTATAATATTAATTAATATGGGATTATTCTTTAATATCCCTATTAATTTAGATAATTGCTCAATTAAATCAGTCAGAGCAAGTAAAGTGCTATGAACTTGGGAATTCATATTCTGTTTTTTATCAGAATCAGCATTCTGGATTTGATCAGGATCTTTATCTGGTGTAGGAGAATGTGACATAAAAAAAGTTAAAGTACATTTCTAAAACCTGCATAAATATACCAGAATCATAAAATCCTGTCAAATCTACTACAATGGCAATGATCAAATTATTCAATAGTATAAAAGAGAATTTATGTATTTTACCTTGATTTTTTCTACCCTTAAATACTCCTGCTGGTACTCCCCATAGGGATCTTAATTAAATAGACACTCTATACCAAATTTCTATAAAGTTTTGCTTTTATACCTAGTCCAAATTGGAAAAAACTTTGATTTGTAGATTTGTAGGTTGGGTTGAAGTATAAAACCCAACAAAGCAGGAAATGGACTGGGAAAAAAATTAGAATCTGTGCAACAAACAGCACAGATTTTTCTAGCTGAAAGTATTATTTATAAGTAAATCAAAACTTAGATTTTTTCACCTTCTCCCATAAACTAATTTATATTTTGACTATTTTTTTCTAACAACAATCAAAATCATTTTGACAAATCAATAAAATTGGGGATTACTTTTACAGGATGCTATGTTCCCAACTTCTATGCAAATTTGTCAAAATCCCAATTGTTCCAACCCCTTCAACCCGAAAACCTCTAAATCTTGTCTGAGTTGTCAAGAAAGTAATTTTGGGGAAATGCTGCGAAACCGTTACCGGGTTTTGAGGTTATTAGGTGAAGGTGGATTTAGCAGAACCTACGCTGCTGAAGATGTAGATAGACTGAATGCACCCTGTGTAATTAAGCAATTTTTCCCCCAAGTTCAGGGAACTGGACAACGTGCCAAAGCAGCGGAATTTTTCAGAGAAGAAGCTTTTAGACTCTACGATTTGGGAGAAAACCATGCCCAAATTCCCCGACTTTTAGCTTACTTTGAACAAGGTTCTAGTTTGTATTTAGTCCAGGAATTTATTATTGGGAAAACTCTTCTCGAAGAACTACAAAATCAAGCTTATGATGAAACCGAAGTTCGGCAACTTTTAGCTGACTTATTACCAGTTTTGGATTTTGTTCACAAACATCATGTGATTCACCGCGATATCAAGCCGGAAAACATTGTGCGTCGGGATAGTGATAGAAAACCCGTATTAATTGATTTTGGAGGTGCAAAACAAGTTACTCAAACCAGTATCGCTAGACAAGCGACAGCTATTTATACCCTTGGGTATGCCCCAACAGAACAAATGGCTGGGTTTGCTTGTCAAGCGAGTGATTTATATGCTTTGGGTGTCACCTGTGTACGCCTATTAACTCAAGATTTACCATTACAAAATGATTATGGACAACTTCAAGATCATCTTTATGATGCCATGAATGCTAAATGGTTATGGGAAGAACGTTTACGCATTAAAGGCATGACTATTAGTGATGAATTAAAGCAAATCTTAGATAAATTACTCCAACATTTTGCTAGTGATAGATATCAATCAGCACTAGATGTTTTAGATGATTTGAACTTTCCCAAATCTCCCGTAGCTATCAAATTTTCTTCCTTTCCTAAACCACCATTAGCACCACCACTTCCCCAAAAAGTTACTGTTCCCTTACCTCCCTTGTACAACTTTGATTTTTATGTCATTACCGTAGACACTTCTGGTAGAGAAGTTAACCGTGATAGACGGAATACTAAGTATTTTAAAGAAGAATTAGGCAGAAATACAACCTTAGAAATGGTATCAATTCCCCATGGAACTTTTATTATGGGTTCTTTGAGTTGTGAAGGTGATGATGATGAACGTCCCCAACATCAAGTTCTAGTTCCACCCTTTTTTATGGGGAAATATCCTATTACCCAATTACAGTGGAGAACCATAGCAGCTTTACCTCCAGTTAAACAAGAATTGCACCCTAATCCATCAAAATTTAAAGGTGCAAATTTGCCTGTCGAAAATGTCTCTTGGTATGAAGCTGTAGAATTTTGTGCCAGATTAGCAATTAAAACGGGGAGAGAACATCGTTTACCTAGTGAAGCCGAATGGGAATATGCTTGTCGGGCAGGAACTACCACATCTTTCCATTTTGGAGAAACTATTACTTCTGATTTAATTAACTGTAGCGGTAGCGATACTTATTCTGTAGAACCAAAAAGTAGATTTCGGAAAGAAACAACTAATGTTGGTTATTTTGAAGTTGCTAATGCTTTTGGTTTATATGATATGCACGGATTAGTCTGGGAATGGTGTGCAGATTCTTGGCATAATAACTATCATGGCGCACCTACAAATGGTAATGTCTGGGAAGATGGTGGTGATAAACATCGTCGGGTTTTAAGGGGTGGTGCATGGAATTTTGGTGCAGAACTTTGTCGCAGCGCTAGTAGAAGTTGGAATGAAGCAGACGGTGGTTTAAGAATGTGTGGGTTTCGGGTAGTATTTTCTGTTTAAATTGAATTAGTAGTGAGGACTTTAGTCCTCAAAGTTAACAACAACTAATCTAAATTAAATTCCACAAATTCCGGTAATCCTGGATATATCATATTCCGATCTATGGCTGAGAAAATTTTATTATTAGTATGATCAGAATTTAAACAGCGACAAACTAATTTGGCAACATCTGCACGATGAATAGTACCCACAATCTGAGGATTTTCGGTGATAATTCCGTTGTTGGTTGCTGGTTCTGATTTTAAACCACCAGGACGGATAATTGTATAGTTAAGTCCGCTGGAAATTAAATATTGTTCTGCTTTTTCTTTTTCAATTAAAACTGGTTTGAGTGCTTCTAAAGCTTGGGGCGGTAAAGCCACCACACTATCACCACTACCAATGGAAGTTACGAGAATAAACTTTTTAACTCCTGCTTTGACTGCGGCATCAATGAGGTTTTTATTACCGATATAATCAGGTTTGATATTATCTGTGGGTAAACCACCTAATGTACTGATAACGGCTTGAATAGGTTCATTTCCTAAAATTGCCTGTTCAATATCAGTTACATTTAACGCATCTCCTAGAATTGGATAAACACCCATTGCTTTTGCTGCCATAGCAGCGGCTTCTGTTCTCAACAGGGCTTTAACTTGAATTTGTTGTGCTATCAAATATTTAGCGATTTCTTGCCCAACACCGCGACTAGCACCGGCTAGAAAAATGGAAGATGAGATTAACATAATTAGTCTATAAAAAGATGCTATACTTACATTTAGCACAAAACTGTCATTTTAGAACGGAACTATTTCAAAGGCAAAAGTACCAATTAAATGTTCATCAATATAGACTTCTATTTGATGTTTACCCAAAGGATCTCCAGCAGCAATAGTCCAAAAATTTTCAATTACACCATTCACAGGTGTTACTGTGCGTGTGGAAGTTGCTGTTTTTCCATCTTTCGATATGGAGAAATTTTTATTATTTTCTGTTGTCCAAGTTTCGGGGGCTTGTGGTAAAGTTAAAACTTCCCGCCATTTAACTTTACCTTTGATGTTACCTTGATAGTTGTTAAGTGTAATTCTCCAACCATAAGCATCACCTTCTTTTAATGGAACTGTAGTTGTTGGAAAAAAATTAACTTTCCCTTCTGGGTTGACTATCTTTACGCCAAATTCACTCTTATTAACAACTATTTGCTGATTAATAATTGGTTGATCATAATTTATTATACTTCCTGCCAAAGCCATGTTAGACTTATGGCAAACCGGAGTTATTATCGGCAATATCAAAGAAATCAAAACTAATAAAAACTGGAAATTTATAATTTTCATCAACTTTATTTTCTAGTAAGTAAGTAGGATACAAAATGTATATATCCTACTAGAAAAAAGTATTTTTGGCAATAGTTAATCTTCATCAAGTGCAGGTAAAAATTCTTCAAATTGCCACAATTGATCTTTCTTTTCTAGAAACCAAATTCGAGTTTCTGTGGTTAATTTACCCCAGATTACATCAACAGGAACATGGGGAGAAGCATATTGAAACTCTTCACCAATAATTCTGAGATTATCCTCTATATTCCGAGGCATACCAAAATCTTCCCAATCAATTTTGACATTCCTGCCGGTAACTCCCGCAGTCGGATCAAAAACTAATTGTGCGGTTCTGATTAAATCAGCAAAGTGTTGTGCTTTTAGTCCAATTACTTCTTGGATTTGAGGTGATTGTTGAGGATCTTGAGACATTTTCGCTGGAGTTGTGTAGATGTATAATTTAGAAAAATTACTGCCAGAGATAATCCCAGTATTCCCATTTTAGCTCAAAAAATCCAAAGAAAATCAATATTTCTATCTTGTTGTTTCGTCAGGAATAAGTAATTGGACAAAAATATTTACAGTCATTGCGAGCGAAGGGAAGCAATCACAACCCTTGGAATTGCTTCATTTCACTTCGTTCCATATGGCTAACGCCACGCAACGCTTACGCAATGACATTGTGTAATTAATTCTGTCTCACTACTTATCCTTAATCTTGCCCCCATATTTAAGTAGGTGAACACAATAAAACCAAACTGTGTAAAGAAACGTAAAATCGCTGAAAACTTCTTTACTCTTGCCTCTTGCCTTGCTATAACGACAATTTTCAACGCCAACCTACTTACATCACCCTAATATAGGAATCCGGTTTGATTCCTGATAGCGAAGCGTGGCGTTAGCCATATTTTCCGTTGAGTTAGGGAACTAAGCTCAGGGACTTCCAATTAAAAAAATACCCAAAAATTTCTTGTGGTGCGGGCATACTATGGCTAACGCCACGCTACGCTATCGACAAGCTCAGTACAAGTCTTGCCCGCTAATCATCAAGGACAGGCAGGATGCCCATCCCACAAAATTGGGTAATTTATTTTTTGGTGTTCCCTCAAATCCCTGCCACATCTCGTTCCTAGTCTCTGACTAGGAATGCAGTTGATGAGGCTCTGCCTCTAATATCATTGAAGGCAGAGCCTTCTAGAATTCATTCCCATACAGAGTATGGGAACGAGACGACTTGAGGTTTTTCGTAATTTTGTAAAAGTCCATGTCTGAACCGTGTTTAGTATAATTACAGTAACGCTGACATCTTTATACAGAAATGCTGCGATATTTACTATTTAGCCGTGTTTGATTAACTCCTATTTACTATGCTTCATTTTTAACTAGTGTCAGTTAAGAAAGTGTCACTCTCTACACTAGCCATTTGATTTTAAAAGAGATATTCTTAGTGAATGCAAGGAGTGATACCACTTCATTTTATATTTGTTACAATTTTCCTCGCGCTGCTTATACTTTCTGTTATTTGAGTCGCAGGTTTTAAATGTTACAATAGTAGTGAATTGGTAGAAAGTTATACGGGGAACGCTTGGGTTAAAAACTCAGGCGTTTTTTATGTGTCAAATAGCTGCACTTCCACAAATAGTATTAATTTACTAGTGCTTGATAATACTATTTATATTTTGTATAAGCAGAAATCTTTGTGCAAAGAAAACACCAACAAATAATTTAAGCAGTATTCTTAGGATAGAGGTTTTGTGGCTCAAGTAGGTTAAATATGGAAGCTGAGGAACTAAAACGGCGTTATCTTGCGGGCGAAACATATTTTGTTTCTGCGAAACTAATCAGAGCTAAACTAATTAATGCTTATTTGCCAGGGATTAATTTATGGGGAGCGGATTTAAGTGAAGCTAACTTAGCTAAAGCTAAACTTTGGGGAGCAGATTTGAGTAGAGCAAATTTAGCCAAGGCAAATTTAACAAGAGCAAATTTATCCGGTGTTAATCTTACTGAAGCAAATCTTCGAGGGGCTAGGCTGCATTATACTAAGTTGTATGGCGCGAATTTAAATCGTGCATATTATGATGAAAGCACCAAATTTCCCAGAAATTTTGATCCTCTTAGTCACAATATGCAAAAGCTGTAATTACAGCGATTTTCGGGTAAATGAACCACATTTTTTTGTCTCACGTTCCAGACGCAGAGGCGCAAAGAGGAAAAGTAAATCACAAGATCCCCGACTTCTTCAAGAAGTCGGGGATCTGAAAATCTGAATTTAATCAACTTTCAGTTTCGCAATCAGGAACACCTTCTCTAAATACTCGACTAGCGAGAATATCTACTGCTTCAATGGTAATTAAATCCTGCTTATTTAATAGTTTGCCACTACTTAATAACCGATTTGCTTGACGTAAACGCGCTCTATCTATGGCATTACGCACACTTCTAGCATTAGCAAAATGGGGCATCGTCTTCCGTTTAATTAAATATTCGCGGAAGGCTTTTTCAGCCTCTGGACTAAAACAATAGTTTTGGGCTGTGACTATAGATTGGGCAATAGTCATTAAACTATCAACACCATAATCATTAAATTCAATATGTAATCCAATGCGGGAATTCATCCCCGGATTGCTATGAAAAAATCTGTCCATCTGGTCTTTATAACCAGCAAGAATAACGACCAAATCATCTCTTTGGTTTTCCATGACCTGCATGAGAATTTCTATGGCTTCTAAACCATTTTGCGAATACGGTCAACCAATAACAAAGCCGCCATTTCTCTAATTTTGTTTTTGACGGACTTTAACCCGACTAACTCCTGGTCTAACTTATCCAAAATTTCTTGTATATGAGACTCTTGGAAAGCTGCTTCTAAATCAATTCCGTCGTTGTGATCTATTTGTTTTTCTAATATCTGTTCGGTCATGACTATCACCTTTGCTTATGATTTTGATGATAGCCTGAAGTCGGGAAATATAAAAGAACATAATCTTTATAGGTCTGATATATTTTTCTTACTTATCAATTAGTAGGGGCGAAGCATTCGGACAGAAAATCAATGGTTTGAACCATAGGTTATCGCCCGAATGCTTCGCCCTTACGGACAGAAAATCAATGGTTTGAACGATAGGTTATCGCCCGAATGCTTCGCCCTTACGGACAGAAAATCAATGGTTTGAACGATAGGTTATCGCCCGAATGCTTCGCCCTTACGGTGTTCTAGACTAGGAACGAGAGAATACTATCTTATTGAAACATGATCTTCTTCACGCACTTCTAAATGGGGAGTATGATGAACTGGTTGCAAACGCTGACGAATTTTGCCAATGATGATATAGAGAATTGGCACAATAAACAAACTCAAGAAAGTCGCTACAAACATTCCCCCAAATACAGCAGTACCTAAAGATTGACGACTCGCAGCACCCGCACCTGTAGCAGTTGCTAGGGGAAAAATTCCCAACAAAGTCGAAAAAGCAGTCATGAGAATGGGACGTAACCGACCTTGTGCTGCTTCTACTGCTGCTTTGGTAATTGATAAACCTTGCTGTTCTTGCAACTGGTTAGCAAATTCGACAATTAAAATTGCGTTTTTACTGGCTAAACCAATTAACATGACTAACCCAACTTGGCAAAATACATCATTATTTAAACCTCTTAATGATTGTGATGCTAAAGCTCCCATAATAGCTAAAGGAACAGCCAGCATAATAATTAAAGGATCAACATAATTTTCATACTGAGCAGCTAATACTAAAAAGACGAAAAGTAAACCTAAACCAAAAATGATTGGTGCTTGTCCACCGGATTCTTTTTCCTGAGCCGCAATACCTGACCATTCATATCCCATGCTTGTGGGTAATATCTTTTTAGCTAGTTGTTCCATAGCTAAATTTGCTTGTCCAGAACTAGTACCAGGAGCAGGAGAACCGTTAATTTCAATGGAACGAAATAAGTTGTAATGATTAATAGTTTGCGCTCCCGTTGTGGGAGTTAATTTGACCAAACTACTCAGAGGAATCATCTGATTAGTTGCAGAACGCACATTTAATAAACCAATATCATCAGGATTGGAACGAAACTGAGCATCTGCTTGGATATATACCCGATATGTGCGGGAAAGAAAATTAAAATCGTTGACATATCTTGAACCCAAATAAGTTTGCAGGGTTTTAAAAATATCGTCAATGGAAACTTGTAGAGATTTCGCTTTGTTGCGGTCAACTTCAATTAAAATTTGCGGTGTGTTGGCGGTAAAGGTACTAAATACAGCTTGTAGTCCGGGGGTTTGATTTCCCTGCATCATAAACTGACCAACAGTTTGCAGCATGGAATTTAAGCTGTTAGTTCCCCCTATATCTTGTAATTGAAATTGGAACCCACTAAAACTACCTAAACCGCGAATTGCGGGGGGATTAACGGGGAAAACTCTAGCTTCGGTAATTCCTGAAAAGCTTTTTCTTAAATTACCAATAATCGCTTGTACTGATTGATTTGGTTGTTTTCGTTCGTCCCAGGATTTGAGAGTTGTGAAAATTACGCCACTGTTAGCGGTACTACCACTAAAACCAAAACCACCGATCGCAAAAGTACCTGTAACTTCTGGTAATTTCAATATTTCTGCTTCTACCTCACTCATGACTTTACTGGTGTATTTGAGTGAAGAACCTTCTGGACCTTGGATAATGGTAATGAAATAACGCTGGTCTTCGTCGGGGAGAAATGCGGTGGGTACAGTCATGTACAACCAAGCGGTGAAACCTAATGAACCGATAAATAACAGGAGAATAATCGCTTTTATTCTCGTTAAAAATCTTAAAGAGCGCTCGTATCCCCAACGCATGGCTTCTAAAAACCAGTTGATTCGACCGAATACCCAACCAAAAATCCCTCTAGGTGCGGGTCTTCGCCGCAACAATAAGGCAGAAAGAGAAGGGGTGAGGGTAAGAGCCAAAAATGTGGAAATGGCGATAGAAAAGGCAATCGTCAGGGCAAATTGTTTGTAAATTTGTCCAGTTGCACCTGGGAAAAAGGCGACAGGTACAAATACCGCCATCAATACTAAAGAAGTCGCAATTACAGCCCCAAATAGCTCTTGCATGGAGACTGAAGCCGCTTGTCGGGGTGACATTCCTTTTTCTTGAATTAAGCGAGAAATATTTTCTACGACAATAATCGCGTCATCAACTACCATTCCCGTTGCGAGGGTTAAACCGAACATAGTTAAGGTGTTGATGGAAAATCCAAAGGCTTTGACGAAGGCAAAAGTCCCAACTAAGGATAGGGGAATAGTGATCACAGGAATTAAGGTGGTGCGCCAATCTTGTAGGAAAATAAAGATGACGAGAATTACCAGAGCGATCGCCTCTAAAAGAGTTTTTATCACTTCTGCCAAAGATTCTTCTACAATAGTCGTGGTGTCAAATGCCACTTGATATTTCATCCCCGGCGGAAAGCTTTGCGACAATCGCGCCATTTCCTTTTTGATTAAATTAGCCACGTCCAAAACATTACTTCCCGGTGCCGGAAATATCCCCATTCCCACACCCTCATTCCCCTTAAACCGCAGAAATGAGCTATAGTTTTGCGCTCCCAATTCCGCCCTTCCCACATCTTTCAACTTAATCAAACTACCGTCACCAGCAGTTTTAATTACCACATTGTCAAATTCCTCAACTTCCGTCAGCCTACTAACTGCCCTCAAGTCAATTTGATACATCTGACCATCAACGGCTGGCTGTTGTCCAATTTGTCCCGCACCTACCTGTAAATTTTGTTCCTTCAGGGCATTAATCACATCATCAGTAGTTAGATTCCGACTAGCCAATTTATTCGGGTCAAGCCATAGGCGCATTGCATAGCGACGTTCACCAAAAATCCGCGCCTCACTGACACCTTTAATCCGCTTCAGGGCATCTACTAAATATAAATCTGCATAATTACTTAAAAAGACATTATTTAAGGCTTTATTATCACTAAACAAACCGATCGCTAACAGAATATTGTTAGACTGTTTACTCACAGTCACTCCTGTTTGCTTCACCGCTTCTGGTAACTGGGGTTCAGCCGAGGTGACGCGGTTTTGCACATCAACGGCGGCAATATCCTTATCCCGTGAAGCATCAAATGTGACAGTAATCGTACTACTACCATCATTACTACTGCTCGAAGTCATGTATTTAATGCCTTCGACACCGTTAATTTGCCGTTCTAAAATCGTCGTGACGGTACTTTCAACAATTTCCGCACTAGCGCCAACATAATTAGAATTGACGATAATCTGCGTAGGACTAATCTCTGGATACTGGGCTGTAGGCAATGTGGGAATACTGATTGCACCAACAAGTAAAATAATAATAGCGCAGACGCTGGTAAATACAGGTCGTTTAATAAAGAAGTTAACAAACATAAATTGGTAATTGGTGATTGATTAAGATTTACGGAATAACGAACCACAGAGGCACAGAGGACACAGAGAAATGAGGGTTTGAGAGATATTTTGCGTGAGTCCTATTGGTAATTGGTGATTACTTCTTTTCACTATTCCCTGTTTCTTCATTTTCAGGAATTATTGGCAGTCCATCTCTGAGGTTTTGTATTCCTGAAATTATCAATTTTTCATCCCGTTGTAATCCCTCAATTACTTGATAATCATTCCCTTTAATATTGCCTAACTTCACCTGTTTTTGTTTAGCTATTAATTGAGAACCATCTTGAGGAGATTTTCCAGTTTCGGCTACAAATACAAAGGTTTCTCCAGCGATTCGAGATATTGCTGTTGTGGGAATTAGCACTCCAGAACGTTGATTCCAAATCACTTTAGCCCGAATTAATTGATCTGCTCGTACTTGCCCATTATCATTGTTATAAAGTGCTTTAACTAATATTGATTGAGAGTTATTAGTAATATTGGGAGAAATAAAGAATATACTACTATTGCCAATAATTTTACCTTGGGCGTTAATTAATTCCACTGGCAATCCTGGACGTAATTGTGTACCTTTTTCCAATGGCACCGGAATTTTAACGTCTAAAGGTCGGTTTTGGGTAATAGTTGCTAATGGTGTGGAAGTATTCACAAAATCCCCTACTTTAACGGGAACATCACCCACAGTTCCCGCAAAAGGAGCAGTTATTTTATAATACTGAAGTTGAACTTGTTGTTGTTTAATATTGGCATCAGATTGTTGTAAGGATTTTTCTACCTGGGATATGGTAGCTATTTGAGCTTGAATACGGGAATCTATCGCCCCTAGTTGGGCTTTTGCCGTCGCTAGTTTGTTAGCATATAAATCTTGAGTCTGACGAGATACAGCCCCTTGTGCAGCTAATTCAGAATAGCGCTTATAATCTTGTTGACTTAAGCGCATATTAGCAATATTTGCTAGGCGTTCTGCTTGCAAAGATTTCAGAGTAGCGCGAACATTTTCTAGTTGCGCTTGCGAGCCTTGACCAGCAGCGGATAAACTACTAACTGCGGCTTGTTGTTGTCGAGAATCTATTTGCAGAATCGCAGTCCCGGAGGAAACTGGATCTCCTGATTTCACGAATATTTGCGAAACCTGACCTTGAATTCTCGGTTGGAGGTTGACTGAACGCCGCGATTCCAGAATGGCTATATATTCCGTACTATCTTCAACTGTACCTGTTTGCACTGGGGATAGTTTAACCTTAACCCCCGGAGGTGGAGCATTAGCCGCTGCTGGATTTGGTTTTTCAGGATGTAGCAATTTCCATGCTATCCCGCTGACACCCCCAATTAATAACAATGCAGCTAATAGTAAGCGCAGCCACCGATTTGACTTGGGAGGTGACGGGTAAATGTCTTTAATATCGGTTTGAGGCTCAGGTAGTGTCATGGCTGATAACAAGTTGACGGAATGAATAGTTAAAACTCTATGTGTATGATATTAATTTTGAAACTTCTAATTTATAATGAACAGACAAAAATATGTATCGTCTAATTTAAATATACAGGCTTTACATTTTTTTACAATCTATTAGCAAAATAATTATCCTGATGATCAATTTCTGAATTTAGTCATAGAGAAAACATTATCTACTTTAGCTCACCTTAAATATAGAAATAGCCTGATTTCTTTGTCACTGTCTTGAACTCAGGATTTATGCCATTTAATGACTAGTAAGTTTGTTCTATTAAATAAGTGCTGATTAATGCTTGTTTCTCTTTGGCAAGTCGCACCCGGAAATAGGAAAATTGTCTAGGCTACTCTTTCCCTAGTTAGAATTTAACTTAAGCTGTTATTAACCTCAAAATCAACATGATTAATAAATTAACACAACGGTTATTGACTTTGGCTCTTATTTTTGCCATTACCTTTTTCTCCTGGGAAGTTCCTTTGGCTCGTGCTAGTCACTTATTCACCAACTCTGGAGAAATTAGCGATAATATTAAATTATCTGAATATGATTTTACTCCCCAAGAAAATCAAGCACTACAAGGGATTCGTCAGCGTCGGAATAAAGAAATTGCGGCAATTTTAGATTTATCTCAACGTGATTTGCTTGCTCACGAATTACACAATGGTGATAATATTGATCAAGCTTTGGCAGCATTAGATTTAAGTTCTGAACAACGAGAATTAGTAAATTCTATAAATGTCTTCACTAATTTGAAATTGAAGGGTATTTTTTCCCGTCATGGTTTACTTGATAGTCATAGATAAGGTTAGGGATTGGTAAGTTATGCCAGTTGTGGGAAATATGATTTTTCTACAACTGGTAATCAGGTAGGAAAATTGTCTGAATCAGGATGTCCAGGATTGAAGGATGAACAGGATTAAAGAAATCAATTACAAAGGATTTATTTATTCTCGACGAACTAAGTTTTTTGCTAGTCTGGTTGCAGTGTTGACAATTGTTATTTTATTTTTGGGGAATATGAATATTGTTTATTCTTATCAATAGGAAATTTAATGAAGTGAGTAATTATGGTTAACCAAGAACCAATTAACAGTCAAGAGAAATTAGATAATTTTTTACAACATATAGAAACAGCCCGTCAATTAGAGAATGATATCATGAAATATGGGCTAGATGCAACCTATTTGTATTGTGATGATGTTGAGGGTGATTGGTTAGATACTTGGGGAGATGATAATGATGAACCAACTTATATAGAAAAGATGACAACTTTTTTAGAAAGTGATGATGCGGTTGCGGTAAAGGTACGGGAAAAGTTACAGGATAAATCTGTTTCAGAAATTATTGAAGGTTTAGAATATTGTTTGAGTCAATTAACAGAGAATAAGAGAATTTTTGCTGCTAAGGATTTGTTAGTAGGTGGTGTTGGGGTTGTAGGGAGCGATCGCAGTTCTAGTAATGAAACGATTGATGAGATTGAGTTGTTAGATTTGGCGGAAGATTTGCTAATAAGCTATCTGTCTGATCAAATGTTTGGGTTGCCTGGGCTAACACACTCATCCGACCTGCTATAAATCCTGCCGTATAAAGATCAGGACTGGCATTTATTTGCTGGATCATCCATATCAGATTTTGGTCTGTGACAGGAATGCTTCTCATACCTGCATTTGTCAAAGCAAGTTCAATTCTCTTATCCATTGCTCTCTCCTCACTGTTAAAGTTTGACCAGCCAGCATAAGCTCTTTGATAGCCTTGTTTGAAGTAATTGATAGTAGCATTATTTTGACTATAAGCAGGTTTTATTGTTACAGAACTAAGCATTAATACGTTAGCACTGGTTAAAACACTTGTAAATAAAGCAACACAAAGAACTTTTAGCATTTTAATTTCCTTTAGATATGGAGATTTCCAGTAAGTATATAACGGGTAAACATTATCAAGTATACAAAAATTCTGGCATCTATCGCAAGATAGATATTTAAAATCGAACCAAAAAACCTTACTTAAGTAGGATAATATGGGAATTTTGATAGCAAATTAATGGGAAATTGTTTTGGTGAATATCGGGGATTATACCAAGGCTGTTGATTAAAATATTCTTGTAACCCAGGAGTATCAAACCTGCGACCCTTAACAGCAAAAACTGTATTTCGCATAATATCTAATTCATAACCATCTTTACCTACTAAATCTGCTTCGGTAACTCGTCTTTGAGAAATCCAAAAATAATTCTTGATATTTGTATTCGTGGTATTTCTCGGTGATGTATTAGAGATGGAGACATTAGAAATTTCTTTGAAAAATACCCGATTAGGTGATGTATTTGCATCTTTACTAGCAAGTACACAATAAGAATCTGAATTAACTTTCCCATAGGTTTTTAAGAAGTTGATGCAGTTTGTGATATCATTAAACCGATTAGCATATACTTGATATAAAGGTTTACCTGATAGATTAGGATAATCTGGTATCCAGAATATTCCCGCTTGAGAATAACCCTTTACTTGTAAATTGTCAGATTGCTTGGTTGCAGTTTGTAAATCTGGAAAAGCAGAATCAGCAACAAAATAAATAGAATTATTTAGTGTAGATGAGTCTGATAATTGTTGATTTTTAGTTTCTGTTTTAGCAGAAAATTGAGGTAAAGAACTTTCGGGATTTTTAGATAATAATGTTTTCTGATTTTCTTGACTTGCAGAGGAAGATACTGATGTATTTTTATTATTTGATGATTCAATAGGTAAGGGTGATTTATTAATAGCAAACCCAACAATAATAGAAGCACCAATTAAACCACTGGCAATTACACTAGCAAGAATTATTCCACCTCTAGCGGTATTTTGATTAGTTTGATGAGAATTTTGTACGTCATTACCTGGACTTACTGCAATTGTATTTTCAAGTAATAAAGGAGATGGTGCTGCAATAACCGTAGGTTTTGCTACAAAAGCAGGTGCTACGGGATTTGAGAGCGTTTCCAAAGCTTCTAACATATCTCTAGCAGCAGTGAAGCGTTCTCTAGGATGATAAGCTATAGCTTTATCTAAAATATCCCCAAAATCAACATTCAAATGGGGTGCAAAATGTCGCCACAAAATGTTACCCATAGTTGGTTCAGTTGGTAATTCTTGAGGTATTTTGCCTGTTAATAAATAAATCGCTGTTAATCCTAAACTATACAAATCACTGGAATAAACTGGTCTACCAGATGCTTGTTCACTCGGCATAAATCCAGGTGTACCAATTATAATTGAGCTAGTGGGATTTCCTTGTAAATTAACTACTGTCCCCATTGATTCACGTACAGCACCAAAATCAATTAGCACTGGTTTCCCATCATGATGACGCAAAATTATATTATCGGGTTTAATATCACGGTGAATAATACGTTTTGAATGAACATATTCCAAAACAGGTAACAAAGATAGTAATATTTCTCTAACAGCAATCTCCGTAAGTAGTCCATATTGTTGAATTTTTTCTGTAACAGTATCACCCTCAATTAATTCCTGAACTAAATAAAATTGATCATTAAATTGAAAATAAGCATATAAACTAGGAATTTGATTAGATGTAGAACCAAGTTGTTCTAAAATTGCGGCTTCTCGTTGGAAACGCTCTTGGACTAATTGATAAATTTGGGTATTATTTTGAATCGGTTTTAACTGCTTTATTACACAACGATGTTGAGATGGCATTTGGGTATCTTCAGCTAAATAAGTTTCGCCAAATCCACCACTCCCCAAAGTTCTTAATATTCGATAGCGGTTATTTAATAACATAATTATTAGTTTATTAGGTTTAATTTCATAAAATTTGTAAAGTCAACAATTATTTAGTTTGATCAAATTTAATTACAAAAGAAATGGCAATACTCACCATCAAAATTAATGCCATACTCAATGCTGAACCGAAACCCCAATTTTGACTAGCGCCCAGAAACTGATTATAAACTAACCGCGCAGCGGTCATACTCGAAGCACCACCCAGTAATTCTGGGTCTATAAAATCCCCTAACCCAGTAATAAAAACTAGCAGCGAACCAGCAGTGATTCCTGGTAAAACTTGAGGTACAGTCACTTTCCAAAAGGTTTGCACTGGATTTGCACCCAAATCAGCAGCAGCTTCTAATAGCTGCTTATCTAACTTTTCCAAAGAAGCATATAAAATTAACACCATATAAGGTAACAAGCTGTAACTCATGCCAATTAATACTGCTGAGTTACTGTTCAAAATATTCACAGCAGGTAAACTAAAACTGGCTAATATACTATTTAATAATCCGGTAGGACGTAAAATTGTAATCCATGCGTAAGAACGCAATAAGGAAGAAGTCCATAAAGGCAAAACAAAGGCTAATAATAACAAATTTTGCCACCGTTTTGGTGCTGTCAAAGCAATCCAATAAGCAACGGGAAAGCCTAAAATCAAGGTCATAATAGTAGTTCCAAATGCCAAAAAAAGTGAATTAAATATTACTTTTAAATAAAGTGATTCAAAAATGCGAATATAGTTACCTAATCCACTGGGATTTACTAAATCACCTGGTCGAATATCTGGGACTAAACTTAATTCAAAAATTATTAATGTTGGCAAAACTAGCAACATTAATAACCAAATACCAGATGGTGTTAGTAATCCCCAGGTCGGTAGCCAATTTTTCCAATCAGGTTGTAATTTCTCGATTTTTTTGATGTTGCTAGAAGATTCCATTTGCGAATTAGTGATTATATAGCGGTATGCACTTGAATGAGATATTAAGATTTACGGTAAAAGCCATACGGCAAAATAGTTTACTCCTTCTTTTTTCTTCTGACTACTGAATGGGCGCAGTCCCTGCGCCCCTACTTCCTTAATCATTTTTTAAGTTAGTAATTGAGTCCAATAACGTTCATAAATCTCTTCAAATTTTCCTAAAGGAGTTAGACGTTCACACTTTGCTAAAAGTGATTCAGGAGGAAATAAATTAGTATTCTCTTGAATTGCTTTTGGTAAATTTTCAAATCCTGCCCGATTAGGAGTAGAAATATATAAACGTTCGGAAATTTTCGCTGCTACTTCTGGTTGCAAAATTAAGTTAATCCAGGCATAAGCACCAGCTATATTCGGATTAGATTTGGGAATGACGATGGTATCAGTCCATAATGAAGAACCACTACGAGGAATTACAAATTTGAGCTTGGGGTTTTCTTGAGAAATTTTGACGGCATCAGCAGAATAACACATAGCTATCGCTAAATCTCCCGCCAGAATCTTATTTTGCCAAGCGTCAGTATCAAAAGCGGCGATCGCAGGTTTTAATATCTGCAATTTCTGATATGCTTGTTTAACCTCATTTTCATTTTGGGAATTATAGGAATAGCCCAACATCCGTAATGTTGCACCCATTACCTCTCGCACATCATTGAGTAAGGTAAATCGTTTATTGAGTTTATCTTGATTTTGCCAAAGATACTCCCAATCTTCTGGGGCATTTACCAGTTGTTCTGAGTTGTATAATAAACCCGTTGTTCCCCAATTAAAAGGAAGACTATAACGATTATTCGGGTCATAAGTAGGATTATTAAATTGGGGAAATAAATTATCTAAGCCAATTAAACGGCTATGATCTATTTCCATCAATAACCCTTTTTCCGCCATCTTTTGTACCATATAGTCAGAGGGGTAAATAATGCTATAAGTACCACCACCTCCGGCTTGCAACTTAGCTAACATGACATCATTGGATTCATATACATCTGCTATTACTTTCACACCTGTTTGGGTCGTGAAGGTAGTTATTAATTCTTTATCTGTATATTGAGTCCAGGTATAAATATATAGTTTGCCACTTTGATTAGAGCTAATATAGTTTGACCCCACATTAGCTAGTCGCCAACCACAACTACCTAAAGATAAGGTAGAAAATGCCGCCGTTTTTTTGAGAAAATTACGTCTGTTAGTCATTTAATTTACATCTTGACTAATAGCTAAACAGTCAAATTTTTCCCACCAAGCATAAATGGGTGTATTCCTATCTGGTAAACTAGCATAAGTATTAGGTTGTAAAACATTGAGGTGAACACCATTGATTAATTCCACAACATAATTAACATGAGTCCCTAAATACATGACATTAATTAGCCGTCCCTCAAAACAATTTGTGAGTATATTAGTGGGATAAAGGGAAAGTTGAATTTTTTCAGGACGGACACTAACAACAACACTTTGAGCTATTTCTAGGGGAGTTTGTTCGTGACGACTAACAATCATCGTTAATCCGGTTTTAGTAGAAATTTTCATAGATTCTGCATCTACTTCCACAATTTCACCGCTAAATAGATTAGTATCACCAATGAAGTCAGCCACAAAAGGTGTTTGAGGACGTTCGTAAATCTCGCTAGGAGTACCAATTTGTTCTATTTTGCCTTGATTCATCACCGCAATGCGATCAGATAAACATAATGCTTCTTCCTGATCATGTGTCACCATCACAAAAGTTAACCCTAAATCCTTGTGAAGATTGGATAACTCAACCTGCATCTCCTTGCGAAGTTTTAAGTCTAATGCTCCCAAAGGTTCATCGAGGAGAATAACTGCGGGACGATTAACCAAAGCCCTGGCTAAGGCTACCCGCTGTTGTTGACCACCGGAGAGTTGACTAGGAAGACGCGATCGCAAACTTTCCATTTTTACTAGCTTTAAAGCATCTGTAACGCGACTAGCAATTTCCGATTTGGATATTTTTTTCAATCGCAATCCAAAAGCAATATTTTCCCACACATTCAAGTGGTTAAATAAAGCATAACTTTGAAATACAGTATTCACAGGTCGCCGATAAGGAGGAACATCAGTCATTAACTGACCTTGAATGAGTAACTTACCAGCATCCACCCTTTCAAATCCAGCAATCAAGCGGAGCGTAGTTGTCTTTCCACAACCAGAGGGACCTAAAATGCTAAAAAACTCTCCCTGTCTAACATCCAAATCCACTCCGTGTACTGCGGGTTCTTGGTTGAAAAACTTGAATACATTACGCAATTCAACATCAAGTGGCTGTAGTGGTTTTAAACCTCTTTGATTCTGCATCGCAGTTCGAGCCATAATCTTCAGTAGAATACCCTGATATTTAATCTTGTTCGTTGTCAGTTGTTACCTGTTACCTATTTATCCCAAAAAATTATTTTGGTCTATGGCTATTTTACCATCATTACTTAGTATAACAAAAAATACACGCACAGTTGGACGTGGTGTTCAATCCACATTTGTAATTCTATTCACATTATTAATGTTATCTGGAATTGGCGCTAGATTAATATATTTACAAATTATCGAAGGAAAAAATCACCGCATCCGGGCAGAATCCAACCGCATTCGGATTATTCCCAAACAACCAGAAAGAGGTAATATTTTTGATAGAAATGGTAAATTATTAGCCAGCACCCGTTATCCCCGATCTGTGTATTTATGGCCAATGGCACATACCAAAGCATCTTGGTCGGTAGTTGGTCCACGTTTAGCCAAAATTCTCGACACTCCCCAAACAGATATCGAGAAAATACTTGAACAATCTGCTGTCAATCCTTCATCACTAATTCGCATTGCTCGAAATTTAAACGAAGCACAGGTAACAGCATTAAAGGAGTATGAAAATGAACTACCCGGAGTAGAAATAAATACGGAAGCTGTGCGTTATTACCCTTATGGTCAAGAGTTGGCTCACATACTTGGATATACCCGTGAAGTTACTGCTGAACAGTTGCAAAAAAGGAAAGCTGAAGGCTACCGATTGGGAGATGTTATGGGTCAAATGGGGGCAGAAAAAGCTTATGAAAAATTGTTAAGAGGTGAATGGGGCGGTCAGCAGGTAGAAGTAGATGGTAGTGGTAGTCCTTTACGCGTATTGGGAAGTAAGCAAGCAAAAGCTGGTAATGATTTGCACTTAACTATAGATTTAGATATGCAAATTGCCGCAGAAAAAGCTTTAGGTAAACGCAATGGCGCAATAGTCGCAATTGACCCCAAAAATGGGGCTGTCTTAGCAATGGTGTCTCATCCCACCTTTGACCCCAATATTTTTTCTAAACAAAAACTTTCTCAAAAAGATTGGGAAACCGTTCAAGGTTCTGGTCATCCTTTAGTTAATCGGGCCATTAGCGCCTTTCCTCCAGCCAGTACATTTAAAATTGTCACCACAACGGCTGCACTAGAATCAGGTAAATTTTCTCCTGATACAGTATTACAAACCTACGGTTCTTTAACTATTGGTGGAACTAGGTTTGGTGAATGGAATCACGCTGGTTTTGGTCCTTTAGGTTTTGTCGGGGCGATGCAGTGGAGTAGCGATACTTTCTTTTATCAAATTGCTAAGAAAGTTGGTGGACCAACATTGATTGAATGGACTCGTAAATATGGATTTGGTCGAAAAACTGGTTTTGACTTTACTACACAAGAAGCTAAAGGTTTAGTTCCCGATGAAACTTGGAAACACAAGGTATGGAAAAGAGATTGGACTGTGGGTGATACTATAAATATGTCCATTGGCCAAGGGGCTTTACAAGCTACTCCTTTACAAACCGCTGTGATGTTTGCTGTACCTGCCAATGGTGGCTATCTAGTCCAACCCCATTTATTGAAGGATAATGAAGAAGCTAAAAGCTGGAGAGAATCATTAAATCTCAAACCCACAACGGTCAAAGTTCTCCGGGAAGGATTGCGGAAGGTAGTTAGTGAAGGTACAGGTAAGGTACTAAATGTCCCCAATCTTCCTCTGGTAGCTGGCAAAAGTGGTACTGCTGAAGCTTGGAGAGGAGGGGTTAAAGAAAATCACGCTTGGTTTGGCGCTTATGCACCTGCGGATAAGCCAGAAATTTTAGTGGTTGCCTTTGCTGAACATTCCGGTGGTGGTGGTGGTAGTGTCGCTGCACCCATGATTTTAGAAATCATGGAAAAACATTTTGCTCGAAAATAGGTAATGGGTAATGGGTAATGGGTAATGGGTAATGGGTAATGGGTAATAGGTAATAAGAATAATTCTTTTTCCCTACTCTCTACCCCTGCCTCCTGCTTGCCATAAAAAAAGACCCTGAAATGATCTCCAGGGTACTTACACGTTTTTCAGGCATTAATAAGTTTAAGATTACTCAGCCTCAAGAAATATTGCTACTACCTAAAGTAGAGTTAATGGAAATATTTTGGCTTAAGGGTGAATAAGAAGGTGTTTAAAATTTAAAAAGTTTTGATTTATAGCAACGGTCAAGGTAGTTAGGACATGAATTGTTCGTGTTAACGTACCGTAGGTGAAACTCCGTCCAAAACAGGTTTCTACTCCTGACTCCTGCTATATTATGTTTATGTTCCGGCACGAGAGCGAATATGATCAGGTAGATGATGTCGGTCTCCTAATATTTCCAACAAAGGACCATTCACGTCAAATTTCACCATACTTACTGAAGCGACCAAAATATTTACCCGATAACGATACCGTCCCAAATCAATCCCCAGTAAACTGCAAAGCATAATCCGAATCGTGGCTTTATGGGAAACGACTAAAACATTACCTTGGGAATGTTTTTCTTGAATTTCCGCAATTACAGGCATAGAACGGTTAGCAATATCTACCGCAGTTTCTCCACCAATGGGTGCATTCCAAGCCGGTTCTGTCAACCATTTTACATAGTTTTCTGAGTAATTTTCTTGAGCAAACGATTTACTCTTAGTTTCCCATTGTCCATAACTACCTTCTCTAAGTCCTTCCCGCACCTGCATCTTCATACCAGTAGCATCACAAAATGGCTTGGCAGTGGAAATAGCGCGTTTCATTGGACTAACATAAACCGCTGACCAGTCCAATTTTTGATATACATCAGCAAAACTAGATGCCATTTGCATCCCTTCTTTTGTCAAATCTGCATCAGTTTCACCACAGAAATTACCACTTTGACTAAAAGTAGTTTCGCCATGCCGCAGTAAATATAAATTGAGTGTCATAATTTGTATGGCGATGGGGATAAAAGAATTTGTGCAAAAACAAAATAACATCAATCTCACTATCGAATCTGTAACAGCAGGACAAAGTGATCAACTCAAAAAGTCAATCAGGTAGTAAACCAATACTGTTCACACTTAAAACCAACAAAACGCAACAATTTGTGTAATCTGTGTAAGTAGGTTGGCGTTGAAAATTGTCGTTATGGCAAGGCAAAAGGCAAGAGGCAAGAGGCAAGAGTGAAGAGGGTTTGGGCGATTTTACGTTTCTTTACACAGTTTGGTTTTATTGTGTTCACCTACTTAATCTGTGATCGTTTCCTTTATTTATGTTGATCATCAGTGGCGATCGCGTCACAATAATAATTAAAACTATGTAATTTATCTTCACAATGTCCATCTCCCCGCTTACTCCTACCCTTTCATCCCCCCACGCCCCCACAGAAACCTACTGGGGATATGATTATGATTTGGTCATAGTCGGTGGTGGCATTGTCGGCTTAACCCTAGCCGCAGCTTTAAAAGATTCTGGTTTAAAAATTCTCCTCATTGAAGCTAGAGTTGCATCAGCCGCAGTGGCTAAAGGACAGGCTTATGCTGTACATCTACTGTCCGCCCAAATTTTCCAAGGAATTGGTTTATGGGACAAAATTCTCCCCAACATTGCTAAATATAACCAAGTGCGTCTCTCCGATGCTGATTATCCTGATGTGGTGAACTTCCAAACCGATGATTTAGGGACATCAGAATTAGGTTATGTAGCAGAACACTATGCGCTGTTAGCACCTTTACAGGAATTTGTTCAAAGTTGTGCAAATGTAACCATCTTGTGTCCAGCGGAAGTAGTAAGTACACAAAACGAAAGAGATATAGTTACTATTAATATCAAAATTGGCGACGAAAATCGGATAATTCGCAGTAAATTGTTAGTCGCTGCTGATGGTTCAAAATCTCCCATTCGTCAAGCTGCGGGCATTAAAACCAAAGGTTGGAAATATTGGCAATCATGTATTGTGGCCTTTGTGAAACCAGAAAAATCTCACAATAACACCGCTTACGAAAAATTTTGGTCTAGTGGTCCCTTTGCCATTTTACCCTTACCGGGAAACCGTTGTCGCATTGTTTGGACTGCACCCCATGAAGAAGCAAAAGCTTTGTGTGCGTTGAATGATGAGGAATTTTTAGCGGAACTAACTAAACGCTATGGTCAGCAAATGGGGAAATTGGAATTATTGGGAGACAGGTTTATTTTTCAGGTACAGTTAATGCAGAGCGATCGCTATGTTCTCCCCAGATTAGCATTAATAGGTGATGCCGCCCATAACTGTCATCCCGTTGGTGGACAAGGTTTAAACTTAGGAATTCGGGACGCAGCCGCATTAGCCGAAATCATCCAAACCGCCCATCAAAAGCGTCAAGATATTGGTAATATTTCCATACTCAAGCAATATGAAAGCTGGAGAAAAAAAGAAAACCTTGCAATTTTAGGTTTCACCGACTTATTAGATCGAGTTTTTTCTAACAACTTCTTACCAGTGGTAATAATTCGCCGTTTGGGTTTGTGGATTATGCAAAGAGTTCCCATAGTGAAAATATTCGCCCTGAAATTAATGCTTGGCTTAAAAGGAAAAACTCCACAACTAGCCAAACGCTGAAATCACCAAACTATTCAGCTATCATAGATTGATATTTCCGTCTTTTTTTGATAGCTGATTGCTAAAAATATAGCAGTATGCACTTGAATTAAGATACAGTCAGCAAATCGTAAAGCCTGTAGGGGCGCAGGGCCTGCGCCCTCGATTATATTGCACCAAGCGTGATTACCGCTATAACATCAACCTTATCAATAGTAAAAGGGAGAGATATCATGACTCAAACTTTAGAAAATGCTCTTAATTTAGTAGAAGAAGAACAACGATTCTACCGTCCTGGAGTAAGTTGGGAAAAGTTCCAAGCAATTCAAAAAGCATTTGAAAATGTACCAGGAGTGCGTTTATTTTATTGTGAAGGAGTTTTAGAAATCGTGACTATCAGTAAACCACATGAAGCAATTAGTAGTTTAATGGCTGCACTACTAACCAAACACTTTGAAATAGAGGAAATTGAATTTTTCCCCAGTGGTAGCTATTCGCAAATTGTTCCTGGTATAGTTGAGTATCAAGCCGATTTATCTTATTGTTTTCAAACTGATAAACCTAGACCAGATTTATGTATTGAAATTGTTATTACTAGTGGTAGTCCTATCAAACTGAAGAAATATAAATTAATGCAAGTTCCCGAAGTTTGGTTTTGGGAAGATGGAATGCTGGAAATTTACTGTTTGCGACAAGAAGAATATGAGAAAGTTAATAATAGTGAATTGTTGCCAAAATTAGATTTATCTTTATTGAATCGTTGTCTTTTGTTATCTTCCCCCTTAGAAGCAATCAAAGAATTTCGTTGAGGGATTTAATAGTTGTTATATTATTCCTCGTTCCCTCGTTCCCAGGTTCTACCTGGGAATGCAATCAAAAGGCTCTGCCTTATGCTAACATTAATATGAGGCAGAGCCTCATTAACCGTATTCCCTGTCAGAGACAGGGAACAAGGAATTAAGAAACTTCTAGTTTTTCCTTACCTGCATTCAAAGCCACAACATCTTGTAACCTCGAAATCACAAAATATTTCTCCAAATAAGACAACAAACCACCAGCTTTTGGACCCTTTTCTTTATTCAAGAAAGATAGATACAAAGCCTTAAAAGCAATTGGTTGTTGAATCCCTAACTCCTTAGTAGTCGAGAAAATGATAGTTTGCAATGCCTCAGCTTCCCAATTAGGAATATTTTGCAAATTCTCCATCAACTTTTGCAAATAAGCAACCTGTTCAGAGTTCAAATCATTAGCTTTATCAGGAACTTGTTCCAAATACAGAACTAACTTTTCTTCCTCATCTGCATAATCTTGTAACCACAATTGTGCAGCAGCAATTCTTTGATTAATAATTTCCTGATCATACTCAGTTAAAGGCTGTGGACTACGTTGGACAACCTCATCTTGAATATTTAAACGCGGAACTTGCAACAAAGAAATTAACGTACTAAAATCAAAAGGTTGGAAAGTTTTAACTTCATCCCCTAGTTGGGCGTAAAATAACGGCATTAATTCCTCCGTTAATTCAGGAGATTTAGAATACTTGTTAATTAAAGTATCGTAATCTCTAAATAAACGAGTAGTAGTTTCATAATTTGGCGCAAAATTAATGACAGTTCTTGGCTGAGTTCGCAACATTAAAAAGCGCAGTAATTCCGGTGGAAGTAAAGCCGCAATTTCTTCAGCACTCGAACCAACTCCCTTAGAAGAACTCATCTTTGTCCCATTTACCAGAATAAATTCATAGGGAGAATGAAAAGGAGGTTGCTTTTGTAAAACCTTGCGACTAATCGCATTAGCAACATCACGAGAACCACCTTTTTGAGAATGATCCTTTCCAGCCATTTCAATAGTTACACCCAACACATCCCACTTAGCCACCCATTCAACTTTCCAAGGTAATTTACCATTACCATTAAAAGGAGAAACCCAACCAGAATGTCCACAACCTTTTACATAGTCAGTTGCATCAGGTTTGCAGGTGTAAAATACTTCTGAACCGTTATAATCTGTCGTGACAGTTGTGGCAATCTTACCGCAATTTTCACAAATAACTTGAAAAGGATACCAGTTATTTGGACGGTCAGCTTTGCTTACTTCCTTATAAGCTTCTCTCACCAAATGGGCATTTTTTAAGAAAGTGTCAATATAGGAATTAAGTTTTCCAGAACGATATAAATCGCGGAGAAAATAAGTTTCTGGTTTAATTCCTAAATACTCGAAAACTTCAAAAAATTCACCAATGAAATATTTAGCATAATCACTAGCATCATCACCAGGAGAAGGCACATTACACAGCGGAAAGCCCAAATAAGGAGAAAACTTTTCCTGATCTAAGTATTTTGGAACTGTATCCAGTGCGTCATAGTCATCCACACCATACAAGAACTTGACAGGTTTACCTGCGTGTTTCAATGCCCGGTAAATCACATCATGGATAACCACACCCCGCAAAGACCCAACGTGTACCCGTCCTGATGGAGTCTTAGAATCATTAACTACCTGGTAGCCTACTGCATCAGCAGCGATTTTATCAGCCCAAAACATTTGCTATTTATCTTTTCACAATCTACCCATTTTAACTTTTGTCATGGAGAATAATCTCATTGTTGACTAAGTTCAATAATATTTCTATCTGGATCTTTAATAAAAATCGCCGCGCGACCAGAAGCACTAGCCTGAAAAGGATAATTTTTAGCGATTAACTCATCTTTCACAACCTGCAAATCAACCACAGCAAAAGCAATATGAGGATTCTGTCCCCATTTTTCCTGTTGCTTATCGGTTGGTACAGCAGGCGCAACTATGAGATGAAGTTGATAATTACCGATTTGATACCAGACACCGGGGTATTTTAGAGGGCGTTCTACTTTTTTTAGTCCTAATACCTGACTATAAAAATATTCAGCCTGTTCTAAATCAGTGACTAGAATAGCAGTATGAAGACTCTGTATAATTTGCATTTTTTTGTTTTGTTAAAATATATAGCCATCATATTTGATTTTTGAACATTGCAAAACTCAGATCCCCGACTTCTTAGAGAAGTCGGGGATCTTATTTATTTATTGTTCAAAAAAAATTAATTTTTTCTTTAGGGACTTCCAAGAAATAAATTATCCTGATTAACGAACCACAGAGGCGCAGAGGACACAGAGGAATAAGGGTTTGAGAGATTTTTGCGTTAGGTGGTTGAGTATTTTTTTATTTGGAAGTCCCTTATGATTACTCGAAAGTGCCACAAATGCTCAGAAAACCACACCTAAGATAGATTGATTTATAATCCACGTAGTTTTTATTACATAAAAATTGATAATTCTAATACTTCCCCTTCAAATAAAAAAATGTATATTGTTCAAATCTAGCACAGTAGGAAACATCAAGGCAGAAACAAGGTAATGGTGAAAGATGAATTTACTTCTTTCTACCCTTGTCGTGTAAGAATTTCATCTTGATGTTTCTCTTTTTTAATAATTTCTAAATTGTTGATTTTTATCAAAATCTTATCTGATTAATTATTCTTAAATCCAGCAATATTTACTTAAGTAAAGTATAAATTTTACATAAAAATCCCATACAATAAAAAGAGCATGACTTACGCAATTGGCACATTGGTAGGGTGCGTCAGACTGCGTAAATTCTGCAAATAAACAGATTGTTGATATCTGACGCACCCTACAACTCTTGCGTAAGTCCTACAGATTTTTACTTTTTCTATGGCAAGCTGGTAGTCAAAGAGGTTATGGATTTAAAAAATGTCGTTTTCAGAAATCAAGCTACCAATTCATGAAACTTTTCAAAGTACAGTTCAGGGAGAAGGGTACTGGACTGGTTGCTTAGTAGACTTTATTCGCTTATCTGGTTGTCCAGTTGCTTGTCCTTGGTGTGATACGGGTTATGCTGACCCAAGAGCAAATTTACCCCGAATCGAACGTCCTATTGCTGAACTTCTAGGGGAAATAAAATCTCCCAGAGTGGTAATAACTGGTGGAGAACCATTTATTCATAAGCATTTACCGGAATTAGTACAAGCTTTGTTAGTTGCAGATAAGTTGGTTAGCATTGAAACATCAGGCTCTTTTTGGCAACAAGTTTCCCCCGCAGCCTGGATTACTCTATCTCCCAAGGAACATCTTAACGCTAAATATCCAGTGCAAAGTCAGTTTTGGAGTCGAGCTAATGAAGTTAAGATAATCATAGAAACTGGTAGAGAACTTGATTTTTACGAAAAATATCTATCTACTCACCCTAATTTGCTTGTCTACTTACAACCTGAGTGGAACAGTTCGTCGAAATCACTACCGCTGATTTTCCAGATATTACAACAAAAACCTGACTATAGACTATCTTTACAAACACACAAGTATATCGGAGTACAATGACTAATCAGCAGTGGCTACTAGCTAAGGAATTCCGCTTTGAAGCAGCACATAAATTGCCTTACCATGATGGTAAATGTTCTCGGCTGCATGGACATAGTTGGCGTGGAGTTGTTTATGTAGCTGGTGATAGATTAGTAACAGAAGGTGCTAAACAGGGTATGGTTATGGACTATTCAGAAATCAAAAAATATCTCCAACCCTTGCTGGAGAATTATTTAGATCACTATTATTTAAATGAATCTCTGGGTTTAGAGTCACCAACTAGTGAGGCGATCGCTGCTTGGATTTATGATAAATTAGAACAAGCAGGATTAGCAGGGTTAACAGCAGTCAGAATTGATGAAACTTGCACTTCTATTTGCTTGTATTCTAAAAATCGCATATCTGGCTGGTTGAATTCTGGTGAAAGCATAAATTTACTTCCCTGAATTTAATTTTGAAAATTCTTACCTTGGCGTGAAAATAATTCATATTTACATAATTCAACGTCTATCACTCCTGCGCTCCAGCTTGTCTTAACATATTACAAATACCACGATAATTATTAAATTCGGCAATCATTAAGGCTGTATAACCCCCTTGATTTTTTAAATTTACATCTGCCCCAGCTTGTAATAGCATTGCCACTGCTTGACTATAACCTTCTGCTACAGCTAACATTAAAGCAGTTGCGCCAGCGGAGTTTTGCAGATTCACATTTGCTCCTGTTTCTAATAGTAATTGGAATATTTCGGGATAGTTGGCAGCTATGGCTTTGACTAAAGCGGTTTTACCATCATCTGCTAATTTATTAATATCTGCTCCATAATCAAGTAATAGTTTGACAGTTGGGAAATGTCCTTGGGATACTGCTAAGGTAAGCGCAACTTCGCCAAAGTTTTTCTTTTCCATATCTGCTCCTGCATCTAGTAAAACTGCTACTATGTCGCTATATCCCTGGAATGCGGCTATTAATAAGGGTGTATCTCCCAAATGGTTTCTAATTTGCACATCTGCGCCCCGTTGGATTAATATTTTGACTACATCTATATATTCTTCGACAACGGCAAGATGTAAGGCTGTTTCACCTTCTTTATCTTGATGATTAATTTCCGCACCTGCATCTAATAAAGCGGTGATAATAGCAGTATTTCCCGTTGCTGTGGCTGCTAATAATGCTGTTCCATGATCAACGTTTTTGATGTTAACATCAGCACCAGATGATAACAATGCTTGGACTATTTCTAAATAGCCTAAATCTGCGGCAATTATTAGTCCTGTATCACCCTCTGGATCTTGACTATTGACAATATGGTTATTTTGTGATAATGCTTTAACTACTGTTGGATGTTTGTGTTTTATGGCTAGTTTGAACGCGGTATCATCATCTTTGTCGGTAATGCTTATGTCAGCACCGGCGGCTAATAAAATTTGTACAATCTCAAGATGACCTTTCAGTGCTGCTATCATTAATGCGGTACTACCATCATCGTTGGTAGCATTGACATTTGCCTCGTTAGAGACTAATAATTTGACAACATCTATTTGATTAGCACTAGCAGCCAGCATTAGTGCTGTTAAATTATAGGTTTTTCTGGTTAAGTTAATGTTAGCACCGGCATCCAAGAGCGATCGCACAATTTCTGTATAACCTAAATTCGCCGCAAACATCAATGCTGTAGTTCCATTTATATCGCTAATATCCACATTAGCACCGTCGGACAGCAGCGTAAATACTTCCTGTATATCCCCAGTTTTCACAGCCTTTAACAACGAATTATCTTGATTTTCTATCATTGGTTAGATCCTGTTTCGGTAGATGTGACTGATTCCAACTCCAGATTACACTTTGGCAAGATTGAAAAATTTCTACGTAAGAAAAATAAATGTATGCTAAGTTTTATGAAGATTTAATAATCGGAAGTAAAAAATATGGCTTTTGAACTAACTCCAACAATCAGATTCTGGTTGAACTTTGCTCACCCAGTTACTATGTGGGTACTATTAGCACTTTCCTTGTATGCTGCATATTTAGGATTACAAGTACAGCGTACCAGAAATGCTCAGGGAGAAGAAAAGAAAGAACTAGTTAAAGGGCGTTATACCATCAAACATCACCAAATTGGTTCTATTATGTTAGCTCTGATGGTGGCAGGTTCAATTGGTGGTATGGCTGTTACCTACATTAATAATGGTAAGTTATTTGTCGGACCCCATCTATTAGCCGGATTAGGGATGACAGGTTTAATAGCTTTTTCCGCATCTCTATCTCCTTTTATGCAAAAAGGCGCAAATTGGGCGCGGATAACTCATATATTGTTAAATTTTGCTATTTTAGGGCTTTTTGCATGGCAAGCCTTCTCTGGTGTCGAAATTATCCAAAGAATCCTCACTAAAGCATAGATTGTCAATTCTCAATTTGTAGGGTGCGTCAGACTCGATAACTTGGTAAAAAACAGATTTCCTCTATCTGACGCACCATAATCCATCAGTTATTCCCTAAGAGGATGTTTGAAAAGTTTTTAATGTATAAACAAACCCCTCTCCAAACCTCTCCCCGAAGCGGAGAGAGGCTTTGAAACCCCCCTTCCCAGCCTTCGGCACGCTGCGCTAACGTATAACGTAGGGCAGCGGGGCAGGGGGGTTAGGTTTTTGGAGATTATCGGTTTCATCTAATACTTTTCGGCGTTGCTGATTTTAGGGATGAAAATAATTTTGCATACGTTCAAGACTCTTGTAGAGACGTTCCATGGAACGTCTCTACCTCCAAAAATCATACGCCAATTCAGCAACGCCTTTAATTGAAAGTCCCTAAATAGTTTTACAGAATTTCATCAGGATTAACACCGATAGATTTCAGATAAGCCGCTAATTTTTCTTTTTGTTGGCGTTCCTGGTCTGCCCTTTGCTGTTGCTCGTCTGCCCTTTGTTGTTGTTGGTCTGCTCGTTCATTACCAGTTAACAACATCTCACCATCTCCAGTCCACCAACGTAACCAGGGTATTTCCGTATCTTGTTGAATCCCCAACTCTACCCCCATTGGTGGAATCGGAAAATGCCCTCGTTCATTAGCTGGCATTTTCTCATACTTGCCATCTACCAAATGATAGACCTCAACCGATGATTTTTCTACCTCATAAATAGCATAAAAGGGAATCCTAATTGCTTGTTCATATACCCAGAATTTACCAGCTTTCTTTGGTTCTCCAGTTTGGTCATCAATATCATGCAATGAGGTAGTATCTCTTTCTTCTGAACCATCACCAGAGACAAATTCTATAGCAATTAATGGAGCAACAATTTCCTTCCACATGACATAAGAACGGCGATATACTCCTGCTAATAAAGGAGCAACATGGGGAACATAAAACCAATCTGGTGCTTCTGCTCCTTTTACTAGTGGTTCTGTAATTCGCCAATAAATACCGCTATCTTGTCCAATACAATAACGTCCGTCGGGATGTAGTTTTTGTAAAATTGCTTCTATAGAAGTTGTGAGAATGATACTTTGGGGTAGTTCCTGAAAATTTTTCACAAATTCTCCATCTGAATCTGGCAGTTGTGTATGGTCAGGGAGTGTGATTTGATCGTCTTCAGATGTAGTTGGTGGTGCAATGATTGGTTTTGTTAATACCATAGCAACTTCATCGCCTTAGTTAATTTTTCCTAGTTTAACATGATCCTCAATGCAGATTTCTACGATGTGAGAAAAAGCGATCGCGTAAGCACTGCTGCAAGTAGATCGCATCTTATGAATAAGTAGAGAGCGCTTTTTTTCAAGACATCTATGGGATTTCGTCAGGATTAATACCCAAGGTTTTCAGGTACGCTGCCAGTTTTTCCTTTTGTTGTCGTTCTTGAAGAGCGATCGCTTCAGCTTCTTCTTTAGCAGCACGCATCTGATCTGCCCGTTCCTCAGCAGTGGGATACCTCACCCCAGAGCGATCGTACCAATAAACCCACTCCCGTTGCCAACCGCCCTGATTGCCCTGCTCACAACCAATTCCTAGCTCTATCTCCGGCATCCAGAACACTTTACCATTTCCTGGTAACAGAGCAACTGATGGGACTAATTCATACTTGCTATCTACTAATTTATAAACTTCTAAAGACTGATGTTTTTTATATAATCCTCTTCTTCCACTCAAGGGATTGTAAATCACATAATATAAAATCCCTAAATCTTGGTACTCTAACAACTTGCTATCATATTCGCCATTATATTTGTGAGAAACTACTTCCAATACCAAAATTGGTAATACTTTTTCTTCCCATAATAAATAACTTAATCTACCTCCTTCATTTTTGAGTCTCTCCACTCCTAAAGCTAAAAACCCATCGGGAACAATTGATTTAGATTTTGCTGGTTCTTCTGTGTTTGGTTCATGGTAAACGCACATATCTACTCCCCAGAACCAATCTTGGCGATCGCCCCAAATCCATTTCAATAAATTTAACAATAGATTGGGAATATCATTTTGGAGTTCATTATCCACTGGGGTTTCGTCGCTGTCGGGTAAGTCTTCTGCTGTGGGCAGATTTTGATATTCATAAGATGTCGTAACCATAGCTTTTTGGCCTGTTACTTTCGCTTCTATGATATTAACTCATTTAGCGATCGCCTCAGATTCTTCTTTAGCACCACGTTTTTGGAGGGGTTTAGCAATGCTCATAGGTGTCAACTTAACCGAAAATATAGGAGTCCTATATGTTATCTGTTAGCGGCTACAACCGCTCGGAAATCAATTTCCGGGCTAATAGCTCAAGTACGTTAAAACGTACTCAAATTAATTGAGAATAACGTTAACCAAACGGTACTGGGTCGCACCAACAACACAATTATTAGCACCAACAACATTTATGGCAATCTGGCAGTTCTTGGCTCTGCCTTCAATACTAGCAGAGGCAGAGCCTCTGTGATAACATTCCCAGTCAGAGACTGGGAACGAGATAAACGAGATAAAAGTAGTCGGTTTAAACCGACTTTAGCTATAAGACAGGGAATTTATTCCCTGGATTCTGGATTCTGGAACTCTGAAATATTCAAGAATGGACTTAAACTACCTACCACTAGAAAAGCATCCTATTACGGAAATAATGGCAAGTAGATTTAGGTTATGGTATCGGTTCTCAAGGCAATGGTATTGTTGTTTCAACATCAACGGGAATATTACCCGCAATAGATTTGAGGTTGCGTACTGATAACAATGCCTTAGACCGTTATTATTTGTGTTTCTTTTGCGAAAAAGGTATATTTAGAGATTGATGAAAATCTTTTTGTACCTTGTGTGTGAGACGATGGGAAACTTTACGGACTATTTGATTAAGGATGCGATCGCCAGTAGACTGAATTAACGAATAGGGTAATCGCTGAATAAATCTGGGAAACTGCAACTCAACAACCAAATCCAACTCCCACTCCACCCGCGTAACCCCATCTAAATCACCTATCAATCGTGTTGATGATTTATAATCCACCTCATAACCAGGTGACTGATAATCAGGTACAGGAATAGTTCGGATTTGGAATTCATTATCTTCAGGTTTTAACAACTCTAAACCAATCTTCGGTTCTACATCGTAACCAAAAGCACCAAATTTACCTACCGCCAAAGCATAACTATTTTCACCTATCCGGCTTACCTTCATCGGTTCTGCACAACGACCAAACCAGGAAGAGTGAGTATTGAAATACTTCTCTACCTGCTCCACAGGAGCATACATTTCCATCCCATCTTGATAATTACCATAAAATTTAGTTGCGCTTAGATGAGCCTCCTGTAATACAGTCTCATCTGCTACTTCCCATGATTGATATTTACTATTGTTTGTAACCATAAATTTGTTTTTTCTATATCTGGAAAGTTGTCTATATTCATCATTCCCACTTCAGGGAAGTTTTTTCGCATCAAAATCCAATTTTCACGAAAATTTCAAAAAATTGTCATTAACTTTACACAAACAGCATGAACTGATTATGTAGAGTCAGTCAACAACGAGAAAAATGGTAAATTCAGGTGTAACCAATTCACAGTCATTCAATAATTGATATTGTAGCTAAATACCAAAATAACTTCATCATAGCAATATTACTGAGCCGAGTAATCTTCGGAAATAAAAAAAAGTTAATTTTTGCTTATTAGTCCCAAGAAATAACTAAAAGGAGTTAAATTCTGAAAAACTTTGAACTGAAAGGTGTAGAAAAACTCATCGCTCCCATAGCCTCACTTTTGGGCTTTGTGTACCTGTTTCAGTGGTATATTTTTGGAGATATACAATTATCTCCCGAACCTATATTTACCAGAAAACAGCCTCCCCTAGTCATGAAAGGTGGAGATCCTTATATTCGGGCATTAATGCGAACTATATCTGCCAGTGAAGCCAGTGGGAATCGTCCCTACTCTCTCTTGTATGGTGGTGAACAAGTTAATGATCTCAGTCATCATCCTCAAAAATGTATCACCATTGTCACAGGACCGAATACAGGTAACTGTTCCACAGCCGCAGGTAGATATCAAATTATTAATACTACGTGGGATCAAATTGCTCCTCGTTATCATCCAAAACCCAGCAAAATGATGCTTTGGACTAATTATAGTTTTGAAGCAGAGTATCAAGATGTCGTCGTTTACCGTTGGTTAAATGATGTAAAAGTTTGGGGTGTAAATATTCCTAAGCTATTACAGCAAGAAAAATTAAATGATGTTCTCCGAAAACTCTCCCCCACATGGACAAGTTTAGGATACGGGATAGAAAATAATTCTGTTAGTAGTTCCTTACCCAAAATTTATCAGCAAATCTTAAAGGAAGAATTAAAGCAAAATCCCGAAATCAAAAGTACAAAATAGGAAAATTAGATCAATCTACAAGGATTTTGCTTTTCGCTTTGGCTGATATAGGCATAAATACCTTTGCCTGAATAGGCTTTAGCACTTGCAACCCAGTTAAATTTTGCAAACAATCCAAAGCGGCTTCCCGAATCATGACTTCTTGTTCCTGACTCAGTAATAGTTGTAAACATTCCCCGATATCTTGTTGTATTACCGTATCAACTCGCTGACGGGTAATCAGTTTATTGAGTTGACGTATGGAAAGTAAACGTTTTAAAGAATCCTTTTCCGTTAAATTATTTAACAATTGATCAAGATAATCTTCTTCTCGATTTCCTTGAAAACTGAATATTTGCCACACCAGCAAAATTAAAGTTAATAGCGTTCCCATTCCTTGCACAATCGCACCAGCAGCCAACCAATGACTAGGAGCATCAACCCAAATTGCCGAAGCCATGTAAGTTATCACAGTCGCAATACCACCACTGGCGATCGCATAAGCTAACCTACTATTAGTGCTACTCATCAACTTACGTATTTCTAACCAGCGCAATTGCCAATTCCATTTTTGCACTGAGTAAGTAAATACCATCATCCCAATACCCACCACCAGAGCTAACAGCAATTGCCAACTCCAAAGCAGCATAGCTACAATAATTGTCAGTAATCCCAGCAAAATACCAGGTTCAGAAAAATGTTTAAAAACCTGATGTTTGGGAATCTTGATCTGAATTTCTGAAACTTGATTCATCAATTGTCGCCAAGAAGACGAAGCCTGTGCCACAGTATTTACCTACTTGATTACAAAATTATAAATAGATAGTTTTTACTAATTTTAAGGATGAAACCAGGATAATTTCATCCTTAAACAAAATGCTATTTATCCTGTAATCGAATATCAACTACAGACGCATTAAAGTTATAGTTAAAACCTTCTAATTCAAAAGGCATTCCAATTTTCACTTTGCTATTACCAAGAACAGGCCCATCCTTAGTGACTGTAGCTTGTCCTTCTAAAGTCAAGAGAAAATCTGTACTAAAGTTAATTTTTCTAGGATCTGGTAATTCTTTCACAGAACCATCTGGTTGACCAATTGTCAGTGTTCTCTCTAACTGCTCAACCGATTTAATCCCAATCTGACCATAAGGTTGATTACGGATAATCACATTAGTTTTACCACCTTTTGTAAATCCTTCTTTAATTAACTGTTGAGGATTACGAACATTGAGTCCACGTACCAGTAAATCTACCTCAATGGGTACTGTTTTCGCACCCACTTGAGCCACAGAACCAGAAGTACCAGGGAAAATAAAGATACCCACTATCACTAGCAAAATTACTAATGCAGCCCCTAAATCTAATAGGTTAATTTTACCGAACAAGCGACCTTTAGAATCTAAAATAGCCATAATCAGGTTTGGATAAGTTGCAGTTGAGTTTTCAGCTAAGTAATTGATTGTACCGACAAGTTTTTTCAAGTGATCCACAATCTTGATCACTGCATCAGAATTGACAGAAACTAGACATTATGGTTATGCGACAGTTTATCATGATTGCAGGAGCTTCAGTGTCATAGTAGCAGTAAGTTATTTGAATTGACTATTTGCACTATCTGGAGTTGAAAATGCAACTTTGTAAACTGAAAATTCGTCCTCCAATTTTAAGTTCTTACACCCATCTCATATAACTGGATTATGATTAACTCGCAAGGAATTTGGACAAATTATCGTTTGTGGCAGCGTCGCTGTTTGTATCCGTTCATTTCTGTAAGCGTTGCTGTGACTATTTGCTTAGGTACACCACTATCAAGTAAAGCTATAGGTTTTAGCGATCTGATCCGTGTACTCCCACAAGTAACCCAAATATTTAACCTATCTAATATATCCGATCGCCAGGAAGTTGATCTTGGGCAGCAAATGAATCAAGAAATACAGCAAGAAGTCAGAATTTCTCGTAATTCACAACTAAACAGCTATGTTGAACAAATCGGTAGACGTTTAGCAGCTAATAGCACTCGTCCAAATATTGCTTATACTTTTCAAGTAGTCGAAGATCCTGCTGTTAACGCCTTTGCAACTGCCGGTGGTTTTATTTATGTGAATACAGGTTTGTTAAAAACAGCAGATAATGAAGCCGAAGTCGCCAGTGTATTAGCTCATGAAATGGGACATATCGAAGGCAAACATTTAATTAAACAAATGAGACAACGAGCTATAGCCAGTGGTGTAGCTTCAGTATCAGGTTTAGATAGAAGTAAAGCCGTAGGAATTGGTGTGCAACTCGCCCTGAATCTTCCCCGTAGTCGCCAGGACGAATTTGATGCTGATAAAAGAGGATTAGCAAACATCACCCGCACTGGTTATGCTCAGTCAGCAATGGTTTCTTTCATGAAAAAGCTACAAAGAAGTAGCTCCGTACCTACATTTTTAAGCACACATCCAGGGGCAAGCGATCGCGTAATCTCCCTGCAAAATCAGATTAAAAGTCAACCAAGTAGTCAAAATCATGGTTTAGATAATCCGGTATATCAAAGCAAAATGAGAGCATTTTTGCCATAATTATGCTCGTTTTCTATGACGGCGGCTACCTGCAAATTCCTGTGGCTGAACAATTGTCATCACCTCTTCCCAAGCCACAGTCCGCACAACCCTACTGAACACATTGGCCTGATAAACCAACTTATTCGTAATATCCAGCCCCGTCAACCAACCACTACGGGGATGATAAGCGCCAGTATCAATATCTAACCAGCCCTGGCCCTGTGCCAAATTACCGGGAGCCACACCAGGTAAAGTAAAAGTTATAGTATGACCAACTATAATCAACTTATCTGCAAAATATGGTTTCTCTATCCGATGAAACTCATCCCTAATCCAGCATAATTCTTCCGCCGTCTGTTCTTGGACACTCTTTTCTGGATCAACACCTGCATGAGTTAACCAAAAATCTCCCAAATCTAAATATGTGGGCAAACTCTCAAACCAATCCAGATGTTGTTTAGGAATTGTTGCAGATTGGTAACTAGCAATAGTAGCCTGTCCTCCACTGTATAACCACGTTTGCATATTTGTGGACGAAGTATTCTTACCAGTCATGATATTTAATAACATCTGCTCATGATTACCTAGCAAACAAGGGTAATCATTTTCTTTAACAAACTCAACTACTTGGGCGCTTTTTGGACCACGATCAATTAAGTCTCCCAAAAAATATACTTGATCCTCTGATGTAGGTGCTATTTTTGCCAACAGCAACATCAAACATTCATAGTGTCCATGCACATCACCAATAACAACCCTGCGTTGACTAATTTCGCTCATTTGCTTCTAGCTTAAATGAATTAGCTGAATATTTCGACTAAACTTTGATTGGTCTAATTTTCGTTTAAAAGGTCAAGAAAACTTGACTAAGTTATGATTTCTTTAATAATTATGTAGACATTTGGTTAACTTGCCAAGTTCCCATATAAATAATTACTAACACCCAAGACTCCTATCATACATGAATTTTTATGCTTAAGTAGGCTCGTTCTCGGTAACAAAATATAACAAGCATTAGTATTTATTTTCATCTTGCAATAACCATAAACCACTATAAGTCATTCCCGAATCATCTGGTTGCACCAATAAAAAATGCAATCCCTGACTTAGCTGTTTTCGCTCTTGATATAACTTCCCCGCAGCAGTAACTTCCTCATCTGTAAAAGTCGCCAAAACCCACCTATCTACCAAACCAGCTTCTAATACCAACCCATCAGGCGCACCAGCGATATAGTTTAATGATACAGGATTATTTTCCTTTAACCACTGCGCTAAACGCATAGATTTTCGTCCACCGTAAATCACTACACCAGGGATAGGTACTGTTGAAGCTAAACCCAGATTAATTGGTTTGAGAAAATCTGGTATTTGCAAAAAAGGAATTGGTCGTTCTGTAAACTCATCCACAATATCACCAGATGGAATCGTCGCAAACCGCCATTCTTCCCCCCAGAGATTTTCCGGTAATGGTAATGGAGGTAGTTTATCCACAGTTACAGGATATTGTTTTGCTGCTAACCATTGTTTTAACGCCAAAGTTCTCCGAGTAGCTTCAACCTTAATACCTAAATTATTTCCCGCAGTTGTGATTAAACTTAAAGACTGAGGACGAAATACTTGAATTACATCTGGTAACTTTTCCTGACCAGCTAATTGTAATTGTTGGGCAACCCAAGTAGAATTAGCCTGGGATTGGGGACAACTGGCTGTAAATTCAAAACTGCGAGTTGCATCACAAACTAATAGTTCCCATAACGTCTGCCCTTCAACACTTTGTAGCGGACTACGATAAAAATCAGCCTGCCAAATCAGACTCATTCCCTACTCCATAAAAATTAAATAACTCAAAACCAAATTTAGCAAGTTTACTTTTTAACTAAATTCCTGGCAAATTCTATCGCTGCTTCTACTGTAGAAATTTTCCCCTCAGCTTGAGCAACACCAACCTCCATTAATAATTCACCTATCAATGGTGAAGCGGGAATGTTTAACGCCATCATCATGTCTTTACCATTGAGTAAAGGAATAGGATGAGCAACTACATCGTTTTTGTCAAGATAACGCTTGATTAAAGGTTCATAAGTAACAAACATACTTTCTTCAAACATTCCCTTAGCTACAATATCATTTGCTAAAGCTAATACCAACACAGCCGGAAATAAAATTCCCATTTCCCGAAACAGAAAATACTGTTTTCGCAAAGGCATCTTTACCGCTTTTATTTCCGAAAATAGTCTTAATCCCGTTGTCACAGCCCGAATTTCTGCCCGACTATAGGTAAGTTCCTGTAATTCGATTTCGGCAATTTCTGGCTTTGAGTCAACCAGACAAGCAAGTTTAGCAGTAGCTAACCAAGAAGTTTTCACAGTCTCCCGTACATAATTTGCTAATTCTTCTCCTAGTTGTTGCCAATTTTCACTAATTAAAGTATAAGCTTGATCAACAGCAGTTAACTTAATAAAACTTTCCTCAGTCGCGTTTTTAAAGAAACTAGTCAAAACACCATCTTTCCAAGCAGCATTTAGCCAAAATGTCCCTTGAGAATTTGCCAACAAATAACCAATTTCTACCCGTACTCGTTCCGCTGCCACTTGATTAATACTTTTTGCTAAACTGCGAATTGTCTCTTGAGTAGCTGGTTCAATAGTAAACCCAAGTTGGGCGGCTTGACGATAAGCCCGCATTAACCGCAAAGGATCATTTTGTAGATTTATAGGTGATATCATCCGTAACAGTCCAGATTCTATATCCTTACAGCCTTGCAAAGGATCAATAATTTCTTGAGTATGGGGATTATAGGCGATCGCATTAATAGTAAAATCCCTTCTATGCAAATCCGTAATTAAACTTTCCCCCTCCTGTTGAGCAAAATCAGCCGTAGCATGAGGAAACACCACACGGGCAATTTTTCTTTCAGCATCAAGTAACACAAAACCAGCTTGATAACGTTGAGCAATCTTTCTCGCTACCTTCACCGCATCCCCTGGGATAATAAAATCTAAATCCACATATTCCCAAACCCTACCCAAAATTGCATCACGCACCGCACCACCCACCATATAAACAGGTTGTGGCAAATATTCCAGACTAAAAGGCCAATTTTTGGCAGCTAGACGAGAAACAACTAATTCAGACATTTTAATAAAAATCAATCCAGTAACTAATGCTGATTATTTCGGCTTAACGATTTGCGGAAGTCCCCATCCTCAATGTACTCATAAGGTGAAGATTGTGAGTAGGGGATGAGGATTGCATCTGGAATTGATTTTTTACTTGGTAAAAACAAATATTCAGATGGTTGACGAATCCCCAGTCCCCAGGTTTTCTGGTAAGATATTCATATCTTGACCACCAATGCCGTAAGCGAAAACCAAGCTGATAGGTAAGTGTCCCAAGGAAAAAATTTGGGTCTTGGGAACCAGGACACCTGCCCTTGAAGGGAATGTCAGACCAATGGAACTACGAAGTCCTTGAGGCTATTCCCGATGAATTGGGAAGCTCCGTCCGTCTTACGCCGGAGTAGTTCACGCTAGATTAACTATAAAGGTTCTTAGAGTTGGTTCTATTATGTGTATTTGCGTGAATTGCCACTATGTAGACCGCTGCGTCACCTACAACGCCGTAGAAACCCAGCACCAACAGCCACACCTGACAGAAACACCAGATTTTGACCCCAACGAACCCTCCATCAACGTCAATATTCGCACACAAGGCGAAATAATTGAAATGGAATGGGACGTTGTTGGTTGTCTCAGCTTCAAACAAGAAACAGGTAAATGGTCTAAATTGCGTCCAGGTGAATTAGTCCCCACCTAATTAGGCTAAATTCTGAGATGTTGCTGAGTATTTACAGCCAAAATCAGCAACACAAATTCTTACAAACTCCATTAACTTCCAATTATTCTCTTTCTTTCCTTCTTTCTTCGTGTCCTTCGCTTCTTCGTGGTTCAATCACATTTAATTGGTATTTTCCAGCGGAAAAAGAGTAAAAGCCCAAAATTAAGGTGATTTCACCTTTAACTTCTGAATTATGCTGTATTATTTAGCAGAAAAATACATTTGCATTTACCTTGACAACCATAATCAAACAACTCCCGCTGAATAAATACGCTTTAGCATTACACACCACCACACCAGAACTCGGTTTAGCAATTAGCAACTTTGCCGACTATCCCCAATCTCAAGTTTGGAACTTAGGACGTGACCTATCCAGTCACATTCATCAATATCTAGTTGAAGTAATTAAACCACGAACCTGGGCAGACCTAGAATTTATCGCCGTTGCCAAAGGTCCTGGTGGTTTTACAGGAACTCGCATCGGAGTTGTCACTGCGCGCACACTAGCACAACAGCTAAAAATTCCCGCATTTACAGTTTCCACCCTAGCCGCAGTAGCTTGGCAAGAATATAAATTACAAAGAAATTGCCAACATCCAATAATTGCCGTAGAAATGCCAGCACAACGGGGACAAATTTTTGGTGCTATTTATCAACCCAACCCTGATAATTCGGGCATTACAGCCCTATTATCAGATACATTATTCACGCCGTCTGCATGGCAAGAAACCCTAACTAATTGGCATACCAATCAGTTAATATCAGCCACATCTCACTTAGCAGCCACCGTCAACAGCATTTTGGAATTAGCCTATTTAGATTGGCAGCAAGGAAAAAATCCCCATTGGTCAGAAGCTCTACCTTATTATGGGCAACACCCAGTAGATATTTGAAATTATCGAAATCCGTTTAACCCTTGCCATATAAAGCCCTTAGCTGGAAATAGCCTCTGGTTTTACCCACCTCTAAAAAATATTTCTCAAACCCCTTGACAGAAAAAGGAAGGATTGCTATATTAGATAAGTGCCGAGAGAAAGAAACGACTCCCGGACAACTGAACCGAGAAAAAATAATACTTTGAAAGAATAGATTAAACCAATCCTCGTCGTCAAGATAATTGAAAGAGGATTCGAGATTTTAACTAATTTCGGAGCCAACAAACTCGAAAGAAACAAAATGGAGAGTTTGATCCTGGCTCAGGATGAACGCTGGCGGTATGCTTAACACATGCAAGTCGAACGGTCTTTTCGGAGATAGTGGCGGACGGGTGAGTAACGCGTAAGAATCTACCTTCAGGTTGGGGACAACCACTGGAAACGGTGGCTAATACCCAATGTGCCGAGAGGTGAAAGGCTTGCTGCCTGAAGAAGAGCTTGCGTCTGATTAGCTAGTTGGTGGGGTAAGAGCCTACCAAGGCGACGATCAGTAGCTGGTCTGAGAGGATGATCAGCCACACTGGGACTGAGACACGGCCCAGACTCCTACGGGAGGCAGCAGTGGGGAATTTTCCGCAATGGGCGAAAGCCTGACGGAGCAATACCGCGTGAGGGAGGAAGGCTCTTGGGTTGTAAACCTCTTTTCTCAGGGAAGAACAAAATGACGGTACCTGAGGAATAAGCATCGGCTAACTCCGTGCCAGCAGCCGCGGTAATACGGAGGATGCAAGCGTTATCCGGAATGATTGGGCGTAAAGGGTCCGCAGGTGGCATTGTAAGTCTGCTGTTAAAGAGTTTGGCTCAACCAAATAAAAGCAGTGGAAACTACAAAGCTAGAGTGTGGTCGGGGCAGAGGGAATTCCTGGTGTAGCGGTGAAATGCGTAGATATCAGGAAGAACACCGGTGGCGAAGGCGCTCTGCTAGGCCAAGACTGACACTGAGGGACGAAAGCTAGGGGAGCGAATGGGATTAGATACCCCAGTAGTCCTAGCCGTAAACGATGGATACTAGGCGTAGCTCGTATCGACCCGAGCTGTGCCGTAGCTAACGCGTTAAGTATCCCGCCTGGGGAGTACGCAGGCAACTGTGAAACTCAAAGGAATTGACGGGGGCCCGCACAAGCGGTGGAGTATGTGGTTTAATTCGATGCAACGCGAAGAACCTTACCAAGGCTTGACATGTCACGAATTCCGTTGAAAGATGGAAGTGCCTTCGGGAGCGTGAACACAGGTGGTGCATGGCTGTCGTCAGCTCGTGTCGTGAGATGTTGGGTTAAGTCCCGCAACGAGCGCAACCCTCGTTTTTAGTTGCCAGCATTAAGTTGGGCACTCTAGAGAGACTGCCGGTGACAAACCGGAGGAAGGTGGGGATGACGTCAAGTCAGCATGCCCCTTACGTCTTGGGCTACACACGTACTACAATGCTACGGACAAAGGGCAGCTACACAGCGATGTGATGCGAATCTCATAAACCGTAGCTCAGTTCAGATCGAAGGCTGCAACTCGCCTTCGTGAAGGAGGAATCGCTAGTAATTGCAGGTCAGCATACTGCAGTGAATTCGTTCCCGGGCCTTGTACACACCGCCCGTCACACCATGGAAGTTGGTCACGCCCGAAGTCGTTACCCCAACCGCAAGGAGGGGGATGCCTAAGGTAGGACTGATGACTGGGGTGAAGTCGTAACAAGGTAGCCGTACCGGAAGGTGTGGCTGGATCACCTCCTTTTAGGGAGACCTAATCCATTTAGAACTCGAAAGCAATGCAAATTGTGAATAGAAACTAAATTGGTCTAACCTAGGTCGGTCGAGATTGGTAGATATCTTTCAAAGTATTATTCGGCTTAGTTCAAAAATTGAATCAGAGTCAGCACCTAACAACTATGGTTAGACTGCTGGGTTAAATTCCAGCCAGAACCTTGAAAACTGCATAAGAGAAAGAGAAAAAGCAGGCAGACACAGACATTGAGATGGATGTGAAAGCAAACAAGCAGAAAATGTGGTCAAGCTAATAAGGGCTAATGGTGGATACCTAGGCACACAGAGGCGAAGAAGGACGTGGTTACCGACGAAATGTTCCGGGGAGTTGGAAGCAAACTAAGAGCCGGAAATATCCGAATGGGGCAACCCTATGTACTACCTGTTGAATATATAGACAGGAAAGAGCCAACCCAGCGAACTGAAACATCTTAGTAGCTGGAGGAAGAGAAATCAAACTAGAGATTCCCTAAGTAGTGGTGAGCGAAAGGGGAAGAGCCTAAACCAAGGGATTTATCCTTTGGGGTCGTGGGACAGCAATATCGAATCACTGAGGTTAGACGAAACAGCTAAATACTGTACCAGAGGAAGTGAAAGTCTTGTAGTCAAAAACCAAAGGATAGTAGCTGAATCCCGAGTAGCATGGAGCACGAGGAATTCCATGTGAATCAGCGAGGACCACCTCGTAAGGCTAAATACTACTGTGTGACCGATAGTGAACAAGTACCGCGAGGGAAAGGTGAAAAGAACCCCGGAAGGGGAGTGAAATAGAACATGAAACCATAAGCTTACAAGCAGTGGGAGTCCGATTTAACGGATGACCGCGTGCCTGTTGAAGAATGAGCCGGCGACTTATAGGCACTGGTAGGTTAAAGCGAGAATGCTGGAGCCAAAGGGAAACCGAGTCTGAAGAGGGCGAAGATCAGTGTTTATAGACCCGAACCCTGGTGATCTAACCATGTCCAGGATGAAGCTTGGGTAACACCAAGTGGAGGTCCGAACCGACCGATGTTGAAAAATCGGCGGATGAGGTGTGGTTAGGGGTGAAATACCAATCGAACCAGGAGCTAGCTGGTTCTCCCCGAAATGTGTTGAGGCGCAGCGGTTGTGATTAAATCTGGGGGGTAAAGCACTGTTTCGGTGCGGGCTGGGAGACCGGTACCAAATCGAGACAAACTCAGAATACCCAGAGAACACACAGCCAGTGAGACAGTGGGGGATAAGCTTCATTGTCAAGAGGGAAACAGCCCAGACCACCAGCTAAGGTCCCCAAATCATCACTAAGTGATAAAGGAGGTGAGATTGCCTAGACAACTAGGAGGTTTGCCTAGAAGCAGCCACCCTTGAAAGAGTGCGTAATAGCTCACTAGTCAAGCGATCTTGCGCCGAAAATGAACGGGGCTAAGTGATGTACCGAAGCTGTGGGATTACTAATCATAATCGGTAGGGGAGCGTTCCGTCGTAGGTAGAAGCAGTAGCGGCGAGCAGCTGTGGACGAAACGGAAGTGAGAATGTCGGCTTGAGTAGCGCAAATGTATGTGAGAATCATACACCCCGAAACCCTAAGGGTTCCAGAGCCAGGTTCGTCCACTCTGGGTTAGTCGGGACCTAAGGCGAGGCCGAACGGCGTAGTCGATGGACAAAGTGTCAATAGTCACTTACTGTTCTGTGGGAGCATAGATAGGGACGCATGAAAGATAGCCATACCCTGATTGGTTTGGGAGGAGTTTACGAACTCCGAGTGGTGAAGGATAGTGCCAAGAAAAGCTATATATGTGATGAAGATAGAACACCCGTACCCGAAACCGACACAGGTAGGGAGGTTGAGAATACCAAGGGGCGCGAGATAACTCTCTCTAAGGAACTCGGCAAAATGGCCCCGTAACTTCGGAAGAAGGGGTGCCCACCTAAGAAGTGGGTCGCAGTGAAGAGATCCAAGCGACTGTTTACCAAAAACACAGGTCTCCGCCAACTCGCAAGAGGACGTATGGGGGCTGACGCCTGCCCAGTGCCGGAAGGTTAAGGAAGCTGGTCAGCGAAAGTGAAGCTGGCGACCGAAGCCCCGGTGAACGGCGGCCGTAACTATAACGGTCCTAAGGTAGCGAAATTCCTTGTCGGGTAAGTTCCGACCCGCACGAAAGGCGTAACGATTTGGATGGTGTCTCAGAGAGAGACTCGGCGAAATAGGAATGTCTGTGAAGATACGGACTGCCTGCACCTGGACAGAAAGACCCTATGAAGCTTTACTGTAGCCTGGAATTGTGTTCGGGCTTCGCTTGCGCAGGATAGGTGGGAAGCGGTGAGTTATTCCTTTTGGGGAATAAGGAGCTAACGGTGAGATACCACTCTGGCGAAGCTAGAATTCTAACCCACGACCGTAAGCCGGTCGGGGAACAGTTTCAGGTGGGCAGTTTGACTGGGGCGGTCGCCTCCTAAAAGGTAACGGAGGCGCGCAAAGGTTCCCTCAGCACGCTTGGAAACCGTGCGAAGAGTGTAAAGGCAGAAGGGAGCTTGACTGCAAGACCGACAAGTCGAGCAGGTACGAAAGTAGGCCTTAGTGATCCGACGGCGCAGAGTGGAATGGCCGTCGCTCAACGGATAAAAGTTACTCTAGGGATAACAGGCTGATCTCCCCCAAGAGTCCACATCGACGGGGAGGTTTGGCACCTCGATGTCGGCTCATCGCAACCTGGGGCGGAAGTACGTCCCAAGGGTTGGGCTGTTCGCCCATTAAAGCGGTACGTGAGCTGGGTTCAGAACGTCGTGAGACAGTTCGGTCCATATCCGGTGCAGGCGCAAGAGTATTGAGAGGAGTCCTCCTTAGTACGAGAGGACCGGGAGGAACGCACCGCTGGTGTACCAGTTATTGTACCAACAGTAAACGCTGGGTAGCCAAGTGCGGAGAGGATAACCGCTGAAAGCATCTAAGTGGGAAGCCCACCTCAAGATGAGTACTCTCACTACAAAAAGTAGGTAAGGTCACGGGCAGAACACCCGTTAATAGGCTCTAAGTGGAAGTACAGTAATGTATGAAGCTGAGGGGTACTAATAGACCGAGGGCTTGACCTCTATTCAATTTGTTATTGTGATTTCTCTTTCTCAAATGCAGTCTTCAGGGTTATGAACACCCTCAGTTAGAATCTAAAATTATTCTTTAATTCTAAATTCTCAATTCTAAATTTTTTCCTGGTGTCTATGGCGCGGTGGAACCACACTGATCCCTTCCCGAACTCAGAGGTGAAACGCTGCTGCGGCGACGATAGTTTGGGGGTAGCCCCACGTGAAAATAGCTCGATGCCAGGTCTATTTTTTCAAGTAAAAAACCCTTCTCTATTCTTTTAGAGGGGGGTTTTGTTTTAGTTAGTGAACTACTCACACTGACTTGGAGTACCAAGTACAGTGTCGGCTTCTGTACTCACAGGGGAGTGCCGCAACTTAGACTTTCGCCCAAGTTTTGGTCTTATCTCCCCTCCTACAGCAGAGACGGCTGATAGCCTGCGTGGCGAAGCCATACCTTCCGCCTTGATCATTTCGGCTGCGCTCAATGCAAGCATTCTGATACCTTCTGCTCTAATATTTATCGCTGCATAGTCTTGCGGGTAAAGGATTCACAGAATTAACACACTAGGCTATGCCGGCTATGCCTCGGACTGATTGAGAACGATTTCGGTTTTTCCCGCCTTATATCCCGCCACTGATTTGGAGTACCAAATTCAGTGGGGGAGTTACGGCGTAATAGTTAAAGATGAACAGCAATTCTCATTTTGAAACGAGTTTGCGCCATTTCAGCGAACTGCTTGCAGCAGCGCTTCGCTATCCCCGGATTTGTTAAGAATTGTAAAACCCTATGAATGTAAGGGTTTAAATGTCATGAAACCTTAAAATGAGAATTGCTGAAAGATGAACTTACAAAAACCAACCGTAAGAATGTAAACCCTTACCTAAAAGATTCACACCGAGATAACAAATCCAAACTACAACAAACCCAGCAGCGGCTAAAATTGCCGGTTTTCGACCTTGCCAACCGCGAGTTATTCTAGAATGCAGATAAGCCGCGAAAACTAACCAGGTAATTAACGCCCAAGTTTCCTTCGGGTCCCAACTCCAGTAAGAACCCCAGGCTTCATTAGCCCAAACCCCACCAGCAATAATCCCAATTGTGAGGAGAGGAAAGCCTAAACCAATAATGCGATAGCTGATATTATCGAGGGTTTCAGCTAGATTAAGACGTTGAGGTGAAAGGATTTCAGCAGTTTGAATGGGGGTACTTGTGATTAAATCTAAAACCGCAGTCCCATTTCCGTTGTTGTTACTTTCTACAAGGGAAAAACCATTAGTTTCCGCAGCGAGTGTAGATGTAACTAACTCACCAGCTTTTAGTAATTTATAACCATTACTTCGATAACCGCCATTACCAACGGAACTACCTTGTAATTGGATATTTTGACCGCGAGTAACAATTAAAAAAGCGATCGCTAACAATGCACCTACCATCAAAGCTGAATAACTCAACATCATTACACTAACGTGCATCATCAGCCAATTAGATTTTAAAGCTGGGACTAAAGGCTCTGACACCTGCATATTTGATGGTAAAGTCAGAGTCGCAAAAGCAGCAATTCCCATGGCTACAGGTGCAGTTACAACCCCCACTAAACGGCTACGACTGCTATTTTCGGCAATTAAATGGACAGCGGTAATTCCCCAAGTCAGGAAAAATAAAGATTCGTAGAGATTACTCAGGGGAAAATAACCCGCTTCGATCCATCTTGCTGCTAATAGAGTCGCCATACACAAATTAGCGATCGCCATTCCAGCCGTCCCCAAAGCCGCTGTCACCGATAAACTCGGAAAGGCTGCCCCCACCCAATACACCAACATCGTACAGAATAAGACAGCAAATGAGGCATTATCTAGCCAGTTCTGGAGTACAACCAGATCCATAAACACTTCTCTCCAGTGGATGCTTGAAAATATAAATTCCGATTTCCTTGATCCTAACTGGTTTTGGGTATTAGTAATTGGCAAGATTAATCTTCATAATTCATAGCGCCCAGATATTTAGTTAAAAACCCAGGTGCGTAGGAGTAAAGCAGTCAACTTAACGTAAAACCCATAGCCCGCCTGGGAATGAATTCCCAGTCTAATAGCAAAAGTTGTCTGTTGATGACTAAAAATCCCCAGTTTACTTTAGTAAACTTTGGCTATTAGCCCTGAAATTCATTATCTCGTTCCCAGTCTCTGACAGGGAATGAATTCTAGAAGGCTCTGCCTTCAATGATATTAGAGGCAGAGCCTCATCAACTGCATTCCTAGTCAGAGACTAGGAACGAGATGCGGTAGTCTTGAGAATATAGTTTTATTTTATAACCGATTTACCATAAATTAGAATATCTTTGACAGTCTCCGGTCTAGAAACGCGGAGATTCTATAGAGAGTTTTAGCTTAAACAGTAGAAGCCTCTCACCTACCCGATAGGGAGGTGATGAGATGAATACGCTCAAATTTTCAAATTAACGTCAATGCAGGATAAAGCAAAGGAACTAGCTTTCATCCCTTGTCTGAAGCCCAGATGCGTTCTCCTAAGTCGAACGCATCTTCAAGGGTTTTCGGCATCTACTTTATAATACCCGGCTGCTTTTTTAGTGACAGACACAGTTTTAATATCAAGAGGTTGTTTGAAAGGTGGTATCCCGTAATTTTCACCACATTTTTACCTCCCTTTCCCCTTTAGAAGGGGGGAAACAAGAAAAATCTGGTTCCCTCCCCTTCACAAGAGGAGAGTTAGGGAGGGCTAACCTAACTTAATTCTAGAAAGTGAAGGTAGTCCGTAAAGTACCAACATATTCAGCGCTGTTCTTATCGTTATGCTCAGGATTCAAGATTACCAACACACCAGGAGTGACGAGGATGTTGTCAGAAAGCTTCACCTTGTACAGACCTTCGATGTGATAAGAAGTGTTTGCATCTCTGGTAATATTTGTAGTACCAACCTTACCACCAGTCAATTTAGGTGATTGACCGAAGATGAAACCCAAGGTATTACCTTCTTTGCCGAAGTCCTTGATACCCAAAGTACCAGCCCAGTACCAGATTTCTCCGCTGGTACTAGCACCTGCTAAAGTGCTGGCAGCGGTATAACCACCCCAACCGCCGACTGTGATGTTCTTAGTGGGTTGGAGGGTAGCTTGCACACCGTAGTTGCTTGATTCAATCTTAGTAGCACCAAGACCAAGATTATTAGCTCTCGCACTACCTGTTCCTAAGAATAGGTTAGGAGTACCAGATTGATAAGAATGGGCGTAAGTTAGACCAATATTGATGGCTTTGTTAGGTTTGAAAGCCAACTGACCAAACATGGTGTTATTACCATCGAATAGTCCAGTTCCAGGTGCAGGGTTAGCTGCATTATCTCTACCTGTGGCAAAATAAGCCGCGCTTAATGCAATCTTATCGTTAGGAGTAACGTTAACAGTGATACCTGCACCGTCATTCGCCTGACGATAAATAGGGCTAAAACGTCCGTAGCGAGACAGAGAACCTGAACCACTGCTTCTAAAGTCGGGGTTGAAAACATTGACGTTCTCATTCAACTCAGCACCAGTAGCATCAATCTTGACACGAATTTTGTCGCTCAAGTTGAAAGCGTAGTTGAGTTTGTCAATTGCTACACTGTTATTAGTACCACCGTCATAACCCAAACGGGTCATATTAGTACCAGTACCATTTGTTGCAGTAGTAGCAGCGGCACCAGTAGTGGGGTTAAAAGCGGTAGCGGCAGCATTTGTGTTGTTAGCTAAAATATTACCCGCATTTAACCGAGTCTGTAATTGGTCTGTTCCTGTGAAACTGCTGTTCAAGGTCAACCGCACCCGGTCAGAGAAAGTAGCTTTGGAATCTACGTCTCGTGTTGATGCTGTTGGTGTACCAGTTGTTGTACCAGGAGCAGAAGATGGAAGTGCCACTTTATCCCCAAAAGCTTGGGATACGCTAAAAATTGCTTCACCAGATAGTTTGGTGGTGGTGGAAAACTGATTGGCTTCCAGTTCGCCAGTACGAGCTTCTAAAGCATCTACTTGACCGCGAATAGTTGCTAATTCGGTAGAATATTCTTCTTGCAAGCGCTGTAAGGTAGCTAAATCTTGCTTGCTTACCATGTCAGCAGTTGCAGTAGCAATGAGTTCATTAACGCGGTCTAAGCAGGAATTTAAACCAGCCGCAAATTCATAACGACTCAAGGCGCGATTACCACGGAAAGTACCGCTAGGATAACCAGCTACGCAACCATAACGTTCAACTAAAGATTGTAAAGCTTGAAACGCCCAATCAGTAGGTTGTACGTCGGAAAACTGAGAAACGGATGTTACTTGACCCAAACTGTTGGACTCTTGGGATAACTGAGCAACACTTGTTACTTGTTCGTTAACTTCACCAGCAAAGGCACTATTACCAGTTAGCAAGCTCAAAGCTATAACAGGGCTAACTTTGAGGATGTTCCAAAAAGCTTTCTTCATAAATTTTAGTCTCTCTCACACCTAAATGAATCCAGTTTATGGTAAAGTCCCAAGGGAACTTATACATAAATGTTCTATGGTGATTCTACATCATTAATGACAATTAAAACAACTAAATATCAAAATTTTTATACAAAATTATAATTTATTTATGATCTGGTAAATTTGAGTTTATACTCTGTTTATGGTACGTATTGATAAAGATCAATATCAAATTTACGATCGCTGACCTGTAACAATATATGTAACTCGTTGAGCAATATTAGTTGCGTGATCTGCCATGCGTTCTAAACAACGAATTGCTAAAGTTAACAAGAGAATTGGCTCAATTACGCCAGAAATATTTTCCTGTTGGGCAAAGGTTTGATAAAGATGCTCATAAGCATTATCTACAGTATCATCTAACTGCTTCATTCTTTGTCCACTGGCTTCGTCTAAATCTGCCAATGCGACTAAACAAGTTGCTAACATTGCTTGGGCGTGCTGGGACATAATTGCAATTTCTGGTAAGGAACTATGTTGAGGATAAGGGAAGAGTTTAATGGCAATTTCCCCTAGCTCTTCGGCATAATCCCCAATTCGTTCTAAGTCACGCACCAATTGCATAAAAGCACTTATACAGCGCAAATCTCTTTCTGTGGGTACTTGACGAATGATAATAGTTGTGCAGTCTGATTCTATTTGCCGATAAAAGCGATCAATTTTTTTATCTAACCGGGGTATTTGTTCCGCTGCGATTAAGTCACCAGCAAATAAGGCTTGGTGACTCAGCCGAAATGATTGTTCTACTAAAGCCCCCATGCGTAATAAATCCCGTTCTAAACGCCTAATGGAGCGTTCTATTGGTAGTATTTTGTGATTGGGAGGATCAAATACAGTTTTCACAGTGGTTATATTAAAAGTGTATATATTTTCTTAACTATAGTCTTGACTAGTACCGCAGGGCGGAATTAAAAATTAACAATTAAAAATTAAAAAAGCAGATTGTATAAGCTTTTTAAGGATTTTTAATGGTTATCTTACTTGCGCTGTACTGTACTAGGTAAATTTGTCATAACTTGAGAAAATTGAATTTGTATCCAAGCACCACCTGTTTCTGGATGGTTCATGGCTTTAATTACACCACCGTGAGCCATGACTATTTGCTGGACAATGGCTAAACCTAAACCGCTACCAGCAATTCTCGTTGTCGAATTTACTTCATTGACTGGTGAACGATACCGGGCTTTATCTCCGCGATAAAACCTTTCAAATACATGAGGTAAGTCGTCAACAGCAAAGCCAACACCGAAATCAATAATATTTATTTCCAACATTTGACCGTTATCAGTAGAAATTATTTTAGTCTCAATGTCAATAGTTGTGGTGGCTGGACTATATTTGATGCTATTATCTAGCAAGTTGACGAATACTTGATAAAGTCGAGATTTATCTGCCTGAATGCAGATGCTGTCTAGTCCAGAATAGTTAATACTGAGAGAATGACGCTGGGCAATTGGTTCTAGGGTTGCCCATGCGGAGATGATGAGCGATCGCATTTCCACCATTTCTAAATTTAACTGCATGGTAGGATTATTTTCCATTTGCGTCAGTTCCAACCAACTTTGCACCAAATTAATCAGTCGGTCAACTTCTTGCATTAACCTATTAACCCAACGGTCTAAAGGTGTTTCTAGACGGGTTTGCAGAGTTTCCACTACCAGACGAATTGCCGTGAGGGGTGTTCTCAGTTCATGGGCTAAATCAGAAAAAGAGCGATCGCGTTCTTGCTTCATATCTAGCACAGATTGGCAATTTTCCAAAAATACCCCCACTTGTCCCGTTGGTAGAGGCAAACTAGAAGCCCGCAAAAACATAGATTTTACCGCTGTCATCTCCCTAGCATCTTCACAAGCAGGATGAAAAACCCATTCCTGCACCTGTGGCTTTTGCCAATCACGAGTTTGTTCAATTAACTGATCTAATTCATAAGACCGCACCAATTCTAACAACAAACGCACCTGTCCTGGCTGCCACCTTTGAAGATATAAAATTTCTCGCGCTTGCTGATTGCACCATAGCAGTTGATTTTCCTCATCTACCTGCAAATATCCCAGAGGTACAAAATCTAGCAATTCCTGATATATAGACAATGATTGCTGCAAATCCTGTCGTTGTTTATTCACAATAGATATATCCTGCCGTAAGCGAGGTCTTAGCAGCAACTTAATGTTATTGGTTTCATGGGAACGAGAATTTAACGGTTGCAACAATCGCTCTAAATACCAGTTCAGGTGAACCTGTTGCCAAACCCAAAAACCAAGGCCGACAACTAAACCCAGAAAAAATCCCAGAAAGAACATGGAAGTCGTTAGTTGGTGTATGATTCAAAACTAACAACTATCTTCACAAATCACCCAAATCTGTAACCAAAACCCCTCACAGTCACAATATGTTCTGGATGACTAGGATCTTCCTCCAGCTTTTCCCGTAACCAGCGAATATGAACATCCACAGTTTTGCTATCCCCCACAAAATCTGGACCCCATATCTGATCCAACAACTGCTCCCGTGACCATACTCGTCGAGTATAACTCATAAATAATTCTAACAGCCGGAACTCCTTCGGAGACAAATTCGCCTCTTCTCCACGTACCGTTACCCGGCACTCTTGAGCATTTAAAGTTATATCTTTGTGCTTGAGAACCGGAACTTGTGGCAATGTACTTAAACGTTGACGACGAAGTAACGCCCGACACCGCGCCACCAATTCTCGCATACTAAACGGTTTTGTCAAATAGTCATCAGCACCTACCTCCAAGCCCAGCACTCGGTCAGTTTCACTACCTTTAGCACTCAACATCAAAATTGGCACTGAGTTGCCCTGGTGACGCAAAAAACGGCAAATATCTAGACCATTAATTTGCGGCAACATCAAATCTAACAGCACCAAATCTAAAGGCAGTTTTTCAGAATTATCTTCACAATTTTTCAGATATTCTATCGCTGTTCTGCCGTCACTAGCAACAATTACATCATAACCTTCCCCTTCCAAGGCTACAACTAACATTTCCCGAATTAGTTCTTCGTCTTCGACTACGAGAATACGGCTTGTTTGGCCAATATCTGCCCTGGCGGAATATTTAGCTAATTCACTGGTATACATTAATTTTTTCAGTGTATAACAAAGCCTAGTATATTATAAATCATACCAATCATATATTTATTTTTATTTTCTTTGTATTTACGTTAATTGTAAATTTTTGTGTCAGTAATCCAGTCATCCCCCTTGACAATTCTTATCAAGCTATGAAAGAAATAGCCTTAGAACAGGCGAAAAGTCAGGCAAAAGCTAAATAGACATCTCCGAAAATTAAATGTGCGTCGTTTGAAACCCTTGTAGAGACGTTCCATGGAACGTCTCTACAATCTTTACCGGAGAAGTCTAATAATTAATCGGTTGTTGGCAGATATTTTACCTGTGGATTGTGTATTTGATGGTAAGACAGAATTTCCACAGTCCTATTATGACACTGGTACTGACAAGGAGTAATAATAATGCGTAAGTGGATTGTTTTTCGGGCTGAGAAGCGTCAACCCGGTTAGCCCGCCTGGGAATGAATTCCCAGTCTAATAGCAGAAGTCATCTGAAGATGACTAAATAACGCGGAAATTTTTGAGTAAACTTTAGTTTACTTTCGCTATTAGCCCGGAAATATGGCTTACGCCACGCTACGCTATCATCGCCCAACAACACTGATTAAGCTGCGCTTAATTTTGCTCGTTGGGCAATTCGTCACTTCCGCGTATTCATCTCATCACATCCCTATCGGGTAGGTGAGAGGCTTCTACTGTTTAAGCTAAAAATGTCCATATTCTGAGTATTTAGCAGTTCAAGCTTTTGGATAATCAAATATTTAAGTATTTTCACTGAGTGTTGGTGGGTATTGCCCACCCTACGAAGTATTTTGTACAACAACATCAGCTATGAATACTACCATCAGGCATAATTGCGCCAGTTAAAAAAGTCTCACTCATATCTGTATCATCTAAATTAGCTCCAGTTAAATTCACTTCGCACAAATTAGCCTCGCTTAAATCTGCACCACTCAAATCTGCACCTTGTAAGTCTGCTTTCCACATCCTCACACCTCCCATTTTTGCGCCACTGAGGTTTGCACCCTGCAAATTTGCGGCGGAAATTGATGCCATGTGTAAATTAGCATCACATAAATTAGCACCACTCAATAATGCACCGCTAAGATCTGATTCATTTAAATGAGCAGTTTTTAATGTAGCTTGAGTCAAATCAGCACCACAGAGAATAATTTCGGATAAATGCGCTCTTGCTAATGTTGCTCCTTTGAGATTTGCCTTACTCAAATTAGCACCACTTAAAGAAGCTTCTGTTAGATTTGCTCCTCTCAAATCTGCTCCACCGAAGTCTACACCACCCAAATTGACTCCTTGTAGATTTGCTCCTGGTAAAGCAATACAGTTAAAGCTTCTTTCTCCTGTGGCATATCTATCTAAAAGTTCTTGAACATTCATAGTTTTTTTAGACCTTGGTAAGTCCAATTATTAAATTATTCACATTTTTTAACTTCTCAGCAATTAATAAAACGGAAGTTTACCAAATGCTACAATAGAATCACCAGTCTCATAGCCAATCCAGTATTTATGAATAGTCATAATTTAAAACTAGGAAAATATCTAACCTTAGAAGAATTTTGTACCTGCACACAAACTTATCATAAATACGCCCAAAATATCAACCCCTATCCACAAAATCTACCAGAAGTAATTCCCGCATTACAGGATTTAAATAAATTTATCATTGACCCAGTGATAGATTATTTTGGTAGAGAAAAATTTCGACTTACTTACGGTTTTTGTTCTCCAGACTTAAAAAAGTATCTAGAGAAAAAAGACCCAATTACAGGGCAAAAAAATGGGCGTGTAGCTCCGCATCTTGACCAACATATTAGCCATGAAATCAACAAAAACGGTAAATACTACTGTGAAAGATTAGGTGCTGCTTGTGATTTTCTAATTACAGATTTACCGAGTACAGAATTAGTAGAATGGATATTACAAACAAAACTACCCTTTGATTCCCTCTATTTTTATAGTCACAACCAACCAATTCATATTAGTTATGGACAACAACATAAACGAGATATGTGGACATTTAATAACTCAGGAATCCCCACAAAAAAAGGAATTACAGATTGGGTCAAACTAGCAAAACAAACATAAATAACCCTCTATTCCTCCTCTCTGCGCCTCTGCGTCTCTGCGTGAGCAACATTCTTCCTTCTTTGTCGAGTTCTCAAAGCTGCTTTCAGTGCTTTCAACTTATAAGCATCTGCATCTTTAGCCCAAGCTAACCGATAACCATCAATAACAGTACAATTTTCCTTTAGACATTTTTCCCAACCAGAAACATGACTAATACTGTGCCAATTATCTAAAAGACCCCTATCTTCTTCTTGACAAGTGAGTTTCACTAATTTCTCATATTGGGGATAATCGGGAGTAACTAAAGCTTCTATTTGGTGTAAGATTGGTGGGTCATCTTCTTGATCATAATCTTGATAAGTAACGTGCAAATCTCGCAAATCAATTGTCATGACTTTTGATAAAATGGGATGAGGGTTAATATCAAAATCAGGATAAAATAAATAAGATATCTTAGGCGTTTTTAGATGAAATTTAATCACATTGGCTGCTTCTAACCGTCCAATAGTGCGACTAGCGCAACCTTCATAAAGACGTAATAAGGGGTCAACTGCTTGTAATGCAGAAATGTGAACCCAAAGGGAATTAGGTAATTTTTTCCCGACTTTGCTTTCTTGACAACGTTTAATAATTAGTTCCGTATTTCCCAAACTGCGTAACATTTGGTCAGCATCTAAACAGGCTTGCTTATAACTACTATATAAACCCAGGATGTCCTCTTGTACTGCTGGTGCTAATTGTCCTAATCGGGGACGACGGCTAAAATTACACAGTGCTAAATAAACCATTAAATCTTGACGGCGTTTGTCAGCGATCGCTTGCCATTCTTCCGAGTCAGTTGCCTGTATAATGATATTAAACGCCCGGCGTAAACTCCCAAATTCCTGAACAATTGCCGATTCTTGAGGTAATTCTCCCTTAATAGGCATTCTTCCCCGTTCCGTCAGAAAAGTCATCAGCGGTGTCAATAATTCCTGATGTTCCTCAAACCTTTTTACACAAAGACGGATTCTGGGAGTAGTCGCGCGGGAACGGAAGCGAGAAGCACGGAATAACTCAGCTTCAGCTTCATCTCGAAACACAAAATAAACCCCCAAAGCCACAGGAATTGAGTCAACGCCTAATACTTGGTCAATGTAAATTTTTAATTCTTCTTGTTCATAATATTTCTGAAATGTGTTGCGGTTAGTAATGATGCCATCGCCATAAGCAATTACACCCCGCTTAATATCAGATATCAACACTTGGGCGGCTACCAGCAGGACTTTTTGAGTCAGTTCCCAAGCTTGGATTAGGGATTCCCGGCGCTCGCTTTGGTGTTCAATGACATTAATCACAAAACCAATATTCACAATGTCCGCAGCTACTCTAGGCGTATGTGTAGAGTAATAGGGGTCCCAGCCACAACTTGTATAACCCTGTTCAGCAATACGGGTAACATCGCCACCATGTCCACAACCATAATCAAAAAAGGTGGTTTCTGGACTAAATAAGCTCAATTCCAAAGCTAACCGCACAGGACGAGATAAATCAGAGCGAATAATAGCGGCTTTGTGACGGTCTATTTTGGGAACTATATTTGTACTTATGGAACTACTTTCCCGTTTAATTAAGCAATGTCCTTGCACTTCCACCCCAAAAACTTTTAACCGTTGTTCCCAACCCAACTTAGTCCCAATTCCTTTAGGATGATTAAGTAAACCTAAAGCAACTTGAGCGCGAGTTAAAGCTGCAAACTCTTCATAGAGGGGATATTCTGGAGTCACAAAAGTTTCTTTGCGGTGCAGAATCGGGGGGTTTTCCGAATCGCTGTAATCCCGATAACCAACTTCTAGAGTTTCTAAGTCAACCTGAATACTAGCTTGTAAAGCCGGATGAGGATCAGTATCAAAATCAGGATAGAATAGATAGGAAATTTTGGGTTTGTTTGTACTAAACTTGACCAGAGTTGCCAACTGGACTTTAGGTAAGACACTACGGGCGCGGCTTTCATATTCCTGAAGCCAAGGGTCAAGAGTATGTAAAGCTAAAATATGAATGTAAAAGGCATCAGGTAACATTTTGCCAACAGGATTGTTTTGGCAATATTGATTTATGCTATTTATATCAATAGAGTGAAACCTTGAGAGGTTTTCCTCAACTGCATTCTTTATGTTGTCAGGTTGAACCATTACTTTGTCATCTTGTAAAAATATAGATAACCTGGTTACATTTACCTTAGTACAAAAAATCTGAAATTGGAAGTTAATAAACTTTGAAACCAAGAGAATGTTTGAAAAGTTTTTAATGTATAAACAAAATAAACCCCTCTCCAAACCTCTCCCCGCAGCGGGGAGAGGCTTTGAAACCCCCTTCCCTTGTAGGGAAGGTGGGCAGGGGGGTTAGGTTTTTGGAGATTATCGGTTTCATCTAATACTTTTCAAACAACCTCTAAAGTAAAAACAGTTCAAACCATTGTTTATCAATTTTTTTGTCAAAATAGTAAAACACAACAAAAAATAACGTTCATTGATGACAAATTGTAGTCTTAGTTAAGTAAAATTAAGTTAATTCATATAACTTGACATTTCTTAATTTTCAGCAAAACATTTGGTCATTTATTAAATTTTTAATAATAGTTATATCTAGTTGTAGATTTATGCAGTCAGTTAATATGAGAATTGTGTAATCTGAAAAGAACTAAACTAATGATTAAATAGAGGTCTAATGACTCCAACTATCATGCGTCAGCTTTGGTCAATCGTTGAAGCCACCCACACAGTAACACTCTTACAGCTTGATGATGCTAGTTTGGTGCAGTGGTTGGTTAAACAAATAACTAATCAAGCTTTTTTAGATCCTCATGAAATTGATTTCTTGTGTGATTACATCCAATCTCGGCTGAGTCTGATTCGTGATTTAGCTTATGAACGCCAACAGTCATAGTCAAGTGGCTGTGCTGTTTATTTAAGTTTCGATGGTAAATAACCTTCTACTAAGCAATCATTACCGACAATCCGCCAAGTTACCCGCTCCAACGGTAACGCCTCAGTCATACTAGTTAAACCCAAGTCTCCCACAGGTGTAGGAGCATGATCTCCACCAATAATTTTGGGGGCGATAAATGCCATGATTTTTTGGACAGCGCCTTGAGCGATCGCACTAGCTGCTAAAATACCACCACATTCCCATAGCACGCTACAAAAACCGCGCTCATATAAATAACCCATGACTATTTCTGGAGTGAGAGAGCTAAATTCCAGCACCTCCACGCCTTTTGACCGCAGCATTTTTTGAAAAGCTTGTGAACTGCCAACTTCCGTTACAACCAAAGTTGGAGCTTCCTGAGTATCCCATAGGCAAGCCTGTTCTGGTAAATTCAGACTACGACTCATCACAACTCGTAGAGGATTATGAGCCGCAACTTGATGGCTAGTCAAGTAAGGATTATCTTTTCTCACTGTATTCCCACCAACAATCACCGCATCACAAGCCCCTCGTAATTGATACACCTCAGTGCGAGCATCTTGATTTGTTACCCAAGAACTATGACCAGCAGTAGTGGCAATTTTACCATCTAAAGTCATAGCATATTTCAAAATACCTAAAGGTCGTTGATAGAGAATGCGATGAATAAAACCTTCATTTAAACGCCGACAAGCCGCTTCCTCTACTCCAACTACAACTTCAATCCCCGCAGCCCTTAACCGTGCAATCCCGCTACCTGCTACCAAGGGATTAGGATCAACCATTCCTACCACCACCTTAGACACACCAGCATTGATTAATCCTTCTGAACAGGGAGGAGTCCGTCCATAGTGATTACAAGGCTCAAGACTCACATAAATAGTGCTTAAGTGCGCCCGTTCTCCCGCTGCTCTAAGGGCAAAAACCTCGGCGTGTGGTTCACCAGCACGAGGATGAAACCCTTCCCCCACAATCTCCCCATTTTGGACAACCACTGCCCCCACCAAGGGATTTGGTGAAGTGTATCCCAACGCAATGCGAGCTAATTCTACGCACCGTAACATCATCCGCGAATCAAAGTCATTACCTACTAATTCCGGGACTACAGGCTGTGCAAATTGATGGTTTTCAGATAAGGGTGTAGATGCTGGAGAGACTCCTGGAAAATTATCCATTTGACTTAAGAATTACGAATTAATTTCATCTGCTGCCACCAGCGATTAAGAGGATAATAAACCACAGGCGCCCACAAACTACTAAGAATTGCCGAAGCTAAGGTTGCACGCTGGTAATATGTCCAAATACTGGCGGCATGACGATTTCCTTCCCAAGATAACTGGAAAGCAAAAATAGTGCCTGCCACCACAGCCATCACAAATACAATTAAAGCAATAGAAATAAAGTCTTCTTGAATAAACCGCTGTTTTTGCATTAGGGCTGTTAACATTCCCACGATTCCCAAACCCAAAGCATGAGTGGGATTTGGCGATGTCATTGCATCTTGCAATAGTCCTAAAATGATTCCTGACAGCAGACCAGAAAATACTGAGCGATTAACACTCCAAGCCACTACCCAAATTAGTAGCCAGTTAGGACCAATGCCTAATAATTCCATCCCAGGAAGACGAGTTGGCAACATTATTAAGCATAACATTACAGTTAAAAATATTACCATCCAATCCATAAATTGATGCCACCAAGGATGCCAAAGTGCTAATGGGGGAATCAAAAAATAGGATTTTCCTCTAGTTGAAGTTGATTTTTTATCTCTGTTACTGGTAAATCCAGGTATCTTCATCTTTTTATGATTAGTGATTGGTTATTATATAGCAGGGAACAGGGAACAGAGTGGAAAGTCCTTTGGTGTATGGTTTTTTAGGTAAATTCTGTATCTTATTCAAGTGCATACCGCTATGTCATCGCTTAATTTTAATCTTTCTCAACCTAATCTGACTACAGATTAATTTCTCAAAAGCTGGGAAAATATACTTATAAAATTAGTTACTTTTTCATATATCAGTAGCTTTTGCCGAATAATTAGCGACAATTTTGCCAAAAGATACAAACAAATGTCCAAATTTTTGCCAAGATAGAGATATTATTTTGTAAAAATTCACTTGGCAAAAATCAGTATGAGTGAAAAAACCATAGAAAGCCCTGGCAAAAGTTTTCTCGTTCTAATTTTGCCGATATCGTTTTTGATTATTTTCTTGGTCAATACCTGGAAAGTTTTACTGGTAATTTTGGGGCTGTTAATGGTTTTCAACCTTTGGCAGCAATCTAGATGGGAAAAGTGGTGCAACCAAGTTAACCCACTCTTTTATGAATTGGTTGAGGAAAATCATGGCAAAATTACACCCACGGACTTGGCAATCAAGGGTAATTTTTCGGCAGAGGCGGCAAAACGCTATTTAGATGGCAAAGCTAAGGAATTTGGTGCTAGTGTACTAGATTCAGAAAATGAGGAGGATCAATCGTACTACTTTATTAATGCCAGTATTCTTGGTGATATTATTGATAGTAGTGAATTGGTAGAAAAACTTCCCGATCAACCAGTTACTAAAATTGCCCGTTCGTTTTTAGCTCCACCTTCACCTATTTCCCTGGAGGGAGAAGCGCAATCTGAATCCTTATCTGTTCCTACCCATGAGGAAGTGAGAAAACCACTAGAAGAACAGTTAGTTTTTGGTTCGCTGATTCAATCTGAATTAGCTAAACGGCTAAATGTCTATTCCAGTACGGTTTACAAGCGACGCAATGACCCAGATTTTGCTGAGTGGTGTCGTAGCCGTGATCCTGATGGTATTGCTTGGTCCTATTCTCGTAGGTCTAAGGAGTTTTTCCCAATTCAGGAATAGGCAACAGGAAAAAGAATTTTTTTTAGCTTGGGGGGTGTTTGAAAAGTCATGGTTGCTGGATTTTTACCCCACCCTAACCCTCCCCTTAGAGGTTGTTTGAAAAGTATTAGATGAAACCGATAATCTCCAAAACCTAACCCCCCTGCCCCCTTCCCTACGTTAGCGCAGCGTGCCGAAGGCTGGGAAGGGGGGTTTCAAAGCCTCTCCCCGCTTCGGGGAGAGGTTTGGAGAGGGGTTTGTTTATTAAAAACTTTTCAAACATCCCCTTATAAAGGCTACGGTGTACACACAAGTTATCGAATCACCATTATTCCTCAAATTACCCCTCCCTAACCCTCCCCGATGCTTTGGGGAGGGAACTAATTTTTCCGGTTTTCCCCCAAAGCATGGGAACTAATTTTTCCGGTTTCTCCCCAAAGCATCGGGGGGACTAGGGGGGGTAACAATGTGATGAAAATTATGGGATACCACTTTTAAAACATCCTCTAAAATCGAATTACCTATTACCCATTCCTATCGCTTGACTGATGGATGTTAAGCCGTTTTCTTCTAGTTTGGTTAATAAACCGGCGAGGATGCGGCGTACCATTATTGGTCCTTCATAAATCCAGCCTGTATAGGTTTGAATAAGACAAGCACCGGCTGTGATTTTTTCCCAAGCATCCTCGGCGGTAAATATGCCACCTACGCCAATGATGGGCATTTGTCCCTGGGTTTGTTGGTAAATAAAGCGAATTACTTCTGTGGAGCGATCGCTCACTGGTTTACCGCTAATTCCTCCCGCTTCTTCTTGGGGAGATTTGCCAGTTTTTTTAATGATTTGGGTTTTGAGTCCTTCCCGGCTAATAGTGGTGTTAGTGGCGATTAACCCAGCCATTTGGTAAGCTTGAGCCAGAACAATAATGTCAGATATTGCTTCCCATTCTAAATCGGGGGCTATTTTCACAAATATGGGTTTTTTCGCGGTGTTTTCCTGTTGTAATCCGTCCAATATTTGACTGAGCATGGCAGCATCTTGGAGCGATCGCAATCCCGGAGTATTGGGAGAGGAAACATTAACTACAAAATAATCACCCAAATCCTTGAGTAACCGAAAACTCTCTAGATAATCCTGGGCTGCTAATTCCAAAGGTGTGATCTTGGATTTACCCAAATTTATACCTATAGGTATGGGTATTGGATAATTCGACTTTTCTTTAACCTCATTCAGTCTTGCAGCCATAGCGACAGCACCAGCATTATTAAAACCCATCCGATTAAGTGCTGCTTGATCTAAAGGTAAACGAAACAACCGAGGGGGCGGATTTCCCGGTTGGGGGTGATAAGTCACAGTACCCAATTCAGCAAAACCAAACCCAAAATTATGCCAGATATTAGCGCCAACGCCGTCTTTGTCAAATCCAGCCGCCAAACCCAAAGGATTGGGAAATTTCATTCCCAGTATAGTTTGTTCTAGTCGTGGATCATTTAAACACAGATATTGCTGAAGGAGGTTATTCAACCAATTGGTATAAGGATAATAACTGGCTTTCGACAGCCAATTTAGACTACCGATGGTTTGTTTGTGCAACCACTCCGGTTCGGTTTTCACCAGAGTAAATAGGAAATGACCAACTAATGATTTATAAAGATCCAATTTATGTTATGAGTCAGTTAACGTAGAATTATATTCATATTATAGCTTTACGTGAATCTGAGAATTTTAAAAAATGTTTTGCTTCTTTCAATTCTGATTTCGTAGATGTAATTTATAAAACTGGTAATTTGCAAAATCCCAACTGAGAAGATTTTTTTAAGTCTAAATTTTCCAGTTTAATTTCACTTTTTATAACCGATTACTGCAAGATTACCAGCGGGAATAGAAACGGGTAAGTAGCCGATTTTTGTCTTCTTCAGAAAAGAAAGACAGAAGCGCTTGAGTTTTAAAGGAAGTGGGAATAATTTTACCCAGTAATGTAAAGGATAACGATTAAAGATAACTTTAGTTGTTATCGTTGTAAAACCATTCATTTTTAAAAGATATCTAGCACTTTTTTCCGAGAACAATTGTAAATGTTCAATATCAAAAATGGGAGATCTCATTCTTAAAATTTTAGCTGAGAGAGCGCGATGATTATGACAGATAAAAAAGACAGCCCCACCTTTTTTGATAAGAGTATAAGCATCTTGACACATTTGTTTAGGGTCATACAAATGTTCTAAAGTTTGAAAACAAGTAATAAGACTAAAAGTTCCCGCTTGAAAATCCTCAACTCTGAAAAGACCATGCTTAATTAATGGTTGTATTTCCTCCTTAGCAGCTAGAATAGGTGCTTGGAAAGGTTCTGGTTCTACTCCAATAACAGAAGTAAACCCTGTACGAAGCAATTCCTCTAAAAATGCTCCATCCCCTGTGCCAATATCAATCGCACCATCTAAATTAGGAATATGTTGCATAATTTCGGGTAGAAAACTGGCATAAGTACGACTCGCATAATGAGCTTCTTCCGAACTATCAAAAGCAGCTTCATGGTAGGCGGTTGCTAATTCACTTAATTCAGGAATTGGACTGGCATACAGTACATCACAAGTTGGACAAGATATCAGTCTGTAGTGCATATATTCAAGCAGTTTACGACAAGCAGAGGCAAAACCGTCTAATTGATTAAGATCACAGTCAGCCTCAGCAAAGACTTTAGGGACTTCCAAATAAAAATACGTCCCAAAACTAACGCAAAAACTCTCTCTATTTCTTCTCTCTCTGTGTTCTCTGTGCCTCTGTGGTTCTTTTGTTCATTTATTGGGATAATTTTTTTCTTGGAAGTTCCTTAGACTGATCCTTTGAACCGCAAACTGGACAAGAACGATTAACTATTTTCATTTTTATTTTCTCCTTTTCAGAAATTTCAGACTTGAAATTCTGTTTTCTGCAAATTATCGTAGAATCTGGGAAAACCTATGTAATTAATTTTGCTTGGTTAATTGTAGACAGCACAAGTATTAAAAAATCCTTGTCATCCGTCTTTAGATGTATTTTTTGATAGATGATGTTTTTCGTGTTTATTGTTACGTTATTGTTACGTTATGCGTCCTACTTGTTCTAAATCTGATTTACCGGAAAAAATCTGTGTAGTATGTCAACGTCCGTTTACTTGGCGGAAAAAATGGCAAGATTGTTGGGATGAAGTGAAATATTGTTCAGAACGTTGCCGTCGTCGTCGTTCTCAGGCTAAAAATGAGAGTTAGACCAACCAATAAATATATGGGCGCAGGCCCTGCGCCCCTACGAAGAAAATAAATGATTTTACAAATGCAACCTAAATTAATTATTCATGGTGGCGCTGGTAGTTCTCTCCAAGGTAAGGGGGGATTAATAGCAGTCCGCAACTCTCTGTCTCAGATTGTTGCGGAAGTTTATGCTCTTTTGCTGACGGGTGCAAGTGCGACTGAGGCTGTAGTTCGGGGTTGTCAGATGTTGGAAGATGAACCCCGCTTTAATGCTGGTACTGGTTCTGTCCTCCAATCTGATGGACAAATCCGCATGAGTGCTTCCATTATGGATGGGACAACAGGGCGCTTTAGTGGTGTGATTAATGTGTCACGGGTGAAGAATCCGATTGAAATGGCGCTGTTTTTACAAGATGCTGATGATCGGGTTTTATCCGATTATGGTGCGGCTGAGTTGGCGCGGGAGTTACAACTGCCTATTTATAATGGTTTAACTGATTTGCGCTTGAAAGAGTGGACTCTAGAACGCCAGGATAACTTTAAAAGAACCATGGCTGGGGTAGTAGCAGAACCAGAAATGGCAGAAAGTGCTGGTAGGGGAACTATTGGTGTTGTGGCTTTAGATGGCTATGGTAAATTAGCTGCTGGTACTTCTACTGGAGGTAAAGGCTTTGAACGCATTGGGCGAGTTAGTGATTCAGCTATGCCAGCGGGTAATTATGCGACTAGTCAGGCGGCGGTGAGTTGTACGGGGATTGGGGAAGATATTATTGATGAGTGTTTAGCGGCTAAGGTTGTGGTGCGCGTTACTGATGGAATGTCACTACAGGAGGCTATGCAGCGATCATTTACAGAAGCAAAGAAGAATAATCGGGATTTTGGAGCGATCGCTCTTGATGCCACTGGTGCGATATCCTATGGTAAAACCTGTGAAGTATTACTGGCTGCTTACCATAATGGGGAAAACATTGGTGATACTTTGGAATGGAATGATCAAGAACTAATTGGTAATTGGTAATTGGTAATTGGTGATTGGTGATTGGTGATTGGTGATTGGTGATTGGTGATTGGGAAGAGTAAAGATGAATATTTATCTTGATTTTCCCTTTATTATTCTTTTCGCTTTTGTTTTAGGAAAATGAATCTCCCTGTAACACAATCTTGGCAAGATGTTCGCGCAGCATTAAAGGCAATTTGGGGATATGACGATTTTCGTCCTCCTCAAAAAGAAATTGTTAACTGTTTAATATCACAAAAAGATGCTCTAATTATTATGCCCACTGGTGGGGGAAAGTCAATTTGTTTTCAACTTCCCGCCCTCCTAAAAACAGGATTGACTTTAATAGTTTCTCCTTTGGTGGCACTAATGGAAAACCAAGTTGCGGAATTACGGCAACTATCACAAAAAGCAGCACTTTTACACAGTGAATTAACTGCATCTCAACGCAATGCAACCTTGCAAGCTTTGGAAAAACAGCAATTAAGATTATTGTATTTATCACCAGAAACATTACTCAGTCCAGCAGTATGGCAAAAGTTATGTAATCCCCAACTCCAAATTAATGGTTTAATTCTGGATGAAGCCCATTGTTTAGTGCAGTGGGGTGATACTTTTCGTCCGGCTTATCGGCGTTTAGGGGCTGTGCGTGAAGCTTTGCTAAAATCAAAACCACCAGGAACAAAAATTAGTATAGCAGCTTTTACGGCAACGGCTGATCCTTTAGCCCAAAAGATTATTTCTACAGTTTTAAAATTAGACAAACCTGAGATTTTTCGGATTAATCCCTATCGGGAAAATTTAAATCCTATTGTCCGAATTGCTTGGACTCCTAAAGGGAGAAAACAACAATTATTAAAGTTTATTCAAAAACGACCAAATCAAGTTGGTTTAATTTATGTACGGACTCGAAGAGATAGTGAAAATTTAACGGAATGGTTAACAGAAAATGGTTATCAAACTGCTAGTTATCATGCAGGATTGAGTCCAACGGAACGCCGCAATATTGAAGCTAGTTGGTTAGGTGGAAAAATCCCATTTGTTGTGTGTACTTGTGCTTTTGGGATGGGGATAAATAAATCGGATGTGCGCTGGGTGGTTCACTTTCATGCGCCACATTTATTATCTGAATATGTGCAAGAAATAGGAAGGGCAGGAAGAGATGGCAAACCTGCTGATGTTTTAACTTTGGTAAGTGAACCGACGGGATTTTTAGATGCTGAGGATAAGCAAAGACAGAAGTTTTTTGAGTCACAAATGAAATTGCAACAACAAAAAGCTCAACAATTAGCCAAACAATTACCACTCCAAGGAGAAATAAATACTGTAATTAAAGAATTTCCGAATAGTGCTGTGGCACTTTCTCTTCTGCATAGTAATGGACAATTGGCATGGCTTGATCCTTTTCATTATTCTATGTCTTTGCAGTCAGGAAATCCAGAAAAAACACAATTACAAGCTACTAAACAAATGAGTGAATATCTCACTAATAAAAGGTGTCGTTGGCAATTTTTATTAAATGCCTTTGGCTTTGAAACACCAACTGCTAATTGGCGTTGTGGACATTGTGATAATTGTGATTAAATCAAGAAACACAATCTGGAAAGCTAATTATTGCGATATTTCCATATTAATTATATGCCTAATTTTTTAAATAAAATATTATTTCTTTGTTTTGCATCTTTAACAAGTTTGTTAAATGATAATACTTCAATATAGGTTTTTAATCCAGGGTTAAAACCAAAAAAACCTTGAAGGTCTGGTGTTGGAGTCAGAGAAGAATTAACAGCAAAAGTTTGTATTTCTTCTGTTAAGTCACAAATAATATAGGCATAGAAAGGTGTATCTTCACGAAGGGATATTAATCTACCATCTTTATTCTTGTGTTTTCCTGATCTAACCTGGCGTATATAAGAATAAACTTGAGCAATAGGATCTTCTGATGCAGAATATCCCTCTCTCATTGGGCGTTTAAATTCTATTACTACAACGGAAGAATAAGGCTGTTCTTCATCTGGTACAAAAGCAATAGGATGGTTGAAAACTAAAAGGTCTGGTCTATCATTACTTTCTGAATCTAAATTTTCTAGTCTTTTTAAGGATTGATCAGAGGAAAGATACTCATGATAAGACAATCTTTCATCTATTATCCAGAGATTTTGTTTTTCAAAAACATTGATTTCATCAGAAGATGTCCTCATTGGAAAAATTATTTCATGTATATCTTTTTCAAGACTATATCTTCCATCTGAATCAACAATTAGGTTTTTTTCAAACAGACTGATTATGATTTTTCTATGAATAACATATCTTGCTAACTTAGACATCCCTAGATCATTATACTGTTCAAGAAAATCATAATATTCTTTGCTATATTCAGGAAATCTCTCAAAGTGTTCTAGAGGAGTTCTCAATATTTTTACTCCCGTTTCTTTCAGGGATAGTTCATAGCTCGACATTATTTTATGAAGTTCTATTTCTAGCTTTTCTGGAGGGAGTCCAGGTTTTATAGACTCTAATTTATCTGTAGCATATTTTAGTAACGGACGATATTCTACAGCTTCTTCTATAATGTATTTTTGGATTTCTTTCTGTTTCTCTTCCTGTAATCCTTGTAAAAATGGAGAAAGATTATTAGATATTACAGAAATTAATTCATTTTGTATTTCTTTATAAGCAATAAGTCCAATGTCTTCTGTAAAACCCTCATGATTATGAATTAGGTTAAAATTAGTTCTTTCTTGATTAACATATTGATCTAAACAGTCACTAGAAACAAAAGCCAGATAGGTAAAAAGCCTTCCTTCTCTGTCACGAATTTTTCTTTTTTCAATTAAATTAGGAATATAGTTGTGTAAATTTTCAGAAATAACGGTTCTATGATTAGCGCAATAAAAAAGTTTATGGCTTGAATCGGATGAGTTGTAATATTTAATTCCTTTAAGATTAAAAGTATATTCTTTTATTTTAATTACATCATTATCCGAGAATGATTCTAAATTTTGATTAAAGTATGTATTAATGTTGAATTCTTTTTTTCCATCAATTACTCTAATTTTGGGTGGTGTTTCTAAAATAAAGTATGAAATACAGTGTTCTAGAATTTGCTTGCCTATAGTTTCACATTTTTGAGGGCATTTTCCTTTATATGGGTTTAAGAAATTTTTAAGTTCAACTTTTGTATAAAATTCTTGTTCATTATTTAGTTCTATTTTCTGCTTAGAAGTTTCTTGAACTCCTTTGCAAAAAAGGCTAAATTCTATATTACGTTTGTAAAAATTATTTTCTTCTTCAAAAACACTTTCAATCAGTATTTCTGTAAAAGCTTTAAGCCATAAAAATCTACCAACTCCTTTTGAGCCTCTGCTTTTTTTATATGTACTATCTGAAGTACAAAAAGACATATAGTTAATATAGTTAAATCCTACTCCGTTATCTACAACAACAAAACCTTGTATTGGAGATAAATTTCCATCTTCTATGAGTTCTGTTTGATTACCTTCCCTTAAAAGAATAATGTCAATATATCCATTATTGATTTTTGAATCCTCAATAGAATGAATTGAGTTTACTACACACTCAAACAATGGCAATAAACATTTATTCTCAGCTAAAGGGGTGTTGTTAATTCTACCTTCTAAACTTATGTCCATGACTTAATGGGTTTAGTTATTTACGTATCCGTTACATTTTACTATACTATATACAAATTTATTTATGTGTTCAGATATTTAAATTAACTTAGCATTTCTTTTTAAATTCTCATTTTCGATCTAGCTTGCCACGCTTTTACTTCAACAGTAAGTAGGTGAACACAATAAAACCAAACTGTGTAAAGAAATGTAAAATCGCCCAAACCCTTTTCACTCTTGCCTCTTGCCTCTTGCCTCTTGCCTTTTGCCTTGCCATAACGACAATTTTCAACGCTCACCTACTTAAGTGCCTAAATATTACACAAAAACACACTACAATGTATTAATGCTTTTCGTAATGCGAATAAATTCGTCCTTATCTTTGTGGATGATTAATTTGTACAGTCTGTAGGTCTTAGCAAGATTAAAAACTAAAAAAGGAAGAGTAAAGGATATAACTCTTACAATTTTTAATTTTTAATTCTCAATTTTTAATTGATTCTGCTTGGCTACAATATTTATTTAATTGAACACCTAGAGTATCTGATTCTTTCCCGGCAGTTTTGGCGGCTGTTGTTAGTGCGGAATCAATTTCTTTTCTGGCTTTTTCAATTTTTGCTCTACCATCTGATGATGCCTCTGCTTTTTTAGCTTCTCCAAGTGCTTGAGAAGCTTTGGCTATGGCTTCACTAAGATGATCAAAGATTTTGATAAATTTGGTTTCAAATTCTTGCAGTTTGGGATCTTTTAAATTTAATTCCTGAATAGACTTAGTAACATTTTTCAAGTCTTTGGATAGTTGCAAGCTAGTTGATACTTGCTGACCTTTTTTTATATCAATCAGTGCTGTACCCTGATTGACAACTGTAACTAATCGCTGACATTGGGAGATTTTAGTCTCGCTGCAACTAGTAATTAACAAAGCAATGCTCAGGCTAACAGGAGCAATAACTGAATGACGGGAAAACAACATTAAAATCCCAAGAGCAATAAAATCCCCTAAATATTAAGCCAATTGATTATTAATTCGCAATTACGAATTTCTGTGTTGAGCAGTTTACCAATCTAATGGCAATCCTAATTTATCTAAGGTTTTGCCATCTTGCAACAGTGTTTGAATGTCGCTGTCTATTTGGATTTTACCCGTAGATAGGACTAAAGCCCGTTGAGTTACTCTTCCTAGCCAATTGAGATCATGGGAAGCTATTAACATCACTTGTACGGGCAATTTTAATAACACGTGAGCTAAATGTCGTCGCCATGCTGGGTCTAGTCCGTTGGTGGGTTCGTCTAAGATGAGAATGGCTGGATCTAGGGCTAAAATTGCTGCTAAGGCGGCTAAACGTCTTTGTCCTCCAGAAAGTTCATGGGCGGAACGGTGGGCGTAAGCTTCTAATCCGAAGTCGGCTAATAGTTGATGGGCTTTATCTTTTGCAGCTATGGGTGAAACACCATAGTTAAGGGGTCCGAAAGTAACGTCTTCCAGAATTGTAGGCATAAATAATTGGTCGTTAGCATCTTGAAAGCTAAAACCAATTTGTTGGCGTATTTGAGGTAAGGTGGTTGGCAATAGGGGGATGCCGTTAATCCAGATTCTGCCACTTTGGGGATGTTTTAAGCCGATGAGGTTTTCTAATAAGGTGCTTTTTCCTGAGCCTGTAGCCCCCATTAAGGCGATGCGATCGCCTGTTTGTAAGCTAAAAGAAATTTCTTGTAATACGGGTTGCTGGTGCGAATAGGCATATACCAGATTTTGGACTTCAACGACATTGGTATGCGGTTGAGAGAGGGAAATTTGGGGATTAGAAGTTAAGGATGTCAAGATTCACCACTCAAATAACAGTAAGGTAGGAACTTAGGGTTAAACAAGTAGCTGTCACCCCAGCTATTAACAAGATAAAACGTTCTTTCGATTTGAGGGGGGAATCTATCGGTAATTGTCCATTATATCCACGAGCTACCATAGCAGCATAAACTCTTTCCGCTCTGTCGAGGGTGCGAAGATACAACGCCCCAATCATGGAAGCACTGGCATAACGCAGCCATCCTGCTGCACCATTTAAACCACGTAATTGGGCGCTGCGCTGCATTTGCGTTACTTCTGAAAGTAAGATTTCCAAGTATTGTGCGGCTAAGATCAGGTTTTCTTTTAATGGGGCAGCTATTGGTAAGCTTTTGAGGGCGATACCCAAACTGTGGGGGGGTAAGGTTAATAAAAAACTATTCATGGTAATTAAACAAATTAGGGAACGCACAAGTAAAAAACTGGCTTTTTCCCATCCCAAAGGCAAAGCCATCAATGATAGAAAAATTAATTCTGCACCAAGTAAACCGCTTAATTTACGAATGGGTACTTGTAATAGGCCAACCCATAAAAGGGCGATCGCCCCATATACTAGTAAATTAGACCAAGTATGATGTTTTAAAAACGCTGCGCCAATTACAATAATGAGGGATAATTGCAAGCGTAATGGCAAGGAAATTTTAAGCATTCTTAGGTTTCATAACTTTAGCAATTCCAAAAGCCACAGTGAAGCAAGCTGTAGAACCTACCAAACCGGCAATACTTGTGCCGATTTGCCCTAAACCTTTAATCTCATAGTCAGCCAAAGGTGTTGGTACTACCACTCTGACTTGTTCAGCTAAGTTGATAAAACCCACGTTTTCTGCTACTTTTTCCAAACCATCTGGCCAAGCAGAAGCAAATAGAGACAACACACCCGAAATCAGCAAAATACTGACAACGGGAACTAACCAGCCTCTAACTTTGTGTTCTTCACCTGGTAACAAATCTGGACGGGCTGTGGCTAAATAGGTTAATACACCCCCGGTAATTAATCCTTCTCCAATACCAATCAAAATATGTACACCTGCCATGGTGGGTAAAACTATGCTGGCTGGCGCTGTTCCAGAAAGGGCTAATTCAATAGCACAAGCTACTGCGGCGACAACTACGCTAACTGCGGCCGCTATGCCGGCTGCTAGGGGTAAACGCCTTTGAGAACCGCCCAATAGTCTTTGTAAGGTTTGGGTTAATCCCCACGCTACCCACACGCCGACTATTCCCATATTGAAAATATTTGCACCTAAAGCCGTAATTCCACCATCAGCAAATAACACGGCTTGAATAATTAAAACTGTGGCAATACATAACATTCCCGCCCAAGGACTACCTAAAATAATTGCCGCTAAAGCCCCTCCTAATAAGTGGCCGCTAGTTCCTCCCGCTACGGGAAAATTAATCATTTGGGCGGCGAAAATAAAGGCTGTGGTTAAGCCGAGAATGGGGGCGCGACGAATGCCAAAGGCTGTTTGCGATCGCTCAAAAGCTACAAATAAGGCGGCTGTACTGGCTAAACTGGTGGCTGCGGCTACTGGTACAGAAACAAATCCGTCGGGTATGTGCATGAAAATTCCTATTTCTTTTATGTGGTTTTTTGCAGTGCTAAAAGCAATATAACGACTAACAAAATTAATAGCAAACTAAAATTTATCTGTTCTGACAATAGCCTATTGGTAGATATTTTGGGATTTTATTTAGGATAATTTTTCAATAAAAAATACGTCAAATTATATATTTATTTTTTGAATTGTTAACATTTATAAATCTTTATGACATATTTTCATAATTGTTCATGATTATGAATTTATTAATTTTCTGGAGGATGCCAACCAGCAAGTACCCAATAACTGCGAACTTCTAAAACATCTGCATCATCACTTAAATGCAAAGCTTTAACAGTAGCTCTCCCAGTTGGTGTTTTACCCACAATTTGCAATCCATCTTTTGTCCAGGAAAAATGCTCAGACTAAATTTGAGTACGCGGGTTAAATAATTTAACTATTTCACCTGTTTCTGAATCAATATTTGTTATTTTATCGCTTTTATATCTATTACAAATAGGACAAGCTAACCATAAATTCGATTCATCATTAAGTAGGTGAGCGTTGAAAATTGTCGTTATGGCAAGGCAAAAGGCAAGAGGCAAGAGTGAAGAAGGTTTGGGCGATTTTACATTTCTTTACACAGTTTGGTTTTATTGTGTTCACCTACTTATTGTAACGCTAAAATGTTAATATACAAGTAACTTAGTAAAACCAAGTTATAATGGAATTAACACCGTGCCAGCTAAAGATGCTTTTCATAACATTGTCAAAACAGCACTAGAAAAAGAGGGCTGGTTTATTAGTCATGATCCTTATCCATTGCAAGCGGGAACATTAGAATTACATATTGATTTAGGAGCAGAGAAAGTTATTGCAGCCGAAAAAGAAGGACAAAAAATAGCTATAGAAATCAAAAGTTTTCTTAATCCTTCAAAAATCACGGAACTTTATGCTGCATTAGGACAATTTATAATTTATCGTCTTGCTTTACAAGAACAAGAACCAGAACGAATTTTAGAGGGTGTTTGAAAAGTTATGGTTGATGTATCAAATATTTTTTACCCCACCCTAACCCTCCCCTTGTAAAGGGGAGGGAACTGGATTTTTATTGTTTCCCCCCTTTACAAGGGGGGACTAAGGGGGGTAGCAATGTGATGAAAATTACGGAATACCACTTTTCAAACATCCTCTTATATTTAGCAGTTCCTATTACTGTTTACAATGAATTTTTTATCTTGCCTTTTATTCAATCAGTTATTAAAACAAATCAACTTTGTTTAGTAGTTTATAATATTGAACAGGAGGTAATATCACAATGGCAAAATTAGAAGAATATCAGCAATATATTCAGAATTTACTCAAACAACACGCTAGTATGGTTTGGGATAAACGCATTCAAGCACAAACGATTTTTGATATTGAAAATAACCATTATCAATTAATTTAAACCCCGTCTAAGTTGAAACCTATAGTTTTTCTATGGCGAAAACCCAAGTTTTCAAGATGGATGGAGTATATGTGGGTTGGCGTGATCAAAATCGTATTTATGGACCTGTTTTACATCTAGACATTATTGATGATAAAATTTGGATTCAGCAGGATGGTACAGAGGTAGGAATTGCCAATGAATTAGTTGAATTAGGTGTACCGAAAGAAGATATTGTTTTAGGTTTTCAATTGCCTTCCGTCCGCAAATATACAGATTTTGCTGTTAGTTAATTAAATCTCAATTATTAACATAATCTATGTTAATATACAAGCAACCTAGTGAAACCTAAGTTCAAAACTATGACCAATATTAATATTTCTGTACCTGAATCACTGAAAAGTTTTATTGATTACGAAATTGTTGAAGGTGGTTATAGTTCAGCGAGTGAATATTTACAACAGTTAATTATTGAAGAAGCACAACGAAAAAGTAAAGCAAGTTTAGAGGAGTTTTTGATAACTCAGGAAGAATTTGAAAAGACTTTAGATGAATTAGCTGATGATTTTGTAGCTTCTGTTGGTGCAAATGCGCCTATTCTATCAGATTATGCTGTTAGCCGTGAGAGTATTTATGAGGATCATTATTAAAAATGGAATATTTAGTAGATACGAATATTTTATTACGTCTTGTGCAGCGTAATGATCCATGTACAGTGTAAATAGCAATACCTGCGGTCGGCTTCTATATCCGGCGTTGCTGAATTGGCGTATGATTTTTGGAGGTAGAGACGTTCCATGGAACGTCTCTACAAGAGTCTTGAACGTATGCAAAATTATTTTCATCCCTAAAATCAGCAACGCCTATAAATCTTTCCTCTTGTCATCTTTCCTGTTCCGTCAGAGTCAACATCCAAGGAAATTGATTTTTATTCTTGACGTGGATCTAATAGTGGTGGATGCCAACCTGCTTCTACCCAAAAATGCCGAGCAACTTGAATAGAAGGCTCATCACGTCGTTTATCATTGAAATCAAAGCGATCGCTAGTAGCTCTTCCTGTAGGCGTTCTACCTACAATTTTTATACCATCTTTTGTCCAGATAAAATGCTCTGACCATTCTTGCTGACGAGGGTTAAATAAAGCAACTTTCTCTTGAGTTTTAGGATCAGTAGCTACTATAAAATTATAATGACGCTCATTACAGCGATGACAAGCCAAAGCTAAATTATCCAATTCATCTGAACCCCCCAAAGACTGGGGCATAATATGGTCAATGGTAAAACGGTCGGGACTCAGGTATTCAGGAGAGTGGCAATATTCACATAAGAATTTAGCTCGTTTTCTTATAAGTCGTCGAGTTGGTTCGGACACCATTTACTTTTAGCCGCTAGTTGAGCATTAATTAAGGTAAATATTCGCTGTAACTCCGATATACCTACATATTCCGCTTCCTCTTCAGAAGTCAGTTTATCAGATTTTTTCTTTGCTAATAGTTCTTCAAAACGTATCTGTAGTTCCTCGGTAAATTTAAATAGATAAATATTACCAAATTCACTCATCTTCATACCAGAAGATATTAAAGACGAAGGTTGAACCATTAATTGAGTAGCCATTGTATGTTCACAGTGTCTTTATTTCTATTATCTCATAAAAAATCCTGTAAATCCTGAAATCCTGGATATCCTGATATGGCTTGCGCCACGCTACGCTATCAGACAAATAATCATATAATAGTGAATAAATATTTACCTTAATTAACTATGCAAACCACAGAATCTCCCTTACAATTGCGGCTGTGGACTGTTGATGAATACCACAGAATGGCTGAAGCAGGAATATTTGAACCAAGTGAACGGGTAGAATTATTAGAAGGGAAAATAATTTTGATGGTTGCTAAAGGAACAGCCCACCGTTCAGCAGTGGGAAGAACATATAAGTTGTTGGAAAATAGAATTGGTCATAAAGCTTGCATAGCTATTCAAGACCCTGTAAAATTAAATGAAAGGTCTGAACCAGAACCAGATATTGCTGTGGTGAAAATAGATCCGCTAGACTATGCAGATCATCATCCTACCCCAACAGAAATTTATTTAATTATCGAAGTTGCAGATAGCAGTTTAAAACTAGATACAGAAATCAAAGCTAAAGCTTATTCTCAAGCAGGAATTAAGGATTATTGGGTATTAGATGTAGTGAAACGCGAATTAATTGTATTTAGAAATCCTACAACAGAAGGTTATCAAAATCGAGAAATTATCACAGAACATCAAAACATATCTCCTTTAGATTTTCCTGATTTAGAAATTGTAGTTTCCCAGATGCTACCTCTTGTCTAAATAAGGATTTAAGGATTTACAGGATATTATAGCGGTATGTCACTCAACAGATAACCGCTATAGTTAAATTTAACTATTAATTCAACTCTTTTATATCTACTTAATTTCCCCTAACTGGCAATTCTTTCCGATGCTGAATTAACAACCCAATCGCCATACCCATACCCACAATAGCCGTAAAATAAAATAACCCAATCAACCGAATATACATTGGTGGTGCAATTCCCTCAACTTCCACAGATTGCGCTACCTTCACCGCTGGAAATTGACGTTGAGATTCAGCTAAAGAAATAGCTTCTACCTCTACCTTATGAGGTGAACCATCAAAAAATTGTTCTTGCCATATTAACCTCCCTTCTGAATTAGGAAATCCCTGATAAGCAAATACAGTTAAATTATCTTCCAATGCGATCGCTTTTACTCGCAATCCGACATCCTTAATAGCTGCCCCTGTCGTGCTATCCTTGACCTCAACCGCTAAATTTGCCAATCTCCCCACAGTCGCCAGTTTATCCCCTGTAATCCTCACTTCCATGCCCTGAGATTGGCTAATTGATGGGGCAATCTTCTCATTTTTGGGAGAATGTGCATCACCATGAGCCTCCGCAACTTCCGCCGTGATATTAATAAATAATAGCGTCACAATTGCCACTACAGTTAATGCACTTAACAACAACCGGACAGACTGCGGTGCAATTTCCCCCTCTTTGATTTCCTCTTGTCCACCAATTACCCAACCGCCTAACAATCCTAATGATAATAAAATCGCTGCAAGCACAACAAAATATTTATATTTAACAGGATTTTCTCTCACATTCAAATTCAAAGTTTGCTGATAACTAGCAAAAGCATTAGCAACTAAAGGAGAAACATTAACTTGAATTTGATAATTACCCCGAATTGGTAACATTTGCTCAAATTCTAATTTACCATTCGGTGCAGCCGCCTCCAGTTCTAATAATTCTGTTCCCTCAACAATTGGAAAATCTGTAGTTAAGAAAGGATTGCGGGGAGGTGTGGAAATCTGCAATTTAATTAAGGCATTTGTTAACAGTTTTCCGCCAGCATCAACAGCTTGTAATTTGAAAGTCACCGGAGATTGTTTCCTATCTGTACCAGCTTCAAAAGGCAGAATTTTTTCTAAAGGTGGATTTGTCGAAAGTAAAACTTGAGATTGGGACGTTTGAGAAACTCCCACCAAAGAATATAAAATTGATAAACAAATACAAGCAGAACTAACAACAGCAAACAGACGATATTTTCTCATAGGAAATTAGAATTTAACTGGGCGTTGCTGAACTGAGGTATGAAATTGAAAAATCAAAAAATGAAACTCTTACTCTCTGCGACTGGAGCGCCTCTGCGTGTTCGCGCAGCGTGCCGTAGGCATAATAAAATCATACTCTTAATCAGCAACGCCGAATATTTTAGATTTAGCAAATGAATTTGAGTCTAACTTATTATTTATCTGGGCGATTGTAAATCGCAGCTACACAGGATGAACCCTTAATTTTTCCTTAGTCCACGCAGGTGGACTTTGTTTGTGTAGAAGTGATTTCTAATCGCCCAATACGTTTAAAACTTTATGATAGTTTAATGACAAGCAACGCCCAAAGCATGGTGACGCGCTGAGTGTGCTGTGTTATGCGCTGGTGGATAGGTAGAGAAAAACACAGTCCAAATCAGCAAAGAAGATAACATCATGTAAAGACTTACCTGTACAGGCTTAGAAAGGGTAATGCCCGCAGTTTTTTGTAATACTGAAGTCCGAGAAAAAGCAGTCATTTGTGAACTCCTATAAATAGTTGCGCTACTTGGTGACAAAAAGATATTGTTAACATCAGCAGCTATTGTCAAAATCCTAGCACCTTATTCCATTTACTAGGCTGCAAGCATCATCTGTTCTCTAGTCAACGGTAAATCAACCAATATATCAGGAATACTTCTGAAAATTACTATAGCAAGATCCCCGACTTCTTAGAGAAGTCGGGGATCTGAATCCTGAAAATCATTTTTCCAAGTTATTGACAATGATTCTTAATTTTCATATTATACATAAAGCTAATTGCAAATTATTCGCAATTTCTCACATACGCATATTCCTATTAGTCTCATGTCTGACAACTTTACTTTCAGTAAAGATAAAATTTGGAGTCGTCGCCAACTGTTGCAAATAGGATTATCCGGCGCTGGAGTCCTAAGTGCAGCGACAATTTGGCAGATATTGAATACCAAAAATCATCCCAGTGTCAGAGTACCACCGATGGAAATGGCAGCATCTAATGGTGCTACTAACCCTATGCAGGTATTACGAGATTTTGATTATGGGACAATTAAGCAGGAAAATGGGCGCACAGTCCGCGAATTTCAGCTAACTGCTGGTACTTCCACCATTCAGCTTAATAGTGCTGTCTCTTACAACATTTGGGACTTAAACGGGCGGATTCCAGGACCGACACTCCGGGCTAAAGAAGGAGAAAGAATAAGAATACTTTTTCTCAATAATGCTGGACATTCCCATTCTTTACATTTTCATGGAGTTCATCCTGCTGAAATGGATGGAATAAGACCTGTAAGTAATGGTAGAGCAACCATATATGAATTTGATGCCGAACCCTATGGTGTTCATTTATATCACTGTCACGTCGCCCCGGTTACTCGCCACATTGCCAAGGGTTTATATGGGATGTTTATCATTGACCCGCCTAAGCCTCGCCCACCAGCAGATGAAATTGTTTTAATTATGTCTGGGTATGATGTAAATGATGATAACAAAAATGAATATTATGCTTTTAATGGTGTGCCACATCATTATATGCACCATCCCATTCAGATTTATCAAAATCAGCTAATTCGGGTCTATGTTTTGAATATTATTGAATTTGATCCTGCTGTGACGTTTCATCTGCACGCTAACTTCTTTGATGTTTATCGTTCCGGTATGACAATGACCCCCAGCGAGAAAACCGATGTTTTAACAATGGGTGTAGCAGAAAGGCACATTTTAGAGTTTGCTTTCCGCTATCCAGGTAAATATATGTTTCATCCTCATCAAGATGCGATCGCTGAAAGCGGGTGTATGGGACAGTTTGAAGTAATCGCAGAAAAGGATTCCCAAATGATTGGAGTGTAAAAAAAATGAAGAAAATTGGCGACGATTACATCAGTTAACCTGGGCAGTTACAATTTTTCTTTAAAACTAGACGGTTTAGTTTACTCACCCTCATAGCTTCTTCAGACTACCTCATTATCGGGATTATCGTTACAACAGTTCAGCGATAATAAAAATGTTATTGCGTGTTTAAACGAATTTGTTATGAAAAAATTTAATTAGTGAAAATAATTTGCAATTAGCTTGACGAAATATGCATGTAAGTGATACTAATATTATTGGCTGTTGATAAGAAAGATTATCAATAAGTTTACAGGTGCAAAGTGAGAACAGTAATCACAAAAAAACAAAACATGAATCATAATCAACCCTTCGATTTCGTACCAGGAAAAGTCATCACACTCAGTACTCATCTAGAAAAACCCAGCCCATTTTATTTTGGATATGGCATTCATCAAAGTTTTTTATCGGAACTAGAGAAATATAGTTTTGACAAAATATTTTTCTTTACGGAGCCACATCTATTTGAGAGTTACGGCAAAGAATTGTATGATCAAATAAGTGCAAAATATCCTTGTTCAGTTGAATTTGTACCTGCTGGTGAGAAATGTAAATACTTCCCTGTTCTGGAAGAAACCTGCGAAAAGCTAATTGCTAAAGGTGCATCCAAAAAATCTATTTTGTTAGCATTTGGTGGCGGAACAGTTGGTAATGTTGTCGGTTTAGCAGCTGGATTAATTTACCGTGGGATTCGTTTTGTTGAAATCCCTACAAGTATGACAGGTCAAACTGACAGTACATTAAGCAATAAACAGGCGGTTAATGGCGGCACGGGTAAGAATCATTTTGGTCTCTACCATGCACCCTTATTTATCTGGGCAGATACCAAATATCTCAAAACAGAACCTCCTTTTTCTCGACGTAGCGGCATAATTGAAGGTATCAAAAATGGGTTCATCTCCGATGAAAATTTTTTGGAATACTTAGAACAATCCCTCAATCCTGAGTTAGATTTTACGGACGCAAAATTAACGGAAATTGCCTATAAAATCATTCTCTCCAAATTACCAATTCTCCAGCAAGATCCCAGCGAAAAAGGTTATGCTATTACCCTTGAGTATGGTCATACATTTGGTCATGGTATTGAATGGTTGGAAAAAATATCTCACGGAGAAGCAGTTTCGTATGGCATGAAAATTGCCTCACATCTTGGCAAAGAACTTGGATTAATTTCACAAAAAGATGTGGAGCGTCATTACTATGTCATTGAAAAGAAACTAGGGTTTAACAATCCTTTCCCTGAAACAATCACAACTGAAAAACTCATGGATGCGATGATTGCAGACAATAAAAAAACAGGAGCAGCCCTGCGCTTTGTTTTATTGGAAGGAATCGGTCAATGTTATAACCCTGAAGGAGATTTTTTAGTGACAGTTGACAAAGAATTAGTAATAAAAGTTGTCGAAGATTTCATTCAGCAGGAGCGTCAGAGAAAGAGTGCTAAGACTTACGCATTTGCTGTATAGAACACAACACAATCTTATTTGGATGTGTAAGCCTTAACTACTCGAATCAAAAGTACCCTAATCATGATGCTGATCTCGGCTCTGGCAAGCTGGGATCGGCTTGGATACATTAGTCAATCATAACAAAGTTTGCACAAATTTAGTTTTTAGCTAGTTGATAATATTAGCTTCAATTGTCAGCAGATACGTAGGCAAGTTTCGACTAAGCTGTTGTGCATCGCAAATAAGCTACCCATTTTAAATGTCTAAAACCTTTGCTCTCTGGGATCGCTTTACTGAAGCAGAGGGTAGTTTTTCTCCTGCTTCCCTCGATCAACCACTCGTAGAGAGATCAAACTATTGAAAACATCAACAAATCGTGATCAACCGCCACAGAAACTCTATCAAGACCAAAATCTTCAAATTGTTATTGCTGTAACTTTAATGGCAGTTTTGGGTTCTAGCAGCATAGGTCCAGTATTACCAACCGTGGCAGAGGACTTTAAAATTTCTCCCGAACGCATTGGATTAGTCATATCAGCCTTTGTTTTACCGATCGCAATCGGTACTCCAGTCTGTGGGGTACTGGCGGATCGCTTTGGGAGGAAACAAATCTTAGTGCCTTCTCTGCTATTGTTTGCGATTGCAGGATCTGCCTGTGCAGTGGCTCCGAATTTTCGCACCCTGCTGGAGATGCGTTTTCTGCAAGGCATCGGTGCAGCCAGCTTAGAATCTCTAGCACTGACTATCATCAGCGATCTTTATACGGGCAAAATGCTGACATCTGCAATGGCATTCAATGGCAGCATGATCGGCATCAGTTTAGCAGTGTATCCCTTAATTAGTGGAGGATTGGCAGCACTAGGATGGCGGTATCCTTTTCTCCTACCTTTGACGGCTATTCCTGTAGCATTTTTGGTGTTATTTTCTCTAAAAATACCCAAGTTGCCAAAGCAAGAAGAGTTTCATCTTAAAGCTTATCTACAAAATATTGGACGCAGTATCAACAATCGTAAAGTGATTGGACTGCTGTTTGCAGTAATAGCCTTATTCATTCTCCTTTTCGGCGCCTACTTCACCTACATTCCCATCTTAGCCAGCAATGTTTTAGGTGCTTCTAATGTGGTAATTGGCATCATTTTGGCAAGTATGGCGCTTTCGCTGGCTTTTGTTTCTTCCCAACTGGGACTATTTGCCCAAAAGCTTTCAGAGCTAACACTGATCAAAGTCTCGTTTATTCTCTATGCACTGGCATTAGTTATTACCCCATCTATACAGAATGTCTGGCTGCTATTCATTCCCAGTTTGCTATTTGGAGCGGCTCATGGCATGGTGTTTCCGGCAACTCAGGCTTTATTGGGTGGATTGGCACCAAAGGAGTATCGAGGGGGATTTATGGCGGTGAATGCCACGTTATTGTCACTGGGACAGGCGTTGGGACCTCTTTTGGCAGGTGTTGCCTTTGGACTGTGGGGAATGCCGGGGGTTTTTTACTCTAGTGCCGTTTTTGCGATCGCTACATTGGTATTGCTCAGTGGGCTTTTTGCTAAAAACCGTAACAAAAGAAAATAAGAAAAAATGCTCTGTGAGAATCTTTTAAGTTTTCGATAGAGCCAAAAATATGTTGATGAAAACAAACTCTACATTGTAATTAAAAGTGAGATTACTATGAAAAGACAAATTGGTGTAACCACATGGATATTTGGTAATCTCAATCTTGTTGATACCGCAGAAATAATTGCTCAAATGGGATTTAATGGAGTGGAATTGTATGTAGATATTGATTCTGTTTCGGTGAAAGATGTCAAAAATATTTTTGCAAACGAAGGTTTAGAAATTTTTTCTCTCACACCTGGAAATGTAGATTTAGCCAGCAGCGATCAAAAAATTAGAAAATTTGCTATTGATTACTACAAAAAGTTAATTGATTACGGCGCTGAACTGGGTCAGCCAGTCATTACCTGTCATGAATACATCCAGAACCAAATGGGAAGTATTTATTCGGGGTCGATTGAGCTTTTAGTAGAATCATGTCGAGAGATTGCTCTTTATGCTTCACAAGCTAATCTCAAATTAGGCTTTGAACCTTTGAATCGTTATTTATGTCGTTTCATTCTCAAAAGTACTGATGTCCTTTCTCTGCTTGCCCAAATTAATACCTCGAATCTGACCATCGTTTTAGACGCTTTTCACATGAATCTTGAAGAAGACGATCCAGTTAAAGCCATAATACGATGCGGAGAGCAACTCAGCGCTTATCAAATAGCTGATTCTAATAGGAAAGGTATCGGGTTTGGACACATTGACTTTGAGCGGCATTTCGCAGCCCTTGATACTATTCAATATACTGGACCAATTGTGTTTGAATGTGCCGCTCCTCGACAAACACCAGGTTCCGATTCAGAAGACAACTTGGATGAACTCAAGTTACATCTCTCAGCTAGCAAAGACTGGCTGACTAATAGAAAACAAGCATTAGTATAACCTGAGTTTGCCAAGCTAAATTTGAGTAATTAAACATTTGTAGAGATGTTATAGGTAACGTCTCTAATAGATAAATACTGGAGAAAATCATGCATCCAATCTATCCCGATTTGAAAAATAAGCACGTTTTGATTACAGGTGGTAGTCAGGGTATTGGAGAAGCTTTAGCTCGAACCTTTGCAGAACAGTCAGCTGAGGTAACTATTTTAGATATAAACTACGACAAGGGGTTATTAATAGCTACAGAATGTGAACAATTAGGATGTAAAGTTAATGTATATTCTGTAGATTTAACTGATACCTCAGCACTAACTGCAACCTTGGCACAGGTTAAAAAAGAAAGACCTGTGGTGAATGTTTTAATTAATAACGCTGGTTATGATCCTAGATATCCCTTATTGGAAATGTCAGAGAACCAGTGGAACGACTTGTTTCAGTTAAATGTGGTGCATTATTTCGTGACTTGCCGTGAACTTTTGCCCGACATGATCGCTGTTGGTGGAGGTAGCATCATTATGACTAGTTCTCATGTAGTGTGGGTTGCTAAACCAGATATGATTGCCTACAACACAACTAAGGCAGCAATTATCGGTATGGTTCGCAGTCTGGCGACGGCAGTGGGGAAACACCATATCCGGGTGAATGCTGTAGCACCAGGTTGGATTATGACCGAAAGACAGATAGATCAATGGGTGACACCAGAAGCCAAACACAAAAATCTACACGAGCAACAATTGATTCCCATCGAACTTACACCAGATGAATTAGTGGGAACTTATCTGTTTCTGGCCTCGGACACCTCCAGAGCAATCACTCGTCAGACATTGGTTGTGGATGGTGGATATGCCCAAAGCTAAGATTTTAGATAGAAATATTTCTTTCAATCTCCCAAAATTGTAATTCACTCTAAAGAGAGATGTAATTTGAGCGCAGCATTCACTAATTCTATCAATTCTGTACTCAAACTACCCATAGCATCTCCTAAAATCCGCTGTTTAGAAATTGTGCGTACTTGCTGGGCTTGAACTTTAGAAACCACATTCCGCAGGTATTTTTTGAATTTTCGGAATTATCTATAACCCAATGATAATAAGGCTTTCAGACAATTACACGCAATTCTATATTAGGGCGATGCCTTCGGCGCGGCGTAGCCATCGCAGCTTTAGGTAGAGCTAGAATCAAGCTTATTGAGAATAATGTCAATAAATTAGTTGGTTTGAGATTAAATTCATTGAATACCGACCTAGATTGCAAAAAGCATGAAGTTGTTATTATGATTGGGTTTTAGCTGTTTTATGAAATTCTTTTTTTGACAAAATAACCTGCTGGGAAAAATATTTTGAGTATATTTACTCATGCTGAATGTGGGCTTTACAGCAATGGCAACAAGTTGTTAATACTTGGCAACAAGCTACAAGACTCATGCAAACTATTCCAGTTTCTAGTATTCATTATCCAGTTGCCCAAAAAAAGATGATTGAATATCAGCATAATTTGCATTATGCTCATAAAAACACGCTCTTTAGTAAAAAATAATATAAGTACATAGGCAAATAATTTAGAATCCTAGATAAATTATTTGATAAAACCTCTCATTTGTGATAGATCAAAAGTAAGAGGTTATTAAAAAAGCTATTAAGTAGGTGAACGTAAAATAACCAAAATGTGTAACGATATGTAAATCTACCCTTATGCGTTATTGTGGTTGAGTTTCAGCCATTTTACAAAACGGAATATATTTTGATTTTCCTCCGCCCACCTACTTAAGCTGGTTAGAACTATTCAATTTACCAGGAGTAAAAATGATCAAATTCCGTTATTTATTCTTATCTATCGCGGCTTGTGCGATGATTTCCCTGAGTTCTTGTACCAGCGACTCACCCACAGCAGATGTTAAATCAACACCAAGTACAGCCCAAGTTGCCGAAACCAGCGCCCATAGCGGTCATAGTGGTAAAGCTAAAATTAATATCAATAATGCAATTTTATCCCAATTAGATAAATTAGAAGCTACATTAGGAATTCCGGCTTTATCCAACAAAATCCAAGCTAATCGTCCCTACGCTAATCCAACGGATTTGGTCAGTAAAAAAGTGATTACTCAACCACAGTTTGACCAAATTAAAGACATGGTGACAGTTGAGGAAGTGGTACTTACAGGTGAAGCTAAAGATATTGACTACATGACCAAATTGGGGTTAATGAAAGGACATCTTTTAGTAGCCAAAGAACTACTAGATCAAAATCAACCCAAACAAGCTCAACCCCATATTGGACATCCAGTAGAAGAGATTTATATTGATATTGAAGAACAATTAGATGAGCGCAAAGTTAAAGAATTTAAAAGTAATTTGGTCAGTTTAACCGATTTAGTTAAATCTAATCCCAAGGATGCCAAAATAAAAACTAACTTTACCACTTCCGTGCAAGCTGTGGATAGTGCGATCGCCGCTTTACCAACCGAAGAACGTAGGAAACCCGAATTTGTTCTCCAAGTTATCAACGGTTTACTAGATGCTGCTAACTCAGAATATGGCGCAGCAATTGCCAACGGCAAAATTACCGCCCCCATTGAGTATCAAGATTCTCGTGGCTTTATAGTCTACTCTCAAGAACTATATAAAGGTATTTCTAGCCAAATGACTCAAGAACATCCTGAGTCGCACAAAGCCATAGATACAGCTTTTATGGAATTGGTGAAAGTTTGGCGTACTGCTATCCCTCCAGTCCAAGCAGTCAGCACTCCAGAAGATGTTACCAAGCTAGTAAAAATCATCGAGGAAAATACCCAAAAAGTGCGAACAAAAACCAGCACTAAAGCACAAAATTAGTATTTTCACACCATTGGAAGTCCAGAATAAGACGTTTAAAATGGTGAATAAGAGAGAAAATAGTTAAAAACCAAAAGTGAAACCAGTTTGGGGTTTTAAAACCTGAAAAAAGTATAACTGCTCACTAATAATTGGTATCTAAAAACTCTCCTCATGTAACTTTGCTCAACTTAACAACTAATGCAAGAACTCGACCACCAAAAGACCATTGATATTCTCAACTCCATCATGGAATTTGAACTAGCAGGGGTAGTTCGTTACACCCATTATTCCTTAATGGTGACAGGTCCTAATCGTATCCCCATTGTGGCATTCTTCAAAGCACAAGCCGCAGAATCTTTACTTCATGCTCAACAAGTAGGAGAAATTCTCACAGGCTTAGAAGGGCATCCTACGTTGAGAATTGCTCCAATGGAAGAAACTTTCAAGCATAATGTTAAGGACATATTACAAGAAAGTTTATCCCATGAAAAGAAAGCTTTGGATATGTACAAAACTCTTCTAGAAACCGTCAATAATGCCAGTATCTATTTAGAAGAATTTACTCGTGGTATGATCGGACAAGAAGAGATGCACAATCTCGAACTCAAGAAAATGTTACGCGATTTCAGCTAATAAAGCAGGAGTCAGGAGTCAGGAGTCAGAAGTTAGACCTTAGACGTTAGACGTTATAAATCACGAGAAGCAAAATCTACAACTAACAACTAAGAGGGTGTTTGAAAAGTTATGGTTGATGTATCAAATATTTTTTACCCCTCCCTAACCCTCCCCTTTACAAGGGGAGGGAACTGGATTTTTATTGTTTCCCCCCTTTACAAGGGGAAAGGGGGGGTAGCAATGTGATGAAAATTACGGAATACCACTTTTAAAACATCCTCTAACAACTGACAACTGACAACTGACAACTAACAACTGACAACTGACAACTGACAACTGACAACTAACAACTGACTAATAAAATGAATTTTAGTACCGCTCTACCTACTTTTGTAATTACCCTCAGAGAAGGTGTGGAAGCCGCTCTAGTTGTGGGTATTGTCCTCGCATTATTAAAAAAAGCCAAACAATCTCGATTGAACCCTTGGGTTTATGCTGGTGTTATTGTTGGTATTATAGTTAGTGGCTTAATCGGTATTTTATTTACGGGGATCATTAAATTCTTAGGATCTATTAATCCTCAATATACCTCCGTTGTTGAGCCAACATTAGAAGGTATATTTAGTGTTTTAGCTATAGTTATGCTCAGTTGGATGCTTATCTGGATGACAAAACAAGCCAGATTTATGAAAGCACAAGTTGAGGGAGCAGTCACAGACGCATTAGGCAAAAACTCAAATGCTGCTTGGGGAGTTTTTAGTTTAATTTTAGTCGCTATTGTCCGCGAGGGATTTGAAACTGTTTTATTTGTTGCAGCCAATTTTCAACAAGGTTTATTACCAACTTTAGGCGCACTGGGTGGTTTAGCAACAGCCGCAGCTATTGGGGTTCTATTATTTAAATGGGGTGTGAAAATTAATATCCGCCAATTTTTCCAAATCATGGGCGTTTTATTAATATTAATTGTTTCTGGCTTAGTAGTCTCCGGGTTACAACACTTTGATGAAGCTATAGCCAATCTGTCCCTGAGTAGTCGTTCTTCAGAAAATCTTTGTTTCTATTATGAACACTTTACCAGAATTCATTCTTGCATCTTAGGTCCAATAGTTTGGAATACCGAAAAAATCTTATCTGATGAACAATTCCCCGGTATCATTCTCAAATCATTATTTGGTTATAGGGACAAAATATATATTGTTCAAGCTGTAGGATATTTAGTATTTCTTACCAGTATTGGTGGACTATATTTCCGCAGCATTACAGGTGGAAATAATCAATCTAGCAAAAACAGCAAAAATAAAGTTATGACTAGTACCGCCAGCAGGAATTAAAAATAAAAGACTGATAATCAGGGAACAGGGAAGAATTTGACCCTGTTCTCTGTTTCCTATATCTTGCATTTTACTCCGAAATATGAAAAGTCGAACTAATTATAGGCGCTGACATTTCTGAAATAGGTGAGACTACCTTGGGACGTATTGGAGTAGTATTACTCAATACGGCGATAAGTTGCAATAAAAATGTAATAAAGGCTGCTTGTATAAGTTTTTCTAGCATAATAACCCTCTTTTTATTTATATGGATGGGACTCCATAGGAAATTGTTATTCTCAATGCACTTTGTGTTATTGGTTTATCGAATTCGGTGAATATAACTTGAGAATATCGCAGAAATCTATTAAAGAATGTGATCTAGATCTCTCTTTATATGTACCTAACAACTGAGACGGTTATTTTTCAAAAAAGTGTCTTGTAACTACAAATTTATTTTTAAATTTACGGAAATAGACAATTCCAATACTCCAGGTACTCAATTACTGGAAACCGTATAAATACTGATATTTGCGTAAGATATATTTCTTCATAAAAAATCCTATCTGTTCTCTTTACCCAGTTTCTTTGAATGTTAATTGGCAATTTCAACACAATTAGCCTTTGTCACCGATAGAATAAATGAAAAATAGCTAAAAACACGCTAAATGATTCCTATCGTTATTGAACAATCGGGTCGAGGCGAACGTGCCTTTGATATCTATTCACGGCTGTTGCGTGAGCGGATTATTTTTTTGGGAGAACAGGTTGATAGCAATCTGGCCAACTTGATTGTTGCCCAACTGTTGTTTTTAGATTCTGAGGATGCGGAGAAGGACATATATATGTACATTAATTCTCCTGGTGGTTCAGTAACAGCGGGCATGGGTATTTTTGATACAATGAAGCATATCCGCCCCGATGTCTGTACAATTTGTACTGGATTAGCCGCAAGTATGGGAGCTTTTCTCCTTAGCGCGGGTACAAAGGGTAAGCGGATGAGTTTACCCCATTCACGGATTATGATTCACCAACCTCTCGGTGGCGCACAAGGACAGGCGACTGATATAGCAATTCAAGCCCGCGAAATTTTGTATCACAAGCAGCGGCTGAATGAATATCTTGCTGAACATACTGGGCAACCTTTTGAGCGAATTTCTGAAGATACAGAACGTGATTTCTTCATGTCTCCTGCTGAAGCTAGGGACTATGGATTGATTGACCAAGTAATTGACCGTCATGCTGCTGGTAGTCGTCCTGTAGCTTTAGTTTAGTTATTGGTCATTGGTCATTGGTCATTGGTCATTGGTCATTGGTCATTGGTCATTGGTCATTGGTCATTGGTCATTGGTCATTGGATAACTTCCTCCTAACTCCTGACTTCTGACTCCTGACTCCTGACTCCTGACTCCGAACTCCGAACTCCGAACTCAGGTGACTCCTGATGCTAAAATCCCGCAATGGGGTCTGGTTGGGATTTGAGGTAAGTGAGAAAATTTCGTAGTTCTTCTTCACTTAGGAGAGAACGTCCTCGTTTGCTGTAGGTTTTGACTAGATAATCTTTTCCTTGTTCTGGTGTCCAGCCTAATCGCTCGATTTCTACGTCTGTTTGGGCAATAACATCAGATAAGTTGACTGGTTCATTGCGTCTTTTGTTTTTACCAATGGCTGACTGGACACCAGTATCTTCGTAAGGTGTGTAACTCCGAGGGGTGAACGGTGTAACATTACTCGGAGGGACTTCTGCTAAGGGTCGAGATTCTGGTTCTTGATGTGGGAATATTTCTGGTTTTGTAACTTGAGTATCAATTTGCTCTTCTAGAAAGGGTGGTGTATATATTGCAGTGTTGGTGTTGCTGACCGGAGGAAGGGGTGGCGATTCCTGTAGAGCAGGTTTGATTGGTGGTGGAGTTACTGATGGTGAAGCTGATTTTGTGGCTTCTACTGGGAGGTTTTTGATGCCTAGAACTGTGAATGCTCTATCTCTAGCTTGGTCTTCTGCTGCTTCTACTGTTTCTGCTCCTGCCATACCCGTTGCCTTGGTGATGCCTTCGAGTTGTATACTGACACGGACGATATATTTCCCTTGAAAAATTTCTATTAGTTCTGAGATAATACTGCCGTTGGGGTACAAGTTCTGGAATTGTGCCAACATAATGCTTTCAACCATTTTTATCTAAATTTTCCTAATAACGTCAGTTCTTAATTAGGGAACAGGGAACAGGGAACAGGGAACAGGGAACAGGGAATGAGTCAAGAATTTTTCTCCATTACCAATTACCAATTATACTCAACACGGCTTAATAATTTGATTCTGTGGGTAGGGGTAAAGCAAAAGCTTATTGGTGTCAACTTAACGTAAAACATCTATCCCGCAAAGAACTCAAGTCGTCTCGTTCCCAGTCTCTGACTGGGAATGAATTCTAGAAGGCTCTGCCTTCAATGATATTAGAGGCAGAGCCTCATCAACTGCATTCCTAGTCAGAGACTAGGAACGAGATGTGGTAGGGATTTGAGCTTAAGTTGACACCAATGAAGCTCTTGCTTTACCCCTACAAATCTAGGTTTTTCGTAATTTTGTAAAAGTCCATGTCTCAACCGTGTTTAGCATACCAATTACCAATCCCCTAGACAAAACCCTATATTTCAATATAAAGTCTTACTGAGAACTAAGCACTCACAATTTTAAATATGTTCTGATACTAGCAGTTGTTCAACACAAATTGTTGTCTATCTTTAAAATGCTATACTAATTACCCAATTAGATATCTAGAAGTATTTTTAAAGAAGTGCGCTCTAAATCTACAATGATAAAGATAAGGTTTGCCCTCGTTGCCTGTGTTTTACTGCTTACCTGATTGTTACCAATCCTACATAAGCGAGAATTGGATTTTTCAGCGGTTTCTGCCAGTGAAGACATGGCTAACGCCACGCTATGTTATCAGATGCTAATGGCGTGAGATTACCTTATATCTAAACCATCAAACACCTATGGTTAAACCAGTTTGTAGTTTGTGGGTGGTATAGAGAGTTCTTCAAACCAAGTCTCTCACTCATCCATGATCTAATTACTTAGTGTTTAATTATTGAGTATCAGGAGTGCATGGTGAAGATTGTTTAGATCAGGTCAAGGGTCACGCAAGCAAACTCTGAGATTGTCGTGCAGTGAGAAGTCACTCGATTTTGGATTGACGATTTTGGACTTCGACTTCGCTCAGTCGAACGATTTTGGATTGACTCCACCAAACAAGTGTAGAAGCTCGAAAACTTTGGATTTGGGATTTACGTTAGCGAAGCGTACGCAGCGCAGCGAGTATTTTTCCGTCCTGAAAGACGGAAACCCATACTAAATTTTTTTAATCTAAAATCTAAAATCTAAAATCTAAAATTTCCGGTCAACGCAGGGGCTTCCTCTGACAATGACTATGGCTAATGCCACGCTGCGCTATGAGCGGACTTGCCTTTTCTACGAAACACTACCCAAGGGCAAAATTCGTACAGCAGCAAGTGTCTGTAGACCGTGAGGGGATACAGTAAAGAGCCAGATTCGACAACAAATGATGTTTTGACCAAAGGTCGGTTCACTGCATGGAATTTTCAATCGCTACACTTCTTGCCAATTTCACAGATGATAAATTGGTGGCTCGTAAAGTCCTAGAAAAGAAATTGGGTTGTGAGGATGAAGAAAGTCTAGAAAAACTCCAAATTACTTTGGATGTGTTGGAAAAAATTGGGCTTTTGGTGAAGGAACGGGGGAAATATCGCCGCGTTACGGAAGAGGGATTGATTGAGGCGAAACTACGTTGTTCTAGTAAGGGCTTTTGTTTTGCAATTCAAGATAGCGAAGGCTCAGAGGATATTTACATCCGCGAAAGTCATTTGAGTAATGCCTGGAATGGCGATCGCGTTTTGGTTAGAGTCCTTAAGGAAGGTAGTCGCCGGCGATCGCCTGAAGGTGAGGTGAAGTTGATTATGGAGCGGTCTAATCATACTTTACTCGCCAGAATTAAGCAGGTGGAGGAAGGGTTTCGGGCTGTTCCTTTGGATGACAGATTGCTGTTTGAACTGAAACTACAACTCAACAGTATGAAGTTGGAAGAGGCTATTGACCATTTAGCTCACGTAGAAATTCTCCGCTATCCGTTGGCACAATACCCTCCCTTGGGTCGAGTGGTACAAATTCTGGGTAGTGATGCTGAAGCGGCAGCGGATATAGATTTGGTCACTTGTAAACATGATTTATCCCGAACTTTTCCCGATTCGATCCTCGATGCGGCGGCGAAGTTACCCAAGAGACTCCTGAAAGCAGACCTGAAAAATCGTCTGGATTTACGTGATGTTTTTACCTTCACTATTAAGAGTACCAACGGTGATGAGTCGGTGGTAGAAAATGCCTTTAGTGTCGAAAAAATTAGTGCTGACAATTGGCGATTAATTTTTCACATTACGGATGTTTCCCACTATATTCAAGCGGATGAAGCTTTGGACAGGGAAGCACTCAAGCGTGGTAAGTCAGTGTATCTAGGAGAGTTATTATTGCCGATGTTACCAGCAGCGGTGACAGAACGGTGTTCTTTAGTCCCTGGGAGCGATCGCTTGGCTCTTTCCTTGATCATCACCATTAACCCTCAATCAGGAGAAGTGGAGGAGTGGGAAATTCAACCTAGTGTGATTAATGTAGATGTAGCCGTTAGTCAAGGGGAGACAGAAAGCATTCTCGCTGGTGAAAGCACCAAAGTGGCAGCCGCAGTCCAGGAGAAATTGCCAGATTTGCAGACTTTAGCTAATGCTATTAAACAGGTACGTCTACAGCGCGGTAGTTTACAGTTGAATCTCCCACCTAGTCATAACCCCTATTATGATGAGGGATCAATGGGATCTGTGGTACTGAATGACTTACCTGGGCGATCGCTGATTACAGAGTTGGTAATATTAGTGAATCAACTCATGGCTGATCACCTCAGTGCCTTGGGGATTCCTAGTTTATGGCGAGTTCAAGGCACACCTGATCCCGAAGATGTTCAGGAAATGCTCAAACTAGCTGTTAATTTAGGTGTGGAATTGGGACTAGATCCAGAATTGGAAATCCAACCCCTAGATTATCAACACTTGACCGGTGCTTTTGCCGATTCCCCCTCGGAACAAGTTCTCACCTATTTATTACAAGATACCCTCAAGCCTTCCGTCTACAGCACCACCAAAGGTTCTCATTTTGGACTGGCTTTATCCCAATATGTCCACATCACCGCCCCCTTACGTCGTTATCCAGACATCTTCTTACAACGGGCGTATCATCACTTAATAGAACATGGGCGCGATCGCCGGAATACCCGCGTCAAAGATCGGATTAACCTGCGCCATTCCAATTGTCACGAAGAAATTAATTGGAACGTTCTCCCCCCAGAACTCCACCAAGAAATCCAAAGTGACTTAGCCAGAGTCATTGTGCAAATTAATGACCGGGAAAAAGAAGTCCAAGAAGCTGAAGCAGATTTAGCCGGACTCCAAAAAGCTTCCTTAATGAAACAACGCATTGGCGAAGTCTTTCCCGGCGTAATTACCGGAGTTCAATCCTACGGCTTCTTTGTCGAAATTGAAGTCCCAGTAGAATCGCCCACAGAAACCAATCTCGCTAATACCTTACGGGTAGAAGGACTGGTTCACGTCAGTTCCCTCAAAGACGATTGGTACGAATATCGAGCCAGACAACAGGCTTTATTTGGGCGGAAAAATCGAGCTTCCTACCGATTAGGTGATAGCTGTATGGTACAAGTCAAAAGTGTTGATTACTACCGTCAACAAATTGATCTTGTCACCGTTGGTGCTGATGGTTTACCAAAAAGTATGGGCGCAAATGGTAACAATGAAGATGAAGATACAGGAGACATTTATTCACCCAATAAAACCGACCCTTTTGATCAAGAACCCTATGATGAGGAATAGTCAGTTGTTCTTTGTCAGTTGTCAGTTGTCCATTGCTCTTAAATACTGATCACTGACCACCGACCACTGACCACTGACTAATGACCACTGACTAATGACTAATGACCAATAACACAAAACCTTTAATCCTGGGCGTAACAGGTGCATCCGGTCTGATTTACGCTGTTCGCGCCCTCAAATTTCTCTTGGCAGCAGAATATCAGATTGAACTGGTAGCCTCTAAATCAACTTACATAGTTTGGCAAGCAGAACAGGAAATCCGAATGCCAGCAGAACCAGATAAACAAGAGCAATTTTGGCGACAACAAGCCGGAGTTCCCGAACAGGGGAAACTTCGGTGTCATCCTTGGAGTGATGTTGGTGCTGGTATTGCCAGCGGTTCTTTCAGAACTTTGGGGATGGTCATTATGCCTTGTAGTATGAGTACAGTTGCCAAACTGGCTGGGGGACTCAGTTCTGATTTACTAGAACGAGCCGCAGATGTCCAAATTAAAGAAGGACGTAAACTGGTAATTGTCCCCAGAGAAACTCCTTTTAGCTTAATTCACCTGCGGAACTTAACGACCTTAGCGGAAACTGGCGTGAGAATAGTACCTGCTATTCCTGCTTGGTATCACAACCCTCAAACCATTGAGGATTTAGTTGATTTTGTGGTTGCTCGCGCCCTAGATCAACTAGATATTGATTGTGTACCGATTCAGCGTTGGCAAGGTCATCTATAGCAATCAAAAATTAATCATTAAAAATGGAAAGACTAAATTTTTAATTTTTAATTCTATTTAAGTAGATGAACCGAAAAATTTAAAGGTATGTGAAGAAAATTCAGAGGGAACAGGGAACGGGCAACAGGGAACAGGGAAAACTCATGTTTAAAAACATGAGATTGAAATAATGACACTGTTTTTTTTCGTGCTACGCATCTTTTAAAAACATCTTTTTTCTTGACTGAGCTTTAAACTCAGAACTAAAGTTTCCTGTTCCCTGTTCCCTGTTCCCTGTTCCCTGTTCCCTTTCTTTGTAAAATCGCCCAAAACTCTCTTCCTGTTCCCTGTTCCCTGTTCTCTGTTCCCTTGCCCCAACGACAATTTTTAACGCCAACCTACTTAACTCGTTTGTGGCAATAGCTATTTTCATCTGTTTTCCCCTGGTGTATTCTCAAATTTTGCTGCAATTTTGAATTCGTTATGGCTGTAATTCGCTTAATTATCTTGGTGACGGCAATGCTGGGACTAATAATAATATTAGTTCAAAATTTGTCGCCCTCACTTCCACTAATATTTTTGGGAATGCGAACTCAAGCATTACCATTAGCATTGTGGATTTTATTGAGCATAACTGCTGGTATTTTTACATCTTTAATAATTACTAAATTATTAAAATTTACCACTGATTTAAATTTACAAGCACAACAACCTATCCCTAAATCAATTCCGACTTCACCCCGTGTCAGAGAAAATACGCCTCCTCCTAAAAGTCCGTCACCGACCGTTACTCAAGCTGATGATGAATTTGATGATTGGGACACAAATCGGAATCAAGATGATTGGGATGGTAGCGAAACTTCAGAATCAGCACAAGCAACTTCTACAAGTCCACAAACTTCTAATTCCCGCGCCAGTTCTGTTTATTCCTATAGTTCTCAATCCCCGAAAAATACTGCTGTAGGTAAAACTGAATCAGTTTATGATGCTGATTATCGGGTAATTATTCCTCCTTATCAAGAATCAGGGAAAAATCAGGTAACGGATGATGATGACTGGGATTTTTTTGAAGATGATGATTTTGAGGATGATGAAGAAAATAAACCACAAAAACGCTAATCTAAGCTTAAATCATAAATAGTAATTTTAATTTTACAGGAGAAAAATACTGATGATTGATATCTTAAAAGGAGTTAACCTCTACTTAATTGGCATGATGGGTGTTGGTAAAACAACAGTAGGAAAGTTACTAGCAGAGGAAATTGGTTATAGATTTGTAGATACAGACGAAGTGATAGTCAAAGCCGCGGGTAAATCTATCAACGAAATATTTACCGAAAATGGTGAACCAGAGTTTCGTAAGTTGGAGGGTGATGTCTTAGCTCAAGTTTGTGCCTATACTAAATTGGTTGTAGCTACTGGTGGGGGTGTTGTCATGCAGCAACAGAATTGGAGTTACCTCCATCATGGTTTGATAATTTGGTTAGATGCACCAATACAAATAATCTTACAGCGATTGGCGGCAGACAATACCAGACCACTTTTACAAGATGCTGATATGGAAAGTAAATTGCGATCGCTTTTGGAACAACGTCAGCCAATGTACTCCCAAGCTGATTTACATATTACTATTAGCGCGACCGAAACACCAGAAGAAATTGCCACACGCATCCTAGCCACAATTCCCAGTATTCTCAAACAGCAATAATTCTTTCTACACCCATTTATAACCCACTTGAATATCAGATCCCCGACTTCTTAGAGAAGTCGGGGATCTGACTCTTGCAATGTATACCTACGGCACGCTACGCTATCACAAATCAAATAAGTAGGTGAGTGTTGAAAATTGTCGTTATGGCAAGGCAAAAGGCAAGAGGCAAGAGGCAAGAGTGAAAAGGGTTTGGGCGATTTTACATTTCTTTACACAGTTTGGTTTTATTGTGTTCACCTACTTACTTATATTATATCTATAAAAAGGAATAGAAAGCAGTTAATTTCTTGTCAAAAGCAAGATGCAGAATTTCCACATCAGGAGTTGAATTGAATCTAGATTCTATCATTATCCTCGACGGGGATGAAATCTATGACTATATTTTCTCTTGATGAACTCAAAAATTTAGTCCAAAATCCTGAGTATCCATGCGTTTCTCTGTATCTACCTATGGAAAAACTAGGCGGAGAAACACGACAAAATCCAATTCGGTTTAAAAATTTAATTCGAGAAGCTGAAAATCGCTTAGATGACATAGGGTTACGCCATGCTGAAACTATAAATTTGCTCAAGCCAGCAATGGAATTAGACAATACTGATTTTTGGGAAATTCAAAATCAGGGATTAGTAATTTTTATTTCCCCAAATCTATTTCGTTACTATTGTTTACCTATTTCCTTTCCCAAATTAGTGGTTGTGGGCAAAAATTTCCACATTAAACCCTTACTAAATTTGATTAATAATGATGGACAATTCTACATTTTGGCTTTAAGTCAAAAGAATGTTCAGTTTTACTCAGGAACGCGCTACCAACTCCATGAGGTAGAAGTAGAAAATATGCCTCGTAATTTGGAAGAAACTCTTTTAGAAGATGAATTTCAAAAAGGTGTACAGCATAGAGTTGGTATAGCTAGAGGTGCGACTTCCGCCGCTCAACAGCCTGGTTCTGTGCATGGACAAGGTAGTCCAGATCGGGAGAAACATGAAGAAGATATTTTACAATTTTGTTATGCTGTTGATAGTGCATTACATGAAAAATTACGCGGTGAAAAAGCACCTTTAATATTGGCAGGTGTGGAGTATTTATTACCAATTTACAGAGAGGCTAATACTTATCAATATTTAGTAAAAACAGGTATTACTGGCAATGTAGAACTTCTCAAAACTCAAGAGTTAAATCAGGCAGCTTGGGAAATTGTTGCCCCTTTATTTCAACAAGAATATGAAGATCTAATGGCTGTTTATCTGCAACTAGCTGGGGAAGAAAGTAATAAAATTGCCAATGATATCAAAGCAATTGTTCCCGCTGCATATTATCAAAGAGTTGATACTTTATTTGTGCCTGAAAAAGAATATATATGGGGTAAATTTGATTTACCAACTGCTACGGTTGAGTTACATCCAGAACCGGCACCAGATGATGAAGATATGTTAGATTTTGCCGTGATTCACACCATGTTAAATGGTGGTAGAGTATATAGTCTAGAGCCAGAAGCAATGCCTCGTGGAGTCAAAGTGGCGGCTATTTGCCGATATTAATTTTTTGAGTCGTTAAGTTGTCGCCGTGCTGCTGCTAAAATTAATCTTTGTTCAGCACGTGCGATCGCTTGATAAGTCCTTTCTACAGCTTCCGGTTCTACAGAAATAGAACTAATCCCCCATTCTATTAATTTATCAATCATTTCTGGATAAAGTACCGGGGCTTGACCACAGATAGAACAGGGAATGCCCCCAGCTTGAGACATTTTAATTAATTGAGATATTGCACCCATCACCGCTGGATTACTGCCATCAAGATATTTTAAACCTATTCCGGGTTTGCCCTGTTCTCGATCTATTCCTAACAATAATTGCGTTAAATCATTTGTGCCAATGGAAATACCCATCACACCAGCTTTAATATATTCAGGTAAGAGAAATAATACACTAGGAACTTCTGCCATCATCCATAATTGAAACTGGGATATTTGTGTTAACCCAGCTTGTTCAACCTTGTGACGACAAAATACAAATTCTTCAACACTGCGGACAAAAGGTAATAGCAAATTAATATTTCTATAGCCAGATGCTTGAACTATCGCTAAAGCTTGCAATTCTAATTCAAAAACAGCCGGATTTTGTATATAGCTGAAAATACCTCTATCACTAATAATTGATGACTTTGATAATGGGGGATCTGTACTCAAAGATGGCAAATCATGAGGTAGCCAATCTAAAGACCGATAAAAAATAGGTTTAGGTGAAAAAGCGCGAGCAAACTGCATAATTTGCTTAGATAATAATTCTAACAATTCCGCTTTTTTTCCTGCTTTTAACCATTCTTGAGGATGTTTTTTCTCCAGAATATTTAACATCATTAATTCTGAACGTAATAATCCCACCCCATCCACAGGTAAACTTTTTACTTGTTTAATTAATCGTTCTTGACTCAGATTTATGAGTAACTTAGTCGCAATTATGGGTAAATTTGTTGGCTGATAATTGACAATTTTTTCCTCTTTAATTAATCCTTCTATCTCCTCACTAGGAAAATTTTCCTCATCTCCGGTGAGACGATATACTTCTCCCTTATCACCATCTATTAATAATTTTTCACCTGCTTGTAAAATAGTTGTTGCACCAATAGCACTCACCACCGCAGGAATACCCAACTCTCTGGCTAAAATCGCCCCATGACTAGTTAATCCCCCCTGTTCTGTAATAATCCCCACAACTCCTTGTAGTAAGGGCAAACAATCAGGAGTAATCATTGGGGCGATGAGAATTACGCCTTGAGGAACTGGGATTGCTTTTTGTGATGAACTAAAAATATGGGCATTAGCAATAATTCTACCTCTGGCTGCCCCAACGCCTTGAATAAATTGCACACTCTTATTTACAGGTTGGGGAACGGTGACTTCTGTAATATAGAGTTTAGTAGCTAAAGATTCTTTGGCAACTGTCCATTTCATAGTTAAAGTTGCACCTAATTCACTGACTATTTGATTGCCTACAGTAATTAATTCTTGCAAAAATTCTTCTGGCAAAGCATATTCTTGTTGTTGAGATTCTTCTAAAATATAAGCTAATAAAAAATCAGTATCTAATGTTGGTTGCAGTTGTTCATCTGTAAAAGCATTACCATGATTAAGACGGTAAGCCAACATTTTATTACCCAATTGTCGTTCTATGACTGCGCCAGTTTTTGGTTCTATGTAATAAACATCTGGTAATACTTCACCGTTGGTAATTGCTAGTCCTAAACCCCAAGTAGCTTCAATATCCCATGCTGATGATTTAGTATTGATTACACCAGAAGCGATCGCATTGTCAACTGGTTGCACCAACACCCCTAAATTAATGCTGGGCAAACTAATCCCCGCACTGTGCCAATATAGTAAACTTCTCGCCCGGAATAACTGACTCCAAAGCAGCTTTAAAGCTTCACCTATTTCCTCTTCTTCACAAGGACAAAATACTGGTTCTAATAACCCAGATACATTTTTCATTTCTTGGTTATTTGATATTGCCAAACTGGGACGCAAAATTAAACTGCTTCTTTGCCATTGTCTGGCTGCTTGAAAAATTGTCCTCACCCAATGAGGTGGCACAGTTGCTGAGATAATTTCCTGACGTAAGCGCCCGGCTACCTGTTGCAGTTGTCGCCAATTATGTACATCTAAATGTAGGGAAGAATAGGGTAAATCAGCAATTAACGACTCTGAACTGTTGAGAGTTTCTAGAAATTGCCGTAAAACATCCGCTTCTACCACAAAACCCGGTAAAACAGGATAGCCCTGTTGTTTAATTTTGCTTAAATAAAATGCCTGAACGCCAACATTGGCGCGGTCTTGTAGTTTAATTTGGTCAAGCCAATAGAGTTTATCCACACAATTTATGAGATTTCAGAGGGAACGGGGAACGGGAGACGGGGAACGGGGAACAGTAAAAACTCATGTTTAGAAACATGAGTTTGAAATAATGACACTGTTTTTTTCGGGCTATACATCTTTTAAAAACATCTTTCTTTTGACTGAGATTTAAACTCAGCAACTTTTGTTTTGGAGAACAGGACACTTTCTGTTCCCTGTTCCCTTTTTTTCGTAAAATTGGATTACTTCCAGTATTTATTCTGACCTAATTATTAAATAATATTTATTACATAGTTTTTGTTACTATATTACCAATTAGTATGGACAATACACCCAACTTTATAACTAATTTCCTAAATTTCCCTATCAAACTACTTAGCACGAACAGAACGTGATAAATCCTTACTATATTGCCAGCAGTGATTGGTTACACACCGGGCTGCGTCTGTGTTTCGCTTTATTTATTGGGGCTTTAATTGGCTTAGAAAGACAGCTAAAAAATAAACCGGCAGGTTTAAGAACCCATATGTTAGTAAGTTTGGGTTCAGCCGTGTTTACTCTCATCACTATCCAAACAGGTGGTACACAACTTAGTGCTGATTCTCTTAGTCGTGTAGTTCAAGGTATTGCGGCTGGAGTCGGGTTTTTGGGGGCTGGGGAAATTTTACGTGAATCTTCCCAAACATCAAAATCACCGGAAATTCATGGTTTGACTTCCGCAGCCGCAATTTGGGTAGCTGCTGCTTTGGGAATTGCTGCTGGGTGTGGTTTATGGCAATTAGGATTAATGGGTGCTATTTTAACTGTAATTATTCTACACATATTTAAAAGATTAGAAAAATTTTATTAGTTAGGTGAACAGAAAAATTGGCGTTGGTGAATGAAAATATGAATTGATCTCACGCAGAGGCGCAGAGGCGCAAAGAGTAAGAGTTTGAGAAATGGAATTTTTGATTTTCATATCTTAATTCAGCAACGCCGAAAAATTTAAAGGTATGACATTAATTGCCTTTTTCACGCAGATTAGGACGGCTGATAATTAACAATTGTACCCCACCATCACCTGTATTAATTGTCAATACTGGAGGACGTTGATTAAATTGTGATCCAGGAGGCATAGATGGAAATAGATAAACCCAACCATTACTTTCAATTAATAACCGCCAAATAATGGGTTTTTGAGGATCTGTTAAATCATTTGTTTCTTGACCAATAATATTTTTAAACTGTTCCATATCCCCAATAATATGAGAATCTTTTAAAGAAGGATTAATTAATACATCATCTAAATTACGTCCCAAAGGTAGTTTATCTTTAGCAGTTACAAGCGTAACTATTGGTCTAGTAGAAGTATTATTAACGGCATCTCGATAAGCATCAGCTAAACCTTGAAAACGTCCCAACCAAAACAATGAAGCTAAAATCCAAATGACAACTATGATTTCTTGACGTAAGGATTGCGGGATAAGTTGAGCCAAAGAACGTAAAATTTTAAGTAATGGGAAATTATAAATTTTTTCAAGCAGTCTTGGGGTGCTATTTGGCTGGTTTTGAATATTTGGATGTGGTGAAATTATCCAAAATGTAAGTTTTATAAAAGCTATGGTTAAAGTTATGGCTATGGTAGCGCGAATAAATATCCAAAAGTTACCAAATATAATTTGTATTGGGACTATTAAAAAAGACTCATGAGGTAAATTAAGAGTATTAAGTTCTAAGGCAAAAAAGCCAAAATAAGCCCAGCGATATATCCAACCAATAAAATAAACGAAAATAGCTAAAACTCCCACAAGTCCAGCAAAGTTAGACAGGATATTAATATTGGGGGTATTTTGAGGATCTGGTGGCATAGTAGTAATTTTTGTAAAATTTAGGAATTTGGACGGTTATAGATGATTTTATAGTAAAGTAGCGATAACTTACTTTAATTCTGTGTTAATACTCATCCATAACTATATGAAAGTTGTTCTCAAAACATTCTGTTTTGTATTGGTGTTGGCATTGGTGGGCATGACAGAAAACCTCAAACCAGTTACCGCCAATATACAATTAGCTCAAACTCCAGGAAAAGTAAAGAAAAAAGTTAATAATTCGCCCATACCCTTAGCATTACCAATAAAAGCCGATATCAAGCTGAAAAATGGCGATTCTATGACTGCTAGAGTTACAGGATTTGACTCCAAAGGGAAAAAAATTGAGTTTTCCTATGGTAAAACTTCTAAATCATTACCTGTTACCCAAGTACAACAGGTAGTTTTTAGGAAAGATAAAGACTCTTTAGTTTATACTGCTACGGGTAGTCTGGTGATTCGAGGTGAGGATAACAGCAAAGCTACACAAAGCGAATGGTCCAATCTTCCTCTTCAGGCTTTTGAGTTGGTGGACTCCCGACGAGGACAAGCTAAGGTGGATTTAGCAACTGTTAAAAAACCTCAAGAATTGTCTCAAATTCAATCTGTAGCTGTGAAGAGTTTATATATAGCGGATGAGATTCAGTTTAGTTCTACCGGTAAAATGACCATTAAGGTAACACCTGCGGATAAGAAGTAGGGGCAAACCCCCCGTGGTTGCCCCAAATGTTACGGGCAAACCCCCCGTGGTTTTCCATGCAAATATCCTGTGGTTGCGTGAATGGGGGTAGGGGTAGGCACGGGGGCGCTACCCCTACATTAAATTAAATCTCAATTTTTTAGATAAATAAATATGATGAAAAATAAACAATATAGACTGCTATCAGGGCTAAAACATCCTTACCTTGTTTTTGGCATTGGTATTTTATTGTGCTGTGGGGTATGTCTTGACTCTACCCGTGTTTTGGCCAAGGATGATTTAGGAAAAATTGCCCAATCATCAACAGCAACAAGGGATAATGCAAAACAACTTTTGAATGAGGCAATAAAATTTTATAACCAAGGAACAGCAAAGTCATTGCAACAGGCAATTAAGAAGGCGGAAGAAGCATTATCACTATATGATTCACTAAATGATAAAGAAAGTTACTCTTTTGTACTCTTTGCCATCGGTCGTGTCTACTCCGATTTGGGAGAAAACCAAACAGCACTGGATTATTACGAAAAAGTTCAGCCCTTATTTCATCAATTAGGTGAGCGCGGTGCAGAAGCTAACACCCTAAATAATATCGGTACTATCTACCATAATTTAGGACAAACAAAAAAGGCACTGTACTATTACGAAAAAGCTCTACCTTTGCATCCTGCCTTAAACAACTATCAGGAAACTACCCTAAATGCTGACACCTTAGCTGATGCCGTGAGAAAGCGCGGTGGAAAAGCTGCCACCCTGAATAATATCGGTCTTGTCTACCTTGTCTACGATGCTTTAGGAGAAAAGCAAAAGGCACTGGAATATTTCAACCAAGCCCTACCAATACTTAGGGCTGTAGGCGATCGCAGTGGGGAAGCAACCAATCTGAATAATATCGGTCATGTCTACTTTTATTTAGGAGAAAAGCAAAAAGCACTGGACTATTTCAACCAAGCCCTATCAATACGTCCGGCTGTACGCGATCGCCTTGGGGAAGCAACCACCCTGAATAATATCGGTCATGTCTACTTTTATTTAGGAGAAAAGCAAAAAGCGCTGGACTATTTCAACCAAGCTCTAACTTTAATTAAGGAAGTAGGCTATCGGAGTGGAGAAGCTACGATCCTCAAGAATATCGGTATTCTTTATCGAGATATAAGGCGACCTATTGAAGCTATTAAAAATCTAGAAAAATCTGTTGATATTATCCTCCAACTTCGTAGCAGTCTTATTAGAGAAAATCGCAAAACATTTTTAGATAGTCAATCAGATACAGCAGTTAGCCTTGTTAATTTGCTGATAGATCAAAAACAACCAGAAAAAGCTTTTGCATGGGTCAATTTAGCCACTGTTGCCGATTTAGCTGATTATTCTCGCCTGGTTAATGCCCAAGTTGCTAACCCAAAAGCACAAGCAGCAATTAAGCAATGGAATCAAGAAAACCAGGAACTAGAAAATCTGCGAAAACAGTTATCACAACAATTTTCACCTGAATTATCTCAACAGGTTAATACATTACAAGAACAACTTAATCAAGAAGCGGAAAATATTAGAAACCGTTTTGTAGAAGTTGCAGATTTATTTGAAACCAAACCTGAAGATATTCTCCAACTGCAAGCCAATATTACCCCAGGTACAACGGTTATTCAACCTGTGCTATTAGATAAGAATATTGCTTTATTTATGCTTACAAAAGATAAAGTTAAAGTAATAAAATTTCCTTTGGATAACCAAAAATTTGATAGTTTATTAACCAATACCTACACCTCATTAACTAATCGCTTTAGCACTAATTACCGGAATAGTTCACAACCGCTTTATGATTTGTTAATTCGTCCCATTGAAAGAGAAATTGCAGCTACCAAACCTAAACAAATCAGCATTATTGCCACTGGTAAACTGCGGTATATTCCTTTTGAAGTATTACATGACGGTAATGAATATCTAATTGAGAAATATCCTATTAGTTACCTCACTCGTCTTTCTAGTCGTTCCCTACAAACAAAACCATCAACATCTAATCAAAAAATCCTCGCTTTTGGTAATCCTATTCCTCAGCCTCCTTTAGCACTAAATGGCGCAGAGGATGAAGTCAAAAGCATTATTTCTATTTTTCCAGATAGCCAAATTTTTATTAACAATCAAGCAACATTGGCAAATTTTAAAAATCAAATTCCTCGCTTTTCTTTACTGCACTTAGCGACTCATGGCTGTTTTCAAAAAGGTGGTTGTTCTCAATTAAAATTAAAAGAAAATACTTTGTTGTTTGCAGATGAAAGCTTTAATATTCAGGATGCTGCTGTATTAGGATTGAAAAATGTAGATTTAATTACTTTAAGTGGTTGTCAAACAGCTTTAAAAGCCGATTCTAATGGTACAGAAATTTCTGGACTGGCTTATTTATTTGAACGTGCGGGTAGCAAAGCTGTAATAGCCAGTTTGTGGAGTGCAGCAGACGAAGAAACTAAAGAAATTATGGTGGAATTTTACCAAAATCTAAAAAAAGGCATGAGAAAAGATGAAGCATTACGTCAAGCAAAATTAAGTCAAATTAAAAATAATGTTCATCCTTATTTCTGGTCGCCATTTGTGTTAATTGGTGATGGGAGATAACGGTACAAACTCATATAAAATTAGTATCAGTTATTAGTTGTTATTGGTAATTAATAAACTTTAAAACAAAGCTAGGGCTTTGACAAAAATTTCTTCTTCTGGTCTGGTTTGGAGAATTGATTTTACTAAGTTAATAAATTCTTCATCTGAGTCATGATCATTTTTAAGAGTTTTACTAGCTGCATAAAAACTAACATCATCAATACTTAATTCATTGGTAATGCCAGTTTTAAAGAGAGGTTTATTGCTAGACCAGGATAGTGACTTTCCTCGTAACGTAAATTGAAACCAAGTTATTTCATGATTATTTAATTCAAAGAAGATATCAAAATAAGGTTCTCCTCCTTGAAACCAAATTCTAATTGTACCTTTTTGTGGACTTTGTTTCAGTATGTTTGGTGCAATAGCTCTTAATGATGCACCTAAAGATATAATTTCATTTTCGGTGAGAATGTAATTCATAGTTGAGGAAGAAGGAGTCAGGAGTCAGGAGTCAGAAAGAAGGAGTCAGGATAAAGAAGGAAGAAGGAGTCAGGATAAAGAAAGAAGGAGTCAGGATAAAGAAGGAAGAAGGATAAAGAAGAAAAATTACCACTGACAACTGACAACTGACAACTGACAACTGACAACTGACTAATTACCATTTTCTAATATTTTCCCAGCATTTACATATAAAATCTGGGAAGATTTCAACCATTGAGAGTCAAAAGCACTCAAATGAGTGGTAGTAATCAAGGTTTGAAATCGGTCTTGAATAGCATCAAGTAATTGATTTTGGCGAGATGGATCTAATTCGGCTAAAACATCATCTAATAGTAGTAATGGCGGTTCATTAATAACTTCTTCAATTAATTGTAATTCTGCTAACTTTAAAGCTAAAACTAATGTTCTTTGTTGACCTTGAGAACCATATTGACGGGCGGGAGTTTGATTAATAATTAGTTCTATTTCATCACGGTGTGGTCCGACTAAGGTTATTCCTCGATGTGATTCTGCAACTGCTCTTTGTTGAAGTTTAGCAAAAAAGGCTGCTTGTAATTCTTGAGGAGAGTTTTTTTCTAGGGGAACATTGGCAGCATAATTGATTTGCAGAATTTCGGATGCTCCACTAATACTAGCGTGCCATGCAGAAGCTATGGGAGCTAGTCTTTGAATAGCTCTATCTCTTCTCATAATTACCCTTGTACCAGCAGTTACTAATTGTGCATCCCAGATGGCTAATTCTGATTGTAGAGATTTTTCTGGTGTATTTATATAAAGTTTTAAAAAGGCATTGCGTTGGCGTAAAACTTGGTGATATTGGTGCAAAATGTGGGCATAAACTGGTTCTAATTGAATTAAGAGCGTATCTAACCAGTTACGACGACCTTCTGGACTACCACGCACCAATTCTAAATCTAAACTAGAAAACTCTACTGCATTGAGAACACCGAGAAAGTCCATTTGTCTGGGGACTATTTGCCCATTTATGGCGACGGTGCGACGCGCTTGACGACGGAAGGTGAGAGTTAAATCGCTATGGCTATGAATCCGGTCTAGGGTGGCATGAATTTGGGCTGTAGATTCACCTTCCTTAATTAAATCACGATCGCGTGTCATCCGGTGCGATCGCAATGTTGCCAATAACTCCACAGCCTCTAACAAGTTCGATTTTCCTTGAGCATTATTACCTACCAAAATTGTTTTAGCAGCGGTAAATTCAACTTTTTGGTTTTGGTAATTCCGAAATTGTTTGAGGTGTAAAGTTTTTAAGTACATAATAGCTGAAGAGTCAAGATCCCCGACTTCTATAATAAGTTATCTTTGAGATGAGAAAATTGTTTTCAGAAGTCGGGGATATTTTGGGAATTTTTCGGGAGATGAGAAATTTTTTTTAAGATCCTGTTACCAAACTTACTTGGTATTTTTTAGAATCGCTTTTCATACATATAAAGTCATTTAATGGGTCGTATGTATCAAAATTCCTGAGATTTTCCTCTTTGTTTACATCATTCTCCAAATATGCTAGGGCTAATGTGGAAGTAACATAAATATTTCCATGTTGTTTGAAAGCTTGGACTAATTCAGATTCGGGAGGATAGTCTTTTAATAAATGTTCAGCGAGATATCCTGTGACAATTATGCCTTTCAAACCCGTTTCTTTGTACCCTTCCTTAGCGATCATCAACGATATACTATCACCATCGAGATGAGCTAAATTATCGTAATCCTCAAAAAACGGGCAAAAAACTTTCAGGAGATTTTTGACAGGATTTTTAACTTTCCCGTAGTTGGGATCTTGCTGTTTTCTGCGTTTGGATTCACCCATGATATCTATCTCCTAATTAATTCTAGAATTGTCCCTGCACCCAAAGGGTTTTCTTATCTCGTCGAAGTTGATTTTTAGATACATATTGATGACTAATTGGTAATAAATATCAGAATCAGGATAAAAAAATACAAAGATAATGAAATGAAATCCTGTAAATCCTGATTCTGACAATTTACCAATTAAACACTTTTTTTGCCCATCAAGCGGAAGAATATCTTCTCACCTTCAATCCAGACAAACATTAAAGCACTAAAACCGATACAAATTGCTAATTCTTCTAAACTCAGTGCATGAGTACCAAAGAAACTTTGCAGGGGTGGAACATAAATTAACATCAATTGCAAAATCGTGGTGACAATGACTGACCCCAATACAAAGGGATTAGAAAAGGGATTCATTTCGATGGTAAGTCTATTATTAGAACGAATGGCGATCGCATGACCCATTTGCGCTAAACATAATGAAGTAAATACCATTGTCTTCCAAGTATCTTCATGTCCTTGATACCCGGCTGCATGAGAATGATGGTAAGCCCATTCCATGAGGATAATTGTAATCACAGCGAAAACAATCCCAATGCGAATCATGTAAGAACCTAAACCCCTAGCAAAAATGCTTTCACGGGGACTAAAGGGGGGACGTTCCATAACATCAGGTTCTGGTGGTTCTACAGCTAATGCTAAAGCTGGTAAACCGTCTGTTACCAAATTCATCCAGAGAATTTGCAAAGGACTCAAGGGAACACCCCCTAATCCCAACAATGGCGCAGCCGCAATGGTGAGAACTTCCCCAATATTACTACCCAAGATGTATTTAATAAAGCGGCGAATATTGGTATAAACAACTCTACCTTCCTTCGTGGCAGCAACTATGGTGGCGAAGTTATCATCTAGGAGGATCATGTCGCTGGCTTCTTTGCTCACATCTGTACCTGTGATGCCCATGGCAATGCCTATATCGGCTTGTTTGAGGGCGGGAGCGTCATTCACCCCATCGCCTGTCATTGCCACAAATCGCCCGCGACGTTGCAAAGCTTGGACAATTCTTAATTTATGTTCAGGGGAGACTCGCGCGTAAATACTCACTAAGTCAACCTGTGTTTCTAATTCTTGGTCACTGAGAAGTTGTAATTCCTTACCAGTGAGGACTCTATCACCTGCTTGGGCAATTCCCAAATCAATAGCGATCGCCTGAGCAGTTAATTGATGGTCGCCAGTAATCATAATCGGACGGATTCCCGCGTGGCGACATTCTTGCACAGCCGCCCTCACTTCTGGACGAGGCGCGTCTAGCATTCCCACCAACCCCAACCAGACCAAATCTACCTCAGATGTATCATGAGAACCATCTGGGGGAATTTCAGCCAAAGGTTTATAAGCAAAACCTAACACCCGCAAACCTTTACCCGCCATTTGGTCATTAGCTAGCAAAATTTGGCTGCGGTGTTCGTCATTGATAGGAATTGAGTGATTACCTAAATGGATTTTTGTACACCGTTCCAAAGTTAATTCTGGTGAACCCTTGGTGAACATCAGGTATTGTTCCGATTCCACAAAACCAGCAATGGCTGGGTCAATAGCGGTTAAAGAAGTATCACCAGTGGCTACAGCTTCTAGTTGACAAATCACACTCATGCGCTTCCGTTCCGAAGAAAAGGGAAATTCGGAGACACGAGGTAATTTACTACTCCATTGGTCTTGTTCAATTCCGGCTTTTCCTGCCAAGGTAACTAAAGCCCCTTCTGTGGGGTCGCCTAAAATTGCCCATACTCCTTGTTGTTGTTGCAAAACAGCATCATTACAAACAGCACAGGGAACAAGCAATGCGGAAATTTCCGGGACTTCATCTAAACTGGTTTTTTCACCATTTAATTGAAAATCGCCAATGGGAGTATAACCTTCTCCAGTGACGCGAAAGGTAGAATTATTGGTGTACACCGACTGTACCACCATTTTATTTTGAGTTAGAGTTCCGGTTTTATCAGAACAAATAGTAGTTACAGAACCAAGAGTCTCTACGGCTGGGAGTTTGCGAATTAAAGCGTGATGCTTGACCATACGCTGAGTTCCCAAAGCCAGAGTCACAGTGATTACCGCAGGTAAACCTTCAGGAACTACCGCCACCGCCATACTTAAAGAAACTTCCACTAATTCTTGTAAATTCTTCCAACCTATTCCTTTAGTTAGATCATGAATAAGTCCACCACCAACTACTATGGCTACAAGAATCAAAGAACCACTGACGAGAACATTACCCAATTGGGTCATGCGTTGCTGTAAAGGCGTAGGTTCACCGTCCACAGATTGCAACATGGCGGCAATTTTGCCTAGTTCTGTTCGCATTCCGGTGTGAGTTACCAGTACCTTCGCCCGACCTTGGACAACTTCCGTACCTTGAAAAACTGAATTGAGGCGATCGCCTAATGGTGCATCTTCTGGTAGTGTAAGTATGGCTTGCTTATTGACAGCTTCGGCTTCACCTGTAAGAGCCGATTCTCGCACTTGCAAATTAGACTGTTCTATTAAGCGACCATCCGCAGCTATTTGTACACCCGCTTCCAGCAGCATCACATCCCCCGGTACTAGCTCCTTAGCCGCCACATCCCCCAGTTTACCGTCACGCAGGACTCGCACTGAGGGAGAAGACAGTTTTTTCAAGGCTGCTAGAGCTTTTTCGGCCCGGCTTTCTTGCACATAGCCCAAAATACCATTGAGGATAACTATAGCCATAATGGCAATTGTGTCTTTAAATGGCACTTCACCGGGTTTTAATGTCCCCCCAGTCAAAGCCACTAAATCCAAAAAGCCAGAAATAAGGGCAACGGCAATCAGCATCAATAACATGATATTGGTAAACTGATCTAGCAGAATTTGCCAAGGACTACGACCTCCATTTTCTTCGAGTTCATTGAGTCCATACTTCTGACGACGCTGTTCAACTTCTTGGGAGGTTAAGCCGCTGTTTGCGTCACTATCAAGCATTTCTAAAGCTTTTTCAACTTCCAAACCATGCCAGAGGTGGGTAGATTCAGGTAAAGAATGAGCAGACATCGTGTAGGTTACAGGAAATGGTTACAAAACTCGATCATAATTTAGTGATGTCCGAAAATGTGGAATTGGTTAATTGTCAGTTGTCAGTTGTCAGTTGCAAAAGAATATTTCTCTCCCCTGCTCCCTCTTGCCTTTTCCCTCTTGCCTCTTGCTTCTTCCCTAATAAATAATAATTCATGATTAATATGCTCAATGATATAAGTTTTCCACTACCCAGTTTGACGGTGAACCAGATGTTTGGGCAAAAAATAATCAGACCAGTTACTGCTGCTACTCTCTACGGTATTGCTTCCATTAAAGATAGACTTATTGCTATTGATACGGTTAAAGGTCATTTATTAGAAATTGACCCCCTTACCGATAACAGCAAAATTATCAATCCCCACCAAGTCCGTGAATTTCAAGAAGTTACTGGTTTAGCTGTGTGGGAGGATGATCTGTGGGTGACTCGTGGGAACAGTGTCTATTTATGTAAATTGGCATCTTTAGGGTTAGAGCATTTTGTGACTTTACCCTATCCTGCTGATGGTGTTGCCGTTTGGGACTCTACCGTTTATGTTAGTTGCCAAAGACTTGGCTATATTTTGATTTTTGACCGTGATACCCGCAAGGAAATCACTAGATTCTATGCCCCTGGTGTCGGTATCCAAAATTTAGCAGTTAGTAAAGAAACTTTGTGGGTATGCGATCGCACTGAACAAACAGTTTACTCTATGGATAGGGCAACTGGAGAAATCCGTTTCAGTGTTCTCACCCCTTTTGATTCTCCTACAGGTATCGCCGTTTACGGACAGGATGAAACAGGCAAAGATCGTATTTATGTGGCCTACTCCAGCGAAGAACCTTATATTCGGGATAATCCCAACGCTGACCCTTGTTTTGAATTAACCTACCGCGATCGCACATTTATTCATTCTCTACAATATCATTACCAAGAGGATAAACGCTACGCCCTCTCTAATGGCTATCTGATAGAAATGTCTTATGTTGAAGAAATTTCCCCCCTTGATGAAATTTATTTAGCCGATATAGAATGGCGCATAGCCCTACCCTCAGAAACCCAACGGCAAAAAGTCCGACAAGTTGAACCCATTGGTTTACCATTCACAGAAGAAATCATTGACGGACAAAGAGTAGCCGTTTTTAAATTTGATGCCCTTGCCCCCGGTGAACGGCACATATTTGGCTGGAAGGCATTAGTAGAAGTACGCGGAATTAAACATCGCATCACCCCTAAAGATGTCGAAGATGTTCCAGAACTGTCACCAGAATTAAAAACCCGCTATCTGGTAGATGATGACGACCTAGCAATGGATACAGATATTGTTATCCGTGCAGCCCGCACAGCCGTTGGTACAGAAACTAATCTGTTACGGAAAATGTACAGTATCCGTAACTATGTCTATGATCAATTGTCCTATGCCATTAAACCCCATATTGACTCACCCGATATTGCCTTAGAACGAGGTACTGGTTCTTGTGGAGAATATGTAGGTGTATTACTAGCACTTTGTCGCCTTAATGGTATTCCTTGTCGTACAGTTGGCAGATATAAATGTCCAGTCTATGCTGAACACCAGGGCGTTCCTCTCCAACCCGATTTTAATCATGTTTGGTTAGAATTCTATATTCCGGGGATTGGTTGGTTGCCAATGGAATCTAATCCTGATGATCTCGAAGAAGGTGGACCATATCCTACACGATTCTTTATGGGCTTATGCTGGTATCATATCGAAATTGGTAAAGGTATCACTTTTGAAACCTTAACCAGAGATGGAATTCGCTTAACGAAAGAAGAGGTTTCCCTGGGTGACTTAGCTATTAACCATATTCGCTTCACGATTCTGAAGGAATTACCACCTTTTTAATTTTTGATTGAGGAACGAAACCCAACGTAAAATGTATAAATGTTGGGTTTCCTTGCGTCTGATTCCGCTTCAGAATGAGTTCTGATAGACTTTGACACTAATTCTTACTCATTCTTTTCTTTTGCTGCTATTAGGGCTTTCAATGCCTCTTGGTAATCCTTTATAATAGTTCGGTCAGGTGATTCAACAAATATGTTAACTATTTTTTGATCTCCATTATATTCAACTTCACGTTTCAATACAGTTGCTGTAAAAGAAAATTCTTGATTTCCTAAGTAGGTCTCAGTTTGTATCCCAACTCTTTTTGTAATTTTGAATGAATCACCCACTTGATGACCTGGATCTATGCTTGGTTCTTCAAGAATTAGTCCACCTGGTCGTTCTAGTGGCTCAAGATTTAGAAGTAATTGCACTCTATATATAGTTTGAGTAGACACTTTGTCTCCTTGGAAAAGTATTAGATAGTTCAAGTATTACATAGTCATATTTAAGTTCAATCATAGATTTAAGTAGTAAAAACCGAATATAGTATATGTGTATATCCGCAGTTGTTTAGATACCTTTCATGAATTAAAGAGGTAGCTAGAGTCAAATAACCAAGTTAAGTTATGATAAAGAGAAAGGAGGTATATTATGATTTACCTGTCTGCTACGGAAGCAAAACAAAATTTTACAGAATTTTTAGATAAAGCTCAAAAAGAACCAATAACCATTCAACGTCAGGAACAAGATTTAGTTGTAGTGCTATCTGTCTTAGAGTATCAAAGATTAACTAAATTACTAAAAAATGAGTTTCAGGGATTTTGTGATCAAGTTGGTAAAAATGCCGAAGTAAAAGGTATGACAGAAGAAAAGCTCAAGGAAATTCTTGAAAGTGATGATTGAGCAAAGAATTGTTATTGACACTAATTGTTTTGTGAGTCGGTTACTAACTCCCAAATCTATTACTTCTCAAGCAGTTCGTTATGCTTTTGATTTCCATCAAATTCTTGTTTCTGCGGAAACACTTACAGAATTAGAAATGGTTCTCTCTAGGAAAAAATTTAATAATTATGTCAGTTTGGAAGAGCGGCAAAAGTTTATTTTATATCTAAAAAATCTGGCTGAGATAGTTGATATTACCAATCATGTACAAGTTTGTCGAGATCCAAAAGACGATAAATTTCTCTCACTTGCTATTGTCGGTAATGCCAATATTATTATTACCGGAGATGAAGATTTATTAGTGCTTAAATGCTATCAAAACATTCCTATTTTATCACCAAAGGATTTTTTATCACAAGCGGATCAAAGTTAAAAATAACGGTTCTATCGCTCCCTTGTGGAAGAGAATATTAATTTAATTTTTGTAGGTTGGGTTGACGTATGTTACCCAACATTGTTCAAAATCATTAAAATTGTTTTTGGGTTGCGCTGTTGCTTAACCCAACCTACGATTTTCTATTCTACATTTACCCAAAAATCTGCGGTTTTGATTTGTCCATTGCGATTAAATTGCATCCACATTTTATATGTTCCTGGTTTGGGAAATTTAGTATGAAATTCAACCTTTCCGTCAGCAGGATCTTTCATTGCGTGTGCATGGATATAATCAGATGCAGTGAGGGGAGACGAACTTTTGATGATTACTAAATGTCCTTTTTCTCCTAAATATGGCTGTAAATCTTTAATTGGTTGATTTTTATTGTCTTTTAAATCAAAGGTTAAACTAATTTCTTCACCCGCTTTAATTTTTGGTTGAGATATATTAAAATTAATTTTGGTATCTGAGATAGTTTTAGTCTTGCTGAACTTTTCTAAATTTTTTGGTAAGGGAACTGAACCGGGAATTGTGATATTCATTAATGAGACATTTTCCTTATTTCCAGCAGGTTTATAATCACTAAAAAGTGTATAATTACCTGATTCTGGAAAATTTGCAGTCACTTCAAAGCGACCATTTTCTTTATATTCGGGATGAATATGAGCAAAAGATCGTAAATCATCACTAATAATAATTAAGTGCATGATTTTTTCCTGGAAAATGTCAAACTTATTAACAGGTTTACCAGACACATCTTGAATATCAATAACTAAGTTAATCGGTTGATTTGGTGATAAACTTTTCGGAGCAGTTAATTTAACCTTAGTAGTTATTTGTGAATTATCCCCATGATTCATATTTCCCATAGAATGTCCCTCATGATTCATCATCATACTAGGTGAAACCTGTGTTTCCGTAGACTTAGTATTTGATGAACAACCAGGAGTTAGTAATAAAGCTGTCACCACAAAAATACCTGAAAAAAGTCGCTTCATTTTAGGAAGGTTGTAATTTGAAATTCATCGTTTGCCGAACATTTCCGAGAGCCAGAATTAACTCCTAACTCCATTTTTGACCACATCTTTTTTGTCTGGATTAGGTAATAAAGCCAGATCAATCAAAGGTAATTTAATAATTACTGTTGTTCCTTGGTTTAACCCCAAACTCTCTAAGGTGATTTTACCACCCATGAGTTCAATTAAATTCCGAGAAATTGCTAAACCCAATCCAGTTCCTTCAAACTTGCGCGTAGTTGTACCGTCAACCATGACAAAAGGACGGAATAGTTTACCTTGTTCTCCTGGGTCAATACCAATTCCTGTATCTTTTATGAAAACTAAAACATAATGCTGATGCTGATAAATATTTGTGGTAATTTGAATACTCCCTTCATCAGTGAATTTAGTGGCATTACCAATAATATTAATTAGCACTTGTTTAAGTTTAATGGCATCAGATTTTATAGGAATAGGTTTATCACCTATATTACAAATTAATTGCAGTCCCTTATGTTGGACATTAACTGATTGTAAGTTAATTACCTCTAATAATAATTGTCGTAAATCCAGCGGTACTGTAGTTACGGAAAGTTTACCAGCTTCTATTTTAGAAATATCTAGTAAATCATTAATTATCTTTAATAAATGAATTGCTGTATCATCAGCTTTTTTGAGAAATTCTAATTCTTCTTCTCTACTGTCGCATAAATCATCACGGACTAACCGTACACAATTAATAATAATATTCAAGGGATTTCTTAACTCATGGGAAGTTGTGGCTAAAAATTGGCTTTTTATTTGGTTAGCTGATTTAGCTTCTTTCCAAGCAATTTCTAATTCTTCCGCCCAATCTTTGAGTCTTTCTACCATTTGATCTAATGCTTGTGCTAATTGGTTAAACTCCCGAATCTTGAAGTTGCGTGGAATGGGTTGTGCTGCGTGGTGACTATGAAGATTAACAGCATAGTCGCGGAGTTCTTCAACAGGACCGGCTAAATAAGGAACTAAATAAAATGATGCTAATAAACTTGCACCAATTAAACCAACTGTTAAAACAATCAGAATTAGTTTAATTTCTTCTAAACCAAATAGGGCATTTTCTACACTTGTAACTGCTAGGACAATCCATCTTTGTGATGGTCTTGTGGTGATAGGTTTAGTAGTAGCTGTAAAACCTGTAACTAGTTCCTCTCCTTCAACAAAGGATAAATTACTAGAATTATTACTTCCACCTAAAGCATTTTTAACTATGGCTTGTATTCTTTCCACATCGGCATAATTTTTAATATTAGTACCGATTCTTTCTGGCAATGGGTGGGCTAAAACTCTACCATCTTCAGCAATGACTACTAAAAGACCCGTCAATGAGCCTGGATGATTGGGATTTTGTTGATACAATGTAGTTTTAATGCTTAATCGGTAAGCTAAATTACCACGTTGATTAGCAATAGGAATTGATAAAAATAACTGGAGTTGATTTTGTTTGTCTCTTTTACCAGTTTTTCCAGATTGAGATGGTAATATGAATTGAATATCAACATCATCACTGGTGGCAGATAAGCCAGGTGGGGTAATTTCTTGAATACCACAACTACTAGCTATTATTTCACCTTTTTTAATGTGGGTGAATTGGAGACAATTAATTTTGGTTGGCAGTTGTTTGTGTAGCTGTTTAAGAAATTGTTCAATTTGGAAAGGTGAACCAGATTTAATTACTTGTGTCTGACTGGCTGTAATTAAATCGGAGCGCAAGGCGGCAATATCATCACTAATTTTTTCTCGTTTGTTAACCGCACTTTCTGTTAAATTTTGTCGGGCAGTATTTAACAGACTAGAACGGGCTTTATTGAGGGCAACCATTTCTCCTACTAATAAAACTGGGACAAATACCAGTAGTATTCTTGTTACTAAAATTTGTCGAAATGACGATTGACGAGATTTAGCCATTGTTTGTCTCACTTCGCATCTTTAAACGACAATTACAAAGATATGAAATTACACTAACCAAAGGAGACATTTTATTAGTTGATGATAAGTTTACTATTAGTTTAAATTTCTTATGGAAATAAGAGATAACAGGTAAGAATTAAAAAATTAAAAAATTAAAAAATTAAAAAATTAACTAATTCTTACTCTCGTTTAAGGACAAACATAATATAACAAAATTCATAAAATGTAGATTAAATAGTGAGTGCTGTTGCATATTAATGGTATAAAAGTTATCAATCTTGTCTTATTGTGATAAATTGTGAGAAAATATATCTACCAAGCAGAAATATCAGAGCAATGCAATGATGCAACATCGTCCTCATACCACAGTAGTTTTAGCCATGAGTGCCGATGGCAAAATAGCAGATTTTAGGCGATCGCCTGCTCGATTTGGCTCAATGGCTGATAAAATACACCTGGGGAAACAAATTGCTGCATCTGATGCCGTTTTATTTGGTGCTGGTACTCTTCGTGCCTACGGTACAACAATGACCATTACAGACGCAATACTCTTGCAACAAAGAAAAATAGCGAATCAGCACCCCCAGCCAGTTCATATAGTGATTTCCCGTTCAGGCAACCTGAATCCGGACATTAAATTTTTTCAACAACCGGTGAGACGATGGTTACTCACAACCTCTCTGGGTGCTTATTTTTGGCAAGAAAGATCAGAGTTTGAAGAAGTTTTAGTCTTTGAAACTCCTAGCCAAGAAATTGACATTTTGGCGGCTTTAGAATATTTCACAAGTTTACAAATTACCCGTTTAGCTATTTTGGGAGGAGGACAATTAGTAGCATCTTTCCTAGAATCTAATTTAATTGATGAAATCTGGTTAACTATTTGTCCACTGATTTTAGGTGGTAATATTGCGCCTTCACCTGTTGAGGGGACAGGATTTTTATCTGATCTTGCTCCTAAGTTACAATTATTAGAAGTATCCACCGTAGAGCAGGAAGTATTTTTACACTATAGAATAATCCCGTAGGGGCGCTGGGCCTGCGCCCAGACCAGAAATGTGGTGCGCCCAAGCATGAGTCAAAAGTAAATCTAAAATTACTGGACAAATACACAATGATCAAAGAACACAAACCCCATTATTCTCTTGTTTGGACGCACACAATCGCTGATGTTCCCCAAGCAGACTGGGATGCTTTAGCGATGCCGTTAAAAACGCCTTTTTTAGAATGGGATTGGTTGCACAATTTGGAAATATCTCAAAGTGTTACAGCCAATACTGGTTGGTTGCCAAATCACTTGATTTTGTGGCGAGATAGAACTTTAATTGCCGCTGCTCCTTTATATTTAAAAGGACATAGCCAAGGGGAATTTGTTTTTGATCATCAATGGGCAGAATTAGCTTCTCGCTTGGGAATAGAGTATTATCCAAAGTTGCTGGGAATGACTCCATTTACCCCGACTGAAGGCTATCGCTTTTTAATTGCTGCGGGAGAAAATGAGGAAGAAATTACAGCTTTAATGCTCCATGAAATTGATAGTTTTTGTGTGAAACATCGGATTTCTGGTTGTCATTTTCTCTATGTTGATCCCCAATGGCGACCGATTTTAGAAAGTCAGGGTTTTACAACTTGGCTACATCATAGTTATATTTGGGAAAATGCTAATTTTCAAACTTTTGATGATTATTTAACTGGATTTAATGCTAATCAAAGACGGAATATTAAACGGGAACGTAAAGCTGTAGAAAAGGCAGGTTTAAGATTGCAAGCATTAACGGGTGAGGAAATTCCTAACTCTATGTTTCCGTTAATGTATGACTTTTATGCTGATACCTGTGATAAATTTGGTTGGTGGGGAAGTAAGTATTTAACCAAGAACTTTTTTGAACAGTTGCACCATAATTATCGGCATCGGGTGGTATTTTTTGCGGCTTATAATCAAGAAGATCCAGGTCAACCAGTGGGGATGTCCTTTTGTTTATTTAAAGAAGACAAACTATATGGGCGTTATTGGGGGAGTTTTCAAGACATAGATTGCTTACATTTTGATGCTTGTTATTATGCACCAATTGAATGGGCGATCGCTCATGGTATCCAAAATTTTGACCCCGGTGCTGGTGGTAAACATAAAAAACGCCGGGGGTTCCCTGCTACACCGAATTACAGCCTGCATCGCTTTTATAACCACCGTTTAGGGCAAATTATCCTGCCTTGGGTGCGGGAAGTTAATCAACTAGAACAAAAAGAAATGGATGCCATTAATGCAGAGTTACCTTTCAAATAAGGAAATAGATCAAAATAGATCCCCGACTTCTCAAAGAAGTCGGGGATCTAGATAAGTAGGTGAACACAATAAAACCAAACTGTGTAAAGAAATGTAAAATCGCCCAAACCCTCTTCACTCTTGCCTCTTGCCTCTTGCCTTTTGCCTTGCCATAACGACAATTTTCAACGCTCACCTACTTATTGTATATTGATGTAATCTGAAAATACTCTTTCTATAAATTTACTTTTGACAATGCCTAAGGATTTACTACTCGAAGATTTGACAGCAATTGATTATAAACTTTCTCACCGTCATATTGATCTTGACCCCAACGGCTATTTTATTATTTACATAGACCAAAAGGAAGGATTAATTTATGCCAAGCACTTCACTAATGTGATTAACGAACGTGGTTTAGCCGTAAATCCTGAAACAGGTGAAGTGATTCCTGTTCGCGGTAAAGTGGAAAGAAGCCACACAACTGTATTTAGCGCACGTACAGCCAAAGAACTCTGTATCAAGATTTTTGAAGAAACTCCAAATTGTCCTGTGACTTTATTAGATCATGCAGCTTATTTAGGTAGGGAATTTGTTCGCGCTGAAATGGCTTTAGTGTCAGGCAAAGAGTACATTCAAGATTAAATAGAGTACGCAATTGACACTCCCCGGTCTAAAGGACACGGGGATTCTTAAGACTAAACGAGTCGTTTTTCATCCCCTGTCTGTACCACGAAAGACGGAACTGGAGTTCCTATTTCTCAGGGGCTTTCAAACTTCCCAGTCTTTCTTGTAATAAGAGACTTCCAAGAAATAAATTATCCTAAGAAACGAACCACAGAGGCACAGAGTACACAGAGAGAGAATTTCTGCATCAGTTTTGGGACATTTTTTTATTTGGAAGTCTCTAATGTAAGTTGCTAGTTAGGTAAATTGTCAGAATCAGGATGTCCAGGATTAAAGGATGAACAGGATGAAACCAGAGCTTTGATTACCAATTACCTATTACCAATTCAATTACCCATTACCAGCCTCAACTAGATAACTAGCAACTTGAGTTAATAAGGACAAGAAACTTACAAATCAAAAAACACCCCCAGTCCCCAGTCCCCTATTCCTCAGATTCCTGAGAGGGTGGTTTTTGAAACACCAGATAAATGTAGTATGTAGCCATTGGGATGACAGTGGCAGCAATTAATAGCCCAACCACCCAAGCAGTAGCATTACCCTGATCTGTTTCTCCAGCTTTGGTGAAAGTTCCTTCTACCTGGACTGTTTCCTTAATTTCTGGTGGACCGGGATCTGGTTGACCAGATAACACAGCAACCAGGCGATCGCTCACATCCAAAAATCCTTGGTTGTATTTATTACCCTCACGTAATGCTGTACCTAATGTTTCTTCAACCACACTCTGGGCAATAGAGTCAGTTAATAATGACTTCACATTATCCCCACTCAGTAAAGTCATTTTATTAGTAACAGTATCAACCAGTAATAATACTTGATTGGTTTGCTCTGCCGCTGTTGGAAACCATTTACTAAATAATCCCTTGGCAAAACTTTCCGGTGTTTCTCCGTAGTCGAGGCTGTGAATAGTGACAATTCTGGCTTGATTGCCAGTTTTTTGAGCCAAATCCTGGAAAGCCTTGCTAATCTGACCTTCATTCAATCTGCTAATCACATCACCTTGATCTAAAATCCAAGTATCTGCCGTTAAACTGGGTATTTGGTATACACCAGTAGCAGCAGCAGGTAAAATAAACAGTGAAGTCGCCATCATCATCATCAATACAGGGAAAATGAGACGAATAACGTATTTTTGGTTACTAAATAATTGCTTGAGTAACTGTTGCATGGGATGAATTCTTAAACAGACTTGCAATCAAAATACTACATAATTAGGGAATAGGGAATAGGGGCGGGGAGTGGGGAGTGGGGAGTGGGGGGAGTTGGGGGAGTGGGGGGAGTTGGGGGAGTTGGGGGAGTTGGGGGAGTTGGGGGAGTTGGGGGAGTTGGGGGAGTTGGGGGAGTTGGGGGAGTTGGGGGAGTTGGGGGAGTTGGGGGAGTTGGGGGAGTTGGGGGAGTTGGGGGAGTTGGGGGTGGGGAATAGGGAATCAATTTTCTCTCAAACCTATTTCCTCAATCATCGGCGGGGATAAGTAATGGGACAGAATTAATTACACAATTGATTTTTCTGTTCCCTGTTCCCTGTTCCCTGTTCCCTGTTCCCTGTTCCCTGTTCCCTCTCTCAACGAGTGAATTTAATTTTGTCCGACTACTTATGTGCCTATCTTCTTATAAGATTAGATTTAACAAAAGTAAAAAATCTTGGTTTTAGAGAAAGATCATGACAACTTCTATCGCCTTTGACTTAGCATCACTAAATCAGCAATTTGAAACTGCAACCCCTACAGAAATCCTAGCCTGGTCTGTAAAGAACATCCCCACAGGATTAGTCCAAACTAGTGCCTTCAACGTTGATGACATCATCTTGACACACATTTTTTATAGCGAACTTCAGCATCCCGTACCCGTTATTTTCCTAGATACCCTTTATCATTTCCCCCAAACCCTAGAATTGGTAGCTAAAGCCAAAGAAATCTACAACCTAGATTTAAAAACCTATAAAACCCCAGACGTAGATAGCCGTGAAGCCTTTGCTGCTAAATTTGGGGAAGCCCTTTGGGACACAGATATTACTAAATTCCACGACATTACCAAAATCGAGCCACTTCAACGCGGTCTAGACGAGCTTAACACTGTAGGCTGGATTACTGGTCGTCGTCGGGATCAAGCTGTTACTCGTGCTACCATGCCCGTATTTGAACTAGATGGTAAGGGAAGATTAAAAATTAACCCTCTAGCTACCTGGACTCGTAAGCAAAGCTGGGCGTATGTAGCTGAACATAAAGTAATTTACAACCCCCTTCATGATCAAGGTTATCCCAGTATTGGTGACGAACCTATTACCACTAAAGTCGGCGAAGGTGAAGACGAACGGGCTGGACGTTGGCGCGGAAGTGAAAAAACTGAGTGTGGAATTCACATTTAATCACACCACTAGATCCCCGACTTCTTGAAGAAGTCGGGGATCTTAACCCTTACAACCAATAAACTATGAAAATTCTCCATCTTTCAGATATCCATATTGGTAGCGGTTTTTGCCACGGGCGCGTTAATCCAGCCACAGGTTTAAACACCCGACTAGAGGATTTTGTGAAAACATTATCTTTGTGTATTGACCGAGCGATCGCTGATCATGTAGATTTAGTCCTGTTTGGTGGTGATGCCTTCCCTAATGCCACACCTGCACCCTATGTTCAAGAAGCCTTTGCTAATCAATTTCGCCGTTTAGTTGATGCAGATATCCCCACAGTCTTATTAGTAGGAAATCATGACCAACATTCCCAAGGTTTGGGAGGTGCAAGTTTAAATATTTATCGGACTTTGGGAGTACCAGGGTTTGTAGTTGGTGATACTTTAACTACTCATCGCCTTTCTACACAAAAAGGAGATGTGCAAATCATTACTCTCCCTTGGTTAACTCGTTCCACTTTAATGACTCGTCAAGAAACTCAGGGTTCTTCTCTAGCAGAAGTTAATCAACTCCTCACAGACCGTTTAGAGGTAGTTATCGAAGGAGAAATTCGCCGTCTTGACCCGAATTTACCCACTGTGCTTTTAGCCCATTTAATGGCTGATAATGCCACTTTAGGTGCAGAACGTTTATTAGCAGTCGGAAAAGGTTTTACTTTACCCTTATCTTTATTAACTCGACCATGTTTTGATTATGTGGCTTTAGGTCATGTTCACAAACACCAGAATTTAAATAAATCTAATGACCCACCAGTAATTTATCCTGGAAGTATTGAACGGGTAGATTTTAGTGAAGAAAAGGAAGACAAAGGTTATGTAATGATAGATTTGGAAAAAGGGAAAGTAAATTGGGAATTTTGTCCCTTACCCGTGCGAACATTTCGGACTATTGAGATAGATTTATCTAAACAAGATGATCCACAAAAAGCATTATTAAAAGGAATTACTAAATATGATATTCAGGATAATGTAGTGCGACTCATTTATAAATTGCGGTCAGAACAATTAGATTTAATTGATAACTCTTCTATACATCAAGCTTTAAGCATAGCACACACTTACACTATTCAAGCCGAATTGGCGAGTCAGTTAGCAAAACCTCGTATTCCTGAATTAAGCGCGAGTAGCAGTATTGACCCAATGGCAGCTTTAAAAACTTACTTAAATAATCGGGAAGATTTGAAAGAAATAATGCCCTCTATGTTAGAAGCAGCACAGAATTTATTAACAGATGATGAGGGAATTTATTTAGTACCCCAAGGAGGTAAGTAGGGGCAAACCCCCTGTGGTTGCCCCAAATACCGGGGTAGGCACGGGGGCGCTACCCTTACATTAAATGCCTATCTTCTTATAAAATTAATTTTGCCTGCCTACTTATCAGCAATTCTCTAACCAATTTTGCTTATTTGATTAATGTGCCTATTTCTGTTTAAAATGTCTTTCTTAGGTGAGTTTATCTAGGGTTTGCTGATAGCGTAGCATGGCGTTAGCCTGACTCCTGATAGCGAAGCGTGGTGTTAGCCATACTCCTGAATGGGCGCAGGCCCTGCGCCCCTACCTCCTGATAGCGCAGCGTGGCGTTAGCCATACTTCTAGCCCTCACAGACAACTTTTTCAGCAAGCCCTATCTATATTTTCTAGCATATATTTCTTAAAGTTCATCTTCTTCAATCACAGCATTCCGATCTAATATTAATAAGTTACGAAGTTGGTCTGTATCCATTTCTGTTAACCAATCTTCTCCTGCACCTACAACCTGTTCTGCTAGTTGTTTTTTACTTTCAATCATATCATTTATTTTCTCTTCTAATGTTCCAGTACAGACGAATTTATGGACTTGAACATTGCGGGTTTGACCAATTCTAAATACTCTATCTGTGGCTTGATTTTCAACTGCGGGATTCCACCATCTATCAAAGTGAAAAACATGATTTGCCCTAGTTAAATTCAATCCCACACCACCAGCTTTTAACGATAAAATCATAATTGGTGGTCCTTGGGGGTCATGTTGGAATCTATCAATCATTTCCTCTCTTTGCTTTTTACTGGTACTACCATATAAAAAGAATATCTCTCGTTCTAATTTCTTTTCTAAATACGATTTTAACAACTTGCCCCATTCAGCAAATTGTGTGAAAATTAAAGCCCTGTCTCCTTCTGCTAAAACCTCATCTAACATTTCCTCTAGTCGTTGTAATTTAGCAGAATGATGTTTCTCTAAAGTTGCTAATTTCAAATATTGGGAAGGATGATTACAAATTTGTTTTAGCTTCACTAATAACCCTAAAATCATGCCGCGACGTTGTAAACCTTCCGCAGATTCAATTTCTACTAAAGATTCATCTACTAATTGTTGATATAGTGTAGCTTGTTCAGAAGTTAATCCACAAAAAACTGTCATTTCTTGCTTTTCTGGCAAGTCTTGAATTATGTCTTTATCACTTTTTAATCGCCGTAAAATAAAAGGCTGAACCAATGAACGTAATTGATTTAAAGAAGCAGTATCACCATACTTTTCAATTGGCATAGCAAACCGTCTTTGGAAAAATTGTTTATTCCCTAAATAACCGGGATTCAAGAAATCTAAAATAGACCATAATTCTTGCAATCTATTTTCTACAGGTGTACCTGTTAAAGCAATGCGAAATGTAGTTTCTAATTGTCGCACTGCCTGTGATTGTTTCGCGTCTGAATTTTTGACATTTTGGGCTTCGTCTAAAACAATTATCTGCCATTCAACTGCTTTTAATAATTTAATATCGCGGTGAATCAGTGAATAGCTAGTAATTACTATATCGTGTTTATTAACGGCTTCTGTAAACGCTTTACCTTTAGGACGTTTATCACCGTGATATTCTAAAACTTTGATTGTCGGGGCAAATTTTTTAACTTCTTTTTGCCAATTGCCCATAACTGAAGTAGGACAAACTAATAAAGTTGGTTTTTCTAGGACATTTTCTTCTTTGAGGTGAAGTAAAAAAGCGATAAATTGGATGGTTTTTCCTAATCCCATATCGTCTGCAAGACAAGCACCTAAACCCCAACGTTCTAAAAATGCTAACCAACCCGCACCTCTTTCTTGATAAGGACGTAATTCTCCCCGAAAACTTTGAGGTGTAGTTAAAGGTTGAATTTCCTGATTATTAGTTAATGCCCCAATTAATTCTGCCAAGGCACCGGAAGCTTCAAAACTTACAACAGGTAATTTCTCAATTACTTGGGTGTCTCCTTTACTAATGCGTAAAGCATCTTCTAAAGAAAGAGACATTTGTTCTTTGCGAGAACTAAAAAAGGTTTGGGCAGTTTTAATATCTTGGGGACGGAGTTCTACCCATTCACCATTAATTTCGACTAAAGGACTATTTAATTTTACCAGTTTATCAAACTGAACTTTAGAAATTGTTTGTCCACCAATTGCCAAATGCCATTGGAAATCTAATAAACTTTGTAAACCCAAACGTCCGGATTTTTCTTGAGGAGTTTCGGCATTAATTTTTAAGCCTAAACGATTTGCCCACCCTTCCCGATTTGCTAAACTAGGCGGTAAAATTACTCCTAACCCGCTATCTTCAAATCTCCAAGTTACCGCTTTGATAAATTCATAAGCTTGCATGGGGGTGAGGTGACAAAATTCGGGAGATGCAGTTTCTAAACTGGGGGTAATTATGGGATACAATCGAGAAGCTAAACCCAAACCTCGCAAAAATGTTTCTTGAGGTTGTGCAATTGTGCGATTTTGATAAACTAATGTATCTACAGGTTGATGCCAAATTGTCGCTGCGGCTATTAAAAATTCTGGGTTATCTGCTGCTTGCAGAAAATACTTCAAAATCCAATCTGGTTCTTCATTTTCTGGAGGAAGCAATTGAAAACAAGTTCTAAATAAAGCTTTGCCTGTAAGTTGATATTGTAATGGTAAAGTCCAAGCTTTTAAAGTAGTTTGTAAACGGTCTCCTCCTGCTGCATCAATTGTATTATTTGCATTAATTAATCCTTGTAACCATTGCTGTAATGTAGCAGGTAAAGACATCATCATTCTCGGTTCTAGGGGAGATTGAGAACCAAGCATTAACCGCAATTGATTATCTGTAATGTGATTGAGGAATGATAATATTAATTCTTGAGGTAATAATGGTAAATTAATGGCTATATTTTCGGTAGTCTGTTGATATGTTCGACAAGCTAAAGGCATTTGTGAAGAGAATTTCTCTAACCTTGTGACATCTATGGCACTATCTAAAAGTATCTGCCATTTGGCAATTAAATTACTATCTTGTTTCTCAACAGTTGGTAAAAATTTACAACGAGAAATTAAATCTAAATGCCATCTGTAAATATGTACCCAAAAATGAATATCTGCTCCTAATAAAGCCGCTTTATTATCGGTTGTACTCAGGGGTAATGATGAGAGAAATTGAATTGCTAATGCTGGAGTGAGACAAAAACCCTCAATTTTCCAAGGATGTAAATATTGTGAAGATGGAGAATCTGGAGAATCTATATCCACGCTGACAGAATGAACGGGAGAAATTGTCGTTAATTCTGATTTATTACTTTCTGAAAAATAAGTTGGTAAAGAAACTATTTGTGAATGAATAGGTAATTTTATTTCTGTTGGTGGTTTACTTTTAATTCTTTGTTTAGTAGTGGAAGATGGCTGAATTAAACTAGTAATTGATAAATTAGATAATTCTAACCATTCGTTTAATTCCACCGAGTCCATAGCCAAGGGATGTAAAGGAATCTCAGCAGATACTTCAGTATGCACCTGTGAAGAACGCCAAGTTTCTCCCCAAATAAAGAAATAACTATTTTGATGATTTATTACCCAAGTTCCGTGTAAAATTGCCATGTTTTAATATACTAAATAGGGTTTGCTGAATAAGTTGTCTGTGAAGGTAGGGAACAGTTTTAGCTATCAATAGTAACAAACACTAGTAGTTCGTCAAATTTATTTTGACAGGTAATGATCGGAAAAAACTTCTGTTCTTCCCTCCCCTGCCCCCCCTGCCTCTCTTCTCCCCCTACCCCCCTACCTCTTTTCTCTCCTTATTATGATACAAGGGGTTTAGCAAAAGCTTAATGGTGTCAACTTAAGCTACAGATAGCTTATTTCTTTGGCTGACAGACCCACTCTGAAATGAATTGCAGGGCTAATACACTACCTTATGCCTTGGGTCACGCTTACGCGAACAGGAGAGTCTGGGCTTCTCAACGACTCCTCTATGAGGACAGTAAAATTTGGCTTTATGCTTTTTATTATTTCCATAAATATGCAATAATTAATGTATCTCTAATTTAGGCGTTAGTGAATTGAAATATGAGAATAGAAAATATGGCTACGCCACGCCAGCTATCACAATTTCAAACTTTGCGTCTTTGCTCCTTTGTATCTTCGCTCGAAACATAATTTATACCGTCATTATGCAATCCCCTAAATTGAAAGAGAATTTCCCTCAAAGCTCAAAATAATCTATTAATCATAACTGTAAAAAATGCAAGTAGAATCACAAGTATCTGATATTGATAATAATATTTTTACTGATTTCGGTGGGGTGATGATTCCCCAAGCACCGGCTGGATTTAAATCAGGTTTTATTGGCATTATCGGCAGAACTAATGTGGGTAAATCCACTTTGATGAATGAATTAGTTGGGCAAAAAATAGCTATTACTTCCCCCGTGTCCCAAACTACTCGAAATCGCCTAAAGGGGATTTTAACTACGGAAACAGCCCAGTTGATTTTTGTGGATACGCCCGGTATTCATAAACCTCATCATCAATTAGGGGAAGTGTTGGTAAAAAATGCGAAAATTGCCATTGACTCGGTAGATGTGATATTATTTGTGGTTGATGGTACAGTTGCTTGTGGTCCAGGCGATCGCTATGTGGCAGAACTACTAATTAATACTCAAACACCTGTAATTCTGGGGATTAATAAAATTGATCAACAACCAGAAGATGCCCAAAAAATAGATGATAGTTATATTCAATTAGCCGATACCTATCAATGGCAAAGTGTGAAATTTTCTGCTAAAACCGGCGCGGGATTATTGCAACTCCAAGATTTATTAATTAGTCATCTCGAACCAGGTCCATTTTATTATCCACCCGATTTAGTAACAGACCAGCCAGAACGGTTTATCATGGGTGAATTAATTCGAGAACAAATATTATTATTAACCCGTCAAGAAGTTCCCCATTCCGTAGCCATAGGCATTGATTTAGTTGAAGAAGCTCCAAAAATTACCCGTGTTCTCGCCACGATCCATGTTGAGAGAGATTCTCAAAAAGGCATTCTCATTGGTAAAGGTGGAACAATGCTCAAAGCTATTGGTAGTGAAGCTAGACAACAAATTCAAAAACTAATTGCTGGGAAAGTTTATCTAGAATTATTCGTTAAAGTCCAACCCAAATGGCGACATTCACGGGTGCGTCTAGCAGAACTAGGTTATCGCGTCGAAGAATAATATGAGGAATCAGGAAGTAGGGGCGCAGGGCCTGCGCCCAGTTTGGTGGTAGAGAATGCGCCCATTCTAGTGTTATCCATATTTTTGATTTCAACTTTTTATATCATTTACCCATTTCTCTGAAAAAACCAGAATATTATCAATTTATGCCGTTAATTAGCCTCATTGCTGCCATTTCTGAAAATCGAATTTTAGCAAACTCAGCCAGAAAACATATTCGTTCTGGTAATCCCTGGAATATTCCCAGTGATGAAATTTATTATCGGCAAATGATCAGAAGACATCCTGTAATTATCGGGCGTAAAAGTTATTCTACCATGAATAAACCATTTCCCGATTGTACAACTATTGTTCTCACCAGAGACACCGATTTTCAAGCCTTTGGTTGTGTCGTGTTGCATTCATTAACAGAAGCAATTGCATGGGCGGAAATGAGTGAAACAGAAGAGATATTTATCGCCGGTGGTGGACAGATTTATACTGAAGCAATCAAATTTGCCGATAAACTTTATTTAACTATTGTTGAAGGTAATTTTGTGGGAGACATATACTTTCCTGAATTTGCCGATTTTGGGAAAGTCACCAAAGAAAAGAAAATGCAGGAAAATGGCTATAAGTTTAATTTTGTGGAAATTGAAAAGTGCGTTAATTAGGTAACGCCACCTTCAATAATTGGCTAAGTAATGGAACACAATTAATACACAACTGATTTTTATGTTCCCCGTTCCCCGTTCCCCGTTCCCCGTTCCCCGTTCCCCGTTCCCCGTTCCCCGTTCAATTTATTGTAATTTCAAAAATCTATCCAAAGCTGCTACCATACTTGGTGGCCAGCGACGGATATTCGTTACCCAATTCATATCCTTATAACGGGTATCTAGTCCATAAGCAGCCACCCAATTACTTTCTGCCTCTCCCTTATTTCCCCTCACCCAATAAGCGGCTGTTAAAGCGGCACGCATATCAGCAAATCGAGGATATTTACGGACTATATTCCGCATCTCGCGGATAGCTTTATCTGATTGATTAGTTTCATATAAAGCTAGGGCATAATTAGCTCTAGCAAAGGCAAAATTTGGGTTAATTTCTGTGGCTTTTTGGAAATCTAAAATCGCTTCTTGCCATTTCCCTAAACCTGTTTTAGCATTACCACGATTATTATAAGCCATAGCATCTTGAGGATCTAATTCTAATACACGATTATAGTCAGCGATCGCATCCTCCCATCTTCCCAAACCCTCCAACGCCGTCCCCCGATTCAAATAAGGATCTGTCACATTAGGCGCAAGTTCTACAGCTTTGTTATAATCCATCAATGCGGATTGTAACTTATTCTGACTGACACGAGAATTACCGCGATTACTCCATGCTCCCGCATTAGTAGGAAATTTTTCAATAATTTCTGTCCAATAAGCCTCCGCCGTCACAAAATCGCCTTGATTCGTAGCAACAAAAGCCTTAGTCGCCAATTCATCCCCTACTTGCAACTCCTGAGCGGTAATAGGTTGAGATTCCGCCATAACTGGTGTATTCCAGCCAAAAACCAGCAACAGACTCAGAAAAATACCAATTAGTTTAATCATCTAACTCTGGACGTGATATGCAACAAAATTAATCATATAGCAGAATACAGAAAAACCCGTAGGGGCGCAGGGTCTGCGCCCTCCATTATATTTCACGAGAACGAAAATTGCTGTAAAAAGCAGGGTCTGCGCCCTCCATTATATTTCACGAGAACGAAAATTGCTGTAAAAAGCAGGGTCTGCGCCCTCCATTATATTTCACGAGAACGAAAATTGCTGTAAAAAGCAGGGTCTGCGCCCTCCATTATATTTCACGAGAACGAAAATTGCTGTAAAAAGCAGGGACTGCGCCCCCATTATATTTCACGAGAACGAAAATTGCTGTAAAACTAATTGCCACCACAAATGGTCAATTATTCAAAGATTGAGTTAAAATAAGGGGTCGCAAACTTAGTAAGTAAAACCCGGATATTCCCCGGAGGTGTAATTGACCAAGTTCATTTTGAAAATTCTCTGGTTAGACGAAAACGTCGCCCTAGCAGTAGATCAGGTTGTCGGTAAAGGTTCTAGTCCCTTAACCAAATACTTTTTTTGGCCCAGAAATGATGCCTGGGAAGAGCTAAAAAAAGAGTTAGAATCCAAACACTGGATCACAGATGTTGACCGGGTAGAGTTGCTTAACAAAGCCACAGAAGTGATTAACTACTGGCAAGAAGAAGGCAGAAAACGCCCAATGGCAGAAGCACAGTTGAAATTTCCAGAGGTTGCCTTCACAGGTAGCGCCTGATTGTTTTAAATTGGTAATTGGTAGTGGGTAATTGGTGATTGGTCATGGGTAATTAAGTAAAATTATCACCTATCACCAGTCCCCAGTCACCAGTCCCCCATCATCTTCGCCACAATTTGATTGTCTTGTCCTTACTACCACTGATAATCAATCCCCCATCATCCCTCATAACAACGCTAGATACCGAGTCTGTATGACCGACAAGACTAGCAATTTCTGATTTTGTGCTGATTTGCCAAATTTTCACCGTTTTATCCCAACTGCCACTAATCAGCGTTTCTCCATCAGCACTAAAAACTACAGCCACCACTGACCAAGAATGACCTGAAAGTGTGCTAATTAATTCACCAGTGCTAACATCCCATAATTTAATTGTATTATCACCGCTACCAGTCGCCAACAAATTAGGATGAGTGGGACTAAAAGCCACTGTCAAAACTGCCCAAGTATGACCAAAAAGAGTTGTTAATAAGTTAAATTTTCCGTCTTCTAATTTCCAGACCCGAACTGTGCGATCATAACTAGCACTAGCGAAAAGCTGTCCTTGGGGACTAAAAGCTACAGCATTTACTTGTAATTTATGCCCCGTTAAAGTATTCAGTGCTAAACCTGTATTTACATCCCAGATTTTAATAGTTTTATCCCAACTGCCACTAGCTAAAATTTGCCCACAAGGATGAAATGCTAGGGATTTAACAGCATGAGAATGTCCAGTCAAACTATGAATTTTTGCTAATGTCTTCACATCCCACAAATTGATAATTTTATCATTACTAGCCGTAGCTAAAACTGTATCATTATCATTAAAAATGACTGCTGTTATAGATTGACTATGTCCGGGAAAGTTCCCCATTAATTGCTGATTGCTTAAATTCCATAATTTAATATTTTTATTATCTTCACCACTAGCTAATATTTTGCCATCATGACTTAATGCCACAGTATTAATAGAACTATGAATTTGATTTTCCAGAGTATCAGCAAGTTGCCATAAATGACTTTTATTTAGAGATAATAAAGGCAAATAATTATCTTTAATACCTAAATTATAGACAAGTTGATCTGCTGATTGCCAACGTTCTTGTAAATTATATTTTACGAATTTATCTAGGGTTTGTCCTAAATGTTCACTAATTTGATCAGTGAGATAATCCCGCCATACCCAGCTATTATTAGTCATATCAAATAGTTCAAAAGGAGAAATTTGAGTAAGTAAATAAATACAAGTTACACCTAAACTATAAAGATCACTTGCGAAAACTGCTTTACCTTGTGCTTGTTCTGGGGAAATATATTCTGGACTACCAACTAAATTATCTTTATCTTTATTAATATTGGCAAACTTCATATTCGCAAAATCTCCTAAAACCAAATCATCTAATAAATCTCGACTTTGATTTTTAGTCCGCAAAATAATATTTTCTGGTTGAATATTTCCATGAATAACTTGATGATCATGAATAAACCTGATCACTGGTAATAAGCTTTTTAAAATTTGCCAAATCTGAGTTTCATGAAAACCACCTTGCTTTGCTAATAAACTAGCTAAATTATCACCATCAATAAATTCTTGAATTAAATAGTAATATTCATTTTCTATAAAATGTGTGATTAAAGTAGGAATTTGTGGATGTTTACCTAATTCCATTAATGTCTGTACCTGAAATTGAAAAATTTCCAGCGATTGATATTGAGATGAAACTTGATAAACAACACAAGGAATTGGCGGAAATTGACTTTCATCTACAGCCAAAAAAGTCTGATAAAATCCCCCCTTACTAATGGGTCTAATTAAACGATAACCTTCATTAATCAACACAATTTAGCTCCTAAATTCCTCTCTGCGCCTCTGCGCCTCTGCGTGAAAATAAATTCTTTACCATTAATTACCTATTTTGTCAATTCGTAATTTCTATTATTTACAAAAATTAAGATTTTCATTACATTATTTTCCATAAGACATAAGTTCATCATAAACATTTTTAGCTGATGTCTTCATAGCGACTAATTAACACATAATCTTGGAGATTCCGATCGTGGCTTTAACTATCCAGTCCGCTCAAACTATTTTTTCTAATACTCAACTTCCTAGTCCTATTCCCGCAACAATAGCGTTATTTGATCAACTTAACGTTGATGATCAATTAGCTTATCTTTGGTATGCTTATACTGAAATGGGTAAAACAATTACTCCTGCTGCACCTGGAGTAGCCCGCTTGCAACTAGCAGAAAGTTTGCTTACCCAAATTAAGCAAATGTCTCGTGAAGATCAAACAAAAGTCATGCGGGATTTAGCCAGCCGTGCTGATACTCCTATTAGCCGTTCCTATGGTTTCTTTAGCGTCAACACCAAACTCGCTTTCTGGTTCGAGTTAGGAGAATTGATGAAACAGGGAATCATCACTCCTGTCCCCGTTGGTTATCAAATGTCTCCCGGTGTAAAATTTGTATTAGAAGCCACACAAAAACTTGATCAAGGTCAGCAAATCACCGTATTGCGGAATACCGTAGTAGATATGGGATTTGATACTTCTGATCTTGGTCCTAGCAGTTATCCTAAAGCAGCTACAGAACCTGCTTTCCAACGGACAAGTCCAGTTATTTCCTCCGTTAAAATTGACGGTATTACAGAACCTGCGGTCTTAGGCTACATTGAAGCCATGAATGCAGATAAATTTGATGATGCGATCGCACTATTCACTACCGACGGTGCGCTACAACCACCATTCCAAAAGCCAATTATTGGCCGGGAAGCGATCGCTAAATATATGCGCGAAGAAGCACAAGGACTAAACATGATGCCACAACAAGGTATCTGCGAAGTTCAACCAGACGGTTCTAAACAACTGAAAGTCACAGGAGTAGTACAAACTCCTTGGTTTGGTGTCACAGTTGGAATGAACATTTCCTGGCGGTTTTTAATCAATCCCGATGGAAAAATCTTCTTCGTAGCCATTGATATGCTTGCATCTCCTCAAGAACTCATGAACCTACGTCGAGTGTAATCAAATCATGAGGCTGTCGAAAATCAAATTCACTTGTAATTTCCACAGCCTCGCAATAATAGAGTCAAAGCTATTGACACCGACCAGAAAATTTGTTATCATGAAACCGACGAGGAAGAACCAGCCCAGTTGTATAAGCGCAACTAATCAAGCCTTAAGCTAAGTCAGCAAATAATGAAAACAGCTATTGAGATCAACAAACTATATGAGTCTAATTACTCACAATGGCTAGAGGAGACAATTAAAAACCTCAAATCTCGTCAATTGGGAGATATTGACTATGATCACTTAATAGAAGAGTTAGAAGAATTGGCGAAAACCGAAAAAAGACGAGTGAGAAATTTATTAGAACAGATTATTAGACACTTATTACTTTATCAAAATTGGCATATAGAAAAGCCTAGAAATGCTAACCATTGGGCAGCGGAAATTATTAGTTTTCGTAATCAAATTAACGAAGAATTAACCACTAACTTACGCAATCATTTAGCAGAAAATATCAATATCATTTATAGTAATGCCTTAGATTATGTTAAAGCCAAAACCAAACTAACCAACTTACCAGAAATCTGTCCTTACACCTTAGATCAGATTTTAGATAAAAACTGGTTGCCTTCATCTTAAAATCTTACCTTTGCGCCTCTGCGTCTTTGCGTGAGATAAACTCAATTCTGTCCCAAACTTGTAGATTGTTCATAAACCTGTTTTAAAGTATTTACATCTCTGACAGAAATAAACGGCGGTTTGCGAACTTGAGAAAAATACATCGTATCAGTATTTAGAAGACTATGACCCCAGATACCTAAAGCATGACCAAGTTCATGACGTGCTGCTGATAGTACATATTCACCAGTTTGACTAGGACTCAGCAGAATCGTAAATCGGTGAGATAAAATATTATTTTCAGTATATAAATCATAAGTCGTTAAAGCCGAACGCGATCGCAGTATCTTACCATTAGGTTCACGTTGTAAGGGTGGTGCTTTGCGAGAGATTGTAATATCAGCAATAGCCGATTTTTCCACTATCTGCAAAGGTAAATAAATACTCCATTCTTGAACTGCTTGAGAAACACTATTAACCCATATTTGCGATTGTTTTTCATTAATATCAGTTGGTGTTTCTATCTTCACTTTCACCGGAAACCGTGACCAAATTAAATAACCAACTTTCGTAGATTTAATTTGATCAAAATAATCTCCACTATTCGTTTTATCTTGCCATTGTGCCAGAGTCGGTGGTAAAGGATAGTTTTTTTGGATAAATTGGGAGTTTCTTTCCTGTTCCCTCACACCAGCATTTACTTGAAAGTTAGTCAAAACAACCAGCAGTCCTGTACTTATTGCTAAAGTCAGAACTGCTGCTTGTAGTGAGCGAAGTCGAACTATTAATCTTCGCCAAAAGTTTTGATTTTGGGTGATTTTTCCCATTTTCAGTTTCAATTATTTGGGCAACCAATTAGCACTTAAAACCACAGTTAAACCCATAAAAACTACAACTAATGCCCAAGTAACTCGATTTAAAGTATTTTCGGCACTTTTGGTACTGCTAAATAATTGTGCTTGTCCACCAATAGCCCCAATGCCATCACCTTTAGGACTATGTAACAAAACGAGAATAATCAAACTGAGAGCAGAAAATGCCCAAATGCCTTGAATAATGTTAGTAATTGCCATATTAGAAATGTTGGTTATCAAAAGTTATCAATTTTGGAGGGATTTAGCAATGCTCATTGGTGTCAACTTAGGCTACAAATAGCTTATTTGTTTAGCTTCCAAACCCGCCTGGAACTTAAGTTCCGGTCTCATAGCCAAAGTAAACTGAAGTTTACTAAAGAATTTTTGGTTTCCTTAGTCATCTTTAGATGACTTTCGCTATGAGACTGGGAATTCATTCCCAGGCGGATTAAAGGTTTTACTTAAGTTCCGGTCTCATAGCCAAAGTAAACTGAAGTTTACTAAAGAATTTAAAAATTTTCCGGTTATTCAGTCATCAAAAGATGACTTTTGCTATTAGACTGGGAATATGGCTAACGCCACGCTACGCTATCATTCCCAGTCGGGCTGTGGGTTTTACGTTAAGTTGACACCAATGAAGCTCTTGCTTTACCCCTACCATTTTACGATTTTACAACCCTATTTGCACAGGAGTACGAGTTAGTTGTAAATCATATTCTGCGGCTTTAAGTAATGATCGCCCTGTCATTTCTTGTGGTTGGGATATTTGTAAAATATCCAGAATAGTCGGGGCAATATCGGCTAATTTGCCATCATTTCTTAATTCCACATTTGTTCCATATCCGGGTATTTTGGCTTTTTCGCCTTCTACCAAAATTAAAGGAACTGGGTTAGTAGTATGGGCTGTCCAAGGATGACCGCCTTCATCTAGCATATACTCAGCATTGCCATGATCAGCAGTAATAATTGCTGTACCACCTGCTTTACCAATAGCATCAATTAGACGACCTAAACATTTATCTACTGCTTCAATAGCTGTGACTGTCGCTGGAATTTGTCCTGTATGCCCTACCATGTCTGGGTTAGCATAGTTCATTACAACTAGGGAATAGATACCCTTTCTGATGGCAGCGATCGCCACATCTGTCACAGCTTGTGCTGACATCGCCGGGGTTTGATCATAAGTATTCACCATTGGACTACTGACTAATTCCCGATCTTCCCCCTCACAGGGATCTTCTAGTCCCCCATTAAAGAAATAAGTAACATGAGCGTATTTTTCAGTTTCAGCCGTTCTAAACTGTTTTAACCCGCGATTAGCGATAACTTCACCCAGAATATTACTCAGATTTTGCGGTGCGAAAGCCACAGAAACTGGCAATTCTGGATCATACTGGGTAAAAGTTACAAAAGAAAGTGGTTGAATTGGCTGTCTTTCAAAACCGTTAAAAGTTTGACTAACAAAGGCTTGAGTTAGTTCTCTAGCGCGGTCGGGGCGGAAATTGAAAAATATTACCCCATCACCAGATTCTACCGCGCCCGGTTGCAACCGGACTGGGAGAACAAACTCATCGGTTACACCTTTCGCGTAAGCTGCTTGCAATACCTCTACAGCCGTGAGTCCATTGCCCGCATTATCTGTTGTTATTACATCGTAGGCGTGTTGAACTCGATCCCAACGGTTATCACGATCCATTGCATAAAAACGACCACTAATAGTAGTGATTTCACCGATGCCAACATGATCTATATAGTCTTCCAACTGCTGGATGACTTTGATAGCATCTGTCGGTTTGGTGTCACGACCGTCAGTAATGGCGTGAATACAAACTTGTGAAAGTTGCTGTTCCTTAGCTAAGTCAAGTAATCCAAATAGATGGGTAATATGGGAATGCACCCCCCCATCAGAACAAAGCCCCACTAGATGTAACTTGCCATTAGCAGAACGGACTTCCTGGCAAATTTTGACAAGGGCTGGGTTTGCGGCTAAAGAACCGTCTTCTACAGCATCTGAGATCCGTACCAATTCTTGGGGTACGACTCGACCAGCGCCAATGTTCAAATGACCAACTTCCGAGTTGCCCATTTGACCTTCTGGCAACCCTACGGCTTTTCCTGATGTGCGAATGAGGGTGTGGGGATAGACTGCCCATAAACTGTCCATAATCGGAGTTTTGGCAGCGGCAATCGCGTTTCCTCGCGTTTCCTCACAGTAGCCCCATCCATCTAGAATGACTAGCACCACAGGAGCAACAGGTGCTTTGGTCATAGTAAAATCGCCCTTTACTTTTTGTAATACTCGAATGATACCATTGCTAACCAATTATGGAAGTTAAATTCAGTAGGAAAAAATCTTAAATTCCAAATTTTGTTAACCTACTGATACCAAATATTTGAGACGACTGTGGCGAAATGCCATTTAATTTTTATAGTTTTAGATCAATCCGTTATAAGGTACAGTTTTTTATCCCCAAGCCAGTAGGGGCGGGGAAACCCTCACAAGGGTAGGTTTTTAATATTGTCTGTGAAGGCAAGACTGGGAAGACTTGGAGGGAACGTAGACAAGGAAGATTTTATACGCACAATAGTCTTTTAACGGTGTGTTAAGTAGTGAGACAGAATTAATTACACAATGTTATTGCGTTAGCGCAGCGTGGCGTTAGCCATATGGAATCAAGTGAAATGAAGCAATTCCAAGGGTTGTGATTGCTTCCCTTCGCTCGCAATGACTGTAAATATTTTTGTCCAATTACTTATTGTTGCCAAAAAACATAATCCTGTAGGGTTTTCCTATCTCTAACTCCCTTGTCACCTTGTCCACCTTGTCGGCCAAGTCTTGCCCTCACCAGAATGTAAAAAACCTACACCTGTCAGCGGGGTTTCCCCGCCCTTCATTGCCTATTTTAGATTAAGGGCAGAGCGATCTGCTTGCAGCAGCGCTTCCCGATCGCCTTGTTCTGTAAGATTATCAAGTTTATCCAGTATTCTTAAACCTGCTTCTGGGTTTCCCGTTACAGCCATTGCTTTAAATCGAGTACAGGCATCAAATTCAGCTAGAGCTATAGTAGAAAGTTCTTCAATGAGTTTATTTACACTTATACCTCTAGTTTGCGCCAGTTCTTTTAATCGGATGTGTTTTTCGTTGGGTAAGCGAATAGTTAAAGTAGCCATTTTTTGTTTAACTCCTAATAATTTCTTCCGGTCTTAATATTGATAAGTTAGGAAATACGAGTTCAGCATTTTGGAAGTCTTTAACATTTTTGGTGACAATAATTTGAGCATTACCAGCAACCGCTAATTCAATTAAATGGTTGTCAGCTTCATCTTTTAAATTAGGTCGCCATAAGTAGTAAATTGATATCCATTGACTGACATTTATAAATGATGCAAGTAAAGTATAAATTTCTGTGTTAGTTAGAGAACATTGGCTGATAATTTCTTCTCGCTGCATGACTGATTCATACTCTAAAAATAAAGCATTTCCCATCAAAGGCTGATATTCTCCTTTCAAACAGCGTCGAATTAGTTCCCGACTAGAACCCTTTGATCCAATGAGCGCACTAATAAAAACGCTTGTATCTACCACAATTTTAATCGCCATGTGGCTATGATAGCATATATGCTGTCATTAGAGAAAATATTGGTCTTCGTACTGAGTTTTTTTGCTTTCGTACTATTTTAGATTAAGGGCAGAGCGATCTGCTTGCAGCAGCGCTTCCCGATCGCCTTGTTCTGTAAGATTATCATGCAAATGCCTAAGATCACGAATTTGCATGAGTCATTAAGAAAATATAAAATACCCTAAATACACACAAAAAGTTTGTACTTTTATAAAGTATAATTAAGAAAAAGATAAATAAATCTAGCTAGATAGGCTTATTTCTTCACCTATTGCGCCTAGATCCGGTTAAAGTTTCTTTCTAAACTAAAAAGTACCATTTTCCGGTGCCAACAACTAAGTTAGCATTCAGGATCAAAGCGACGATGTAAAATTCCCAGTTGAAGAGGCAAATAAAGGCGTGGGTCAGTATCAATCTGATGAATTAAAGCAGTATAATCCAGAGGCACTGCCCTGGGCGAGCGGGGCGATCGCTCGTTACTTTCGTTACCGTCCTTGGTTAGCCTGGGGACGACTACTGAGAATAATCTGGTCTTTTGCCGGATTTATATTCAGTCTCAAATGGGACGAATGGCTTGACCAGGTGGAGGAAAATCAGGGGAAACGCGCTACCCAGTTGCGAACTCTACTCACCAATCTGGGTCCGACATTTATTAAAGTCGGTCAAGCCCTCTCGACTCGTCCCGACTTAATCCGCAAAGACTTCTTAGCAGAACTAATCAAGTTACAAGACCAGTTACCACCTTTTGATAATGATCTGGCATATCAGATTATTGAAACAGAATTAAATCGCTCAATTGGCGAAATCTTTCGGGAACTTTCCCCTCAACCCGTAGCAGCAGCTAGTTTGGGTCAAGTCTACCGGGGTCGGTTACTCAGTGGCGAGGAAGTGGCAGTCAAAGTACAACGCCCTAACCTCCGCCCGTTACTGACAAAAGACCTGTATCTTATGCGTTGGGTTGCCAGTTGGCTTGCCCCCTGGCTACCCCTGAATCTCGGTCACGATTTAACTTTAATTGTGGACGAGTTTGGCACAAAGCTATTTGAGGAAATTGATTACATCAATGAAGGTCGCAATGCGGAAAAATTTGCCCATAACTTCCGTGATGACCCCCAGGTAAAAATTCCCTGTATTTACTGGAATTATACCAGCACTCATGTTTTAACCCTAGAATGGATCAACGGCTTTAAACTCACAGATACTGAGAATATTCAATCTGTCGGTTTAGATCCAGAAGCCATCATTCAAATAGGTGTAACTACTGGTTTACAACAACTATTAGAGCATGGTTTTTTTCATGCCGATCCTCATCCGGGAAATTTGTTCGCTATGCCCGATGGTCGCATGGCTTACATTGATTTTGGCATGATGGATCAATTAGAGGAAACCACTAAGGAAAGTTTAGTTGATGCTTTAGTACATTTGGTAAATAAGGATTACGCCGATTTAGCGGCAGATTTTGTCAAATTGGGCTTTTTAGCAGCGAACACTAATATTGCCCCTATTGTGCCGGCATTAGAAGCGGTATTAGGAAATGCTATTGGTAAAAATGTCCAAGATTTCAACTTCAAAACCATTACCGATGAGTTCTCGGAATTGATGTATGAATATCCTTTCCGTGTGCCAGCAAAGTTTGCTTTGATTATTCGTTCTTTGGTGACACAAGAAGGGATTGCCCTCAGTCTTAACCCTAATTTCAAAATTGTGGAAGTGGGTTATCCCTATATCGCTCGGCGGTTATTAACTGGGGAATCTCCAGCATTACGGCGACGGCTATTGAATGTGTTGTTCAAAGATGGTAAATTTCAGTGGCAAAGGTTAGAAAATCTGATTACGATTGCTCGCACTGATAGCAATTTCGATGTTTTACCAACGGCGAAAATGGGGTTGGAATTCATCCTTTCCGAAGAGGGTAAATTTCTCCGTCGTCAGTTGGTTTTAGCTATCACTGAAGATGACCGTTTGCACACAGAAGAAGTCCAACGCCTGTGGGATTTGGTCAAGGATGATTTACCACCAAATCGTTTACTTAATGTCGCCATTAGCCTCTTGACCGAGTTCTCCAAAGAAGGTGTAGCAGCTATTTTAGCTAAATAATCTGTCACCAAATAAAAACGAATTTTAATAACAACCAGGAGTTTGAATGTACTATTACCCTCTGCAACCGCCTTACTTTTTACTATTAGTTGGTTTTTTCACGGCTTTAACTTCTGGGTTAGCTTTATCTGGGACATTAAAGGTAATTGTCCAGCAATGGCCACAAGATAAATCTTCTAAGGAAAAGACTAATACCCGTTCTTTTTATAAACAATTGTTAGTGCCATTTATTGGTATTACTGGTGGTTCTTGCTTATTTCTTTGTTCTGGTTTCGAGATATTTGGTTTTCCTACGGGAATGGCTTTAAGTATAGGTTTACCACTGAGTCTGTTAACTTGCTTCTTTGTTTGGCGGCAGTTGGGAGGGTTACTCGATTATGTTAAGAGGGAAGGAATGCAATCTTTAGATTTAGATTCTTGGTCTTAGATATAAGACAATAGAGGGCGCAGGCCCTGCGCCCCTACATTAATTAAACATATTGTCTGAATCAGGATGTCCAGGATTTAATGATTAACAAGATGAAAAAATACATTGTCTGAATCAGGATATCCAGGATTTAATGATTAACAGGATGAAAAAATATATTGTCTGAATCAGGATGTCCAGGATTTAATGATTAACAGGATGAAAAAATATATTGTCTGAATCAGGATGTCCAGGATTTAATGATTAACAGGATGAAAAAATATATTGTCTGAATCAGGATGTCCAGGATTTAATGATTAACAGGATGAAAAAATACATTGTCTGAATCAGGATATCCAGGATTTAATGATTAACAGGATGAAAAAATACATTGTCTGAATCAGGATATCCAGGATTTAATGATTAACAGGATGAAAAAATATATTGTCTGAATCAGGATATCCAGGATTTAATGATTAACAGGATGAAAATAGATATCTTATTACCAATTACCAATTACCAATTACCAATTACCAATTACCAATTACCAATTACCAATGGGAAAAGCTAATGCAAATCATTCGTTTACCGGTACTTGCTGACAATTATATATTTTTACTGCATGATCCAGTGCGGAATATTGCGGCTGTTGTTGATCCGGCGGAAGCACAACCAGTTCTAGATGAATTGAGAAAAATTAATGCTCAGTTAGTGGCAATTTTTAATACCCATCATCATGGTGATCATGTGGGTGGGAATACACAATTAATGAAAGCATTTCCTGAGGTGAAAGTTTATGGAGGTGCGGAAGACAGGGGGAGGATTCCGGGACAGCAGGTATTTTTGCAAGAAGGCGATCGCATCCAATTTAGCGATCGCACTGCTAATATATTCTTTGTACCTGGACATACTCGCGCTCATATTGCTTACTATTTCCCCCCAGCAAGTCCAGGAGAGCCTGGAGAATTGTTCTGTGGTGATACATTGTTTGCGGGAGGTTGCGGGCGTTTATTTGAAGGTACACCAGGGCAAATGGTAGATTCTTTAAGTAAACTCCGGGCTTTACCTGATCATACTCGCGTTTGGTGCGCCCACGAATACACTTTAAGCAATTTGCGGTTTGCTGTAACTGTAGATGCTGAAAATGCAGATTTACAAAAACGCTACCAAGATGTTAAAGCTCAACGGGATAAATTAGAACCGACAGTTCCATCAATTTTAGGAGTCGAAAAACTCACCAATCCTTTTTTACGTTGGGAAGAACCATCTCTACAAGTAACAGCAAAGAGTGATGATGGTATCCAAACCTTTGCCCGAATTCGGGGAATGAAGGATAATTTTTAATTATTTTGATAATTTGTCTAAGTAGTGAGAAAGAATTAATTACATAATGTCATTGCGTAAGCGTTGCGTGGCGTTAGCCATATGGAACGAAGTGAAATGAAGCAATTCCAAGGGTTGTGATTGCCTCCCTTCCTTCGCAATGACTGTAAATATTTTTGTCTAATTACTTAGGGTTGGGGAAACCCCATCCCCGATTGTATTACATCCGAACGATAACTATAGGACTCCTATTTGATTTTTGAACGGAACTCGGTACACCTTTATATTCTCGAATCCTCTTCTCTTGCCTCTTGCCTTCCTACGTAAGAAAATATGGCTAACGCCACGCTTTGCTATCAGGAATCAAGCCGGATTCCTATATATTAAAAATTAGCGATAGAATGAAGATAATTCTTATCAATATGTTAAGAGAGTCAAGCCAGCAGTAAATAAACTTTATGAATAAAACATCGGTAAAAAATCTCTACGATCAAGATTTTTATCTTTGGGTTGAGGATACCGTTAGTAAGTTAAAAGCACGAGATAATGAGCATTTAGATTGGGATAATTTAATTGAAGAGGTAGAATCTTTGGGTAAAAGTCAGCGCAAAACAGTGCGGAGTTTTCTGGTGCGTTTATTAGAACATTTATTAAAGCGGTGTTATGTACCAATGTCGGACTGTTATCGGGGTTGGGAAATTGAAATCAGGAATTTTCGGCAACGGTTACAAATTGAATTAGAAGATTCACCGAGTTTGAAAGGTTTTGTTTTAGAAGTTCTGGACAAAAGCTATCAAATGGCTTTAGAAAATGTGAGAGATGGTTATCCTGATGTTTATTTTTCTGATGTTTGTCCATTTCCTAGTAATATAGATGCTTTGTTAAATGAGCGATTTTGGAAGTGACGGAGAGATTTTTTTTGAATATTTCCTTTTTCACTCAATTAGAACAGTTTTTGGGAATTACTCTGAGTAAATGGGTTAAATAATTCGATTATAGTGTAAATAGACAGTCTATGCCTGTGTCATGCTGCACGAATGGTAAGGAACGCAAATTTAATAACCTGCAATTCTGATGTAACCTGGAATGGTGCGTTACGCTGTCGCTAACACACCCTACTTTTGCACCTTATTTAATTCACATTCCTAAGCTATATCTATGGAAAACAGACTCAGATAACAGTATAATGTAAATAGCTTTACCCATGATTTCTATGACATTAACAGAAATTTTACCCTCACTACAAAAATTATCTCACCAAGAAAAAATCAAAGCCATTCAATTTTTAGCTACAGAATTAGCTCAAGAAGCACAAAATTTAGCAACAGAATCACTTGAGTATGGTGAGATAGATACAGAATTAAATTTTCAGCCTCTTAATAAAAAAGACATGATTGAAGAAAGCAAATCTGCTTTAGAAACCTACCGTCGTACAGGTTCAGGAGTCAAACATGAACAAGTCCAAAAATGGGCAAATAGTTTAACAATTCATAATAATAATGTCTGAGATAGTTTGGACAGAAACTGCTACGAATGACTTAAATCGTCATTATGATTTTATAGCACTTAGTAATGCTGATGCAGCAGTCCGCGCAGTACAAGCAATTGTTTCTTCAGGGGGAAGTCTACAACAAAATCCTCGTCGCGGTGCGATTGTAGATGAAATAGTAGGGTTACGAAAGCTTATAGTTGCTTTTGGTAAGTATGGATTCATAATTCACTACGTTATTCTTGAGGATGATGTGATTATTTTACGTATATATCATGGACGAGAGAATAGACCTATTTAGTTAATTGCAAGATTGCAAGCGTTAGCTTACGCTTTCCTGTATCTATGAAAATATTGCTTTTTTTAAATTTCTAGCATTTAGAGTTGCGATCGCTCCCCAAATTTCGCTACAATGTCGAGGCTGTGGGTACGTTAAAAGTCGCTGAGGATCAAGCTACACTTTTATGAGCCACCCTGCGACACCCAAATAACTAAGATTTTACCAAGAAAAGCGAAAAACAATGGCGAAACGTGTGCAATTAGTTTTAACAAAAGATGTTACCAAGCTGGGAAAACTCGGCGATTTGGTAGAAGTAGCTCCCGGTTATGCTCGTAACTACCTCATCCCTCAGAGTTTAGCCGCTCGTGCTACACCCGGATTACTTAAACAAGTAGAACGCAGACGTGAGAAAGAATATCAAAGACAATTAGAACTCAAACAACAAGCAACTGAGCAAAAAACAGCTTTAGAAAATATTGCTGGTTTAAAAATTGCCAAGCAAGTTGGGGAAAATGAAGCTATTTTCGGTACTGTTACCACCCAAGACGTTGCAGATGCAATTCAAGCAGCAGCTAACCTAGAAATAGATCGTCGTGGTATCACCATTCCCGATATTAGCCAATTGGGTACTTACAAAGCTGAAATTAAACTCCATTCTGAAGTAACAGCAGTAATTAACATTGAAGTCGTCTCTAACTAACGGTGACCGAAAAGACGGGACACAAGCCCCGTCCTGGAAGGACGGCTTTATGTTAAAATTTGGTCATAGTCGCCATAGGGCATTGGGAGACTTTAAACGGACATGGAGGGACGATAAGACCACTTGTGGCGGGTTCTGGCGAAGTGTCAATAATCACCGCACCTTCAGGTGGGTGAGTATGTCAATTAATTAATCACCACAGATGATATATCTGTGGTTATCAATATTTTCCTATCGGTTTTGGATGATTAGGTAAAAATCCAAAATCGCTAAAATTTAAAATTCTATGGCTGAAGAACTAAGTTTTCAAGGTGATGGTAGTAATCGCGTCCCACCTCAAAACATCGAAGCAGAAGAAGCGATTCTAGGAGGTATTCTCCTAGATCCAGAGGCAATTGGTCGAGTGAGCGATCGCCTAGTTCCCGAAGCATTTTATATTAGCGCCCATACAACCATCTATCAAGCCGCCCTCCGTCTCCATACCCAGCAAAAACCCACAGACCTACTTTCCATCACCAGTTGGTTAACAGACAACGATCAATTAACCCAAATTGGTGGCAGAAACAAACTAGCAACATTAGTAGACCGGACAGTTTCCGCAGTCAATATTGATGCCTTAGCAGGGTTAGTCATGGAAAAATACCTGCGTCGGCAATTAATCAAAGCTGGGAATGAAATTGTCCATCTTGGTTTTGAAACAGAAACAGAATTACCAATTGTTCTGGACAATGCCGAACAAAAAGTTTTTAACGTCACCCAACAAAAAACCCAATCAGGATTAGTTCATATTGGTGACACTTTAATTAATACTTTTCAAGATATTGAAACTCGTCATCAAGGGATTGCATTACCGGGAATACCTTGTGGTTTTTATGATTTAGATGCCATGACTAGCGGTTTTCAGCGTTCTGATTTAATTATCGTCGCTGGGAGGCCATCAATGGGAAAATGTCTCAGTTATGATTCAGAAATCGTTTTAGCAGATGGACAAATTGCCACAATTGAAGAATTATATCAGCAACGGCAAGGTTCATTATTAACATTAAATGATGATTGGAAATTTACCTTTACCCAACCATCTGCATTTGTAGATGATGGAATTAAACCAGTTTTCCGCATCACAACTCGCTTAGGTCGGGCAATTGAAACCACAATCACTCACCCATTTTTAACTATTAAAGGTTGGCAAAGATTAGAAAATCTGCAAGTGGGAAATAAGATTGCCATCCCTCGTAAAATAGATGTGTTTGGAACAGAAACTATCCGCGAGTGTGAAGTCAAATTATTAGCTGATTCTCTTGAAAAGAGTGATACTAAAACCGTCCCAAATATTGTCTTTAAATTAGAAAAATCACAATTATCATTGTTTCTAAATCGTCTCTTTGCCACTGATGGTTGGGCTACTGTACTTAATAGTGGTCAATCACAATTAGGTTATTGTACAGTCAGCGAAAAACTAGCAAGACAAATTCAACATCTGTTGTTAAGATTTGGGATTATTGCTGCTTTGGAAAAGCGGTCTGTGAAATATAATAATACCCGTAGACCAGCATGGCAATTGGATATTACTGATGCTTTATCTATCAAACACTTCATTGCAGAAATTGGCATTTTTGGCAAAGAAGCAGCATTAGCAAAAGTTACAGCAGCAATATCTCAAAAGAGATATCAAACCAATCGTGACTTAATACCTATAGAAATTTGGGAACAGATAGCAGCCGCTAAAGGTAGCGAAACTTGGAGTAGTTTAGCAAAACGGGCTGGGATTAAAAGCTATACCAATATTCATGTCGGCAAGCGGGCATTAAAACGGGAAAGATTATGGATTTTAGCCACTGCTTTAGATAATTTACCACTTCAGCAATTAGCAAATAGTGATGTATATTGGGATGAAATTATTTCTATTGAATCAGTTGGTAACAAACAAGTTTATGATTTGACAATTCCTGAAACACACAACTTTATTGCTAATGATATCTGTGTTCACAATACCGCCTTTTGTCTTAACCTAGCTCATAACATTGCAGCCGGTTATCAATTAGCAGTTGCAGTTTTTAGTTTAGAAATGTCCAAAGAACAACTAGTCCAAAGACTATTAGCTAGTGAAGCCGGAATTGAAAGTAGTTATTTAAGAAGTGGCCGCATTAGTCAAACCCAATGGGAACCTTTAAGCCGTGCCATTGATAAACTCTCAGACACGCCAATTTTTATTGATGATACGGCAAATATTACAGTCACACAAATGCGAAGTCAAGCGCGACGACTGCAAGCCGAACAAACTAAAGAATTGGGATTAATAGTTATTGATTACTTGCAATTAATGGAAGGTAGTAGTGATAATCGTGTTCAAGAATTATCGAGAATTACCCGTTCTTTAAAAGGTTTAGCGAGAGAATTATCTGTACCAATCATTGCTTTATCACAGTTAAGTCGTGGTGTGGAAGCAAGAACTAATAAACGCCCCATGTTGTCTGATTTGAGAGAATCGGGATGTTTATCTGGGGATAGTCTTGTTACATTGGCAGACACCGGGTTACAAGTACCAATTAAAGAATTAGTAGGTAAATCAGATTTTGCGGTTTGGGGACTGAACGAAAACACAATGAAACTAGAAAGGGCAATTGTTAGTAACGCTTTTTCTACAGGTATCAAACCAGTATTTACATTAACAACTCGATTAGGTCGAGAAATTCGTGCTACTGGTAATCATAAATTTTTAACTATTAATGGGTGGAAAAGATTAGATGAATTAAATTTGCAACAACAATTAATTGCTCTTGCTAACAGTGATATTTATTGGGATGAACTTATCTCAATAGAATTAGATGGAGAAGAAGAAGTATTTGATTTAACAGTTGATAAATTACATAACTTTATCGCTAATAATATTATTGTTCATAACTCAATTGAACAAGATGCGGATATAGTAATGATGTTATACCGTGATGAATATTATTCACCAGATACCCCAGACAGGGGAATTGCCGAAGTAATCATAGCCAAACATCGGAACGGACCAACAGGAACAATTAAACTATTATTTGATCCACAATTTACAAAGTTTAAAAATCTAGCTAAACCAAGTTGGTAATATGTCAAAAAAGAATTATTTCAGCTTGATATTACTATTTGTTTCTATTAATATTGGTAGTATTCAAAAAATAGCTAAGGCACAAACACCAGTTCCAGAAGTTACGAATACAAAATCAATTTGTCCTGCTCAATTATCATCTGCTATTAATACTATTATCAATCATCCTCAATTTAGTCGAGTCCGTTGGGGGATTTTAATTAAACCATTATCATCAGAAAAGATTCTTTATAGTCAAGATAGCCAAAAATATTTTATTCCTGCTTCTAATATGAAGCTATTTACTACCGCAGCAGCATTACAACAATTAGGAGCAGATTTTCGGATTCATACTTCTATTTATGATGATGGTAATGGTGTTTTGCGTGTAGTGGGAAGGGGAGATCCGAGTTTTAAAAATGCTCAATTAACAATATTATCAAAACAACTATATACGCAGGGAATTCGGCAAATTAATCAATTAATTGCTGATGATAGTTATTTTCAAGGTGAAGTAGTTAATCCTAGTTGGGAATGGGAAGACATTCAAGCTGATTATGGCGCACCAATTAATAGTTTTATTCTCAATGAAAATGCTACTGTATTAACTTTTTTACCACAAACTATTGGAGAACCATTAAAATTAAAATGGACAGAACCAACAGAAGCATATCGGTGGAAAATCGAAAATAATTCCGTCACTACTGAAGCCGATAAACCCAGTTTTGTAGAAGTAAATCGTGACTTAAAAGGACAAATTCTGCGAATCAAAGGACAATTGGCTATAAATTCCCAGCCAGAGATTACAGGTTTAGCCGTATTTGATCCAGTTGCTAATTTTATCAGACAATTTCGCCAAAATTTATCTAGACAGGGAATCACTGTTAAAGAAACTGTAATTAAAAATCTTAGTCAAAATAAACAAGAAAAAGAAATAGCCGCAGTAGAATCTCCACCTTTATCGGAATTATTACTAGAGACAAATGTGAATAGTAATAATTTATATGCTGAGGCTTTACTCAGAAGTTTAGCTATTAAGAAACCAGAAGAAAAAAATCAAAATACGGCTGATGTCGGATTACAAGTTGTCAGAGAAACTTTAACTCAATTAGGAGTTGCACCAGCAGGTTATGTCATTGTAGATGGTTCTGGTTTATCTCGGAAAAATTTAACGACTCCAGCAGCGTTGGTACAACTTTTACAAGGAATTGATAAATCACCTCAAGCAGCAGTTTTTCGGGCTTCTTTACCTATTTCTGGTGTCAAAGGTAGTCTAAAAAATCGGTTTCTTAATACTGCGGCTGCGGGAATAGTGCAAGCAAAAACAGGTTCAATGACAGGAATTTCTACTCTATCTGGATATATGAACGCACCCGATTATGAACCCTTGGTTTTTAGTATTATGGTAAATCAATCTGAACAACCGGGGAAAGTCATGAGAACAGCAATAGATGAAATTGTAGTTTTATTATCTGAATTAAAGCGGTGTTAAAATAATTGAGTTGAGTAAATGACAGGACTTACGCAAAATATCTCTCAAACCCCCATTTCTCTGTGTTCTCTGTGCCTCTGTGGTTCGTTATTCCATGACTTACTTATATCTATACTTTCGCACAAAATGACCAAAAAGATAAACTCCATGTACAACCTGAGTTTAGGCAATACTACCCCGTTTTCTTGCTTCTTTGTTGGAAATCCCGACATTTTTGATCCCAGCTTTAATCATTTGTCGTTCTAAAAGGGCAAAGAACCGGGTTCTATCACCACCCCTGACTACAGCCTGATTATGCGCTTCGGCGATCGCCACAGGATAACCATACCCCTTATGTACCTGTGCCAACATTAATCCTAGTGCTTGATCAAACATGATGGAATTTTCTGCAACCCAAGCGGGAACTTCAATCCGGGCAATTTCCGTCCCGACATGGACGTAACAAAAATAAATAATTTGCTCGTCATACAATTCTAAAATCCGGGCATTACTCCGCCATAATGGTCCTCTTTGTCCAGGTTGAAGTTGGGTGGTCATGATGGTTGTATCGCGCAAAGTATCAAATTTTTTACAAGGTACGTATTCTAGTTGATTGGGACAATGGGTAATACAATCAGGGACAGGGTGAGGACAAGCTAAAAAGCGTAAAAAGTTGGTGGCTTCGGTGCTACGAGAGGCACTAAGATAGCCCATGAGGGGGATTTGGGCTTGTTGGAGTTTTTGCCAAGCTTCTAAAACCGGAGGTAAAATCATATCCCTGGCATCCATCGGTAACTGATCTAAAAACCAGTATATTAACGAACCATCTGTCATCGCTAAGACTGGGGCTGCTGTTTTCGCACTACAAGCTAGTTCTGCTAAGACTGTAGCCTCGGAAGCAGTACGCCGATAACCCATCCATTCATCAGTTCTAATGCCCCACTGACGCGATATATATAAATCTTCAGGGCGATAAAATACCTCCGGTAAACTATCGAGAATCGGGTGAAGATTTTGACCATAGTGCAAAACCACTCTCCCAATATTTAGTAAGTAACAATACGCAATTTCGTGATGATTTGGGGAAATTTGCGAACCATCTGTAGAAATAACAGTATGAACTTTGGGGGGAACAGGAATAGTAATGCAGGTTTCGAGAGGTTCAATGGGTGTAGCATTAGCAAAAATAATCCGATTTCGCCATTCTTCTTGACGTTTAACTAACTGTTCTTGACACTCAAAAGCTTTTTTTAAATATTGTTGTGCTAACTCCAACCGCTGATGACTTGCAGCCACTTCTGAAGTTAAATGTTGACTGAAACCTTGCATTTGTCTCGATATTTTTGTTAAATCAAGCATATTCGTTGGGTGTATTTGTGTTGATGTAAATCAATGCTATATAATTACAGCACTTCCCGATCTTATGAGTTACAAGAACCCAACCCCCTCCAGTATCAAAAGCTTATCCTTTTCTTCCCCCCGCTGCGGGGGGATTTAGGGGGGTGCGATGAGGGGGCTAAGATATAACTCATATAATTGGAAACTGCTGTAACAACTGTATGCTAATAATTGGGAAAAGAGCGTCATGAAAAAATGGAGATTAACAATTACAACTCTCATATTAGGAACTATATTATATAGTCCGTCAGTGTGTGCTAAAAATTTGGCAAATATTTCCGATTTTAGAATAAAATCATCCCTGTTAGCACAATCTGATCTGAAAGACGCAATAGTATATTTCCATCAGGGAATTAACCGTCATACATTTGGAGACATAAAAGGGGCTATTGAAGAATATAATAAGGCTTTACGGTTACATCCTAATTTTCCTGAAGTTTACTATAAACGAGGAATATCTCGCTATAAGTTGGGAGATCTAAAAGGGGCAATTGCAGATTATAACAAAGCAATCAGTCTTAATGCTAACTATCCTGGTATTTACAATCATCGAGGATTTACTCGTCATGATTTGGGAGATTTAAAAGGTGCTATTGCAGATTTCAATCAAGCATTACTTCTTAATCCTAATTTTCCTGAAGCTTACCAAAATCGAGGGGTTTCTCGCAATAAGTTAGGTGATAAGAAAGGGGCAATTACTGATTTGAAAACAGCAGCTAATTTATTTCAACAACAAAAAAGAATTTCTAATTACCAAGAAGTAATTGATCTGATTAAGAAAACAGAAAATAGATCCCCGACTTCTTAGAGAAGTCGGGGATCTAGGTACTACATAAATTATAACCAAGTGGAAAAATCGTGAGTAAAATGAGAAGGTGATATTAAATGAATACGTGGATCATTTTTCCCTGCTTCCCGTTCCGATTGAGTGTTATAACCCCAATCTGCGAGAAAAAGTTGGACATGATTTAAGTCTGATTGCTGTTGGACTAATTGTAATGTTTTTAGTCTATCTTCCACAAACCACAAACTTGCAGATTGGATATTTGCTTTCTTGATTAATTCGCGCAAGGTTTCATATTTTGGGCGTTTTATTTCTTTACCAAAAATATTTTCTGGTGGTAAATTAACTCCTTCTTGTTGTAATAATTCCTTGACAAATCGCCCTTCTTTGGTAGTGACAATATATAACTGTATTTCACTTTTAAGAGTTATTTTGAGTCTTTCTATCACACCCGGATAGAATCTATGCAGACTTAACCAACCATCTAAATCTGTCTGAATCCATTCATCTCGTAGATGATCCAATTTTGTCGAAACTGCCTTTGCTTCTAGATTATCTGCTGCTAAGATTTGGGGAGTGATGTTTGTCCATGATTGGAGAATTTGATCATCAGAAAAACCCTCAATTAAGGCTTTAATTAAAACGGGCATTTCCCAACCTGTTTCAATTACAGGACGTAAGCGATAGAATCTCAAAGCTAAATCGTCTGGTGGTGTGTCGTTAGCCGGCGACCAAATTTGACAGTAGGTACGCCATGCTACCTCAAAATATTCAATTAGTCCATCGCAAACCACTCCATCAAAGTCTAAAGCCAAAATCATGGGACTATTTGCTGTCATTGTTCCGAGGGTAAAAACTGCTTTTGTTAGCTTACCGCATCTTCATCTCTGGATATGTAGCGATTAATCTATGAAATAGGGAATAAAAAATAAAGTTTTTTTAAGGTTTTTTCGGTATTTTTATGGAAATAGGGGAAAATATTGATGTATTAATATTATCAACTGACTCAAACCGAGTCAGACCATCAGATATTAAGGTGTAAATAGGAGCATCAAAACCATGCAAATCAAGCTGATTTCCGAAAATAAACTGACAGAGGAGCAGGAAGAACAGGTTTTTACCCTGCCGGTAGCTATCGGACGAGATATAACTCAACTTCCTGCCGTCCTCAATGGTGAAACGGTGTCTCCTGTAGTTTTATTGGATTCTAATAAGCAAATTTCTCGGTTTCATGCTCAAATTACCTTAGACAACAATGAGCTTTATGTAGAAGACAAGAGCGCCAATGGGACTCAAGTTAACGGTGAAAAGCTACTTAATCAAAGTCGGACTTTAAACAGTGGGGATAGACTGGCAATAGGTAATCATACCATTACCGTTATTCTCATTCGATCTGAGGATGAGAATGCTACTGTTGTACTGGAAAATAATTCCACAATTTTTAACCCCCAATCTGAGATTATTCCTGTATCTAGGGTGCGGAAATTACCAGATTCTCAATCATCCATCATTTTTAACCCTTATACGGATGCTTTAGAACAGCAAACTCCCGACGCTGTACCTAGTCAACCTGCGGGTTTTCCCTATAATCTCAACTTTTGGAATGGAGAAAAGGTTTCCCCGGAAGCTATTCGTCGCAGTGGTATTTTAGTCAGAGAAACAGAATATGTGGCCTGCGGGGGAGGAATGGGCAGTTTTGTTTGGGTGGATATGTTGAGAATTGCGGGGGTTAAACCGGAAAATATTAAAGTTTTGAGTATTCAAGACAAACCTTATAAGCGCTATGAAAGCCTACTGAAAAATTGTCAAATTCCCCGACATAAACGGATTCGTTCTGGTTCAGATTCCTGTCCTGATAATATTTGGGGATGGCCAGGATATGCTTTAAGAGATGTTTGGAGAGCCTTTTTTTCTGGACAAGTTGGTGCAGCTTTAGGATTTTTGTGGCAAGTTTTTGCCGAACCTGTTTATGCAGATACTTACACCCCTCGTGGAAAAGATGTATTTGAGTCCATGGACCGGGAGAGCGATCGCATTGGTTGGGGTAAAATGTTAGAATATGGTAGTATTCGCAGTCTACGACAAACAGAAGATGGGCGTTATTGTATTGCCTATTCCACTTCCAATCAAGAAGACGGAAATCACCAATTTTTATTAGCTAAATATGTCCATCTCTGCACAGGTTATCCAGCAATTAAATTACTAGAAGACCTAGAACAATATCGTCAGCAATATCCCGAAGAAACAGGAAATAAGAGAACTGTAGTTCAAGGTTATGAACCCCATGATCATATTTACCAACAATTAGAAAAAAAGGGCGGTACTATTGTCCTTCGCGGGTCGGGAATTGTAGCTTCACAAATATTAGAAAGGCTGTATGAAGCCCGGAAAATACAAGGTAATATTCAGGTAATTCATTTAAACCGAGAACCGCGCAAAGGTAATCAATTTGAGCAAGCTAAACGCCATGTAGAAAATGATTGGGAATTTCAACCTTTTAACTGGCCAAAAGGAACTTGGGGCGGTGATATGCGGACAATGTTAGAAGCCGCTGACCCGTTAAGACGACGGGAATTATTACAGGGTTGGGGGGGAACAACCACAGCCAGTCGCAAAAAATGGCGCGACATTATTCGTCAAGGAATAGCCCAGAAATGGTATGAAATTCGTTATGGTGTAGTCACAAAACTAGAACGTAATTCCCAAGGTCAAGTTATTACTCATGTAGTCACTAATAAAGGTCAAAAAACCCTAACTGCTGATTTTGTTATTGACTGTACAGGATTGATTTCCAATCCTTTAGAAAGTCCATTTTTAAAAGACCTAATACTGCATTACGATTTAGAACTAAACCCACAAGGACGTTTTCATGTAGAAAACAACTTTGAAGTCAAAAAACTGCGAAATAATCGTTCTCGCATATATGGGGCAGGAATTATCACATTAGGCGGTCCCTACGCCCCCGTAGACACATTTTTAGGACTACAATATGCTGCCCATCGTTCTATGGAAGCATTGGCGGCTGCAAAGGCTCCAGGAGTCCGCTATATTCAGGGAATTTATTCTCTTTGGCAATGGCTAAAATGGGCGCTGAATCAAAAACCTTAATTTAGAGGATGTTTTAAAAGTATTAGATGAAACCGATAATCTCCAAAAACCTAACCCCCCTGCCCCCCTTCCCTACGAGGGAAGGGGGTTTTCAAAGCCTCTCCCCGCTTCGGGGAGAGGTTTGGAGAGGGGTTTGTTTATACATTAAAAACTTTTCAAACACCCTCTTACAAATATTATAGGATAATAAAATCATCATGACTCCAACTTTATTCGGACGCTGGCAAACACGAATTTTTTTGTTAGCAACAGTGGGAATGTTAGTTTCTCTGCTTTTTTATAAAGGATATTTAGGCATTGCCTCCAACTTAGTTTACTTTTGGGTTGTGTTTTATGTAGGTTTATTTGGCATTGCTTGGGATGTTTTGTATGATTTTCTGCAAAAATATCTCTGGGACCATGACTGGCCTGGAGTATTTCAACTTTATGCAGGAGTTATAGAAGGGGTATTTCTGGCTTTAATAATTGCCAATATCGGTTTACCTCATATTCCTAAAAGTGAATTTGATTTAATCAGATTTATTCAACATTATGGTTTAGTTTGGTTAGCAGTTTATTTATCTGCTTGGGTAGTCATGCGGTTATTATTTCCCCGGTGGCGTTTTCGCGGTGGAGAATGGATTGGCAAATGGCCGAGAATTTCTTAGGGATTTATTCTTGCCACTTTTCCATAATTCCATTTAACATCTGTTCAAAAAATTCCCTCTTGAGGAAACTGGAATTTACCCCTCTTAGTCCCCCCTTGTAAAGGCTACGGTGTACACACAAGTCTTCTAGAGTTGCCCCACAACGTTTAGATCCCCCCAACCCCCCTTAAAAAGGGGGGCTAAATTCCTCAAAGTCCCCCTTTTTAAGGGGGATTTAGGGGGATCGGATAACGTTTAGCATCCTGTCTAGAGATGTGTGTACACCGTAGCTTGTAAAGGGGGGAAACTGGAATTTACCCCCCTTAGTCCCCCCTTGTAAAGGGGGGAAACCGGAAAAATTAGTTCCCTCCCCTTTGCAAGGGGAGGGTTAGGGTGGGGTAAGAACCTGATATTGTCCTAAAACAAATAAACATTTTTATGAATCACCAGAACTTTCTCGCTTTCGTCACATCCTCAATATTCATGGTGGGATTAACTTTAGGTTGTCGTTCTCATGCAACCACTACAACCGTTATTCCCAGCCTTCAACCCGATGCCAATGGTAATTTTGCTCCAAATGCTATTCAGGGGCAGAATACCCCTTTAAAGCTGGCTGCTAAGGTGTTTAATGTCCAAGACTCTTTTGTTTTAAAAGGTTTTGATGCTGTTGCTTATTTTCAACAAGGAAAAGCCATTCCAGGTAATGATAATTTCACCTATAAATGGCAGAATGTAAATTGGCGATTTTCCACAGCCGAAAACCGCAACTTATTTATTAAAAATCCTGAAAAATACGCTCCTCAATATGGAGGATTTTGTGCTTGGGCTGTCAGTAGAGGATATACTGCACCTATTGACCCTAATGCGTGGAAAATAGTGGACGGTAAGCTGTACTTAAATGCTAATTTGGACACTCAAAAACGCTGGGAAAAGGACATTCCTGGAAATATTCAAAAAGCTGATCAAAATTGGCCTGGTATAGCTGGGAAAATTCGTCGTTAATGAGTACAAGTAGGTCGGGTTAAGCGACAGCGCAACCCGACGTTCATGTTGGGTTTCATGCTTCAACCCAACCTACAAACTATGAAATCCCCAAAGCCTAATAAATTGGTTGTTTATTTTTTGATAAGAAATACTTATAATCTTGTGTAATGCTTATGGGTTATAGTCTAGAGAAGAGAAAAGAGTACCCCAACCTTACTCTCCCAACCCCAAACCACAACACGCGGGAGGTGTCCCTGTGGTGGTGCATTTTTACTAAAGGTATGACTATCGTAACTGAGCCACTCATTATTTTTTCTCCAACCGACGCGGGAGCCTAACTTTACATAAGTATCCCAATCAGGTTCTCCATCTAACTTACCTCCCAAGTCCAGCCAAATTTGCTTTTGTACAGAAAAGCCAAATTTACCCTTGCTATGTTTTACCCATAATTGATCCATTTTTCGCAATTCCTGTCTAATTTTTCGCAATTCCTGTCTAGGAAAATTTCCATCTTCATGTGTTATTTCATACTCTTCTCCTTTAGTTAACTTTTGCATCAATTCCCAAGTTTCTAAATCTGCATCTCGCCATTTTCCTGCTTTTAAAAATGCTTCTAATTTTTGAAATGTGACAGGTGTAGATTCGGTTCTAGGACTAGGATTATTACGAGAGGTATTAGCTTGGGTATTATCTGGAATATTACTAATTAAATTGGGGAACAATGTGACAGGTTTAGATTCAGTTCTAGGACTAGGATTATTACGAGGGGTATTAGCTTGGGTATTATCTTGAATATTACTAATTAAATTGGGGAATTTTTCCGTCGGGATTCCCTGAACTCCTACAATTTCAGTTCTTTGAACACCTTGAATTATAATAGATTGGGTTTCTGCCTTACCGTGAATAGCAATTAGAAGACCTTCTTCATTTAATACTGGACCTCCACTCATCCCCGGTAAGGCTGATCCATTATAGGATAATTCATACCCTTCTTGATTTTGACTCCTGCCTGTTATATCGGCTCGTATAAAACGATAATTACGCGGTTGATTTGTGGTTTCAGCCGGAAACCCTGCATAATATACGGTAGCTCCCTCTTTAACTGTCCGAGAATCAGCAATTTTAGCAAGGGGATAATTTTGGGAACTGGTAAATCTGACTAAGGCTAAATCTAATTTTCCCAGAGTTTGAGCTTTGTTTTCCATGGGGTATTTTTGCCCATCATAGGTGATAATCTCATAAAGACCATATCCCTTTTTAACCACATGATTGGCTGTTAGCACAGTGTAGGTATTACCATTTTTGGCAATAATTACTCCTGAACCCTTACCATCTAGTCCTCCAATCATGACGGTGATTGGTTTAGCGATATCATTAACTTGTACAGGAGTTAAGGCTGATACGGGTTGGTATTGTACTAAAGCTAGGGTTGTTGTCCCTAGAATTACTCCTAATCCCTGGGAAAATTTCATAGTCTTTTGTCTGTTATAATACTATTTTTTATATACTATTTTTTATAATACCCTTTCTTTGTACTTCACGCAAAGATGTAAGGTTTTAAAAGCTTGATTTAGATTTAGACAGCCAGACAGCCAGGGAATAAATTCCCTGTCTGAAAGCTCAAGTCGGTTAAAACCGACTGGGGATTTGATTAGACATCTCCGGTAATTAAATGTGCGTGGTTTGAAACCCTTGTAGAGACGTTCTATAGAACGTCTCTACATTCATTTTCACCAGAGGTCTATGTCTATTGGGTTCGCTCAATAGTAATGCACCATGATCAAGGATTATGGGTAAAATGAGATTCATTTAGGTAGAGTGTGTTAGCGACAGCGTAACGCATCATTATCAATGATTCTTATCATCTGAATATATCTAATAAGTTATTCAAATCATTTTTCAGCAAAAAAGCACAAGTACCCTATATTCTCAATAATCTTGAGAATTTTCTCAATAAGCTGATGAAAAAAGTTAATTTCAGGGCTTGAAATTCTCAACTATTTTTTGTACAATTTTTTTAGGTAAAATCTGCTTGGGCTTTTTTGAGAAAAAGACTTACAGCAGATTTAAACTTGTTTATATATTTTATTTTTTGTCTCCCGCAAAATTACAAGCATCAGGAATTGCCTTTAGCAAATAATAATTGCTTGACTGTTTCTAAGGGAATACCCCAACTATATTGACTTATTTGTTCTCGCTGTGCGTCCGTTGGGTAAGAACCATCTTCAAAAACATAAGGATCACCCCAAATTGGGTTAGCATGAAGTCCATTAATTCCCACTAATTCCCCCGCGCCATTTAATAGGGGTCCTCCACTCATCCCTTTTTCTACATCATTGGTAAAGCCAATTTGGTATCCTCCCTCTAGGGCTTTATCTAGCACCAGTTGAATTTTACCGGGTTTAATCACAAACCTCCCGGATTTGCTTTGGCTATTTTTGAGGGGAAAACCTGCGGACATTACCCAAGCTCCAATGGCAGCTTGTTGATTTGATTTGGTAGCAATCCTGTATTCTGAGTCAGCTACAAATTCTAATAAGGCTAAATCTAAACCATTTCCCCTCAGTTGTTTTTTCCGCACCACAGAGTTAGCACGGTAAATTTTTCCGTCGGGAGTTTGAATAGAATAGGGAGCTTCACCGGCTTGTAAAACGTGATTATTGGTAATTACTCCATAGGTTGAGGTTAATTTATCTTGATAAAATAGTACACCAGAACCTAATGAGCGATCGCGCTTTTCTCTAGGGCTACTCAGAATCTTAACTGTAATTAAACGGGCTTCTTGTTCAAGTTGAATTTGTTCCTGTCCAGACCACAAATTAACCATTGAAAAAGGGGGTTTTGGAACTGACGACACTGGAGCCAAAGGCAAAACAGAACCAGCTATTGCAAAAACAGCGACCATTCCTATCCGCCAACTCATGATTTTCCCCCCATAATTTCCAATTTACCAGATCGGCTCACTTTTACCGTTGATCACCTGATCAATGTCAACGCTGGCTGTGCCATCACGGTTGATTGTTGGTTTAATGTGTCCTTCTTGGTCGCCACTGAGGTAAACAGCTTCCCCACTTGCGGCAACACGGGTATTCAATAGTTGTTCAAGGACTTGCTTAGGGTCACGATCCTTTGTCATGGTCAGTAAAACATTTTTCTTATCACAAGCTCTCTGATTAGTTCCTAAACCACAGATAACATATTGACCGTTAACTGTTCCCGTTTTCAGGATTTTCAGTTCACCTTTATTTTGCAGTTTCTGGAAACGATCTGATACCTCTTGACAACGTTTTTGAGGTGTCCATGTATCACTAATCTGACTTGTGTTTGTCCACACAATTAAGGCTACACTACCTCTGGTTGGGTGACGAACCACGGTTACTGGATAGTTATCACTCAAACCACAGGTAAATTGGCGGCTTTGAGCTTGGCTGGGTTGATTACTAGCTAAAGTAACACTCAAGGCTAAAGCCAGACCAGTTAAGGGTGCTGATAGGTTATTTTTCATAACTAAAGCCATAAGAAATCAGGTTATTAAGAGGGTTACAAAAAGCTGATTATTTGAGTCAATCCTATGTTAATATAACTAGTGTCTAAATGTCAATTGAGAAGGTATATTACCCCGCTGGATCTCAGAGGATATTTGAAAAGTTTTTAATGTATAAATAGGCTTGCTGATAGCGTAGCGTGGCGTTAGCCATACTTCTAGCCCCTTTTCAAACACCCTCTCATAGACCAATAGGCTCTATATGAAAAGACCTCATCATGGTTTGTTCTACATCCTTGAGAAAGGGATCATAGAGTTTTTCTTCTGCTCGGTAAGTCAGAATATAAACTTTTGAATCACTAATAGTCCAAACTTCCATGGACTTAAACCTGAAGTTATGAATTTGATCTTGACCTGTATAAACTATTTGATATCCCTCTCGATCATCTAGTTTTTTCGATTTTTGTTCGAGAATTTGGACGTTTCTAACGGATTTTTTAATTTGTTCGATAGCAGCCTGATTATACTCTGATAAAGTCTGAGATTTTTGTATATCTTCGATACGGATAAATAGCCCTACTTCGAGATTCAGACTAGAAGTATTAGGGAATATTTTGGCAATAGTTCCCCCGGTTAACGGACTATATTCTTGTTTTTCAGCCTTCCAGTCTTGAGGATATTTGATCTCAATTCCAAATTGTTTATCTGTAAATAGTTTACCAGGAATAGTTTTAATACTTCCTTGGGAGTTTTGAATTTGATCGCTATACAAAGTTATGAAAACCCCAGCAGCGGTCAAAATAATTGCTGTTATCAATAAAACTTTAATAAATTGAGGTTGGGGAGGAGGGATAATTATTGTCTTATCACCATTATTTGTACGCGGACTCAATCCCGGTGGTTTATCATCAGGTTTATTCAGAGCTTCCATTACTTCCCTTGCTGACTGGAATCTATAATAAGGATCTTCTTGGAGCATACGCCTTAGTATCTTACCCAAATGTTCACTAATATAGGGATATTTTTGCCAATTCCAAAGATTATTAACGTCACGGGAATCGTCTGGAAATTCACCTGTTAATAATTGCACACAAGAAGCAGCTAAAGCATATAAATCACTGGAATAATCAACTTTTTCCTTTTTGATTTGTTCTGGGGGAGCATAGGAAATAGTTCCAAATACTATAGATTTTTCTGTGGTGGAAATATCACCTTTAATTACTTGTTTAACTGCTCCAAAGTCAATTAAATAGAATTTGTCATCTTCTGCATTGGAGCGCACAATATTACTAGGTTTAATATCCCGGTGAATAACATTGTGATTATGGATAAAGTCCAAACCAGGTAAAATATTATTTAATAGAGTCAAAACTTTTGCTTCTGAAAAACGTCCTTGTTGTTCCAGTTCTTTACTTAGATCTTCACCTTCGATATATTGTTGAACCAAATAATTAAACTCTTGTTGAGTATTTAATTGCGGGTCAGTTACAGTTAAGGAAAAATAATCATATAAGGAGGGAATATTACCACTTTTATCCCCTAAATCTTCTAGAACCTGAGCCTCTCTTTCAAAGGCTTTTTTGATCCCTGCAACAATTTCAGGAGAATGATGACTCTCAATTCGTAATCGCTTAACAACACAACGACGTTGATTAAGTGTATTTAGGTCAATAGCGAGAAAAGTATCCCCAAAACTCCCTCCTCCTAAAGGTCTTAGAAGTTGGTATCTTCCTTTGTTTCCAGCTAAAATCGGGAGTTGTCCTTGAATCTCTCTCATTTTCTTTCCCCTGGGTTGCTGCACTCTTGATCTAACACCTCAAGAATTATAATAGCGGTAATTGTGAACACTTTTCTAGTTTAGTCAAATAACGGCAATTAGCGATCGCTACTACACCAACAAAGTCCATTTATGTGGAATAACGTAAATATAAAGAAGCATTAAATGTAATGAAATTACCAATTTGATAATTTTATCTCCTATTCCCACTAGGAATCAAAATCCCATGTCGAGGACTAAACAATAAAGCCAAGGTAAATAAACCCGAAACCACTAATACAATAGCCAGACCAGAAGGTAAATTTATAAAAGTGGCTAAGATACATTCCGCTAATACTAGAAATTACCCCAATTACCGCCCCTAAAATCATGACTTCATGTAAACGTTTGACTAATAAATAAGCAGTTGCACCAGGAGTAATTAAAAGCGTAACGCACCATTATCAAGGATTCTGTGCGTTACGGATTTCATCCTAACGCACCCTACAATACTGAATATATCCAATAAGTTATTTAAATCATTCTTCGGCAAAAAAGGAGAAGTACCCTATATTAGCCTATATTCTCAATAATCTTGAGAATTTTCTCAATAAGCTAACGAAAAAAATTAATTTCAGGGCTTGAAATTCTCAACTATTTTTTGTAGGTCGGGTTAAGCGACAGCGCAACCCGACGCTCATGTTGGATTTTGTGCTATTGCTCCGCAACGCTCACGCGAACAACCCAACCTACAGAAAATGTACAAGGTATTGATCTAAATTCCCGCTTTTACGCTGCTAATTTTCAAAACATCAGTCATTGTTGCACAGTAATTTGGTAAATTAAAGCTGCTAGGATTAATGGCATTAGCATAGCTAAAATGACGATAATTCATACAGAATCTATCCCAGGCTGCCATTTGAATGCGGAATACAGCAATAATTACATTAGCTAAACCTAAAGATAAAGGAATGCGGAAATAAATCTTTTTACGGAAATAAGCACAAACTTCTTCAATGGCTTGATTTGCTGTTAGGGAAGATTGTCCTAACACAAATCGGCGGGGATCTCCCTGTTGTGGTGGATAATCAATTAAATATTGGATAACTGTGGCAATATCTTTACCATGAATGAAGTGAAAACTGCCATCTGCTTGTAAAAAACGAATAAAATTAATATAGTTAGTAACTTCAGGAATACCAGATGTGAGATGAGAATAGGGTTTTTTGTCATCACCACCTAATACTAAGGTAGGAAAAACCGTGGTAATTTTGGGAAAAATAGCTAACTTTTCGATTTGATGTAAACAATCATATTTAGAACGGATATAATCTGTACCAATTTCTCCAGCTTCTTTGAGTGGTTTGTTTTCGTTATTTAAAACACTCGCAGTGGAAAAATAAATTACCTGTTCACATCTTTCGGGATTTAGCAGATTCATTAATTCTAGAGTTTTGAAGACATTAATATCAAAAATGCCCTCACCACCCCAGGAAGTGGCTGTTAATACGGCGATATCAATGGTTTTGAGTAAATTAGAGAATTTACCAATCTCTTGCATATCACCCTGAAGAATGGTGATTCCAGGACGGACTGTAGTATCTACTTGGAGTTTATTAGGGTTTCTAACCAGGAGATATAATTCGTGATTGGTGTTTTGAATTAAGGCTTCGCTGATATAGTGACCGATACAGCCACTTGCACCTGTAACTAAAATACGTTTTTTGGTCATGAAATTGGATGTTGGGGTTTTTGGGTATGGTTGAGGTCAGTGCGTAATTGTAGCATGATTTGAGAAGATAGATCCCCGATTTCTTAAAGAAATCGGGGATCTGGGTGTTAGTTAAGTTATATATTTTTTTAAATGAACCCCTCCAGACGCAGAGAAATGAGGTTTTGAGAGATTTTGCGTAAATCTTGATTAATTAGGGTAAAATTACAACGGAGCCTTGGTTGTGAGTCTATGCGTCAATGTCTTAATCCTGACTGTCTTTTTCCTAACCCTGATAATTTTCAATATTGTCAAAAGTGCGGTAATAAGTTACTTTTGCGTGAAAGGTATATACGTGAACTACCCACACTGACCTGACGGTACAGTGTCGGCTTCCTGTCCAACAGAAAGCACAGTAGTAGACTTCTTGCGTCCTCTATTACTGCGACTTATTTCTGGGCGACAGGCTTCTTGATGAAGTTGTTCATGGGGGAAACCCCCAAGACCACACTTCATCGCTTTATCCCCCGTTCCAGAGGTCAAAATTCGTAGTCCCTCATCTCTGAGGTTTATTGCTGCATTAATATCTCTATCATGTCTAGTCTGGCACTTTTCACAAGTCCAGAATCTTATATCAAGTGGCAAACTACCCACTTGATTAAGGCATACATGACAAGTTTTCGACGAAGGAAAGAATCTATCAACTTCTTGATAAATCTTCCCTTCGTTTTCTGCTTTGTATTTAAGCATGGTGCAAAACATCCCCCAGCCAACTTGTTGAATAGATTTGGCTAGGCAGTGATTTTGCATCATGCCTTTAACATGAAGATTTTCCACCACAATAACTTGGTTTTCGTTAACTATCCTACGAGATAGTTTATGGAGAAAATCTTCTCTACAATTAGTTAGTGGTAGCAAACCGAGAAAAAGAAGGTTGGTTAAATGTTAAAAGTATTGATAGTTTTCCCTGTGATGACCTCCGCATTATTGACGGGTTGTGGGTCAAATATAGTAATGGGCGGTTTGGGTTTTCTGTGCAGAAACTGATAGTTGCGGAATGCGGAATATCCCTACTGAAGATAATACTTGTTTCTCAGCAATTTCAGTTATTTTTCCGATAATTTTAATAATTTTATGAGAATCAGGATTTACAAGATCAAACAATGAACAGGATTTTAATTTACTCACATCCTGTCAATTCTTAAATTCTGGTTATCCTGATGCTGACAATTTCTGTATTCTAAAATTTAGACATTATAGCCACCAAATTATATATCTTGATAATAGCACAAAAAGTCAAGAGGTCAAGAACCTAGTAAAATCGTTACCTTATTGCAATCATTCTCAACAATCTTGAGAATGAAGCAGATTTATTCTCAATAAACATAGTCTTGTGCTTTTTTTGTAAAAGTCAGATTTAAAAAACTTATAAGAAGATTGGCTTTTAACGAACAACCAACCCACCTCCCCAAAATGTGTCAAAATAAAGAATTGTAATAAAAAATATTGTTAAGGTAATTTAGTGACTTCAACTGCTCAAGCTAGTGCGAGTGCGCGTCGTGCGGTCTTTCCATTTACAGCCATCGTTGGTCAAGAAGAAATGAAACTGGCACTGCTGTTAAATGTCATTGACCCCAAAATTGGTGGTGTAATGATTATGGGCGATCGCGGCACCGGAAAATCTACAACTATCCGCGCCTTGGCGGACCTTTTACCAGAAATCCCTGTTGTCGCCAATGACCCTTTCAACAGTGACCCCAGCGACACGGACTTGATGAGTGATGAAGTCCGTCAACAGGTAGCCCAAGGGTTGGAAATTCCCGTCACTCACAAAAAGGTACAAATGGTAGATTTACCATTGGGTGCGACAGAAGACCGAGTTTGTGGGACAATTGACATTGAAAAAGCCTTATCTGAGGGTGTCAAAGCCTTTGAACCCGGACTCCTAGCCAAAGCTAACCGGGGTATTCTTTACGTTGATGAGGTCAACTTATTAGATGACCACTTGGTAGACGTACTCCTCGATTCCGCTGCTAGTGGTTGGAACACTGTGGAACGGGAGGGGATTTCTATCCGTCACCCAGCCAAGTTTGTTCTCGTTGGTTCGGGAAACCCAGAAGAAGGGGAACTGCGTCCCCAACTCCTTGACCGTTTTGGAATGCACGCAGAAATCCGCACTGTGAAAGAACCAGCTTTGCGGGTGCAAATTGTGGAAGAACGGGGTGAATTTGACCAAAATCCGCCTGTGTATTTAGAAAAACACCAAGCTCCCCAAGTAGCATTACAAGAGAAAATTGTCAATGCCCAAAACTTATTACCACAAGTTAATTTAGACTATGACTTCCGGGTAAAAATTTCCGAAGTTTGTTCAGAATTAGATGTGGACGGGTTGCGGGGTGACATTGTGACAAACCGTGCGGCTAAAGCCTTAACCGCTTTTGAAGGTCGGACAGAAGTAACAGTTGACGATATCCGGCGGGTAATTACATTATGTCTGCGTCACCGTCTGCGGAAAGATCCTTTAGAATCCATTGATACAGGATATAAGGTAGAAAAGGTCTTTTGTCGAGTTTTTGGTGTGGAACTTCCAGAAGACTCAACTCAGAAAACTGGTGCAGGGGTAAAAGCTGGCGCTCGTTAGTTTTAATATAGAGACGTTCCATGGAACGTCTCTACAACAGTTAATTAACAACTGACAAATTATGAGAACCTGGAATTTTTGGTTAAATAGCTTGATTTTATTTATTCAAGATCATCCACCCCGATTTGTGGAGTTATTAATGTTGACATTAGCGATCGCTCTGCTGACAGTCTCCACCATTGTCCCAGATAAACCCTACATCATACTAGGTTTAAGTTTTGTCGTGGGAGCATCAACTTCTATATTAGTCCGGGAAGCAATGTCTCCCACCGGAAACAACCACACAGTTTTAACTCAACAACGCCTTACCCAATTTACCGCATTACTGTTATTAGGAATTAGTATTTACGGTTTTGCAGATTTAATTCACACGCTATAAATTTTCAGGATCAACTCCTAATTTTTTTAACATCTTTGCTAATTTATTAGCCTTTTCCTCAGATTCTAACCATTTTCTTTCAGATTCTAAATGTTTTTCCTCACTTTGTTGCATCCTTTCTTCTGGTGTTAAAAATCGTTTTCCATTTTCATCAAACCAATATAACCATTCCCTAGTTATTCCTTGATATGTTGCTTTTTCCATTCCTATTCCTAACCCTATCTCTGGTAGAAAAACAGGGTTTCCTGACAGTAATTTATATTCTCCATTGACTAATTTGTAAACCTCTAAACGTTGTTTTCTTTTACGCTGAGAATTATAAACTACATAATATAATATACCCAATTCTTGAGCATAAAAATCTTTCTTAGTGCTATATTCTCCCCTATAGGTATGAGACACTATTTCTAACACTAAAATCGGTAATTTTTGTTCTTCCCATAATACATAACTGCGGCGTAAATCTTCATCAATTAATCTGGGAATACCAATACTTAAAAATCCATCTGGGACAATTGCAGGTTTATCTGGATCATAATATATTCCCATGTCTACGCCAAAAAACCAATCCCATCTTTGGAACCAGATTAAGGCTAACATGGCTTTTAATAAACCGGGAATTAAATCTTGTAGTTCGTTATCCACTGGTGTGTCGTCAGAGTCGGGTAATTCCTTAGATGAAGGTAAACAATTTGATTGGCTGTATTTTAGCATGATTGATATTACCAATTCTATTTTTATTATAATCCAGATCCCCGACTTCTAAGAAAAATCTATCATTTATTTACAAAATGAAAACAGAAGTCGGGGATATTTTTATCCTTGAATTATGGCTTTTTCTTCTTCAGTTAAACCATACAACCGATAAACAATTTCATCAATTAACCAATCACATTGTTTCAGTTGTTTTTTGATAGGTAAGAGTGTATTTAAACTTGATTGATATTCTTTTTCTAATGTCTCCTGTTCTTTTCTCGCGGTGCATAATACCCTACCATATAATCATAAATTATCTAAATCAATTCCCTTTTCTTGCAACTTAGCTAATAATTCTTGATACTGCTGAATAACTACTTGCTTCTCCTGACGTTCTTGTTCAGCACGTTGATATTCTTGTTTAGCAAGTTGATCAAATTCCACAGATGTGAGAAACTTGTTACCATCAGGATAATAAATCTCTAAATTATCAAGTACAAGTTGAAACCGGATACCCAATCTCGGACTTATCCAACCATTAATATCTTCAATGGCTATAAAAGCATCTTGATAACGCACAAAACCGGATAATTCTAAAGTATCAGGATCATAAATATAATATTCTTCCACACCATAACGTTGATAAAAAAGCGATTTATTAATCATTTTGGGAGTACGATTTCCCGGTGATAAAATTTCAAAAACCACTTGAGGAGGAATATTATTTTCTTTCCATTGTTGATAAGAACCTCTATCTACTTTTGGTCTACCAAACACCACCATAACATCAGGTGCTTGACAAGTTTTGACACTTCCCTCGATAGGATACCAAAGTAAATCACCTGCAATAAATACATCATCTCGTGATGCAAATAATATTTCTAAATTTTCTTTAATTTTAACAATCCATTGATATTGTTTAGTATTATCTGCCATTGGTTGACCGTCGCTGTCAGGATAAATGATTTCTGGTGTGGTTTCTGCTGATAATTGCTGTACCATAGTGGACATATCTCCCATAGGAATAGATTCTGATATCTACTAAATTAATCATAATAGACATCCAGTGAAAAAAATGTAGATAGTTTGCATATCACATCTGTACTATAAAAAGGAAAAATTAGATTTCTTTAACTCATATTCTTTGCGTCTTTGCGCCTTTGCGTGAGGCTAATTCCTACATTAAATCAGCAACGCCAAAAAATCTGATAATTTTCACTTAATATATAAAATTAGAGCGAAAGACAAATCTAAACAAACAGACTCCATGCGTATTTCTCTAAACTGGTTAAAAGAACTCGTAGAAATCAAACTCACCCCAGAAGAACTGGCGGAAACCTTGACAATGGCAGGGTTTGAAGTAGAAGATATAGAAGACCGCCGCACTTGGGCAAATGGTGTAGTTGTGGGGAAAGTGCTGGAACGTCAACCACACCCCAATGCAGACAAATTGAGCGTTTGTACCGTAGATATTGGGGCTGCTGAGACTGTAAATATCGTTTGCGGTGCTGCGAACGTCCGCGCAGATATCTATGTCCCTGTCGCCACCACAGGAACTTATTTACCCAACATTGATTTAAAAATCAAACCCGCAAAACTGCGGGGTGTTCCCTCCAATGGGATGATATGCTCTTTAAAAGAACTGGGTTTACCCACTGATATTGACGGTATTCATATCTTCCCTGAAGAAAACATGGTGGTGGGTAGTGATGTTCGTCCCCTATTGGGTTTGGAAGATGTGATTTTAGATGTCACCGCTACTGCTAACCGGGCTGACGCTTTATCTATGGTGGGTATTGCACGGGAAGTAGCAGCTTTAACTGGGGGAAAATTATCAATTCCCCCAATTGCAGAAGTAGAAAATACCAAGACTGCGAAAAGCATCACTTTAAAAATTTCCGAAACCCAAGCTTGTCCTGCTTATATTGGTACAGTTGTCGAAAACATCAAAATTGCGGCTTCTCCTGAATGGTTACAACAACGTTTACGGGCTGCTGGAGTCAGACCAATTAATAATGTAGTTGATATCACAAACTATGTTTTATTAGAAAGAGGACAACCGCTTCACGCTTTCGACAAAGAGCGTTTACAATCTGTAGGTGGGGGGGAAAATTTAATCATTGGTGTGCGGTTTGCGGAAACTGGGGAAACTTTAAAAACCTTAGATGGAAATATTCGTAATTTATCAACCCAAAATTTATTAATTACCGCTAATAATCAAGCGGTGGCTTTAGCAGGTGTTATGGGTGGTGCAGAAACAGAAGTTCATGAAGGTACACAAAGTTTAGTTTTAGAAGCTGCGTTATTTGATTCTGTGGCTATTCGGCGTTCTTCTCGCAGTGCGGGGTTAAGAAGTGAGGCTTCTGGTAGATACGAAAGGGGCGTAAATCGCGCCGAATTAGAAATAGCTTGTCACCGCGCTTTATCCTTAATTAGTGAATTAGCCGCAGGGGTGATTGTTCAGCAAGAAATTTCCGATTATCGTCCAGATATTTCTACTTGGTCACATTCTATTAACCTGCGTTTAGATAAAGTTAATGAAGTGCTAGGTCCGATTGAACTAGGACTCGAAACAGGAGAATTACAAGGGTCAGATGTCGAAAAAATTCTCACGGCTTTAGGATGTAAATTAGCCAAAATTGATGACCGGAATTGGACAGTTACCGTACCTCCCTATCGTTACCGCGATTTAGAACGGGAAATTGATTTAATTGAAGAAATTGCCCGGTTATATGGTTATGATAAGTTCTGTGATACTTTACCAGAAAAATCCGAAGCTGGTTATCTATCTTTAGAACAAGAATTAATTCGCAGGTTACGCGCTTATCTCCGCGCTGAAGGTTTGACTGAATTAATTCATTATTCTTTGGTGAAACCAGGTGAAGATAAACAGATCATTTTAAGTAACCCTTTGTTCGCTGAATATTCGGCTTTACGCACTGATTTAATTTCCGGTTTAATTACCGCTTTTCAATATAATATAGAGCAAGGAAATGGAGCATTAAACGGTTTTGAAATCGGGCGGATTTTCTGGCGCGAAGAAGAGGGTTTACAAGAAGCGGAAATCCTGGCTGGAATTATTGGTGGTGATATCACTGTCGGTAAATGGTCAAGAGGTGGTAAGGAAGAAGCGATTACTTGGTTTGAAGCCAAAGGCATTTTAGAAAGTGTCTTTAAACAACTAAAATTAACGGTAGAATTTCAACCTGAAAATCGAGATTCTCGTTTACATCCTGGACGCACAGCTTCATTGTGGGTAAAAGGTAGTAGACTGGGAACATTCGGACAAATTCACCCCCAATTACGTCGAGAGAAAGATTTACCAGAAGCCGTTTATGTGTTTCAATTGGATTTAGATGCTCTGTTGGATGCTTGGGATCATGATGATTTGCTAGTTCCCAAATTCAGTTCCTATTCTACCTATCCAGCTAGTGACAGAGATTTGGCGTTTTTTGCCCCTGTGAAAGTGACGGTTTCCGAAATTGAAAAGGTCATTAATAAAGCTGGGAAAGGGTTATTAAACTCGGTGGAATTGTTTGATGAATATCGGGGTGAACACGTTCCCACAGGACAACGTAGTTTAGCGTTTCGTTTAGTATATCGTGCCAGCGATCGCACTCTTACTGAAAATGAAATCGAACCAGTTCATAATCAAGTGCGGACAGCCTTAGTTGAAAAATTTGGTGTGAATTTGAGAAGTTAATCCAAAACAGTCGGTTTTAACCGACTTTTGCTATGAGACAGGGAATTTATTCCCTGGCTTTATCAATTAGGGACTTCCAAGAAATAAATTATCCTGATTAACGAACCACGGAGGCGCAGAGGACACAGAGGAATAAGGGTTTGAGAGATTTTTGCGTTAGGTGGTTTATCGGTTGTCAAGAGATTGCTTCCTTTCACTCGCAATGACAACTCATGCAGCACAGGTTTATTAGAGACTTCCAATCAAAAAAATATCCCAAAATTTCTTGTGGTGCGGGACGAATTGCCCGCTAATCATCAAGGACGGGCAAGGATGCCCATCCTACAAAATTGGATCATTTTTTTTGTGGAGTTCTCTTATCACTAAACCGTCAAAAACTTTTGAATCACATCTTGACTAAGTTCCTGAGTTAGACCGGAAGCAACAATCCCCCCTTTTTGCATAGCATAATAGTAATCTGCCTGACGGACAAAATGCAAGTGCTGTTCTACCAATAAGACGGAAACTCCTGTAGTTTCAATAATCTGACGGACTGCGGCTTCAATTTCCAAAATGATTGAGGGTTGAATACCTTCCGTTGGTTCGTCTAATACGAGTAGTTGTGGTTTTCCCATTAAAGCACGAGCGATCGCTAATTGTTGCTGTTGTCCACCACTTAGATCTCCACCCATACGAGAAAGCATAGTTTTTAACACTGGAAATAGGCTAAAAATTTCTGGGGGAATTTCTGGTTTTTTAACTGGTTTTTGTCTAGCCTCTAATCCCAAAAGCAGATTTTCTTTAACTGTTAATCGCGGTATAATTTCCCTTCCTTGACTCACATAACCAATACCCATTTTCGCCCTTTCATAAGTTGGTTTACCGTTAATTATCTCCCCTGCAAAATTAATAATTCCGCTGCTGGGTTTGAGTAAGCCAATAATTGTTTTTAGCATGGTTGTTTTCCCCACCCCATTGCGTCCAATTAAACATACCATCTGTCCTGGTAATACAGTCAAATCTACATTTCTGAGAATATGACTTTCACCATAATGAACGTTAAGATTAGAAATTTTTAGCATTATAAAATTAACCTGATTAACTATTTTTTCCTAACCCTCCCCTTTGTAAGGGGAGGGAAGTAATTTTTCCGGTTTCCCCCATTTCCAAGGGGGGATTAAGGGGGGTAATTTGACTTGTGTGTACACGCCTTATAAAAGGGAGGGGACAGAGTTCTTGTTTCCCAGCTTCACAAGGGGGGATTAAGGGGGGGTATGATTCTCTTCCTGTTTTCCTAAATATACTTCAATAACGCGGGGGTCATTTCTGACTTTCTCAAAATCACCTTCACACAATACTGAACCCTCATGTAATACTGTCACCTTCTTAGCAATTTGTCGCACAAATTCCATATCATGTTCAATGACTAAAATTGAATGACTCGTGGCTAATGTTGATAATAAATTACCGATATTATAGGTTTCTTCATCTGTTAAACCAGCCACTGGTTCATCAACAAGTAATAAATCAGGAGATTGTGCTACTAACATTCCAATCTCCAAACGTTGCTTTTCTCCATGGGATAATAAAGCCGCTGGAATATTTGCTTTTGCAGTTAAACCAATTGTTTCTAATAAGCCTTTAAGACTATTTTTTTCCGCAGAATTGATAGAACGAAACAAGGTTGAGAAGACATTTTTCTGACGATTACTAGTAATTTCTAAATTCTCGAAAGGTGTTAAATTAAGATATATTCGTGGAGTTTGGAATTTGCGCCCAATTCCCAGCCGTGCAATTTGATGTTCGGCTAAAGAACGTAAATTTTTACCCTTAAATAATACTTTCCCTATAGTTGGTTGAACCTTACCTGTAATTACATCCAGAAAGGTAGTTTTTCCTGCCCCATTTGGACCAATTACTACCCGCAATTCACCAACATTCATACTAAAATTTAATTGGTTTAATGCTTTAAAACCGTCAAAACTAACGGTGACATTTTCAGTTTCCAAGATTTTGGCGTTCATGTTTCACCTCCATATCTTCTTCTAAACTAGGATAGGTATCAGAAGGTTTTAATTGCTGACGTTTCCCAAAAGGGATATTTTGTTTATTTAACCATCCCATGATGCCGTCAGGAAGCAAAATGACGATAATTAATAATAGTATACCCTGAAAAAATAGCCATATTTCCGCGAATTGTTCACTTAAAAAAGTCCGGGCATAATTAACTAATAAAGTGCCAATAACTGCCCCGATTAGCGTCCCTCTTCCCCCCACAGCCACCCAAATCACCATTTCAATAGAAAAGCCAATATCCATGGATCTAGGGGATACAGAACCACTTTGAACAGTGTAAAATGCCCCAGCTATACCAGCAATTGCTCCCGAAACTGCAAATACTAATACTTTAAAATCTGTGGGGTCGTAACCAGAAAATCTCACCCGACTTTCATCATCACGAATAGCTATTAATAATCGGCCAAAACGTCCACTAGTTAACCAGCGACAAAGCCCATAAGTAGCCGCCAAAAATACCACCGTCAAGACATAAAAAACAAATTGAGTTTTGCTATCACTAACTATAGCACCACTGCCATTAACTCCCCAAGATAAAGGCGGAAAAGTGGTAAAATCTATCAACCCATTTGTGCCATTAAAAAATTGTTGTTGTCCATTAAAAAAATTGAAAAATACAATAATTGCAGCTTGAGTCAAAATCGAAAAATAAACCCCCTTAATGCGATTACGAAATACTAAATATCCTAGTAATCCTGCTAACAAACCCGGAATCATCACCACAGCAGCCACAGAGAGGGGAAAAGAAGAAAAAGGCTGCCAAAATCCAGGAAGTTCCATAACACCATAAAGGGACATAAAATCCGGTAACTCCCCCGTGGGGACTTGCAATTTTAGGTACATAGCGATCGCATATCCACCCAAACCAAAGAAAATCCCATGTCCCAAACTCAATAAACCAGCATAACCCCAAATTAAATCAATTCCCAAAGCCACAATAGCCAGAGACAAAAATCGTCCCAATAAATTCAGACGAAAATCTGAAAGCAAAACCGGCATCATCAAAATCAAAATCAAAGCGATCGCACAAACCACCCCAACCTCAACTAATATTAAATTTCGCCCCTTTTTAATTTTTATCATTCCTGCTTTATCCATTTTCTAAAATCCACGTTTATCTGCGATTAATTTCCCATAACTTAAACATCAACATGACGACCCTTTTGGGGAAAAATTCCGCCAGGTTTCCACTGTAAAAACACAATAATTAACGCAAAAACCATCACCTTAGCCATACTTGTAGTTGCAAAAAAACTAAATAAATCAGCCAAAGGCTTGACCGCACCCAACAACAAAGCCAAAGTTCCCGAACCAATCAAATAATTAATTGTCCCAATTCCCAAAGCTGCCAAAATTGTACCAGCTAAATTACCCACACCACCGACAACCACCACCATAAAGGTGTCAATAATGTAATTTTGTCCAGTATTTGGTCCGACAGAACCGAGTAAACTAATTGCACATCCAGCCACACCAGCTAACCCTGAACCCAACGCGAAAGTAATTGCATCAACTTTTTGAGTGGGAATACCCAAACAAGCGCTCATACTGCGATTTTGAGTAACAGCCCTAATTCTTAATCCCCAATGAGAGCGTTGTAAAAATAGATAAATTCCTCCCACACAAATAATCGTCAAAACAATAATAAATAACCGGGCATAAGGTAATTGTACACCAGCTAAAGATACACCAGATTGTAACCAACTAGGGGCTGTAACATCCACATTTTGAGCGCCAAACCAAGGTAAAGTTACCGCTTGCTGATAGGTTTTACTCAATAAATTACAAATTGTGATTGTCAATCCTAGAGACAAAAATAGTAAAAATCCCACAACCCAGTTACGAATTTTCTGCAAATTATTCCGAGAATTTAAAATCCATAAACCCCCAAAAAATAGAACAGAAAACAAAGCTATTGCTATGATCAATAATAAATTGACACTGCGGACAAACTGTTGAAAAATTAAACTTACTCCCCAGGTTGCTAACAGAGTTTCTAAAGGTCGTCCATAGAGATAACGAATTACACTTTTTTCCAGAATTAATCCCACACCAGCAGTGAAAATAAAAGCAATAATCAAAGCCAAAAATATATAAACTTCAAACCAAACCCCACCCAGTTGCTTACAAACATTTTGCACGACAAAAGTTGTATAAGCACCAAACATAATTAGCTCACCATGAGCCATATTAATGACACCCATTAAGCCAAATATGATAGCTAATCCTAACGCAGCAATTAATAAAACAGCGCCAATACTAACACCATTAAATACAGCTTCCAAGAAACCTGTTAACATTTTATCCCTGCAATTATCAATTTATTCCTAATAGTCAGTTGTCAGTTATTAGTTATTTTAATCTCACAGCAAATTGCCACTAAACAAAGTACAAATATGAATAGTAAAACTCCTGTGGGGTGGGCATCCTGCCCGCCCATACATACCTTATTGAGATGCAATTTGTTGTATTACTAACCCCTGACAACTTACCACCAAATTAACCCTTCTTGTATTTACCACCTTTTCCAGGATCTGACCAATCACAGGCAAATCCCTTAGTCTCTTTCACAAATTGATTCCAAGGAACTGGTTCAACTGGTGCGGGGGTAGCATAAACAATGTCAAATAGTCCATCCTGTCTGACTTGACCAATCCGCACAATTTTTGATATGTGATGATTAGCATTAACAGTCACCTTTCCTTCAGGTGCATCTATAGTTTGACCATAGGCCGCAGCCCGTACTTTCGCCAAGTCAGTTGTAGTTGCTTTTTCTACTGATTGCTTCCACAAATACACGGCGATATAGGCCGCTTCCATTGGGTCATTTGTTACCCTGTCTTCCCCGTATTCTTTCTTAAAAGCCGCCACAAATTTCTTGTTCGCAGGTGTGTCTACTGTTTGAAAATAGTTCCAAGCAGCATAATGTCCTTTTAGATACTCCACCCCAATGGCTTTAACTTCCTCTTCCGCAATACTCACAGACATGGAAGGATACTTATCTGGTGTCAATCCCGCTCCTTTCAACTGTTTGAAGAAAGCAACATTACTATCACCATTAAGAGTATTATAAATTACACCGCCATTGGGTAAAACCTGCTTAATTTTCGTGATAATAGCTGTTACTTCCGTATTACCCAAAGGTAAGTAATCTTCCCCAACAGTTTTCCCGCCTAAAGCCTCCAATTGAGCCTTAATAATGTTATTAGCAGTGCGGGGGAAAACATAGTCAGAACCGACTAAAAAGAACTCTTTACCTTTATTCTTCAACAACCAATCAACAGAAGGTTCAATTTGTTGATTTGGGGCTGCACCAGTGTAAAAAATGTTTTTAGAACATTCTTGACCCTCATACTGCACAGGATACCAGAGCATATGATCCTTGCTCTCGAAAACTGGCTTGACATTTTTACGACTAGCAGAAGTCCAACAACCGAAAACTACAGCTACTTGATCCTGGTCAATCAATTTGGTAGCTTTTTCTCTAAAGGTGTCCCAATTAGAAGCGCCATCTTCAACAACTGCTTCAATTTGTTTACCTAAAACACCCCCAGCAGCGTTAATTTCCTTAATTGCTAGTTTTTCCGCATCTACCACACTTTTCTCACTGATAGCCATTGTGCCACTGAGAGAATGTAAAATACCTACCTTGATAGTTTTACCAGTAGTACCAGCTACGGGAGATGTACTAGTGGATGCTGCTGGACTATTCGCAGTATTTGGAGAGTTATTAGCACAAGCTTTTAAAAAAATGCTACTACCAACACCTACAGCACTGTAAAGCAGAAACTTACGTCGGTTAAATTGCTTAGACATATTTTTGATTAATTCTCTTTTAAACTGAGATATTAGTTCTATTTTTAACTATTAAACTGTGATTTGTTATACAAAATCTTAGTTTATTCTAATAAAAATTTATCTCAAGATAGATGACAAATATAGTTTCTTCCTCATTGGGACTGGTGTAATAACAACACACCTAGCCACCTCCCTGCCAGCGATTAGCAGGTTAGGATCTACCTCATGTAATTATAAATATCTGTATATATTTTGGCATTATAATAAGTATTATTAAGTATAAGTAGGTGAACAGAAAAATTTAAAGGTATGTGAAGAAAAGTAAAATCACTCAAAACTCTCTTCCTGTTCCCTGTTCCCTTGCCCCAACGACAATTTTTAACGCCCACCTACTTATAGGCATATTAGTGAAATTAAAAACTTGATCATCAATCTCTATCTTAAAAAACCTCATGTTGCTATATTTTTTAAGAAGTATCAATAATCAAATCAGAAATTATGACAAAATACATCATGTGGGGAAGCTATTGTGAAGACGTTCTCAGCAAACGTGAACCCTATCGTCAAGCCCATTTAACAGGATTAGCACAACAGAAAGAATCTGGAATTTTAATTACCATTGGTCCAACAAAAGATGTAACTCAAGTCTTTGCTATTTACGAAGCTGAAGACGAAAACACCGTTCGTCAATTAGTGGAATCAGATCCCTATTGGCAAAACGGCATTTGGACAGAGTATTTTGTTAAAGAATGGATTCAGGCTTTTTAGCCCCTTAACACAATTTTTAACGAAAATAATTAATTCGTAATGGGTAATTACGAATTAATTATCCCTTCAGTGCCTTTTGAAAATTGCGACGATAGGATGAATTAGCTAAAAACAAAGCAGGCCATAGCACAGCCAAACCGATCCGATTAGGTAAAGTTTGATTAAAATTAGTCCTACCAAATCCAGTCCAAAATTTCCACACACCACCGAGATAAACCACGATTATTCCGAAAACCAGTAAATTCATAATTACCATCAACTTCCTTAATAACTGACATCATCTTATAAGAAGATAGGCTAAAAACCCCGGAGTTGATCCCTAAAAATCCCCAAAATTTTTAGAGATCAATGTCTCGTAAGCCGGGGATGAAAGCTGCAAGAGGGGATTTATCCCCCAGTGATAAGTTAATTATATTTGATGTTATAATCTCAATTGACAGGAAAGGTAATCAACCTGTATAAAAACCTAACTGCCTAACGGTAATCTGTACCTTGACAATTAAATCTATGGGGTTCTACTCCATTGTTCTAGTTTTCTCCTATCAGTAGGTAAAAGATTTATAGGTGCTAGACGAATCAGAATTTTGAAACGATAAGGAACAGGGAACAGGGGAGAAACCATTGGTGTCAACTTAAGCTACAGATGGCTTATTTGTTTGGCTCACAGACCCGCCCAGAAATGAATTAGAGTAAGCCACAAAATAAATGGGCGTTGCTGAATCGAGGTATGAAATTCCCAAATTGAATCTTTAAAACTCTTACCTTTGCGTCTTTGCGCCTTTGCGTGAGACTAAAATTCATACCCTTAATCAGCAACGCCAATAAATGATCCTGTTTTGTCATGCTGAGTGTAGCGAAACGAAGCGAAACGAAGCATCTCAAGAGATTCTTCACTACACTTCGTTTTGTAATCCCTCTGACACGCTGCGCGAACAGAATGACATTGGGCATTTCTTTTTGTGGAGTTCTCTAAGGCCATACTCCTGACTCCTGACTCAGTGACTCCTTTCAGAGATGTTTCTTATGGAAGGTTCTGAAATTTCAATAACTATAAGAGACTAGAAGAAGAAAAATATCATGTTTTTAGTCAAGTTTAGGAGTATTTATGCGTGCAGTCTTAATGGCAGGTGGTTCAGGAACACGGTTGCGTCCTTTGACTTGCGATTTACCCAAACCAATGGTTCCGATCTTAAATCGTCCCATTGCTGAACATATCATTAATCTCCTCAAACGGCACCAGATTTATGAAGTAATTGCCACATTGCATTATTTACCAGATGTTCTCCGTGATTACTTTCAAGATGGCAGTGATTTTGGCGTACAAATGACCTATGCTATCGAGGAAGATCAACCATTAGGTACGGCAGGTTGTGTAAAAAATATTACTGAACTTTTAGATGAAACTTTTTTAGTCATTAGCGGTGATAGTATCACAGATTTTGATTTGAATGCCGCCATTGAATTTCATCAACAAAAACAATCAAAAGCCACTTTAATTTTAACCCGTGTGCCTAATCCCATTGAATTTGGTGTGGTAATTACGGATACAGAAGGGCGTATTAACCGATTTTTGGAAAAGCCTTCCACCAGCGAAATCTTTTCTGATACTGTCAACACTGGCACTTATATTTTAGAACCAGAAGTTTTAGACTATTTACCAGAACATACTGAATGCGATTTTTCCAAAGATTTATTTCCCTTATTACTAGCCAAAGACGAGCCAATTTACGGTTATGTTGCTGATGGTTACTGGTGTGATGTGGGTCATTTAGATGCCTATAGAGAAGCCCAGTATGATGCTTTACAAAGGAAAGTTAACTTAAAAGTGGCTTATCCAGAAATTGCTCCCGGTTTGTGGGTAGGACAAAATACTTATATTGATCCTACAGCCAAAATTGAAACCCCAGCCGTAATTGGTAATAATTGCCGCATTGGCGCAAGGGTAAAAATTGAGGATGGGACAGTAATTGGTGATAATGTGACAATTGGGGCTGATGCTCATTTAAAAAGACCAATTATTTGGAATGGGGCAATTGTTGGCGACGAAGCCCAGTTATCGGCTTGCGTAATTGGTCGCGGTACTCGTGTAGATAGACGCGCTCATGTCTTAGAGGCGGCTGTGGTAGGTTCGCTGTCTACGGTGGGAGAAGAGGCGCAAATTAGCCCTGGGGTGAGGGTATGGCCAAGTAAAAAGATTGAGTCTGGTGCAGTTTTAAATATTAATCTGATTTGGGGAAATACTGCCCAACGCAATTTATTTGGACAGCGCGGGGTACAGGGATTAGCCAATATTGATATTACTCCAGAGTTTGCGGTGAAGTTGGGGGCTGCCTATGGTTCGACTTTAAAACCTGGTTCAATGGTGACAGTCTCCCGTGACCAACGCAATGTTTCCCGGATGGTAACACGGTCTTTAATTGCGGGTTTAATGTCTGTCGGTGTAGATGTCCAGAACCTAGATACTACAGCTATTCCCATCGCTCGAACTGTGATCCCCACAATGTCAGTAGCAGGGGGTATTCATGTCCGAGTTCACCCAGAACGCCGTGATTATATCTTGATTGAATTTATGGATGTTAAGGGCATTAACATCTCTAAAGCCCAAGAAAAGAAAATTGAGGGGGCGTATTTTAAGGAAGATATGCGCCGTTCCCAAAGTCATGAAATTGGTGATGTGGTATATTCCAGTCAATTAATGGACTGCTATGGCAAGGCTTTTGAAAAGTTATTAAATTTGGATACTCTGCGTAATAGTCGGGCAAAAGTGGTAATTGACTATGTTTACGCTGTGTCCGGGGCAGTTTTGCCGCAAATGTTGGATAAATTTGGGGCTGATGCGGTGGTGTTAAATGCTAGTTTGAATAAAACGGCAATTTCCAATGCTGATAGAGAATTACTATTGACTCAATTAGGTCACGTTGTGGAGGCGGTGAACGCTAATTTTGGCGTGCAGGTATCAGCTAATGGGGAACAACTGATTTTAGTTGATGAATCGGGTTTTCCCATTCGCGGAGAAATGCTGACGGCTTTGATGGTGGATATGATGTTAACTGCTAACCCTAGAAGTTCGGTAGTTGTACCGGTTCATGCTTCTAGTGCGGTGGAATTGGTTGCCCATCGTCATGATGGTAATGTAATTAGAACTAAAGCGAATCCGACGGCTTTAATGGAAGCCTGTCAAAAAAATCCCAATGTGGTTTTGGGTGGGAGTGGGGAAACTGGGTTTATTTTTCCGCAATTACACCCAGGGTTTGATTCGATGTTCTGTATTGCCAAGCTGATTGAAATGTTAACCATTCAAGAGCGATCGCTGGCAACCGTGCGTTCCGAATTACCTCGTGTCATTAATAGAACCTACACAGTCCGCTGTCCTTGGACTGCTAAGGGGGCGTTAATGCGTTATTTGGTGGAAACTCACCCCGCCCAGAATCTGGAGTTAATTGACGGCGTGAAAATTCGCCAGCCCTATGATGACAATTGGCTATTGGTTTTACCTGATGCTAGTGAACCCCTAGTCCATCTCTATGTTAACAGTAGCGATCGGGATTGGGTTGATGAAACTCTCAGAGATTACCGCGCCCGTGTCCAGTATTTTGTGGAACGCGAACAGGAAAATTACCGTTTGGATATGTAGGGCTTGCTGATAGCGTAGCGTGGCGTTAGCCATATAAAACTGAAACCTTTCATTAATAAGGGTTTCGCTGATTTTTATCACAAGAAAGTGCAAGGTTTTGGCTGATGGTGTCTCAAAATTGGTGCATTTTCCTGGGTCGGATTTAGAAAATTGAGGATATCCAGATGGCTGAAACTGTTCCCAGTTAAGAGTTAAGATTTCCCTGCCGTCACGGACAACTTTTTCAGCAAGCCCTATATATCTTCCATCTTGCCTCTTGAAGCTGGGAGTTATACTCAAAACGGCTTGATTGTTTGATTCTAAACGTAGGGGTAAAGCATGAGCTAAACCCCTACACGTCTGGGTTCTTTGTCATTTGGCAAAAGTTTAAATCTCACCTGTGTTTAGTATATTAGCATTACACCCCCAAAAGATTATTCCTATCCCCACAACCGAAATCATAGCGCACAGTGCCTTGTTTATTTGTACCGCACCCCAAGGCTGTTTTATCATTCAGTTTTAACTAATATATTGGTGAATCGTTTCTTAATCGCTTTGATGTTTCCTGAAGCCGCGCAAAACTTTCTTGGCGCGATCGCTCGATTATCAGTGTTTGTAAAATTGGTTCGAGACAGCGTTTTGCATCTTGATAACCCCGATTTTGCAAAAGTTGAATCCGTTCGGGACTAAAATCTAATAATGTGTTAAGACCACCCATATCTTCCGTTGGACGAATTTCAATTATTGTTTGATTAGGGAAATCATGCCGATTCCAAAGTTCACCATTTCCTAAATGAATAACGATCGCATGAGTACAACCGCGATTTGCTAAGGCTTTGAGAGGGACATTATCACCTAGCCAACCATCAACATAATGCTTGTCATCAACCTGGCGTGACTTAAAGGCTAAAGGAATAGCGGCACTAGCGAGTAATGTTTGATAAATTTCTTCATCAGTTTTGGCTGATTGAACATGAATATATTCAGCGGATTGTCCAAGATTGGAGGCGATCGCATTGCCTATTGTGGGGACAATCTGACCTGCTTTGTGTGAAGATGGTAGAAAATTGTGTACTGAGGGAAACGCGGCTACCCAGAGTTCAATTCCTGCTCGCAATTGTTGAGGATTGATGGCATAGCGTAAAAATTTATCCAGTGGGTTGGGATCACACAGAGATGCGTCTTCCTGTGAGAAATGTAAATATTGTGCCAAGGAATGCAGTGGATATTTAACTAACTGCCAGTTGATAATATTGGCTTCACCCAGTTCTCTCCATAGTTGCCATAGGCGATCAGCAGCTTGTTTAAAGGATGTACCAGAGGCGAGAATCGCACCATTGAGCGCACCAATGCTTGTACCTGCAATCATCAGAGGTGCAAAATCAATTTCTGCCAGATATTTGACCACACCTGATTGGTACGCGCCCTTAGCACCGCCACCTGCCAGTACCAATCCGATTTTAATTTTGGTATTTTTCATATAAGAACTTAAATTATTTATTCACTGCGATCGCTTGTTGCCAACTGGTGACAATATCTTCTTTTTTGATTCCTGCTTCGATGAGTGTATCAACTAATCCTTCTTCAAAGTTATCTTCTTCGATGATGATTTGAGAATTGCCGTTATCTTTTTCGATGAGTCGCGCATGAAATAGGACACTATCCATCCAACAATGTTTATCCCGACCTGTGGCAAGAACTACAAAATGTCCAGACTCAGCATCACAAACTGGGTATAGTTTGATTGCTTGTAATCTGGGTTGATGAATCGTGGCATCCTTTACCACTTTCTTGAGAATTTCTACATAATTTAGTGGATTAGGCATTTCTCTCTTCTTGAAATAAGATCAGAAACCCTTCTTGGGTAAAGTGCTTATCGTGGGTCAATATCTCTGTGATTTTGAGTCGCTCCATGATGATCATTGACATACAGTCCGTAAGACTATAGCCCTTGTCAAGACGATTTGCATAAAGGTCTAGTCCTTCAATAAATACTTCTCTGGTATGGGTTATGACTTGAATATTTTTACTTCTGAGAATTTCTCTAGCTCTTTGAGAAATACCTAAACGCATTTCTGAACCAAATTGAGCGTAGTAGTTGAGCAACTCATTGAGTACAGCATCAGAAGTTACAAGTTTTGTTCCTTTTAATTGCTGACTGAAGTTAACAACTTGTTGATGCCATTGATCGCGCTGGTTACATAATGCAATCCAGTAAAAAGTATCGGCAAAAATTTGTCTCATATTTATGTGGATTGCTTGGGCGAACCGTACAAATAATGATCATGATTGGCTGCTCCATCAATGGGTAAGCGATCTAGAACTTCTGGAGGGAGGGAATGAGCAAAATTTGTAAAACTTTCCCAAATGGGAATTTCTGTATCTATTTCCTGCGTTGATAACTTGACTTGTGGTTCTAATAAATCTTGATCTTTAGAAATTGATAGTAAATTAAGTAACTCTTGGGCTGTTGTATCAAGGATACGAGCAAGAGTAAAGATAGATACTTGGGGCTGATTGTCTAAGGTGATGATGCCGCTAGGTTGTTCACTTTGTAGCCATGCTAAAAAATGATCTGGCGTTGTACCTAATACTTCGGCTGAGGTTTGTAAGTCAAGGGTTAGTTTTGTCATAGAGTTTGATTGAATCCAATATTTTATAATCATCTGGACATGGCTAAATTGTCTTTTCTTCTCCTGTAATTACACTAAGAGACTTCCAAATAAAAAAATGTCCCAAAACTGGTACAAAAATTCTCTCTCTGTGTACTCTGTGCCTCTGTGGTTCGTTTCTTGGGATAATTTATTTCTTGGAAGTCTCTAATTGACATTATTATTTTCTTTCTGGTAAATGTTGATTTACATATTTTGTTTGCGTTTCAACATCATTTATTAGTTGCGGGCTTTTATCCAAAATATAATCAAATACACGCCTCGAAGCCTCACGATCTTCTGCTGATCGCTTACCCGCTTCAATTGATTTCTGTAAGTCATCTCGATAACCCTTTAAGAACTGGTCAAGTTCGGCAAAAAAACTGACAATTCCCGATTGAAAATCGTCCTGAAGATAGCTAAGAATCTGGCTCGTCACCTTGTCAACTGCAGATGAGATTGATTGATTAAAGGAATTAGTAAGTTCATCAATCGAAACCTTATAAAATGTTTCACTTTTTGCAACTGATTTAGCGTCGTATGTACGAGTAACGTCATCCCAATCTTTTCTGGATACGGTTTGACCAGTGGATGAAGTGTCATTATGTTCCACCAACCACAATGTGTACCAAATTCTTTCTTTGACCTCTTTGTTATGTTCCCAAAGACCTAATGTGTACCAACGCCGCTCTTTAACCATTTCGCCTGCTTCATAAACTGTCTTAACATCCGACTTTGCGCTAACATTTAAGGAAATATTTTGTTCAAGTTCAATATTACCCAAAACATCTGGTAGCTGTAAATTTATATTGAATGTTTGTGCCAATCGTCTTTGGGCTTGCTGAATAACTGGCAGGCTCTCTTTTCTGATAAGAGATTCAATATTTTGGCGAGATTGTGTAACTTTTTTTAAAGCATTTTCTCTCGCATCGATCATCAAAGCATTGACAATATTTCTTGCTGATGCATTTGTTTGTTCAATGAATCTATCCGCTTCTGCTTTAGAGTTAAATTCAGTTGAACTAGCCCCTTGTTTAACGCCAAACGATTCAGCTATATCAAACAATCCTCCAAAAAGCTTTTTCATCCACCCTGCTTCATCAGACTCTCGCTTGTCAAAAATCCTCTTAAACTCTGCACGGCTTTCTTCTTCCATCTTACGGAGACTACTAGTTAATTCTTTCTCTAGGTCTTTAGCCAGAGTATTGACTTGATATTTAAGTTTATCTTGGCAATCTACAAGAATAATTAAATCACGTTCTAAGGCAGCGATTTGTCCCTGTAATGTCTGAATGTCTTTACCAAAAGCATTTTTCTGAAGACTAATACTGGCCTGGAGTGTCGTTAATCTAGAACGTACATCATTAAGAGCATTTAAAAGCGTAAGAGGAGCAGCTTGTGCGATTAGTGCCGCGATCGCTTTTTCTAAAAATTCAGTAAAACCAGACTTACTCCAAATACGATCTGAGGCTTTTATCATTCTTTCTATAGTAGCTTCTGGGAATTCATCTTCCCACATATCACCAAAAGCTTGTCTAGCCAAAGGCTCAGATGTCTTCATTGATTTCGGATCGGATATACTTGGATTTAGACGCAACTCAGCAAGAAAATTGGAGGCATAAGCCGCACGGGAAGCTGAGATTTCAAACACTCGATCTGTACTGGCTTCAATTCCAAACTTGCTATTAACAAATTCCAAAACCTGTTCTTTCGTCATGCCTTTTTCTTGACGCTGATCAATTTTGTTGATCAAAACATAAATGCTCTCAAGCCCCTTGATTTTTGCAACTTCATCAACATCACTCTTCACTTTTTCTGATGCCTTAGTATTCAGTTGGGTAAAGTCCAATACCAACAAAACGATTGAACTAGCATCAAGTTGGCGTTTGACAACAACATCAAGCTTAAGATCACCTGCTTCATTTGGACCTGGGGTATCAACAAAGACCAATTTGCCGACTCCATCTAATTTGAGAGTTGAAGAAGGAGGTACTTCGAGGCGCGGTACAGCCAGTAAACACATGAGCGTATTGTCGGATGGCATTAAAACGCTGCATAGGCGAACAAGGTCATTTAACTTTGTCAAAGCAGTTTGGATAAATTCTGTTCCCGATGTTTCTGGCACAAAAGATATTTCTGGATTACCAGCCACCTCTTCTAGTAAATATTGTAAATGAGGATAATCCTTCGTGCTTTCCTTAGCTTGATTAAGTCCAATTTGCCTTATCTTTGCCTTGAGACTCACCCATGATCGCTTTAATACATCAAAAGTATCAGCACCGTCATATTGCAGCTTTAACTTCGGTTCAGTTACTTCTTTGGAAAAAACGATCTCAGTCGGTAGCGTTGTCATCGCTGTATTACGACTTGGCAAAATATCTTGCCCCACGATCGCATTAATAATTGTGGACTTACCCGCTTTCATGGGAGCAACGATCGCCATGCGTAGCTCTAAATTTTTGACCTTAGTAATTTCATTTTCGATACTCTTAGCGTGTTCTGCACATCGGCGATCCTTGCTGTTTGGAGTCTCCAATGTTTGACTGGCATAGTTCATCAACTTTTGAGCCTGCGACAAAACAATAACCACAGATTGCTGAAGTGCATAAATATTGGGGTTTAGAGTATCGTTAGACATTACTTTATTCTCCTGTAATTATACTAATGTTATCAAGTTTAACCGATCGCTTGCAGTTTCATTCACAATGCGTTCAACAAATTCTCTTTTGCTAGTGGTGGGCAAAATCAGAACATTGGGATAGTTACGGCATAATTCAAAGGCGGTTTGGGCTAGATTTTGGGGCTGTTGTTGTTTGGGTAGTTGGGCTAATTCTAGGGTTTTACCAAGGGTAAATAAATAGAGAGTTTTCCCTAGTCTTTGTTCGGAAATAGATTCTACTTCCAACAAATAACCTGCAAGTTCTTGGTTTTCTTGGGATGTTTCGCTATATGACAGGTTGAGGAGGTTGGTTAATGGAAAATGATGATCGGGGATTGTGTTGTCGGTTGCAAGTATTCTATCGCTTATACTCTGACGCAGTTGGCTGTCTTTACCTTTTGTGATTAATCGTTCGTAATCACCCAGTGCATAATCTACTATTTCACGGGTGACAAAAGCAACTTGAATTGCCCAATGAAAGCCTTGATATGTCCGTTTTGACTGCCATGCGGCGATCGCATCTTCAATTCTATGCTGAACTTCTGTTCTATAAACTCGTTGTTCTAATTTCAGAATCCGATGTTCGTGATCTTCAACTTTGTGTTGCAGTTGATTGACAATATCTTGAAGTAAATTAATGTCCTGTCGCTGGTTACGGATTGCTTGACGAGTTTCTATTAATTTTTCTTCAATGGTGATAATTGCGTTATTACTAACATTCAAATTATTAGAAATATCTAACACCAAATCATGGAAAGATTGCATTGCTACATTGACATTTTTATCTATAGCAAGTTGACGGTTTCGATCTGCTCCTGTAAGGCTATCAAAAAACTGTCCAAATAATCCTTGCTTTTGGCGAAAACTAATTAGATCGTCATTGACTTGGATTGAATTTACCAAATCCACGAGTATTTTATCAGTAATAATAGGAATTTCAGATTCCTTTTTTTGAAGTTCGTCAAAATTAATAAGTGACATTTTTGTTTTTTATTTAATGTTATCAAAATATTTTTGCAAATATTTTAAATCTTTTTCTAAATTAGCAGCTTTATCTAAAAGTTGATTGTATTGACTTACACTTAAAGTGATTGTATAGCTATATAGTATTTTTTTGTTTGCCTGAATTGTGGACTGCAAACTGACCTTATATTCTTGCAAAAGACTCACTCTCTGTTGAGTAAAAGTATCAATATCTTTAGTTAAACTCCTTTCTACAGTATTAATTGCATCCTGTCCAATTTGTTGAAAAATTGTGCGTGTATTTACACAATCTAAGGGCAAGTTATTTACATACGCAAATTTAGTATCTATATCTGAGCCATATAAGCGAACTTGATTCAGTTTCAAGTATGATGTTAATTTTTCATAGGATATAATATTCTTTCCGTATGTGTCTGAAGTTGCATCACGCCGCACTATTTTGTGATTGTGGAATCTTTTCTGTACATCGCTAAGGACTAACTCATCTTGACTTGAGTAATTGTTATTTATTTGCTTAATGATCTGCTTTAATCTATCAAGTAAGTTATTTGTTAATTGATTGCAATAACATTCAGTAATTGCACTATAGTTAGTTTGAAATAAGGATAACTCCTTATCCAATTCTTTATTGTGATGATCTATAACCATTGACTCTGTCAAAATACCAACAGGGATAAGTGAAAAAGTCGCAATCCCATTCGCAGTCCTCCAATTCTTGAGATTATTCGCAATCTGTGTTGCCTTTACTAGTAAAATATATGCAAGAGAGCGAATTTCTTCATATAATCCATGACTCTCTTTTTCAAGAATAACATTTAGTTCTCTTAAGCTTAATATTTGATGTTTTTTTAGTTCAAAAATATTTGTAATGTGTGAATTTATCGCTATAACTTCTATTTCTAATTGATTAATCTCAATCTCTAGACGTTGAATATCTCGCTCAAGTATTCCCTTGTACTTCCTGAGACAAGATAAAAAAGAAGTAAATCTATCACTATTTTCATTTAACGTACTCTTGATAGTAATCATACTAGGTACTAAAGGAGTAATGGCCTTATCTATAAATCCCGCAAAACCAGAATCTTCCAAAAACTCATTAGCCGCTTTCTGCATTTCTTCTAAAGTAGCTGTCATTTTTTTAGTTTTCCAAGGCTTTCCATAATATTCCTGTCCAAGAGCCTCAAAACTCTTCCTTCCTCGCAATTCTGTTAGCTGATAAATCCCTTTCTCACGCTGAAAGTTAGTAGCTAAAAACGCTTGACGAGCCGACATTTCAAAAACTCGATTTTGAGGATCATCAATTTCATATTTAGTTTTAACCAAACTTAAAATTTGTTCAGCAGTTAAATCGTCAGGATTATTAGGATCACGAGCATCAATTTTGTTAACGATGATATAAATGCGATCGCGTCCCTTAATAGCAGCGATTTCATCTACCAACTTCTTGACTTTTGCTGGATCTGTTTGTCCAATTTTCGTATAGTCCACCACCACCAAAACCAGAGAACTCGCTATGAGTCTATCCTTGACAACATTCAGTAAATTTAAAGACTTATCCTCACTAGGTCCAGGGGTATCCACTAGCGCCAAAGTCCCCAAACCCGAATTTTTTAGAGATGATAATTGTTGCGGAAAAGGAACTTCAATCCGAGGTATTTCAGACAAAGAAGACAAAAATTCTGTAGCTACACCAAAAATACCGCACAACCGCAGTAAATCATTTATTCTGATTAATTCAGCTTGAATACCATTTGATTCTTCCACCTCAGATTGAGAAGAAACAGAACTACTGTTCAAAATTTCCCTAATTACATTCTCGCGGGGAAAATCATTTCTAGTAGCCTGTTCAACAGCTTCCTTTAAACCAATTCGTTGTAATTTCTGATGTAATTGTCCCCAAACCTCTCGCAAAAGCGTCATCAAAGCCTTATCCAGAATCAACTTAGGACGAGTTACCTCACGAGAAAAAACAATCTCAGTCGGTAAAACCGTCATCGCATCATTACGACTAGGTAATAAATCCTGTCCAGCGATCGCATTAATAATAGTAGACTTACCCGCACTGGTTGGCGCAACAATCGTCATCGTCAATTCTTTACGCTTCACCCTTTCCAGCTTCTCATTGACGTGCCTTATATCTTCTTCAATAGCCTTAATCTCAGCCCCCAACCGATTCCCACCCTGATTTTCCGTCAGCAACCGATCATGTTCTCTCAATATTGCACAACCTTCTGACATCACATTACTGATATGGGTAATCACATCAATAGCAGACTGGTGTAGTGCATCCGAATCAGGCTGTAAAAGGTTGTTAGACATAAATTAAAGATGTTAGAAAGCATCACCGTCAACAATAATCTTAAAACCGCACAGGACGAAGCTCAACGACGGCAGATAATATTTTCACCACATTATCACGCAGCGGTATGTACTCTTTGTGAAATATATTTTAGACAAAATCATCAAAATCCAAACACAAATCCTGAAAATCCTAAAATCCTAGACATCAAAATCCAAACACAAATCCTGAAAATCCTGAAATCCTGGACATCCTGATTCAGACAAAATCCTAGTTATATTACGAAATGTAACAAAATTGCAGTTAAAACGCTTTACCATCTTGACAACTGAGAAAAGAGCCGATAAGGTGGTATACATACCCGGGTAAGACCACTAGAAAGTTGTATGCAAACTAAGCAAAAGGTTACGTTATATTTATCACCGGAACTGCACAGAAAACTTAAAATTCGCTCTGCCGTTGACTCAGAACCAATGTCAGACCTAGCAGAACGAGCGCTCAGTTTCTACCTGACCAACTCAGAAGTAGTAGAAGAGATAGAAGCGTCTTCTCATGGGCGAACTCACCGGATTTATTCCTGTCCCACCTGTGAAACTTCCCTGGTACTGCGTGATGGTGAACTCGTGAACTTGGGCAACCAACCAGGAATCATCGGACAAGACCATCTATCCATTGATGGTAGAGAAAAAGAAGAAACCCATCCCAAGGGTGAGGAAGAATTAGTTCCTTGTTAGATAGGAATTAATGATGATTAATAGTCTGGCTTAACGCCATGCGATCGCTGATCGGTACTGTCTCTATAAGGTCTCAAGTAGGTCGATAGTATGAAAGAAGAGCTCAATATTTTAATTCAAGCTCAATACCCTTTAATCTACCTTGTGACCTCCGAGGAAGAGCGGGCAGAGCAGTCAATTTTTAAAGTTTCCCAAGATTTAAAACCCCCAAGACGAGTATATATTTGGACAGTAACTCACGGTATCGTCGAGTACGGTCAACCCCGGAATACCACTCAACACAATACTGTCTCTCCCGAAGCAGCCATTGATTGGATTATTCGTCAAAAAGAACCCAGTATATTTATTCTTAAAGATTTACATCCCTTTATTGATGCGCCGGCAACAACCAGATCGCTCCGGGACGCGATCGCTAGTTTCAAAGGAACGCAAAAGAACATTATTTTAATGTCCCCTGTGCAACAAGTTCCGATTGAATTAGAAAAAGAAGTTGTTGTTTTAGATTTTCAATTGCCTGACATGGCTGAGTTAAATAAAGTTTTAACCGCCCATCAAGAGCAAAATCGTGGACGACGGCTAACAACCGAGGCGCGAGAAAAGCTACTCAGAGCCGCTTTAGGTCTAACTAAAGATGAAGCTGAGAAAGTCTACCGCAAAGCACAGGTAACAACTGGGCAATTGACGGAAAATGAAGTTGATATCGTTTTATCCGAGAAAAAACAACTCATCCGCCGTAACGGTATCTTGGAGTACATCGAAGAAGATGAAACCATTGATGCTGTGGGTGGCTTGGAAGAATTAAAAACTTGGCTGACCCAACGCTCTAACGCCTTTACCGAAAGGGCGAGAGAGTACGGGTTGCCCCAACCAAAAGGAATGTTAATTCTCGGTGTTCCCGGTTGTGGTAAGTCACTCATTGCTAAAACTACCTCCCGTTTATGGGGTTTACCAATTCTGAGATTAGATATGGGGCGGGTCTACGACGGCTCAATGGTGGGTCGAAGTGAAGCCAACCTGCGGAACGCCCTGAAAACGGCAGAATCAATTTCCCCCACGATTCTGTTTATTGACGAGTTGGATAAATCCTTTGCGGGTAGCGGTGGTTCTGGCGATTCTGATGGGGGGACATCAAACAGAATTTTCGGCTCTTTCCTCACCTGGATGCAGGAAAAGAAATCTCCAGTGTTTGTCATGGCGACTGCTAACCGCGTAGAACGCCTACCTGGAGAGTTTTTAAGGAAAGGTCGCTTTGATGAAATATTCTTTGTGGATCTGCCCACACCGGAAGAACGTCAGGATATCTTCGGTATTCACCTGACCAAACGTCGGGAGGAAATTGCTAGATTTGACCTAGAACAACTAGCAAAAATGTCCGATGGCTTCTCCGGGGCAGAAATTGAACAAGCGATAGTGGCGGCTATGTATGAAGCCTTCGCCCAAGATCGGGAGTTCACCCAATTAGATATTATTGCTGCATTGAAGTCTACTTTGCCGCTGTCACGAACGATGCAAGAACAGGTCACAGCTTTAAGAGACTGGGCCAGACAGCGTGCTAGACCCGCAGCCTCCTCTGTTGCTGAATATCAGCGCATGGAGTTTTAAAAGCTTTCCTCTGAAATGTCAGGGGGAAAGGTTAGTCACAAGGCTAACAGATAGAAAAAAGCCGTTCCCAATTAATGCGGCTTCGCTGAAAAAGAACCGTTGTCGTTTTTCTCATCAATCTTCTTATTGGAGGAAACCCAAATGTCTCACTTTAGCACTCTGCGTACCAAGATCACCGATGCCGAAATTCTCAAGTCTTCCTTGCGCGACTTAGGTATCAGCGTCAAGACTGAAGCTGATGTCCGTGGTTATAATGGTCAGCGTCTCCGTTCCGACATCGTTGCTGTATTGGAAGGCGAGTACGATCTAGGTTGGTCTCGTAACAGTGACGGTTCTTTTGACCTCATTGCTGACTTATGGGGTGTTGCTAAGAAGCACAACCAGACCGAGTTGATCAACTCTATCAATCAAAAATATGCCGTTAACAAGACTTTGGCTGAAGTAAAACAGCGCGGTCTGCAAAACGCTAACGTTAAGTTGGTATTGCAGTAACAATTTCTCTAGCGCGTTCCCAAAGTGAAACGGGTTAACCTTCTAATAAGCGGTTAGCCCGCTTTTTTTTGTCTGAATCAGGATTTCCAGGATTTGAGGATGTACAGGATTTAGGATTTGAGTACACATTTTAAACCCAAGACTCTAAAGCAAAAGAGTAAACTGGCTGAATACGTCGAAAATCATTGTCTGTGGAAACTATAGTCAGATTATAGTGAATGGCGGTAGCCGCTATCCAAAGATCGTTATCTCCAAAGCCTAGAGTTTGGATATTAAATTTTCGTCGTTCTGCTTTTTCTTTAGGACCAAATGTATTAATAAGTTTACCTTTGAGATCGCCGTAAATGTCTGATATTGATAAATTAATAGGGTACAGGTCAATTTTGTTTAAAAAAGCGTTCACCTGTTGGATATTGGCGGCTGTTTGTTGAGATTTAGCTGCCATGTAAAGTAGTTCTCCACGGACAATGACGCTGGTAGCAACGCCGGCTTCGCTGTGGAGTTCTAGCTGTTGGATAAGATTAGTTTCACCAAAGATAATGCGACTACAGTGATTAGTGTCTAAAAGATACATCAGAATTCGGCTTCAGATCGGGTATCGTAAACAAGCTGGAGACATTTCTCAAAGTCATCACCTTGCCAAGTTCCAGCAAATTGTAGCAAATCTTTGGCTTTAGATGCCCGTAATATCGGTTCTCCATCTTTTACAGGAATACTGCTTGATTTAATAGTAGAGGCAGTTATTTTAGTTTTGAGATATTCGAGATAGTCAAGGGTTTGTTCCAGAATAGGTTCTGGTGCGTTTTCAATTGACGCAATGAGTTTTTCTTTAATGGTGGTCATGGGGGGTACTAGAGGCAATCGCACGTTATCTGATTATTTATTTTATCAATTTGTCAGAATCAGGATGTCCAGGATTTAAGGATTTACAGGATTTAGAAAAGTTGTGATTTGATCAGGTATGAAAAGTATGTTATTCAAATCATCCTGCTTGATGTAAATATACTTAACAAATACTGGTTGAGATGGGTTAGGTTTGGTATAATGTCTACTCAGGTTATTTATGATGATGCTGAGTAAAGAAGATGCTGGTTTATGAATATTGATCTAGATGCGATCGCTCATTGTCTTAACCAATCCTTAACCTTTGACGGCATTATTGCCAAAGTCTCTGTTAAAAATGATTGTCTCAAAATAGTGCTGGAGTCAGTAGCAGTTACAAAAAAAGATCAACTGTTACCAATTATTATGAGAGAAATAGCCTATTTTAAATTAACATCTATTAAAATTGTAAAAATTTACGGAAAACAAATCAAAAATTTTGATCCAATTTGGTATCATAATTTTGATTTACAACCAGAAAATAACTATAATTATTCTCAATCAAACAAATCTCAAAATCACAGAAATACATCTAATTATGAGGTAAAAATTCCCAAAAGGAAAGTATCTCAATCTGAATTTGAAGAGGCATTAAAAAACTGTTCAAAAACAGCTAATGCTGCTTATAATCTTAGTATTAAATATGCAAAGAAAATAGAAATAGCAATTAAAAGAATTAATAGCAATGTTGAAGCTGTTAGCCATAAAATTTTGAAATTTAAGGGTTCTGAACAATTCCAATTTGCAGAGACACTCAAACAAATTCAATCAGATATTCAAAAATTATCCGAAGCTAGTTTAGAGGATTTAGTTATTTCTTTAGATCAGAAAAGAAAACATCTCAAAAATTTTACCGTTGCATTATTTGGGAGAACTAAAGCTGGTAAAAGTACCTTACGAGAAACACTGACTCGCGGTAATGGTAGTACAATTGGCAAAGGTTCACAACGCACAACCAGAGATGTAAAAGAATATTCTTGGCAAGGTTTACGGTTACTAGATACACCTGGAATTGAGGCTTATCAAGGTGATGATGATACACAAAAAGCTAATGAAATCATTGATCAATCTGATATCATTTTGTTTTTAACCAGTGATGATTCTGTGCAACCTGGTGAATTTAAAGCAATGGCAGAATTACAACTTAAAAATAAATACTTTGCTGTAATTCTCAATGTTAAACATGATATTTCTAATAACTTAGAAGATTTACAGATGTTCATTGATATTCCAGAAATGGTATTTGATGAAGATAGGTTATCACAACATAAAAATCATATTCAAAGTCACATTAAGGAATATTTGAATTTAGATAATGTAGATATAGTTACTATTCATGCTCAATCTGGTTTTTTAAGTACGCAAGCAGAATATCAAGAGTATAGCAGTCAACTTTGGGAGTTGAGTAAAATAGAGGAATTATATTCTTTAATTGCCTATCAAATTTATACTCATGGTAAGAATTTACGCTTATCAACTTTCGCTGATAGCTTGAAAAATTTTATAAATTCAATTAATCAAAAATTAGCTGTTGCAAAATCTCAGTTATCTGTTCAGTTAGATTTTATGGAAAAGAAACAAAAAGAAATCGAAGAGATATTTGCAGAAGTCAAAAAAGACGGTAATAAAAAAATTAAAGATAAATGTGACTCTTTATATGATCTGATAGAAAATCAAATAGGTAATTTTGTTGATAATTATTCAGATATGGATATCAATAGAAGACAGAGAGAATGGAAGAGAATAGTTAATGAAAAAAATATTGAGGAAACAATGAAATCTTGCAAAGAGGCAATATTTTCTGATTTAAGAGAAAAACTCCAGGAATTTGAACAGGAATATGAATATGATCTGAAAAATATTCAAATTGATATGGCAATGAATTTTCAGAACATTAACAAAGATGATACAGGAAAGTGGATAAAATGGGGTGGTGTAGCTGTTGGTGCTATTGGTGCTGTATGTGCTGTAGCTACAAATTGGTGGAATCCAATAGGTTGGACTGTTGCGACAACATTGAGTGCTGCTGCTGTAAATACTGCTGGTGATTGGAAAAAAGCAGATGAGGATAAAAATTATAAAAAGGATATTGAGAAAGAAAAACATTCACTGAAAGAACAGGTAAAACAAAAAAGAGAGATCACACTAAAAGCCTATCAAGATTCATTTTTTAAGAATATAATTGAATATGATAATACAGTGGTTTCTCAAATGAAAATATATATTCAAGGATTATCGGAAATCATTCAAAAATTAGATGATAGTTGCCATGAAATTGCAAAAATAAACAAACAAATGCAAGAAGATTTTGAAAAATTAAAATAATTACATCAGGAGAATAAAACAATGTCAAATTTTCAATTTAATGCTAAATCCCAGAAAGTTAACCAACTTTGCCAAGAAACAATAGATATTTTAGAAAATCGGACAGAAGAAGAAATTAAAAAATTAGTTGATGATTTTCAAGACTTCTGGGAAGAATATCAACAACAGAAAAAACTATCTATTGCTTTTATTGGACAGTACAACGCTGGTAAATCTACTTTAATTAAAGCCTTAACTAGAGATGAAAGCGTGAGAATTAGTGCAGAAATATGTACTGATAAAGTTACAGAATATGCTTGGCAAGATGTATTACTATTAGATACACCGGGAATTTATGCAGGTAATGAACAACATGATGGTATTACCTTAGAAAGAATTTCTAAATGTGATTTACTGGTGTTTGTCGTTCCCAATGAACTATTTAACCCCCAAGGTGCAGAATTTTTCCAAAAAGTAGCTAACCAAATGCAAAGAGTTGGCCAAATGGTGCTAGTAGTTAATAAAATGAGTCGTGAATCAGGAAGTCCCCAAGATTTATTATCAACAATTACACAAGTTATAGAACCCTTTGATCCTCAACAATTCTATACCTGTTTTATTGATGCTGATTCCTACCTCAAATCTCAAGATCCTAAATATATAAAATATCAGCAATCTTTACAAACTAAATCTAATTTTAATGATTTTCTTGATTCTCTGCAAAAGCTAATTCAAAAAAATGAACTTTCCGCTAAATTAGTTACTCCTTTGCATCGTGCTGTTGATACTCTGGAGAAATCACTAAATTGTTTAAGTACAAATGATGAAAAAACCCGTAATTTATTAGAGATATTACGACGCGCAAAAATCATCATACAAGCATCTCAAACGAGAGCGAGAAACGCTTATCGTTCTGAATTAGCTAAACTTAAACATGAAGTGATCATGCTAGGTGAAAAAATAGCTAGTATGATTGATGGACACCATACGAAGGAAGAAATTGAAGTAGAAATAGAAAAAGTCACACAAGAAATTACCACTTTGTCAGAGAAGATTATAGGAAAAATTCAAGCTGCTTTAGAAGAAGAATTAAAAACTCTTGAAGAGAAATTAAAAGACTTACAAAACTCTCAATTAGGTAAAACTATTGATAGGGAAATAGTTATTGATTTAGTAGATGGTAAGAGGATTAACGATCCTAATATTCCTGATGAATTTGGACAATCAATCTTAGAAAAAAAAGGTGGTGAAATCCTGGAAGAACTTGGAAAATTATCATCCAAAGTATCCAGAAAATTAGTTTATAAGACAGGAAAATTTCTGGGGTTTAAATTTAAACCATTTGGTGCTATAAAGGCAGCTAAATTTATCCGTAACTTGGGTTCAATTTTTACTATTGGTGGTGTAGTATTGGATGCAGCTATGACAGTTAAAGCAGAAAAAGATGAGGAAAAAAATCAGCAAACCCTACGTAATGCTAGAAACCAGAAGCGAGAAGAGTTTAGAAAGTTAGCCGAAGAAATGGTAAAAGACTATGAATTAAACATTGAAGAAGCTATAAGTTTCTATGATGAGGAATTAAATGATATTGAAAATAATCAGCAAGAATTGAGGAATTTTGACGAGTCTAAACAGGAGATATTAACTCAAATTGAAAATAAACGTCAGGGGATAAAGCAGGAGATTAAACAATTAGTCAAGTAGTATATCCCCGACTTCTCAAATAATTCATCTATAATAGGATTAATCAAAGAAGTTGGGTATCTTTAAACATCCTGTAAATCCTTAAATCTTGGATATCCTGATTCAGACAATTGTTTTTTGGAATATAGTTTTCAGTAACCCGAATTTATGCTATAATTCTATCATTATCAAAAATTATTAAAGTAAAAAATATTAATTGCAATTAGGATGTCAAAATTATGAACTCTCTTGAATTAAGACAAAAAATCGAACAGAATCTATTAACTATTTCACCAGAAAATTTGAAATTTATTGATGAATTTGTGGAATTTATTAAATATAAACAAGAAACAAGTTTATCAGAAAAAACTAACTATAAGCCAGCTTCAGGACGTTCAATTTTACGTCATGCTGGTACATGGGTAGGGGATGACTTGGAAGAATGTCTGAAGTTAGTCTCTGAAACTAGAGGTAAAGTGAAAATTAATAATCGTATTAATCCTTTTGAATGATGTATCTTTTAGACACTAATCATTGTAGTTTAATTTTTCTGAAAAATCAGCCGGTTCTGGATTATATACAGGAAGTTGGAGAAACGAATATAGCTACTACTATTATTACAGTAGGTGAGCTAACTTATATGGCAGAAAATTCTAGTTATAAGGAAGAAAATTTAACTCGTATTGAGAAATTTCTCGCAGATATTCGAGTTTATTATGTAGATGATGTAACTGCTAAAATTTATGGACAAATAAAAGCAGGATTAATTAACAAATTTGGACCAAAGCAAAAAACTAAACGGCAAACGACTAAAATCACTCAATTAGGTTTTGATGAAAATGATCTTTGGATAGCAGCAATAGCAATTCGTAATCAATTAACATTAGTTTCTGCTGATACTGATTTTATCAGAATCCAAACTGTAATTGGTTTTTCTTTAGAAAATTGGAGAGATAATCAATAATTGATTGTCTGATAGCGTGGCGTAGCCATATCAGGATTTTTTGATTTGATTTATCTTAGTCATTGATAATTTTGGTAGAATGTGAGGACTGATAGACGGTAGGTAAATTTGAGGGTTTATTGGTTGAATAATCGGACAAAATGATTTGGATTATAATCTATCATATTAATCTTATCATCATCCTGTAAATCCTTAAATCCTGGATATCCTGATTCAGACAATGATTATGTTGTACAGAAATAGCATAAAATATAAACGGGGAGTGTGGTAATGAGAAATGCCGAAGAAAATAAGAGAACTGAAGGCAATAGTAGCAAAAGTTGGGTATCTCCTTCAAGCAGGTAGAGGTAAAGGAAGTCATACTTATTGGAAACATCCTTTATTACCAGAAGAACCCTTAACCATACCGGGAAAAGATGGAGATGATGCTCCGCTATATTTAGACAAAAACATTCAACGGGTGCTGAAAAAACTTGAAGAACTAGAAAAACCAGAAAATAAGGAAGGTGAAGAATGATTTATCACTACAGCATGGTAATTCAATGGTCTCAAGAGGATCAACTTTTTTTAGTTCACTTACCTGAATTTCCCTGGCAACAGTTTCATACACATGGTAAAACTTACGAAGAAGCTGCTAGAAATGGTCAGGAAGTAATTGAGGCTTTTGTTGAGATGCTTACTCAAGAAAATCAAGTATTACCAGAACCCCGAATGCTTCCTACAAAACCGTTGCAAGTTGCCTAGTTCAGTGTAAAAAGTATATTTGCATTTTGACATTATAACCGTTAAAATGCCTGTAAATAATTGTAATTCAGTGTTATTCCCCATAATAACAAATTATGAAAACATTCACTATTGGTCATTCCAATCATACAATTGAAACATTTATCGAACTGTTACACCAACATCAAGTAACAGCCTTAGCTGACGTGCGTTCTAGTCCCTATAGTCGCCGATTTCCTCAGTTTAAGTTGGTATTGCAGTAACAATTTCTGTAGCGCGTTCCCAAAGTGAAACGGGTTAACCTTCTAATAAGCGGTTAGCCCGCTTTTTTTTCTGGGTAAATTTTCCATCAATGCCTAAAACTGGGATAACTGAGGGATATAAACTGAAACTCTCTATAGAATCTCCGCGTCTTTAGACCGGAGACTGTTAATAGGAATCAAAATCCCATGTCGAGGACTAAACAACAAAGCCAACGTAAATAAACCCGAAACCACTAACACAATCGCCGGACCAGAGGGTAAATTATAAAAGTAGCTGAGATACATTCCACTAATACTAGAAATTACCCCAATTACCGCCCCCAAAATCATTACCTCATGTAAACGGTTCACCAATAAATAAGCAGTTGCCCCTGGAGTAATTAAAAGTGATAATACTAAAATTACTCCCACAGCTTTCATACTGGCAACAATTGTTAAAGCAATTAACAACATTAAACCAAAATTTAAGCGATTAACTGGTAAACCCGCAGCTTGTGCGCCTAAAGGATCAAAAGTGTAAAATAACAGTTCTTTGTATAATAAGAAAACTACTATTAAAACAATAGCTGCAATAATAGCAGTGTCTCGGACTTCGTCTCTAGTTACGCCCAAAATATTACCAAAAAGAAAGTGATTCAAATCAATTTTATTATCCTTTTGAATGACTGTAATTAAAGTAACTCCAAGGGCAAAAAAGGCAGAAAAAACTATGCCCATAGCGGCATCTTCTTTAATGGGAGATCGGGTTTTAATTACGGCTATAGCCATTGTACTCAAAACACCGGCAATAAACGCCCCGACAAAGATATTAGCACCAATCATGAAGGCGATCGCTAGTCCTGGTAATACTGAATGACTAATAGCATCACCCAGCAATGCAAGGCGTTGTACCATTAAATAACTACCAACAATGGCACACAATAAGCCTACTAATATGGCGATGATTAAGGAACGCTGCATGAAGCCATATTGCAACGGTTCTATTAGTGCTTGAAACATATTGCTGATTGGGAAACAAATTAATTATCCTAAAATAGTCGGTTTTAACCGACTTTAGCTATAAGACAGGGAATTTATTCCCTGGCTGATTCTGGCTGATTCAAACACATAATAAATTAAGCCGCAAAGTACATAACTTTACCACTATAAGCACGATATAAGTTTTCTTCTGTCAAGACTTGTTGGCGTGAACCTGTGGCAATTACTTCGCAGTTTAGTAAGATTAAATCATCAAAATGGGTGATTGATTCGCCTAAATCATGATTAACTACTAAGACAATTTTATTGTTTTTTGCTAATTCTTCAAAGACTTCAAAAATGATAGCTTGGGTTTTTTGATCTATCCCGACAAAGGGTTCATCAAAACAGAAAATTTCCGCTTCTTGAGTTAACGCCCTGGCTAGAAATACCCGTTGTTGTTGTCCTCCAGAAAGTTCACCAATGGGACGATTTTTTAATTCTTCTATTCCCACTCGTTCTAATGCTTGTTTAGCGATTTGACGGCTAACTGTGGAGAAGCTCCGTAACCATCCTGTTTTTTTGACACGCCCCATCATCACTACATCCCACACAGTAGCGGGGTAATTCCAGTCAATTTGGCTACGTTGTGGTACATAAGCAACTTTTTCTAGTTGCTGCATTAAAGGCTTGCTCTTATATAAAACTTGACCACTACTCATGGGAACTAATCCCAAAATAGCTTTCATTAATGTACTTTTACCCGCGCCATTGGGTCCAAAAATTCCCGTTAGCTTTCCTGGTTTAATTATGCAGTTAACATCCCGAAGTGCTTCTTGTGCGCGGTAATGTACACCTACATGAGTGATGTTAATTGCTGTTGATGAATTCATGTCAATAGATTTGATAATTTGTGCAGGTATATCTACTTGATTTACAGGAGATAGGCTAAATTTTTGGTAAAAAGAGAAGTTTTGCATAACCCTATTTAAAATACTTATTTTTTGAGCTTACCATAAAAATGAGAGAAATATGAGAATATCTATAACTAGAAGTAATCAGTGAGATAAATGAAACTAATACTTAATCCAATGTATGACTTATTACTGAAACCTCTCTCCAAACCTCTACCCTGTGAGGAGAGAGGCTTTTATTCTTACTCCCCTTCCCTGCTAGGGAAGGGGTTGGGGGTTAGGTTCTCTTTACTTAATCCCCTTTGGCTAGGAATGTTCTTATCTTTGGCTTTAATGGGTTGTACTCCCAACTCCCAACCCCAGGGAAATACTAAGCCGCAGGTTGTAGCAACAAGTACCATTATTGCTGACTTGGCTGAAGAAATTGGTGGAGAAGAAGTACAGATTACGGGTATTCTTAAACCAGGTGCAGACCCTCACGTTTACGAACCTGTACCCGCAGATAGTCGGGTTTTGGAGAAAGCTAACTTGATTTTGTATAACGGTTACAATTTAGAACCGGGACTGATTAAGTTAATGAATGCAACTGGAGGGAAAGTAAAAAAAATCCCTGTGGGGGAAGTTGTTATATCTTTAAAGTTAGATAAAGGTAAAGGACAAATTGTTCCAGATCCTCACGTTTGGGGCAGTGCAGAAAATGTTATATCTATGGTGAAAGCCATTCGAGATAGTTTAATTGAATTGTCACCGGAGGACAAAGAAAAATTTACTCAAAATGCCCAAAAGCTAACTGATGAATTACAGCAATTACATATTTGGATTCTTCAAGAAATTCAAACAATTCCCGCAGATAAAAGGAAACTCATCACTACCCATGATGCTTTTCAATATTATGGAAGTGCTTATAAAATAGCGATCGCTGGAACTTTAATTGGCATTAGTACGGAAGAACAACCCAGCGCCCAAACCGTGAAAAAGTTAGTAGAGTCAATTAAAAAAATCGGTGTTCCTGCCATATTTGCTGAAACAACAATTAATCCAGCTTTAATTAAAACAGTAGCCGAAGAAGCCGGAGTAAAATTAGCACCAACTTCACTTTATTCTGATTCTATTGGGGCAAAAGGTAGTAATGGCGATACTTATATAAAGATGATGGCAGCAAATACCCGCGCTATTGTTGAAGCATTAGGGGGAAAATATACGCCATTGCAATTAAAAAGTGAAAAATAAGGATTAGATCCCCGACTTCTCGAAGAAGTCGGGGATCTGATTGATTGATTAATTAACAAACTTGTTCACGAGTTGCTTCTGTGTTGATGGGTTTAATCAGAAAAATCTTGAACATATACCAAAAAATCATTAAAGTTAAGGGAATTTTTTGGATAAATTTCACAATTCCCCAATCATTAATTTGATTGAGATCAATTATTTTCTGATTATACAATGCACATTGTTCCAAATACCAGAAAAAGTATGGGTGATTGGTATTTAAAATAATTGGAAATGCCTTAGCTGCGGTTTTGTTGGTTTCCTCAATTACTTGAGTATTATATTTACGAGGGTGCATACCTAAGATTTCATAGAAATTCCCTCTTTCAAATACTGTCATGGTGTGGGTAGCGAATACAGTTAATAGGAAGAATCGCACCCATAGCCGAGATTTCCAATTATTCCATAACTGGGGTTGAGAACGTAACAAAGCCTTGAAAAAATCACCGTGTCTATTCTCATCTTGACACCAACTTTCAAACTTTCTAAATAGAGGATAAAACTGGTACTCTGGATTTTTTTCCATATGGCGAAATACTAAAATGTAACGCCAATAACCGATTTTTTCCGATAGGTAAACTGTGTAAATAACCCACTCGATTGGGAAAAATGTATAGGTACGATTTTTAGTGAGATAACTCAAGTCAAGGGAAAGGTTAAAATCTGCCATTGACTTATTCAAAAAGCCAGCATGACGGGCTTCATCTCGCGCTAAATAAGCAAATGCTTCTGATAGTAAAGGGTTACTATCCTTGAGACGACGAGATAATTCTTTAAATAGTAAAAACCCAGAGAATTCCGAAGTACAAGAACGTTCTAAAAAGTCAATAAAAGCAAGTCGTTTTTCACCAACAATGTGATCCCAACCTTGCTTAAATTCATCATCTCGCACAAAGTGATGACGGTTATAATCAGCCTTGAGTTCGTCAATTACAGCCCTTAATTCTGTTTCATACCCAGAAATATCCATTTTTGCCACTGTATCAAAGTCAGTGGTATAAAATCTGGGTGTTAATAATGTTTCTTGAACTGGTGTTTTTACACCCGATTTCGATAAATCAAGTGGCGGTTTATCCAACGATTTAACCATAAGTAGTCCCTTTACCATTATCTGCCTTAAAATTATATAAGCATAAATATTTGTTATTAGTCATCAGTTAAACTATTGAAACTAATTCTTACAAAAATACTGAATTATTCTTAACTTTCGTATAGTTTAAATACCTATTTACGGGACAAATGTATTTATGAAACCATAAATAAATATGAATACTCTTATAGTTATACAAAGAATAATAGTTAAATAATTTCAGGAGCAGTAAAAATAGCCGAAATCCACATCGGTAGTAATTTGTGCTAGAGAAATTATTCTCAAAACCCTATTCCCACAGAATAGCAATTTTCCTGTGATGATAACGACGGTGAACTGATAAACAAGTCGTTGAAATTTGCAAACCCTGACAAGTAAACAAGAAGGAACTAAGAATGAGTAATGATTTGGCAATGAAACTGCGTATAGGAACTCAACAAGCGCATACAGATTCAGAAAATCTCGGCTTCATGAAATGTTTTGTGCAAGGAGTTGTAGATAGAGATTGTTTCATTCAATTGTTGAGAAATTTCTATTTTGTTTATAGTGAACTAGAAGCAGCAATTGAGAAACATAAACAGCATCCTGTGATTAGTTTGATTTATTTTCCCGAACTAAATCGCCAATCTTGCCTAGAGCAAGATATGTTATTTTATTATGGGAGTCAATGGCACAAACGCATCACCCCTTCACCTGCCGCCCAAGCTTATACTGCGCGTATCCAACAAATTTCCACTCATGAACCCGCACTATTGTTAGCTCATTCCTATACTCGTTATTTGGGTGATCTTTCTGGTGGGCAAATGCTCCAAAAAATTGCTCAGTCAGCCTTAAAACTTTCTGGACATGAAGGAACTTCCTTTTACAATTTTCAGCAAATTCCAGACAAGCAGACTTTCAAAGGAAAGTATCGTCAAGCATTAGATAAAGTTAATATTGATGATACAACCGCTGACAAAATTGTAGCAGAAGCTAACCATGCTTTTAAGTTAAATATGCAGATACTTCAAGAATTGGAAAGTATCTTAATCGAAGCTCTTGGTAGAGCCACTTACAATGATTTAGTTTAAGTCCCTGCATAATTTACAAAAATATAATTCATCACCCAATTAACTTTAGCAACGATGAATTATATAAAAATCCATCCTCTTCCTCTGTGTTCTCTGTGCCTCTGTGGTTCGTCAAAAAATAATGCTAACTACAAACAAATAGAATAAATATATTCTATTTGCTAAATCCTAAATTACAACATTAAATTGGGAAAATTGATTACTTCCCAACTACACAGAAATATACTCACATTTATTGGAGACTGTAATGGTTTTTCTATTACCTGGCGTTAAGTTTGATTTTGATCTAATTCAAAAGTATGATACTCGCGCTCCTAGATACACGAGTTATCCCCCAGCAACAGAATTAAGTGAAAATTTCACCGCAAGAGAGTTTCAATCTGCAATTACCGCTTCCAATCAACGAAAAACGCCCCTATCTTTGTATTTCCATATTCCTTTTTGCCAAAGTGCTTGCTATTTCTGTGGTTGCAATACGGTAATTACCAATAACAAGAATATGGCTATTCCATATCTAGAACATTTGGAACAGGAAATCAAAAATACTTCAGCTTTAATTGATAAAGATAGAAAGGTACTTCAGATTCATTGGGGTGGAGGTACACCAAATTATTTAGAACTTAATCAAGTAGAATTCCTGTGGAAAAGTATTACCCATAATTTTCAAATTGCTTCAGATGCAGAAGTATCTATTGAAATTAACCCCCGCTATGTGACTAGAGATTACATCTTGTTTCTGAGGGATATTGGCTTTAATCGCATTAGTTTTGGTATTCAAGATTTTAACCCGGAAGTACAAAAAGCAGTGAATCGCATTCAACCAGAATCATTGCTGTTTGATGTAATGAGTTGGATTAAGGAGGCTAAATTTGATAGTGTGAATGTAGACTTAATTTATGGTTTACCCTATCAAACTCTTGATACTTTTCGGGAAACATTACACAAAACAATGAATTTAGATGCTGATAGAATTGTCGTGTTTAATTTTGCTTATGTGCCTTGGATTAAACCTGTGCAAAAAATGATTCCTCAAGACGCATTACCGGGAGCAGAAGAAAAGTTAGATATTCTCAAAATGACAATTGAGGAATTAACTAATAACGAGTACCTGTTTATTGGCATGGATCATTTTGCTAAAAATAATAACGAATTAGCGATCGCTCAACGTCATGGTACACTAAAACGTAATTTCCAAGGTTATACTACCCATGCAGAAACCGAATTATTTGGGTTTGGGGCTACATCTATTAGTATGTTAGAAGATGCCTATGCTCAAAACCACAAGGAATTAAAGGATTATTACAAAGCAGTTGCGAGTGGTGTAATTCCTACTAGTAAAGGTATTAAACTCACTCAAGATGACATTATTAGACGGGATGTAATTATGTCCATAATGTCTCACTTTCAACTAAATAAGTTAGAAATTGAACAGAAGTATCATATCAATTTTGATAGATATTTCTCCTATGAACTCAAAGAATTAGCACCTCTACAAGCTGATGGATTAGTAAATGTCTTAGCTGATGAAATCCATATTACTGATATTGGCAGATTGCTAGTTAGAAATATTGCGGTTGTTTTCGATACTCATACAAGAACTAGAGAGACAAAATTCTCTCGTTCTATTTAATTAGAATTGCTATGCAATACTACTCGGTTAAGACTAAAAAACGTTATATGGTAGGTTGGGTTAACGCAAAGAAACTCAACATTATTAAGGATTTTGTTGGGTCTTGCTGTGGCTGAAACCAACCTACATTTTATTAACCGAGCAGTATTGAATTGGTATGTAGTGATAATTTATGAAGAGAACAAAACTACATACCTTTTGATTTATATAGTTTATGTCATTAGATAGAAATAAATAATATGAAGCCTTGATAAATTTGACATAACTTGAGTCAAATTTTTGAGGACATCCATGAATATTATTACTTGGATAATTTTAGGACTATTAGCTGGTGTAATTGCCAAATCAGTCTATCCTGGTTATCAAGGTGGGGGGATGATATCCACCATGATATTAGGTATTGTTGGTGCTTTTATCGGTGGAACTTTATTTACTCTCATTCGTACAGGGACCTTACAACTTACATCCGCATCTTTAAGTATTCCTGGAGTAGTAGTGGCAGTTATAGGGGCAATTATTGCGATTTATTTATGGGGGTTATGGCAAAGAAGCAGCAGAGTATAACTTAAGTAGTCGGACAAAATTAAATTCACTCGTTGAGAGAGGGAACAGGGAACAGGGAACAGAAAAATCAATTGTGTAATTAATTCTGTCCCATTACTTAACAATAGTTAGGATGATAAATTTTGTTTTTTTAGGTGAAAGTTTGCAGGAGCTAAAATTATGTTTTTTCACAAAAAAGAATCAATTCACCCTGTCAAAGTTGAGTGAACGTCTTTTTGGTAATATCCAACCAGATGAAACTGTCTGCTAAGGGACTTCCAAATAAAAAAATACTCAACCACCTAACGCAAAAATCTCTCAAACCCTTATTCCTCTGTGTCCTCTGCGCCTCTGTGGTTCGTTAATCAGGATAATTTATTTCTTGGAAGTCCCTAAATAAAAATTTTATTGTCAGAATCAGGATTTAAGGATTTACAGGATTTATTAATCATCAAGCATCCTTAATCCTGATTATCCTGATATGGCTACGGTATCAGACATTTTTATGGTTCTACAGACTTTGCTATTACCCCTAATTGTAAACCTGGGGGAAAGCTCCCTTCTTCCTTAATTCGTTTAATTTCCGCAGCAGTAATTGGCAAATTTAACTTTTGTGCTAATGCTTGGACAATATCCCCTCTATCAATGACACCAGCAACAGCATCCGCAGGAGAAAGAACAGTAATTTGAGATAGTTGTTCGGTTTCTAATTTCCTAATTACCTCAGCCAAAGAAGTGGATTCAATCACAGTGGGAATTGTCGTCAAAGGATGAACAATAGTTTGTAAAGTTTGAGTTTCCCATTCACTTCTTTGCGTTGTCCGCAAATCATTAATATTAACTAAACCCCGATAACGACCATCATCAGCCGCAAAATAAACTTGCGGTGCAGTAGTTTCTAAAAGATATAAATCAGCAAATTCTCGCAATGTTTGATTGGCATCAACTACCCGAAAATTACGAGTCATGCCATCGGCTGCTACTAACTTGAGTAAGGTTTCTTGTAATGTGGTGACACGGTCATAACTGTTAGCATTACGCACTGCAAACCAGCCGATCAAAACCATCCATAAACCCGTGATAAATTCTCTGGTAAAGAAGTCAATAGCAAAACCCAAAGCGATCGCACCATAACCTAAAATTTGTCCAGCTTTTGCTGCCCAGTGTACCGCTTGAAAGCGATCGCCTGTAACTTTCCACAAAGCCGCTTTTAATACCTGTCCCCCATCCAAAGGCAAACCAGGAATTAAATTAAATAAAGCCACCACCAAGTTAATCCTCGATAAATCTCCCGTCATTTCATTTAAGGGGTTACTATCAGGAATCAAACTTGAACCTAGACGCAGTAAGAAAAATAGAATCACACTTACCGCAGGACCAGCGATCGCCACCTGAAAAGCCTGACCAGGAGTTTTTGACTCCTCCTCAATTGCCGCCACCCCCCCAAACAAAAACAAAGTAATTGAATTCACCTTAATACCTTGGGATTGTGCCACCAAGCTATGTCCCAACTCATGTAGCAGCACCGAAGCAAATAACAGCAGTGCCATCATCAAACCAGCACTCCAACCCGCAATAGCCCCCCATTGCTGATAAGCTAACCCAAAATTCAGAGTTGTTAGCCCCAAAATCACAAACCATAAGGGGTCTAAAAATAAAGGAATGCCAAATAAAGAACCTATTTGCCAATTTGTTTGCATTATTAGATATTTCCAGAAATTCTTTTATAGAGAGAAATGTATGTATAACTCTAGGATAGACAATTTTAAATAGCATAGATCCCCGACTTCTCCAAGAAGTCGGGGATCTGGAATTTGTTAATCCAACTTACAAACGACCAATATTAGTCAGTCCTAACACAATACCAATACCAATTACATGACCAAAAGCCATTGCTCCAATGAATCCTGGTACACTTACAGGCAATACAGGCATCGCAGGTCCAACTTTAGCAGATTTCAGTGCAAAAGTAAATAATAATACAACTGCGCTGCTGGCACTGATAATGATACCGACTGTAGGACTCCACACTGGTGTAACAGGAACGGATGCTGCGGCTAATAAAATTGATGACATGAAATTGTTTTCTCCTAAATGAAAAAATGAATATAGTCCTACAGAATTATAAAATTACCCAGGACAAAGCAAAAGTTTTTAACTTGAATTAAGATACTTTTGTGATTATTTGTAACTTTTCTGATAGAAATGCGGGTTAAAATTTGCGGTATTACTCAACCAGAGCAGTCTCTAGCTATAGCTGCCTTGGGTGCAACAGCACTAGGATTTATCTGTGTTCCCACTTCTCCTCGTTACGTTACCATAGCCCAAATTCAGGCAGCCATAGCTGCACTGGCTGAAGGCAACGCCCCGATTTCCAAAAATATTGATAAAATCGGCGTTTTTGCTAACACTACTATTTCTGAAATTAGTCAAATAGTTAAAAAGTCTGGTTTAACCGGTGTCCAGCTACATGGAGACGAAACACCAGAATTTTGCCAGCAATTACGTCAATCCCTACCCCAAGTGGAAATTATCAAAGCCTTGCGAGTCCGCAGTTTAGAGCATCTACAAACCACCATACATTACACCGATTATGTAGATACTCTACTACTTGATGCTTACCATCCCCAACAGCTAGGAGGAACAGGACAAACCTTAGATTGGCATCAACTAAATCAGCAATTTAGCCCTGGTCTTCCTTGGTTCTTAGCCGGAGGACTCACACCAGATAATATTTTGACTGCTTTAAGTCAAATTAAACCCAATGGTATTGATCTATCTAGTGGTGTCGAACACTCACCAGGTAACAAAGATTTAGATAAAGTAGCCCTATTGTTTCAAAAGTTAGAGAATTGGTAATTGGTAATTGGTAATTGGCAATAGGCAATAGGCAATAGGCAATAGGCAATAGGTAATAGGTAATTGGTAATAGGTAATAGGTAATAGGCAATAGGCAATAGGCAATAGGCAATAGGCAATAGAAAGATAAATAATCTCCCTGCCCCCTACTCCCCCTACTCCCCCTACTCCCCCTACTCCCCCTACTCCCCTACTCCCCTACTCCCCTACTCCCCCTACTCCCCCTACTCCCCTACTCCCCCTACTCCCCCTACTCCCTACCCCCTACCCCTACCCCGCATTAAAACAATGACGCTTGATGACGAATCAAGTTGAAAAATTCTTCACGGGTTTTGTGTTGTTCTTGGAAAATACCTACCATCGAACTGGTAACTGTCCAAGAACCAGGTTTTTGAACCCCCCGCATCACCATACACATATGAGTAGCTTCCATGACTACAGCCACACCTTTGGGTTCGAGGACTGCTTGTAGTGCCTCAGCAATTTGTCGAGTTAGTCTTTCTTGAACTTGCAATCGGCGAGAATACATTTCCACAATTCTTGCCAGTTTGCTTAATCCTACAACTTTTTGATTGGGAATATAAGCAACGTGCGCTCTACCCATGAATGGCAGCATATGATGTTCACACAGGCTAAAGAAGTTAATGTCTCTTACCAAAACCATTTCATCATGTCCTTCATCAAATATCGCACCATTGATGAGGTCTTCTAGAGATTGATTGTAGCCGCTGGTGAGAAATTTCATCGCCTTAGCTACGCGCTTAGGTGTTTTTAGCAGCCCTTCCCGTTCAGGGTCTTCTCCTAATCCCACTAACATTGTCCGCACAGCTTGCATCATCTCATCCATTGTTTCTTCCGAGGGTGGATGTATTTCTGGTTCTTTGCCATTATGGGTATTGCGGTCTGGTCGGACATTGATAGCTTCTGCTAAATCAGGAATCAGAGGCGATTGCGAGGTATTAGAACCGTTTGAACCAGCGATAGTCATGATTAAATTTTAGTAATTTTTCAGTTGTCAGTTGTCAGTCGTCAGTGGTAATTAATCATTTAAAGAGATAAATGAGGAAATTACCAATTAGAGAACACCAGCATTGGACATAATCGTCAATTCTTCAATTACTGCTTCTTGTGGTAATAAGACAGTGTGTAAAATTGTTGTTGCCACAATTTCTGGAGTTAACATTTGGGAACGGTCAAAGCTAGCCTGGACGGTTGGAGTATCCCAAATTGCCGTATTGACAGAACCAGGACAAATGGCAATGACGCGAATACCATTAGCCCGTTCTTCTTGTGCGAGGGTTTGGGAGAGGAAAAGAAGTCCTGCTTTGCTGACGCAGTAAGCACCCCAACCTGGAAAGGTTTGTTTGGCTGCTATAGAAGCAATGTTAATAATTGTGCCTTGCCCTTGTTGGCGCATTCCTGGCAAAATTCCCATCATGCACTGAAAGACACTGGTGAGGTTCAAGTCAATGACTTGTTGCCAGTCTTCCAAGGGTGTTTCACTCAGGTTGCCTGTATATCCAATTCCAGCGTTATTAATGAGAATATTTATGTTGCCAAATTTGTCAGCTATTCCTTGAATTTTGGATTTAACTTGGGTAACTTCAGCTAAGTCTAGACAAAAGGCTTGGGCTTCTACTCCTAACTCCTGTGCGGCTCTAGCTACAGACTCTAGTTTATCCTGAGAACGGCTGACTAATGCTACATCTATTCCAGCCTTTGCAAATGCTAAAGCTGTTGCTCTGCCAATTCCGCTACTAGCACCAGTAATTAAGGCGCGTCTTTTTTGCTCAGAATTCATAAAATCAAGTAAATACAAATGCCTATGGCTCTTGAAGATTGTTAAAAATCTTTAAGCAGCCATAGGCAATTATAGCATTGCTATTATTCTATACCATTTTCTTGAGTATTTTTAGTGGGCAAGTTCTGTGAAAACGCCGATATTACGGAATTTATCATAACGGAGTTGGCGGCGCTCGGCTGGGGTGAGACGGTTGAGTTCGTCTAAGTTTTCCACTAAGGCTTGTTTTAAGTTGGTAGCCGCTGTTAAGGGGTCTGAGTGTGCGCCACCCAAGGGTTCAGGGAGGATTTGGTCAATAATACCCAAGTTTTTGAGGTCGTGGGAGATGATTTTCAGGGCTACGGCCGCTAGGTGAGATTTACTGGCATCTTTCCACAAAATTGCGGCACAGGCTTCGGGGGTAGCTACGGTGTAAACTGAGTGTTCAAACATCAGTAGACGATCGCCTACACCAATACCCAAAGCCCCACCAGATCCACCTTCACCGATAACTGTACAAATGATGGGTACGTCAAAACTGAACATTTCTCGCAGGTTATAGGCGATCGCCTCTCCTTGTCCTTGATGTTCGGCTTCGATGCCCGCCCAAGCCCCAGGAGTATCAATAAAGGTCAAAATTGGCATACTAAATTTATTGGCGTGTTCCATGAGGCGCAGAGCCTTACGGTAGCCACCAGGAGCAGCCATACCAAAGTTGCGGGCAACGTTGTCTTTAGTATCTCGACCTTTTTGATGTCCTAACATCATCACTGGTTGTCCAGCTATACGACCAACGCCACCAACTAAAGCTGGATCATCGCCGCCACAGCGATCGCCATGTAACTCCATCCATTCATCGCTGATAGACTGGATATAATCTAAAGTGCTAGGGCGGCGGGGATGACGAGCTACCTGTAATCGTTGAGATGGTGTCAGACTGCTAAAAATCTCCTCCCGCAATTGCGTCGCCCGCGTTTCTAGTTGGCGAATTTGTCCAGAAACATCAACACCATTTTCTTCAGCCAATTGGCGAATTTGGTCAATCCGAGTAGCCAGTTCTGCTAAAGGCTTTTCAAAATCTAACAGTAGCGGTTTGCGCTCAGTGGTTGCCATAATTATGTTCGTTGTCAGTTGTCAGTTGTCAGTTGTTAGTTGTCAGTTGTCAGTTGTCAGTTGTCTTTTCTTTGCCACTGACCACTGACCAATGACCAATGACTAAACTAGTAATGGTCTAAAACCGTGTTTAATGGACACACGACCAATTTGCTCCATTTTGTCTACGGTAATCTGATTACGCCCCCAAGAAAAGTTTGTATATAACTTCTCAAATTCCAGCAGCATTGATTCGGCAAAACAAGCAAATAATTGCCGCCCTGGCACATCCATATTGACAATTTTCATGATTTTCCAGTCAATATCTAGAGAATGCTCCACAATGCCACCATTTAATACATATACCCCCGGATGCTGAACTTTTGTGCCTAAGTTTTTAGGATAGCCCCCATCAATCAATAGACAGGGTTGTTTTAATGTTGTTGGGTCAATTTCTACGCCTTTGGGCATACTCGCCACCCAGACGACAATATCCGCTTGGGGTAATGCTTCCTGTAATCCCATAATTTTACCCCGTCCTAGTTCTGCTTGCAGTTCTTGGAGACGTTCTTGATTTCTCGCAATTAATAATAATTCTTGAACATCTGTTTTTTTATCTAGCCAGCGGGTGACTGCGCTGCCAATATCCCCCGTTGCACCGCACACAGCTACAGTTGCTTTGGACAATTCAATCCCTAGTTGTTTGGAAGCTTCTTCTACTTGCCGACAAATAATGTAAGCTGTATGAGTGTTGCCTGTGGTGAAGCGTTCAAAATCTAGGTTAATATTGCGGACTTGTTTGAACTGCTCTAAATTAAAGTTCTCAAAAATAATTGAGGAAAATCCACCCAAGGCTGTAATATCAATGCCATGCTTTTGAGCATGAGCCATAGCATTAAGAATTTTGCGTGTTGCGGCTTTAATGCGGCGATTAGCCAGCATTTCCGGTAAAAAGCATGATTCTACATACTTTCCTTCTATTTTCTGCCCGGTGATACTGGTGACAGTGATATGATCAACTATTTGCGGCGGGGCGCTACACCAAAAGTCTAGCCCTTGATCGGCATATTCTGGATATCCCAATTCTTGAGCTACTGATTGAGCGTGTTCTAAACTAGTCAGATGTCCAATTAAACCAAACATGGAGTGATATATTAGGCGTGTGCTGTCGTGCAAAACTGTGGAATTAGTGAGCAATACCAACTTTGGATTTGAGTCTTGAATTTGAGAGAAATCGCAAACTATAGTATCTAACTATTAAAAATACTACATAAGGGGTCAATGTTCACAGTTGACGGTTGACTACTTCCCCTACCTCCCCTACTTCCCCTACCTCCCCTACTTCCCTTGGGGTAACATAGTTGTCACCCCAAGGGCATTCTTAAGCGGCTACAAGTCCGTAGGCAGAAAGACGCATGATATCACGGGTAGTGAAGCCAATGTTACTTAGGGCATCACCATATTGAATCATAAAATCTTCTACTAAAGCGTCTTTTTCCATAGCTAAAACTTTGGCATCATCTGCTACTTGATTGAGCATTCTCCATACTAGAGGCAGGTTTTGGCGGTTAGCTTGCTCTAATTCGGCTTTGGATTCTGTAAAGTTTTTTTGCAACCACACTTCACCAAAGTTGAGATGGCTGTATTCTTCTTTTACTACCCCTTCTGTGATTTTACGAGCAAAATCATCAGCCACGGGAATATAGATATTGTAGGCAGCGATCGCAAAACATTCGATAATTAATGATTGAATCAAAAGACAAGTCACGACTTTACCTTCTTTGGCTGCGGTTTGGAAATTTTCATGTAGTCCCAAGAAAAACTTTTTCGCAAATTCTAAATCTGGAGTCACTTTTAAGTTCCGTCCACAGGCTTCAAACCCTTTTTTGTGGCGACTTTCCATTTTCGAGAGGGCAATTAGTTCCTTTTCCTGTGCCGGCAGTAGTTGAGCTAATGTAATGTAATTTTCGTGGGCTTCTTGTTCCCCTTCAATTACAATGGCATTGATGCGGCTATAAGCATCTTTATATATTTCACTTTGAAAATCAATTGTTTTAATTTGGTCTACAAGTTGCTGCATTGTCTGTATTACTCCGTTAACCCTGCTCATTTGATACAAAAACTCAACTTACCCGATAAATTTGGGGTAATTATCACTGTGATTTAATTTAACTTAACAAGAAACTATAGTTATTAGATTAATTTTTACTGATAATTGTACTACCAGAAAAACAAATGTATGAAGTCATAGCCAATGTCCAAGCTAAACTGGAATCTCAAAAATGCCAATTTTGGAACCTGTTAGCCGTAGGAACAGGTACATTTAGAGTTTTGCTGCCGCTAATTGTGGTTTTCCTGACTTCCTTTGGGTTTGAAGCTACCACAAACAACAAAGACTTCCCAGCATAATGGGACTTTAGCCAATTACCACTGGGGGTGGTAGGGAAGTTTTTACTGGACTTTGAATATTCTACCTTAGTAGCGATCGCACTTAGAGACTTCCAAGAAATAAATTATCCTAAGAAACGAACCACAGAGGCACAGAGTACACAGAGAGAGAATTTCTGCATCAGTTTTGGGACATTTTTTTATTTGGAAGTCTCTTACAGCTTTTCCAATTTTCACTTCAGCTTTAGCTTGATCTTGATTGACGAGTAACATGATTTGTTTAAGCTTTTTCTATTTACAGCTTAATCGTAATTATAAGCGTTCTATAATTAGCTTTGTCGTGACCAAAAGAGACATTTGCTAATAGTTTTTCGTTAATGATAGCAGCAGCGACAATTGCTACGATAGCCGTGATAGTGTTATTTTTAATTGAAACAATAAAATATCTATGTCAGCAAGAGATTTATTTCATCAAGCAGTTAGAACCGCATTAGAAAAAGAAGGATGGATAATTACAGATGATCCCTTAGAGGTAGAATTAGAGGAGATAACCTTTAGAATTGATTTGGGTGCAGAAAGATTAATAGCCGCAGAAAAAGGAGAACAAAAAATTGCTGTAGAAATCAAAAGTTTTGCTAGTAACTCAGCAGTAAGTGAATTTCATACAGCATTAGGACAATTTCTTAATTATCAAACTATGTTAGAAGAAATTGAGTCAGAAAGAGAATTATATTTAGCTGTTCCCAAAGATGCTTATATTTCTTTTTTTCAAACTCGATTTGCTAAAATTACTGTAAAAAAATATCAAGTTAGAATCATAGTATATAATCCAGATCAGGAGGTAATAATACAATGGCCAACATAGAACATTATCGTCAGTGTATTCAAACCATCCTCAAAGAACATGGTAAATTTAAGCCCAAATATGACGAAATAGATAATGAACTGATTTTTGATACTACTCATGATCATTATCAACTTATGCGTGTTGGTTGGGATGATTTAAGAAGAGTTTATCATAGCGTCATTCATTTCGATATTAAAGATAACAAAATCTGGATTCAACAAAACATGACAGAATCAGATTTAGCTCAAGAACTTGTAAATATGGGAATACAAAAAGAAGATATAGTTTTTGGTTTACAACCACCTTACAAACGTCCTTATACTGGTTATGGTGTAGCTTGATTTTTGAATGTTTCAGTTGTCAGAATCAGAATTTTGATCACGTATTTGACTATTTATTTTGGTTCTATCTTTAAGGATGAATTGTGCCATCAGGCATCATTGCTGCGGTAAGGTCTGCACCTGACAAATTGGCTTCTGACAGATTAGCTCCTGATAGGTTTGCTTGTAACAGGAAAGCTCCTGACAAATTTGCTTTTAGAGACTTCCAAATAAAAAAATGTCCCAAAACTGATGCAGAAATTCTCTCTCTGTGTACTCTGTGCCTCTGTGGTTCGTTTCTTAGGATAATTTATTTCTTGGAAGTCTCTTAACAAGTTTGCTCTAAACAAGCTTGCTTGTTGCAGGGTTGCTTTTGATTGTAATCATAGCCAAATAAATCTTGTACATTCACCGATTCCCCTTCTCTAAGTTTTCTGAAATTACAGGTAAATACTATATTCAGTATTACTACTCAATTATAACTCTATCATTTCATTACTCAGAGATTTTATGCAAATGAAATACGTTAAACGGGCGGTTAGAAACCGCGTCTACACAGGTAAAACCCACCTGCGTGGGTTTCAAATCCTTGATTTTTCCTTAGTCCGCGCAGGCGGACTTTGTTTGTGTAGCAGCGAATTCCATTCGCCAGGTCTTAAGTTAACACCATTTGACCTACGGATTTAACTTTTAAGCGCAAAGAGCTAAAATCTGTTCCACAACTTGGGGGTTAACGTCTTTATTTTCCCCCAAAGCGGTCATCCCATGTTTTTCTAAATTTTTGATAACTGCGGGAATAGTTTCTACTCCCACACCATAATCAGATAAATGAGTGCGAACACCAACTGATTCAAAGAAATCACGAGTTTTAGTAATTGCGGCATTTACCCGTTCTTCTTCCGAACCACCGACAACTTGCCAAACTCTATCTGCATATTGTAGAAGTTTTTGCCACTTGCGATCGCGTCTAATCGTCAAAGTTCCAGGTAACACAACCGCCAAAGTTTGAGCATGATCCATACCATGCAACGCTGTCAACTCATGGCCTATCATGTGAGTCGTCCAATCTTGAGGCACACCAGCCGCAATTAACCCATTTAATGCCATTGTCGCCGACCAAACCAAATTTGCTCGCGCATCATAATCTGTAGGATTAGCTAAAGTTTTTGGTCCTTCTGAAATCAAAGTTTGTAAAATTGATTCAGCCATGCGGTCTTGTAATGGTGCATTCACCGGATAGGTCAAATACTGCTCCATCACATGAGTAAAAGCATCAACAATACCATTGCTAATTTGCCGAGGAGGCAGGGAGAAAGTTGTTTCTGGGTCAAGAACGGAAAATTTCGGAAACACCAAGGGACTAGCGAAAAATAACTTTTCTTTAGTTTCCCACTTAGTCACAACTGAATTTGTATTCATTTCTGAACCAGTTGCAGGTAAAGTCAAAACCACCCCCATTGGTAAAGCCGTCGTTACCGGTGCGCCATGAGCTAAAATATCCCAAGGGTCGCCCACAAAAGGAACAGCAGCCGCTATAAACTTAGTCCCGTCTGCAACAGAACCACCACCCACAGCCAACAGAAAATCAATACCTTCTTTGCGGATTAACTCAACCGCCTGCATCAAAGTTTCAAAATGAGGATTGGGTTCAATACCGCCGAACTCAAATACATTTCTACCAGCCAATGCCGATTTTACTTGATCATAAACCCCATTAGCTTTAATACTACCACCACCGTAAGTAATCAGAATTTTCGCGTTCGCCGGGATTTCTGAACCAATATTAGCGATTTGACCCCTACCAAACAGGATTTTAACTGGGTTGTAAAAAACAAAATTTTCCATAACTTTAGTCACTCAAGAGAATTAGATTTCACCTTGAGTATTGTAATCACTTTCTTGATTTTTGTGCCTGTACCTACAGAATACTATTTTCCCCCAATCTAATTAAAAGTTGGGGAATTGTGTCCCAGACATTTTTATCAATTTAAACAAATAAACTGCCAACAAGACAAACAAAATCAGGAAATAAAGGTGTTGTCATTTACTCACTATCAACAGCAGTTTTATTAAATTTACCATTACGCCAAGTATCAGCGATATCTTTAATAAAACTAGCAAGAGGAATAGCAACCAATAACCCCAATACACCGCCTAACTTTGCGCCTATTAATAAAGAAATTACCACCCATACAGGATTTAAACCAGTTAAATTTCCTAAAATACGTGGGGCAATAATATTAGAATTAATTTGATCAATAGCCACACCTATAGCCGCAACCTCTAACCCTAAACCAAAGTCTTTTAAAGTTATTAATAAACTAACAATACCAATACCAATACCAGTACCAAAAGGAAATAGGGAAAACAAACCAATTCCTATGCCAAAAAGTAGTGATAAAGGCACTCGTAAAACGACAAAAGCCAATGTTATGGATACGGCTAAAATAGCCCCTAAAGTAGCTTGACCAATGAAATAATTATTAAAATCTTCTCGCAGTAATTCTCGCACCTTTTTCGCTGTTTCTGGGGGAAACCAAAGATAAATGCCATTCCATAAACTTTCCCCATTCAATACTAAATAAATAGTCAAAACTATGGTGATTAATAAATTCAATAAATTGCCAATAGTATCGAAAGCAAAACCTAAAATTTTCCCAGTAAAAGATTGCAATTGACTTGATATTTTTCCTAAAATTTCACCTGCTAATCCACTTAAATTTACTGGTAGTTGCTGAGTAGCTGCCCAATTTTGCAAAGCTTCTATTTGTTGAGTTGCCGATTCTATCCAATAGGGAAGAAGATTAGCTAACTCATTCAATTGTTCCAGAATAAGTGGTAGGAGAATTACACCTACAGCACCCAAAATAATAATAGATAACAGCAATACCACTACAACTGCTAAAATTCGAGGTACTCCCCGTTTTTGGAGAAGTTGAATGGGGTAATCTAGTACAAAAGCCAGAAGAATAGCAACGGAAATAACGCTAACCAAAGGCTGAAAATAGTTAATGAATTGAATTAATAACCATCCATTTAAAAGAATCACAGGAAAGGCTAATCCTATGTTTAACCATTTGGGTAAATTTGGTAGACTTTTTACTGGCTGCATGGCATTTATTAATAAGTAGGTTAGCATTGAAAATCGTCGTTATGGCAAGGCAAAAGGCAAAAGGCAAGAGTGAAGAGGGTTTGGGGGATTTTACTTTTCTTTACATAGATTGGTTTTATTGTGTTCACCTACTTAATATAATTTTGGCAAAATGTCTGGAAAACTCAAAAAGTTTGTGAATCGGATTATCAGACTATAGAGTTTTGATAAAATCCAGCATAATTTTCTGAGGTAAAGTTGCTAAAGGTCTAATATCTCCGGCTTTTTGAGAATAATATTCACCCTTGTCAATATCTGCTGCTGTTAATAAATCTAAATCCCACCCTTCAGAAAGTACAAGTTGACTCACTGGGACTAACAATGGTGCTTGAAATACATAACGCACAGCTTTTTCATCGCTATAAATTCCAAATTTTGTAAAATCAGTCAACTCATAACCAATTTCTTCGACAACCTCGCGCTGAACAGCTATTTCTGGAGTTTCTCCTGGTTCTATATGTCCACCGAATAAAGCCCAACAACCAGGAGCTATAATATTAGGAATATTATCCCGTAATTGCATTAAAAACTTATTCTCTCGATAGAGAATGGCAACGGCTACATAAGCTAGTTGACTGTTCATAAATTACTTTTCCTCTAAATAAACTTCACCGTATTCTCTACCAGCCAAAGGGACACTTTGATACTGAACATTACCCTTCAATACTACCTGTTCTCCGACTTGGAAATTGCCCTGATTAGTGATTACCCAAATTTTCCCAGTTGAGTCGTTAATTTGATATGATTTTTTCTTGATTAATGGAGCATACTTTTCTACTTTACCTTGAATGTAAACTGTCGTGTCCTGATTTTTTTTGGTAATTTCTTGAATCTGTGTTACATTAGCACCAATATTGAAATTTTTAAGATTGATACCAGAATTTTCTCCCTTACCACAAGCATAAAGTCCCGTTACCAGAGAGAAAGATAGTCCCACAGTAAAAATTTTTGCTGGTGGCATCAAAGCTACAGATTGAGCGAATTTTTGCATTACCGCCAATTTTATCTCCAGGTTACACAAATTAATCGCTATTGATCATAATGCTATTTGGTCGCAAAAAGATAAGTAGGTGAATACAATAAAACTAAACTGTGTAAAGAAACGTAAAATCGCTGAAAACTTCTTTACTCTTGCCTCTTGCCTTGCTATGACGACAATTTTCAACGCCAACCTACTTAAGTAGGTGAACAGAAAAATTTAAAGGTATGTGAAGAAAAGTAAAATCACTCAAAACTCTCTTCCTGTTCCCTGTTCCCTGTTCCCTTGCCCCAACGACAATTTTCAACACCAACCTACTTAGTGATTCTGTCAAAATCATGAAGAGATGAATAAATTCTCAGCGATACCTTCAGTTAGTAACATTCTTATCTTTCTTGTTTGAGAACGAGTCAATATTGCAAATAATGGCTTTTTTATGTTATTAATTAATTTATACCAAATTAAGATGAATCTGCATAGAATCAGAGATCAGAAATAATTGACCGCAGATAAACGCAGATGAATTAACAGATTTGATGATTTTGTGCGGACTCATATAAAATTGGTATTAGCAATTTAGTACAATTTATCCTAAATTTATGTCTAACTTTAACCAACCTCTGACCTATCCTACTGTTAGCAAAAGTGAGCAGGTGGATAATTATCACGGAATGGCGATCGCCGACCCTTACAGAGCCTTAGAAGACCCGGATACAGAAGCAACAAAAGCTTGGGTAGAAGCCCAAAATCAAGTTACCTTTAGCTATTTAAACGAAATTCCTGCCAGAGAAAAAATCAAACAGCGGCTAACAAAACTTTGGGATTATGAAAAATATGGAACTCCCTTTAAAGAAGGTGAAAGTTACTTTTATTTCAAAAATGATGGACTGCAAAATCAAAGTGTCCTCTATACTCTGCCAACTTTAGATGCAGAACCAAGAATTGTACTTGATCCTAATCAACTTTCAGAAGATGGTACAATTGCCCTTTCAGGAATTTCCATCAGTGAAAATGGTCAACTTTTAGCCTATGGTTTATCTAGTTCTGGTTCAGATTGGCAAGAATGGAAAGTTAGAAATATTGCCACAGGTGAAGATTTACAAGATCATCTCCAATGGATTAAATTTTCCGGTGCTTCTTGGACTCATGATCATCAAGGGTTTTTCTACAGTCGTTATGATGAACCAAATGAAAAAACCAAATTAGAAGATGTTAATTATTACCAAAAACTTTATTATCATCAACTTGGTACACCCCAATCAACAGACATCTTAATTTACCATCGTCCTGATGAAAAAGAATGGGGTTTTACTGGGAATGTCACGGAAGACGGCAAATATTTGATAATTTCAATCTGGCTAGGAACTGACTCCAAAAACTTAGTTTTTTACAAGGATCTAACAAATCAAAATTCTGAAGTCATCGAACTAATTAACCAATTTTTAGCAAATTATAGCTTCATTGATAATGACGATTATGTTTTCTACTTTCGCACAGATTTCAATTCTCCAAAAGGTAGAGTTATTGCCATTGACACGAGAAAACCAACTCCCGAAAATTGGCAAGAAATTATTCCTCAAGCAGTAGAAACATTAGAAAGTGTCAGTGTCTTAAATAATCAATTTGTGGCTGATTATTTACAAGATGCCCATAGCCAAATTAAGATATTTGATCTCAAAGGTAATTTTATTCGAGAAGTAGAATTACCCGGAATTGGTGCAGCCAGCGGATTTAGTGGTAAACGGTATGATACAGAAACATTTTATAGTTTTACCAGCTTTACTACCCCTGGAACTATTTATCGTTATGACATGAAAACAGGTAAGAGTGAACTTTTCCGTCAGCCAGAAGTAGATTTCAATGCTGATGAATACGAGACAAAACAGGTTTTCTATGCAAGTAAAGATGGTACAAAAGTGCCAATGTTTATTACTCACAAAAAAGGAATTAAATTAGATGGTAACAATCCTACTTACCTCTATGGATATGGTGGGTTTAATATCTCCTTAACACCAAGTTTTTCTGTTAGCCTTTTAATATGGCTAGAAATGGGAGGAGTCTATGCTGTTCCTAATTTACGTGGTGGTGGTGAATATGGAGAAGAATGGCATCAAGCAGGAATGAAATTGCAAAAGCAAAACGTTTTTGATGATTTCATTGCTGCGGCTGAATGGTTAATTGCCCATAATTACACCCAACCTGGAAAATTAGCTATTGGTGGAGGTAGTAATGGTGGTTTATTGGTGGGTACTTGCATGACACAACGCCCTAATTTGTTTGGTGCAGCCCTACCCGCAGTAGGCGTTATGGATATGTTGCGCTTCCATAAATTTACCATTGGCTGGGCTTGGGTGGCTGAATATGGTTCTTCAGAAAACGCAGAAGAATTCGCAACTTTATATGCTTATTCACCTTTGCATAATCTGAAGCCGGGAACAGCTTATCCAGCTACGTTAATTACTACAGCAGATCATGATGATCGTGTAGTACCTGCTCACAGTTTTAAATTTGCTGCGGCTTTACAAGCAGCGCATGGTGGTGATGCACCTGTATTAATTAGAATTGACATGAAGGCAGGACATGGTGCTGGTAAACCAACAGCAAAAATTATTGAGGAAGCAGCAGATAAATGGGGTTTCTTAGTCAAAGTTTTGAAAGTTGAAATTTAATTTCCCCTACCCATGTACCAGCATGACGTAAAATCGAGCGTCCTGAAACTAACCTTTGCTAAAGAATCATCAATATTGACAAAAACGCCAAAGGGTGTATGAAATTCTACTTTTCCCAGAACAAACTGACCTAGCTTATATTTAGATTTAATATTTTCCGAACTTGTACTATCCATAAAAAATTATCTTCACCCAAGTTGCTAGTTACTCTTATCCTACTATTAAATTACCTAAATTTTTAATAACGAACCACAGAGGCACAGAGAACACAGAGAAAAAACATGAGTAATTTTGGAATGGGAAGGAAGTATCAAGTCGAGGTTTACACAAGTGATGATACGTAATTAGTGAGAAAATTACTGTCTTCATCCTGTAAATCCTTAAATCCTGGACATCTTGATTCTGACATTCTCACATACAACAGGCTTGAGAAAAAAGTCAATTAGTCTGAATTTTAGTTACAGTTAGATCACAAATAAATCGTGAGGGGTGATACTATGCGTGTTTTGCTAGTTTATCCAATATTTCCAAGTACATTTTGGTCTTATGAGAAAATTCTGGCGCTAGTTGACAGAAAGGTTTTGTTGCCACCATTGGGTTTGGTGACGGTAGCGGCAATTTTGCCCCAAGAGTGGGAGTTTAAGCTTGTAGATCGTAACATCCGCGCTGCTACTGAGGAAGAATGGGCATGGGCAGATATGGTGATTTTCTCCGCCATGATTGTCCAAAAACAAGACTTACTTGAGCAAATTCGGGAAGCGAAAAGACGCGGTAAGCTGGTGGCTTTGGGTGGTCCTTATCCTACCTCTACACCCCATGAAGTCGAAGCAGCAGGGGCAGATTACCTGATTCTTGATGAAGGGGAACTGACTTTACCCATGTTTGTGGAAGCTGTGCAACGGGGAGAAAAATCGGGAGTTTTCCGGGCTGCTGAAAAACCTGATGTTACCAGTACACCTATTCCCCGCTTTGATTTATTAGAGTTTAATGCCTATGATATGATGTCGGTGCAGTTTTCCCGGGGTTGTCCCTTCCAGTGCGAATTTTGCGACATCATTGTTTTATATGGACGCAAACCCCGAACTAAAACACCTGCACAACTGTTAGCCGAATTAGATTATCTCTATGATTTGGGTTGGCGGCGGGGTGTGTTTATGGTGGATGATAACTTTATTGGCAACAAGCGAAATGTGAAGTTGTTGCTGAAAGAGTTAAAAGTTTGGATGGAAGATCATCAATATCCGTTCAATTTTGACACCGAAGCTTCCATTGATTTGGCGCAAGACCAAGAAATGATGGAGTTGATGGTTGATTGTGGCTTTAAAGCGGTATTTTTGGGGATTGAAACCCCAGATGAAGATAGTTTACAACTAACTAAGAAGTTTCAAAATACTCGCAGTTCCTTAACTGAGTCGGTGGAAACCATTATTAAGGCTGGACTGCGGCCAATGGCTGGGTTTATTATTGGTTTTGATGGTGAAAAAGCGGGTGCAGGCGATCGCATTGTCCGTTTTGCCGAACTCGCAGCTATTCCTTCTACTACCTTTGCAATGTTACAGGCGTTACCCAATACTGCGCTGTGGCATCGTTTAACCAAAGAAGGCAGATTGCGAGAAAACCAAGACGGGAACATCAATCAAACCACATTGATGAATTTTATTCCTACCCGTCCCCTAGAAGAATTGGCTAGGGAATATGTGGAAGCCTTCTGTGCTTTATATGACCCGGCTGCTTACTTGGATCGCACCTATCGCTGTTTTATGATGTTGGGTTCTCCCAAGTGGACAGCACCGGCAAAAACACCAGAATGGGTAGTTGTCAGAGCCTTACTAATTGTAATTTGGCGACAAGGATTTAAACGACAAACTCGCTGGAAATTCTGGCATCATTTGTTTAGCATTCTCAAGCATAATCCCAAGGTAATCGAACAATACGTTTCTACCTGCGCCCACATTGAGCATTTTATGGAATATCGGCAAATTGTCCGCGATGAAATCGAAAGTCAATTAGCTGCGTATTTAGCCCAAGGTGCGGAAAAACCTTATGTACCTGTGAAGGAAAAAGTCGAAGCTGTAGTTTAATAATAACCAGATCCCCTAGATCCCCGACTTCTCTAAGAAGTCGGGGATCTATTTTGTTATCGGCAAAGTCACTGTAAAAACTGAGGGATGGAAGATAATCCTTGATTGTCAGGAAGGGTCAAATCTAATAAAATTACGTCGTATTTTTGGCTATTTAATTGTTTGATTCCGTCTTGAAGTCTTTGGACGTGAACTAAACCAAAATTTTGAGATTTTGTGAGTTTAATAAACTCTTGCAATAACCTGGCTTCTGCTAAGTTATCTTCAATTAAGAGGATTTTTAGTGTGGAAGTTGCGGTAATCATTTCCTGGTTTTACCTTTTGCGAGTTCTTGGTTAAATAGACTTTGATTAGATTAGTTTTCAAGGATATATTGAATGTAGTAGTATCCACTTGTAGGAGATATAAAATTTACAGTAAGAGCCAGAAAGTAAAAAACTATTATTCCTGATTCTTTCTTCTTCCTGACTCCTGAGTGGGTGCAAGCCCTGCGCCCCTACCTCCTGATTCGGTAGTTTTATTCTAATGGTAAGGTAACGGTAGAAAACCAAAATTTCTCAATACTCTGGATGATTTGGAATAATTGACTCAGGTTACGAGATTTGGTAATATAACAATTAGCGTGTAAGTCGTAACTATGGAAAATGTCATCTTGATTTTTTGAGGTTGTTAAAATGACGACGGGAATGCGTTTGAGTTGAGGATCGGATTTAATTTCTGCTAATACCTCTCTACCATCTTTTCTGGGTAAATTTAAGTCTAATAAAATCAAGTCAGGACGTGGTGCGTTAGCATATTCTCCTTCTTGATGGAGGTAATTCATAGCTTCTACACCGTCCCTAACTGTGATTACTTGATGAGGTAATAAACTGGTTTTTAATGCTTCTTGAATGAGACGAATATCAGCCTTATTGTCCTCCACTAAAAAGATAATTTTGTGTGTTTCTGCCATTTTGACGCTCATGATCACAACCTCTGACGGGAATTGTAAAGTAAAAGGTCGCACCCCGACCGAGTTGTGACTCTACCCAGATTCGTCCACGATGACATTCAATTATTTTCTTACAAATAGCCAAACCTATTCCTGTACCCGGATATTTATCTCTGGTGTGTAGACGTTGAAAGATAGTAAAAATGCGATCGCTAAATTGCGGATCTAAGCCAATCCCGTTATCTTGAACTGAAAATAACCATTCATCTTCCAATCTTTTCGCACTAATATGAATCCTTGGTGATTGACTACCGTGGAATTTGATCGCGTTACCAATGAGGTTCAAAAATAGCTGGATTAACTGTGTTTCATCAGCCATAACTGCGGGTAAGGGATCATGGGTAATAATTGCGCCGGTTTCCACAATGCGTTGACGTAAATTCTTCAAGGTTCGATTTAAAGCTGTTTCGACTGCCGTAACTTGAAAAGTAATTCCTAATGTATCTACGTTGGAGTATACGAGTACGTCATCAATTAACGTCTGCATTAAAATTACACCTTCGACAACATAACCAATAAATTCTTTTGCATCTGCGTCTAGTTCTGCTTCATAGCGCATTTCCAAAAGTTGCACATAATTGGCTACTTGATTTAATGGTTCTTGCAAATCATGGGAAGCGACATAGGCAAATTTTCTCAATTCTGCATTAGAACGTTTTAAATCTTCAGTTAATTGAGCTAATTCTTCAGCTTGACGGAGGACAATATTAATGATTGATTTTCGCAATTCTAATGCAGTTTGAATTTCTACATTTTGCCAGGGTAAGGATGTTAATTGAACTATTTCTTTCCATAAATCAAATGATTTGCGGGGAGACAAATGGACATTTCCTGCGGATTCATCAACTGAAAAAGCCTGATGGGGATTTCCACCCCAATTCACAGTTTGAATCATTTCTGGTCGAAACCATAATACATAATTTTTCCCAGAAATGGGGATAGCTAATAAACCACTCGCAACATTTTTAAAGCTAATCGCGTCTGGATAGATTTGCGGTAAAGAATCAGTGAAAAATACCTCGTCTTCTCCATTGTTTCTCAGCCATTCTCCTAAAAAATTCAATTCTTCTTCTTGAGGAGTATTACCAATCAGAGTATATTTTCCACCAAAATAGATGGCTGCACCTTCAGCATTAGTTAAATTGAGCAGATTTATTTGATTTTTGACTAAACCATCAATAAAGTTCGGTTCTTGAGACATATATTCAACCAATAGTGATTGAATATGGCTTAAATTTAGCTGATAGTCGTAATCTTCAGTTTCTTCTTTGCCAGAAATTTCTGAAAATATGATTCTTCCTAAAAATTCACAAGCTTTTCGTAATTCATAGGAAACATATTTGGGTGATTGATGATGACAAGCAATTAAACCCCAAAGTTTGTGATCCTTAATTAAGGAAATTGTCAAAGATGCAGCCACGCCCATATTATGTAAATATTCTAGATGACATGGTGCAGCACTTCTGAGAATTGAATTAGTTAAATCAATGGGTTGTCCGCTAACTGGGTTAATTCTAGGGAAAAGTTCGGCTGATGATTGAATATTTGTATCGGGAATAACTCTAATAGAATTTTCTAGAAATAATTGTCGTGCTGGCTGAGGAATATCTGATTCTGGATAATGTAATCCTAAATAAGACTCTAAAGTAGCTATTTTTTCTTCAGCAATCACAGAACCATGTCCATCATCACAGAATTTATATAACATCACTCTGTCAAATCCGGTTATTTTGCGGATTTCTTGCACAATTATTTGACTGAAATCACGGAGACTTTTACTTTTTTCTAAGCGATTAATTGAGGATTTAGCTAAATGATAAAAACTCAAGAAAGGAATATTTTCTTGAGATGCTGTAGGTTCTAATTCTAAGATTAAAAATCCTTCAGAGTTACGATAGAAAGTGGCATCAAATATTGTATATTCATCCCCCTGTTTCCTAATCCAAATTTTTGTAGGATTAATAAAATCCAGATTTTCTTCTGACAACCAAAATTTAATTTTCTGGATTTGGTAAGGATCTAGTAAATCTTCTAATTCCTGTTGCAGCATATCTTCTGGCGATATGCCAAAAGTGCTGAAAGTATTTTGACTAACTTGTAATATTTGTAAATCTGGCTCTTGTAAGACTAACAAAACCCCATGAGGCTGAATTTCACTAACCAAATGTATTGGTGCTTCTTTTAAGCTGGTGATATTAATATGCTGCTGCTTGACATTGATATCCATAAAACCCTTTCCCTATAATTTTGGAGCATAAAACCTGTAGGTTTAATCTAAACTCCTCACACCTATAAAAATTCTTTTCGATTCAGTACCTCTGATAGTGGCAAAGCCCACAGTTATAGTTGCCCTTACCTAATATTCTTACACAGAAGAACTAGCTGTCACCAAATATATAGATAAGAAATGTAAAAATTTACATGATTGAAGCTACAGGATTTGTGTATATATATTAAGAAATTTCTATCAAATCCAAGAACTAAACCACATCCGCATTCTATAACCATCAGGAGAGATAGGTAAACCTAGATAAATAGGCATCCAAAAAATGAAAGCAGCGACAATGATAAAAGTTATAGTCACACCTACTGCCCGAATTTGCCGATAATAACTCAGCAGACATTGATCAACAACCCAAGCGATCGCTATAAATGTAAATACAACCGCAGACATATAATGATAGATAAAAACACACCTTGTTACCTCCACCCAAGGGAGGAGATTAGCCCCATAATTTATGACTAAAAATAAGCCAATCCAAGTATCAACGCCGAGATTTTTCGGGATAAATAACCGCTTTTTTTCAATTATCGGCATCGTAATTGTGATGATTACCATACCAATTAGAAAGATCATTGCAGCTAAACCAAACCACCATAGAAAAGGATTCCCCATAGCATGAACATCATAAATTACTTTACCAGCACCATCAGGTAAGGGCGGTCCAAATACAGGTAAGGAATCCTTGGTACTTTGAGCAGTTTGATAATAATAAGCCATTGGTCGAGTTAACAATGGCCATTTATACCATGCAGCACAATAAGGATGAACGCTAGGACTATTACCACCTAATTGCAGATGAAAGTGTAAAATTTGTTTATGAACTTCAATAAATCCATATCTTTTATCTAGTTGGAGGTGAGGAATCCAAATCAGACTATAAATAACTGCGGGAATAATTCCTAAATAAGAACCCATTTGCCAAATATTTATTTTTGTCAGATTTTGCAAGGGTGATTTTATAGTATCCGTTGGGGAATCATTGGCAGAATTAAAAAACCGTAAACAAGAAAATAATGGACTACGAGATGGATGATCTTCATATTGCAACCAGCGAATTATCCAGGCTGCTATCCATACACCATAAGCACCCGCTAAAAACCATAAACCATTCCATTTTGTACCAATAGAAGCACCAAAACTAATACCAGAGAGAATTAACCACAACCAACGGTTTTGTTTTTGCTGATCTAATGCCAACAATAATAACCATTGTCCGAGTAAACCAAAGATAACTATATAAACATTACTTAAAGCATAACGAGATTCTACTAAAAATAATCCATCACAGGCTGTAAAAAATCCTGCTAACAAAGCAAACCGATGACGATAACTAAATTGATAAGTTAATAAAGTCACGATTACGGGAATTAATGAACCAGTGAGCGCATTTACCCACCGATAATTCCAAGGAGATAATAAAGAATCTGTGAGACTATTGACAGTATCTCGACCAATAGGAATGTATTGACTCATCCAAATCCCTAACCCAATCAGATATTGACTTAATGGTGGATGAGCATTAAAAAATGGTGTATGGGTCAGATAGTTGTTACCAAATTTAGCAAAATAAACTTCATCAAATACTAAAGTATTAAATCGGCTTAGTCCCCAAAAACGTAAGCTCAAGGAAAGTAGAAATATGCTTATTATGCCTAATCGAAACCAAGTTTTTTTCATGATGTTCTTCAGGGGTTTTTCGAGTTAGATCCCCGACTTCTCTAAGAAGTCGGGGATCTTGTTGTCCACAAATATAGAATAATAGCTCTAATACAGTCAAAAAACTTAATCTACTATGTCACAATTAGAACGACTGCTAAAAATGGCAGAAGATGAACTTACGGAGTATAGCACTGATGCCCGCAAAATGGAAAAACTCCGCCGCAAGATTAGTCTATCAGTACCATTAGCAGAACAGAGGCAACTAAAAGCGACATTATTAGCTACAATACCATCTGGTAAAATTGCAGAAATTGTGGAAGAGCAAAGACAAACCGTAGCTTTGCCATTTTGGGGAATTGCTGGTTTGGGTTTGTTATTGGGTATTTCCCTGAATCAACCCATTGGCTTATTAGCAGCTATTGGGGGGACTGTAGCAGCCTTTAGGATTCAGAAATGGGGTTGGCAATTACAGGCAAATCGCCTATTATTGCGGACATTGGAAGATATTGAAACCCGGATTTCTCAACCTAGTAATTGAGTACAAACAACAAATTAATTGAGGAGATAGAAGTTATGACAAAGTATGATTATATTTTCAAATCGAAAGAGACGATCAAAGAATCATTAAATGCACAAGAAGCGGTAGCGGCAATCGCTGTAATTACAACAATAGTTGATTCTGGCAGTGAAGACATAGATGCCGAAAGTTTAGCTGATATTCTTTGGGAGTTTGAGATATTTGATGAATACTCAGAAGAAGAAATGCTAGAAACGGTGGATAGACTCATAGAAATTGCCGGAGAGGTGGGATTAGGTTCTTTGTTTAATGCTGCTAATGCGGCGATTTCTGGTGAGGCAGTTTTAGATGGTTTTGCGGCTGGAGTGATTATGCTTTTAGATGCGGAAAATTTAATTATCCCGGCAAATAAAAAGGTTTTTCTGAAACAACTACAAATAGCTTTAGAACTGGATGATGAAGAAGCAGAAGAAATTATCAAAGAGATAATTGCCTCAATAGAAGCTGGGGATGAGGAGGAATATGTCGAGGAAGAATATGAAGCAGTTATTTTCAATGAAGCTGGTGAACAATTTTATCAATCACCTTTGGGTAACTTTATAGTTCCTATTCCTGTAAATTCTGAACAGGGAGGAACACTGCAAACTGAGGAAGGAATGGTGAGTTTTTCGGACGATACTGGGACTTTACTGAGAATTGATTATTATCCTCTCTCCCTAGAAGAAATTGATGATCTAGAATCCCAAGAAGATGAGGTATATCTGCATAGAGTTTTGGTGGATAAATATGTCCCTCAAGCCATTATTTCTCATGTTCCTACGGCGGAAGTGAAATATAAAGAATATTGGCAAGATACTTTAGAAACTTATTACTATGTATTAGTAAATATGCCTCAAGGTTCAACTATATCCAAGCAGGAAACTAATGGCAATAATGGCATAAGATTAGATGCCTATAGAGGATTGCTGTCTTTTGTCAATAATGAATGTTTGTATATAGTTAGTAGTCAACGCAGCTTTTTAAATGGTGAAATATCTCGTTCTGTGAAGGAAGAGGCGAAGAAAATGAGAAAAGCTATTTTAGATTTTGTCAACACGATTGAGTTTGCCTAAATCTAAATTTCTCAATTTTAGGTACTCTTCTGGGGGCAGTCAGACTTTTGGGCGCAGGCCCTGCGCCCCTACCCCCGTATTTGGGGCAACCACAGGGGTTGGCCCCCTACAAAATTGATGGGTTTAGTGATTTTGAAAATGTTCAATAAATTTTGCACAGGTACTTATTAGCGATCGCATAAGACACAATTGCGAGAAACTAAGAACAGGTCTATTGAAAATAAGGAGAATCTCATGGCTTGGACTCAAGTTTTAGCTGCTAACGCACTGGCTGCTGGTGCGCGGGAAGTAGTCAAAGTGGGCGATCGCAAGATCTTACTCTTAAACCACGAAAATCAGCTTTATGCTGTAGATGATACCTGCCCTCACTTAAAAATGTCTTTGAAGAAAGGAAAAATTGAAGATGGGGCGATAGTTTGTCCCTTCCACCGCAGTGCATTTGACTTGGGTAATGGAGAAGTAAAAACTTGGTGTCCCTTCCCACCCGTAGTTGGTAAATTGCTGTCAATGGTTTCCTCGGAAAAAACCTTACCAACCTATCCTATTAAAGTGGAAGCAGGCAACATTTTAATTGATGTCTAAGCAGCATCATAGCAAAAGTAGGGGCGCAGGGCCTGCGCCCAAAAATCTGAATTTCACGATCAATTAATATTGTGATTACCTTGTCCGGTTCTCAATTTCTCATTTCTCTCGTTCCCATACTCTGTATGGGAATGAATTCTCAAAGACTCTGCCTTAAATCATTTTTAGGTACAAAATCTCAATTGAAACCTATACACAAAGCCAGGTTTACTCCTGAATTCTGCTGTAACTGATTTCTGAATATTTAGTAATCATTGTTTTCACATTTAATAAATGTTCTTCAACAATTTCAGGAACTTCAGTATTGGTTTCAATAATTAATTCACCAATCGTATTACTAGCTATTTCATTAATAGCATCAATCAAAAGATTGGGCATAGTAATATTAGCTTCAGCAATTTCTTTAATAGTAGCTTTGGGGTTGTCTTGTTCCAGTATGGCTTTCAAAACCTGAATTTCATAACCGGGGAGATGGTTGAAAAAATTATTCCATTTTGCTGGTAAATTTTCGGTGTGATCATGTTTCCCCTTTATTGGATCTAATGGTTCTAATAATTCATCAAAAGGAAACAAATCTAAATTATTTTCTTCATTATCGGGCAATGTTGAGGGATTGATTGTTTCCACTTGTTGAAGTAATTCCCAAACTTGATTTTGTAATAAATCCCGTTCATCTTGTAAGACAGAAATTTGATTTTGTAGTTGATTAACTTCCGTTTTTTGTTCTAATGTCTTATTCTGTAATGATTTGAGCGTATTTTCCAGATTATTTCTAGTTATACCTGTTTCTACTAGTAGATTATTTTGTTTAGTAATTTCCAGTTCTTGATTTTGAATTTCTATTCGTAGTTCATAAAGCTTTTCTTCTAGTTGTGGTTTAAGTCTTTCTAACAAAATTACATCATTTTCTAATTCTTTTTTCTGCTGTTTGATTGTATCAATTTGAGGTTGAATTTGGTTGATTTCAGCACGGGAGGCGTGACAATTTAGTTCTAATCGTCGCTTTTCTGCAATCAAATTATTGCAACTATTATTTAGTTCTATATTACTATTTTCTAAATGTGCAAATTCATTTTTAAGATTATAAATTTCGGCTTCAATTTGCTTTTTTTGAGCCGCAAATGTCCCGATATCTCGATGTAAACTATCTCTTTGACTACGACAATCTCCAATTTGGTTTTCTAACTGCTGAGTTTCTGCATACAATAAATTTCTATATTCTTCTAATTGGTGTATTTCTTTGAGAATACGCGATTTTAACCCTTCTATATCTCGAATCCGTCTTTGGAGAGAACCAATCATTTTCCACTCATCATTTCTTCGCCGTTTATCAACGAGAAATGCGGCTGCATAAGTAGCTAATACCGTAATTATTCCCGTAAAAAAGGCTCTAGAAATATCCCAATTAGGAACAAGACTTAAACCAAAACTGACACTAAAAGCGGTTATTCCTAGTACGACTCGATGACTAACTATAGTTGGTTGTATCTTACTAGGTTTTATGGTAGCCAAGTTGTTAGAATTATTAGTAATTAACGTCATTATTCCTCACATTTTCACCAAATACAGCTAAATCTGCCTTTAAAAAGTCAATAAACTGCCTTGCGGTTCTGCCAGAACGGCCATTATGACGGGTTGCCCATTGTAAAGCTTTGTATTCTAAATCTTCGGGAGAAATATTAATATTTGCTGCTAGGTGCTGGACTATTTGTAAATAGGTTTTTTGATCTGCGGCTTCAAAAGTTAATGTTAGACCAAAGCGATCGCTAAAAGACAACTTTTCTTGCATTGTATCCCAACCATGAACTTCATTGTTATCCTTGGGGGCTGGTCTATCAGTAAAATATTCCCGGATTAAATGGCGACGGTTAGACGTAGCATATACAACTACATTTTCCGGTCTGGCAGTTACATTTCCCTCTAAAACAACTTTCATTGCTTTAAAACTATTATCATCTTCTTCAAAGGAAAGATCATCTACAAAAATAATAAATTTTTGGGGAACACCTCGCAACAATTCGACAATTTTTGGTAAATCTGGCAATTCTGACTTAGAAACTTCTATTAAGCGCAAGTTTCGATGACTATATTCATTTAATAAAGATTTAACTAAAGAAGACTTACCTGAACCACGACTACCATACAGTAAAACGTGCAATGCAGTTTCGCCTGACAATAAGAACTCTGTGTTTTTGACTAAAGCATCTTTTTGCCACTCGTAACCCACTAATGTAGACAGTTTTACCGCATCAGGACAAGTAATACCAACTAACTGCCCACTTTGCCAACGGAAAGCTCTATATTGGGCAAATGAACCAGTTCCATATTGCTGATAATAAGCGGCTAAATCTGCTACTGCATCACCCCAATTTGCCAACAGGGGAAGAGATACCATTAAACCCGTTTCTCCTGCTAGGGTTTCCGGTTCTTGATACCAAACCACAGGAGAAATCGGTAAATGCGTCGCCATTTGTACCCACTCACTTAAAACTGCACTATTACATTCATATAAACTTTGTAATATTTGCAAATCATGTTGCACAGCCACTACTAAAGCCGAGGGTAATTGCCTAAACTCCTCTCGTTGTGCCAATTTGCTAAAAGGATTATCCGCAGTCAGAATTTGCTGAATCAGATATTCTTCCCAGGTTTGATGACTGTTGGCTAAAGCTTGGAAATAACTACCGTAAGCCTGGAGGCAATCTCGCCCATCTGCATCAGTATAACGGATGGTTTGTAATAAATTCAGAAACGCTCTGCCTACGTCGCTGTCTAGGACAGATTGGTACAGTAAAAGAGAGGCAGCTTGGCGTTGTAAAAGTTGCACCGCTGTATAAGATATAGTATTTGCCGTCAGCATTGGTAGATGATCCATCAATCAACTGGTTAAAAGGGAACAGGGAACAGGGAACAGGGAACAGAAAAATCAATTGTGTAATTAATTCTGTCCTATTACTTGTGTCTAATTTATATTATTCTTGCCTCCCTCCAATTCTTTCTCCTGAACTCCTGAATGGGCGCAGGCCCTGCGCCCCTACCTCCTGATAGCGTAGCGTGGCGTTAGCCATACTCCTGATAGCGAAGCGTGCGCTCCTACCTCCTGGACTCCTGACTCTTATACCTACAGGAATACAAGTGTAGCCATTTATATATTATACTAGAGGGGATTGGGGACAAAAGTAAACTAATACTGATTGTCAGGATAAATTGCTAACATACATACAGGAAACATGGATCACTGACAAATGTAAGTAACCGTTGTTTTCACTGGATATGTACCAGCAATTATTTTGGCAACAGTAATGTTTGATTCAAGGTGCAAAGCTCTACTACAGATATTGTAAAGATTTTATAGTTTCTTCCGTAGACTTGAAAGTAGAAAAATAGCTAATATTGCCATTTTGGCAGGTCTTTCTGACACAAATGGGATATTAGTAGATAGTAGCAATGGTTCGTAAATTTTTTACCATTAACTTAAGAACTGCTACAGCCACCTCAATATTGACTGCGGTAATTCTTTAGCCATTTAAATAACTAGGAAATAATTCATGTTGTTATCACTGTCTTCTCAAAATGTTATCCAGTATCTGCACAAGGCAGGACTGTGTAGCGCGGAAGATGGCGCTGCATATAAATCTGTATTGCCAGAAAATAGCAAGAAAAATGGGAATTTACTGGTAATCCTGGCAGATAATCGCCAACTGCTAATTAAACAAGAACGTCACATTAATAATGAGCAAAATTGCCATGAACTCTTTAATGAATGGCTGTTTCATCAACTATTACAGCAATTTCCAGTGATTGGTAATATTGGAGCGATCGCATTATCATTGTTACATTTTGATGAAGAGAATTCTATTCTGGTGCGGAGCTACTTCAGCGAATATGTGGAGTTAGGAAAATTTTATCAACAGAGTAGTATGTTCCCCACAGCGATCGCCAGCGCGATTGGTAATACGTTAGCAGGATTACACCGAGCCACGTTTAATAAACGTGAGTATCGTGATTTTATGTCCACTGCCCCCGCAGGACAGTTTCGCTATAATTTTTACAATCCTGCTCAAGGTATACCCTCAATAAATCCAGACACATTTGGGACAATTCCCACCGAAGCACTACAATTTCATCTCCTGTATCAGCGTTACGAAAGTTTAGAATCAGCGATCGCTGACTTAGCTTATGATTGGAAACCATCTTGCTTAACTCACAATGATCTACAATTAAGCAACATTCTAGTTCATTCCCGATGGGAACAGCTAGATAACTGCTTGACAAAATTAATTGACTGGGAAGCTTGCGGTTGGGGAGATCCAGCTTTTGATTTAGGAAACTTATTAGCCAGTTATTTAGGCGTGTGGCTGTCTAGCCTAGTAGTAGATCCAACATTAGACCTAGAAGAATCTTTAAATTTAGCCATGATTCCTCTAGAAGCAATACAGCCTTCAATCTTAGCTTTAATTCAGGCTTATCTTGATGCTTTTCCCATGATTTTAGAATATCATCAAGACTTCATTCTGCGGGTAATTAAGTTTGCAGGTTTAGCATTAATTCAACAAATTCAACACAGAATCGAATCCCAAAAATCCTTTGATAATAGTAATCTGTGTATGCTCGAAGTTGCTAAAAGCCTCTTAACAGTGCCAGAACAGGCAGTATTGACGATTTTTGGCATCTCCGCCGCAGAAATCCTCCAATCTGTCCCCACACTCCAGAAACTTCCTCAACCCCATAAAGAACAACAATTAGTGCGTCTTTATTACGAAAAAACTCGTCTACGCGGTTGTTAGTAATAATGATTCCATCATATTGTGAGGCTAAACAGAATCATAAAATCCATGAACTCATCCCTTCTTATCCGCGTTTATCTGCGTTTATCTGCGGTCGATTTTCTTGGAAATATTATGCCATACAGCCTCATCTAAACCTGATATTTCCCATATATTTTCCGAAAATTTGAGGTGCAAAACAAATTAATGCTTGATGACTCTACCAATCAAATTCTCAATTCATTATTCGATATTGCCAATAATATCCAGATTGAACCTAATTTTTGTATTTACCATCCCAATTATCAACCTTTTGCCTTACCCACAAATATAGCAAACAGGTTTCAACAAAACTCACCTTCTTTAAAACAGAAATATTTGAATATACTGTTGAGAAATTTCCTCTATGGTATTTATTACAATGGTTCACTACAAACAGTCTTAGCCACAAACAGTAATTGTCAATCTCAGATAAATTTCCTAGAAAATAATAGTTTAGGTGTAGATGAAGAATTCTATGAACAACTACATCATAGCAATCATGGTACAGGTCATTATGAACCAGATTGGCAGATTTTGAGAATTGAACCTGATGGTAGTATGGCTGTAAATAAGGATGGATTAACCTTATATATTGAGCCAGAATGTCATCTGCAACCCCGGAAAAAGTCCCCTAAAGTGGGGGAATTAATAGCAATATGGATGCCTAAAAATCGCTTGCAAAATGGCTGTTATGTGGCAGTAAGTAATACAGCAATAGAAAATCAATCTCCCCAAAATACTGATTTAGGAGGAGGACGAATTTATTTTCATGTGACATCATCCGGGGCAATTGTCCTCATGGATAGCTTAACCAAAGCCTTGAATAATGTGGCAATTGCCTTTAGTTTCCAAGTTCTTTATAATCCCGCAGCATATCAGCGTTATGATGGAGGTGTGCTGCATTTTAACCGCCAAGATTACCCCACAATTCGGAATATTCTTCAAGATATTTATCAAAAACATCAAGCTTACTTTCAGCCAGAAATTCCCTTATTTACAAAATTTTTAGCACCGGGATTAGGGTTAGCCGAAGAACCAAATCAAAAATTTGCTCCTCAAGAAAGTTTTGGGATGAACCGTTGTCAAATTGTTGCCAATGCGCTGTTAGAATCTTGGCAAAAGGGTAAAAATGCTTTAGAAGAAAGAATAGAATTAATTAACCAACACTTTGCCAGAAATTTGATTGATGTGCAGCATCCCTATCTTAATCCGGCTTCTGAGGATATTTATCAGCCGTTAATTTGAGGAGAAAATAACCTGATATGTGTCAACTTAAGCTCGTTCCTAGTCTCTGACTGGGAATGAGACGAAAGTTTCACCCAAGGCTAAAAATGCTGGATGCCAAGTTGTCAAACCATCATCACCTAATCTTTCGTACACACTATAAGTTTTTGATTTCAAGTTATTATGGGAGGCAGAGTCTCTAGAGGGCATTCCCAGTCGGAGACTGGGAACGAGTGAAACGAGTGAACAAACTACCAACTACACATTTAACGGCTTTTTTGTGATAACTGGCGTGTGATTATCACTATTTACAATTGGTACAGGGGCAATGGTTTCCTTACCTGTAATTAATCTCGCGCCACGATTGCGGGTAAAATAACTCCACAACCATTGAATCATCACAACTAACTTATTATCAAATTCAATCAAGAAGTAAATATGAATAAATAACCAAACAAACCACGCCAAGAAACCTCTGAGTTTGATAAATCCTAAATCAACAACTGCGGCGTGTTGCCCAATCATTGCTAAACTACCTCTATCCACATATTTGAATTGGGGTAGTGTTTCACCTTTCAAACGTTTTTGAATGAGTTTAGCTACATATTCGCCTTCCTGCATGGCGACTGGTGCAACTCCCGGCAAAGGTTTATCATTTTGATGGGCGAAATTTGCTAAGTCACCAACTACGAAGATGTTGGGAAATCCTTTAATACTTAAGTCTGGTTCAACTATAACACGACCAGCGCGATCGCTCTCAACTCCCGTCTTCTCTGTCAAAACTTTCCCCATTGCTGAGGCTTTCACACCCGCAGCCCACAACACAGTTTTTGCTGCAATTTCTTTGACATCATCACCTTGCTTAATCGTCACAATATCATTTTCAATATGTGTTACCAAAGTTTTGGTTTGCACATCTACGCCCAAAGCCTTTAATGATGTTTCCGCTGTGTGGGATAATTCGGGGGCAAAAGGGGGAAGAATCCGATCTAAACCTTCTAACAATAAAACTCTGGTTTCTGAGGTGTCAATGTTGCGGAAATCTTCTGTCAGGGTTTTAGTTGCCAATTCAGCGATCGCTCCCGCCAATTCTACCCCAGTTGGACCACCACCAACAATTACAAAAGTTAACAAAGCTTGGCGTTTTACCGGATCACTTTCGCTTTCAGCCGCTTCAAATGCTGAAAATATCCGCCGACGCATCTCAATGGCATCTTCTACAGTCTTTAAACCCGGTGCAAATTCTTCCCAGTTATCCTTCCCAAAATAGGAATGCTTCGCCCCTGTAGCCACAATTAAAGTATCGTAGGGGACAGATTCCGCGCCTACCATCACATTTTGGGCGGTAGTGTCAATATCATTCACTTCACCCAACAGCACCTTTGTATTTTTGCTCTTGCTGAGAACAGAACGCAAGGGAGAGGAAATATCCGCTGGGGACAAAGAACCTGTAGCGACTTGGTACAGCAGTGGTTGAAAGAGATGAAAATTGCGTTTATCAATCAGCGTGATTTGTACATTAGCCTTAGCCATAGACTTAGCGGCATACAATCCACCGAAGCCACCACCAATAATCACGACTTGATGAACCGGTTTCTTGTCAGCTAGATCAACCATAAAAAATATTTCCTTCCATTACAGGGCTGTAACTATTCTTAACAAATTTGTATCAAAATTATCACAATTATTTCTGTTTATCTTGAACTTCTGAAAAAAAAATAAAAGTATCTACAGATCCCCGACTTCTCAAAGAAGTCGGGGATCTGATAGTCCGATTTGCGATACAATCATAAGTCTGCCAATTTCATGACAGCCTTTATAAACAGGAGATGCTTCTATGGCGCGTATGTATTATGATGAAGATGCTAATTTAGACCTTTTAAAAGGTAAAACCGTTGCTATTATTGGTTATGGTTCACAAGGTCATGCTCATGCGCTGAATCTCAAAGATAGCGGTGTAAACGTCATTGTCGGATTATATCCCGGCAGTAAGTCCACAGCCAAAGCCGAAGCTGCTGGTTTGACAGTTAAAAATGTGGCTGATGCTGCCAAAGCTGCTGATTTCATCATGATTTTATTACCAGATGAAGTCCAAAAAACAATTTACAAAAACGAAATTGAACCCAATTTAGAAGCCGGAAACGTTTTAGCTTTTGCACATGGTTTTAATATCCATTTTGCACAGGTTGTACCCCCTGCTGATGTTGATGTCGTCATGGTTGCGCCTAAAGGACCTGGACATTTAGTGCGTCGTACCTACGAACAAGGACAAGGTGTACCTGCGTTATTTGCAGTTTATCAAGATGCCACTGGTCAGGCACGCGATCGCGCAATGGCCTATGCTAAAGGTGTTGGTGGTACACGCGCCGGTATTTTGGAAACTACCTTCCGGGAAGAAACCGAAACCGACTTGTTTGGAGAACAAGCAGTATTGTGTGGTGGTTTGAGTGCTTTAATCAAAGCCGGTTTTGAAACCCTAGTAGAAGCAGGTTATCAACCAGAACTCGCTTATTTTGAATGTCTGCACGAAGTCAAATTAATTGTTGATTTAGTCGTAGAAGGTGGTTTAGCCACCATGCGCGATAGTATTTCTAATACTGCCGAATATGGTGATTATACTCGCGGTCCTCGCGTTGTCACCGCCCAAACTAAAGCGGAAATGAAGAAAATCCTCAGCGAAATCCAATCTGGACAATTTGCGCGGGAATTTGTCTTGGAAAACCAAGCTGGTAAACCTGGTTTTACTGCTATGCGTCGTCAAGAAGCAGAACATCCTATTGAAGCAGTTGGTAAAGATTTACGTGCCATGTTTAGCTGGTTAAAGAAAGCGTAATTTTGGGTAAGTAATTGGACAAAAATATTTACAGTCATTGCGAGCGAAGGGAAGCAATCACAACCCTGGCGATTGCTCGATTTCACTTCGTTCCCTATGGCTAACGCCACGCTACGCTAACACAATGACATTGTGTAAGTAATTGGACAAAAATATTTACAGTCATTGCGAGCGAAGGGAAGCAATCACAACCCTTGCGATTGCTTCATTTCACTTCGTTCCATTCCCAATAACATTGTGTAATTAATTCTGTCTCACTACTTAATTAATTCTGTCTCACTACTTAATTGGTAATTGGTAATTTCTTACCTTTTACCAAATTCTTTTTTTATGCAGAAAATATTTAGCAAAGTATGACAAATATCTTAACGGGTGACAAGGCGGTTGAAGATGAGATGTGGCAATAATTTGAGAAAATAAGGGAGTAAAAAAATAGGGACAAAGAAGCCCCCGAAGCAAAAAATGTTACCACAATCATATCAAACAATTTTCCGAAAGCATTTGAGTGAACAGCAGTATTTGACACTAGAGATATTGTTGTTATTAATACAGGCTCATCGCCAAGTAAAACTGTCAAAATTGGCCAGCTTGTTTCCCCAACCAATTAAATATGAAAGCAGGAAACGTAATCTACAAAGATTTTTAGGAATAGGTAAACTCTGCGTAAAATTATTATGGTTTCCATTGATAAAATATTGGATTAGACAATCGTTAACACCAAAACAACTGAATCGAGAACAGCGCCGTTATTTTCATAAAAAACAGTATCAAAAATATGGTTATTGGATGGTAGCACTGGATAGAACACAGTGGAAGGGGCGAAATATATTTATGGTGACATTGGTATGGGGTACTCATGCCCTACCACTATATTGGGAAACATTAAATCATGTCGGAAATAGTAATTTACAAACACAGAAAAGATTAATAAAGACAGCAATAAAGTTGTTAAAAAAATGTCGAATTGTGGTGTTAGCAGACAGAGAATTTCATAGTCCAAAACTGGCTAAATGGCTTGATGAGCAAGGAGTTTACTTCGCTTTACGCCAGAAGAAAAACCTTTATTTTCAAGAAAAACCTGAACAAGAATATCAAGTTCTTAAAAATCAAGGATTTAAGCCAGGAATGTCGAGATTTTATGAAAAAGTTAAATGTGGTAAAGGGGATGAATTAGGCTTATTTAATATCGCTGTTTATTGGAAGAGAAAATATCGGAACTCTGGACCAAAAGAACCTTGGTATATCTTGACGAATCTACCAACTCTCCAACAAACTTTATGCCTCTATAGATGTCGATGGGGAATTGAGCAATTCTTTAAGGATTGTAAAACTGGTGGTTATAATTTAGAGGATACTAAAGTAAATGAAACTCGCTTTTTAGCTTTAGTATTATTGATTGTCATTGCTTATAGTTTAGCCACTATGCACGGTCAACGGATGAAAAAATTAGGTATAGAGACTTATGCCGGACGTATTCAACAACATCAGGACAAGTACCCACGTCAAAGTGATTTTAGCTTTGCTCTCTACGGACAACTATGGATTTATGGTATGGAATTATGGGCTGATTTAGCTCTGAATTTAATCAATCTCAAGCCTCATAAACGCCTCTTTTTTCAACGGGGCTTTCAGGCTCTATCCCTTATGAAACAAGCTCTTTAGCCGCCTTGTCACCCGTTAAGAGAAAACATTGGACCCAAGTCATCAAGAGAAACCGAATCTATGACAACAGGAGTTTCATCAGTCCAAGGTTGTATTATTTGCTCAATAAATTGGACACTTCTTTGATAAATACCTGTTCTTAGTTGTAATAATAAGGAACTATCTGAAGTAATATTTCCTGAAAAAGTATAACTTCCAGAAACTTGGGCAAGGCTACTATTAGTATTACTATAACTTAGGGTATTATTTAACCTTTCATTCATTTGTCTGCGTTGTTGAGATGTGGCTTTTGTCTTCAACGTCGCTAAAGTTTTTACGGTATTAAACTGTTCTTTTGCTTCATTAATACTTGCATTCAAATTACCCGGATTAATAACACTAAAAGCACTACCCAATATTAATCCTAGACTAGCATTTGTAGTCTGATTTAAATCAGTATCTTGCCATTGGGCTGTAGTTACAGATAAGCCAGGATTAGCAAAAACATTTAAATAATTTAATCTAATTTTTTCTGGGTCATATTGTAGTAATGTGCGGTTATGTGACCAACTCAAAGTATATCTATACCAAGCTTGATTTTGAGGAGCTAATATCGAAGAAGTGGTAACTTCAGGACTTTGTTGTCCAAGGTTAGACCAACTCAAGGAATTAAGATAATGAAAATCTCTTTGTTCTTTCGTTAAAAAGGGATTGCTAAGGACTTCAAAAAGATCATTATTATTTATTTGATTAACTTGTAAAGTTTTGATCCCAGGTAGAGACGTAATTGGAGCTTTGAATGAATATCCCTGGTTAGTAAAAAAATCACCTAATGTCAGTCCAGCAGCAAGGAGATTTTCACGGGGAATAATACTACCAGCTTCTAACTTAACACCATTATTTAATAAAGGTTGTAAATTGACAGTTGGAAAGCCTTGGAAAAATTTAGGTGCATTCCTAGCATCTAAATTACCAGATAAAGCACCTCCTCCTAGTAATTGGTCTGTAGTTGCTTTGGGTGCGTTAGCTAGGGGAATAAGTTTTTGGAACAAACTACCATCAGAGCCAGTAATATTCAGATTAAAACTGGCATTATCAGGTAGCTGAACTCCCGGAGGTAGGACGATTTCTGCCGTCGCGATAGTAAAATTTAAGTCATTTAATTTATTGTTTCCTACTGAATCTGTAAGGGCAGTAGGAAAAGCAAATACTGTTTGTACACCGAAAAAAGCTGTAGAAATTTGAGCAAATTGTCTCAATTTTTGTTGATAACTATTGCCCTGATAACTAAAATTTAGATGGTTTCCCTGGGTTTCAATAACCACACGATTACCATCTAATACCCAATAGAATTGTTCGTCATTGGGATAAATAGAAATATTAGCTGATTTAATGAGGGGATCACTAAATTGCTCTTTTTGAAACGCATTACTTGGTTGAAAGTTATCTAGGTCAAAACCGAAATTTGAATAGAAAGTAAATTTTGAGGGTTGAAAATTACGAGGATTAATAATTAATTTATCACTTGTGTTCACAAAAAACGGATATCTTGATGCGCTGTTTTCTAACAAGCTACGCATTAAAATTCTCAGGACTTGTTTATTTTGTTCTGGCGCTAATGCTGGTTTCTCCTCTGGTTTCGTTTCTGGTTTATCATCTGGAATCGGTAAAGAAGGTACTTCCTTGGGAAATACAGGTAGATTTGGCTCAACTGGAGTTAATTGCGCTTGCTGCTGATTGCTTGTTTCCTGTGCGATTAATGTCTCACCACTAAGAGTAGTATTGTAATTAGGTTTATATAAATGAAAGCTGTTAGTATTATTTATATTTAAATCTTGATCTGGAGTATTATAATAAGTCCTATTAGCACTATATTCACAGCCAAAGATGTGTCGCTTCAAATCTTCCGTCTTTCCCAGCCTATTTTCCTCACAACTAGAGGTTGTGTAGAAGATATTTTCTGGTAACTGATATGCAGAAGATTGATTGAGACTGATTTCTGTATCATTTAACTTTTGCTGTGGTGAGAAAGGAGTAATAGTAGTTATCTCTGGGGTAGAAGGAGTTAATCCTGGTTTCTCCTCTGGTTTCGTTTCTGGTTTATCATCTGGAATCGCTAAAGAAGGTACTTCCTTGGGAAATACAGGTAGATTTGGCTCAACTGGAGTTAATTGCGCTTGCTGCTGATTGCTTGTTTCCTGTGCGATTAATGTCTCGCCACTAAGAGTAGTATTGTAATTAGGTTTATATAAATGAAAGCTATTAGTATTATTTATATTTAAATCTTGATCTAGAGTATTATAATAAGTCTTATTAGCACTATATTCACAGCCAAAGGTGTGTCGGTTCAAATCTTCCTCTACACTGGGGATATTGTTCGTAGTGACGAGTATTGGTGCAGAATCCTCCAGCCTATTTTCCTCACAACTAGAGGTTGTGTAGAGGATATTTTCTGGTAACTGATATGCAGAATATTGATTGAGACTGATTTCTGTATCATTTAACTTTTGCTTTGGTGAAAAAGAAATAATATTAATTATTTCTGTAGCAGAAGGAGTTAAATTTTTGGACTGAACACCTACCTCTGTAGATTCTAGGTGTTTTTCGGGTTGAATATCCTGATTATTGGTATTGACGCTAAAAAAATCATCTGCTTTTTCTTGTTCAGTTGCTAGGACTTTGGCGGAAAATAGTACCGACACGGACAAAGTTACCAGCAGTCCTCCACTCCAGAAAATATCTTCTTTCTTCATAAGACCTCGCGGTAAGTGGGAAACTCAGCAGCTTCAGCGCTGAGAGGGAAGCGACACGAGCGGTTTTAACCTCTGTGGTCATTAGGAGAATGCTAGTTTTTGAATGGATATAATCCCAGGAACTAGCAAACCAAATCTTAAGCAAAGATAAACTGTTTACTGTCCCCAACATTGATAAAACTGCTGAAACAGAAAAAACATGATATTGAGTATACAACCCACATTCCGCAGGTGTTTTTTGATTTTTCGGAATTATCCATAACCCAATGATAATAAGGCTTTTAGACAATTATACGCAATTCTATATTAGGGCGATGCCTTCGGCGCGGCGTAGCCATCGCAGATCTATCTAAAGCTAGAATCAAGCTTATTGAGAATAATGTCAATAAATCAGTTGGTTTGAGATTAAATTTATTGAATACCTCCATAAATAGCAAAAAGCATGAAGTGGTTATTATGACTGGGTTTTAGCTTTTTTATGAAATTCTTTTTTTGACAAAATAACCTGCTGGGAAAAATATTTTGAGTATATTTACTCATGCTGAATGTGGGATACAAAAAAAGTCTGGCATCTATCAAAAGTTAGATATTTAAAAGTTTTTTACTGCTTGACAAGTATCGGAATTACTCATAAAGTGATACACATAGATAGGTTCTTACTTGCCAGTAAAACTAACAGCATTAATCTCTATCATGGGAATTTATCGGGATGTTTGACTCACAAAATTTTTCTTTCATCCTCTGAAAAAATTGCTCCCTCTCCAAAGGTTGAAAAGCCTGAAATCAAGAGATTTTTCGGATACAGATGATCGTTAAATCCTTTCAAAGTGGTGGGTTGGACTAGTTAGAAAAAGTCGGCGATTCCTACTCATTAAAGGAAATAGAAGGAATCGTCAACCACCTTGATGGGACATAGGCTAAAAAATTCATGCCCTATGCTCCAGACTTTATCCCCCTGGCTTCAACAACTGGGGGATAAGTTTATTTTACAAGAGTATCCGGTAAGCGTAAAAGACAATTAACAGTTTTGTCTCGGAAGTTGTATTTCCCCAAGGTTCTATTACAGCATTTCCCGATGTTATGAGGTACAAGAACCCCACCCCCAACCCCCTCCCCGCAAGCGATGAGGGGGCTAAGATGTACCTTATAACAGCGGTTTCCGCTGTAGCCCTAACGGTAATCTGACAATAAAAGTTATCTATGGTTCTGTAGGTAATGATCCCAGTCAGGTGGCAATTATCAAGGGAAATATGAATGTTGGAACTGTCAATTATCCAGATAATACTATTCAAGCTGCGATCGCTCGCGCCATTGATACTGCTATTAATGATCATCGCTTTGGTGACATTATCGGTATTGTTAAATCTTGGCAAAGTGGTGGTTCTGCGGCTCTAGATTAATTGCGTTTTGATAACTTATACAATTTTGTGGGGTGGGCAAAAAAGCCTGCCCAATAATAAGTAAAATTTCTGTCTTAGAGATGTTTGAAAAATCCTTAGTTTTGTTTCCAGAACTTTTAGATCCCCCTAAATCCCCCTTAAAAAGGGGGACTTTGATTCTAGTTCCCCCCTTGTTAAGCTAAGGTGTACACACAAGTCCTATCTGTCTTCGTTTTGTGCCTATTTCGCCCCCTAAATCCCCCAAGTTTGGGGGACTCTGAAATTCTTTCCTAGAATTAGGAGTGAGGAGGCGGTTCGTTGAAAGCTTAGTTAAATTCGATAACTTGTGTGTACACCGTAGCCATTGTTAAGGGGGGATAGGGGGATTAATAAGAGCTTAAAGTTACAGACAGAAATTTTTAAAACAACCTCTTACAAAAATTAAAGGGCTATTTTTATTTAGATTTCTCTGAGGATTATTTTTTACAAGTTTTTGCATAAATTATCAGGATGTGAAGGGTTTTATGATTATTTTTTGTGGTGGAACAGCTAAAGATTTGAGAAGTCTGGGTTACAACCTTTGCCAGAGCTTACTAACTCAAATAGATAAAAGCAATATTCAAGGAACTATTTGCAATACTGCCTCGGAAATAGATGCTTATTTTCAGCTTTTACAACCATCCTCATCTGTAACACTAATTCAATATCAGATTCCCTCAAAATTAGCTTTAGAAAAAATTCAGCAAGGTGAAGCTAAGGGTATTTACTTGCATCAAGATCCTCGTGAAATTTTAGCTGCTGTTCTCGCTTCTTTAAAACAGAAAGTAACCTTTGAATCTACTTTTATCAACCTTTGGCAACAATACCAAGAAAAGTGGTTTTCTGATAGCCATCAAACTTTATTAATTCGTAGAGAAAAATTAATTTCAGAACCACATTCAGAAATTTCTAAGTTAGCAACATATTTAAATATTGAATTTACCGAATCGAAAATTGATTTGTTATTAAAGCAGTATCAGTTACCATCACCTGAAACGGTAGGACAATGGCAGAAGTGTTGAATGTTAGGAAAAGATTAAAAAAAAGTACCATAATTTGATACAATCTAAAAAAATCTAGATAAAGAATTATCAAATTATGCGCTTAAAGAATTTCCCAGAAGTGGTCAAAACAATATTGAAACCATTGCCCAAAAAAGATTATCCAGTTCTGGACACATTTTCATTTGTATCAGTGTGGTTACAGTATGTCATGGATAAAAGTATAGTGAGTATGAGAGATTTATTTCAAAGACTAAATAATCAAGGGATAGATTTAAAAATATCAAATTTTTCCAAGGCAAGTAAAAAGAGAGATACTCAAGTATTTTTGGAGATAATAACTGAATTAAACAATCAACTGAGAAAGAAAAAAGGAAAGGAAGAAACCCAAGCATTATTTCCTATAGATTCAACAATTATTACATTAACAAGTAAATTATTATGGAGTCAAGGATATCATCAAGTAAAACTATTTTGTGGGTTAGATAGTTTGACATCAGAAGTTGGTGGAATGGTGATTCATTTTGGGCAAGGACATGACCATAAATATGGACAAGAAACAGTAGAAGCAATTCCGTCAAAAGGAGTAGGGATAATGGATAGAGGATTTGCATCCTCCGAAAGAATATCTGAATTAAAACAACAAAAAAATAAAGCTTTTGTCTTAAGAATTAAAAATAATGTCACTTTAGAAATGCTAGAAAATGGTAATTGTAAAGTTGGCAAAGATGAAAGAGAAGTGGAAATTAGAGTAGTAGCATTTTGTGATATAGAAACTAAGAGTGAATTTCGTTTAGCAACAAACTTATTAAATGAAGGAGAAGAGCAAGTTAGTAATCAAGAGATTATGGAAATTTACATACAAAGATGGCAAATTGAATTGTTATGGAAATTCTTAAAAATGCACCTCAAGTTAGACAGACTTATGACAAAGAATGAGAATGGAATTAGAATTCAGATAATGTGCTGTTTAATCGCTTATTTGATATTGCAACTAATAGAAATACCGCAAGAATTTGGCAAAACTTTATTAGATAAACTCCGTTATCTTCAGTCCTATATGTGTCAGGAAATAAGTTATGTTCATTGGTTTAGAAAACTTATTTGGATAAGATGAAAAATAGCACTTATAGGCTAAGTTTATTTCAATATGTAAAGTTTTATTACGCTATTCAACATTTCTGGGACAATGGACAGAAATTCTCAGTTCTGAGCAATGCTTAATTATTGAAACTTTGCTCAAACCATTACTCCTACAATTTAATGACGAAGATGAGTTTAGTATATCCGAAAGATTAGAACAACATTTAGCAGCAATTCAATTAGAACCACTGCTAATCCAAATTGATAAAATTATTGGTAAATTTAGCCAGATAAAGACCGAAGTACGGGAACAATTTTACGAATCCATTGATCAATATCTGATCACCATTTTAACTGCAATGGGGCGGTTACATGAAGCGGCGGAAGTTTGCCATTTACTAGGAACAGCCCTAACTTTACAAAATAACTTACAATTAGCAGAAAAATGGTATTTACGCGCTCTGAATATCCAACCTCAGTTAGCCAAATCTCATTATAATTTGGGCTTTGTTTATGAACAAGAGGATGATTGGGAAAAAGCTATTGTTCATTATAATCATGCTATCACCATTAATGATAATTATACCAAGGCTTACTATCGCTTAGGATTGATTTTTAAACGTCAAAAGCAATTTACTCAAGCCATAGAACAATTTTCTCAAGTCTTGCATCTAGATCCAAAGCATCAGGGAGCAAAATTCAATTTAGCTTTACTTTGGCAACAAGGAGAAAGTGCAGATTTCATTCAAAATTTGTTAGGAGAAACTGACCTAGAATTATTGCTTAATCTCCCAGAAGAAATAAACGACACTGGGGCAATGTTGGTGCGTGAACGACAATGGGAACAAGCCAAAATCTATTTTAAATTGGTGATTGAGCTAGATCCAGATTGTGTTTTGGCTCACTATAATTTAGGTTGTGTTTTACAAAATCAAAATCGCTATCCAGAAGCAATCACTTCCTATCGTCGGTCTTTAAAGATTAATGCAAATTACATTGATTCCTTAAAGAATTTAGGTTATGTTTACTATAAAAATGGACAAGCAGATTTAGCCCAAGAATGCTTCCAAAAAATATTGCAATTAAATCCTAACCATAGCGAAACTTATGAACTTTTGGGATTTATTGCCGGTGAACAAGGAAAATTATCAGAGTGTATTAGTCTGTTAAATGAAGCCCTGAAAATTAATCCTAATAATCCTAAACTACATTCTTGTTTTCTGTTTAATTTATCTTCTCTTGTCAGTTTTACACCTCAAGAAATATTAGATTCTGCTCAACTGTGGTATCAACAACAAGTAGTTAGTCAATGGCTACCAACCCTCACCACCCACTCTCAGGATAAAACTCCACACCGTCGTTTACGCATTGGCTATATTTCCCCTGATTTTCGCAGACATTCGGTAAGTTCATTTATTAAACCCCTTTTTCAACACCATGACCGCACCCAGGTTGAGGTTTTCTGTTATGGGGAAGTCAAAGAACCAGATGCAATTACAGAAGAAATTATAGATATCTGCGATGCTTGGCGTTCTACTGTAGGTCTTTCAGATTTAGAAGTAGCTAAATTAATTCAAGCAGACCGCATAGATATTATCGTTGATTTGGCAGGGCATACAGCAAACAACCGGATGATGGTCTTGGGAATGAAACCAGCGCCGATTCAAACTACATATTTAGGCTATTTTGCTACTACAGGTTTACCTACAATTGACTACTGGATTACTGATCAGGTTCTTCATCCCGATGATACAGAGGAAAAAACCAGCGAAACTATATGGCGTTTACCCCGTTGCTATGTAGGTTATGAACCTCTGGAAAATGCCCCGGAAATTACTGAACTTCCTAGCAAAAAAACGGGAATTTTTACTTTTTCATCTTTCAATAATTTACGCAAACTCACACCAGAAACTTTTGCACTGTGGATTGAAATTCTCAAAGCAGTACCTAATTCTCGCTTGGTATTAAAATGCGCTAGTTCTGATGTATTCAGTCCCTTAATTACTGAAAAAATTCAAACACCTTTTGTGGAACAGGGTATTGATCCTAAACGCATCTTCTTATATGGTGGATTTGCTACTGATGAAGACCATCTGAATCTTTATAATCAGGTTGATCTACATTTGGATAGTATTCCCTATACGGGATGTACTACGACTTGTGAAGCCCTGTGGATGGGAGTACCGACATTAACTCTCGCAGGGACTCGGAAAATGGAGCGGATGAGTGCCAGTATTCTCCATAGTGTTGGTTTAGATGATTGTATTGCCCATAGTGCCGCAGAATATGTTCAAAAAGCGATCGCATTAGCCCAAAATCCAGATTACCTCCAATCTTTACGTTCAACTATGCGCGAACGAATGCTGCACTCTCCTTTGTTGGATGTGAAAAACATCGCCAGCACTTTAGAAGCAGCTTATCGCCAAATGTGGCAGATTTATATTGAAAAAACCACAGGATCTAACAGCGAAAATCTCCCTAATCATGTTTCTATTCCGGTTGAATTAGAACCCGCTGATGCTATTAATTACTATCAGCAATATATCGAAAATCATCCTGATGATGCCCAGGGATATTATCATTTAGGTTTAGCTTATCAATCCTTAGATGATGTAGAAAATGCGATTCCATCTTATTTGCAATCTCTTACCATTAATCGCGGTTCTGCTGCCACTTATCAAGCTCTAGGTAAATTGTTAGAAGAACAGGAATTAATTGCAGAGGCTGAAAAATATTATCGCTGTGCGTTGTTATTAGCACCTGAAGATAGTGAAATACGAGAAACTTTCAAAGGTTTTTTACAACAGTATCGTTCTCGACCTGCTAATAAAACCATTCCCATTTTTCAGGAAAATGCTAACAATTCTGAAGAGCGTAAATACTTTAAATTCACTGATGCTGATCCTCATGAATGCCTAGTGGAGATTGAGGGTGGAATTAAAGTATGTGTTAAGAATGATATCAACAGCTTGACAACTTATGTTTTGCTAGAACAGGGTGATTGGTTTGAGTCAGAAATGGAGTTTATTCGCAAACTGATTACACCAGGGATGGAAATCCTAGATATTGGTGCTAATCATGGAGTCTATACCTTAACTATGGCTAAGTTACTCCAAGGAGAAGGTAAAATTACGGCTTATGAACCTGCTAGTTCAGTTGTTTCCTTATTGCGAAAAGGTGTAGAAGCTAATGGTTTCACGAATGTAGAGATAGTTAATGCCGGCTTATCAGATTGTGAGGGTGAAGCAACTTTATTTCTATCAACAAATAGTGAACTAAATTCTCTACAGCCTGATAATTTATCCCAACAACAAGAAATTATTCAACTGCTGAACTTGGATCAAGAATTGGCACTGCGTAAATGGCAGAAGATTGACTTTATTAAGTTAGACGCAGAAGGAGAAGAAGCCAAGATTCTCGCAGGTGGTAAAAGATTCTTCTTTGAGCAATCGCCATTAATTATGTTTGAACTCAAGCATGGCAAACATATTAATATGCGACTAATTAAGCTATTTCAAAATCTAGGTTATGAGACTTACTACTTAGTTTCTAGCATAGGTTGTTTAGTTCCTTTTGATGTGAATCAACCAGTAGATGGCTACCAATTAAACTTGTTTGCTTGTAAGCCAGAGCGATCGCAACAATTAGCTGAATGTGGTTTGCTAGTTACACAAGTTAAAGAAAAGCCTCTACTTCCACAACCATCCTACTGGTTAGAAGCAATAGCCACTTTAGGTTATGCAACTCCTTTTCTCAATCAGTGGCAAGAATATACAACGGTTTCCAATGCTGACAGTGAAGTTTACTTAGAAGGGCTTAATTATTTCTTTTTAGCAAAAACAGTGAGCCTTTCTCCAGGAGAAAAGTTTGCGGCTTTAGAACATTCCTTTAAATGTATTCAGCAAGCTGTTAAAGCTCAAGCTTCGTTGACTAGATATTGTAGTTTGGCTAGAGTAGCGACAGAGTTAGGGAAAAGACAAGTTAGTGTGGAAATACTGGAAAAATTAATTACCAATATCAATTCTGGTAGATTAATTAGGGTAAATGAGCCTTTTCTGCCTGTGAGTCAGCAATACGATCATCAGATATTTAACAATAATCTGCAAGACTGGTTCTTAGTAAGTGTTGTTGAAACCTGCGAGAATAGCCGCGTTTTCTCATCTTACTTCTCAGTTAAACAATCGGTATCTTTACTCAATCAGATTATTCATAAACCCTTCCATAGTCATCAGTCAGAAGGCCGATTACTTCTTGCCAACAAACGAATTGACGGATAACGATAGGATGAAATTAGTAATGCACCATTATCAAGGATTTGGTGCGTTACGCTGTCGCTAACACACCCTACGTATTTTTAACGTAAATTCGATAGCGTAGCGTGACGACGTAGGAGTGATTGAACCTCACCCCAACCCCTCTCCGACACGGAGAGGGGCATTTTAACTTATCATTATACTCAAAACGGCTAGAAGCTGGACTTTTTTATCATACAAAGAACAAGTTCAAAGTCTCTCCAGTATTAAATATTATTCCTTTTCCCTCTCCTCTTAGGAGAGGGTTAGGGAGAGGTGCGGGGAGAGGTTTACCAGAGGGGTTAAAAATTATTATATATTGAGTATATCATAGCCCCCTCATCGCTTGCGGGGAGGGGGTTGGGGGTGGGGTTCTTGTACCTCATAACATAAAATCCACATTACATATTTAGTAAGGTGCGTCAGATAGAGGAAATCTGTTTTTTACCAAATCATTGGGTCTGACGCACCCTACAAGAGATAAAATCCACATTAGATCAAAACTATGCACAATAAAGTTTAAAAAATGAATTACCAAGTTGTTAACCAATTAAATGAAACTCAAATCTTTGAACTTGTGGAATTATACAAACATGAATTTTGGAGTAAAAATCGGACATATCAAGGTGTTACCAAAATGTTGACTGCATCTGATATTATTATTGCTTTAATAAATGAGGAAAAAGAACTAATTGCTTTTTGTCGTGTTTTGACTGATTTTGTTTATCGGGGAGTTCTTTATGATGTGATTGTTAAACCTAGTTATAGAAAAATGGGATTTGGTGCTAAATTATTAGATGAAGTCGTTAATCATACCCAATTAAAAGCAGTAGAAGATATTGCTCTTTTCTGTTTACCAGAAATGATTCCTTTTTATGAACGGTGGGGTTTTATATATGATATAAATGCACTGAAAATAATGCACCAGTATGATTCAGTTATGGGAGGAATAGAACCATGATTATTAACTATGATAGTCTGAAGATTATTGACTAAAATTCGTCAGTAATGACTTTCTTGATGATATTTACAGTTTGATACTTGCACTATGTCTACTCAACGTCTGATTCAAAGTATATACACAGATGGTGCTTGCACAGGCAATCCTGGACCTGGTGGTTGGGGTACAGTTGTCTATTTTAGTGATGGTTCAGTTCACGAAATGGGTGATTCATCCCAGCACACCACTAATAATAAAATGGAAATGCAAGCTGCGATCGCCGCCTTGGAATTTTTCAAATCATCTCGACAAACTGAACCTATTACCCTGTACACAGATAGTAAATATCTAATTGATTGTGTGACAAAATGGGTAAAAGGCTGGAAAAAGAACGGCTGGAAAAAAGCAGATGGGAATCCCGTCCAAAACCAAGACCTCCTAGAAATTCTGGATCAACTCAATAGCCGACTGGTACAATGGGAACACGTTCGCGGACATTCTGGTAATGTTGGCAATGAACGCTGTGATGTCATTGCCCGTTCTTTCGCAAATCACAAAATCCCCCACCTCAAACAGTCATTAGCCGACTTTCTTCACGAAACTTTACCTAAAATTGGGGAAATAAGCGTAGTAAAAGTACCTAATGATCCAATAAACTCTACAATAACTAATAAAAACACACTAGAAAGCAGTCCGTCTGCATCAGATACAAGCACTATGGAACCATCTACAACACCAACTGCGACTACAACCAACGAACAACCCACTGAAATCAGGGTTTTACAACTTCGCAACTTGGTGGAAACCTTACGGATTGCAGACGAAATTGCCGAAAAAGGCTACCTAATTACCAGTTCAGAATTAGCAGACTTAATGGGTGTTCACTCCAGCGCCGTTACCAGCCGAGGTGATGAATGGCGTTGGCGAAATTGGATAGTTTCACGAGTAAGACGTGAAGGTAATCAAATTCTCTGGGAACTTGAACGTGGGGACAAAATAGCAACAGAAATAGATTAAAATAATTCAGGAATTTTTAATTAGGACTTGCTCTTTGGTGTCAACTTAACGTAAATTGATGTCTCTTCAAGCCAGGGAATAAATTCCCTGTCTAAAAGCTAAAGTCGGTTAAAACCGACTATCTTCGCGTCAATAGGATAATTTTTGATTTTGAGTTAACCAGAGTGCGTTTTAACGCACTTGAGCTTTCAGCCGGGAACTTAAGTTCCCGGCGGGTTTCTTTAGCCAAACAAATAAGCTACTTGTACTGAGATTGCCTAAGTATCCCTAGCCTAAGTTGACACTAATGAGCAATGCTAAACCCCTACCCGCAGAATCAAATAATTTAAGCCGTGTTGAGTATAGCACACCTTTGATTAAGCTCCTAACATTTGTAAATTGTGCAAAGTCGCATAAAATCCTTGTTGTTGTAATAATTCTTCATGACTTCCCTGTTCAATTAATTCCCCCCGTTTCAACACAAAAATCCGGTCTACATTCCGAATCGTCGAGAGACGGTGAGCAATAATAATTGAAGTTCGTTGGATTAACAACTGATTTAAAGCTTCTTGAACTAAAGCCTCCGTTCCCACATCTAAACTCGCTGTAGCTTCATCTAAAACCAAAATTTGTGGATTACGAATAGCCGCCCTCGCAAAGGCTAAAAGTTGTTTTTGTCCACTAGAAAGATTAGTTGCTCGTTCTCGTAACTGAGTATCATAACCTTGAGGTAATTGGTTAATAAACGTCGCCACATTTGTTTTTTCTGCTGCTTGTTGAATTTCTGCAAAACTGTAATTGTCACCCAAAGTAATATTACTTTTGACATCACCAGCGAATAAAAACGCCTCTTGTAAAATCACCGTCATATAACGTCTTAGTTCCACCTGGGGAATCTCGCGGATATCCACACCATCAATCAGAATGCGCCCTTGGGTTGGTTCATAAAGACGACATAACAGGCGAATAATCGAACTTTTCCCGGCACCAGTTGGACCAACTAAAGCCACCTTTTCCCCTGGGTGAATGGTAAAGTCTAAATTCTTAATAACGTAATCATCATCTTTATAAGCAAAGGAAACATTTTCAAACTTAATTTCTCCCAAAGCCGGAACGGGTGTAAAATCTTGAGATTCTAACTTAGAAGCTATCTCATTAATATAGCCAAATTCAAAATCTACATTTAAACTTCGAGGCTGAGAGTAATCTTTAATTTCGATAGGTTCATCTAAAATATCAACTACCCGTTCAATAGCCGTAAAACCAGATTGAATCACCGTAAACTTTTCCGCAAAATTCCGCAATGGTTCAAAAAATTGTTGGGCATATAAAATAAATGCTGATAAAATCCCAAAAGAGATTTGTTGATTTAATAATAACCAACCACCTAAACATAGTACCCCAGCAACGGCAATTAAACCAATCCATTCTAAGGTTGCAGAAACTGCGGAATCATACCAAATGCTAATATCTACTTCCTTAATATAACGTTGGTTAGCAGATCGAAATAACTCAACATTAAATTTTTCGCGGCGAAATAATTGAACTATATTAATACCGACAATATTTTCTTGAAGTTGAGAATTGAGTGTAGAAAGTTCTTCCCTGGTTTTATAATTAGCCCTTCGATACTGCTGTTGAAAATAAATTATCAACCAAGTTACTGGCAAGAGGATGAATATCAACAAAGAAGCAAGTTGCCATTGAATTGAAAACATCAATCCCACAATTACTACCATAGATAGTAAATCAGAGACAATGCCTACAGCCCCAGTGGAAAAAACATCTCCTAAACTTTCGACATCACTCGTTAGTCTAGTAATCAATTTACCTACAGGTGTCTGATCAAAAAACCGCACAGCTAAAGATGTCACATGAGTAAATAAATCCTCACGAATAGCCGCCGTAATTTTTTGCCCTAGTTTCTGAACTAAATAACCTTGGACACCTGTTAATACTAAGCGCAAGGTAGTTGCAATAAGCAACATTCCAATCAGGATATTTAAGCCTTGCCATAAAGGCATATTTTGCAGAAATTGATATGTACTTGGTTCTTTGCGAATTAAAGAAATTGCCTGTCCTACTAATAGGGGTTTGATAGCACTAGCAACAGCAATAGGAACAAGCATGAACATGGATACTGCTAATAGTTTGCCATGACGACGACCATAGGGAACTAAGCGTAAAAATAACCGCCAGTCATTTTCTCGACGACGGTATTCGGGATTGGACTTAGTTGGAGATGGAGAGATGCCCATAAATAACAATTTAGGAGGAAAATAATGTGAAATTCTGCCCTGGGAGACTAATTTTTTTCAAAATTTAAGCCATTGATTTCTTGACATTTGGCCTGTGCTGCTTGATAAGCTGTCAAATATTCTAGACCACCCAACATAACATCACCATAATAATCATAGGGGGCTTCACCATAAATAGGTAAAGGATCATCCTCTGGATAATCTTCTTTGGATTCTTCAATAATGGCTTTGAGCTTTTTGGCACTCAGGCTTTGGGCGGGAAAATAATACAGTTCTTGGGGATTTTTTTGTAAATGGGGAAGTGTCGGATCTATAATTACATCATTAACTTCAATCCAACCATGTTCAACTGGTTTATAAGGCTGACCTGCAAATACTAAAAAGCCTTGAATATACTTTGCCCCTTCGGTGATTAAAACTGCTTTATAGGCATTATCAAAAGGTTTTTTGGCTTTACTTTTGATAGTTTTGGCAATTTCATTGGATAGGGTTTCATCTAATAATTTGTTCATGGAGTAAATTCTCCTTTAATTATTTTGTCAATTATTAATATACACTGTACTAGGCAATTTTTAATCACCTGGACTATATAGCGATCCTAAATTAGTTATGAAAAACAAGATCCCCGACTTCTCTAAGAGGTTGTTTGAAAAGTATTAGATGAAACCGATAAAAGGTTTTTTATACCACAGTGATGTTTCTTTTTATAATATAAAAAAAGCACCAGAAGATCGCCTCCCTCACCTAGTGGTCGGTGGGTATCATTGTCCCCGTGGGTTGGTGTGTTCTCTCGCGTCGAGACTTGTGGACCGTAAAATCTAAAGATTACAGAAAAATATTTAGTCAGAATCAGGATTTAAGGATGTACAGGATGTTACCGTTAACCTATTCAAAAATAACAGAAATTTCTCTCTGTGTCCTCTGTGCCTCTGTGGTTCGTTATTTCCTCATCTGCGTTTAATAAAAATCAGGTGGGCAAAAAACCCACCCGAAAAACTAGACCAAAGCGTTGAGATTTTTGGCAGTTTCAAAGAAGAAAGCGACGTTTTCTTCTGGTGTTTCGGGGAGGACACCATGACCGAGATTGAGGATATGTCCCCAGTTACCAGCTTTGCGAACGGTGTCCAAAACGCGATCGCGGATAAATTCCTTAGAACCAAATAATACACCCGGATCAAGATTACCCTGTACTTTGACGTGCTTACCTAATCTAGCTCTAGCATCTGCCATATCTACTGCCCAGTCTACGGTAATGATATCTGCACCAGAAGCAGGCATTCTTTCCAAAAGTCCGGCACTACCTGTCACCAACAAAATTAATGGTGTGTCAGGATGAGTGGCTTTTACCTTCTGAAACACCATTTTTTGATAAGGTAGAGCAAAGGTATCATAATCTTGAGGGCTTAATTGTCCTGCCCAAGAATCGAACATTTGTACTACTTGAGCGCCACAATCAATTTGATAGCGGACATAATCAGCGATAGAATCAGCTAATTTAGTGAGTAGCTGATGGAGAATTGTCGGATCTGAGAAAGCCATGTTTTTGATGATGGAATAGGTTTTAGAACCCTTACCTTCCACCGCATAAGCTGCTAAAGTCCAAGGTGCGCCGACAAAGCCTAACACCGTTGATTGATTACCCACTTCCTGCCGTAATGCTTGCAAAATCGTTTTGATAAACGGCAGTGCTGTTTCTGGATCTAAGGAATGCAGTTGATCAACTTGTTGTTTAGTGCGTATGGGCGAATAAATAATCGGTCCCTTTCCTTCCGCAATATCCATATCAATCCCCATTCCTGGTAAGGGGGTGACAATATCGGAAAACAAAATTACTCCATCGGGTTGAAACGCTCTCCAGGGTTGGAGGGAAACTTCGATCGCCACTTCGGGAATTTCTGAGCGATCGCGGAATGAAGGATATTTTTCCCGCAAATCCCGGTAAGCTTTCATGTAGCGTCCCGCTTGTCGCATCATCCATACAGGGGGACGATCTACTACTTCACCACGAGCAGCCCGAAGGAGGAGAGGAGCCGTTAAGGAAACACCCATTTAACACTTCGTCCTAAGTCACTTTTATATTTCACCATTTAGCTTACCATCCTCAGATTCCTCTTGATCTACCTATCTATACAGGTCTTAAGGTTGCTTGACTTAACTTAATAAAACGTTATGGGTTTCTTTGCCCAGAAAAATATCTTGACATTTTAGCGTAAATGTGTAAATCAAAAATTTAAGAAAGATGTAGGGGCGCAGGGCCTGCGCCCTTTGTTAACGAAACTTTACGAAGCATCTTTTTCACCCATTTTTAAGCGATAATAGAAATATAAGAAAATGGAGTTGAGAAAAAAAGACTCCTTTTGTTAAATAACTAATTAACCGCTAGTAAGTAGAGGTAGAATATGACAACCCAAAATTTGCTCATCCCTCATGCTTATGCGTATCTGCTCGTAAAAATTAGTGTCTTAGTTTTAGCATTGTTGCTGTGGTTTGTGTTTACAGCCGCACCCGTTATTTAATTACATTTAAAACTTAGAGATGTTGAAGAAAACGTCTCTATTTTATGGACATTAGCGATGAATATCTTTTTGGAAATTAACAGAATTAGTCAGCCAACCCCGTCGCCAGAAAAAGTATATTAGACTGGTAGCAATTAACGCCATTGCTCCTAAACATAGGGGGTAGCCCCAATACCAATTTAATTCTGGCATATTGTGGGGCGATTTTTCAGTATTGAAATTCATCCCATATACCCCAGCAATAAAAGTTAAGGGAATAAAAATAGAAGAAACCACCGTTAGCAACTTCATAATTTCATTCATTTTATTACTGATTGCCGATAAATACACATCCATTAAACCAGCCACTAATTCTCGATAAGTTTCCACTATATCCATCACTTGGACTGCATGATCATAACAATCTCGCAGATATATTCTCACATCATCACTAATTAATTCACTACCATCTCTAATTAAAGAATTAATTGCATCTCTTTGTGGCCAAATTGCGCGACGTAGTTGTAATAATTCTCGCCGAATTTGATATATTTTTTGTAATGTTTGTTGACTAGGATTAACGATTACTTCTTCTTCTAAATCATCAATTCTTTCCCCATACAGTTCTAAAACTGGGAAAAATCCATCAATAATTGCGTCTAATAAAGAATAAGCCAAGTAATCACTACCTTGTCTGCGGATAATACCTTTATTCTTATTAATTCTCATTCTCACACCATCAAAACAATCATGTTCTGGTTCTTCCTGGACTGTCAAAACATAATATTTGCCTAAGACTAAACTTACTTGTTCACTATAAAAACTGCCATTATTATGATTAGGTACAACCATGTGGGCAATAATTACTAATTGATCTTCATAATCCTCAATTTTTGGTCGTTCTACCATGTTGACAATATCTTCCAAAATCAGAGGATGTAAATCAAAAGTTTGACCTAAACGATGTAAAATATCTTTACTACCTAAACCTTGAACATCCACCCAAGAAACTGATTCTGTATCCAAATAATTAAGACATTCTTCAGGGTAACTTATTTGTTTATGAATGAGTTCAGTTTGATTATAGTCAATGAGAAAAATAATTGGTTGTTCAGCATTTTCATCAACAATGATTGTTCCTGGTTGAGTTCCTGGTTCGTGATAGAATTCCTTCCCCCGTGACTTCTTCATAGCTTTGGTAGCGCGGCGAATTTTTCTAACCATGAATTTTTACTCTTTAGATATTACTGTCTAAAATTTTAACTCATATCATATAATTTTCTTAATTTTGCATTACGGAAATGGTAATTTCTATATACAAATAAAATAAAAATATGCTTATGCAACCAAATCAGCAAACATTTTGGTTAATTGAAACTGAAGCAAAACCATTGCAGCAGATTATAGGTGGTGGTTTTATTTTACCAGATGGACAAGTAGCGTACCTTTGGTCAGCGCAGCTATCGCTAGAATTTTACCACATTCCAGTTATGTCACCTTTCCATCTCTAGCATCCTTTCAACAACTGCAAAATCAAAGAGGGAGAACATTAGTATTTGGAGAAAACTCACGAGATAATTATCATCTACAAAGCTTTAAACTAGTAAGAGATAAAGATGTAACAGGTATCAGCGGTACTGGTATAGTTGCCATAGGATGTTATTTTCAACTTTTCCATCAAGATATTGGTCAAAATTCTGCTAATATTGCAATTATGCAATGGTTGAAAGCACCTAAATCCACAGCCTGGTATACTCAAGGATGGGAACAAATTATATTAATTCATGGACATAAAGGTAAAACCGAAATTATTGTAGATTAAATATCCCCTATTCCAGAAATCTTCCATTTATGAATACTAGTGAAAATCTCATCTTAGTTGTCGGTTCTACCGGTGGAGTTGGACAACTTGTAGTTAGTAAACTATTAGAAAAAGGCTTACAAGTTCGTATTCTCACCAGGGATGCCGAAAAAGCCGCCAAAATGTTTAATAACAAAGTAGAAATTGCAATTGGTGATATCTGTAAACCTAGCAGTCTCACAGCAGCAATGGTAAATATTACCTGTATTATTTGTTGTACAGGAACTACCGCTTTCCCCTCCGCAAGATGGGAATTTAATCAAACCCCCAACATAATCGAATTAGGAATTACCGTATTTAATCCCCAATTCCTAGAAGATAAAGCCAAAAATACCCCCACTAAAGTTGATACACAGGGTGTAATTAATCTTATATCAGCAGCACCAAAAAACCTCAACCGCTTCGTATTTGTTTCTTCCTGTGGAATTCTGCGTAAACATCAATTTCCATTTAATATTCTGAATCTTTTTGGTGTACTTGACGCTAAAGAAAAAGGAGAACAAGCCATTATTAATTCGGGAATTCCTTATACTATTATTCGTCCCGGACGTTTAACCGATGGACCATATACATCCTATGATCTCAATACCTTACTCAAAGCCACAAGTGGAGGTAAATTAAACATCATTTTCGGAACAGGAGACACAATTTCCGGTGATACTAGCCGCATTGATGTAGCTGCAACCTGTGTAGAAAGTTTATTTTATCAAAGTTCTGTGAATAAAGTTTTTGAAATAGTTAATCAAGGAAATAGACCGACTATAATTGATTGGCAAAATCTTTTTTCACAATTATAAAAAAGAGAGCAAAAAACATGAAATTGAATAACTTTAAAATCCCACTTCTTTTAATATTTGCTAGTTTTGTTTTTTCACCAGCAGGTTATACTCAAACACCAGAATCACAAACATCTCAACTATCTGAAGAAGTTACCAAATTACGGACACAAGGACAAACAGGATTACAAACATTTCTCAAATCCCATATTAATAACCTAACATCTCCACCAAAACCACAAATTAAAACAGCTTTAGATCAATTGTGTCAACAACGAGATTGTTATGCTTCCAAATTATATTGGTATACCGATTTAGAACAAGCCAAAGCTGCTGCTAAACTTAGTGGTAAACCAATCCTTTCTTTAAGATTATTGGGGAGATTAGATACAGACCTTAGTTGTGCCAATAGCCGGTTTTTTAGAGTAGCATTATATCCCAATGCTGAAATTTCCCAAGAATTAAGAGACAAATTTATCTTACATTGGCAAAGTGTTCGTCCTGTTCCCAAAGTAACAATTGATTTTGGTGACGGACGCAAATTAGAAAGAACCATCACCGGTAATAGTATTCATTATATTTTAGATAGTTCTGGTCGTCCCATTGATGCCATTCCCGGACTTTATGGACCAAAAGCTTTTCTTAAACAACTCCAGCAAGGCGAAGTAATTGCAAGAATTTTAAGTAATCAAAATGGTGAAAAATACAATTTATTATTACAACAATACCATCTGCGCCGTCTTGACGACATTCAAAACCAATGGAGAACAGATTTATCTAAATTGGGTATTCAATCTCTACCCCAGTTAGTTCGCACAAATAATCCTACATCATCTCCTAATGCTAGATTAGCAAGTTCCTTAGCAGTTTCTAAAGCAGTAGTTGAAAGACCAATTCTGAATTATATTCAACCAGAACCAGCAGAAGCTTCTTCAGAAATTCTTAACCAAGCAACTTGGAATGAATTATCTAGGCTATATCAAAACGATGCTAGACTGGATAAAAATAGTATAACTTTAATTGAAGATAAAAAGTTACCAAATACAACAGACAAAAATAATTTATCCAGAGTAATTCGTAATTTTGAAACCGTCATGGCTTTAGATACTGTCAAAAACGAATATCTGCTACACAGACAAATTCATCAATGGTTTTTAGCAGAAAATCAAACATCAAATATTAATCAGTTGAATGAAAAAGTTTATGCTGAATTATTTTTAACTCCCAGTTCTGATCCTTGGTTGGGTTTAGTCAACAATGATACTTATAGTGCCATAGATAACGGTGGTATTGTGGAAAAGAATTAGAGTTGAGGAGTGTAAATAACCTCAGCAAAAACTTTGATTTTCTGGCGTTGCTGAATGAAAGTATGAATTTTTCTCACGCAGAGACGCAGAGGCGCAAAGAGTAAGAGTTTGAGAAAGGGAATTTTTGATTTTCAGAGGATGTTTGAAAAAGGTAGGGAAGGGGGGTTAGGTTTCTGGAGATTATCAGTTTCATCTAATACTTTTCAAACAACCTCTCATACCGCCATTATCCAACGCCTATTTTCTTACCTGGTCCGGTTTTTTGTAATCTAAAAAAACTTCAAAGAATCTAATCTTCCCAGAATAGTCATATCTTCAGCATCTAATTCTACGGGAATACCACTGCGAATTAGTTCCGAAAAATCCTCATTGGGAACCATAATGGTTAAGGCATAAAGACGGTTTTCACCAGTATTTTTAATTAAATGCATCCCTGTTGGTGGTACTAATAAACTATCTCCAGCTTTGATATTTACCGTTTTCCCGTCACAAATTGCAATGCCTTCTCCTTTGAGAATAAAAAACATTTCTACAGCCCATTGATGCCGATTTGGTGGTGTTTGTCCACCGACATCAAAGATTTCTATACAACAAGTTAAAGAAGTATTTGCACTTGCAGAATCAAAGATAATTGCTAATCGGTTAGAGTCATGGGGACTAATCCGATATGCTTGATAATCTTTGGGAGATTTGATAATGGGAATTACACAACGAGTATCGTACATATTGGTAATGGGTAATTAGTAATTGGTAATTGGTGTTTTTACTCCAATTAAATTAATGATGAATTGCGGTTACAATTGCAGAAGAATCTGTTACAAAACCGAAACATTGTTGGACATTATATAAAGTCGCTAACCAACAATATTCCGGTGAAGTTGTCGCGGTACAATCTTTGACTAAAATACAGTCATATCCTAAAAAATTGGCATCACACAAAGTTGATAAAACACATTGATCAGCATTTACACCAGCAAAGAATAGTGTAGTTAAACCTAAATTTCGTAAAATACTGTCTAACGGTGTATCCCAAAATCCACTCATACGATACTTATCAACCTGGATGTCTTCTGGTAGCTGTTCTAGTTCTTCCACCACAGCAGCAGCCCAACTGCCCTGCATTAGTACCTGAGAACCGTTGCTGGGAAGGGGATCACCTAATCCGACTCCTGCCCCCGTGGGGTTGTATACGTGCAATAAACCGGCACTGATATTTAGTAAATCTGGACGATTTCCCCAATTTAGCCAAATTATAGGTATATCAGCAGCCCGCAGTTGTGGTAACAATTGTTGCAGGGGGGCAATCGGTTGACGGGCAGGGTTAACATCTACACCAATGTGTGCTAACCAACCATCAGGATGACAAAAATCATTTTGCATATCAATGACAATGATAGCAGCTTTGGATAAGTCGCAACGCAGAGTTTTAGTTTCTGTGGCTAAAATGGCTGGTCGTGGAGTCTTTTGAGGACGAGTAATATCTGCAAATGTCTGATTTACTTGCCAGTTATTGGGTGCAAATCCTAATTTCTGAGTGGGTAGATTCATAAATGCCAATTCTCGATATCGTTTTTTACGTTGTAGCTTAAAATTATGTTAATAGATCAATTACTTAATTAAGGTTAAAATCATGAACTTTACAATTAAGAATACTTTAATTAGCGTTGCCGATAGTTACGTAACTACAGACGTACAGGTTATAGATGGTAAAATCACCGCTATTACCCCTAATTTAGAAATAATTGGCACAGAAATTAATGGAGAGAACAAACTGCTGCTTCCTGGTTTTTTTAATGCCCATACCCATTCTTCGGAAATGTGGCAACGAGGAGTAATTCCCCCTTTACCTCTTGAATTATGGTTAGCACATTTATATGATTTTACTCCTTTAAATACAGAACAAGTTTATCTTAGTGCTTTGGGAACGGCAGTAGAAACTTTACTTTCTGGGGGAACAAGTGTAGTAGATCATTTAGTATTAATTCCTGGAGAAGAATTAGAAACTATTGCTACAGCAGTTCGCGCTTATCAAGAAGTAGGCATCCGGGCTTTTATTGCCCCTCTAATTCAAGATGAATCTTTGAGTATGGGCATACCTAATGGAGAATTACAAGCAAATCATGAACCTTATTTTCGTTCTTCTGGGGAAACTTTAGCAATTATGGAAACAGCGGTAAAACAATTTCATCAACCAGAGGTAGGAATTAATATTTTAGTTGCCCCGACGGGGATTCAATTATGCAGCGATGATTTATTTACAGGATGTATTTCATTAAGTAATAAGTATGATCTTTGCCGTCATACCCATTTATTAGAAACCAAAGCCCAGGAAAACCTGGCTAAAGAAAAGTATGGTTGTACTGCGGTTGCCCATTTACAACGACTTGGTTTTTTGAACAGTTGCACAACTTTAGCACATTGTGTATGGTTGAAGGAATCTGATATTAATATTCTTGCCCAAACACAATCTACAGTCGTCCACAATCCTTTAAGTAACCTCCGTTTAGGCAGTGGTATTGCCCCAATTATCAAATATATTCAAGCGGGGGTTAATGTCACCTTTGGCTGTGATGGTGCTTCTAGCAATGACTCCCAAGACTTGTTAGAAGCTATTAAAATTGGTTCGATTCTACATAATCTTACAGAACCAGATTATCAATACTGGATCACACCCAGGCAAGCTGTAAAAATGGCATCTTTAGGGGGTGCAAAAGGTTTAAATGTAGAAGAGGAACTTGGTTCTCTTACTGTTGGTAAAAAAGCTGATTTAGTTTTATATGATCTCAATAATTTATCATTACTTCCCCGCACAGATCCTATTGGTTTATTAGTTTTAGGTCGTCCTGTCAATGTTGTTAATAGTGCTTGGGTAAATGGTAAGCAAATTATTAGTAATGGGAAAATTACTACAATTAATATTGATGAACTACGACAAGAATTATTTAACCGAAGTCACTGGGAAACACAGCCTAAATCAGCTAATGTAGATAAATTAACACCTCGTTATCGGCAAGTTATGGGATTAGATTAATGTTAAGCAATATACGGCACTTCCTTAGAGGATGTTTAAAAAGTGGTATCCCGTAATTTTCATCATATTGTTACCCCCCCTTTCCCCTTGTAAAGGGGAGAAACAATAAAAATCCAGTTCCCTCCCCTTTATAAGGGGAGGGTTAGGGAGGGGTAAAATATTTAATACAGCAATCATGACTTTTAAAACACCCTCTTGTGTTATGAGGTACACATAGCTGCCAAGATGCCCGCACCACAAGAGTCATTAAGGGCGAGGAAACCCCGCCCCTACAGATTTTACGATTTGCTGAATGTATCTCATTCAAGTGCATACCGCTATAGCAATCTCATAGCCTAACTTGCGGGTAAGTGAGAGTGGTATAAAATCAAGCAGCTAGTACATCATGGCGTAAATAAAGCAACCATTTTTAAGCCTTGTAATCAATAGACATCTCCAGAAATTAAAGATACGTGACCTGAAACCCTTGTAGAGACGTTACATGGGTAGGGATTCTCGGCTGTACAATCTTTTTTGGAGATGTCTAATCAAATTTTCAGAGCTTTTAATAGTCATGTTATTTACGCCAACCTGTACTAGGGTTTTTTCTCGGTCTTTACAATAGCTTCTAACTTGACACTTTTAACGCCAGGTATTGCTTTAATGAAAGTTTCAGCCTGTGTGATTTCTTTTTGAGAAGTTGCTGTTCCTTTGAGGATAATTTCACCGTCTTTGTTAGTTATTTCTAACTTGTTTCCGGGTAGAACTGTTTTCAGTTTTTTGCTAATTTCAGTTTTTAAGTCGGTTGTGGATTTAGAAGTTGTAGTGGGAGTTGTAGTGGGAGTTGTAGTGGGAATTGTAGTGGGAGTTGCGGTGGAATTATCTATAATTCTTGTGGTATCAGAAGCAGGTTTGGCTGGAACAACGGGGGTTGTGCTGCTAGTACCAGTAGTTTCTGAACCTGTTTTTGGTGCTTCTTGACAACCAACCATGCCAGCTACTAAAACGCCACTAACTAGAAAAGGAATGAGCTTTTTCATGTTGATTTCCAAAGTTGAATACTTGAAGTGATGGAGTTTACTGTGAGTGATACCCAGGAGCAAATCTTAAAAAAGAATTAAATTTCTACAACCAAAAGTCATGAACCAAACATCCAGATAACTGATAGAATGACAACTTTTCAATAACTAAATTAAAACGCTTTTATTGAAAAGAGCCAATTTAATTGTACTCATGGCTATCGAATATTAACGGTTTGATGCTCACAGGTAGCCACTATCTATATATTCTCTATCCTCAAGACTTAGCCGCATCTTTTTTGGGATTGGTTTACTGGTGATTGGTAATGGGTGACTGATTCGGTGACAAAGAGAGGATATTGCACCTTGAAGGTTCGGTTATACCACTTTCTATCTTTACCCCAATGACGATAATCTCGTGGATATAGAGTGCAAATGTCTAATATAACCACCATTAGCTGCTGAAGCAATCAAGAGGTTAAAAACTGTGTACGAATGGATTTTGCCGAGTCTCAAGGAAGTTTTATCTAAAAATCAATCTCCTGTCGCTGAGTGTTCTACGGCTAAGGCGGAGCAGCAATGGCGTGTGAGTCTGGCAGCTACGGAGAACTTGCTATTGAAAACTTTAGCCACAAGTTCATCTCATGATCCTCAAGGTTTGGTATTAGCCGCACCTGCACCTTTATTTAGTCACCCCGAACTAGCACAACGATTACAAACAATAACTTTTACAGCTAGACCTTTTAATCCTTTGGCGTTGATGCCATTTATGATGCCGTCAGAAGTGGCGCAGCATATAAATAATATAGAAACAAATACTTTCCATACTGCTACTTTTCAAGAATCTATTTTACCTTTATTGCCGGCTGATCCTCTAGGTGCGGAACAGTTTTGTTTGATATTTACAGATAAATTTAGATTAGTTTTGGTTTTGGCGGAAGATGAAAATGGTAAGAAGGAATTTTTGTTTTCTTTTGAATCAGCGGTTGTCCAAAAAGCTTGGGAATCTATAGGTGCTAGGGTGGTTTTGACTAATCCTGAATTGTTTACTGATTTAGATATTAAGGTACAAAATTATCCTTTTATTGCTCCAGATTATCAAGTTGTAATTCAATTTAGTCAGTTATTACTGCAAGAGTTAACTATTCCCACAGAAGTTACGCATACTTCATTATCCTTTCATTCACCTACTCCACCGCCAAAATCTCCATCTCGTTCGGATGTGGAGTTGCTCCAAGCTTTTGCCCATGAGGTTCGCACTCCGTTAACGACTATTAGGATGATGACGCGATTACTATTAAAAAGGAAGGATTTGCCTGTTAATGTTATCGGTCGTTTGGAGGTTATTGATCATGAATGTACTGAGCAAATTGACCGGATGGAGTTATTATTTAAGGCGGCAGAGTTAGAGAATTTATCACAACCTTCAAAATTTGCTAATTCCCAATTATCGCCGATGTGTTTGGATGAGGTTTTACAACAGAGTATTCCCCGTTGGCAATTGGCGGCAACTCGGCGTAATTTAACTTTAAATGTGGTTTTACCGAAGCAGTTACCGACGGTGGTTAGTAATCCGGCGATGCTGGATAGGGTACTTACTGGTTTAATCGAGAATTTTACGCGCAGTTTACCTCCTGGTAGTTGTATTCAGGTGCAAGTAATTCCTGCTGGTGATCAGTTAAAGTTGCAATTGTCTCCTCAGTTTGATTGTCAAGATCAAGGCTACCGGATAACGCCACCAATTCGGAAGTCGTTGGGTCAATTATTGATGTTTCAGCCGGAAACAGGGGCAATTAGTTTAAATATGGCGGCAACTAAGCATTTATTTCAAGCAATTGGGGGGAAATTAATTGTGCGTCAACGTCCCCAAAATGGGGAAGTGTTGACTATTTTTTTACCTTTGGAAGTTAGAGGTATCTGAATGTGAATATGCTGCTGCCATATATTAATTGGGTTACTATTGTTAATTTTGGATCTTTCAGAAGATGTTAGTCTCAAACCCTTTATTGACAGTAGTTTCAGAAATTAATTTCCCAGGCTAATACAAAACTTTACAAAATTAATAGCTATTCCCTCAACAATTTTAGCCATGAATTCGCTCAGAAATGATCTAATTCGAGCGATCGCAAAAATTTCCTATTGACAAATTGACAAAAAAGTGATATTTAACCTGGCAATGTTATTAATTTTAGTGATATTTAGGGTTGGCTGATAGCGCAGCGTGGCGTTAGCCATACTCCTGAATGGGCGCAGGCCCTGCGCCCCTACTCCCTGAACTTCGATATATCGTAGGGGTTTAGCTCATGCTTTACCCTTACATATCTCATCAATTACAGGATGGTTTAATGCTGATGTAGAGATTTTTCATGAACCGTCTCTACAACGTGGTTTGCCTAAAGGATACCAGAAGCTACACCAAGGTGGTTGTAAAGTTATTGAGTCCTAAAGTACCAGTTAAACCTGTCACCTCAATGATGGCAATAAGCACCTCTTTTTTCAACGTGGCTTTCAGGCTCTATCCCTTATGAAACAAGCTGTTTAGTCACCTTGTCACCCGTTAAGGGCTTCGCCTCCCGTTAGGGATACGCGGCTACACAAACGTTCGCGTAGCGTCCCGTAGTGATAGTCCGCCTACGCGGACTAACGAAAAATTAAGGAACCTAATTTTGGCTTTTTATTCTTTCCTGTAAAGCTTCTCGTGCTTGTTCTCTGTCGTCAAAGTGGATTTTTTCAGTACCGAGAATTTGATAATCTTCGTGACCTTTACCAGCCAATAATACACCGTCTCCAGGTTGAGCCTGTAAAATAGCTGTCCGAATGGCGGTAGAGCGATCGCTAATCACCATTGCCTGTACCAGATCAGGAATACCTGCCACCACATCCTGCAATATCTTTTCCGGGTCTTCCGTGCGAGGATTATCTGAAGTCACCACAGCCATATCTGCGAGTTCCGCCGCAATTTTCCCCATTTTCGGGCGTTTAGTGCGATCGCGGTCTCCCCCACAGCCAAATACACATATCATTTTACCAGGAATAAACGGCCGAGCCGCCTTGAGCAAATTCTCCAAACTATCAGGAGTATGGGCATAATCCACAATCACACTAATATCCTGTTGTGAACTAATTTGCACCCGTTCCATCCGTCCAGGAACACCGGGAAACCCAGGAATAGCACCTGCTACCAATTGCAAATCTAACCCCAAATGGACAACCGCCCCCACAGCAGCCAAAAGATTTTCTAAATTATATTGACCAACCAAAGGCGAACTAAAAGCCACATTACCTTGAGGAGTATGTAAAATCCCACTCACCCCATGGGGTTGATAACTTAAATCACTCATCCAAAAATCAGCCGTACTATCATTAACGCTATAACTCCAAACCTGTTCCCCATGCAAAGATGCAATTATTCGTTGACCATAGGCATCATCAGCATTGATAATTGCTCGTCCGTGCAAATAATTAGGACTAAATAACAACGCCTTCGCCGCAAAATAATCCTCCATATTCAAATGATAGTCCAAATGATCCTGAGTCAGATTAGTAAACACCCCCACCTCAAAAGCACAACTCAAAACCCTACCCTGGTGCAAAGCATGAGAACTAACTTCCATCACCCCAGTATCACAACCGGCATTCATCGCCTTAGCCAATTGTTGCTGTAAATCCACCGCAAAAGGAGTAGTATTCACAGCGGTTTCCTCAAAACCAGGCCAGCGCGTATACAGCGTACCTATTAACGCCGTCGGTAAATTAGCCTGAGTTAAGAAATATTCAATCAAATGAGTCGTGGTAGTTTTCCCATTTGTCCCCGTCACACCCACCATTTTCAGCTTTTGTCCAGGATAACCATAAAAAGCCGCAGCTATTTGAGCGCAAGCCTGAGTCATATTCTCAGCACCAATCACCACAGAGTTTCCTGTCGGCGGATTTTTCTGAATTGCTTCCGAAGAAACAATCGCTGCCACAGCACCAGCAGCCAAAGCCCCCGGCCAAAACTCCCCACCATCTACCCTAGTTCCTGGCATCCCAATAAACAAATCGCCCACACCACAGGTATGAGAATTAGTTTTCAGTCCTTGAATATCAATATCTGGTATATTTACAGACTCAATTCCACCTACAGCCGCTAATAATTCCCGCAATTTCATCTAGTGAACCTCGCCACAAGCTTGTCTTGCGCCTATTTAAACATTATTTTTTGTTTATTGGGAGAGATACAACAAAATTCAAGAAACGTCTTCAGGTGGATGCCAACCAGCAGAAACCCAGGCTTGTCTCACAGTCACTGCGTAGATATTATTAAGTTGTAAAGCTAAAACTGTAACACGACCACAGGCAGTTAATCCTATGATATGTGTACCATTGTTAGTCCAAGCAAAGTGAGATGACCATGTTTGCTGACGAGGATTAAATAGTTTTACCTTGCTGTCAGTAACTTGATCTAGACCATGAGTTTGAGTACCTTTGTATCCGTTGCATAGTCTACAAGCAAGCCATAAATTTTCTTCGTTATCAGTCCCACCTTTGGCTTTGGGAATAATATGATCAATCTCTAAAATACCCAATACATACTTTTGCAGACTAAGACAGTAACCACATTGATGATTAGCCTGGTTTCGCACCTTAACCCGAACTTCTTCAGAAATTTGACTAGAACTCACGCACCTAACTCTTTTATTAATCCACGTTTGACAGCTTCACTTAATGCAGTAGCTTTTCGCAATAGTCCCTCTTGATAAATTTGCATTAGTGTTTGTAATTTAGAATGTTCTGATTCTGTAACAATACCAGCTTGTTGTTTATCCAGTAACTCACTTAAACGAATATCTTCTTCAGATTCCATTTGTAATTCTGTCAAAGCTAAAACTTGCTGGTCAGAAAGTGCTGATACAGGTTCAAGGGTTGTTGCTTCTAGGCTAATAGGTGGGATAGAAAACTGGATAGTATCAACTAAGATGCTGGCTAAATCCCTGTTTGCTAGACGTGCAAAGTGTTCAGCTTTTTGATAAACGTCATCTGGTAGAGTAATTGTGATTTGGTTACTCATATTTTTTAGATAGGTTTCCTTTATATTATTGATTATAAATATTTGTTATATCTTATAAACCTTTATTTTTATAAAAAGTTACAATATAACTAGTCATACAAAATCCAAACCATGTCTGAATCAGTGCAGTATATAACTAATACCCAGGGAGAAACAGTTGGTGTATTGTTAAATCTGGAAACTTACCAACAACTAACCAACTTATCAGCAGATACTGAATTATTAATTGGGTTAAGTTTAGATGAATTACAAGCTTTGGTAGAAAGTGTATTATCTCCCAAAAATCGTGCAAAATCTGATGTAGTTGGTTGGGGGATTTGGAAACGAATCTGAACAAATTTCTCAAAAAAATTATAGCCGTATTCTATGGCTCTTATGGATAAACTACGATTATTTCTAGAGTTAGCATCAAATCCTAGATAGGGAATTATTTCTTTATACTTCACTGCAATACCCGCAGCTACTTTATCCACATCCATACCCAAAATGAAAATTAATTGTGGATCATTTGCTATCATCATATTGATAGCTTGCATTAGTTCAGCAGATTTGGTAATTTCACAACGGTCAAGATCATCTATAAAAACATATACTTTATTTTGTCCTGAAAACGCCTCTACAATCTTTTTGAAGTCTGCGTGAAATTCTTCAATAAACTCAATCTGGTTTTCGTATTTGGGTGATTTAAGATAGTTGTTTAAATCATTTTTGGGGTTGCCAATATTAAAAATTTTTAATACTAGAGATACAAAGCCTATAAAAGGAGAAACATATATGATAACTCTAGTAATTAATCTAGGAAGTTCTAATTCTGGTTGAAAAATAAATGTTATGAATTCTTTAATTTCCTTTAAATTCTTAACTACCTTTAATACATTATTTTCTACCCTAATAGCATATACAACTGATGCTATCAGGACTAATAAACCAACAACAACTAAGAATAAATAATAAATTCCTTGAATCCAGTTAAAACGCAGAAAAGATAGTCTAATATTACCTTTAAAGATAGGCAATACATCACGCTTATGGCGAATCTGAGAAATTTGCCGCAGAAATTCTAATGAAAAAGCTGCCCAAAGTGCTTCTGCTTTATCATGTCTCCAAGCATTAAACCAAACTGTGGTTGGAGGACGAAATGTAATAATTTTTAGTTTTAATTTCAGCCATTTTAATAAATTATTTAGTAGAGAAGATAAACTTAATATCTTGTTTTGGACTTTTTTCTGGTTAAATTTTTCTAAGTATTCTTTTAATTCCTTTTTTTCCTGATTTATCTCATCATCAAACTTTTTTTTCTCAGTTTCTTGAATAGCTTTTTCTAATTGCTTCATAAAAGAAGACTTACCGCTACCCCATTCACCTTCTATAGAAAGAGTCAGAGGAGGTTTAGTTTCAGGATTAGTTAAGAACTCAGCAATAGCTACAACGTAAGGTTCAAAACCAAGATAGTCATTTTCCGACGCTTGATCACCTACACTAGCATTAAGAATAGATTGATGATTATTGGTGTTATCTGCCATGAGGATCTTAGAATAGGCTAAAAAACAGGAATATTGGCTTTATCCTGTTTAAATTTACCATAGATGGGATAAAAAATATATAGGGAATAGTTACGTGCTTTTAGATACCCGAATTTTTTAAACAGTCGGGGATCTGAATATTAGAGTTTCAAGTTTTCACATAATCACTTAACATTTTTTCCAACCGTTCCACACTCAGACGAGGAGAAGGACGAGGTATCAGTTTTTCTTTACCGTCACCAATGAGTAAATGTAGTACCGGAATTTCATATTGATATGCGGCAAACCAATCATCACGGGTGGTAATATCCCGTACTTCCAACTCAAAACTAAGATTTTTGATTTGTTCCAGTTTTTCCTGTAATCCTTCACAAAGATGACAACCGGGTTTGCTGTAGAGAATTAATTGCATGAATTGAGATTAAACAATGAAAATGTGTTTTATACTTATTTTAACTAAAAATACAATTTTATAGAAAAATATCTGACTCAGGATAAGTAGGTTGGCGTTGAAAATTGTCGTTATGGCAAGGCAAAAGGCAATACTTCGACTTCGCTCAGTAACCAGAGGCAAGAGGCAAGAGTGAAGAGGGTTTGGGCGATTTTACGTTTCTTTACACAGTTTGGTTTTATTGTGTTCACCTACTTACTCAGGATTACAAGATTAACAGGATAAAAGAATAGATGATAATTAATGATGATAAATAACAACCCCAATTACAGCGATTTCCAATCATATAAGGTACATCCTAGCCCCCTCATCGCACCCCCCTAAATCCCCCCGCAGCGGGGGGAAGAAAAGGATAAGCTTTTGATACTGGAGGGGGTTGGGGGTGGGGTTCTTGTTCCAGGTTTGATGACAATTTGCTGTAAATCATCATCTGTTACAAAATTAATATCAACGTAATGCACCCTACAATAATACTGACATTCACAAAACCTTACCAAATCCTCCACCTCCAGGAGTTTCTATGATAAAAATATCCCCTGAATTCATCTCTACTGTAGCTGTATTACCTAAATTTTCTTCAGTTCCATTTTCACGTTTTATCCAGTTTCTTCCTACTTTTCCACTTTCTCCACCATCCAAACCAAAGGGAGGAATTAACCGATGACTAGAAAGAATATTAGCTGTCATTGGTTCGAGAAATTTAAGACGACGAATTACGCCATTTCCACCTGTGTATTTACCTTTACCACCACTATCAGAACGCAAACTAAAGCTTTCTACTTGGATAGGATAACGAGTTTCTAAAACTTCTGGATCAGTTAAACGGGAGTTAGTCATGTGTGTATGAATTGCATCAGTACCATGAAAATTCATCCCCGCACCTGAACCACCACAAATGGTTTCATAATATTGATATTTTTCATTCCCAAAAGTAAAATTATTCATCGTTCCCTGGGAAGCAGCCATGACACCTAATGCACCATATAAAGCATCAACAATTGTTTGTGAAGTTTCTACATTTCCTGCTACCACTGCTGCGGGATAGATTGGGTTTAACATACAGCCTTCAGGAATTATAATTTCTAAAGGTTTAAGACATCCAGCATTGAGAGGAATATTATCATCAACTAAAGTACGGAACACATACAAAACTGCTGCTTGTGCTACGGCTTTGGGGGCATTAAAATTACTATTTAGTTGTGCAGATGTTCCCGTAAAATCAATTTTAGCACTCCGATTTTCTCGGTTAATTGTCACTGCAACCTGAATTTTTGCACCACTATCCATTTCATAAATAAATGCACCATCTTTCAAAACATCAATTGCTCGTCTGACGGATTCTTCAGCATTATTTTGGACAAACTGCATATAAGTTTGTACTGTTGTTAGTCCATATTGATTGACCATTTTACCAAGTTCTTGGACTCCCCTTTCATTAGCAGCTATTTGAGCTTTAAAATCGGCAATGTTTTGGTCAGGATTTCGACTAGGATAGAGATGATTTAAGAGATAATTTCTCACGGCTGTTTCTTGAAAGTCTCCCTGTTCAACTAAGAGAAAATTATCAAATATAATTCCTTCTTCTGCGACTGTGGTACTGTGAGGAGGCATAGAACCAGGAGTAATACCACCTATATCTGCTTGATGTCCACGAGAAGCAACATAAAAGATAATTTGTGTTTTTTCTCCATCAAAAATTGGGGTAATGGCTGTGACATCAGGTAAATGTGTTCCTCCGTTATAGGGGTTATTTGATAAATAAACATTTCCCGGTTTAATATTGTCACCTTGATCATTAATTAAACTGCGGACACTTTCACTCATTGAGCCTAAATGTACAGGAATATGAGGTGCATTTGCAACTAATAAACCGGAAGCATCAAAAATAGCACAGGAAAAATCTAGCCGTTCTTTAATATTAACTGATGTTGCGGTATTTTGCAGCACAATTCCCATTTGTTCGGCGATGAATTGATAGAGGTTTTTGAATATTTCTAAACGAATGGGATCTGGTTGAGATATGGTATACATTTTTTCACTTAATTAATTTCAAGATAAACAATATGTTGGGTTTCCTTGCGTCAACCCAACCTACATTTTTTATTAAATTGTATCTGGATCTATATTTAATTCCCGCAGTTTTGTGGCCAAACGTTCTGCTTTTCTTGCTTCCTGTTCTGCGGTTTCTTCAGGTGTGGGGACTAAATTGCCTTCTGATGTGAAATAACGCAATAAACCTTCATGAATTCCTAAATATAAACCTAATTGTTGACTCCATAAATGCCCTTTTTCGGTGGCTTTTATAGGTTGATATTTTCCGTCTGTGATATGAAATCCTGCAAATTCTAATGTATAAGGATCAAACCAAAAATAGTCAGGTGTGCGGAAAGTTTCTTGATAAAGTTCTTTTTTTGATTCTCTATCTATTTTGGCTGTTGTTGGTGAGAGAATTTCGACAATTACATGAGGATATTTACCGTTTTCTTCCCACACTACCCAACTTTTACGAGTTTTTCTGTCAGTTCCTAAGACTACAAAAAAATCAGGCCCACGAAAATTTTCTGTTTTCTTCTGATGTGGACTATAATAAATACTCAGATTTCCCGCAGCATAGAAATCAGTTCTGTCTTTCCATAACCATTCCAAACATTTGAAAAGTAGGATTATTTGTCGTAGGTGTAGTTCTGTTTCCACGGGAGGTTCATCACTATATAGGTCACTGGGAGGAAAAATAACATCTGGAGAGATGATTTTTTCAGATGCTATTTCTTGAGTAATCATCATGATATGATACCAAGTAGTTATTTGTTTATTCTAACATTAATTACCAATTGATAATTAATCCATTCAAGGTCTTATCTGTGTTTATCTGCGTTTATCTGCGTTCAAATATTCTGAAAATCTTATTTTCTTTGGAAATGTTGGGTTTCGCAAAGGCTCAACCCAACCTACGAAAAATGGCGTTGTAAAATTAAGTGATTTTGTTTCGTTAATGTTGCTTCCCAGTGAGGTTCAACGACAATTGTGCTGATTTTTTCGACAATGATAGCAGGTCCGATAATAATATCTTCTGGTTGTAAATTATCCCGGTAATAAACAGGAGTATCATGCCATTTATCAGCCGTAAACATTTTTACTATTTCCACAGGTGTGGGATTTTGATCAAAAGGACGATTACGAGTAATTAATGGTTCTTCAGGAGTGTCCATTTTTTGAATTACTTCTACTGAGACTGATTCGACAATTAAGGTTTTCTCGGTTTGAATAAAACCATATCTATTTTTATGTTCAGTTTCAAATTCTTTTCGCATTAATGCCACATTATCGGCGAAATTAATGTTTAATGTAGAGTTAGTCCCATCATACTTTAAGTTAATTTTTTGGACTATTGTTTCTCTACTTGTTTCATCGGAGTTAATAGTAGTTTTTGCTTGGGTCTCTAAGGATAACATCAATTGCTGTAATTGCGGAATTAATGTTTGATTCAAAGGTTTTTCTACGCCTGTTTCTTTAATTGAGCGAATGTCAGCTAATCCCATGCCATAAGCAGAAAGAACTCCTGCGTAGGGGTGAAGAAATATCTTTTTCATGCCTAAAGTATCGGCAATTAAACAAGCAACTTGTCCACCTGCACCACCAAAACAACAAAGGACATATTCGCTGACATCATAACCTTTTTGTAAACTGATTTTTTTGATGGCATTTGCCATATTTTCCACAGCGATCGCTATAAATCCGGCTGCTACTTGTTCGGGTGTAGAAGTGTTGTCTGTGGCGGCTACAATCGCCTGGGAGAGTTGGATAAATTGTTTTTTGACGATATCTTTATCTAAGGGTAAATTGCCTGCAATACCAAACACAGAGGGGAAATATTGAGGGTGAATTTTTCCTAACATGACGTTAGCATCTGTGACGGTTAATTGTCCTCCACGTCGGTAACAAGCTGGTCCTGGATTTGCACCCGCAGATTGGGGTCCAACACGATAACTAGAACCATCAAAATATAAAATTGAACTGCCTCCAGCCGCAATAGTGTTAATTGCTAATACGGGAACTCGCATCCGCGCACCTGCAATTTCTGAGTCTAATTGGCGTTCATATTCTCCTTTAAAGTGGGCAACGTCTGTACTTGTTCCGCCCATATCAAAGGTAATTACTAATTCAAAACCTGCTCTTTTGCTGGTTTGAACTGCACCGACAATACCACCAGCCGGTCCACTTAAAATACTATCTTTTCCTTGAAATTGTTGTGCGTCGGTTAAGCCGCCATCAGATTTCATAAACATTAATTTAACTCCAGGTAGTTGACTAGCTACTTGGTTAATGTAGTGCCGCAAAATCGGAGTTAAATAAGCATCTACAACAGTTGTATCTCCTCGACTAACTAATTTCATTAATGGACTAACTTGATGGGATATGGAGATTTGTGTAAAGCCGATTTCTTGAGCTATTTGTGCTACTTGTTGTTCGTGGTATGGATAGCGATCGCTGTGCATGAAAACAATGGCACAACTGCGAATTCCTGTGTCATAAGCTGCTTGTAAGCCATTTTTATTTTGTTCAATATTTACGGCTATTAATTCATTGCCATGAGCATCATAACGTTCTTCTATTTCAATTACCTGCTCATACAGCATGGTGGGTAAAATTATCTGTCTAGCAAAGATATTTGGACGATTTTGATAACCAATTCTCAACGCATCTTTAAAGCCTTTAGTAATAGCTAGAACTACCCGATTTCCTTTTCTTTCTAACAGGGCATTTGTGGCTACTGTTGTCCCCATTTTGACTATTTCTATGGCTTCCCTAGGAATAGGTTTTTGGTTGGAAATACCCAAAATATCCCGAATACCTTGAATTACTGCATCTTGATATTGTTCGGGATTTTCTGAGAGTAATTTATAGACTATTATCCATTCTTGATTAGGGAGAGGAACGATTAAAAACCGTTCTTGATGTTTTGAAAGTCTGTTGATTATTGTTTGATTATTAGTGACAGCAACTATATCTGTAAACGTGCCACCCCGGTCTCCAAATACTTTGAACATTATTTAATTTCCTCAATATTATAAAAATATAGGAATCCGGTTTGATTCTGTGAATTTACTTGTGTGGTCAGGGAAGAGGAAAGACAGAATTGATACCTACTGTTAGGTTTCTGGAGATTATCGGTTTCATCTAATACTTTTCAAACAACCTCTTACAGCAAATTGTCATCAAACCCGGAACAAGAACCCCACCCCCAACCCCCTCCCCGCAAGCGATGAGGGGGCTAAGAGGATGTTTGAAAAGTATCAGAATTAATCGAGATCCCCCCAACCCCCCTTACAAAGGGGGGCTAAATTCCTCAAAGTCCCCCTTTTCAAGGGGGATTTAGGGGGATCTGCGGGTGTCAGATCCCACACGAAAAAGTTTTCAAACAACCTCTAAGATGTACCTCATAAGATTGGAAATCGCTGTAATTAGGTAGAGACATTAGACATCCCTACCAAAATTTATCAACTCCTAAACTTTCAACGTCTTTTCAGCTTGGAAATGCAGCAATAATCCATATTCTAAACCCTCAACCACAGCTTGATAAGAAGCCTCCAAAATATTACTAGAAACTCCTACAGTAGTCCACCGTTGTTGACCATTACCCGATTCTACTAAGGCACGAGTTTTGGCAGATGTTCCCGTATTTCCGTTAAGAATTCTCACCTTATAATCAGTCAACTCAAAATCGGCAATTTGAGGATAAAAATTCACTAAAGCCTTACGCAAAGCCGCATCTAAAGCCGCTACTGGTCCATTACCTTCTGCGGCTTCTAGAATATTTTTACCATTAACAGCTACTTTAACAGTCGCTAAAGAATTAGTAGTTTCTTTCACCTCTACTAAATCACAATGAACCTGAAAACCTTGAACTTCAAAAAACTGTTGACGACATGATAAAGCCTCATACATCAAAAGAATAAAACTAGCCTCTGCGGCTTCAAATTGATAGCCTTCACTCTCCAATTCCTTCATGCGTTGGAGAATTTGTCTAGCTTGAGGATGATCTTTATCTAATTCAATCCCACAAGTTTTAGCTTTAGCTAAGACATTACTTAAACCAGACTGTTCAGAAATGACAATACGGCGTTGATTTCCTACCAATTCTGGTTGAATATGTTCATAGGTTAAAGGATTACGTTCCACCGCAGAGACATGAATCCCACCCTTATGAGCAAAAGCTGAAAGTCCAACAAAAGGTGCGTGTTCGTCAGGTGCGAGATTAACAACCTCGCTCACAAACCGACTAGCTTCTGTAAGTTGATTTAGCTGGTGTTCACCGATACAACTATAACCCAATTTTAGTTGTAAATTGGGAATCACAGAACACAGATTTGCATTCCCGCAACGTTCCCCATAACCGTTAATTGTTCCTTGTACCATCTTAGCTCCAGCCATAACTGCTGCTAAGGCATTAGCAACCGCCATTTCTGAATCATTATGGGTATGTATGCCGATTTTGGGAAGTGGTAATTGGTGATTGGTGATTGGTGATTGGGTAAGAGTTTTTTCCTCATTCCCAGTCCCCAGTCCCCAGTCCCCAGTCCCCTTGACAACATCTTCCACAATTTGCGAAACTTCATGAGGTAAAGTCCCCCCATTGGTATCACATAAAACTAACCATTCTGCACCTGCTGTGACTGCTGCTTTGAGCGTCTGTAGAGCATAATCAGGATTTTGCTTATAACCATCAAACCAGTGTTCAGCATCGTAAATTACCCGTCGTCCTTGAGAACGGAGATACTCGATGGTATCACCAATCATGGCTAGATTTTCCTCTAGGCTGGTCTTGAGTCCGGTTGTAACGTGCAAATCCCAGGATTTACCGAAAATTGTCACCCAGCGCGTTCCTGCTGCCAAAATCCCTTGCAGCATGGGTTCATCTCCGGCTTTGGTATGAGGACGACGGGTGGAACAAAAGGGGACAACTTCTGCTTGTTTGAGGGGATTTTCTCGAAGTTGCCAGAAAAATTGGACATCTTTGGGATTTGCTCCCGGCCAACCACCTTCAATGAAAGGAATACCTAATTCATCAAGTTTGTGAGCAATGCGTAACTTATCTTCTATGGACACTGACAATCCTTCCCGTTGAGTCCCGTCGCGGAGAGTAGTGTCGTAGAGCCAAAGTTGATTTGAGGGAGTTTTGGTCATAAAAATTTGGTGAACCTTTGCTTCAACACTTACACCTAAGAGACAACTTTGCGGCGATATGCCAACATACTACAAAACGCTATTTCGGTAATTTCAATATGCCGATAAAAAAATGCTAACAATGGCTAACATTTTTTTCCTGTTTCCCTCTGAAAGTGTTGGCAGTACCAATCCATAAGCTAACACAGTCTACCTGACCACTATATGTATCGTAGAAGCTGCGAAAACTTCTATAGGGTGAGGATTTAATGACTATTGTTAATAACTCAATTCTAGTACAGCACTGCGTAAATAAACCAAGCATTCTCAATCGCCAAAAAGCTTGCTCAATATTACCTTTGACTTTTGACTTTTGACTTTTGACTTCCGCTTTGCGGTACTAGGCTGTTTTAATGCAAAAGACAACCCAGGGGAATACTACCCAAAATCCTGTTAAATCTGAGTAGAGGCATTGGCACTTATGGTACTTATGCGGTTAAGGTAGAAGGTGAGTAGCCGCAGCAAATTGGCGTAAGTGAACACGACGTTCCCTTCTTGCCAACTTTCCTGCAAGTTGCTTGGGTTTAGCTTGTCACTTGATTTGGGATTGACGATTTTGGACTTCGACTTCGCTCAGTCGAACGATTTGGGATTGACTCCACCCTCAAGGACGGGGATTGTACCAAATTTTTGTAATCTAAAATCTAAAATCTAAAATCTAAAATCTAAAATTCTTTTCATGGGTTTTGGGATCAAGGTTCTCAATTAGTTTGGACACCAGAAGGTTTACAAGGAGAGAAACAAGATGGGTAGATGGACACCCTTGATTTTAATGGCTGGCGGCGTAGCAATTTTGCTAGGTACGTTACTGGGGATTAATTTTCCTATGGGCGGACAACAAACTGCTAATGTTCCTCAAGGACGGAAAGCATCTAGTGTTCTCCCGGCTAATATTAATGTTAATAGTGCTGCCAATGGGAAGGATTCAGAAAATATTAGTGGTAATGAGTCAGAAACTTCCAGCGGAAGTAATTCTGCCAGTGAAAGCCGCCGTACTAGTGTAGCTCAAGGTAATTTTTCTACGGAGACTACTAACAATTCTTCTAATACTACTCAAGAAACAAGTGGTAGTAATGACAGTTCCAGTTCTACCAATGAAACTGACACTACACAGAGTAACTCAAGTGCTAGTGGTAATGAAGGTCAGAAGAAAGAACCAATTCGCGCTTTGTGGTAATTAGGGAAAAATTAAGTCAAAGGTCACTCGATTTGGGATTGACGATTTTGGACTTCGACTTCGCTCAGTCGAACGATTTGGGATTGACGTTAGCGAAGCGTACGCAACGCAGCGAGTATTTTTCCGTCCTCAAGGACGGGGAGTTATACCAAATTTTTTTCATCTAAAATCTAAAATCTAAAATTCCCGTGACCAATGACCAATTTTCGCGCCCCTTGTGAGCCATTTATGAGTTATTAGTTATTTACTGATGACTAATGATTGGGCGCAGGCCCTGCGCCCCTACTGACTAATGACTAATGATGTTTTAATTATTGGTGGTGGTATTATTGGGTTGGCTTGCGGTGTTGAACTGCGATTACGGGGTGCAAATGTAACTGTACTTTGCCGTGATTTTACTGCGGCAGCCAGCCATGCCGCAGCGGGAATGTTAGCTCCTGATGCGGAAAATATTCCTAATGAGGCAATGTTGGATTTATGTAGGCGATCGCGTAATTTATATTTAGACTGGACACAAAAACTAGCAGAATTAACTACGGGAAAAGATTTAAACAATACAGGCTATTGGTCTTGTGGTATCCTCGCACCAGTTTATCAACAACCTAAAGACACAGGAGACAAAACGGCTTGCTGGTTAGATCAAGATGCTATTAACCAATATCAACCAGGTTTGGGTGCAGATGTGGTGGGGGGGTGGTGGTATCCTGAAGATGGGCAAGTTGATAACCGGGCGTTAATTAAAGTTCTGCGGACTGCGGCTGACTCTTTGGGTGTTGTCTTCCAAGATGGAATTACAGTGGCGGCGATTTCTCAACAACAGGGAAAAGTTATTGGTGTACAAACTAATACTGGTTTATTTCGCGCTGACCATTATCTTTTAACTGCCGGTGCTTGGGTAAATCAGTTGTTACCTTTACCAGTGCGTCCCCGCAAAGGACAAATGCTGAGTTTGCGAGTCCCAGATTTTCTGACTGAATTACCCTTAACTAGGGTGTTATTTGGTGAAAATATTTACATTGTTCCTCGAAGGAATCGCTCTATCATTATTGGTGCAACTAGTGAAGATGTAGGATTTACTGCCGATAATACCCCTGGGGGAATTCAAAATTTACTACAATCAGCCATTCGCCTATATCCGCAATTAGAAAATTATCCTATTCAAGAACTGTGGTGGGGATTTCGTCCCGCTACCCCCGATGAATTACCTATTTTGGGTCATAGTGATTGTGATAATTTAACTTTTGCGACTGGTCATCACCGCAATGGGATTTTACTTGCACCAATTACAGCCACATTAATTGCTGATTTGATTTGTGAACAAAAAGCAGATCCTCTTTTAGCTAATTTTCATTATTCTCGCTTTTCTACTGTGTCATCTACTACTACACCGATGTTAATTCACGCAACTCCTGCTACTAACGGACACCGTAACCCAGAAATATCAGATTTAATTGTTCCCGATTCACCATTAATTATTGCGGGAAAAAGCTTTAAATCTCGGTTAATGACGGGAACAGGTAAATATCGTAATATCCAAGAAATGCAGCAAAGTGTCACTGCAAGCGGTTGTCAAATTGTCACGGTGGCTGTGCGACGGGTACAAACTAACGCCCCAGGACATGAAGGTTTAGCCGAAGCCTTGGATTGGAGTAAAATCTGGATGTTACCCAATACTGCTGGCTGTCAAACTGCGGAGGAAGCTATTCGGGTGGCACGGTTGGGACGAGAAATGGCTAAGTTATTAGGACAGGAAGATAATAATTTTGTCAAGTTGGAAGTTATACCTGATGCCAAGTATTTACTACCTGATCCCATTGGCACTTTGCAAGCCGCGGAACAGTTGGTAAAAGAAGGTTTTGCTGTATTGCCTTATATTAATGCTGATCCTATGTTAGCCAAGCGGTTAGAAGAAGTAGGTTGTGCCACAGTCATGCCTTTAGCTGCCCCCATTGGTTCGGGACAAGGGCTAAAAACTACCGCCAATATTCAGATTATTATTGAAAATGCCAATATTCCGGTAGTGGTAGATGCTGGCATCGGTGCGCCCTCTGAGGCTGCTGAGGCGATGGAATTGGGGGCGGATGCGTTATTAATTAATAGTGCGATCGCCCTGGCTGAGAATGCTCCAGCAATGGCTTATGCGATGAATTTGGCAACAGTAGCCGGTCGCATGGCTTACTTAGCCGGCAGAATGCCCATGAAGAATTACGCTAGTGCTAGTTCTCCTTTGACGGGAACGATTACAGGTTAGTTTTGTTATCCTCTCAAGGGTGTTTGAAAAGTATTATATGAACCGATAATCTTCAGAAACCTAACCCCCCCTTCCCTAGCCCTCTCCTCAAAGGCTACGGTGTCACACAAGTTAAATTACCCCCCTTAATCCCCCCTTATCAAGGGGGGATTAAGGAAAAATTAGTTCCCTCCCCTTGCAAAGGGGAGGGTTAGGGAGGGGTAATTTGAGGAATAATGGTGATTAGATAACTTGTGTGTACACCGTGGCCGATGGAAGGGGAGGGAACTGGATTTTTCTTGTTTCCCTTCATAAGGGGAAAGGGGGGGTAACAATGTGATAAAAATTACGGGATACCACTTTTCAAACATCCTCTTAATTTTGTCTTTTTTATGTCTACCAAAAGTGAAAAGAGATAAATCAAAATACCAGGAATGTAGATTCATGTAAGAGACTTCCAAGAAATAAATTATCCTAAGAAACGAACCACAGAGGCACAGAGTACACAGAGAGAGAATTTCTGCATCAGTTTTGGGACATTTTTTTATTTGGAAGTCTCTAATTATTTTTTTATTTTTATGAGAGTGCTGTAAAATTTATTTAACATTAAGTAAAGAAAGATAATAAGGAATCACTTCATGCCTTACACAAACGAAGAGGGTGGTCTTCTCAATAACTTTGCTAAAGAACCCAAGCTTTATCAAGCTGAACCACCAACAAACTCCCAAAAGCGTACTTATATTATCTTAGGAATTGCAGCGGTGCTTTTAATTGGAGGGGTAATTTTTGTCGCTTTCACTGTCTCTAATGTTAGCTAATTGAAAAACTGCCCTTTAATCGCCTTTTCTGATTTCAGGTTCTTATTTTGATCAAGAGCCTGATTTTTTGCTAGAATGGCAAAATACAAGTATAATTATAGTCTTTTTTTTGATATTCTAGCCCGTAAAACTTGATTCATCCTGACAAAGAGAGCATCTCCGTGAAAATCCAAATTATGAGATGTGACATTAATATTTAATTTATTCAGTCGGGATGTATACAGAAACAAGGGGTAAAACCCAACTAAATACAAGCGTGAATGAAACTGTCCACACAGAAAACACTGGTTTGAATCGGCAAGTATATCAACGCCTAAAACTTGCTCTGAGTCTGGGTTTACGTAGACAAATTTTATTTGCTATATGTGATGATTTACACTTAAGAAACCGGATAGCAGCACGTTTACACTCGACCCTTGCTTATCCAGTGGGCAAGGTTTTATATCAACGAGATAATGTGGGAGACTTTAGCACACCAGCCTATCCACGATTGGTGACAATACGATTAAATCTCAGTGATCCTAATCCCATCGCGCAAATTAACCAATGGTTAGCTAATTACCCACCTCCACTGGTTGGAGGTTCAACAGAGAATCCTGGTCGTCCTTTACCAATTCCAGGATTTCAGATTGTGGGGGTGGAAATGCTGACTAAAGAACCAGTTGCAGTCCAACGTTTATTTTTGAATTATCTCCATTTAAGTGAACAACATTTATCTGGTTATAAATCTAGTCGCTTTTTAGAATCTAGTTTGTTATTTTGGGTTTCTCGTCCTTGGTTGTCGGCAATTCAGCAATCAGCACCCAAATTTTGGCATTGTCGCACGGGTGTATTTGTATTTGAGGGAGAACCGACACCAACTATAGATAATAGGGGTTATTCAGAGGTTGTGGCTGACTCCCGTAGTTTAGAACGAGAAAATTTAGATAATTTAATTGTGAATGAGGAAAAAATTTCTCCAGACATTAAAGCCACAAATAAACCTGATTTACCTTTAACAACAACTACATATTTAAGCACAGAAATACCAGAAAAATCTCCTGTTCCATCTCCTCAAATTACGAATAATCAGCGCGAACTTGCCTTATCTCATATTAATCAGGAGTTGCAAGGATTAATTAAGGAAACAATAACTGCTGATAATAGTGATCAAATTCAACAAATACTTGGAGAAATTGAACAGTTACATATTCAAAAGGCTAAGGAGGAAGAGTTAGGGATAGCTTATCAGAATCTTGGTAATTTCTATCGGTTGCAGATTGAGGAAGGAAAAGCAACGGCGGAAAATCTAATGATAGCAATTCTAGCTTATCAGGAGGCTGTTAGTTATGATGAAAGTTCTCCACAACTTCCAGATGTTTTGAATGATTTGGGGACTCTTTACTGGATGTTGCACCGTATCCCCGATAATTCTGAAGAAGCAAAGATTTATATTCAGCAAGGGATAGATTTTTATAAGTTAGCACTCAAGTTGATTACAGGTGATACTCAGCCGGAAACTTATACTCGTATTCAAAATAACCTTGGTACTGCCTATGGTGATTTAGCTAGGTTTGCTGACGCGGTGGAAAACTGGAGTTTTGCGGTTGTGGCTTATGATGAGGCGTTGCGTTACCGACAGGAGGATATAGAACCTTTAAAATATGCTGCTTGTCAGAATAATTTAGGTACAGCTTACTGGCATCTAGGACAGTATAATCAGCCTGTGGAACATTTGACAAGGGCGATCGCTGCTTATAAATTAGCAGTTATTCACTATCAACCGACAGATGAACCCCTAAAATATGGCATGATTCAAAATAATATTGGTACTGCTTATTGGAATCTTTCCCAGTATGAACAACCAGTAGAAAATCTCCAGTTAGCAATTCAGGTTTATAATGAAGCACTAAAATATCGGACATCTGCTGATGTTCCCCAAGCCTATGCTGCTACTCAAAATAATCTGGGTATCGCTTACTGGCATTTAGCAAATCAGCCGCAAACAACAAAGGAAGATCAACAAAAGCTCATAAAATTATGTATTAATGCCTATGAAGAAACTGTGAATATAGCTCACTCATTTAGTAATCTGCCTTTAAATTTTGATTTATATGTGACACACAATAATTTAGCATTAGCTCATCATGATTTAGTGACAAATTTATCTTTTAATGGTGACAAAAAAACACTGTCTCAACATTTAGAAGCTGCTTTAGAAAATCATTTACACGCGCTCAGTGGATTTGATAGAAAAACAGAAAACTATCAAACAACAATCGGTTATATTGTTAACACAATTCGTACTTTTCACAATGAGTTAGGAATTCAAGGACAAAATTTAGCTTTGTCTAAACTTCCAGGACAATTGCTACCAGATGTTTTGCGGAAGTTGTAAATTGGTAATTGGTAATTGGTGTTATGAAAGAAATAGTTTTAGGGGTTCGCAATCTACAAGTTGAATTTATCAGTGATAGCAGTAAAGTAAAAGCTATTGATGATATTAGTTTTCAGCTACATCAGGGTGAGACTTTAGGAATAGTGGGAGAGTCGGGAAGTGGAAAGTCAGTTACGGCTTTAGCAATTATGGGTTTGTTGCAATATCCGGGAAAAGTGAGTGGAGGGGAAATTTTATTTTCTCGGACAAGTGGACAACCGTTGGATTTATTAGCATTATCACCTGACGAAATGCAGCTTTATCGAGGTGGTGATATTGCGATGATTTTTCAAGAACCAATGAGTTCTTTAAATCCGGTTTATAGTATCGGGTTTCAGCTGCAAGAAGCTATTATACGCCATCAAAATGTGAATGCAACTGAAGCAAAAAGAATTGCGATCGCCGGGTTGCAAGAAGTTAAACTTTTACCTAGTGATGAACAAATTGAGGAACAGTATCTTGATCATGATTTGTCAGCACCCGGTAGTTTTAAATTGGCACAGTTGGTGAAAGAACACAAAGAAGCTATGTTGGAAAGATATCCTCATCAGCTATCTGGAGGACAATTGCAACGAATCATGATTGCAATGGCTATTTCCTGTAATCCATCTGTATTAATTGCTGATGAACCAACCACAGCTTTAGATGTAACTGTGCAAGCGACAATTCTAGCATTGTTATATGAACTGCAACAAAGTCGCAATATGGCAATGATTTTTATTAGCCATGACTTGGGTTTAATTTCGGAAATTACTGACCAAGTAGCGGTAATGTATAAAGGTAAAATTGTTGAATATGGTGCAGCAACACAAATTTTTAATAACCCCCAACATCCCTATACTAAAGGACTTGTAGCTTGTCGTCCTAGTCTGAATCGTCGTCCCCACAAACTACTGACTGTTTCTGACTACATGAGTGTAACAGAAGATGAATTTGGAAAAGTGACAATTCAGACTAAAGAACCTGCACAACCAGCGGAAATTACTGGGGAAGAGATGAACGCCAGATTAGCAAATATTCGTTCACAACTACCTCTATTGTCCGTTAGTAACTTGGAAGTCGGTTTTCCAGTCAAGGGAGTATTTGGCAGCACAAAACGTTACCATAAGGCTGTAAATGGGGTTTCCTTTGATGTTTTTCCGGGAGAAACTTTGGGATTGGTGGGAGAATCTGGTTGCGGTAAAACTACTTTAGGGAGAACGTTGCTGCGATTAATCGAACCGATGAGCGGTAAAATATTATTTAATGGACAGGATATTACTCACCTGACTGGGAAAAGTTTGCAGCATTTACGACGGGAAATGCAGATTATTTTCCAAAATCCTTTTAGTTCCCTCAATCCCCGGATGAAGATTGGGGAAGCGATTGTAGAACCTCTGTTGATTCATGGGGTGGGGAAGTCGAAACAACAGCGACAAGCTAGGGTAGTGGAATTGTTGGAACGAGTGGGCTTAAGTGCGAATGATATGAAAAAATATCCTCATCAGTTTTCCGGTGGTCAGCGTCAACGGGTTTGTATTGCTCGCGCTTTGGCTTTAAATCCTAAGTTTATTATTTGTGATGAATCTGTTTCAGCTTTAGATGTATCTGTGCAAGCGCAAGTTTTAAATTTATTGAAAGAATTACAAGAGGATTTTCAACTAACTTACATTTTTATTTCCCATGATTTAAGTGTAGTCAAATTTTTGAGCGATCGCATTTTGGTGATGAATCAAGGGAAAATAGTGGAGTCAGGGACATCTGAAAGTATTTATCTCCACCCCAAAGAAGAATACACCCAAAAACTAATTGCTGCAATTCCTACAGGTAGTCCAGAAAGGATCAGAAATCGGCACAATGAAATTATGCGGTCGTGAAGCTTAAATTCCTGGATGAAAAAAGGCTGAAACCTCTGCCAGGATTACTTGTGTGTACACCGTAGCCTTTATAAGGGGAGGGTTAGGGAGGGGTAAAATATTTGATACAGCAATCATGACTTTTCAAACACCCTCTTAGCGACTTTGCGGGAAACAAAATCAAGATTTGGTTCATTCACATAAAAATGGCTAGAAATGTCAAAATTTGATAGCGAAGCGCTGCTGCAAGCAGATCGGGAAAAACTCAGGTAGATGCAAAATGGATATCAAAAATGGATTTGTTGGTACAATTGGTAACACCCCATTAATTCGTTTAAACAGTTTTAGTGAAGAAACAGGTTGTGAAATATTGGCTAAAGCCGAATTTTTGAACCCTGGTGGTTCTGTCAAAGATCGGGCTGCGCTGTATATTATCGAAGATGCAGAAAAAAAAGGACTCCTCAAACCCGGTGGTACAGTAGTAGAAGGAACAGCGGGAAATACGGGAATTGGGCTGGCACATATCTGCAATGTCAAAGGCTATAAATGCTTGATTTTTATTCCCAATACCCAATCCCAAGAAAAAATAGATGCTTTAACTACCCTGGGTGCGGAAGTTCGTCCTGTTCCTGCTGTACCTTACAAAGATCCGAATAATTACGTCAAACTATCTGGTAGAATTGCGGCAGAAATGGAAAACGCCATTTGGGCTAATCAATTTGATAATTTAGCCAATCGTATTGCCCATTATGAAACCACAGGTAGAGAGATTTGGCAACAGACTCATGGTAAAATAGATGGCTGGGTAGCGGCAACTGGTACGGGTGGTACTTATGCTGGTGTGGCAATGTACCTGAAAGAACAAAATCCGGGCGTTAAATGTGTGGTGGCTGACCCTTTAGGTAGTGGACTATATAGCTATATCAAAACTGGGGAAATCAAAATCGAAGGTAATTCTATTACTGAAGGTATTGGGAATAGTCGGATTACTGCTAATATGGAAGGCGCACCCATTGATGATGCCATCCAAATTGATGATTCTGAAGCCTTGCGTGTTGTTTATCAACTATTAAGAAAAGATGGTTTATTAATGGGTGGTTCAACAGGAATTAATGTCGGTGCGGCTGTGGCTTTAGCTAAACAATTGGGTCCAGGACATACTATTGTGACTATTTTGTGTGACAGTGGTTCTCGCTATCAGTCACGAATATTTAATAGTGCATGGTTAGCCAGTAAAGGATTAGTGATCAGTTAGGATTTTTTAGCGATCGCCACACATACAACATATAGTATCATAGTGGCGATTTAGCCTATTTTTAAGGCAAGGAAGGACGAGGAGGTAATTCCGGTTTTGGTGGCTGTTTTTGCTTAGTTGATGATGGTGGTGACGGTTTTCCTGTTAATGAACAAAAACGAATTAATATTGATTTCCCAATTTGGATGATTGCAGCTTTAGAACATGAAGCTAAGAGGATGTTTGAAAAGTATCAGAATTAATCGAGATCCCCCCAACCCCCCTTACAAAGGGGGGCTAAATTCCTCAAAGTCCCCCTTGGAAAGGGGGATTTAGGGGGATCTGCGGGTGTCAGATCCCACACGAAAAAGTTTTCAAACAACCTCTAAGGGTTTGGGTGTTACTTCTGATTCTATTATTAAATTATGGCTGGCTGAACGTCTGGATAAAAAAGTTACTAGCGGGTAAAAACAGGGAACGGTCAACAGTTATTACTGATCGAAATGATATAATCAGAATTATTACCGTTGTCCGTTTTCCTAACTAAGGGGTAAATCCATCATGGAAAAAATAGAACTTGAATTAGATAGACTGACTTTTGAACGGGCAAAAACTATTGCAATAGTCAATCAGTCAACGTTATCAGAATTGATTACTCAAGTAATTGAACGTTTAGCAGAAATTCAGGAAAAGAAAGATCCCTTAATGGGATTATATGCGGATGTTCCAGAAATCGTTGATGAAATTGTCGTTGAGGCAATGGAAAAAAGAGGATATAGTTGATAAAATGAATAAAGTAGAGAAATCCCTACTTGATACTGATATTCTTTCAGAAATTATTAAACGGGCAAATCCTCAGATTATTGCCAAAGCCGATATTTACTTAAGCCAGTTTGAGAAATATACAATTTCTGCAATTACAGTTATGGAAATTGTCGAAGGATGGCAGAAACGTCAGCAAAAAGAACGTCTTCAGCAATTTTTAAACATCCTAATTTCACAGGAAATATTATCTTTTAATTTAACAGCTTCTGTATTAGCCGGAAAAATTTATGCTGATTTAGAAATAACAGGAAAGAGGATTGGTTATCCTGATTGCATGATTGCTGCTATTGCTATTAGTCATAATCTTACCTTAGTTACAGGTAATTTATCTCATTATCAAAGAATTCAAGATTTGGGTTATTCACTAATAAGTAGGTGAACACAATAAAACCAATTTGTGTAAAGAAAAGTAAAATCGCCCAAACCCTCTTCACTCTTGCCTCTTGCATGAGTGCCTCTTGCCTTGCCATAACGACGATTTTCAATGCTAACCTACTTACTAAATAACTGGCGTTTATAGTCAAAAAGGCGATGAATGAATTAATATCAAATATCCAAACCCAGGAACAGCCTCTTCTGATTTCTGTAAAAGTATGTCAACATCGTACTTGTAGAAAACAAGGTGCAAAGGAAGTTTTAGCAGCTTTACACGATTTACCTATACCTAATGTGACAGTTACATCTAGTGGCTGCTTAGGTCAATGCGGTAATGGTCCAATGGTGCTAGTTTTACCCGAAATGGTTTGGTATTGTCGGGTGTTACCCGAAGAAGTACCCAGATTGGTGGAACAACATTTATTAGGTGGTAAAAGAGTGAAGAAAATGCTTTATTATCGGTTTCATCCCCAGGGATAAAGATCACTGAAAATATATAAATGCTGTAATTTGGTACAGTAAGAAGTGAGGGAATGAATGGATATTCAGCATTTACGTCAATCATTAAAAAAGAAGTGGCTAATTTATTACGAACAAAATCGTTCTTGGCTAGTGAAAATGCGGATATGGAAAGATTATTATGGTATTCGCCGACCTTCTTCTGGTTACATCTTAGCGACTTTATCTACTTTAGAACCAGAGTTAAAAAAAATTCTCCCTTTCATTTTGGATTTAAACAATGATCCTGATCAGATAATTGTAGCTTTGTGTTTACACTTCAATCCTGAACAGGAGCTAAACTTATTAAAATCCCAGCATTCTACCGCCAAAAATGAGATTGTTAGTACCTCTCCGGCTCATATAGTCCTGACAGATTCACCTGTACCCAAAGAACATAAACAGGTGTTATTGAAAATGACTACAGGCATTTCTGTGATTGCAGTTGCTACACCAATTCATGACCATTCTTCAGTTAAGCTGCCTCTAGGATTGGGAAGGGAACAAATAAATAAACGATTGATAACTACGGGATTTCCCAGCCCAAATATTACCCGGATTTCATCTACTCATAGCAATATTTTGCCTTCTTGGATAGATGAATTGTGTCCAGGTAGGGGAAATGGGTAATGGACAATTATACTCAAAACGGCTAGAAGCTGGACTTTTTTCTCATACAAAGAACAAGGTTCAAAGCCTCTCCCCGTTGCGGGGAGAGGTTTACCAGAGGGGTTTCATATTTGGTTAAACTATGAACCGTTTGCAGTATAGACATGAATTTATGGATATTCGTGGGAGACAAAGGGAATAGCAATTATTTCTCCTGCTGCTTCTCCAACTTGCACTTTTAAGCCAACTCCACCAGCTTTACTCCTGATGTAACCTAGTCCAAAATGACCATCAGGAGTGGTTGTATGGCTAGTGAGTTTACCTACTTTTTCTTCGCCAATGGTGATTACTGTTCCTGGTTCAGCCCCAGCACTAAGACGAATTCCCCAAAGGTATTGTTTTACACCTTTGTATGTATTAAGTCTGGCAATGGTTTCTTGACCGATATAACAACCTTTATTAAAGGAAACTGCCTGCCATAAGCCCACTTCCAAGGGGTTATAATCATCCGTGAGTTCCGAGTCGGGAGCGGGACGACCTTGTAATATTCGTAACATTTCCCAATTGCGATCGCCCAATTCCACAGCCCCCAATGACCGTATTTTCTCCCACCATGTTTGTTTTTCAGCGCGGGGTAAAATCAGTGTATATCCGGGTGCAGCCAAGCCGCTACCCACCGCAACTATCACCCCACCAACCAAAATGTGATTACCATTTGGTTGACCAATTAAATCACCAGCCCCCAATTTTTCGATAACAGCATGACTTTGGGGTCCAATGAGGCTTAATATTGCTGTTTCTTCTGTCACATCAGTTAATTTAACCTGATCAGCAGGGAAGATATACCGATCTAACCATTTCATAAGTTCCTGACGACGGTTAGGGGAAACCAATAATAAAACAGCATCATTTAAGACATAAGCAGTGACTAAATCTATCGTGCGGGCTGTAGATGTCACCATCACAGTATCGCAGCCCTGACCAGGTTTGCGAGATTGAAAATCATTAGTGCTTTGATTGTGTAAGAAGCGAAGACGATCATCGCCAGAAATACGGATAAGTCCCCAGGGGGAGCGATCGCACACTACCACCCCTTCCTGTACCGATTGCATAGCATTTACATCTTTAGTATCAATTGCGGATGTTAACATAGTGGTACAAATTTACCTTAATTTTAATATTATCTTTTGAAAAATATTAGCAAATAATTTGGTAATTAGCAAAAACTCTTGGCAATACCCTATTCTGCCATACAATAGCGATCGCGTCCCTGTTCTTTAGCATGATATAACCGTGAAGGCAGGAAACTCTTAACAGAGAACAGAGAAAATTTTAATAGTCATATTATTTCCGCCAAGCTGTACTAGTAGATTCTGACCATGAAAAATTCAGAAAGTAGGGGCGCAGGGTCTGCGCCCAGAAACGATTCATCAATAACAGCATGAAATTTATTTACCCCAACCCGTAATGGCTATTAAGAATGGTTGCTTTATTTGCGCCATGCTGTACTAGATTCACCCATAAACTTTCCTGTGCTTTAATAGTACCCGGTGACTCTTGTTTCATAACATAGCAAAAGTCCTGAACAACTGAGGATTATTTTTCGCACTCAGCCGTCAGGACTATCATTTTAGAATAAATTGACATAAATCTAATTATGGATGAATGCTGAGGGAATGGGACAAATCTTCCCGGTGTCAATTTTAGATCCTATTAGTGACATACTCCACACACTCCCTTATGCCTTGCGGCACGCTTGCGCGAACAGGTGAGTGTGGGCTTCTCGGCTACTCTTCCATGAAGACATTGACCGAGCTTTAAAGCCATAAGCTCTAGTACAACACGGTGTAAGTGAACGAACCATTTTCAAGCCCTTAATCAATCAAATTTTCGGAGCTTTTAATAGTCATATTATTTACGCCAACCTGTACTAGGTTGTTGACAAAATTATTTTTTTGGTGAAATCAGCATCATCATATTCCGCCCTTCTTTCTTCGGTGCTTGCTGAAGTTCACCAAAAGGCTCTAAATCCGTAGCCATTCGTTTAAGCAACGTTTCTGCCAAGTCACTGTGTTGAATTTCCCGCCCTCGGAACATCACAGTAGCCTTAACTTTATCGCCATCTTTGAGGAAGCGTTCGGCTTGTTTAACGCGCACATTATAGTCATGTTCTTCTATCTTGTAGCGCATCTTCACTTCTTTTACATCAGCTGTGTGCTGCTTCTTCCGGGCTTCCCGCGCCTTCTTCTCCTGCTCAAACTTATATTTCCCATAGTCCATTATTCGACATACTGGCGGATCAGCCTTGTCACTAATTAGCACTAGGTCTAATTCCTTTTCCTCTGCTAATTGTATCGCTTCCTGCGGAGTTATAATTCCCAGTTGTGCGCCATCAGTGTCAATCACCCGAATTTTCGGGAAGCGAATCCGTTCGTTAATTTGGGGCAGATCGCGAGTTCTTTTTTTCTCAATCACAGGCATTATGATTAGTGGCAGCTCTTTAGTTAAGATTTTGGACTGGTCTTGATTTAGTTAGTTTAGTCTGATATGCCATTGAAGGCAAAATACAACAGTAACTCAGAATTGGAAAATGAATATCCCTCTCTAGTGTAGCAAATTTATAAGAGAAGTTCGATCAAGTCGTTGACTGTATAGCCGGACTCTGAGTTGATTCCACTGCATTATTTAATGTAAATTACATGATATTTGACACTAATAACTATTGTTACAATTTTCTTCTGAGATACATAGAGGTATGATATCTAGAAGATGTTTCTATGATAGCAAAATTAGGTATACATTGAAGCTAACCAAATATAATGTAACATATTAAGAAACAACGCACAAAATTAGTAGTTTCCAACTAAGTAGGTTGGCGTTGAAAATTGTCGTCATAGCAAGGCAAGAGGCAAGAGGCAAGAGGCAAGAGGCAAGAGGCAAGAGGCAAGAGTAAAGAAGTTTTCAGCGATTTTACGTTTCTTTACACAGTTTGGTTTTATTGTGTTCACCTACTTAATCACTAAGAGATAACTGTGACTACCGCAAGAGATTGGCAGCAAAGAGTTGGTAATCAAAGGGATTGGGTGTGGCGTGGTTGGCAAACCCGTTATACTTATATTCGTCCTCCCCATGATTATGCAAGAACAACACCCTTAATTTTACTTCATGGTTTCGGCGCTTCCATTGGTCATTGGCGACATAATTTAGAGGTTTTGGGTAAGTCTCACACGGTTTACGCTTTGGACATGATTGGTTTTGGGGCTTCGGAAAAAGCTGCAACTAACTACAATGTGGAACTGTGGGTAGAGCAGGTTTACGATTTTTGGAAAACTTTTATCCGTCAACCAGTTGTTTTGGTAGGTAATTCCATCGGTTCACTGATTTCTCTCGTCGCAGCCGCCAACCATCCTGACATGATACAGGGGATAGTGATGATCAGTTTACCTGATCCTAATTTGGAACAAGAAATGATTCCGACTGCTTTGCAACCTCTTGTCAGCGGGATTAAAAGTATATTTACTTCCAGATTAATATTGAAACCGATATTTTATTTTGTGCGTCGTCCTAGTGTGCTGCGCCCTTGGGCTAGTTTAGCTTATGCCAATCCCGAAGCTATTACTGATGAACTTATAGATATTTTAGCAGGACCACCCCAGGATAGGGGATCTGCTCGTGCCTTTAGAGCCTTGTTCAAAGCCACAACAGGGATTAACTTTAGTCCTAGTGTCAAGAAAATTTTACCAAACTTAACAATTCCTATGCTGTTAATTTGGGGAACAAAAGACCGATTTGTGCCGCCAAAACTAGCAAATCAATTTGTGGGCTACAATGAAAGATTGCAATTGCTATATCTGGAAGATGTCGGTCATTGTCCCCATGACGAATCACCAGAACAAGTTAACCAGGCGATTTTAGATTGGATTGGTAATGGGTAATGGGTAATGGGTAATTGGTAAACATCTACCCCTACTTCCTGTCCTCATCAACAACTTATTCAGCAAACCCTAATTAATCTAATTTAAATTAACTTGTGTAGTATCAACATTTGTAGTGCCATCAACAGTGTGAGCTACGGCAACTAGTTGATTAAGAATATCCTGAGTGGGAACTTGACCTTTTAGTACCACAATGCTACCTGTTTGAGCAACCCAGAGAGTATCAATATCATTAAGGTCAGGATCTTGATCAAATGCTAATGCTACTCGCTTGGCTAAACCACTTTGATCATATTCTCCATTTAGTCCTATACGTTCTGGCTCTATGGTTTGTGTATTAGCATCATAGCTAGAATTTGGATTAACTTGGGTGCTTTCCGATTTTTCTAAGCCAAACATTCTTTGTAACCAACCCATAAATACTTTGTTCCTGTCAATTTTCACTGCTGATGACAATATATGGCGTTAATTTAAAGGCTGCATCTACCTTTGAAAATAGATATATCTAAATTAGTAATATTCCTGCTAAGAGTTAGATATTTATGATCATGGTGTATTACTCTGTCGCCAACACATCTTACGGATATTTATGGCTGATACCTCCCGTAAGGGATACAAAAATTAAATATTATTCTTATAGATAAGTTTTCCACAGGAACGGAATGATTGCAATTATTAAGTATAAAATAAAAATTCAGACCGACAATGCAGCGTAGTAGAAACTCGCTTTGCAGTCATGAGTGCCGGTCTGCGTTCATGTCATGCTCCTTTAGTCGCCGATGAAACATACGCTGTCAGTTATTGTGGAAGATGAAGCGGGGGTTCTATCCCGCATTGCTAGTTTATTTGCTCGTCGGGGTTTTAATATTGAAAGCCTGGCTGTGGGACCTGCGGAACAGAATGGAGTATCCCGAATTACGATGGTTGTCCCTGGCGATGATCGCATTATTGAGCAACTTACTAAACAACTATATAAGTTGGTTAATGTTCTCAAAGTGCAGGATATTACAGAAATTCCTTGTGTAGAAAGAGAATTGATGCTTCTCAAGGTTAATGCTACTAGCATTAATCGTTCGGAGATTATTGAATTGTCTCAGATTTTCCGAGCGCGAATTGTAGATGTGGCTGAAGATTCTTTGACCTTGGAAGTTGTTGGTGATCCTGGTAAAATGGTAGCGATTGTGCAAGTGCTACAGAAATTTGGATTGAGAGAAATTGCTCGCACAGGTAAAATTTCTCTGACTCGTGAATCGGGTGTGAATACTGAATTACTGAAGTCGTTACAAGCAAAAGTCTAGTAACGCAAAACAGAATTAAACATTAGTAATTAAAAATTCACACAGCAAATTCAACAGGCTGTTTATGAATTTTTAATAGTTGGATTAAAAGTCAACAATCGGAGTTTTCGCTCCAATCAAGCAGCAGATATGGTGTAAACACTATACTTGCTGCTATTATTTTTATTTAATAGGGAATTTGTGTCAAACTGGCATGACTTAAGCAGTGGAAATTTGATAAAACCTCTATAAGTTCAAGATAAAAAATAATAACCCATACATTAATGTTTATGTTTAGTTGATATTTATCAACGCTATGACATTTTCATTTAATTGGTGAAGATTTATTTTTGTAAATCACCACATAATTAATTATTTAAGAGGGTGATTGGAAGGGAGCAGATTGCAGATTAATGAGGTACAGAATCTAAATTTTAAGCCGGACAGTAAGCCAGTTTTACTTCTGAATCCTGAATCCTGACTTCTGCTGCAAGACGGTGATTTGAATATGTCATGTCTTTGAGATTAACAATTAAAATCTCAGGTGTTTATCTAGTGAAAAGATTTCATATATTTTCCTGGAGATGTTGATGTGAATATCCTGTTTTTCGTCTCTCATTTTACTGTTCAGAAAACAATTAAAACCTTATCCCATCAATTAAGTAAAGTTAGAAATAGACATTGGTTTATTTTTGATATTACTATTTTTGCGATGACACCATTGTTAGCATTATTCTTGCGTTTAGATGGTGATCTGAATTTGCAAGAATATATTTCACAGTTAGAAGTTGCTACAATTTTATTTTTAGTAGTTAAACTAATTGTTTTTTGGGGCTGTGGTTTTTATAAACGCTATTGGCGATATGCAAGTATTGAGGAAGTAATCTATATAGTCATGTTGATGATGGGTGTGATAGTCATCCAAACAACGCTATTTAATATATTGGATAAAACATTCAATATGCTATTAGGTAATCTTCCGCAATCACTACCGATTTTGGAGGGAATACTTTCTGGTATTTGTGTGATTGCGCTACGGTTTAGTGTGCGGGTTGTAGAAAGGGTAAATCATAGACAGAAAATATCTAAGCATAGGGAGAGAGTGCTGATTATTGGTGCGGGTAATGCGGGGGTTTCTCTTGTGGAAGATATGCAAAGAAATCCCCAGTCTGGGGTTTATCCTGTAGGCTTTATTGATGACGATATCAAAAAACAGCATATACATTTACGGGGAATTCCGGTATTGGGCGATCGCTATAAAATTTCTGAGGTAATCAAAACATTAAAAATTCAGAAAATTATTATTGCCATGCCTACAGTTTCTGGACAAATTATTCGAGAAATTGTTGATATTTGTCAAGCCAATGGAGTCCAACCTAGCACTTTACCAGGAATACATGAAATCCTCAATGGTCGTGTCCGATTGGATAGTATTAGAGATATCAAAATTGAAGACTTACTCAGACGAGAACCTATTCATATAGACATTAAAAGGGTGTCTAAATTTATTAAAGATAAAACAGTTTTAATTACAGGTTCAGGAGGATCAATTGGGAGTGAACTATGCCGGCAAATTTTCCGTTGTCATCCAGCTAAAATCATCCTGATTGGACATGGAGAAAATTCTGTTTTCAATATCCAACAAGAACTAGAACAACTAATCCAAATTCTCAAAAATAATGGTCAATCAGTCATCAATATACCGCAGATTTATACATTCATTGCTGATATTCGAGTGCGGTCGAGATTGGAATACGCTTTTGAGAGATTTAAACCAGATGTAATTTTTCATGCTGCTGCTCATAAACACGTCCCTCTGATGGAATTAAATCCCGCAGAAGCAATTACTAATAATGTGATTGGTACACGGAATTTAATACAGGTAGCACTGCAATATAATGTTGAACATTTTGTGATGATTTCCACAGATAAAGCAGTTAATCCTACTAATGTCATGGGTGCTAGTAAGAGAGTAGCCGAAATGTTAGTTTTACAAGCTGCAAAACAAAGTGGTAAATCTTATGTAGCTGTGCGTTTTGGGAATGTTTTAGGGAGTCGAGGTAGCGTAGTTCCTACTTTCCAAAAACAAATCTTAGCAGGTGGACCAATTACAGTTACTCATCCCGATATTTGCCGTTACTTTATGACCATACCAGAGGCAGTGCAACTGGTTTTACAAGCATCTGTCCTGGGTCGTAGTGGTGAAGTCTTAATGCTAAATATGGGTGAACCGGTGAAAATTGTAGATTTAGCAAAAGAACTAATTCATCTTTCAGGATATGAGGTTAACAAAGATATTGACATAGTATTTACAGGTTTAAGACCAGGGGAAAAGTTATTTGAAGAATTGTTTATTGAGGGAGAAGAATATGAAAAGACGGAGCATGAAAAACTGTTAATTGTGAAAAATGCGAGCCAGATTATTCCTAGTTATTTGGATATTACGGTAGAAACTTTACTGGGAGTAGCAGCTAAAAATGATGCTGATTCGATTATGCTATTGCTGTCACAATTAGTGGCAGGTTATAAACCAAAATTGCCAGAAGAAATAAGTTTGTTAGAGCCTGGTCAATTTACTAATCACACATCAAATAGTTGGATAAATATTCCGAAAAGTACCAAACCCAAAATTGCCTAAATAGATTAAGATTTTTGCTGCTTTTATCTTCGTAGTGTTAATAAATCTGTAGAAAAATATGAAATCAAGCAATAAAGTTCAGACAGAAAATTTGTCAATGTCAACATATTTATCTTCTCTTAAAAAGATTGCAAAAATTTTTGTCCGGAGGAAATGTGATTGGTCAATAGGAATTTATACAGGGGAATCACCTTTTAAGTTAAGTTCTCAAGAGAATATCAAAAATCCAGTTTTAACAGCTAAAGATGTTATAGATGTTTCAGCAGAGTTTGTTGCTGATCCATTTATGGTTTATGAAAATGGGACTTGGTATATGTTTTTTGAGGTTATGAACATTGAAACAAATAGAGGAGAAATTGGCTTGGCAACAAGCACTGATGGCATAGAATGGAACTATCAAAAAATTATTCTGCGCGAATCTTTCCATTTGTCTTATCCCTATGTATTTAAATGGGATAATAGTTATTATATGGTTCCAGAAAGCAACGCATCAAATTCTATTCGCCTTTATCAAGCAACTGATTTTCCTGAACAGTGGTCATACTTAAACACCTTAATTGAAGGGCAGAATTTTAAAGATTCATCCGTTGTTTATTTTCAAGATAAATGGTGGCTATTTACAACTACTGGAAACAATGATTTTTTGCGGCTATACTATGCTGAGTCCTTAACGGGAAAATGGATTGAGCATCCTAAAAGCCCTATTATTCAAAGAGATTTCCATATCGCTAGACCTGGTGGAAGGATGACAATATTTGATAATAAGCTTTTTAGATATAGCCAAGATTGTCAGCCATTCCGCTATGGAAACAAAGTTCGGGCTTTTGAAATAACAGAATTGAGTACAACAAATTATTCAGAAAAATCAGTAAATGAAAATCCAATCATAGGTGCAAGTGGATATGGTTGGAATGCTGATGGAATGCATAATATTGATCCTCATATAGTTAATAAAGGTGACTGGATAGCTTGTGTAGATGGCTATCATTCTTCCTTCAATTTTGGCTTCAATAGCAGTGATTTCGAGAAGATATTTTCATGATATTATTTCGGAGTATTCCACTGATGCAGGGATTTTTGATCTTTCACTCGTCAAATCTCAAGATGGTATCCCTCATACTATTTCCTCTGACGAAAGACTCAATCTCATGACTAAAGCCAATGCAAAAAAAAATAATTCCATGAGTCTACGTCGTAATTTCTCTTGGACTTTTGTTGGTAATTTTGTTTATTCAGCTTGCCAATGGGGAATGTTAGTAGTTTTGGCTAAACTTGGCGGCCCAAAAATGGTAGGGCAGTTTACCTTGGGGTTGGCTGTAACAGCACCTATAATCATGTTTACAGATCTCCAACTAAGGGCTGTCCAAGCAACAGATGCTCAAAAACAGTTTTTGTTTAGTGATTACTTTGGGTTAAGGCTAATATCAACAACACTGGCACTTCTAACTATTACAGTTATTAGCTTTTTAGGTGGATATCAAAGGGAAACATCTTTAGTAATCTTCCTCATAGGAACAGCCAAGGTATTCGAGTCTATTAGTGATATATTTCAGGGGCTAATTCAGCAGCATGAACGAATGGATCGGATTGCCATTTCGATGATGATTAAAGGACTTCTGTCATTGCTGTTTTTAGGCGGAGGAATATATATATCCGGTAATATTTTGTGGGGTGTATTTGGGTTAGTCTGCGTTTGGGCTGTAGTCCTACTCGGCTATGACCTTCCTAGTGGTCTTTTGATGCTAAAAGATATCTCAGAATTGCAACCTCGTTGGCACCTGAAAACTCTAAAACATCTAGTATGGCTTTGTTTCCCATTGGGGTTTGCGATGATGCTAGTTTCGCTCAATACCAACATTCCTCAATACTTGATTGAGTATTACTTGAATGAAAGGAAACTGGGTATTTTTACGGCTTTGGCTTATATGATGATGGCTGGAAACATAGTAGTGAATGCCTTGGGGCAGTCAGCCAGTCCCCGTCTAGCAAAATATTATGCTAGTGGAAATCTTATAGGTTTTCGTAACCTCCTGCTGAAACTAGTGGGAATAGCTGCTTTACAAGGCGGAATAGGTGTTTTAGTAGCGGTGACGAGTGGACGACAAATTCTAATGCTGCTGTATAGCTCTGAATATGCCGAGCAGACAACTTTATTTATTTGGCTGATGGTTATTGCTGGGTTTAATTACATATCATCTTTCCTAGACTGTGGAATGACGGCAGCTCGATATTTTCGTATCCAAATACCTTTGTTTGTTACTGTGACAAGTATTTCAACTGTAGGTTGTCTATGGCTGCTGCCGAAGCTGGGTTTGGTAGGGGCAGCGATCGCTTTATTGATTGCCGCAGTTATTCGCATAGGTTTTACGTTTACAGTTATTCTTCATTTACTACACAAGCGATGATGGGAATTTCTAAACGATTAAACTAAGCAATCGCTATGAGTATTTTCATTTTTCATTGGCTCTAATTCATAGAGGACTTGCTGATAAAAATTATTTTTTATTTTGGGGAGTAATAGAACAAACTGCTAAATCTTTAGTAGATATTTTTGCTATTACTACAGGTCTAAAGTTTAAGATACTAAAGCATCGTGTTGGTTCTCCATTAAGTGAAGAAAATTTAAATGAATCGCAGAGATTTTGGGCTAATTGCGTTGAAAAACATTATTTAATTTAATGCTCCAATTTGATGAAAAATACAAACTTAGAATTAATTTGGTTAGTAACTGGAATCATACTTACAACTGCAACTCAACTCAGATTCCCTGGAATTCCGATTGGCATTGGCGAAATTATTTTATTTATTTGGATAATATTCGTTCTTGTTAAACTTTTAACTAATAAATGTCTATTGATTACACCAATTGTAAAATTAATTTACTCGTTTTGGGGAGTTGGATTTATTTCTCTTACCTTGGGTTTGTCAATTGCAGACTCACTAAATTTAAAAAGTAGCGCATGGCATCATGATTATTTTGCTTTTGGCTTTTCATTTATTTTTTCACTATGTTTAGCTAATTCTTATTTTTTTTATTTGGAAATAAAGAAAATGATTGATTATGTGATTTCTTTCTCATTATTAGCTTTGTTGACTTTATTTTTATTTCCTTCTTTTATACCTTTTTTAACTTCTTGGTATGGAGGAGTCAGATTTCTAGGTTGGTCTCAAAACCCCAACCAATTAGCTTTATTTTTAACGGTAATACCATTTTTTACTTTCTATCTTTTCAGAAGTAGTAGTCAATTTTTTTCAAAATCAAAATTTATATTTTTAATAGTTATTTGCTTTATTTTAGGTACAGCTACACAGTCTGATGCCCTATTCTTTGGATGGATAATTGGATTTACTTTAATTATATTTCTAGAATTATATTTATTAATTGACAAAAATCTTGTGCTTAAAAAAAATATTAAATTAGAAATGCAAGGACTTATTCGAGCTATTATGGGTATATCAGCAGCTATTATTATATTAATATTGGCGGAATTTAGCTATCAACAACTATATAGTAATACTGCCAATGTATATGATCAGGGTAATCAAGGAAGCGTCAGAGTGACATTATGGAAAAATGGCATCACTGCAATCTCTTCTTCCCCTTTATTTGGTCTTGGTCCTGGCGCCCATTCAGGTGAGACTAGACCTTTTTTAGATGAGGAAGCACACAATACGTTTATAGATTGGGGTAGTAGTTCTGGAATTGTGGGAATAATAGCCTATATTTCATTACTAGGATGGATAGGTTGGCAAGCATGGAAAAAGCAATCATTTATCATGTTCGCAGCCGTTATATGCTTAACGATATTTAGTTGCTTTCACTATGTATTACGACAGCCAATTTTTTGGTTTTATTTACTATCTATAAACTCTTTAACTAACCAGACTTCCAAAACTAAATCTCAAATTTATAAAAATCAGAGGAAAATAATAAATGTGTGATACAACTGATTTCAATAGTAATCAGAGACATACAACATATTGTAAGTAAATGAGATACAAATTTTAATCACAAAACCTTTTATATAAAAGGTTTTACGGTTGATAGCTGTTGTCAAGCTTTTTTCCCCTCCTATAAAAATAAGTTACCATTGTTAGGTGATATATGTTGATTTATCAAAAATTAGCTAAGATGTTTTTCCGCAAATTTCGTTTTTGGTTATTTTGGAGTTTATTAAGCTTACTGATTATACAATCTCTCCACTTTAGCCAATCAGTTACCATATCGAAACCTCAAGTTTATTTCCTAAAGAGTCAATCTATAACCTCTAAAAATACATCTAATGCCAATGTGTCCGGCAATAAATTACATACCATGCAAATATTAGATAATGACATAAAAAACATTGTATCTGTTAAAAGATTTGGTGCTAAAGGTAATGGTGTTAATGACGATACTAAGGCAATTCAAACAGCAATAGATACAGTGTATCAGCAAGGAGGAGGAGTAATATTATTCCCTGAAGGCGTTTATATAGTAACGTCTGTAATTCTCAAAGATAACATTACTTATCAAGGATATGGAGCAACTATTAAACGACCAGATAAACAAGGAAAGTGGACTCGAACTTTCACTACTAATTATAGTAGTCAGAAGAATTCTCAACCTTTAATTATTCAAGGGTTTACCTTTGATGGTAATAGCCAAAATCAAGGTCATTATAAAAAATATGAATTAGAACAAGCGCATCTGATATTCTTGACTGCTGACCCTGAACTTCCTGGTAAATTGCAAGTATTTATTGAAGATTGCAATTTTAAAAATGGGGTTGCTGATGGAATCTCTGTATATACAAATGTTGATGTTAAAATGAATAATTGTCAAGCTATTGATGTATTTCGAGGTGGGTTTGTCTTAACTGGTGGAAATTCTTCGGCTGAAGTTTATAATCTGACTACACAAGGCAAAATTGATCCGACCGGAATTGATATTGAAGTTGATGGACGAGGTTATGGAGAAACATTAAAGGTAGATGTTAAACTTGAAAACCTAAACCTAATTGATGGGGATTTTGATATTGCTGTTGATGAAGGTTCTACAGTCATTGGGAATAATATCATTTCTGGCAATGCACCTTTTTATATTTTTAGCTTGAATTCAACAATGAAATTTACGAATTCTCAATTTAAAATTGGTGCAGCGGATACTTACATGAACAGGATTTTATTTCCTCATAATGTTACATTTGAAAATTGTCAATTCACTATCACGAGAAAATTAACAGGCGAACAATACGATTTTTTTGCTGGTGCTGATATTTGGTGGCAACACCCTAGCTTTTCTAATCAAACTAACCAGCGACTGGTATTTGATAATTGTGACTTCAACATAGATAAAAATATTCAGAAAACTGATCAAGTTTATGCAATATATCTCCGCGAAGATCAAGAAGTAAACAACAATCGTTTAATTGTCCGTGGGGGCAATATTTCCAAAGATTTTTTAGTTCCTATTCTTAGGGAATAGCTAATTTTCAACAGCTTAGATCGGCGAAAATTTACATAAAGGTACATCTTAGCCCCCTTCATCGCTTGCGGGGAGGGGGTTGGGGGTGGGGTTCTTGTTCCGGGTTTGATGACAATTTGCTGTAATTCAAAAAATCCAGAATTTATTTATTCTCACTTAGTGAAATTTTGATCTTTTTCTGCATATATCACGCCAAAGAAATAACCTCTAAAAATTTATATATTTCTTGAAGGAGTAATTCAATAAATGTGTGGAATAACTGGTTTTTTTACCAATGAAAAACAACTATCTAGTGAAGAAATTGGCAATATAGTCGAAAATATGTGCCAATCTCTGATTCATCGTGGTCCTGATGATGGTGGAATTTGGATTGATGAAGAGGTGGGGATAGCTCTAGGACACAGACGATTATCTATAGTAGATTTATCACCAGAAGGACATCAACCGATGATCTCTGCTAATGGTCGCTATGTAATTGTGTTCAATGGTGAAGTTTATAATTTTCCGGAATTAAGAAAGCAGTTACAAAGCCTTGGATATAACTTTAGAGGTCATTCTGATACGGAAGTAATGTTAGCTAGTTTTTGCGAATGGGGGGTTATAGAAGCAACCAAACGATTTAATGGGATGTTTGCGTTTGTATTGTGGGACAAAGCAGAACGCATTTTACATTTGGGACGCGATCGCATTGGTGAAAAGCCTTTATATTATGGTTGGTGTGGTGATACTTTTATATTTGCTTCGGAATTAAAAGCTTTTAAAGCCCATCCTGATTTTCAGCGAGAAATTAACCGCGATGCTTTGGCTTTATTCCTGCGTTTTTCCTATATTCCTGCCCCTTATTCCATCTATAAAGGTATCTATAAATTACCCCCTGGGACTCTCCTCAGTTGGAATGGGAGTAGAACTCACCCCCAACCAGTGGCCTATTGGTCGGCAAAAATTGTAGCAGAATCAGGTGTTGCTTATCCCTTCACAGGCTCAGAGAATGAAGCTATAGTAAACCTGGAGGAATTATTAAAAGATGCAGTGGGAATGCGAATGCTGGCAGATGTGCCTTTGGGTGCATTCCTATCTGGGGGAATTGACTCCTCTATAGTTGTAGCTCTCATGCAAGCTCAAAGCCATCAACCTGTAAAAACCTTTAGTATTGGTTTTTATGAAGATGCTTACAATGAGGCTCAATATGCTAAAGCTGTAGCCCAGCATTTGGGTACAGACCATACAGAATTTTATGTAACGGCAAATGAAGCACTAGCAGTTATACCCAAACTACCCAGTTTATATGACGAGCCGTTTTCTGATTCTTCCCAAATTCCCACATTTTTAGTATCTCAACTTGCTAGAAATCATGTGACTGTCAGCCTTTCAGGTGATGCAGGTGATGAATTGTTTGCTGGATATAATCGCTATTTTTGGGGACGTAGTATTTGGCAGAAAATAGGCTGGATACCGAAAACAGTTCGTCATTCCACCGCAAAAGCTTTAACAAGTGTTTCCCCCCAAACTTGGAATCAAGGTTTTGCATCTGTAGATGCCATGTTGCCTACAAAGCTTAAAGTAGAAGCTTCCGGTTATAAATTACATAAGTTAGCAAGCATTTTAGCAGTTCCCAACCCCGATATTATGTATGCGGGTTTAGTATCCCATTGGCAAGCGTCAGAGGAAGTTGTTATTGGTAGTTCTGAACTTAGCACAGTTTTGAATGAGCGCAATTTGTCGGACAGCCTACCAGATTTCACAGAACGTATGATGTACTTGGATTTAATCAGCTACTTACCAGATGACATCTTGGTGAAAGTAGATCGTGCCAGCATGGGTGTGAGTCTAGAAAGTCGCATACCTTTTCTAGACCATCGGGTTGTAGAATTTGCTTGGCAAATCCCCTTATCCATGAAAATACGTGGTAATCAAGGGAAGTGGTTATTACGCCAGCTTTTGTATAAATACGTACCCAAAGAATTAATCGAGCGTCCCAAAATGGGCTTTGGTATTCCCATTGATAGCTGGTTGCGTGGACCATTACGAGAATGGGCAGAAGATTTGTTGAATGAGTCTCGATTGAGACAAGAAGGCTATTTCAATCCTCAACCAATTCGGCAAAAGTGGGATGAACACCAAAGTGGCAAATTCAACTGGCAATATTATCTTTGGGATGTACTGATGTTCCAAGCTTGGTTAGCTGAAAACCAATTAGGGCTTGCTGAATAAATAAAAAATTTTCAAATTCCATTCAGAAAATAAAAACATGAATAATATCGCAGTCATTGGTCTTGGCTACGTTGGGTTACCTGTGGCTTTAGCAATTGCAAAAAAATTTCCCAATACAGTTGGGTTTGATATTAATCAAGAGAAAATTACCGCATTAAATCAAGGCATAGATTTTACAGGAGAAGTTACTAGTGATGAACTCAAAAATACATCTCTCAATATTACTTGTGATCCAATTGATTTAGCTGATTGCAACTTCTTTATTGTTGCAGTCCCCACGCCAATTGATGATAACCGTGTTCCTGATTTGACTCCATTGATTAAAGCTTCGGAAACTATTGGTAAAGTTCTTAAAAAAGGTGATGTAGTAGTTTATGAATCCACTGTTTATCCAGGAGTCACCGAAGAAGTTTGTGGTGCTGTTCTAGCACGGGTATCTGATTTACAACAGGGTATTGATTTCAAATTGGGCTACTCACCCGAACGAATTAACCCAGGTGATAAAACACATACCTTAGAAAAAATTGTTAAAGTAGTCGCAGGTGAAGACCCGGAAACATTAGAACAAATCGCTAATGTATATGGTGCTGTTGTTGACGCTGGTGTTTACCGCGCCCAATCAATTAAAGTAGCTGAAGCGGCAAAAGTCATTGAAAATACCCAACGGGATCTTAACATTGCTTTGATGAACGAACTAGCGATAATTTGCGATCGCCTGAATATTCGCACCCGTGATGTCTTAGCGGCTGCGGGGACAAAGTGGAATTTTCTACCCTTCACTCCAGGTCTTGTCGGGGGTCACTGCATCGGTGTAGACCCTTACTATCTCACAGCCAAAGCCCAACAAGTTGGCTATTATCCCCAGGTAATTCTCGCGGGACGACGGATTAACGACAACATGGGTCAATTCTTGGGTAGTCGGTTGGTGAAACTGCTTGTAGAAGCCAATGTGACCATCAAAAATGCGCGAGTGGGGATTTTGGGACTTACCTTTAAAGAAAATGTCCCAGATTTAAGAAATAGTCGCATTCCGGATATCATTCATGAATTGCAACAATTTGGGATTGACCCCCTAGTACATGACTCTTTAGCCGAAAATAGTCATGCAGTACATGAATATGGTATTCAATTATCTGATTGGAAAGAACTTACATATCTTGATGCCCTAATTTTAGCAGTTCCCCATCAAGAATATTTAGAAATGCCAGCAGAGAGACTATTTGCTCACATTCGTCCAGGTGGAATCTTCATGGATATCAAATCAATATTTGAACCTGCGGATATACCAGCAAATATTAATTATTGGAGTTTATAAACGGTGAAATTATGGCGAAAATTTTAGTTACAGGTGCGGCTGGTTTTATTGGTTTTCACCTCAGCCAACGCTTACTAGAAAGAGGTGATCAAGTTGTAGGTTTAGATAACCTCAACGATTACTACGATGTTACCTTAAAAAAAGACAGATTAGAGCAACTTTTAGCGAACCCCAATTTTAGCTTTCATTTATTGGATTTAGCAGACCGAGAAGGCATCCCCAAATTATTCGCTCAATCTAGTTTTGATAAAGTCGTCAATTTAGCTGCCCAAGCCGGAGTCCGTTATTCATTAAAAAATCCCCATGCTTATGTAGATAGTAATCTAGTGGGATTTGTGAATATTCTCGAAGGTTGTCGGCATACCAACGTTCAACATTTAGTATTTGCTTCTTCCAGTTCAGTTTACGGTGCAAATACAAAAACTCCCTTCTCCGTTCACGACAATGTAGATCATCCCGTAAGTTTGTACGCAGCTACCAAAAAAGCCAACGAATTAATGGCACATACCTACAGTAGTTTGTATGGCTTGCCGGCTTCAGGATTGCGATTTTTTACAGTTTACGGTCCTTGGGGTCGTCCTGATATGGCATTATTTCTGTTTACCAAAGCAATTTTGGCAGGACAACCAATTGATGTTTTTAATTACGGGAAAATGAGGCGGGATTTTACGTATATTGATGACATTGTAGAAGGCGTAATTCGTGTTGTTGATAACGTGGCTGCATCAAATCCCAACTGGTCAGGAAATGCCCCAGATCCTGCCACAAGTTATGCCCCCTACAAAAATTATAATATCGGTAATAATCAGCCGGTGGAATTAATGCACTTTATCGAAACCTTAGAAAATTGCTTGGGAATGAAAGCAGAGAAAAATTTGCTCCCCATGCAAGCTGGTGATGTACCAGCAACCTATGCCGATGTTGATGCCTTAGTGACAGATGTGGGTTTTAAACCGAATACCTCAATTGAGGAGGGAATCGAGCGATTTGTGAAATGGTATCGGTCATATTACCAAGTTTAAAAAATCCGGCGTTGGCGAATGAAAGTATGAATTTATCTCACGCAGAGGCGCAGAGGCGCAAAGAGTAAGAGTAAGAGAAATGAAATTTTTGATTTTCATATCTTAATTCAGCAACGCCAGAAATACTTACCTTTCTATGTCACAAAAAATTAAATTGCTGCACATTACCACCGTTCCCGAAACCTTTTCCTTTTTTCGTGGACAGATTGCTTATATGAAAGCACGAGGATATGATATTCATGCTCTATCCTCACCTGGAGAAGCTGTAGAAGAAGTTAGTTCCCGTGAAAATATACCATTCCACACGGTGACAATGCCCCGACGGATCACACCACTCCAGGATATTGTGGCTATTTGGCAAATTTGGCAACAAATCCGCACTATCAAGCCTGTGATAGTACATTCCCATACTCCTAAAGGTGGATTATTAGGAACTATTGCGGCTTGGTTAGCACAAGTACCTGTGAGAATTTATCATATTCGGGGATTGCCCTTAATGACAGCAACAGGATATAAACGCATCCTACTATCATGGAGTGAAAAGGTTTCCTGTTTACTGGCACATCAGGTGATTTGTGTGAGTCATTCCCTGCGAGAAGTGGCAATTAGTGAGGGTCTTTGTCCCCAGGAAAAGATTACCGTATTAGGTGGAGGAAGTAGTAATGGGGTGGATGCAAGCGATCGCTTTAATCCCGCTAATCTACCACCTCAGACCAGAAAAGAAGTTCGTCAACAATATGGTATTCCTGATGATGCCATTGTCATTGGCTTTGTCGGTCGGATTGTCCGCGATAAAGGTGTGGAAGAATTGGTTGCAGCTTGGAAAATTCTCCGCGCAGAGTTTCCCAATTTGCATTTACTCCTAGTTGGGTATTTTGAATCTCAAGACCCCATATCTGCTCAAACCAAGGAAATACTGCAAACTGACGATAGCGAAGCGCTCCGCAGGAATCGCATCCATGCAACGGGGGGCAAAGATCACACACCACCATTGTACGCGGCAATGGATGTGTTTACTTTACCAACTTATCGTGAAGGCTTTCCTAATGTCCCTCTGGAAGCTGCGGCCATGAAACTACCTGTAGTCGCCACCAAGATTCCTGGTTGCATAGATGCAGTTGAAGATGGAGTAACAGGGACACTTGTACCATCCCATGATGGGTCAGCTTTAGCCGAAGGAATTCGTCATTATGTGGTTAATTCCGAACTCCGACAACAACATGGTTTGGCTGGACGAGAGCGGGTTTTGCGAGAATTCCGCCAAGAAGATATTTGGAATGCGCTAGATCAGGAATATGTGCGAATTTTAAAAGCGCAGGGATTACCTATTTCTAATCTCCCTCGTCAGATAGAAGAAATATTGATGTAGAAGTAGTTTAAGTTTGATTCTATAAATAGGGGTTTAGCAATGCTAAACCCCTACAAATTTAGGTTTTTCTTAATCTTCTAAAAATGCTCATCTCAGTCGTTATAAATACACTGAAAGTATCAAATATTTCCCAAAATAATTGAGATAGGAATAATGTCAAAATGACAAGATTTTTATTTACATCTTAGTTATCTTTTAAAAACAAGTCTGGTTTTGCAATTGCTCAGATATTTGCAAAATCATAGAGAATTATCGTGGTTTTTAGTGCCAACAATCTCAAGGAATCCCAAATAAATAATTGGCAATTGATTGGGTTTTTACCTCAAAAAACACAGTAATAGTTCAAGGAAGTTCTATGATCAAGGGAAATTTTAAGGTTTGGAAAGCAATCAATTTTAGTCAGTTTATTAAATATTTATTGGATAGAATAATAGCAGCAATCGCCTTAATTATTTTAGCTCCTTTAATGCTAATGATTGCGATCGCTATTTATTTACGGATGGGGCAGCCAATTTTCTTTATCCAACCCCGTCCAGGTAAAGATGCGCGAATTTTCAACTTTTATAAATTCCGCACTATGACCAATGATCATGATGTCAATGGTAATTTTCTACCTGATGAAAAACGTCTCACAACTTTGGGTAAATTTTTGCGGCAAACAAGTCTTGACGAACTTCCTCAACTGTGGAATATTGCTAAAGGAGACATGAGTTTTGTCGGACCACGCCCATTATTAGTCAAATATCTTGACCGTTATACCCCAGAACAAGCAAGACGGCAAGAAGTCAAGCCAGGGATTACAGGTTTAGCTCAAGTTCGAGGTCGAAATTCTCTGAGTTGGGAAGAAAAATTTAACCTAGATATTTTCTATATCAACAATTGGAGTTTATTACTAGACTTACAAATAATTTTCCTCACTGTTTGGACAGTCATTAAACAACAAGGAATCAGTCAAGATAATCATGCAACGATGGAAGAATTTATGGGAGATCAAACCGTTCATGACTATCAGCACAAACAAGATATTATTGGAGGATAATTTATGGCTAAAGTGGTTATTTTCGGAACTAGTGAAATTGCAGAAATAGCTCACTTTTATCTCAGCCGTGATTCTGAACATGAGGTAGTTGGCTTTACTGTTGATGAAGCTTATCTAAAAACAGAGAGTTTTTATAATTTACCAGTAGTCCCCTATGAAAAACTGGAAAAATATTATTCACCTGATGAGTATAAATTATTTATCGCCATTAGTTACCAACAAGTGAATAAATTACGGGCAGAAAAATATTTAAATGCCAAAAATAGAGGATATAGCTTTATTTCCTATATTAGTTCTCAGGCATTTTATTATGGTAAATCAGTGGGAGAAAACTGCTTTATCATGGAAAATAATGTTATTCAACCTTTTGCTTCCATTGGTAATAATTGTCTGCTTTTGGGTGTAAATTCTATCGCGCACCACTGTATAATTAATGATCATTGTTTTCTGACTTCTAATGTTGTGCTTGGTGGTGGAGTAAACATAGGAGAATATACTTTCCTTGGTTTGAATACTACGATTAGAAATTACATCAACATTGGCAAAGAAAATATTATTGGGGCAGGATCAATTATTCTCAGTGATACAGAAGACAGGGCTGTTTATTCCCCAGGAGAAACCCCAAAATTTGAAGTACCCAGCGACTTAGTACGTATTTGAAAAAGATTGATATTTCTGTTATCAACTCTTATATAAACACATTCCCTTAATCAGTTGTGTTATGCGTACTAAATCTTCTCACCCCAAGCACACAAGACGGAATATTCTCCGAGTAGCTGGACTTTTTGCGGGAGCAGCAATTGTTCCTCCTATTCTTCACAGTCTCAAAACCCTGGGTGTTTCCCCCGCATCCCTTCTTCATACCCTGAAAACATCTAGATATATTCTGGATGCTGCCAATGCCAAGAACGTTCAGGCAATGAAAGTGTTGCCATTACCCAAACCTACAGGGATCAGCAAAGTTGCATTGGTTCACACTGAAGATCGGGTATCGGGAACTCAACGAATACTTGATTTGTTGCAGCCAGGGGGGATGGAGGGAAAAAGCATTTTTCTGAAGCCCAACTATAATACTGCCGATCCAGCTCCAGCATCAACAGATACAAAATTGTTAGCAACTTTGGTAGAAAAACTCCAAAAAGCTGGAGTAGGGCAAATTACCATAGGCGATCGCTCAGGAATGGCGCAGACTCGTGAGGCCATGAAGCTTAAAGGAGTATTTCAACTTGCAGATCGCTATGGGGTGGAAGTCATTGTTTTTGATGAAATGTCTACTGAACAATGGCAATACTTTTCCCCATCGGGAACTCACTGGCAACAAGGTTTCGCTTTTGCCCGACCAGTTCTCCAAGCGGGAGCAGTGATCAATACCTGTTGTCTAAAAACTCATCGAGGAGCGCACTATACACTGGCATTAAAAAATACTGTAGGCATGGTAGCTAAGTATGTTCCGGGTGATCCATTTAACTATATGGGTGACTTGCATCGTTCACCGTATATGCAGCAAATGATCGCGGAAATTAATGCAGTTTATCGGCCTAGTCTGGTGTTAATAGATGGTGTGGAAGCCTTTGTGTCAGGGGGACCAGATGCCGGCAAGAAAGTGGCGGCAAATGTCATGTTGGCAAGTACAGATCCCATAGCCATTGATGTCATTGCGTTGGCAATGTTGCGTTCACTGGGAACAACAAATGAGGTAATGCAAGGATCTATTTGGAAATTAGAACAGATTCGCACAGCAGTGGCCTTGGGTTTGGGGGCATCTAGTCCAGAACAAATTGAATTAGTTACTGCTGATCGCACCAGTCAAAAAATTGCGGATCAGATTCGTCCATACATACTGGGATGAGAATGTATGATTTCTGATCTATCCTCAGTCTCTCATTCATACCCAGAAAATTTGTGCAAATTCACGAGGATAAATGAACTATGTCCAGCTTTTCCTGTTTTGTTGTGGGCAATGGTATTCTAGCCTTGAGTTGCTTGGAAATCCTGTTACAGAAAGACTGCCAAGTGTTGGGAGTGTATTCCACAGATAATTCACTACAAAAGTGGTCTCAGGAACATGGCATTACTCATGCTGCTTCTCGCTCCATGTTTCACAAAACACTTCTGGGTGTTAAATACGATTATCTTTTCAGTATTAATAACGTCCAGTGGATCATTCCAGAGGATGTGATCACACGGGCAAAAAAAGCCTCTATTAACTACCATGACTCGCCGTTACCCAAATATGCTGGTTTGTATGCCACTACTTGGGCTTTGCTGAACGGTGAAACTGAATATGCTGTTACCTGGCATGAAGTCTCTGCTGAAATTGATGCTGGACGGATATTTAAACAAGCATCTGTGCCAATTTTGGCAGATGATACAGTATTTAACCTCAATCTGCGATGCTTTGATGCAGCAGTTAATTCCTTCAGGGAACTGGTAGAAGAACTAGTAATTGATGTTGCCAAGCCCTATCCTCAAGACCTATCGCAACGGAGTTATTTTAGTCCTAGAGATCGCCCAGAAGCCGCCGCTCTGATCTCCTATGATGTTACTACTAAAGATATCTGTAATCTAGTCAAAGCATTAGATTTTGGTCCAACTCGTAATGAATTGGGTCTACCCAAAACTTGGCTACCAGGAGGGGTGATTGTTGTGGGATCTGCCCGTTCAATTGCATCTGAGTATGGTACTCCTGGACAAGTGCTAAAACTGGATTCCCAAGGGATGTGTGTCGCCACCATAAATGGGGCTGTGCAGTTAAGTGAGTTCAGCACATTAAACGGCAAGGATATTTCCCTAGAACAGTTGCAAACAGATTATGGTGTCCGCGTCGGTGATGTCTTACCGGCAATTGACACCAATATCAGAAAGGCAATTACTGAACGGAATGCTTTCTTATGTGGTCATGAACAAGCTTGGGCAAAACGGTTGATGCAGCTTGCAGCTTTTCGGCATCCCTATTCACCATTGACAACATCTGGTCAAAAACCAGATATCTCTATGCACCGCTATTCTATTTTGTCGCTGACGGGGCAGGTAGCAGCGAAATCCCTGTTGTCTATGTTTGCTGCTTACTGTGGGCGACTGACAAGCGAAATGGAATTTGATCTGGGACTACAAACCGATGCCCAGCGTGGTATTGCTCCCGAAATATTTGCCCAACGAGTTCCTCTTCGCGTGCAAACTCAGGTTAATGAGTCTTTCCATGATTTTCAACGGCGATTTGAAACAGCCCTAGATGATACCTGTCGTCTGGGTAGTTTTAGAAATACGCTGTTGAGACGTTATCCACAATTGCATGGTGATGGGAATGGACGTAGCGATGATAATTTTCTGCCTGTGGCGATCGCCCTTGTTGCGTCCCCTGATCAACTAGATTGGCAGTCCCTGGGAGCGTCTATGGCGTTGGTGGCTTATGAAGATGGAACTTTACCGGAATTAGTACATACTGGGTCACTCAATAACACTGACTCTAAAGCCATTGTTCAGCAACTTCAGAGTTTAATCACCGCCTGTATTGAAGATCCTCAACAATCACTGCATCAATTACCACTACTCTCCGTTGCCCAACAACAGCGAATTTTGGTGGATTGGAACGACACAGCCGAACCCTTCCCGACTGATCTGTGTATCCATGAGTTATTGGCAATTCAGGCAGAACTTACTCCTGATGCTGTAGCTGTCGTCTTCCAGGACCGAGAATTAACTTACCGGCAATTAAACGCCCAAGCCAATCAATTAGCGCACTATTTGCAACTACAGGGGGTTGGCCCCGATGTAATCGTCGGTCTTCAGATCGAGCGATCGCTAGAAATGATGATCGGCTTATTGGCAATTCACAAAGCCGGTGGGGCATATCTTCCCCTTGATCCCGATTTCCCCGCAGATCGTCTGGCTTTCATGGTAGAAGATTCCCAAGCGACCGTCATCTTAACCCAGGAAAAACTTGATCAAGATCCCCGACTTCTCAAAGAAGTCGGGGATCTGGGGATGACCCGCATTATCCCCATTGATACGCTGTGGGCAGAAATTACTCAACAACCCACCACGAATCCTCATAGTGGAGTTAAACCCGAAAATCTGAGTTATGTAATTTACACCTCCGGTTCTACGGGGAAACCCAAGGGTGTGATGGTAGAACATCGTAACGTGGCTAACTTCTTCACGGGTATGGATGCTGTCATTGACCATGAACCACCGGGAGTATGGTTAGCAGTTACAAGTTTGTCATTTGATATTTCTGTCTTGGAACTGTTCTGGACATTGGCTAGGGGATTTAAAGTAGTTATCTATAACCCCAAACAAGAACGGCAGCAGTCTAAGTCCCAACAACCCATAGCTGTAAATAAATTACAAGATACCGATTTTAGTCTCTTTTACTTTTCTAGCCATGAACAAGGGCAAGATGCAGCGGCCAAGTATCGGCTGTTGTTTGAGGGGGCTAAATTTGCTGATGCCAACGGCTTTAAAGCAGTTTGGACTCCAGAACGTCATTTTCACGCCTTTGGTGGCCTATTCCCCAATCCTGTAGTCAGCAGTGCAGCGATCGCCACAACCACCAAAAACATCCAAATTCGTGCAGGTAGCTGTATTTCCCCCCTACATAACACCGTGCGACTCACAGAAGATTGGTCTTTAGTAGATAACTTTTCTAACGGTCGGGTAGGAATATCCTTTGGGGCTGGCTGGCAACCCAATGACTTTATCCTCTCTCCCCAAACCTTCGAGAACCGCAAGGAAATTATGTTCCAGCAAATTGAGGAGGTACAGGCACTTTGGCGCGGAGAAACCTTACCATATCCCAACGGTAAAGGCGAAATCATCGAGGTGCAAACCCTACCTCTTCCCATTCAACCCAACCTCCCCGTTTGGATCACAGCCGCCGGCAACCCCGAAACCTTTCAAATGGCAGGAGCGAGAGGCTTTAATATTTTGACTCACTTACTGGGGCAAAGTTTAGACGAGTTAGCCGCCAAAATTGCCATCTATCGGCAAGCTTATACAGAAAACGGACATTCTGGCGAAGGTATTGTCAGCCTGATGATACATACTTTTGTGGGAGAAAGTGATGATATTGTCAAAGAAATTGTCCGTCAGCCCATGCGGCAATACCTAGCTAGTTCCCTGGATTTAATCAAGCTTGCAGCTTGGTCTTTCCCCACTTTTAAACAGAAAACCACCAACGACAAAGGACAGTTTGCAGTATCTCATCTATCTGAACCGGATATGGCGGAAGTCCTAGATTTCTCCTTTGAACGGTACTTTGAAACTAGTGGTCTATTTGGAACTGTGGACACCTGTTTGCAGATGGTTGATCGGATTAAAGCCATTGGTATCAATGAAATTGCCTGTCTGATTGACTATGGGGTAGATACGAATACAGTGCTATCTCAACTACCCTTGCTGAATGAATTGAAGACACGGGCTAATTATCAAATAAGGGAACAGGGCAAAATTGAATCTATAGCGGATCTCATCAACCGTCATCAGGTAACACACCTGCAATGTACCCCTTCTATGGCTGGTTTATTGATGGCAGAAACCGCTAACCACGAGGCTATGGGGCAACTTCGGCAAATGATGGTTGGTGGTGAAGCCTTGACTGAAGCCTTAGCAAATCAACTTCAGCAAATTATTCCCGGACAGATTCACAATATGTATGGTCCGACCGAAACCACCATCTGGTCAGCAACCCATACTCTGGCTGAAGTTGATGGTGTAGTTCCCCTGGGTCGTCCTATTGCCAACACTGAGTTATACATTCTCGACAAGAATCAGCAACCTGTGCCTGTTGGTGTCGCTGGTGAACTATATATTGGCGGTCAAGGCGTGACACGGGGCTATTTGCACAGACCAGAATTAACCCAGGAAAGGTTTGTACCTAATCCCTTTAGTGATGATGCCACTGCCCGTTTATACCGGACTGGCGACCTGGTTCGCTACCGAAGAGATGGCAATGTAGAATTTTTGGGACGGATGGATTTCCAAGTAAAAGTACGGGGACACCGCATTGAATTAGGAGAAATTGAGACGATTTTAAGCCGCCATGAAGCAGTTCGGGAAGCCGTGATTATCGTTCGTGAAGATATGCCCGGAGATCAGCGCCTTGTAGCCTATCTACTCCCACAGCCAGGGTATCAGCCATCTCATGCAACTATGCGAGAATACTTGCTCTCTCTATTGCCTGAGTATATGGTTCCTTCTAACTTTGTTGTTCTGGGGAAATTTCCCCTTACTCCTAATCATAAAGTTGACCGCAAGGCTTTACCGGCTCCCCTATTAGTTGTTCAGTCTGAGGATAGTGTAAATACAACAATACCTAAAAACGATATTGAGCAAACCCTCATGGAAATCTGGCAAAAAGTGCTTCAGATACCTCAAGTGGGAACTCAAGACAATTTCTTTCATCTAGGGGGTAATTCCTTAGTGGCAGTTACATTAATTAGGGAAATTCTCTCAGCATTTAATGTGGATTTACCATTAATTAGCTTGTTCCGCTCTCCAACTATAACCGATCTCGCCCAGCAGATTTCAGCACAAACTTTTGCGAATAAATCTCATAATAAGTAATTGGACAAAAATATTTCCAGTTATTTCGTAGCCATATTAGCATGAAGCAATCGCAATGACATTGTGTAATTAACAAAGTTTGGGGGTTTAATTCCCCTGCCTCTCAAGGCAGCAAGTTTCGTGTCGAGGTCTAAATCTCCGTTGCAAAACTTAATTATAAATTACGGATTAATTTAACCCCTGTATTTTTATTCAGTAATTTATTGATAAAGATAATGCCAGGATGACAAGATTATTCCACGAAATTTAGAGTATATTATTTAGAAATTGGTAATTAATAGATGCGAATAATAATTTACTGTTCAGAGTATTACAACAATACAACTTTATGGGATAAAAGATGATAGATCACCAAGAAATATTGGAAATTTTAGGCGAAGCCATGGAAATCAGCAGTGCAAATCTTACGGAAGAAACAGTGCTAGAAAACTTAGGAGATGTGTGGGACTCACTGGCTATATTATCTATAATATCAATCATTGATAGTTATGCTGATCGGGCTATTCCTGTGAATTCTATAGTCGAGAGTAAAACAATTAAAGATTTGATTAATCTTATTTGCGTAAATGATAAAGTAAGAATTTAAACAGAAATATCTGTTCTCAATTTAGGAAAATACTATGCAACAAGTGATGATTTCCAACATTAGTATGCGAAGTATAGCAATTGCTTTACCTGAAAAAACTGAATTTAATTATGAATTATCTGATGTGTTAGATTATGAAGAAATAGAGCGTCTCAGTCAAAGAATTGGCATTTACAGTAGAAGAGTTGCCGAAGACGATATAACAGCTTTTGATCTGATGTACCAAGCCGTCGAAAATCTTCTTAAAAATACATATCTTAAGAAAGAAGATATAGACTGTATTGTATGTGTTACCCAGACTCCAGATTATTTGATTCCTGGTAATTCATTCCTCTTATGTCATAAATTAGGATTAAAAGCAAGCATTTTTACACTAGATATAAATGCTGGATGTGCGGGCTTTACACATGGTCTAATTGTACTGGGAAGATTAATTAATAATGGTGATATGAAATGCGGATTGTTGGTTGTTGGAGATACACTTACAAGATTGGTAAATCCCAAAGATAAAACTGAGCGATTGTTATTTGGTGATGGTGCGGCTGCGTGTGTTTTAGAATTTGATCAAAAAGGCAGAGGGCTAACAGCTTGCTGGCGAACTATTGCTGATGATTATGATAAGTTAATTGTCCCTGCTGGTGGCATGAGAAAGCCAAATACCGAGGAAACAAACATTACTAATTTAAGAAAAAATGGAATCTACAGAAGCGAGAATAACCTTGCTATGGATGGTGCTGCTGTTTTTTCATTTTCAATTCAAGAAGTGCCAGATATCGTCAATTTTGCGCTGAGAAGTTGCAATTTAAGCAGTGACGATATTGATTTATTTATATTTCACCAAGCTAATAAATTCATGGTTGATTCTATCCGCACAAAATTAAAGATTAGTGCAGAAAAAGTTCCCATATTTGTAGAAGGGATAGGTAATACAAGTTGTGCCTCCATACCAATTGCTATTAGTCGCTATGCCTTAAATCAAGGAATTAATAAAATTAGTGGTCGGCTATGTCTGACTGGGTTTGGGACTGGCTTGTCTCTTAGTAGCATAATTATCGAAGTAGAAGATTTAATTGTCACTTCACTATAATTTCACGATGTTATGAATAAAGAAAGAATAGCTGTAATTGGAGCAGGAGGTCATGCCAAAGTAGTAGCAAGTACGCTCATGGCAGCAGGCCACCAAGTAGTAGGTTTTTACGATGATAATCTGCAAAAGAGAGGAACGAATATTTTTGGTATTCCAGTTATTGGTCCAGTCAGTGAGCTGACATCTGGCAACTTCTCTCATGCAATCATTGGTATTGGTCAAAATGAGACCCGGAAGCGTTTAGTAGAAAAACTTCATCTTAATTGGATAACAGTGATTCATCCCTATGCTTGGGTTCATCCTGAAGTTTTATTAGGTGCAGGTACAGTAGTTTGTGCTGGTGCAATAGTCCAGCCCTATTCAAGAATTGGATCGCACGTAATTATTAATACTAAAACCAGCGTTGATCACGACTGCTGCGTAGGAGATTATGCACATCTGGCGTTCTCCCACCTTGCTGGCGGTGTAACAGCCCATGAGGGAGCTTTTCTAGCTTTGGGAAGCACTGTATTTCCAGGAGTTCAGATTGGAGCTTGGGCTACTGTGAGTGCAGGATCGGTAGCAATGAAGGATGTTATGCCAAAAAGTACAGTAGCAGGTGTGCCTGCTCGATTAATTAAAGAAGCTAAGTAGGTGAACACAATAAAACCAAACTGTGTAAAGAAACGTAAAATCGCTGAAAACTTCTTTACTATTGCCTCTTGCCTCTTGCCTTGCTATAACGACAATTTTCAACGTCAACCTACTTACTTTTAATTGAGTGAAGACTAGTACTGCCGTGAAGTCAAAAGTCAAAATGAATAGGTCGTAAGCTTTTGAGAGATTGAGAATGGTTGATTTATTTAGGCCGTTGTGTACTAGCAATCCATACTGAATTGAGGAACTAAAAATGCAACTTTCTTGGAAAACACTTCAGAATTTAGAGCAAGAATTTGGTGATGCTTTTTTTATCCTTGATTTAGATAAATTCAAACGCAATTATCAAGAGTTCCTGCATGGTTTTCGCTCGATTTATCCCCATACCAACTTAGGCTATTCTTATAAAACTAACTACATTCCCAAGTTGTGTCAAACCGTAGATTCTTTGGGCGGCTATGCGGAAGTTGTTTCTCAAATGGAGTATGATCTAGCTTTGCGTATTGGTGTCTCTCCAACTAGAATTATCTTCAATGGTCCGCTAAAGTCTCCAGAAGACCTGGAAAATGCAATTCTCGCTGGTTCTATTGTTAACTTGGACTGTTTGGAAGAAGTAGAAATAGTTGCAGCATTAGCACGAAGATTACCAGAACAAAAAATTGCAGTCGGTTTAAGATGTAATTTTGATGTGGGTGCTGGGAGGATATCTCGCTTTGGATTTGATGTGGAAGGAGGCGCACTAGATAATGTTTTTAAAACATTCCGAGAATTAAATAATTGCTCAGTCTTGGGATTACATTGTCACATTTCTACGTCAACAAGAAGTTTAGAATCCTATAAGTTACGCACGCAGAAAATTATCGAACTCAGCGATGATTATTTCCCAGATAAACCACCTCAATTTATTGATGTTGGTGGTGGTTTCTTTGGCAGAATGAACGATGATTTAAAGGAACAATTTGACTGTTATATTCCCACTTATCAGGAATATGCAGAGGCAATTGCCCCGCAATTAAGCAGTAGATTTTCTGATAATCCTAAACCAGAATTAATTATTGAACCAGGTGTAGTTATTGTTGCAGATGTTCTCAAATTTGTCGCTAAGGTGGTGGGAATTAAAACAATAAAATCACGCCAGATTGCTCTTGTGGTTGGCAGTATTCACAATGTTAAACCAACTTTAACTGATAAAAAATTATCACTACAAGTTTACGGTGATGCGGAAAATTCTCAAACCAAGAAACTAAGTATTCCAGTAGATTTAGTTGGCTATACTTGTATGGAACATGATTGTTTATATCCAGATTATCCCCATGAAATTGGGATTGGTGATTATGCAGTTTTTGATAATTTAGGTGCATATACAGTGGTATTTAAACCACCTTTTATTCGCCCAAATCCTCCGATTATTAGCTATGATTCCACCCTTAAGAATTATACATTAGTCAGACGGCAAGAAACTTCTCAAGATGTGTTTTCTACTTATGTAATATGAGTGACAAAAATATGAACGTTATGTTGACCTGTGCAGGAAGAAGAAATTACCTTTTAAAATTCTTTCAAGCAGCTTTAGAAAATAGAGGATTGGTATTTGCTGGTGATGCTAGTCTAGAGGCCCCAGCATTAAAGGAAGCAGATGAAAGTTTTTTATTACCATCTGTAAATGATAGTGATTACTTTGATAAGCTGCTGGATATCTGTCAGAATAAAAAAGTCAAGTTACTAATTCCTCTCAATGATTTGGAACTACCATATTTAGCAAAACAACGTGATCAATTTCTTAAAATAGGAACTATCCCAGTTGTCTCTTCACCGGAAATTATTAATGTTTGTTTTGACAAGTGGTTAACTTTTCAATTCTTAGAAACAATCGGTATACCGACTCCAAAAACTTATCTTTCTCTTGCAGAAGCAAAAGCAGCTATTGAGCGAGGAGAAATAGATTTTCCTGTAGTTATTAAGCCTCGGTGGGGAAGTGCATCAATTGGTATTGAATATCCTGAAGATTATGAAGAATTAGAATTAGCCTACCGATTTGTGAAAAAAGCTATTCAAAAGTCATTTTTAGCGACGGTAAGCTCTACTGATTTTGAAAAATGTATCTTAATTCAAGAAAAGCTAATTGGACAAGAGCATGGTCTTGATATCATTAGTAATTTAGAAACTTCCTACATTACCACTTTTGTGAAGCGTAAGCTAACCATGCGAGCCGGAGAAACAGACCGGGCTATCACAGTGGAAAATCAGGAACTTGAAAAAATAGGTGAGAAAATTGGACAAAAACTAGGTCATATTGGCAACTTAGATTGTGATGTAATTGTCGGAAAAAAGGGGAACTACGTATTAGAAATGAACCCGCGTTTTGGTGGTGGATATCCATTTTCTCATGTAGCCGGAGCAAATATTCCCGCAGCTTTGATTGCTTGGGCTAATGGGGAAATGCCAAATGACAAATGGCTGAAGGTTCAAACTAATATAATAAGTGCCAAATGCGATCGCCTGATCACTTTTAAACGATAAAGAATAAAAAACCATGAAGCCAATTCTCCTCTCCACTCCCCATATCGGAAACCAAGAATTAGAATTCGTCAAAGAAGCATTTGCTACCAATTGGATTGCCCCTATTGGTCCCCATGTTGATGCTTTTGAACAGGAATTTTGTCAAATAACTGGCGCTAGTCATGCTGCTGCTGTAAGTTCGGGAACTGCGGCTTTACATTTAGCTTTGCAATTAGTTGGAGTCACCAGAGGAGATGAGGTTTTTTGCTCCACCTTAACCTTTGCAGCCACCGCTAATCCGATTACTTATTTAGGCGCAAAACCAGTATTTATTGATAGCGATCGCATTTCCTGGAATATGAACCCAGACTTGTTGCAAGAGGCTTTACAAAAACGCGCCTACTTTGGTAAATTACCCAAAGCAGTTATAGTTGTACATTTGTATGGTCAAAGTGCAGATATTGAACCTATTCTCAAAGCTTGCAATCAATATGATATTCCTCTAATTGAAGATGCCGCCGAAGCTTTAGGTGCTACCTACAAAGGGCTTTCTCCCGGTACATTTGGGCGGTTTGGTATTTACTCCTTCAATGGTAATAAAATTATCACTACATCCGGTGGAGGAATGCTAGTTTCTGATGACGATCAACTAATTGCCAAAGCCAAATTTTTAGCAACTCAAGCCCGCGATCCTGCCCCCCATTATCAACATTCAGAAATAGGATATAACTATCGTCTTAGTAACGTTCTAGCAGGTATTGGTCGAGGTCAATTACAAGTTTTAAATGAAAGGGTAGTCGCTAGACGGCGCAACTTTGAAATTTACCAATCTACTTTGGGAAATCTACCAGGAATAGAATTTATGCCCGAAGCTAATTTTGGCTATTCTACTCGCTGGTTAACGGCTTTAACAATCACCCCAGAAGCTTTTGGTGCAGATCGAGAATACATTCGCATCCAACTTACTAAACAACAAATTGAAGCTCGTTCTGTATGGAAACCATTACACCTGCAACCCGTGTTTTCTGAATATGAATGTATTGGTGGTAAAGTCGCCGAAAATTTATTTTTACATGGTCTTTGTTTGCCTTCTGGTTCTAATTTAACGGACGAAGATTTAGCAAGAGTAATTAATGCCATTAAAACCATTCACTCCACAACTTGAAAAACATACATAAAAAAGTTAATTTATTATGGAACTACAAGAATCTTCTATATCACCGCAAAAATATTGGACAATTCTCAAACGTCGTTGGCTTGCCACTTTATTAATTACTATTTCCGTTTTTATCATAGCACAATTGGCTGCATCTTTGAAAAAACCTATTTATTTTGCAGAAGGTAAATTGCGGTTTCAAAGAAGCAATATAGCCTCATCTATCACAGGATTAGGTGCAGAAATAGGCAAATTAGATCCTTTAATGGAACAAAATAACCCCCTCAGCACAGAAGTAGAAGTAATAACTTCTTACCCTATTATAGAAACAACTATTAAACGACTAAATCTCAAAGATAGTCAAGGTTTTACCCTAAAACCTAAGCTATTTCTCAAAAATCTTGTTGTCAAAGAAGTTAAAGGCACTAATGTTATCCAAATTAGCTACAAAGATACTAATCCCAAAATTGCCGCCCAAGTTGTAAATGAAATAATTAAAGTTTATTTAGAGCAAAATCTGTCTTCACGGCGAGCCGAAGCAAGCGCAGGACGTAAATTCATAGAAAAACAATTACCCAAAGCCGAATTAGTAGTCCGTCAAGCCGAATCTGAATTAGCAGATTTTAAAGAAAAAAACAAAATTATTTCCTTACAAGAAGAAGCTACTGAAGCAGTACGAGTTATTGGTAATTTACAATTAAGGATCAACGATACTCAATCTCAATTAGCTAATGTTAAGTCACAGTATCAAGTAGTCATTCAGCAATTGGGAATGAACCCAAAACAAGCATTAACAATGACTTCTATTAGCCAAATCTCTGGAATTCAAGATATTCTTAGAGAAATCCAACAACTACAATCACAACTAGCAAACAGACAAACAATTTTACAGGAAAATCATCCACAAATCATAGATTTACAGGATAAAATTGCTTCTCTAAACAAGGTTATTGACAAAAGGATAAATCAGTCCATAGGTAAAAATAAACTACAAGCAGAAGATAATTTACAATTGAGTGCTTTACAGCAACAACTCTCTAGTAAACTCGTAGAATTAGAATCCAACCGTCTAGGTTTAGCCAATCAAGCTAATTCCTTATTAAAATTACAATCTACCTATAAACAAAGATTGAATACGTTACCTAAATTAGAAGAACAACAGCGTCAATTAGAACGTAAACTTCAAGTAGGACAATCTACCTATTCCTTATTACTTCAGAAACTCCAAGAAAGTAGGATAGCTGAAAATCAAAACTTAGGTAATGCAACTAGAATATCCGAAGCTCAAGTTCCTGATGAACCTATTTCTTCTGTCATAATTTCCTATCTCAGTTCAGCATTACTGAGTATACTGGCAGCTCTTATGACTATATACATCCTAGAAATGAAAGATAAATCTATTAAGACTATTGATGAAGCCAAAAAATTACTAGAATTAACCTTGTTAGGAGTTATCCCTACCGCTACTAAGTGGAAAAGAACCTCTAAAAATAATGAACCAGATGAATGCTATAGTCAAAGAATTATAATTCGAGATTTTCCTCGTTCTTCTATTAGTGAAGCTTACCGAATGTTGAGGGCAAATCTTAATTTTATCAGTGCTGATAAAGAGCTAAAAGTTATTATTGTCACCAGTTCTGTACCCAAGGAAGGTAAATCAACAGTAGCAGCTAATTTAGCTACAGCAATGGCACAAATGGATAAACAAGTTTTATTAATAGATGGAGATTTGCACCGTCCAGTTCAGCATAAAATTTGGGACGTAATAAATAATCAAGGTTTAAGTAATTTAATTTTCAAACAGGAAGAAATTACTGCGATAATTAAAAAAGTCATGCCTAATTTAGATATTTTGACTTCTGGTATAGTTCCTCCCAGTCCAGCATCTCTTCTCGACTCACAACGCATGGCAACTTTAATGGCTAACTTCTCTGACAAGTATGATTTTGTCATTGTTGATACACCAGCTTTAAATGTGGCTGCTGATGCTGTTACTTTAGGACAAATGGCTGATGGTGTTTTATTGGTAGTGCGTCCTGGTGTAGTTGATTCTGTGAATGCGACTTTTGCTAAAGAACTATTGGCAAAATCTGGTCAAAATGTCTTAGGACAGGTAGTTAATGGTCTAATTGTGAAAAATGAACCCCATAGCTATTACTACTTCCAAAAAGAAGACTATTTACAAACAATCAATGTAGAGTCTCAGGAATCTGTAAAAATTTAACTAATTAGGGTTTGCTGAAAAAGTTGTCTGTGAGTGCTAGTACCGCAAGGCGGAAGTCAAAAGTCAAAATGAAGACAGTATAGGCTTTTGGAGGATTTAGAATAGTTCATTCACTTACGCCACAGTGTACTAGGAGTATGGCTAACGCTACGCTATCAGCAAACCCTACTTAGGGATAGGAGGTAGGGGCGCAGGGCCTGCGCCCAGTCAGGAGTGAGAAATGAAGATAGAATCAGCCACCAACACTATCTCAGTATATTGAGTCATATTTTTACTTATTTATCTTAATTTTACGTTTTAAACTCAAAAATTAGCATTATTCCTACCTCCAATCTTATACTAAGTAGGTTGGCGTTGAAAATCGTCGTTATGGCAAGGCAAGAGTGAAGAGGGTTTGGGCGATTTTATGTTTCTTTACACAGATTGGTTTTATTGTGTTCACCTACTTAGATGTTTAATGGGTAATGGGGATTAGGTACTACAGTGAACAATTATTAATTTGTTCAAAGTAACACTTGCTTGTATTTACGCTTTAGTGTATTGTCAATTACAGGTAATCTGACAATATCTACACCAAGCACCCAGTTAAACCGATGATCCTAATCAAATCCTCTGAAACACTGAACTTGAATGGGCTAACCCATAATGATCTATTAGGTGTTGTGCAAATAGCAATTCGAGATACTGAGGAACAGCTTCAGAAGTTTACTCAAAGACCGGATTTTCGTGAAAAGATGATACTGGCCTTTGGTAGATTACCAGCAGGTTTACAGGGTGCTTGGGCAAATGGGGTGAGGAATGTGGGATTTAAGACAAAAGAAGATTCAGGAATAGTTGTCTTTATTGATCCATCTGTTTCCGATTATCAAACTCTACAGGCGGGAGTTGCAGAGGGGGTAGAAGCGATCGCTCTTAACCCAAATCAAGACGGTATCAAACAAATCACCGCATTTTTACGACAGCATCCCGAAATTACCACTATTCATATCGTTTCTCACGGTGCGCCCGGATGTTTATATTTAGGAAATAGTCAACTTAATTTAGATAATATCAGTAAATATGCTGATTTATTACAGCATTGGCAAAGCAATAGCATTTTATTTTATGGGTGTAATGTGGCTGCTGGAGATGTTGGGGAAGAATTTATTCGTAAGTTACATCAGATTACAAAAGCAAATATTAGGGCATCGGCAACAAAAACAGGCAATGCAGCTTTAGGCGGAAATTGGCAGTTAGAGGTGAGTTTTCCCGTTACAGATGACAGAAAATCCGTAGTTTTAGCTTTTTGCCCGGATGTATTAGCAGCATACAGTGGCATCTTAGCAGTTGATGAGCCATACTTAGTTACAGATATCAATGCAACCATCTATAGTTCTAATACCATCAGTTTGATCAATGATATCCTGACTGGAAATGAAGGAAATGATACCCTAAGTGGAAGAGAAGGAAATGATGCTCTTTCAGGGTTAGGGGGGAATGATTACCTTTTTGGTGAAGCAGGTAACGATACCCTCAATGGGGGAGACGGAGACGACTATTTAGCTCCAGGAACAGGTGCAGATAGTATTGATGGGGGAAATGGCAGCGACTATCTAGACATTGACAACGGTAACGACACAGCCGACACCACCATTATCTATACCAATATCAACAACGGCAGTATCACGGGTGGGTCAAATAACGGCACAGTCTTCCAAGGAATAGAAAGAACTCGACTCAAAACAGGTTCAGGGAACGATAATATCAACGTTTCGGCTACAGATAATTACGATGGCCATTGGAAAAATCAAATTTATGCGGGTGCAGGCAATGATACGGTCATTGGTAGTGCAACGGGATGGAACCAACTGTTTGGAGAAGCCGGAGATGACAGTCTACAAGGAGGTGATACCAATCGAGATGACCTCTATGGTGGGGACGGTAATGATGCTCTTTCAGGGTTAGGGGGGAATGATAACCTTTATGGTGAAGCGGGTAATGATAACTTAAATGGGGGAGACGGAGACGACTATTTAGCTCCAGGAACAGGTGCAGATAGTATTGATGGGGGAAATGGCAGCGACTATCTAGACATTGACAACGGTAACGACACAGCCAACACCACCATTATCTATACCAATGTCAACAATGGCACTATCACAGGTGGGTCAAATAACGGCACAGTTTTCCAAGGAATAGAAAGAACTCGACTCAGAACAGGTTCAGGGAACGATAATATCAACGTTTCGGCTACAGATAATTACGATGGCTATTGGAAAAATGAAATCTATGCGGGTGCAGGCAATGATACGGTCATTGGTAGTGCAACGGGATATAACCAAATGTATGGAGAAGCAGGAGATGACAGTCTACAAGGGGGTGATACCAATCGAGATGACCTCTATGGGGGTACAGGTAATGATGCTCTCTCAGGGTTAGGGGGGAATGATCTACTTTTCGGTGAAGCAGGTAATGATACCTTAAATGGAGGAGACGGAGACGACTATTTAGCTCCAGGAACAGGTGCAGATAGTATTGATGGGGGAAATGGCAGCGACTATCTAGAGATTGACAACGGTAACGACACAGCCGACACCACCATTATCTATACCAATATCAACAACGGCAGTATCACGGGTGGGTCAAATAACGGCACAGTCTTCCAAGGAATAGAAAGAACTCGACTCAAAACAGGTTCAGGGAACGATAATATCAACGTTTCGGCTACAGATAATTATGATGGCCATTGGAAAAATCAAATTTATGCGGGTGCAGGCAATGATACGGTCATTGGTAGTGCAACGGGATGGAACCAACTGTTTGGAGAAGCCGGGGATGACAGTCTGCAAGGGGGTGATACCAATCGAGATGACCTCTATGGAGGAACAGGTAATGATGCTCTTTCAGGGTTAGGGGGGAATGATTACCTTTTTGGTGAAGCAGGTAATGATACCTTAAATGGAGGAGACGGAGACGACTATTTAGCTCCAGGAACAGGTGCAGATAGTATTGATGGGGGAAATGGCAGCGACTATCTAGAGATTGACAACGGTAACGACACAGCCGACACCACCATTATCTATACCAATATCAACAACGGCAGTATCACGGGTGGGTCAAATAACGGCACAGTCTTCCAAGGAATAGAAAGAACTCGACTCAAAACAGGTTCAGGGAACGATAATATCAACGTTTCGGCTACAGATAATTATGATGGCCATTGGAAAAATCAAATTTATGCGGGTGCAGGCAATGATACGGTCATTGGTAGTGCAACGGGATGGAACCAACTGTTTGGAGAAGCCGGGGATGACAGTCTGCAAGGAGGTGATACCAATCCAGATCACCTCTATGGGGGAACAGGTAATGATGCTCTCTCAGGGTTAGGGGGGAATGATAACCTCTATGGTGAAGCAGGTAATGACACCTTAAATGGGGGTGAGGGAAATGACTATTTAGCCCCAGGAACAGGTGCAGATAGTATTGATGGGGGAAATGGCAACGACTATCTAGACATAGACAACCGTAACGACACAGCCGATACCACCATTAGCTATACCAATGTCAACAATGGCAGTATCACAGGTGGGTCAAATAACGGCACAGTCTTCCAAGGAATAGAAAGAACTCGACTCAGAACAGGTTCAGGGAACGATAATATCAACGTTTCCGCTACCGATAATTACAATGACACTTGGAAAAATGAAATTTATGCGGGTGCAGGCAATGATACGGTCATTGGTAGTGCAACGGGATGGAACCAACTGTTTGGAGAAGCCGGGGATGACAGTCTGCAAGGAGGTGATACCAATCCAGATCACCTCTATGGGGGAACAGGTAATGATGCTCTCTCAGGGTTAGGGGGGAATGATAACCTCTATGGTGAAGCAGGTAATGACACCTTAAATGGGGGTGAGGGAAATGACTATTTAGCCCCAGGAACAGGTGCAGATAGTATTGATGGGGGAAATGGCAACGACTATCTAGACATAGACAACCGTAACGACACAGCCGATACCACCATTAGCTATACCAATGTCAACAATGGCAGTATCACAGGTGGGTCAAATAACGGCACAGTCTTCCAAGGAATAGAAAGAACTCGACTCAGAACAGGTTCAGGGAACGATAATATCAACGTTTCCGCTACCGATAATTACAATGACACTTGGAAAAATGAAATTTATGCGGGTGCAGGCAATGATACGGTCATTGGTAGTGCAACGGGATGGAACCAACTGTTTGGAGAAGCCGGGGATGACAGTCTGCAAGGAGGTGATACCAATCCAGATCACCTCTATGGGGGAACAGGTAATGATGCTCTCTCAGGGTTAGGAGGGAATGATAACCTCTATGGTGAAGCGGGTAATGATGCTTTAGACCCCGGACTAGGTGTTGATAATGTTGATGGAGGTGCGGATATTGACTTATTAAAAGTTGACTACTCCACCCTTAGCACCAATATAACCTCCACAACCCCTAATAATGGCGGTGGAACAATCTCCACCACTGGAAACTCTGTAAATTACGTCAATATCGAGAAATTTGACATTACAAGTGGTAGCGGTAACGATAACCTCATCGGTGGCAACCTTGAAGATACCTTAAAAGGTGGTGCAGGGGATGACACCCTCAACGGTGGTACGGGTATTGACATCCTTGAAGGGGGTATCGGCGATGATACTTACATTATTGATGAACTAGGGGACACCATCAATGAGAATGTTAGTGCAGGAATAGACATCATTCAAGCTTCTATTTCCTACAGCGTTGAAACCCTCGCTAATGTTGAAAATATCACTCTCACAGGCACAAATAACCTCAATGCGACGGGTAACACCCTTAACAATACCCTCACAGGTAACAGTGGCAATAATACCCTCACAGGTAATGCAGGGAATGATACCCTAGAAGGGGGTACTGGTAATGACTCCCTTAATGGTGGGGATGGAAGCGATCGCCTAATTGGTGTTAATACTACTGCGGCTGCTCCTGGAATCGGTGAAATTGATACATTAGAAGGGGGAACAGGAAGCGATCGCTTTATCTTAGGAGATGCGACAAAAGCCTATTATGATGATGGCAATACTAGCACTAATGGTATTAGTGATTATGCCCTGATTAAAGACTTTAATATCAATGAAGATAAGATTCAATTATTCGGGGCAAAAAGTAATTATATTCTCGCTAATTCTCCCATTGCTGGAGTGTCAGGAACAGGAATATTTATTGATAAACCAGGCACAGAACCCGATGAATTAATTGCCGTTGTTGAAGGAGTAACAGGATTAGATATTAATTCTAATTACTTTACGAATCCTAGCGTAGCTTCTGGTGGATTAGCAGCACAATATTACGATGGTTATTGGAACGATAATTTTAATTTCTTTGCTCAAAATCAACTCGTTCTCAGCCGCAATGATAGCACGATAGACTTTGCTGGTAATTCTTGGAATCTTGGCAATACTTCCCTCGCAGATTTAGACACTTTTAGTGTTCTTTGGCAGGGATATATTAATATTCCTATAACTGGAAATTACACATTTTATTTGAATAGTGATGATGCTAGTTATTTATTTTTAGATGGTGCAGCATTTTCTCCGTCTGCTAGTAATTCTACAGTTAATAATGGAGGATTACACGGCACGATAGAAATAAGTGGTACAGCATTTTTAACCGCAGGATTACATGACATTTTAATGCTCTACGGTGAGGCCAATGGAGGCGAAGTCATGAATTTTTCTTGGTCAAGTGTTGATGGCAATATTCCCAAGCAAATTGTTCCTGATAGTGCTTTATTTACTTTACAACCTGATCCAATAAGTAATCCAGGTACATTATCTTTTAATACTGCAAGTTACAGCGTTAACGAAAACGGAACAGCTAATATAACCATAAATCGTACTGGAGGAAGTGACGGCGCAGTTAGCGCAACCATTACCTATACAGGGGGTACAGCAACTGCACCATCTGACTACAATAACACCCCTATTACGGTTAGTTTTGCTAGTGGAGAAACCAGTAAAACTATCACCATTCCTATCGTTAATGATCTTCAATTTGAACCCGATGAAACTATCAATTTAACGTTAACAAATGCCACTGGTGGTGCAACATTAGGAACGCAAACAACAGCCACATTAATCATCATTAATGATGATCCTTTACGACCGGGTACAATTGCTTTTAATACGAGTAGTTATAGTGTTAATGAAAATGGTACACCAGTTACTAACATAACATTAAATCGTACAGGGGGAAGTGATGGCATAGTTAGTGTTACTTTAACCCCTAGTAATGGAACAGCAACGGCAGGAAGTGATTATAATAATTCACCTATTACGGTTAATTTTACTGATGGAGAAACCAGTCAAATTGTTAATATTCCCATCAATAATGATACGGTTTATGAACCCACAGAAACAGTCAACTTAACCCTATCAAATCCCACCAATGGGGCAATATTAGGGACACAAACAACAGCCTTTTTAAGTATCATTGATAATGATGCAGTGCCTGGTGTTTTATCCTTCAGCAATGCCACTTATGATATTAATGAAAATGGCACACCTGTCACTCAAGTTACTATTAACCGCACTGGGGGAAGTGATGGGGCAATTAGCGCACAAATATTATTAACAAATGGTACAGCAACATCAGGAAGTGATTATGTTGCTACACCTATTACGGTTAACTTTGCTAACGGAGAAACCAGTAAAACAGTTACTATTCCCATCATCAATGATACGGTTTTAGAAAATACAGAAACCATCAACTTAACCCTAACTAACCCGACTGGAGGAGCAACAATTAATGATGCACAAAAGAGCGCGATTGTCAACATTTTGGATGATGATTTTAAACCCACTTTAACGGTTAATATTAATTCCCAACAAGTCAACGAAGGTAACACCATTCAGGGAACAGTCACCCGTAATACAGACACGACAGCACCCTTAACAGTCACCTTAGTTAATAGTGAAAGTAGTCAAATTACTGTACCTACAACTGTTACCATTCCAGCAGGTGCAACTTCAGCAACATTTAATATTACTGCCGTTGATGATACCTTAATAGAACTGCCGAAAAACTATACAATTATTGCCTCAGCTTCTGGGTTTATTAGTGGTCAGAATACTGTAGCAGTGATAGATAATGATGGGGTGATTTTAACCTTGACCCTAGCTGCTAATAGTATCAGCGAGAATGGGGGTAAAGCGATCGCTACAGTCACCCGAAATATTATTACCAATACTCCCCTAGAAGTTCAACTTAGTAGCAGCGACACCACAGAAGCAACTGTTCCCACCAGCGTCATTATTCCTGCTAATCAAGCATCAGCAACCTTTGAAATACAAGGGGTTGATGATACCATTTTAGATGGCATACAAGCGGTTGTAGTTACCGCTAAACCTACCTATACAGGCACAAATATCACAGTAGATGCAGGACAAGCAACTGCTAATCTTAATGTTACAGATAATGAAAGTCCTAGTTTAACTCTAACCCTCGATAAAAACATTATCAGCGAGACGGGAACTGCTACCGCTACCATTACCCGAAATACCCCCACAACAGAAGCATTAACCGTTAACCTCACCAGTAGCGATACCACAGAAGCAACCACACCCCAAACCGTTACGATTCTTGCCGGAGAAACTTCTGCTACCTTTATTGTGACGGGGGTAAATGATGGGGTAAGCGATGGTAGTCAAACCGTTACCCTGACTGCAACTGCGAACGGGTTTAATAATGGTGTAAAAACCGTCGAAGTTAGTGATATTGATGTTCCTGACTTACAAATTACCAATTTAGCACCGACAACTATTCCACTTTTTACAGGAAAGCAGTCTTTCTTAACTTATAAAGTCGAAAATAAAGGCTTAACGGGTGCGACGGGAAGTTGGACGGACAAGGTTTATCTATCTACGGATAATAAATTAGATAGCGGCGATACTCTGATCACTGAAACCACCTTTACCCCCAATATTCCCTTTGATTCCTTCTATGAGCGTAATATTCCCTTCTTTGCACCGAGAACTGCGGGACAATATTATTTAATTGCCACCACAGACGCGAATAATACTGTTAATGAAGGCGCAGGGTTAGGAGAACAGAATAACACCGTCATCACTCCCATTACTGTTACCCCTGCTTATAAAGCCACCGTTTCCACTGATACGGTAATTGGGACAAATGGACAAGCGGTGACTTTGCGAGGAAGTGCGGTTAATAATGCGGATAATTCCCCTGTACCTTTTGAATTTGTCACCATTAAGATTGAAAATAACGGCACAATTCGGGAGTTAAGCGCGTTTACCGATGGTAACGGTAATTTTGTTAAGGCATTTAATCCCCTACCCACGGAAGGGGGACAATATAACATTAATGCCTATTTCCCCAGTAACCCTACTGAAGACACAGCACCAGAGGACAGTTTTAAGCTGTTGGGAATGAAGTTTAATAGCAATCAAGTCACTAATAAAATCATTGCAAATTCTCCCTTTACTGGTTCTGTGGGACTGGAAAATATCACGAATATTGGTTTAACGGGAATTACCGCGACGGTTGACAGTGTGGTGGAGGGGTGGAATGTTCAGGTTAATACTCCCTCCGTCTTGGATGGTTCGGGGAATAATACCGTTAGCTACACGATTACTGCGCCTAATGATTCTTATATTACCCAAGATACTTTTAATATCAAGCTTACCAGTGCGGAAGGCGCGACGGCGGTTTTACCTGTTAATGTCAATTTAGAGCGGATTGTCCCCCGTTTAGTCGCTTCTACTAATTTGGTGAGTAGTGGGATGTTACGGGGAGATCAGACGGTTGTTGAGTTTGAGGTGACGAATGAGGGGGGAGGAGTTGCAGAAAATATTGAGGTGTTGTTACCGAATGAACCTTGGTTAAAGTTGTCTTCTCCTGTGACAATTTCGGCATTAAATCCAGGAGAATCAACGAAAGTTACTTTATTACTGACTCCTGATGCTAATTTCCCGCTTACTTCCTATCAAGGAAATCTCTTTTTAGATGCAGAAGGTAATGATGGAGATTTATCTTTAGCCTTTGAATTTCGTGCTGTTTCTGAAGCAGTTGGGGATTTACGGGTTAATGTCGTTGATGATTATACCTTTTATGTTGAAGGCGCACCCAAGGTTCAAAATGCGAAAATCCAATTGCTCGATCCTTGGAGTCAAAATGTAGTTGCTGAAGGGATCACGGATGCCACTGGTTCAGTATTTTTTGATGATATAAGTGAGGGAACATATACATTAAAAGTAGGGGCTGATAAACACGGCGGATATACAAATTTGTATACTATTACTCCAGGTTCGTTTGGCGAAACAGAAATATTTTTACCAAGACAGACTGTTAATTATCAATGGACAGTTATTCCGACTGAGATTCAAGATGAATATAATATTACTTTAGAGTCTGTTTTTGAGACAGATGTGCCTGTTCCAGTTGTAACAATGACTCCTGGAAATATCGATCTCTCCAAACTCTCTCAACTTCCAGGAGAAGTCAATCAAATTGATTTTACTGTTACGAATCATGGATTAATTGCAGCAGAAAATGTAGAGTTGTTTTTTCCCAACAATCACTTACTCTGGGATCTAAAACCGCTAATTACAGACATAGGTGTATTACCAGCTAAGAGTTCGCTAACAATCCCTGTGATTATTACTAATCGAGGATTCCAAGGCTTTAATTTGTCTGAAGGATTGTCTCAGTCTTCAACAACAAATATTTATAGTGCTGAGATTTCAAATGTAGTAGAAGAGAATAATTCAGAATTTCAATCGAATCCATTCCAATTTTTAGGTATATCAAATTCTAATAGGCTTACATATAACACTCAATTGACTTTGTTCAATAGTGTTGAACCCCAACCAGATCCTTACTATAGTCCAGGTAGCGACCTTGGAGTATATTACGACCCAGATATATACGGTAATCCCATCGCTCCCGATTTAACGCCAACGGAGGTCTACAACCTTGAGTTTGGTGGAACTTCTCCTAATTTTCACGATGATTTTCTTTCTGAGATTGGGTACTATTTCGGTAATCAATCGAAAGAACTTTATCAACTCTACTTAGATGCAAGTCGTAGTAAACCTGCTCCGTTCAAACAATACAAAGATGGAGATCCAATAGTTGAAGGGGAATCTGGAATTTTTGGGACAGGCTTTAAATACTCAAGTCTTACTCAGAAATTCGTCAAAGGAATATTCGATATAATGCTAGATGAAATTTCCGATGAAATTATACAAGATTTAAAAGATGATTGCAAACTTAAAGAAAAGTCATGGAAGGTTGAGGATTTACTACCTGACTATTATGTAAATCCAAATCATAACGCTGATGGCAAAGATAGGAATGGAATTCCGGTTCCTGGTTTACCAGAAAATTTTTTGCATTTAAGTTACTCTGTTACTGACTTAAGTATTCCAGGTTTAATTGCTGGAGGTGTTGGGTATGGTGGAACTGGTACACTTCCTCAAGTTTTTGATAAAGATGACATTAATGGCAATGGAGATACACAAGAAATATTACAAAATCCAATGGGATCAAATCTACAACCAGACTATAGACAAGTAGTTGGTAGTATTGAACTCCGTTTGAAGAAAGGAACAGACTGTGTTTATGAGTTGGTTCCTTCTGATGATTTTAGAATTAAGGTAGCTGACACAGTTGACTTTGCTCCTGGCAATCTTTTAAGAAAAGATTTTCTAGAACAATTAGAAAAAGGTTTGTTATCTACATTTTTCTCCATCGGTAAATTAGATACATTACAGCTTTTAGAAACTAATGGAGGAGCTTTTGATGTTCCTTTTGATGTAGAATTTAAGCCAGATTATGAACTAATTTTTTCCACTTGCTGCGATATTTTAGCAGGACTTTCTTACTCTTATCCCTGCGGAACTATTGATAACTTTAAAAGAGAAATCGTTCAAATTCTAAATGCTAGTGACTGTTGCCCACCAGGAGTACCTGGTGGTAACGGTAGTGCAGGTGGTAACGGTAGTGCAGGTGGTAGTGGTAGTGGTAGTGCAGGTGGTGGTTATAGAACGCCCCCACCTGTGATAATTCCCTGTGTTCCTGAAAGTCCTCCTGCCCCAACAACAGCATTATTTGCGGAAGATGTTCAAAAGAGTGTTTGCGCTCAAGTCCGCATTACCATTGACCAAGAAGCGGTAATGACTCGTTCCGCCTTCCTCGGCGCACTAGAAATCGACAACGGCAACGCCACCAACCTCGAAAACCTCTCCGTCACCCTCCAAATCAAAGACCAAAACGGCAATATCGTTAACGATCTCTTTGGCATCACCAACCCCACCCTAAAAAACATCACCGCCGTAGATGGTACAGGTATCCTGACAGGCGATGACCCCAATACCCCCCAAAACGAAGGCTTAGGCAGTGCCGAATGGACATTCATCCCCACTAACCTCGCCGCCCCCCAAGTACCCACCACCTACAGCATCGGCGGCACACTTTCCTACACCGAAAACGGACAAGTCATAAACGTCCCCTTACTTTCCACTGGTATCACCGTACTACCCCAAGCGGAACTTTACCTCGACTACTTCCAATCCCGCAACGTCTATGGAGACGACCCCTTCACCGATGCCACCGAAGTATCCGTACCCTTCGATCTCGCCGTCTTAGTCCAAAACAAAGGTTATGGAGACGCTAAAAACCTCAATATTACTTCATCTCAGCCCAAAATCATCGAAAATGAAAAGGGCTTACTCATTGACTTTAATATCATTGGTTCTCAACTCAACGGACAAGACGTTACTCCCTCTCTCGCAGTCAACTTTGGCGACATCCAAGCAGGAGAAACCGCCGTCGCTAACTGGTTGCTCAAATCCACCCTCCAGGGTAAATTCATCGAATACAAAGCCACCTTTGAACACATTAACGGACTCGGCAACAAAGAACTCTCTCTAATCAAAGAAGTCAAAATCCACGAATTAATCCAAAAAGTTGCAGCAGACAGTGATAATCTGCCTGATTTCCTCGTTAACGACACCTTTGATGCCAAATTCTACCCCGATACCCTCTACTTCAGCAACGGCACAACCGCACCCGTTACCACCATTGACACCGCCACCGTTGACGCACCCGTTACCATATTCGACCTAGAAGCACAAATCACCGTAAACTCCCCTCTCCTCATAGGAGAGGGGTTAGGGGGTGAGGTCGGTTGGACTTATATCACCCTCGCAGATCCCGCCAATGGACAATTCCAGATCAAACAGCTATTACGTTCCGATGGTACTCTAATCAATCTAGATAACATCTGGCGCACAGATAGAACCTTCCCCGCCACTGGACGACCCGTATACGAAAATATCTTACATTTCCTCGACAAAGACAGCACGGGCAGCTACACAATCATCTACAACAGCAACGACAACGCAGCCCCCCAAGTCCGAGAAATCGTTGACGTTTCCCCCAACCCCCGCAATACAGTCGTTGATAACTTAACCGTCGTCTTTAGTGAAGCCATTCGTGCCAATACCTTTGATTATCAAGACCTAAGCTTAACCCTTGATAGTGGGGCAAATTTAATCACCAACGGGGTGACAATCAGCCAAATTGACCCGATTACCTTCCAAATCAACAACCTAACCGGCATTACGGGCAATATTGGACAATATCAACTCAGTGTTAATGCCACAGGTATCCAAGACTTAGCAGGTAACGCCGGGGCAGGTATTGTCAACGAAACTTGGACATTTACAGGCGACAGACCCGCTATTGCCTCAATTATCGGCTTTAACTCCACCTTACTTAACACTGCCGTTAATACCTTCGATGTCACCTTCACAGAAGCCATTAACCCCAGTAGCTTCGACTATACCGACATCACCCTAAGACGCAACAACGGCGAAAGCTTAGTTAACAACACCGTCACCATCACCCCAATTGATGCTACTACCTTCAGAGTCGGTAACTTTGCCCAATTTACCAACACCGAAGGCGACTATCAATTATTAGTCACCGCTAATGGCGTACAGGATACCGATGGTAACAACGGCGTAGGCGGTAAAGGCTTTAACTGGGTACTGGACAACACTATTCCCACCCTCACCAGTATTACTAACCTCACCAGTCCTCGCAATACGGCAGTTACTAGCGTAGAAATCAGTTTTTCTGAGGAAATTAACAAAGATACACTGAATTTTAATGACCTGATCTTAACCCGTGATGGTAGTGCCAATTTAATCACCAATGGTGTCACCCTAGAAAAACGCAACGAAACCACATACACCATCAAAGGATTAAGCGGATTACAAACGGATAATGGCGTTTACACCCTTACTGTTAACGGGACAGGAATTAAAGATGCAGCAGGGAATAGCGTCAGTAACTCCCTAAATCAAACCTGGATATTAGACAGCATTGCCCCCAATATTCCCACTAATATTCAAGTTACCGCTACTCCAACAGCCGAACTACAAACCGCTTCACTAGGAATTCTCAATCAATTCGGACAATTCCGAGTTAATAGCCAAAATATCACCATTACAGGCAATTTACCCGAATCTAACCTCCGGGTTTATATCACAGACCTAACCACTAACCAAGACTTAGGACAAGCTAACGTCACCGGAACGCAATTTAGTGGCAATATTCAACTCCCCTCCCCCGGTTCTCGTAACCTAGAAATTCGGGTACAAGATGCTGCCGCAAACATTTCTACTGCTACTCTTGGCGTTTTTGCTGATGTTACTCAACCCGCTATTACCCAATTCCCTAACCTTCCCACCTCAACCCTTAACCCAGTCAATACTATTGATGTTCAATTCTCTGAACAAATTAACCTCAATACCTTCGATCAGAGTGATCTTACCCTTACCCGCGACGGTGTTAACCTAACTTTACCCAATACCGTCACTGTTACCTATCTCTCCGATACAACCTATCGCATTAAGGGGTTAGATAGTTTAACTAACACTCCTGGTCTTTATAGCTTAAAAGTTGATGCTACTACCATCCAAGATAATGCGGGTAATAGTGGTGATGCAGCCAAAACCGCAACATTTACCATTGCTGCACCGCCAACCCCCGGCATTACTTTAACTCAAAGTGGTGGTAGCACCGCCGTCACCGAAGGCGGTAATACTGATAGTTATACCCTTGTTCTCAAAACTCAACCGACTGCTGATGTGACTGTTACCCTAAACGGTGGTAATCAAATTACCATTGATAAAACTACCGTCACTTTCACATCTGCTAACTGGAATACTCCCCAAACTGTTACCGTGAGTGCCGTTAACGACACTATCGCCGAAGGCAACCACACCAGTATAATTAGCCATAGTGTTAGCAGTACAGATGCTAATTACAACAATGTCACACTTCCTAATATTGCGGTCAGCATTACCGATAATGATGCCGAAATTCGCGGCATGAAATGGCATGATCTTGATGGCAATGGGCTAAAAGATGCTGGAGAAGTTGGTTTACAAGGTTGGACAATTTACCTCGATACCAACACCAACGGACAATTAGACAACGGCGAAATCTCGACTATTACTGACGCAAACGGCAATTATCAATTTACTAATCTGCGTCCTGGGATTTATACTATCGCGGAAGTGCAGCAAACAGGATGGAAGCAAACCTTCCCTGGTGTGAATATTACTACCACTAGCGCGGAAATTCCCCTTTATACGCCAACTTTAGATATTATTTCCCCCCTCGACTCAACTAACGAGGTTCAACTCAACTTTAATGCGGCTAATTATATAGTCAAGGAAGACGGCACAGCAGTCACAGAAATTTGGGTAACTCGCACAGGAAACGCCAGTAATACGGTTAGTGCCACACTTAGCTTCATTGATGGTACAGCCAAAGGGTGTGGATGTGCGGCTAGTTCCGTCAATAATGATTTCAACAATATTCCGATTACTGTCACCTTTGCTGCCAATGAAACCGGCAAACTTGTTTATGTGCAGAATGCCCTGTTAGGTAATCCTAATGCCATCAAAATCCGTAACGATGACAAAGTTGAGGGAGACGAATATTTTACAATTAAACTAACTAACCCCACAGGTGGCGCAACCATCGGTAATCAAAGCAGTGCTACTGTGACTATTGTTGATGACGATGCCTCTGCCAATACTACAGTAACGCCTCCTCTGGAAACTCCTAGCACCACAATTTCCAGTTTGGTGGATAGTCAGGCAACTTCTTTAATTAATCTGGGTAATTTCTGGGCAGATAGCCGCTTTGCTAACATCAAAGGCAACGGTTTAACTACGGTTATCATTGATACGGGTATAGACTTAAATCATCCTGTCTTTGGGACTGATGCTGATAATAACGGTATTGCTGATAAAATCGTCTATGAATACGACTTTGCCGATAATGACACAGATGCCAGTGATAAAAATAATCACGGTTCTCACATTGCCAGCATCTTTACCAGCGTTGCCCCCGATTCTAATATCATCGCTTTAAAAGTCTTTAAAGATAATGGTTCTGGCAGCTTCTCCGATTTAGAAAAAGCCCTGCAATGGGTCGCCGCCAATAGCAATACATATAATATTGCATCTGTCAACCTTTCTCTGGGAGATAGTCAAAACTGGACAACGGCCACGTCTCGTTATGGCATTGGTGATGAATTAGCAGCGATCGCTTCCCAAAATATCATTATCAGTGCTGCCGCAGGTAACAGCTTCTACCAGTATGGCAGTAATCCCGGATTGGCTTACCCGGCGATAGATCCCAATGTCATCGCCGTTAGTGCGGTTTGGGCGGATAATTCTGGCACTCAGAAAAACTTTGTTGGTGGTGCAATTGATTACACCACAACTGCTGACCAAATCGCTAGTTTCTCCCAACGTGATCCTAGCCTATTAGATGTATTTGCTCCTGGTATCTTAATTACAGGTGCTAATGCCAGTGGTGGTACTACCTCTATGGGAGGAACTAGTCAAGCAACGGCATACATGACAGGCGTGGCAACTCTCGCGCAGCAGATAGCAGAAGAAAAACTTGGTCGGAAATTGACAGTTAATGAGTTCCGCAATCTCCTGAGTACAAACAGTGTCATTATCAACGACGGTGATAACGAGAATGACAACGTTACCAATACTGGTAAAAATTATCCCCGTGTAGATTTATTGAAACTCGCAGAAGGTATTCTCAATCTCAGTGATGCAACTTCTAATCCCAATCCTGTTGATCCTGGTAACAACAATAACAATGGGGCAACTACCATATTCGACAATACCATTAACCTTGTTCATACCGTCAACCTGACAGCAGGTGAAGTCCGTACAGGAATTGATTTTGGCAACCAACAAATCATAGTTAATAATCCGCCTACAGTTACTAACCTTATCGCCCCTCAAACGGCAACTGAAGATACAGCCTTTAGTTTCACTATCCCAGAAAACACTTTTACTGATATTGACGCTGGTGATGTTCTTACTTATTCCGCAACATTAGAAAATGGTAATGCTTTACCAAGTTGGTTAACCTTCAATCCTACAACTCGCACCTTTAGCGGTACTCCCACTAATGATAATGTAGGGAATTTGAATGTTAAGGCGATCGCAATAGATAAAGCCGGAGCAAATGTTAGTGATATCTTTGTAATTACCGTTGAAAATGTCAACGATGCACCGATTCTAAATAGTGCGATCGCAGATCAAACCGCCAAACAAGGTGACGCTTTCAGTTTCCAAATTCCTACCAATACCTTCACAGATGTTGATGCTGGTGATGTTCTAACTTATTCAGCAACATTAGAAAATGGCAATGCTTTACCAAGTTGGTTAACTTTCAATCCTACAATTCGCACCTTTAGCGGTACTCCCACTAATGATCATGTAGGGAATTTGAATGTTAAGGCGATCGCTACAGATAAAGCCGGGGAAACTGTTAGTGATATCTTTGTAATTGCCGTTGAAAACATCAACGATGCACCGATTTTGAGTAATGCGATCGCCGATCAAAACGCTAAACAAGATAACCTCTTTAACTTCCAAATTCCCACCAACACTTTCAGCGATATTGATGCTGGTGATTTTCTGACTTATTCCGCAACATTAGAAAATGGCAATGCTTTACCAAGTTGGTTAACCTTTAATCCCACAACTGGCACCTTTAGCGGTACTCCCAGTAATGATAATGTTGGTAGTTTGAATGTTAAGGCGATCGCTACAGATAAAGCCGGAGCAAATGTTAGTGATATCTTTACTATTACAGTTGAAAAGGAAGCTGATATTGTGATTCCAGGTTTGGCTATTACCGATAATTCAGGCAATGCCGATGATTCTAGTATCAAATTCACAACAGAACTATCCCAGTTTCGTAAGGGCTACCAAGACAGCGATTATGTCCGCCCCAATTATGCTGATATCACCAAATACTTTGATATCAACAATACGGGGACAGGTATCCTGGTGGTTTCCGATATTCAGATTAATGTCAGCGGGGTGACTGTGAATAATCTGGATTTGTCAGGGGATAAAGACCTATTCCTGAATCCGGGTTCTAGTCAACGGGTTGAGTTGACCTATGATCCTTCAGCAGCTAAGGAAAACTTTGATCTTACTAATGGTCTGGTATTGTTTACCAACGTTCCTGATTGGTCTCAGTACGAGGTTAAATTGTCCGGTAAATCCACCTTTAACTCAGACATCAACTATGATGGCAAAGTTAATACTGGTGATTTAGGTTCACTGAACCAAGCAAAAACGAACTTTAATAAGGGAATTTTTGATGCCACTGCTGATATCAATGGTGATGGGTTGATTAATACCCTTGATGCAAGTGCCTTGACTGCTGACATCAAGCTTAAATTGTCAGTTTAAGTTCTCAGTGTCTGTTCAGTACTCCAACTAATGATCATGTAGGGAATTTGAATGTTAAAGTCATAGCTATACTCAAAACGGCTTGATTGTTTGATTCTAAAAGTAGATACAAGATACTGTCTTGAAAGTCAAGTGGTGGGAGAAAGAAAATTAGGGTCAAAAGCGGTCTGAGACTTGAGAACACCAAAAACTTGGCGTAAAAGCTTGTGCATGGCTGCACCAATGACAGACTTTTTAGATTTACCTTTAGCCAAAAGACGTTCACAGAAGGAGTGAATCAAAGGATTATAGCGACGAGCAACAATCGCAGGCATAAAAAGAGCCTGACGCAAACGGGAATTGCCAATTTTAGACAAACGAGGTTTGCCATGAACGGAAGAACCAGAAGAAAACTCTTGAGGAGTAAGCTAGTACCGCAGGGCGGAAGTCAAAAGTCAAAAGTCAAAACGAAGACAGTATAGGCTTTTTAACGATTTAGAATGGTTGGTTTATTTATGCCGTGTTGTACTAGTATGTTAATTTTGTGGGTTTTGGAGCGATTTCCTGGGAAATTATTGGTGTTACCGTAGTTTACACCGAAAGCATCTGTTCCAGGCACTTTCTCATAAAAATATGCGACATATTTTGGGCATGAAGTCTTATGGGATAAGGGATTCAGAATTAACACACTAGTTTTTAGCCTGTTTTCTTATAAATAAGTTTAAGAATTAAATTGGTGCAGAATTTGGGATAAAATCTGTGTTCAGCCAAGAAAATCCAAGTATGTATCCTCTTGAATATCAAAATTTAGATTACAGATTCGACATACTTCTTAATAAACCAACAGCGTAAACGCAAAACGTTCTAATCTAAAAATTGACCGAGTTAATTTACTGGGTTTTATAGGCGTAAAATCCATAGATACGCACAAATGTCAAGCCTTAAAATAAATAACTCAGGCTTAACACATAAACAGTTATGATAGGAGTCTTAAAAAACCCATGAGTGTTAAGGCAAGCGGTGGAAGCTCAGTTGCGCGTCCGCAACTATATCAAACCTTACCTGTCTCTACCATTTCCCAAGCGGAACAACAAGACCGCTTTTTGGGAAGAGGTGAACTAAGTGAACTTAGCAGCTATTTTGCCTCCGGTGCAAAGCGGTTAGAAATTGCCAAGATTTTGACCGACAATTCCGAAATTATCGTTTCTCGTGCGGCTAACCGGATTTTCATTGGTGGTTCACCAATGGCTTTCTTTGAAAAGCCCCAAGAACGAGAATTGGCAATGGTCGGCGCAGGTGTTAATGTCCAAGAGGGCATGAAACTAGGAACAGTCACCTACGTTGAAAGTAGTGGTGGTTTCTTTGAAAACCTCCGTTCTATCTTCAATACTTCTGCTGGTGGACCAACACCTCCAGGCTTTAGACCTATTAACGTTGCTCGTTATGGTCCTAGCAACATGGCCAAGAGTTTACGGGACTTGTCCTGGTTCTTACGCTATGCCACCTACGCCATTGTCGCTGGCGACCCCAATATCATTTCTGTGAATACCAGAGGTTTGCGGGAAATTATTGAAAATGCTTGTTCTGGGGAAGCAACCATCGTTGCTTTGCAGGAAATTAAAGCAGCGTCCCTGTCTTATTTCCGTAAAGATGCCGCAGCTACAGAAATTGTGACTCAGTACATGGATGTGTTGCTGACGGAATTTAAAGCACCAACACCTTCTACTAAAGTTCGTCAACGTCCTTCCGGCGACCAACAAGGGTTACAACTGCCACAAATTTACGCTGTTGCCGCAGAACGTCGTCCCAAGTACGTCATGAAGCCCGGTTTGTCTTCTAGCGAGAAGACTGAAATTATCAAAGCTGCTTATCGTCAAGTATTTGAGCGCGATATTACCCGTGCTTATAGCTTGTCTATTTCTGACTTAGAATCTAAAGTTAAAAATTGCGAGATCTCCATGCGGGAGTTTATTCGCCGTTTAGCTAAATCCCCCCTTTACCAAAAACAGTTTTATCAGCCTTTTATTAATAGCCGGGTGATTGAATTGGCTTTCCGTCACATTTTAGGACGGGGTCCAAGTAGCCGGGAAGAAGTGCAAAAATACTTTGCCATTGTCTCACTCAAAGGTTTAGCAGGTTTAGTTGATGCTTTGGTAGATTCTACCGAATACAGTGATTACTTTGGTGAAGAAACAGTTCCCTACATTCGGGGTCTGGGTCAAGAAGCCCAAGAATGTCGTAACTGGGGACAACAGCAAGACCTGTTTAAATACAGTGCGCCTTTCCGGAAAGTTCCTCAGTTTATTACAACTTTTGCTGCTTACGAACAACCATTACCTGACCAACATCCCTACGGTTCTGGTAATGACCCCTTGGAAATCCAATTTGGGGCGATTTTCCCGAAAGAAACCCGCAACCCCAGCAGCAGCCCTGCACCATTTAGTAAGGATACCCGTCGGATCTTGATTCACCAAGGACCTGGTATCAATAACCAACTCAGTAATCCTGGTGCGCGTGGTGTTGCTCCTGGTACTTTGGGTGCTAAGGTGTTCAAGTTAGACCAGTTACCTGGAACTATTGGTAAAAAAGCTGCCAAGGGTGCAAGTGTTAAGTTCTCCGAAAGTTCTACCCAAGCGGTAATTAAGGCTTGTTACCTGCAAGTTTTCGGTCGTGATGTTTACGAAGGTCAACGTCTGAAGGTTGCAGAAATTAAGCTGGAAAACGGCGATATCACCGTCCGCGAGTTTGTGCGGATGTTGGCGAAGTCGGATTTATTCCGCAAGATGTACTGGACTTCTCTCTATGTCTGTAAAGCGATTGAATATATTCACCGTCGCTTGTTAGGTCGTCCTACCTACGGTCGGGAAGAAAACAACAAGTATTTTGACATTGCTGCTAAGAAGGGCTTTTATGCGGTCGTTGATGCCATTCTTGACAGTGACGAATACAGCCAAGCATTTAATGAAGATACAGTTCCTTACGAGCGTTATCTAACTCCTGCGGGTGTGTCTTTACGTCAATTACGTGTGGGGACTATCCGCGAAGATTTGGCGAATGTTGAGAAACAAGAAACTCCTCGCTTTGTGGAATTGGGTGCAGTCACAGAAATGCGGACTGAACCAGATATTGATTTCCGCATTAACCAAGGTGTTACTAAGCAACGTGAGCAAACCAAAGTCTTTAAACTGACAGCAGTTAAAAATGACAAGGTTGCGGCGGAAATTGTGATTAGCGGTGCTTATCGGCAGATTTTCGAGCGCGATATTGCTCCTTACATCTCTAAGAACGAGTTTACAGTTCTAGAAAGTAAGTTGGTGAACGGTGAAATCAGCGTTAAGGAATTTATTCAAGGTTTGGGTTACTCTAGCCTGTATCAGAAAGAGTTCTACACCCCTTACCCCAATACAAAAGTAATTGAGTTGGGAACTAAGCATTTCTTGGGTCGCGCTCCTATTGACCAAGCAGAAATTCGTAAATACAACCAAATTTTAGCTACTCAAGGGATTCGGGCCTTTATTAGCGCGATGGTTGAAAGTGCTGAATATGGTCAGGTGTTTGGTGAAGATACCGTTCCTTTCCGTCGCTTCCCCACTTTACCTGCGGCTAATTTCCCCAATACTGAGAAGCTTTACAACCAGTTAACCAAGCAAAATGATGATTTGGTTGTTCCTAGTTTTGAAACTGTGAAGCCACGGATTAAAACTGAGAATACGCCAATTCTAGCGAAGGCGATCGCAGATTTAGCAGCCCAAGCCAAGAAAATGGACAAGACAAAACCCTTGTTTATTGAGTTGGGTCGTTCTTTCAACGATGGTCGTGGTCAATCTGTAGAAGTTGGTGTCGGTACAAGCCGTCGCAAACCAGCCCGGATTTACCGTGCTACCACTGGCACAAATTCCCCAGAAACCAATCAGGTCATCAATGCTATCTATATCCAAGTTATGGACGTATTTAGCGGTCAAGTACCTGCTTATTTCCGCCGTTCTGACTTAGACAGCAAATTGCGTAACGGCGAAATTACCGTGCGGGAATTTGTTCTCGAACTAGCCAGTTCCGAAATCTATCGCAAACGGTTCTACACCCCCTATCCCAACACCAAGGTAATTGAATTCCTATTCCGTCACCTCTTGGGACGCGCACCCGCTACTCAGGGCGAAATCCGTCAATATAACAAACTATTGGCTGATAGCGGTTTACGGGCAGCAGTAGAGGCAATTGTTAACAGTCCTGAGTATGCTCGTTACTTTGGTGAAGACGTTGTTCCCTACAAACGCTATCCATCTTTACCAGCAGGTAACTATTTAGGCAGTGTTCAAGCTGAAGCTGACCTAGTGAAGCAATCCTGGTCTAGCTTATCTCCTTCTGTTTTAACAGGTGGTCTTCCTAATAGATAGGTGACAGGTGACAGGTGACAGGAAGAAGGCAAGAGGCAAGAGGCAAGAGGCAAGAGGCAAGAGACAAGAGACAAGAGGCAAGAGGCAAGAGGCAAGAGGCAAGAGGCAAGAGGCAAGAGGCAAGAGACAAGAGGCAAGAGGCAAGAGGCAAGAGGCAAGAGATAATTCTTCCTTTCTTCTCCCTCATGATTCAGAAAAGACTGTTTAATCTGGATTTCACAGGCTTTTTACTGTTCCCTGTTCCCTGTTTCCTGTTTCCTGTTCCCTGTTTCCTGTTTCCTGTTTCCTGTTCCCTGTTTACTGTTCCCTGTTCCCTGTTCCCTGTTCCCTGAGAATGAGCAAATCTGAAAATAAGTGTTACAAAATATTAAGAGCAGTAATAAATGCTCAACATAATACTGGACAATATTTTGCGGGAGGTAATTGAGTTTTCCACCTGGTTTACACCAAATCCAGACAATCTGGCTAAAAATGTCAACCAAGTTGTCAAGTCACTATCAACCACATAAAGTCGTACCAGTTTAATCAAATTCTGGTTCCATTAGTTTTGGAGGAATCCATTAATGAGTATCGTCACGAAAGCCATCGTGAATGCTGATGCGGAAGCTCGCTACCTCAGCCCCGGTGAATTAGATAGAATCAAAGGTTTTGTTGCAGGTGGCGCACAACGTCTCCGCATCGCTCAAGTATTGACCGAAAACCGCGAGCGCATTGTTAAGCAAGCTGGCGACCAACTGTTCCAAAAACGTCCTGACGTTGTTTCCCCCGGTGGTAACGCTTACGGTCAAGAAATGACAGCTACTTGCTTGCGTGACTTGGACTACTACCTCCGTCTCGTTACCTACGGAATCGTTTCTGGTGATGTTACAGCCATCGAAGAAATCGGTATCGTTGGTGTACGCGAAATGTACAAATCTTTGGGTACTCCCATTGATGCAGTTGCTGGTGGCGTTGCCGCTATGAAGAACGTTGCTGCTACCTTGTTGTCTGCTGAAGACTCCGGTGAAGCTGGTTCTTACTTCGACTACGTTGTTGGTGCAATGCAGTAAGTTTTAGCTGTAACTCGGCTCAAACTAAAACTGTAGCAATAAGGTTGGAAATAAGGAAAAAACAACAATGCAAGACGCAATTACCTCCGTTATCAATTCTTCAGACGTTCAAGGTAAATACCTTGATACCGCTGCTCTCGAAAAGCTAAAAGGCTACTTCGCTACTGGTGAACTGCGCGTTCGTGCAGCTACAACCATCAGCGCTAATGCTGCTGCGATCGTTAAAGAAGCTGTAGCTAAATCCTTGTTGTACTCTGACATCACCCGTCCCGGTGGTAATATGTACACCACCCGTCGTTACGCAGCTTGTATCCGTGACTTGGATTACTACTTGCGCTATTCTACCTACGCTATGTTGGCTGGTGACGCTTCCATTTTGGACGAGCGTGTATTAAATGGTTTGAAAGAAACCTACAACTCCTTGGGAGTACCCGTAGGCGCTACAATTCAAGCTATCAGTGCTATGAAGGAAGTAACCGCTAGTTTGGTTGGTCCTGACGCTGGTAAGGAAATGGGCGTTTACTTCGACTATATCTCCTCTGGCTTGAGCTAGGAGTTAGCTTTGCACTTAGTGATGTAGGTGCGGCATTATTAAGGTCTGGAGATCAATCATGATTGCTAGAAGGTTCTCTTGCTAATTGATTGTAAGTGTTATCAGTCTGGTGCTGATGGTTGATTTCCAGCCTTGGAAAAAATAATTGTCAGGAGTCAGGAGTCAGAATATTTGATATATTGATAAGTAATCAAATATAGTTTTTGGCATAAAATTTAGAAAAGCTGACCACTGATAGCTAAATCCTTACAGATAAATTAAAGATTTTCACTCAAGACATTTGAGATAAAAAAGTTTCCCAAACAATATCAGGAGATTTAAAACAAAATGGCTCGTTTATTTAAAGTAACTGCTTGTGTTCCTAGCCTATCTCGGACTCGCACCCAACGCGAATTACAAAATACTTACTTTACTAAGTTAGTTCCTTATGAAAATTGGTTCCGTGAACAACAACGGATTCAAAAAATGGGTGGCAAGATTGTTAAAGTGGAATTAGCAACCGGTAAACAAGGTACTAATGCTGGTTTGTCTTAATTTCTATAAATCAAACATTATTTTATTTTGATTTTGGAAGGGGTCTAAAAAGACCTCTTTTTTTGTGCCTTTGATTTGATATAAGTAATTGGACAAAAATATTTAGGTTCTTCCGTACCTGTTATGCCAAATATGAGTTTATTTACCCCACAACCCATATAAATAAAGGATTTTATTGTTTTTGATACCAAATTTGTCAAAATAACCAATAAATTAATGTAAAATCCTTATATAACAAGGATCTTGGGATTTAAAAAAAATAATTTAGCATAACAAGTACCGAAGAGCTAATATTTACAGTCATTGCGAGCGAAGGGAAGCAATCACAACCCTTGCAATTGCTTCATTTCACTTCGTTCCATATGGCTAACGCCACGCAACGATTACGCAATGACATTGTGTAATTAATTCTGTCTCACTACTTATTAAGAAGCAATTTGCATTAGAGAACTCCACAAAAAAGATGAACTGCTTGCAGCAGCGCCTCGCTATCCAATCTTGTGGGATGTGGGATGCCCGTCCTTGTATTATTAGCGGGCAAGACTTGTACTGAGCTTGTCGATAGCGAAGCGTGGCGTTAGCCATAGTATGCCCGCACCACAAGAAATTTTAGGATATTTTTTTAATTGGAAGTCTCTTATTAGCTGAAACGCTTATGATAGACTAAAGTGAAGTAAAATAAGCAAGTAATTCTGTCAACTATGGCAACTGCTACTAACATTGGTACGCTAGTAACCTGTTCTCCAGGTGTGAATAATGGTCGTCCCATGATTACAGGGACTAAAACTTCTGTAAGTCGGGTGGTTATTCTTTACAAACAAGGTGCAAATGCTGAAGAAATTGCCCGCCGGATAAGTCACCTTAACCTTGCTCAAGTATATGCGGCTTTAGCTTACTATCACGCTAATCCTAATCAAATTGAGACTGAATTGGCTGAAGCAGACGCTGAATACTGGAATTTGGCAACTTTACATAGCCATAAAGATAAAAATGCAGATGAATAAAATCCGGTTGTATATTGACGAAGACGCAATGGATGAAGATTTTGTTCAAGCCTTACGTTCCCGCAATGTAGATGTATTAACAGTTGCCGATGTGGGAATGTTGTATAAATCAGATCCAGAACAGCTAACTTGGGCTAAAGAAAATAACCGAGTTATATTTAGCTTTAATGCTAGGGACTTTTACCAGATCCATACTACTTTACTGGAACAAGGTTTGTCTCACGCTGGAATAATTTTAGCACCTCAACAAAGATACGGAATTGGCGAATTAATGCGTGGAGTTTTGCGGCTGATTAACACTAAATCAACGCAAGGTATGCAGGGACAAATAGAATTTTTAAGCAACTGGGTTTATTAATAATCACTATCTCGCAATAACTAATTTAATTACCATTAAAAAATACCCATCCAGTTATTGCGCTAGGTGGGTATTAATAGTGTAGGGACGGGGGTTCCCCGCCCTTGATGAGAATTTATGACTACTTGCTTTCAGTGAAATCAGCATCAATAACATCATCACCAGAAGGAGCAGAACCACCGCTTGGAGGTTCAGTACCACCAGCACCGGCAGCATCACCAGCTTGTTGATAGATATTGCTACCAATAGCAAACAGAGCTTGTTGCAATTCTGGCATCAACTTCTGGATTTGAGCATCATCTTCTTTAGCAACAGCTTCCCGTACTTCCTTAACTAAACCTTCAACCTTAGTCTTATCAGCATCAGGGACTTTATCACCCAACTCTTGTAACTGCTTTTCAGCTTGATAAGCTAAAGAATCAGCTTGGTTTTTGCGTTCAATTTTTTCACGACGTTCCTTATCAGAAGAAGCATTTTGTTCAGCTTCTCTCACCATGCGTTCTACATCATTCTTATCCAGAGTAGAAGCACCAGTGATACTAATAGATTGTTCCTTACCAGTTCCCTTATCCTTAGCCGCAACATTGAGAATACCGTTAGCGTCAATATCAAAAGTAACTTCAATTTGGGGAACACCACGAGGAGCAGGAGGAATACCATCCAAACGGAAAGTTCCTAAGCTCTTGTTATCATTGGCGAATTCTCTCTCACCTTGGAGAACGTGAATTTCCACATTGGTTTGTCCGTCTACAGCAGTAGAGAACACTTCTGATTTCTTGGTAGGAATTGTAGTATTGCGAGGAATAATTTTAGTCATCACACCACCCAAGGTTTCTACACCCAAGGACAATGGTGTTACATCTAATAACAAGATGCCTGTAACATCACCAGCTAAGACACCCGCTTGAATAGCAGCACCAACAGCTACCACTTCATCAGGGTTAACGCTTTGGTTAGGATCTTTACCTAACACCCGTTTGACCACATCTTGAACTGCGGGAATCCGGGTAGAACCACCAACGAGAACAACTTCGTCAATATTGGTCTTATTTAACTTCGCACCTTTAAGTGCATCTTCTACAGGAATGCGGCAACGGTCAATTAAATCAGCGCAGAGTTCTTCAAACTTAGCGCGAGTAAGAACTGTATCCAAATGCTTTGGACCGTCCTGAGTAGCAGTGATAAATGGTAGGTTAATTTCTGCTTGAGTAACGCTAGAAAGTTCAATTTTGGCTTTTTCTGCGGCTTCAGTCAGACGTTGTAAAGCTTGTTTGTCCTTACGGAGGTCAATACCTTCGTCTTTTTTGAACTGTTCAGCTAGGAAGTCAACGATTTTTTTATCAAAGTCGTCACCACCCAGGTGAGTATCACCGGATGTTGATAATACTTCAAATACACCGTCACCTACTTCTAGAACAGATACGTCGAAAGTACCACCACCCAAGTCAAATACCAGGATAGTTTCGTTACTCTTTTTATCAAAGCCATAAGCTAGGGAAGCTGCGGTAGGTTCGTTGATAATGCGGAGAACGTCAATACCAGCGATTTTTCCCGCGTCCTTAGTAGCTTGACGCTGAGAGTCGTTGAAGTAAGCGGGAACGGTAATTACAGCTTGGGTAACAGTTTCACCCAGGTATTTACTAGCATCTTCAACCAATTTGCGGAGAACTTTCGCAGAAATTTCTTCAGGAGCAAATTGTTTACCAGCACCAGGAGAATCTACCTTAACGTTACCGCCACTGCTGAGAACTTTATAAGAAACTTCTGTAGCTTCGTTGGTAATTTCGTCGAAACGACGACCAATAAAGCGTTTCACTGAATAAAAAGTATTTTCGGGGTTCATTACCGCTTGGCGTTTAGCGATTTGACCCACTAAATTGTCGCCATTTTTAGCAAATGCAACTACCGAGGGTGTTGTCCGAAAACCTTCCGCATTAGCAATAACAGTGGGTTTACCACCTTCCATTACTGCTACACAGGAGTTAGTCGTTCCTAAATCAATTCCAACTACTTTTGCCATTTTGGGTGTTTGCTCCGTATAAAATTACTAAATGAACTCAGAGAGAATATAAAATTGCATTAACTAACTGCTAATAACAATCAGTTGCCCAAAAAGAAACTGATGGCTTTGCTGGGAAGACAATCCCAAACTAGGCTACCCAGGGCAAGAAATAGAAATAAACTCAGTGGTAGCCATTCCATGCAGGGTGGTTTACCGAACCGTCAGGGGAACGGTGAATTTTATAAATTATGTCTAGTGGTTTCATGGATTTATGTGCTTTCACATTGACTAATGTATGGGAATTAATACTTTCAGGAATTGGGGTGAACCGTAACTTTATAGTCGTATTTGCCGTCAAACCCCATTAAAAATTAAATACTATACCCCTGACTCCGTAATCAAGGGCTGGCTAATTGGTAATTATTCCTCTAATTCCTGAACCGTGCCTTATTTACGAGGCAGGTATGGAAGGGTATTCTCCTTTTTGAAACTTCAGCCATGCCTGTTCTAAGGCTGTGGGAGCGGGATTTGTGGCATCATAAATGACGATTACATTGGTTAAAGGTCTACCCGCGGGAACTACAATATTAGTCTTGTTGGCTAAGGCTCTGGATGCTCCACCATCTAAATTCATAGCTTCATAACAACCGATCGCTTTCATTGCCTCTGCTTCCTGCTGTAAAGTGAGGTTAATTTCAAAATTGGCTAAAATCAGCTTTGTGCCGTCCTGAGTAAAACCAATGGCTGTGCGATCGCTATTGCCTAAAACAACAGGATCTTTAAAGCCTTCAATACTGGGATTTATCCATATTTCCCCCTGTCGCAATAATCTCGGTCCACAGGTTAGGGAAAACCAATGTTTATTCCATTCCGGTTTACCGTCTACTCTGGCTGTTACCATTTCTGGTTTATTGTCAACTCCTAATCCCAAGGTAGTCCCAAAATTTTCCCAGCGACTGTATTTGACAAATTTTCCCCCAGCTACCATGTTACCCATCACTGTTTTTTGAGGATTTTTGGCGAAGAATGTGCCATTAGCAACTACAGCAGCCTTATAACGCGCTACTAATTTACTAAATTCTTCATCACCACTGGTTTTTTGAATGGTGTTCGCAAAGCTGGCATTTTTGGCTAAACCCATTGTAATCAAGGTTTTTGGATCTGTGAGATCAACTATGGTTTGATAAAAAGGGATACCATTAATTTGACTTTTGTTTACCTGAACTGGTTGAGCATAACTAGGTAATGTTAAGGTTAATCCTTGTGCTAAGGTTGCCCCACCCAGAAATAAAAAGGATCTGCGGCTGATTTTGCTAATTGTCATAATTGATGTTTATTAATCCTTTCTTCTTTTTCCTGAATCCTGAATGGGCGCAGTCCCTGCGCCCCTACCTCCTGACTCCTTCTATATTTTATGAATAATCGGTATATTATTTTTCACAAACCCTATGGGGTTTTGAGCCAATTTACTCAAGAAAGTCCCAAACATATTACGCTAAAAGAGTATATAGATGTTCCCGATGTTTATGCTGTGGGGCGTTTAGATTGGGATAGTGAGGGGTTACTGTTACTAACAAATGATGGACAGTTACAGCATCGTCTAGCACATCCGCGCTTTGGTCATCAACGTACTTATTGGGCGCAGGTGGAACGTATTCCTGATGTTGATGCAATTCATCAGCTACAAACTGGGGTAGAAATTCAAGATTACCGGACTCGTCCTGCTCAAGTTAGGTTATTGTTAGAAGAACCATCCGTAGTCCAACGTATTCCCCCCATTCGATTTCGGAAAAGTATTCCCACAGCTTGGCTAGAAATGACCTTAACTGAAGGTAAAAATCGCCAAGTCCGTCGCATGACTGCTGCTGTGGGTTTTCCGACTTTGCGGTTAATTAGGATAAGTATTGGTAATATTCAATTAGATGATTTAGCACCAGGACAATGGCGAGAACTCACTCCCTTAGAAGTCACAAGATTAAATCATTAACCGGAAAAATAGATTAAGGTACTGTAATACCAGTATACAAAAAGAGTGTCAACAATAGCACTTAGTTCTTAGGTTACATAATTTTAATTTTAGTTATTTAATTGTGGACTGTTTGAATATTTGTAGCTAAAAGCACCTTACCAGGAAAATCAAGGAAGTCCGACTATGCTGATTTGCCCCCAGTGTAAATTTGAAAACGGTGATAGTAATAAGTTCTGTCAAAGCTGTGGTATATCCTTAGCTCATAAAATCTGCTCTGAATGTAGTGCCGATATGGCTTTAGATGCACAGTATTGTTATAAATGTGGTGCAGAATCTAGCACAGTTTGGTACGCGCTCATTACTCAGGCAGTGGATAAGGTAGTTTCTGTTGTGGCGGAAACTGCGAAATTAAGCCAAAATCTAGAAAATATAGCGGATGGTGGCGGAGATTCTGGTCTGTTATCCAAATTTGTTTTAGATGCTTATTTAGATCCTTGGCAACGTTATCGCTTGTTAGAATCTCCACAAGAATTTGCGGATTATATAGAAGTCAAGGTTCTAGATTGTCAACCTTACAAAATATCACTGATTGGGGCAATGCTTTTGCACGAAACCAAGATGGATATAAGGACAATTCCGGGTCTGGCGGAAGCTTATCTAAAATTGCAGGTAGATAAGCGCCCAGGAATACCAAATATTCATGATGCTTGGCAGCAAGATCATTTTCAAGTAGTCTTGTTAGAAGACAGATCCAATTTCCCGACGTTGCTTGATGTTTTGCGACGAGATACAGTAAGTCCGTTGGAAATTTTACATTGGTTTTATCAAATGACTCAACTTTGGGAGTTGTTAGAAACTGTAAATTGTCGCCAAAGTTTGTTGGAGTTGTCGAACTTGCGCTTAGATGAAGACCAAACTCTAATATTACAAAGGCTATATATAGAGACACCGTTACTAACACCACAACCACCCGAAGTTTTAGATTTGACGAAAATACGAGAGAATGGACAACAAGCTTTAACTCTTAAAAGTTTGGGTCGGATGTGGCAAACTTTGTTTAGAGAATCCCAACACACTCCATTGGATTGTGTGGTGCAGATGTTAGAGTATGTGGAATCTGGGAATATTCAAACTCTGGCGCAATTGCTATCGCATTTACAAGAAATAGCAGAAGAATGTCATCAGGAACAACCAACTTCATCACCTGTCTTGGCACTAAGTAATGATACAAAAAATAAAAGTGATGAAGCCCTAACTCTAGTTCTATCCATGCAGCTAAGTAGCGTGGAATATGCAGCAGCTACTGATGTGGGTCGTCAACGCGACCATAATGAGGACTATTTTGGTGTTGATAGTCAAGTTCACAAGATAGAGTTACCAGGAAATAGTCAAGTTACAACACAAGGTTTATATATTCTTTGTGATGGTATGGGTGGTCATGCTGGAGGTGAAATAGCTAGTCAATTAGCGGTAAATACTATCCGTCAATACTTTCAAAAAACTTGGGTAGATACAGAATTGCCTCGCAAGGAGTCTATTCTTCACGCAGTTTATCTGGCTAATCAGGCTATTTATGAGCTTAATCAAAAAGAAGCTCGTTCTGGTATTGGTCGCATGGGTACTACTTTGGTCATGCTACTAATTCAAGATAATCAAGCGGCAATTGCTCATGTGGGAGATAGTCGTCTTTATTGGCTGACTCGCAAGCAAGGACTAGAACAAATAACTATAGACCATGAAGTTGGTCAACGAGAAATTGCTAGGGGTATAGAACCTAGTATTGCCTATGGACGTGCAGATGCTTATCAACTTACCCAAGCTTTAGGTCCACGCAACGAAGATGCTCTCCATCCTGATGTGATGTTATTTGATATCAATGAAGATATGCTTCTGGTATTGGTTTCAGATGGTTTATCAGATAATGACTGCTTAGAAACTCATTGGCAAACCCATCTCCAACCCTTATTAAGTTCTTCTAGTAATTTAGTCACAGGGGTTCAAGATTTAATTGAATTGGGTAATGAACACAATGGTCATGACAATATTACAGCTATACTAGTGCGAGTGAAAGTCAGACTATCTTAGCAAAGTTGCTTCTAAAATTAGTTTTTTGATCTTAAATTTTAGGTTGTATTGTGATTACTTTGACCCTATTAGAAAAAAGCACAAAAACACCGCTGAAACAGTGGTGCTTTGAGGGTTCTACCGTCGTTCGCATTGGTCGGGCGGTAGATAATCACGTTGTTTTGGCTGACAATTTAGTTTCTCGGTATCATTTAGAACTGAAATTAGTTACTAATGCTGGAGGGGATGATTGGGAGTTAATTAGTCATGGAACTAATGGCACTTTCCTCAATGGCTTTTTGGTTACTAAATCTATCGTTGCTGATAATTCTTTGCTGCAATTAGCTCAGGGTGGTCCTGTACTCAAGGTACAAGTTCAGGAATTATCTCCTCTACTTATCCGAGCTTCAGGTTCAGGAAATGGAGAAATTAATCAAAAGATAATTCCAGAATATTCCAGTGCTGGTTGTACTCACGAAGGGAATCGTCCTCAAAATGTGTTTTGTGTTCACTGTGGTCAACCAATTTTGGTGCAAAAGACTATTCGTCATTATCAGGTATTACGCACTTTGGGAAAGGGTGGTATGGGTACTACCTATTTAGCTTGGGATGGTGTTGGTGAAATTACTGGTGTACCACAATTACTGGTAATTAAGCAGATGAATGCTGATATGGTGAAAATTCCCAAAGCTCAAGAGTTATTCATCCGAGAGGCTAGTATTCTCAAGCATCTTAATCATGGGGGAGTTCCCAAGTATTATGATTTCTTTGTGGAAGATGGTAAAAAATACTTGGCTATGGAGTTAATTCATGGACAAGATTTAGACAAACGGATTCGCTTAACTGGACCTGTAACTCCGAAGCAAGCGATCGCTTGGATGATCCAAACTTGTGATATTCTAGATTATCTGCATCACCAACATACACCATTAATTCACCGGGATATTAAGCCGGCTAATTTGATGGTGCGAAGTGGTAATAATAGTATTGTTGTATTGGATTTTGGTGCTGTTAAGGAAATTGGCACAAAACCAGGGACAAGAATCGGGGCTGAGGGTTTTTGCGCTCCTGAACAGGAACGGGGACAACCGCTTACCCAATCTGATTTGTATGCTATTGGTCCGACGTTAATTTTTTTATTAACTGGGGAAAATCCTTTAAAATTTTATCGGCAAAGGGGGCGTAATTTTCGCTTTGAGGTTAAAGGGATACCAACAATTAGTGATAAATTAAGACAGGTAATTGATTGTGTGACAGAACCTTTACCACGCGATCGCTATCATACTGCAAAGGAGTTGGCTCAGGCATTAATATCAATCAGCAGTTAGCAAAATCTGGTTAGCGGTTAGGTTCAATTCGGGAAAAGTGCGGGAAATTATTTGCTCATTGTCTCTAAAATGGTTAATTTCATACTCATCACCAATTAGAGAACAAATTGATATGGTAGGTTGTTTTGGTTCACCCACGAATTTACCAGCACCAAAGGGTTGATAATCAACAATCCAATATTCTTTAATTCCCATTTCTTCATAATCACTATATTTTCTATAGTAATCAACTCGCCAATTGCTACTCACCACTTCGATGATTAATGGCACAGAATCACCTTGAGTTACTGTTGCTTTTTTTTCCCAAAGCGGTTCATTGACTAGATTTGTGGAATTTATCAACAAAACATCTGGACAATAGGCTGATTCCGTTGTTGGTGGTTTAACTAATGCCTGTTTGGGAATAAAATAGGGAAGATTTAAGCGGCGGCACTCTATAGCCAATTCTATAGTTAAAACCCCGGTTCTGCTTTCGTGTTTTCCTAATGGTGGATTCATCTCAATAATTTCCCCATCATGCAGTTCATAAAATCCGCCTTCTGGTTTCCATTTAATAAACTCTTCAAAGGTTACTAACTGGGTTTTAGGTAAGGTTTGAACCATAATTTACCTACCTTAATAAAAATGCTTGAGTATGTGTTTGGACGGGGAATTTTAGATTTTAGATTTTAGATTTTAGATTTTAGATTAAAAAATTTGGTATCAGTCTCCGTCCTCTACTGATGGAAAAATACTCGCTGCGCTGCATACGCTTCGCTAACGTCAATTCTAAATCCAAAATTTTCCAGCCCTACACTTGAGGGTGGAGTCAATCCAAAATCGTTCGACTGAGCGAAGTCGAAGTCCAAAATCGTCAATCCAAAATCGGGTGACGAAGAAATTGCACCCACCATAAAAACAAGGACAAAGTTCTATCATTGCTGGAGGTAGGTGTATCTACGTCAAATCTATCCTAGATATAGCCAATCTAATTTAGATGTTTAATCGTCGTCCCACTTTTCTACCGCTAATAAATCGCCAATTGGATCTTGGGTGCTAAATCCAAAGTCCAGCAACTCCTGTTTCCAATGTTGCCAATCATCGCCATAGAGTAAGGCAATCTTCCAAATCCTATCATTGGGTTTGATAATATTGGATTCTACGAGTGATTGCACGTTGCGCTGCAATTTCACCATTGGGTGAATTACTTGCTGAATCATAAACTCGGTGTATTTCAGATTTTTGTGTGTAAATTCTTGATCAAAACAGCCTTCCGCTTGCAATTATTACCTGCGCGTAGAGCAATTATAGTTTGGTAAAGCTAGTTCTAACTTTTCCACTATACCATAAATAACAAGAGTAAGCTGCTTGGGAATTCGGTTTTGTACGGTAATTACCACTACTAGACGCTATTTATGCTGAACAGTCGTGGCAATATCCAGCCAACAAGGTTTTTAGGCTTGCGATCGCCATCATAACGCAACTGGAGAAAATTGACACTAATTTCTCAATTTTAATTGTGGGGTCAATATAAATGGGTAATGGGTAATGGGTAATGGGTAATAGGTTTTTGGACAATTTTACAGGAATATCCGGTAAGCGTAAAGCTCAGTGGCTTGGCTCCCTGAGAGTGTCAATTTTCATTCATTTCTTCTTCCTCCTGAACTCCTGATAGCGCAGCGTGGCGTTAGCCATACTCCTGAATGGGCGCAGACCCTGCGCCCCTACCTCCTATCTCCCAATATCTTCATCCCAAAGTTCCGGGTTAGTTGTAATAAATTCACTCATCATTTGTTCACATTCATCTAAATTTAGATCTATGACTTCCACACCGTGAGATACCATAAACTCTCTAGCGCCAGGAAAAGTTTTTGATTCTCCAGCAATAACTTTTTTAATCCCAAACTGCACCACAGCACCGGCACACAAATAACAAGGCATTAACGTAGAGTAGAAGATTGTACCTCTGTAGTTACCAATTCTGCTCGCATTACGGAGACAATCAATCTCCGCATGAGTTACAGGATCACCATCTTGGACGCGCTTATTGTGTCCCTGTCCGACAATTTTACCATCCTTAACCAAAACAGAGCCAATGGGAATTCCCCCTTCTTGTCTACCTTGTTTAGCCTGGAAAATTGCAGCACTCATAAATTCATCCATTTGTCAATACTCATGATATAAAAAAACAAATAATCTGGATAGTTACCTGTGGAAAAACTGTGGAAAAACTATCCTGAATTTTCCCAAAATCATCATACTTCATGAAACTGATAAATAATAAATTAAAGTTTTCCACAGCTTTGCGGCAAAAAATTGGATTTTGACCGCAATTTTAAATAAAAATTAATCATTTATTATATTTTTCTTAAAATTCGGACTTAATAGTGCAGATTTTAATGGGATAAGTTAGTTTTTTGGGTTGTGGAAAACATCAACGATATTAATTCTATTTTTGGTAGTAGCCATTTGGATGCGATCGCTCAATTGGTGTAAAGTTTGAATTAAACTCTGATCACTCTCCTTTAACTGGGTAATTTTCTCACAACTATACATCACCGTCGTATGATCTTTACCCCCAAACTCCTCCCCTATCTTGGGTAAACTCAAATTCGTAAGTTGTCGCATTAAATACATTCCTATTTGCCTAGCCCAACTTATTTCTCGACGACGGGAATTACCCTTCAAATCCTCAATAGAAACATTCAAAGCATCTGCAACTATATTTAAAATTATCTCAGGAGTAGTTTCTATTTTCTGACTAGGAGTGCCTAAAATCGGTGACAGATTTTCCACAGTCATAGGTAAACCCCAAATAGAAATATAAGCCAAAGCTCGAATTAACGCCCCCTCCAACTCACGGATATTAGAAGTACAATTAGAAGCGATGTATTCAACCACCTCTCGTGGTAAACGAATATTTTCATACTCAGCTTTTTTTTGCAGAATTGCCATTCTCGTCTCTAAATCAGGCATTTGCACATCAGCAATTAGCCCCATAGAAAACCGTGAACACAACCGTTCTTGTAAACTGGGAATTTGATTAGGAGGACGGTCTGAAGCAATTACAACTTGCTTACCCGCCTCATGTAAAGTATTAAAAGTATGAAAAAATTCCTCTTGAGTATATTCCTTCCCCTCCAAAAACTGAATATCATCAACTAGCAGCATATCAGCAGCCCGATAATGTTCGCGGAAACTCTGCATACTATCTTGACGAATTGCAGTAATCAAATCATTTGTAAACTGCTCCGTAGACACATAAAATATCTTAGAATGAGGACAGATTTCCCAGCGATAATTACCAATAGCTTGCATTAAGTGAGTTTTCCCCAAACCCACACCACCACATAAAAATAACGGATTAAATTCCCTACCCGGATATTCTGCCACGGCTAGAGAAGCCGCATGAGCCATGCGATTATTAGCTCCGACAACGAAACGAGAAAAAACATATTTAGAATTTAAATCTGAAGTCTTTTGCGAATTTATGGGAGCATTTGCCAAAATATGATTTATTGCTGGTAATTTCCCCTCCACTTCCGGTTTATCCACATGAGAAACTCCCTTATCCTCAACTACAGTAATATAAATCTCTATTGGATAACCCACAATATCGTGGACTACATTAGCAATAGTATTAATGTAATACTTCTGAAGCCAATTGCGAGCAAAAGGATTAGGAGCATATATTACCAAACAGTTATTTTCTAGCTGCTGTGCATAAGCTGTTTTAATCCAAGTTTCAAAGGTAGGCGGAGCTAACTCTAACTGTAACCGCTCTAATACACGATTCCATAAATCATCTATGGGAATTTCCATTAACGCCACCTTTATCCGTAATTCCTAATTCCTAATTCGTAAT